>NZ_BILY01000042.1 GCF_004000805.1 Paenibacillus glycanilyticus NBRC 16618
CGATCAAGGCTTTTTTCGTTTCTATCAAGACGATCCGCGGCATGAATGTTGATAGCCGTGCCTATCCGCAGCATCAGCGGCATGCATTTTCTTCCTTAAATCGCGCAAACTAAGCCGTCTTGCAAAACAATCGAAGGAGTGGATAACATGCGTGAAGGTTTGATTCCTGCCGTTCTCGGAACCGTTGTGTCGGCCTCTGGTGCATCCCTGCTAAGAAAAAGCAAGTATAAGCTTGTAGGTACCGGTGTTCTCGGATTTGGCTTGGCCCATATGGTGCTTGGCGCCATTGACCTGATTGAGCACCGTTAGTTTTGCAGGACAAGCAGGGAGGGAGCCCTTGGCTCCCTCCCTTTCGCTGACTTTTAACTGCGCCTAAAAATCTTGACCCGTTGCAACACTGTTTCTCTAGACCCACACGACCTTCATCATATATGATAAGGGTCGTTGTTTTTTTCGCGTGGTTAGGAAATTATTGGAGGTTGTAAAAGAGTGAGCGATTCAAACGTATCAGGTACAAAAGTTTCATCGAATGTCTTCGCCATCTGGATCAGCTTATTCAGCAATCTGATTCTGACGGGCATTAAACTAATTGTAGGCCTTATGTTCAAAAGCCAGGTATTAATCGCTGACGGCGTACATAACGCCGGTGACGTCATTGCGTCGATGGCCGCCTTGGGCGCCGCAAAGGTAGCGCAAAAACCCGCGGATGAGGACCATCCGTACGGTCATGGCAAAAGCGAGCTGATCGGCTCTGCGCTGGTCGCCATTATTATGGTGATCGCCGCCTTATTTATCGCTTACCATTCCTTTGAGTCCTTCTTCCACCCTGCCGCCGCGGCAAGCATGGTCGCCTTTGTTGCCGCCGTTGTCTCTCTTTTCTGGAAGCTGTGGTTATACATTTATTGCATACGAATCAGCAAGCAGACGAGCAGTAAAAGTCTTGAAGCTACCGCTTTCGATCATCTGGCCGATGTTTATGCGTCGCTTGCCGCCGTTCTCGGGATCGGAGCGGCTATTATCGGGGAAAGAAACGATATCGCCTTCCTAAGCTACGGCGATGCGGCCGCCGGGATTGTTGTTGCCTATTTCGTATTGAAGCTTGCTTATCATATGGGGAAAGAAGCCGTGGATGTACTAATGGAGAAAACCGTATCTCCGGAGATGCTGCAAGATTACGAGCGTCTTGTCTCCTCCATCCCGGAAGTAAAACGTATTGACAGAATCCGGGCCAGAGAATTCGGCCAATATGTCATGATTGATGTCCGCGTTGGCATTCCCGGAGAGCTTACCATTCAAGAAGGCCATGACGTCTCCCGAAAAATAAAACAAATCATTCTCGAGCATCACAAGGACGTGGAGGAAGTCCTCATCCATCTGAATCCTTGGTATAAGGATGATTCGGAGTAACCCTCGCCTAAAGACCTGCAAAGGTCTTTTTTTGATTCCAAAAAATACAATTTAACAATCGGGAATCTGTCTATTTGCGAGGTGATCGTTCTGCCTAACCAACCATTCGTCAGCTTTGTTGTTCTTGCTTACAACCATCTGGAGATAACCAAACGTTGCATCGACAGCCTTCTCCTACATACTCCGTTAGAAGGCAACGAATTGATTCTTGTCAATAATGGCTCCTCTGACGGCACACAGGCATATTTTGATTCGATCCCGGGAGCCAGCCCCGTCCATCTCCCGCAAAACGTCGGTCCGGTCAACGGATTTAATGTCGGAATGAATGCTGCGCAGGGAAAGTATATCGCGTTAATCAGCAACGATATGATTCTAACCTCCGGGTGGCTTCCGAATCTGATCGCTTGCATTGAATCGGATCCGGGGATCGGATTCGTCTCTCCGGGAGCCAACTATGTAAGCAACTTTCAGCAGATCAGCCTCCCCTTTCAGACGCTTGAGGAAATGCAGGTTGAGGCGAAGGCGTATAACGTATCGGACCCGAACAAATGGGAAGAGCGGATCCGGCTGATGCCCGTCATCCTCTTCTCCCTGACCGATCGGCTCCGAGAAATCGGGGGCTATGACCCCCGCTTCTACTTCGGCGAGTTCGGAGACGATGATATCAGCTACCGGTACCGCAGAGCCGGCTATAAGCTTGTCTATGCGGGAGATACGTTTATTTATCACCACGGCTCGGTCACAACCGGCATCGATCAGCAGCAGAACAATTCCCTCCAGGTCAGCAGGCAAATTTTCTACAATAAATACGGAATAGATTCCTGGGCGGAAGGGCTCCCGAATATGCAGCTCGTAGACGCCGTAAGAAGGCAGTGGTCACCCCGGGAATCGGTCTCCATCCTCGCCATTAACTGCTGCATTGGCGCTACTCCTCTCGCCGTCAAAACGTTCATGAAGCAGCAAGGCGCCCGCAATGTCCGGCTTACCAGCCTATCGAATCAAGAGAAGTATTTGGTTGACCTGCGGACAATCTCCGACCGTACATTCTATTTCGATACATCGGAAGATTTCCGGCAGCTGCTTGGCGGCGAACAATTCGACTATATTTTATTTGAGCATGGCTATTCCGAATTTATCCGATCCTTCGATGAATTGAACCGCTATTTGCTGCCTACGGGCCACCTCTTCGCGTAGCTTAAACGCATCAGCAACTGAACGATATTCGCCAGAAGGAGGTTGCCCCGTGAAAGCTGTAATCCTGGCCGGCGGACTCGGAAGCCGGTTATCCGAAGAGACGATATCCAGGCCTAAACCGATGGTCGAGATCGGCGGCAAGCCGATTTTATGGCATATCATGAAGATTTATTCGCACTACGGGATTCACGACTTTATCATTGCGGCCGGCTACAAATCCTACGTGATAAAGGAATATTTCATGCATTATTACCTGCATCAGTCCGATGTCCACTTTGATCTGTCCGACAACCGGATGACGCTGATGAATTCGAAAGCCGAGCCTTGGAAAATAACGGTTGTGGATACGGGCGAGCATGCGATGACAGGCGGGCGGCTGAAGCGGCTGGCTCCTTATATCGGCGATGAGACCTTCTGTTTCACATACGGCGATGGCGTTGGCGATATCCACATTAACGAACTGCTTGCTCTTCACCGCAGCGAAGGCAAGCTGGCCACCGTAACCGCAGTGAATCCCGGAATGCGATACGGCATTCTCGAGATTGAAGATCGGAAGGCTCTCTCCTTCAAGGAAAAACCCCATAACGATAAGCACTGGATTAATGGCGGTTTTTTCGTTCTGGAACCAAAGGTCATTGAATTGATTCGCAGCGATGAGACCGTCTGGGAGCATGGCCCACTGGAGTCGCTCGCTTCTTTTGGAGAGTTATCCGTTCACCAGCATCAGGGCTTCTGGCATTCGATGGATACGCTAAGAGACAAGAACGAGCTGAATGAGTTATGGAATAAAGGAAATGCGCCATGGAAGGTGTGGAAATAATGGACACGTTCTGGCATGGAAAAAAAGTGCTCGTCACCGGCCATACCGGTTTTAAAGGGAGCTGGCTGTGCGCGGTATTGCAGGACCGGGGAGCCGAAGTCGTCGGCTATTCCCTCCCCGCTTCCGCGGCGCCTAATATGGCGGAATGTTTAACGCTTGATATCACTTCAGTAACGGGTGACATCACCGATCTGACCGCGTTGTCGGAGACGTTATCCGTTCATCGGCCCGATATCGTCTTTCACCTTGCTGCCCAAGCGCTTGTCCGGGACAGCTACCGCGACCCGCTTGGGACCTTTTTGACCAATGCGTACGGCACGGCCGTCCTTCTGGAAGCCGTAAAGAAGTCTCCCGCTTCCACCGCAAAGGTCGTCATTAACGTTACAACCGACAAGGTTTACGAGAATAAAGAATCGGCAGAAGGCTATTCGGAAAACGATCCGTTAGGCGGGTACGATCCCTATAGCGCAAGCAAAGCCTGCTCGGAGCTCATTACCGGCAGTTACCGGGATGCCTTTCTCGCTCCGCTTGGCAAACGGATCGCAACCGCCCGGGCGGGCAATGTGATCGGCGGAGGCGATTGGGCAGCGGACCGTATCGTTCCGGACCTGATTCGGAGCATGACTTCCGGTGAACTGCCGGTTCTTCGGAGCCCTGATGCCGTACGCCCCTGGCAGCATGTGCTGGAGCCCATTAACGGCTATATCCTTCTTGCGGAAAAGCTCTGGCAGGAAGAGCAATATGGCGGGGCATGGAATTTCGGACAGACCATTGACCAAGGAATAACGGTTGGCGAACTAGCCGCGCGTCTTATCCGTCGATGGGGAAATTTGCCGGAGGTGGCGTATAATACCGGCAAGCAGCCCCATGAAACCAACACCCTTCTGCTCAATTCCGATAAAGCTTACCAAAGGCTTGGCTGGGGCTCCAGGCTAACCGTTGAGCAGACTATCGGCTGGACGGTAGACTGGTACCGCGCCTTTTATGACGGAGAAGATATGCAAGCCGTTACTTTTACGCAAATCAGCCAATACGAGCAATTGGAGGTGAACCGTCCTGGCTAATGCCTTATGCCGCTCCTGCCGCCATCCGCTGCAGCATGTGTTTGTTGATCTCCGCACCTCCCCCCTATCCAATAACTTTCTGCGGCCGGAGCAATTAAACCAAGGAACCTCCTATTATCCGTTGCGCGTTTTTGTATGCGGGCACTGTCTGCTCGTTCAACTGGAGCAGTTCGAATCACCTCGGGAGATCTTTGAGGAATACGCCTATTTCAGCTCGTATTCTTCCAGCTGGCTTGCTCATGCCAAGCAATATGTAGACGCTATTATCCCCCGCCTGTCTTTAGACCACTCATCCTCCGTTATCGAGATTGCGAGCAATGACGGCTATTTATTGCAGTATTTCACACCGCACAACATTCCGGTTCTAGGTATTGAACCAGCTAAAAATGTCGCAAAGCAAGCGGAAGGAAAAGGCATCCATACGGTATCGGAGTTTTTCACATTGGCTTTCGCCAGACAGCTTGCCCGGGAACGGGGGACCGCTGACCTCATTATCGGCAACAATGTACTGGCCCATGTTCCTGAGCTTCAGGACTTTGTTGCCGGTCTCAAGGAGCTGTTGTCCCCTACCGGTACCCTTACTTTGGAGTTTCCTCATCTACTGCGGTTAATGGAAAACAATCAATTCGATACAATTTACCATGAGCACTTTTCTTATCTATCTCTTCTTAGCGTTTCGCATTTGTTCGAGCGTTTCGGATTAACGATCTATGACGTTGAGGAGTGGCCGACGCATGGCGGTTCTCTGCGCGTATTTGCCCGGCATTCCGAGCATGCGAAGCTGACGGTTACCCCGCGCGTGGAAAAGGTACGGTTAGAAGAAATCGCATACGGCTTGAAGAAGGTGAGGACGTATTTTCGTTTTCCCGCGCAAGTAAAAGCGGTTAAGGAGGAAATATACCGCTTCCTGTTTCAGGCTTCCCGCGAGAACAAACGGATTGCGGCTTACGGAGCTCCCGCCAAAGGCAATACGCTTTTCAATTACCTCGGCGTCGGCACCGATTATATCGATTACGCCGTGGACAAAAATCCGTACAAACAAGGCTTATACATGCCCGGAAGCCGGATCCCGATCTACTCTCCCGGGCGAATCAGGGAAACAAAGCCGGATTACCTTGTCATTCTGCCCTGGAATCTGAAAGACGAGATTGAGAAGGAACTCCAATATACGCGACAATGGGGAGCCAAGCTGGTCGTCTGTATTCCCAAGCTCGAAATTTATTGAGAAAGGATGATGCTATATGCTTTTTCATAAAACATCGCTTGAGGGCGTTTATTTGATCGAGCCGGAGCCGATCACCGATAACCGCGGATTTTTTGCCCGAGCCTTTTGCCGCGATCAATTCATGGAACGGGGGCTTGAAGAGAACTTCAGGCAGTGGAGTATTTCGAGCAATATCCATAAGGGGACAATACGCGGCATGCATTTTCAGAACCTGCCGTTTGCCGAGAACAAAATGATTCAATGCATACAGGGCAGCGTATACGATGTCGTGGTAGATATCCGGAAGGACTCAAAGACCTACAAGCAATGGGAAGCCTTCCGGCTTACCGGCGAAAATCATCGCATGCTCTACATCCCCCCGGGCTACGCCCATGGCTTTCAAACGCTGGAGCCCCACTCCACTCTCTACTACCATATGTCCGGCATTTACGATCCTTCCATGCAGAATGGAGCGCGATACGACGACCCTGCCTTTCAAATTAAATGGGTATACGACAATCCCGTCATAAGCGAGCGGGATGACTACCTCGCGCCATGGAGCGATGACTATGCACTTGATCTCTGATTCGGCAGCGATCTCTCCTTTATGCGATCTTGAAACCTCCGTCCGCGGCAGCAAGCTTGTAATAGGCGACCATTGCATGATTGATGCTTTTGTGAAGATCAAATTTGCCGGAGGCTCCGGCGATGTACGGCTGGGCCAGCATGTTTACATCAATTCCGGTACCGTTATCTACTCCGGAAACGGAGTCAGGATGGACGATAACGTGCTTGTTGCCGCCAACTGTACCTTTGCCCCCGTAAATCATGCCTACCGGGACCGGAATAAGCTAATTCGGGAGCAGGGCTTCCTGCCGAGCAAAGGCGGAATCATCATTGAGGAGGATGTGTGGATTGGCGCAAACTGCGTAATACTGGACGGCACTCATATCGGAAAAGGGGCTGTAGTGGGGGCAAATTCGCTTGTTCGCGGCAAGCTGGAGGCTTATGGCGTTTATGCGGGGAACCCGCTTCAGCATAAGGGGTCGCGGTCATGACAAGCGACAACCTGGCAACCGTTATTGGAGCAGGCGGGTTTATTGGTTCACACCTAACGGCTAGGCTGCGAACGATTGGTTTTGACGTTTTTTGCCCGGAAAAAGGGTCTTCGTCCGTATTCGGCCGGCCTTTGGGACATGTTTTTTATTGCGCCGGCATTACATCGGATTTCCGTTCCCGCCCCTATGATGTGGTGGAAGCTCATACAGGGTTTATCAGCCGTCTTCTGCATGCGGCGGATTTCCGTACTCTGCTCTATCTGTCTACAACCAGACTGTACCATCGGGCGGAATCTACGCGTGAGGAGGCCGATCTAAGCGTTAATTCCAATCAGCGCGAAGATATTTATGCGTTATCCAAGCTGCTCGGCGAATCCGTCTGCCTATGCTCGGGCCGGTCAAATGTCCGTGTCGCAAGGCTGTCCAATGTGGTAGGCGACGATTTCCGCTCCGGCAATTTTATTTACTCGGTTATGAAGGATATCCTGGATCATGGCTCGGTTACGCTGTTGTCAACGATGGATTCGGAAAAGGATTATATTCGGGTCGAGGATGCGGTTGAGGCTCTAATTCAAATCGCCTTGAGGGGCAAGCAATTTATTTATAATGTAGCAAGCGGAGTTAATCTGACGAACCAACAGCTGTTCGATGCCTGGACCGAGGTGCGTTCCTTCGAACTGAATCTCTCTCCTTCCGCTGTCCGGCTTGCCTTTAAGCCCATCGAGATTACGCGGATGCGGGATGAGTTCAATTTCCGGCCGAAACCCTGCCTGACGGCCATTCAACAGCTCTTAACCGGCAGATCTGCAAAAACTTAGCAACTTTTCGTATGACTCTTCTCTTTTTGGTGCAACAATACAAATATTGGACTCGTTATTATAGATGCTATAGCAAATCTCAAAACAAGAGGAGAGTCGATGATGAAACTTAAAGCAGTTCTATTGCTAGCCATGTCCATGCTGCTTGTATTTACTCTGGGGCAAACCGTATTCGCCTTCAGTGATACAAGCAAAGATCCGAATAAATCAAAGATTGAGTCCCTGGAAAAACAAGGCGTTATTAAAGGCGAAAAAGGCAATAAATTCAACTCCAACGGCAAGCTGTCCTACGCTGCCGGCATTTCGATGATCGTTAAAGCTTTTGACCTCAATATCGACAACATTCGTTTCATTAAGAAGCCTGAGGTTGCCGATTATTATCCGAATCTGAAGAACGGCTCATGGTATGCGGATGCGTTTATCATTGCCCAATACAATGGCCTGGAAGTACCTAAGAACGTAAAAGCCAACGACGAAATGACACGCGAGCAGTTCGCCCACCACCTTTTCAAGGCAATTACGAAAAAAGGCGATTTCGCCTTTATCGAACTGTACATGACGATTAACGATGAAAAGGATATTAACAAGGATTATATGAACAGCATCCAAAAGCTGCTCATTTCCAAAATCGCAACGCTGGATAAGAAAAACAATTTCTATCCAAAACAAAAAATTACGCGCGGCGTGGCGGCAGGCTGGTTGTACGACGGTCTTGAATTCGTAAAGAAGACGCCAACGATCCCGGCAGAACCGGCTCCGCAGCCGATTCAAGATCTTAAACTGACTGTAACCTCGGTGAACAAGGACATCAACAAAGTAACCGTGTCCGGTCAAGCGCCTCATCCTGGTTACGGACTCCGCGTTACATCGATATCCTTCGTTGATGGTCAAGCGATTATCAAGGTAGAAACGGTTCAACCGGATCCGAACAAAATGTACCCGCAAGTGATCACCGAAGTTAGCGCAACCACTTATGTAGACGCGGCTTACAAGCCTGTACTGGCTTCGGCTAAGGCCGATACTGCCGTAAGCAGCGTAGCTTCGGCTAGCTAATATTGCGCAAATAAAAAGCCTCCCTATCCATTACGAACATGGACCGGGAGGCTTTTTTGCGTATTAATCTTGTTCCGGATGCTCGGGCAGGCTCCAATCAATCTCCGTATAGCCAAAACTCCGTAAATGCTCGTTCACTCTCGAGAACGGACGGCTGCCAAAAAAGCCTTTCCGCGCCGCCAACGGGCTTGGATGCGCTGATGCGATAACCCGATGCTTACTCGTATCTATGAAGGCCGCTTTATCCTGGGCATGCTTGCCCCATAAAATAAAGACAACCGGCTCTTCCCGTTCATTCAGCTTGCGGATAATCCGGTCGGTGAACCGTTCCCAGCCCAGCTTCTGATGCGAATTGGGCTGCCCTTCTTCAACGGTCAGGACCGTATTGAGAAGCAATACCCCTTGCTTGGCCCACGAGGCAAGAGAGCCATGCTGCGGAATCGGACAGCCGATATCCTGCTGCAGCTCTTTATAAATATTTCTCAAAGAAGGCGGTATAGCAACCCCCTCTTGTACCGAAAAGCTAAGCCCATGCGCCTGATCCTGGCCATGATAAGGATCCTGTCCGATAATGACAACCCTCGTCTGCTCATAAGGCGTAAGCGAAAGCGCATTAAAAATATGTTCGGCTTTGGGATACACGGTCTTCGTTTCATAAAGCTCCCCAAGCTTCGCTTCCATCTGCTTGAAGTACGGCTCGTCCATCTCACCCTGCAGAAGCTCCGCCCAATCGTTGTTCAGCTGAAAATCCATCTGTCGTCTCCCTTATTTCCGTCCGAAATCCGCGCGGATTTCTCCCCATTCTTCCGTATTCCATTTTAGAACTTTATTGCTGTACGTATTATTGCGCAGCCAGTCTAGCGCCCAATCAGCCAATTCCCAAATCTGCTTGGTCGATGCGTTTCTCACGAGACTCGAAGCTATCTTCTTGTTCCGTAGCCAGCTTAGCGCCGTTCGCGAGTCGCTGTAGATCGTTTGGCTGCTTCCTTTTTTCTTGAGATAATCCAGTGCGTGAACGACCGCAATAAACTCTCCGAGATTATTGGTGCCGTTCGGAATTGGGCCTACGTAGAACAAAATATCGCCCGTTTGCGTATCCACGCCTTTATATTCTACCGGCCCCGGATTGCCCCGCGTGCCAACGTCAACGGAGATGCTGTCATAATCAATCTCCTGCTCCCCTTCTGCCGCTGCAGACGGTTTAGAGGCGTAAAAGCCAGGCTTCTTTTTTGCCGGCGAAGCCGCAGGCGCTGCGGTCCCTTTCCCCTGGCCCCAATGATTCTTCCAGCCTTCCTTGTACGCGGCTTCCGCCTTATCCTTCGATTCAAAGGATTTATATTTCGCTTCCGGATATCCGTTCACCTGCGCCTGGCATTCCGGCCAACTCTTGTACACGCCGGGCTGCTTGCCGACCCAGACAACGTAATGTTTGCTTCCCGCCATCCATGAACCACCTTTGCTTTCAACATTGTCTTCCTATTGTAATGGATTCGGGGATAATCATCCATACTCTAACCAAAGTAAAAACCCCTTTCAAAGACTGTTGAGTCAATGGAAGGGGTTTATCTTATAATTCCTATGTAGTTCTGAAAAATGGTGCCGAGGACGGGAATCGAACCCGTACGGTGGTCACCCACCGCAGGATTTTAAGTCCTGTGCGTCTGCCAGTTCCGCCACCCCGGCATTTTGTCTTGATGCTTCAAATGGTGGGCCCTGAGGGACTCGAACCCACGACCAATCGGTTATGAGCCGACCGCTCTAACCAACTGAGCTAAGGGCCCTCGATAAACGTCAGAATCACGTTTCAGTCGAGTGGTTGGTTGCGGGGGCAGGATTTGAACCTGCGGCCTTCGGGTTATGAGCCCGACGAGCTACCGAGCTGCTCCACCCCGCGATATCCATTTGTTAAAGTCATCAAATTGAAATGGCGACATGGATTAATATACTATACTCCTATATGCAGAGTCAAGCATTTATTTCTCATCGAGGAAAAAAAATGAACATTTTTTTATTTGCGCATATCGCTGTGCCCTCTACAACATATGCTTAAACAAGAAAACGTACGCCGTAACGCCCTTTTCTCGAACGAAAAACCTCGATCTCCTGCGGGCATTCGTAGCCGTAAACCCACCAGTCATTTTCCATTCTCCTTACAAGACAGCCAGCCTGAAATTTGGTTTCGTATAACCGCACCCAATATATCCATTTCATAACGGATCCCTCCTCGAGATATATAATGCCCAAATTCGGTGAAATCAAGCAAATTGGGTATAATCGAAATAGCAAGCGGCAGCGCCGTCTTCAGGAGGAGCAGCATAGGTTTCGCGAGTAAGAAATATGCAAAGGATAAGGATAACCTGTACTTTCTTACATTCGAATAAAGGAGCTGATGAGTATGCTTTACGGTATTGCGGTTTTCCCTTCACAAGCTGTACAGGACTTCGCCAACAGCTGGCGTATTCGACACGATCCGCATTATTCGATCATTCCGCCGCATATGACGGTCCGGGACAAGGAAGAGCTCTCCGATGCGCAATTACCGGCTATTACCGAGCATATGGAAGCCGTTGCTTCACAAACAAAGCCGTTTCAAGTCCATTTCAATCGCGTATCTTCCTTTTATCCCGCAAGTCATGTGCTGTATTTGGCGCTGGAGGATCCAACGCCCATGATCCGGCTCCATGAAGCCGTCTGCAGCGGGCCGCTACATGTTCCATCACCAAACTTCGTCTATACCCCGCACGTGACGATCGGGCAAAATATGCCGCCAGATGAGCTCCACGATCTTTACGGCAATCTCCGGATGTCCGCCGTCGATTTGACAACGCCGATTGACCAACTGCATCTACTGCGCAAGACCGCAAGCGGCGTATGGCATATCGATAAAAGCTTTGATCTGCAAGGATAGGATTATTGCGGTAACTTCGCATTCTACAGAGTCATTCGAAATGCTCCATTGCCTTAAAAGAAAAAGAGCGGCTGTGCCAGATTTAATCTGCACAGCCGCTCTTTATATTGCGTATTAACCTGCCGGTTCGGCTTCTACGGCCGTGTCGTCCAGCGGTCTTACGATTGGACCGCCGCCACCGACGCCCTCTCCGGTACCGCCGTTCGGATTCGTTTTTAGCTTCTCGAGGATGGCATTTCCTTTTGTCTCCCATTCCTGGAGCGCTTCCTTGGCCGATATATCCCCTTTGATGACCTTCTGGAACAATTCATATCCCGGGGATTGCGCTTCCCAGATGCCCGGCTTCTCCCGCTGCAGCTTCTCCGTGTCGGTAGATTGCGGAGGAATAGGCTTCAGCGTCGTAAACGCGTTGATGTTGTAATTCATTCCGTCTTTTGGTTTCAGGAATTCTTTGCGCGCAACCAGCTCATACGAGCTGCGCGATTTAAGCTCTGCCCAATCTTTGCTGTTTGTAAACTGCACGAAATCCCAAGCGTCGTCAGGGTTTTGCGCTTTCGCGTTGATCCCCATCAGCTGGCTGAAGTAGATATTGCCACCGATGCCCGGTTTGGAGGTTTGAGTCGGCATCGTAACGACATCCCAGTCGAAAGGCGTGAAGTTCTTAATTTTCGAAGCATTGTTCATCGCGTTGCTGATCTCGTTAACGTAGCCGTATTCCGCGATTGTCATTGCAACTTTTCCGTTCAGGAACATATCGCTGCCAAGCGGATTGTAAGCGCCTGGATTGTCTGTCGAAATTTTAGTCTGCCACGCGCTCATATCTTCTTGGCTAGGAGAAATTTTTTGCTTGTAGAGATTAGCTACCGCATTCCATGCGGATTCCCATTGCTCGTTGTTTACAAGCATTTTCTCGCCTTTGTCATCCCACATCTTCAGCTGCAATGGAGCCGCATAGGTCTGAACATCGCTGAAGCCGTCTCCTGCCCAACGGTTAATGGAGAGGCCAAACTTGCGGTCCGCTCCTTCGCCGGTAGCTACACGCGATGCCAAGTTGATAACTTCATCCCATGTCATGTTGTCTGTTGGTACATCGATACCTTGATCAGCGAACAATTTCTTGTTGTAGTACAAGGCCGAAGAGCTGAATGTAGGCGTCAAAGCATAAATATTGCCGCTGTCGTCTGCCGATTTGATGCCGTCGATAACGGTTGGCACATAGTCGGTCAGGTCAAATTTGCTCTTCTGGATAAGCGGATCCAGCTGCTGAAGCAGATTGTCTTGGATCAGACGGCGCAGCATGCTGTAATCCAGAATAACAACGTCAACCGGATTGTCGCCGGTTAACATTTCTTTCATTTTCGCGAACGGATCCGGCTGTTTTACGACGCCGTTTGGATCGGGCGTATCATATCGTTGGTCGTTGTAATCGATCGCGCTTACGATTTCGAAATCGATGTTCTTGTGCATCATTTCATACGTATCGGTATATTGCTGGCGGACATAAGACTCGTTATCCGCTCCTCCGTACAATACGCCCAGGCGAAGCACATGCTTCTCCGCCGTGCTTTCGGAGCCTTTGCTGCAGGCTGCAAGCAGCGACGTGGACATAATTAGCGATAAGGACAAAAAAGTTACTTTAGACGCCCATTTCCTCTTCATTTGGTTTCTAACCCCCCAGTGATTTCGGCGGTGTAATGATAATCCGCTCGCCGTCAAATTCCATCGATGCCTTGTCTTTAATGTTTAGTGCGCTCAAATATTCTTTCGGTACCTGCAGTCGGCCGACGCGATCCACGACAACATAAGCCTCATGAACGGCTTGAAGCCCCTTCTCCTCCTGCTCTTCCTCACCTCCACCGGGAATCATATTCGGATTGCGTTTCAGAAATTCCGTGCTCGTTAATCCGTCGCGGATGGCGACGACACGGTCCACCTTGCCGGCAAGCGTAAGATCGTGAGTAACGATAACGATCGTTACCCCAAGCTCTTTGTTGAGCTTACGGAATATCCCCATTATGAGATCCGATGTTGCCGTATCTACGGAACCGGTAGGTTCATCGGCAAGCAAAAGCTTAGGACGGTTGCAAAGCGAAATAGCGATGGCCACACGCTGCTGTTCACCGCCGGAGAGCTGATGCAGCTTGTTGTGCATCCTCTCTTTAAGACCAACCCATTCAAGCAGCTGCTTCGCGTAAGCCCGGTCGACCTTGCCTGATAGCATCATCGGCATCTCGACGTTTTCAAGAGCCGTCAGATACGGCAAAAGGTTGCGGGCATTATTTTGCCAGATAAACCCGACGGTTTCGCGCTTGTATTTCACAAGATCGTCTTCGGAAATTTTGAGCAGATCCCATGGTCCGACATGGACGGAGCCTGCGGAAGGACGGTCGAGACCGCCCAATATATTCAGCAGGGTCGATTTACCGCTGCCGCTGTTGCCGATGATAGCCATAAGCTCTCCGTCTTCGACCTTCAGGTTCAGACCTTGCAGAGCGACGACCTCCAGATCGTCGCTTTTGTAAATTTTGACGAGACCTTCGCATGTAATCATGTTGTTTACCGCTCCTCTCCCATTTTGACCGCTTGATGAACGCGCAGTCTGCGGATATGCAGGAAGAGCAGCACCGCTCCCGTCACCATCATAAATCCAACAACCGCGTAAAGCTGGTTCGTGTCCTTCGAGTCGAAGACGACCCGGAAAGGCGGAACCGTATCCGCCACATTCTCCGCGGTCTGCAGGAACGGCAGGAAGATAAGACTCGTTACCTTGCCAATCAATATGCCTAATCCGATCGAGAGCCCCGCCGTAAACAGCTGCTCAAGCAACAGCATGCCGGTCAGCTGTCTTCTGGAAAGACCCATGGCCCGCAATACGCCAAATTGCACGACCCGGCCGGATAGATTAAAGAACCAGTACAGCACGTATCCGGTTAAGGTAACGATGACGGATACGAGGAAGCCTAGGCTAAGAATACCGAATACCCCGCCTCTTGTCGGAAGCTTCGATTGGGTAATCAGCTCCGAGCGCACATCCTTGATATTGGCGATATCGATGCCTGCCTTCTGCAGCTCCTCCACGATTGGCGCAACCTTCGCATCCGGCTTCATCTTGAGCCATACCTCGTAAGGCATCATCGGAAGCTGGTCGTAAATATAATCCAGATTCGTGATTACAAACGGCGATTGATCCGGATATTGCGTCGGCCAGTATGGAAGAATGCCTACCACAACGAAATCCAGCATGCCTTCCGAGAAGCCGACCGAGATTAGATCTCCCGGCTTCAGCTGGTATTTATCCGCTACATTGGACGGAATAAGCGCCGCTTGCTCATACATGCCTAAGTAATTCAAATAGTTGTAAGGATGGATCGGGAACAGATCGCTGCGGAACCAGGCGACCTTCGCAAAGTCCACATTATCGATTCCCATGATACTGCCCTGCCCGATCGAGCGGCCGGAAACAACCACGTTGCCTTTGGTCTGGAGAACGCGGGCAGCTGCCTCTACGCCTTCCAGCTTGCGGAAAATTTCAAACGGCGGTTCATTGTACAGAATCCGGGTTGGTACCGGCTGCTGGCCGCCACCGCCGCCACCTCCGCCGTTACCGCCTCCACCTCCGCCGGATCCGCCGCCATTGCCGCCGTTTCCACCGCCGCTGCCGCCGTTGCCGCCGTTGCCGTTATTCCCGCCGTTTGGACGCACCACCTCGACGGTGCCTTCCCATACCGTCTGGACGGTAACATCCGTACCGTATTTGTACAGCGTTCGTTCGGTAGAGTTAAGATCGATAGTCCGCGCCGCGGAAGCGTTGTACACGCCAAGACCAAGCGTCAGAATCAGCAAAATCATAAGCGGATAGTAACCTTTGGATGAGCGTGACAGCTGTGTCAGCGTCAAATAAAGCGGTACCGGAAGGAACTTGCGTCCCAGCCAGTTGAACAGCTTCAGCAGCCACGGGAACAACCGCAGGCAGACGAGGCCAAGCGCAAAGATCGATAATGCCGGCACAAAGAACAAGAACGGTTGAACGTTTAATTGATCGGTTGTCATGCCGGTCTGGAAGGACAACATCTGCCGTTCATTAAACATGTACCAGCCGTAGCCTGCCACTCCCAGCAGTACGACATCAAGGAACCAGCGCTGCCATAACGGACCGCGGTCCGAGCGGGCCAGCTCTCTCTTATAGCTGACAATGGAGGAGCGTGCGTAGATAACCGCCGGAATAACGGTGGACAGCACCGCCAGCAAGACAGCCGCCGCCCCGGCGATCATCGCTTCGGTCGAGAAGCCTACCGGAATCGACTTCCGGTTAACGAAGGACAGGAAGCCGTCCGCGGAGCCTATGCTTTTCGCCATAAACCAGCCTATGAAAGGTCCCGCTACTATCGCCAAGCTGCCAAGCAGCAGACCCTCGAGCAAATAGATCCATATAATCTGCCTGGTTCCCGCTCCCCTGCTTCGCAGAACGGCTATATCGCTTCGCTGCTTGTCGAGCGACTGGCGGGCATTCATCGCTATAAAGTAGAACACCATCGCAAGCATCGGAGCTGCAAGCGTGAAGAGAAGCGTCTGGAGCTGCAAGCTTTGCTTCTTGAACTCCGTCAGCGTGGAAGCGAAGGAAATTTCCACTTTCGCGCCTTTGAGCTTCTGGTACAAATCGATGTTGAGACGATCCAGCGTCCGTCCAAGAGGCGACAGCTCGCTCGTCTTGATCTGCGACAGATCAAACGCGTAATACCAGCTTGCGTTGTTAACCGGGATGCCCGCTTTCTGAATAAGCGATCCCATAAACTCGTCTTCGCTGATCTGCAGCGTATTCATCATGCCTTCAAGACCTTGGTACCAATATGGATCGGTCTGGTTAAGCGGCTTTACAACGCCAACAATCTTGACGCGAAGAGTCATATCCAGACCGCCGTATACGGGATACTCGAGAATATCGCCGACATGAAGATCGTTGCGGTACATCCCTTCCTCCAGCATGACCGCTTCGAGGACGTCATCTTCGCCTTCGGTATTTTTGAACCACCGGCCTTGCGTGATTTCGGTTTTGGCTTCGAGATCCGCCATCGTCATAATCGTCATTTGACGAATACGGCTTGCGTCAACCTTCGTTGGATCCTCCGGCACAACCTCGGCGCCACGGATCGAATAGCTGGACAGCTTCGTCTGGTAAGGGAAGCCGATAAGGCCCGGAACGTCCTCTTTTATGAAGCGTTCCATTTCCTTTAATGCGGCAGGATCCGTCTTCTCGCCGCCCGGCACCTGGTAGCGCATCAGCAGCGAACCGGCAGGGAGGCCGTCGCTTTTCTCCTGCAGCGATTGGGCCACGACGCGCTTTAACGCGCCGTCCGCGTACATCGGAATACTCGTTGCGAATGCAACGGCCATAATAAGACCGGCTAAAGTGCTTAACGTCAGCCAGCGGGTATTCCACATTTTGCGGAACAGAAATCGAAATAATGGAATCCCCATGCTATTTACCTACAACTTTCTGGCCTGGCGTAAGTCCTTTTATAATTTCGATCTGCGTTGCCGTTTGCTGGCCAACCTCGACGTCCACCTCCCGCTTCCCTTCCGCGTCTACGACCTGGACATAAGTTCTGGAGCCGATCGTGCGAAGGGTGGATGGCGGAATAACGACGACGTTTTCCTTCCTTTTCGTAATAACGTTAATGGATAATGGCGTACCGCGGCCAATCGTTTTAGGCAAATCCTTCACGGAAATAATCATAAAATCTTCCGGACGTTCTCTCTCCGGCTGCTGGCCGCCTCCGCCTCCGTTGCCACCACCGTTGTTCGAATCGGAGGAGGTAACCGGGAGCGCCTTCACCGTCCCCTTGAATTGTCCGGCATTGTTGATATCCACAACGACCGGCATGCCTACCGCAATTTTGGCTTGTTCGTCCTTCGTCAGCTTGGCGGCGGGAACAAGCAGACTTGTATCCGCAATAACGGCAATCGGGTCATACGCTTTGATCAAATCGCCCTTCTGTACATTGAGCGTAACAACCGTTCCGCTAAACGGCGCGGTCAAGACCGCACGGCTAATCTGCTCCTCCAGGTCCGCGAGCGCTTGCTTCTTCTCCTCGAAGGCAATGGACTTTTCCTCGAATTCAATCGGATCCATCTCGTCCTTGCCTTGAAGCGCTTCTTTCATCGCCGTCTCTTCTCTGCGGAAGGCCAGCTTCTGGTTGCGAAGATCCTTCTGCATCAGCTCGACGTCCAGCACGCCAATCGTCTGGCCCGCTTTTACCTGATCGCCGGCTTTAATGTTCAGTTCCTTCAGACGCATACCGTCAAGCGTAAAATAAAGCGTCTCTTCCTGCTGCGAGATCATCTTCCCGATAACCTGCACCTTCGTCTCCAAAGTAGCCGTCGTCACTTCGTATTCCGGCTTCTTCGAGATTTGAGGCGGTGCGATGGACGGCAGCACCTCCTCTTCCGGTTCATCGGGCAGCAGGGAGCAGCCGCTGGTCATCAAGACCGAAGCCGCAATCATTACAGCCGCAGAACGCTTATATAAATTTCCCGTCCACCATTTCATAGACATGATCGGCAACCTCCAAAATTGTAGGATCGTGTGTTGTCATACAAATCGTAACTTGTTCCGTGCGAATAATATTTTGAAAGACCGCCATAATCTGTGCGGACATGTTCGAATCGAGCTCGGCGGTTGGTTCATCCGCCAACAAGAGAATGGGCTTATGCGCAATGGCTTTCGCGATCGCCACGCGCTGCTGCTCGCCCCCGGACAGCTCGAACGGACGGTGATGCATCCTTTTCTCAAGGCCTACCAGCTCGAGGCAATAGGCGACCCGCTCCTTCCACTCGGACCGGGGAGTCCCGGCCATCCGGAGCGAGAGCTCCACGTTCTCCCAAGCCGATAGCAAAGGCATTAAAGCAAACGCCTGAAAAATAAATCCCATTTCCTTGCGACGGATCAACGTACGCTCGGTGTCGTTTAATTTATGAAACGGCTTGCCGTTAAACCAGATCTCGCCTTTGCTAGGCGTATCCAGTCCTCCGAGGCAATTCAGCAGCGTCGTTTTCCCTGAGCCCGAACGGCCCCGGAGCATAACAAGCTGACCTGGTTTCAGTTCCATATGAAGTCCCTTCAGAACGCGCAGCGGCGCTCCCCCGGCCTGAAATGTCCTTTCCACATCTACAACCGACAGCAACCTGTTGTTATGTATTTCGTTGTCCTGCTGCCCTCCAACTTGTCGTTCTTCCTCGTCTGTTGCCGCCATGAACGGATGCGATACCTCCCCTATTTCTCTTTCATAATTCTCATCTTAATCGTTAGACGTAGCGGGTTCAGAAAAAGTTCCAAACGGAAGAAAAATCTTCAAAAATAAAATAGGCATCGTACATATTGCCGTCAAATCGGACATATGCACGATGCCTTTTGCTGCCTTTTTACATTAATTCACTTTAAAATAGTTCACTTCCCTATTAAGCTCGCGGGCAACTCCGTCCAATTGGCTTGCCGCGGAAGCAATGCTCTCCATGAGGGCAAGCTGTTCTTCCGTTGCCGCGGCAACGCTCTCCGTGCGCTCCAGATTAGCCGCAGCCGATGACGCCGCTTGGTCCATCGAAGCATTAACCTCCTCGGAGCTCGCCGACATCTGTTCGGTAATCGCCGAATTCTCCTGCAGCTGCCCGGTCATCGTATCAATGGCTGCCACAATGACGGTTAAACTATTACGGAGCTCTTCCACGCGATTGTTGCCGCGCTGTACTTCCTCCAGTGTCCGTGCCATATAACCGGAAGCTCCCGCGATCTCGCCTCTTGTCTCTGCTACCAGCTGATGAATGCTGTCGGCGGATTCCAGGGAGCTTGCCGCCAGCTTGCGAATCTCGCCCGCAACAACGGCAAAACCGCGTCCCTGCTCGCCTGCTCTTGCCGCTTCAATGGAGGCGTTCAGCGATAAAATGTTCGTCTGGTTCGCAAAGGCGGTAATGTTCTCCGCAATCGACCCGATCTGCTGGGACCGTTGCTCCAATGTCTCGATCATACCCGCGAGCTGCCCGATAACCTCCTTGATCTGGCCCATCTGTACAACCAGACGCCCAAGCGCTTCCTGCCCTTGACCTGCTTCAACCGCCGTTGCTGCCGACTGCTCCGCCGAAGCGGACGTATTTTCAGCTAAACGCTGAATGCCGATAGCCATCTCGTCGATCGCCTTCGCCGTTTCTTCCGCGCTGCGCGCCTGTACCTCCGTCCCGCTCGTCACCTCTTGAATATTAGCCGCAACATGCTGCGAGGCAGTCGAGGATTCCTGCGACACGATGTTCAGCTGGTTCGTGGATGCGGCTACATGCTTGGCATTAGTCGATATAGAAGAGAGAAGCCGTTTCAGCACGCCTATCATCTCGTCCACGGAGCGCAAGCTGTCGCCAAGCTCGTCCTTGCTGTATTTGACGTTTCGTTCCGAGGTCAAATCGCCTTCCGCTACCAGCTTTGTTCTTGTCTTCACGGCGGATACCGTCTTCATCACGCTTCGGATTAAGAAGTATATAAGGGCTGCCAGCAAAAGGGTAGCAATCGCCATGCCGACGTAATTGCCCGTTTTCGTAGATGCCAGCTGCTTATTGCTGTCCGTGATTTGCTGCTTGGCGTAGCTGTCCAGCAGGTTAAATATTTCGTCCAGGCCTGTCCGTGCCTTCTCGTATTGCTCATGAATCTCCGCATCCTTGGCTGCTGCGGTACCGGATTGAAGCTCGCCGCTGACAAAAGACGCCCATGCGCTGAAGTCGGCTTCAAAGTCCTGAATCAGCTGTCCCATGGTTGTGCTGCCGTCCTCGCTTTGAAGCTCAAGCAGCTTATTCGCCTCGAATATCGCCTTTGCCTCATTTACGCGGTCATCCGCTTCTTTTAGATTTTGGGAAAATACATCGTTCCAGACCTTTTTATCCGCTTCTTTTAATTCACCCAAGGCCAGATATTGGTAGGCGGAATAGGCTTGATACAGATCGCGGTCCGCATTCAAAATCAGCGATGTGGAGCGGGCGGACACGCCGTATACTTCATCAGCCATCGTCTTGTTCACCTTTTCCAGCTCGGTAAGCGAGTAGATCCCCGAGAAGACATAGAATAAAAGCGGCAACACCCCGATTAAAGCCATTTTCCACCTTAAGTTAAATCTCATCTGCATGATTCTCCCCATTTCAGCAATATCAAATTAAATGATCTAATAAGATATCGGCATATGAAAGAATGTTCGAAATAACGACGGCTTACATTTTACATAATTTTATGTCGAATTCCGAAAACAAAAAAAGAGCAAATCCCATTCGGGACTTGCTCTTGGTTTGACCAGTCAGCTCTTATTTGCCGAAAGCTTCCGGATTCGCGCGCCATGCCTGCAGCGTTGCGATATCCGCGCTTTGCACTTTACCGATTTCAACAGCCGCTTCAATCAGCGCGCTGTAGTTGGATAACGTTTCAAGCGGCATGTTTTCCGCCGCGAATGCGTTCGAGGCTTTCTCGAACTGGTAAGTGAAGATTGCCAGAACGGACAATACTTCCGCGCCCGCCTCGCGAACCGCAAGACCGGCTTTCAGAGAGCTGCCGCCTGTCGAGATGAGGTCCTCGATCACGACAACCTTTTGCCCCGGGTTGATGCGGCCTTCGATTTGGTTTTGCTTGCCGTGGCCTTTTGCTTTATCGCGGATGTAAGCCATAGGAAGGTTCAGCTTTTGAGCCACCCAAGCCGCATGCGGGATACCGGCAGTGGAAGTTCCGGCGATTACTTCGGCATCCGGATAACGTTCGCGGATTACGGTAGCGAAACCTTCCGCGATCATATCGCGAATCTCGGGATAAGTCATAGTCAGACGGTTATCGCAGTAGATTGGCGATTTCAAACCGGAAGTCCAAGTAAAGGGATCATTCGGGCGAAGCGCCACCGCTTCGATCTCCAGCAGTTTTGTTGCGATTGCGCGCGGCAATTCCGTTAAAGTTACATTCGTCATGGCTTAGATCAGCTCCTCGATAATAGATTCCAATGCTTCACGCGGGCTAGCCGCTGCCGTAATCGGACGTCCGATTACCATATAGTCCGTTCCTTGCCGCAAGGCTTTGCGAGGCGTCATAATGCGGGATTGGTCGTTTGTTGCCGCCCAAGTCGGACGGATGCCAGGCGTTACGGTCTGGAATGCCGTGCCGCAAGCAGCTTTTATGACTTCCACTTCAAGAGGTGAAGCCACTACGCCGTTCAGGCCTGCGCGTTTTGCCAGCTCCGCATAACGGACCACGGCCTGTTCCACCGAGCCAGCGATTCCGATCTCTTCGTTTAATACTTGTACGTTAGTGCTGGTCAGCTGCGTTACCGCGATAATAGCCGGTCTTGCTTGTCCGCTAGCGAGTGCGGCTTCCGCGCCTTCCACAGCCGCCTCCATCATCGCCGCGCCGCCGGCAGCGTGCACGTTAAACATGTCGACTCCAAGCTTTGTTACGCTGTTCGAGCCGCCTTTTACCGTATTCGGAATGTCATGCATCTTCACGTCCAGAAAAACGCGATAACCGCGTTTCTTCAATGCTTCTACGAACGACGGACCCGCCGCGTAAAAGAGCTGCATGCCAACCTTCATATAACACGGGATGCCTTCCAGCTCGCCAAGCAAACGCTCGGCTGAAGCCGCATCCGCATAATCAAGGGCAACCATGACTTTGCCTGCCGCTTGTTCTCTTGTTAAACTCATCGCAATCAAAGTCTCCTTTCGCTTCTGAGGCCGAAATAAACGGCCATCCGCCGGCCTCGGGACAGAAGCCTGTGTAAGAAGCTTCCGCCGCCGAAAGCAACCGGCGCTGGCCGTGCTTTCCTGTATTCAATTACTTCTGCAGCACCGGCATTGGGCGCGAGGAGAAGTTGATCGACTCGAGCATACGCAGCAATGCGCGTACGGTATCAAGCGATGTCATACATACAACGCCGTTCTCTACCGCTTCGCGGCGGATACGGAAGCCGTCACGCTCAGGCGTTTTGCCCTTCGTCAAGGTATTGACTACGAATTGCGCTTCGCCTTCGCGAATCAGGTCAAGAATGTTTGGAGCGCCTTCGCTCAGCTTGTTCACTCTTCTTACGCGCATGCCTGCAGCTTCGAGCGTATCAGCCGTTCCGCCGGTTGCAATAATTTTGTAACCCAGATCGTAGAAGCCGCGAAGCAGTTCAGTCGCTTCTTCTTTATCTTTATCCGCTACCGTTGCAACGATGGCGCCGGACATTGGAATTTTCATGCCTGCACCAATCAAGCCTTTGTACAGAGCTTTCGCATAGTTCTCGTCGCGGCCCATAACTTCACCCGTCGATTTCATCTCCGGAGTCAGGGTAGGGTCAACGCGGCGCAGCTTCGCGAAGGAGAATACCGGTACTTTTACCGATACGTAGTTGTCTTCGCGCCACAGGCCGTCTACATAACCGAGATCGGCAAGTTTAGTGCCCAGGATTGCTTTCGTTGCCAGGTTCGCCATCGGCAGATCCGTTACTTTGCTCAGGAACGGTACCGTACGGGACGAACGCGGGTTAACTTCGATCACGTATACTTTTTCGTTATGGATAACGAATTGGATATTTACAAGGCCAACCACTTTTAGTGCTTTCGCGATTTTGACCGTGATATCCACGATTTGGTTCTTGATATCGTCCGACAGCGATTGCGGAGGATATACCGCGATCGAGTCGCCGGAGTGAACGCCTGCGCGCTCAATATGCTCCATGATACCAGGGATAAGAACAGTCTCGCCATCGCAGATCGCGTCAACCTCTGCTTCTTTGCCCAGCATGTAACGGTCGATCAGAACCGGATGCTCCGGATTGATTTTTACCGCTACTTCCATGTAGCTCAGAAGCTCTTCGTCCGAGTAAACGATCTCCATCGCGCGGCCGCCAAGTACGTAGGACGGACGAACGAGAACCGGATATCCGAGTTTTTGCGCGGTTTCTACCGCTTGGTCAACCGAAGTAACCGTGCTGCCTTCAGGCTGGGCAATGCTCAGGTCGCGGAGCAGCTTTTCGAATTTCTTGCGGTCTTCCGCCGTGTCGATGCTCTCAAGGCTCGAACCCAGAATGCGCACGCCGGCTTTCGTAAGCGGAGCAGCCAGGTTGATTGCCGTTTGGCCGCCGAACTGTACGATTACGCCGATTGGCTTCTCTTGCTCGATAACGTTCATTACGTCTTCGAAGAACAATGGCTCGAAGTACAGGCGGTCCGAAGTACTGAAGTCCGTCGATACCGTCTCCGGGTTATTGTTGATGATAACCGCTTCGTAACCAGCGTTTTGAATCGCCCATACGGCATGTACAGTCGAATAGTCGAACTCGATACCTTGACCGATACGGATTGGACCGGAGCCAAGTACGAGTACTTTCTCCTTAGTTGATTCAGTTACTTCGTTTTCTGTCTCATATGTCGAGTAGTAGTAAGGCGTCGAAGCTTCAAACTCAGCCGCGCAAGTATCTACCATTTTGTAGACTGGCGTGAAGCCAAGCTCTTTGCGGAACGCGCGAATATCATGCTCGTTCGTATGGCTGCCGTTCGGGAAACCTTCCTTACGGATCTCAGCGATCGAACGGTCGGAGAAGCCTTTGCGTTTCGCTTCATACAGCGTCTCACGCGACAGAGCAACTTCTCTGCGGATTTGATCTTCGAACTCAACGATACCTTGGATTTTGTCCAGGAACCACCAGTCGATATTCGTAAGATCTTGGATATCTTGCAGCTTGTAACCGCGGCGGAATGCTTCCGCTACCAGGAACATACGCTCGTCATCCGGTTTAGCCAGACGTGTTTGCAGAACAGCGTCATCCAAAGTTACTGCTTCTTTCAAGTGAATACGATGCGTGCCGATCTCAAGGGAACGAACCGCTTTATGCATCGATTCTTCGAAAGTACGGCCGATAGCCATAACTTCGCCAGTAGCTTTCATTTGCGTGCCAAGCTTACGGTTCGCGTTAACGAACTTGTCGAAAGGCCAGCGTGGAATTTTCGATACGATATAGTCAAGGGTAGGTTCAAACATGGCGTATGTTTGGCCTGTTACCGGGTTTACCAGTTCGTCCAGCGTATAGCCGACTGCGATCTTCGCGGCCATCTTGGCAATAGGGTAACCCGTTGCTTTCGATGCCAGCGCCGACGAGCGGCTTACACGAGGGTTAACTTCGATAACGTAGTATTGGAAGCTTTGCGGATCCAGAGCGTACTGAACATTACAGCCGCCTTCGATGTTCAGAGCACGAATGATCTTGAGCGATGCCGAACGAAGCATTTGATACTCGCGGTCGGACAACGTTTGCGAAGGTGCCACTACGATACTGTCGCCAGTATGAACGCCTACTGGGTCGAAGTTTTCCATGTTGCAGACAACGATACAGTTATCGTTCGCATCACGCATAACTTCGTATTCAACTTCTTTCATGCCTGCGATCGATTTCTCGATCAAGCATTGGCTGATCGGGCTGTAACGAATACCCGAAGCAACGGTCTCGCGAAGCTCTTCTTCGTTTGCACAAATACCGCCGCCTGTGCCACCAAGTGTATAAGCAGGACGAACAATAATCGGATAGCCAATTTCATTTGCAAAAGTTACTGCATCTTCTACCGTGGTTACGATATCGCTATCTGGTACCGGCTGTTCCAGTTCACGCATCAGGTCGCGGAACAAGTCGCGGTCTTCTGCTTTCTCGATTGCAGTCAACTGCGTACCAAGCAGCTTAACGCCCTCTGCTTCCAATACGCCAGCGCGTGCCAGTTCAACGGCCATGTTCAGACCGGTCTGACCGCCAAGTGTTGGCAGAAGGCCGTCAGGACGCTCTTGGCGAATGATTTGCGATACGAAATCAAGTGTAATGGGCTCGATGTATACTTTATCAGCCATGTTTGTATCCGTCATGATGGTTGCAGGATTGCTGTTGATCAGAACGACTTCATAGCCTTCTTCTTTCAACGCTTGACAAGCTTGCGTGCCTGCATAGTCGAACTCCGCCGCTTGTCCGATGACAATCGGGCCGGAGCCGATAACGAGAATTTTTTTGAGTTCATTATTTTTGGGCATATTGGAGTTCTCCTTTCAATGTTGCCGCCAGCACAGCTTGACGTCGTTTTTGCGGGTTGTTCTTTTTGTGTTCGCGGATCATATCCAGGAATTCATCGAACAGATAGCTGGAATCAAATGGACCTGGTGCTGCTTCCGGATGGTATTGCACCGAGAATGCAGGGTATTTGTTATGTTTCAAACCTTCGATCGTCTTATCATTGTTGTTGATATGTGTAACCGACAGCTCTGTGCTGTTGATCGAATCTTCAAGAACGGTGTAGCCATGGTTCTGCGAAGTGATGTAGCAGCGTCCGCTGGCAAGTTCTTTAACCGGATGATTGCCGCCGCGATGGCCGAATTTCAGTCTTGTTGTGTCAGCGCCGCAAGCCAGAGCGAACAGCTGGTGACCAAGGCAGATGCCGAAGATAGGAATCTCGCCGAGCAGCTCTTTAATCATTTGAACCGCATAAGGAACGTCTTTCGGATCCCCAGGGCCGTTGGACAGCTGAATGCCGTCCGGAGCCAATTTGCGAATCTCGTCCGCCGTTGTGTTATGAGGAACAACCACAACGTCGCAGCCGCGCTGTGTCAGCTCGCGAAGGATACCGCTCTTAGCGCCGAAGTCGACAAGCACGACGCGAGGGCCAAAGCCCGGGCTCGAGAAAACCGATTTGGTCGATGTGCGCGCAACTTGATCCGTCATCAGCTGAATGCCGCCAAGACGTTCCTGAAGCTCTTCCACGCGTTCGGTGCCGGTTGTCAGAACGCCTTTCATTGTACCGTGCTGACGCAGAATACGAGTCAGCATGCGCGTATCGATGCCTGTGATGCCCGGAATGTTGTATTCCTTCAGCAGGTCGCCGAGCGAATATTGCGCGCGCCAGTTGCTTGGCACAGGCTCATAGCGGCGTACAACAAATCCGTGAATGCTTGGGCGGATCGACTCGAAGTCGTCGCGCGAAATTCCGTAGTTGCCAATCAGCGGATAAGTCATCGATACGATTTGTCCGCAGTAGGATGGATCGGACAATACTTCCTGGTACCCCGTAATCCCTGTATTAAAAACAACCTCTCCGAACGTTTGCGTCTCCGCGCCGAAAGATTGTCCGGTAAACAACGTTCCGTCTTCCAACAATAATCTTGCTTGCATCCGTATCACTCCTCATCAGGTCTTCGTATGTTCTATTAGTTAGCGGATTCGTTGTATACGATCTTGCCGTCAACGATTGTAGCCACTGGCCAGCCTTGCAGCTTCCATCCGCCAAATGGCGTGTTATTGCTCTTCGATGCGAAGGTAGACGGATCTACCGCACGCTCGCTATCCAGATCGACGATAGTCAGGTCGGCAGGCGCTCCCTCTTCAATGCGGCCGGTAGGCAGGCCGAACACGCGGGCAGGGTCGGCTGTCATGCGGTCAAGCAGGAAGCCAAGCGTCCATTTGCCTGTTTGCACGAACTTCGTGTAGAGCAGCGGGAACGCTGTCTCGAAGCCCACGATGCCGAATGGCGCAAGCTGCATGCCGCGCGCTTTCTCTTCCGCGCTATGCGGTGCGTGGTCGGTAACGATCATGTCGATCGTGCCGTCCTCCAGCGCTTCGATAACCGCTTCGACGTCGCGCGGGGTGCGCAGCGGCGGGTTCATTTTCCAGTTCGAGTCAAAGCCCGGGATATCTTCGTCCGACAGAACCAGGTGATGCGGGCAAACCTCGGCCGTTACCCGTACGCCGATCTGCTTCGCAAGGCGGA
The DNA here is from genome assembly GCF_004000805.1 of Paenibacillus glycanilyticus NBRC 16618. Classification (GTDB taxonomy): domain Bacteria; phylum Bacillota; class Bacilli; order Paenibacillales; family Paenibacillaceae; genus Pristimantibacillus; species Pristimantibacillus glycanilyticus. The sequence goes on from NZ_BILY01000042.1 coordinate 27,310, forward strand.
TCAGGCGAACCGATTGCTCGGTGCTGACATGGCACACATGGTAATGCGCGCCCGTTGCTTCGGAGAGAAGAACGTCGCGGCCGACATGGATGGCTTCGGATTCGTTCGGGATGCCTTTCAGTCCATGCTTACGGGAGAAGGACCCTTCGCTGACGTACAAGCCTTCAACCAGCGTATTGTCTTCGCAGTGCGCGATGATTGGCATATTCATCGATTCCGCCAACGCCATCGCATCCTTCATCATTTGCGCGCTTTGTACGCCGACACCGTCATCCGTGAAGCCGATTGCTCCCGCTTCTTTCAGTGCGGCGAAATCCGTCAGTTCGCGGCCCAGCTGGTTTTTCGTAATCGCTGCGTAAGGAAGTACCTTTACAACGCCTTCCAATGCGTTTTTGTCCAAAATGTATTTTACCGTCTCGGGCGTATCCACCGAAGGGCGTGTATTCGGCATGCATGCGATTGTCGTGAAGCCGCCTTTCGCTGCCGATCGCGTGCCTGTCGCGATGTCTTCTTTATATTCGAAGCCCGGGTCGCGAAGGTGGACGTGCATATCGATGAAGCCCGCCGATACGAGCTTTCCTGACGCGTCGATGACTTCCGCAGAGCCTGTATCCGGCGCTGCAGAACCGTCAACGATTTCCGCGATTTGCTCGCCTTCGAGGCGAATATGTTTCTTTTGCAAGCTTCCAGAAGCTTTATCCCATACGCTACCGTTAATAATCCATACTGACATTGTTTTGTTCACCTTCCGGAATTTATTCGTGTTAGCTCAGTGCCCGTTCTACAACCGCCATCCGAATCGGTACGCCGTTCGCCATTTGGGGGAAAATGCGCGATTGCGGATGTTCAACCAGCTCATCGTCAATCTCAACGCCGCGGTTGATTGGAGCCGGATGCATGATGATCGCGTGCTCTGCGATCCGGCTTGCGCGCTCGACCGTCAGGCCGAACTGCTCGCGGTAAGCTTCCGCCGAATTCAGCATGCCGCTCTCGTGACGCTCGAGTTGTACGCGAAGCATCATCACGACGTCGGCTTTCAGCGCTTCATCCATTGTTACGTACGGCACATCAAGCTCAGGCGCGGTCATGTTGCTTGGCGAGCAGAACTGAACTTTTGCGCCAAACTTGCGGAGCGCCCACAGATTGGAGCGTGCTACGCGGCTGTGAAGAACGTCGCCGATGATCGATACGGTCAGACCGTTCAGATTGCCGAAATGCTTGCGCATTGTATATAAGTCGAGCAGCGCCTGTGTCGGGTGCTCGTTGTTGCCGTCGCCTGCGTTAATTAGCGGCACTTGAATTTTTGTAGCCAGTTCGGCAAGAACGCCGATTGGCTTGAGCCGGATAATCCCGACGTCGATGCCCATCGATTCAAGCGTGCGGACTGTGTCGTAGATCGATTCGCCCTTCTGCACGCTGGATACGGCAGCCGAGAAGTTCAATACTTCCGCTCCAAGACGTTTCTCTGCTACCTCGAAGGAGAAGCGAGTTCTTGTGCTGTTCTCGAAGAACATGTTCGCCGCGAATTTGCCCTGCATCACATTGTGCACTTTGCTTGGGTGCTGTTCCCAGTAAGCCGCACGATCCAAAATCGATTCAATTTCTTCTTTGCTGAGATCTTTCAGTCCAAGCAAACTGCGTTGTTTAAGTTGTGTCATCGTCGTCATCAGACCTGCCCCCTCTGGTGTATGATCATGACTTGGTCCTTCAGATCGATTTCCGTTAACGAGACGTCAATTTGCTCTTGTTTGGAGGTCGGTACGTTTTTGCCTACGTAATCAGGCCGGATCGGGAGCTCTCTGTGTCCTCTGTCCACCAGAACGGCCAGCTGAATGCTTTCCGGTCTTCCGCAGTCCATCAGGGCATCCATTGCCGCACGAATCGTGCGTCCGGTGAAGAGGACATCGTCGCACAGGATAACTTTCTTATCATGTGCCGAGAAAGGTTCGCCATTCAGATCACCGATTACCGCAGCCAGTTCCACGCGTGTATCCACGGATGCTGCTTTGCGGTCATCCCGGTAAGAGGTGATGTCGAGCTCTCTCACTTCAACAGGCTTGCCTTCGATATCCTGAATGCGATCCGCAATTCTTCTTGCCAGGTAAATCCCTCTTGTGCGGATGCCAATCAGAACGCAGTTATCAATGCCTTTGTTCTTCTCCACGATCTCGTGCGCAATTCTTGTGAGTGCTCTTCGGATCGCTGTCTCGTCCATTATGACCAGATGCTCTTCTTCCACCGTTACCGCCTCCTCCTTCGCTCTCGGATAATCAATCGCGCCTGTTGGCATGGAGACGAAAAAAGGCTCCTTGCCAACAACGCAAGGAGCCTGAGACCGGCCACACATAGAGGGTCGACTTAACCTCCGCTATCCCAGCAGGATACGGTTAGGCTAAGGCCCTGTTCTAAGTGTGGCAGATCTGTTATTCACGCTACCTTGCCAGCCTCACGGGGCTGATTTAAAGGTACTGCCATATATCAAAGGAATTGTACCGCGCCCTGCAAAAGATGTCAAGGGGTGATGGCAGTTAAACAGCAAACTGCGCAATCGAATGTTCTTTCAACCGCTGTTGCTCGGGGATTCCGGTGAACAATTGTTTAGTGGTATGGAATTCCCGAGCAAAGGCGGACGCTACGCTTTTCAAGAATCATTCGAATCGCTACGTTTGTATTTAACTGTAGGGATAAAAAGAATAAAGGAATATGCTCGTCTTATCTTCTGCACGACCGTTTATTTTATGACTGGGACATTTTATGATTCATCATATGTCTTTACCTCCAAAAGATAGGCTTCGTGAGATAAGACGATCCTCCTACCCCTCTCGAAGTGCCCAGCCCTTTATGTTAAGATGAATACCATCCATAACGTACATAGACGGGACAGGTGAAAGCAAGCATGGAACATTTAATTAGAGCGGATGTCCGCGGAATCGAAGTTTCCGGCATCCGGAAAATGGCGAACAAGGTTAGTCAATACGAAGGGGTGCTGTCGCTTACCATCGGTCAGCCGGACTTCCCGACACCCAAGCATATCCTCGAAGCAGCCAAGCATGCGATCGACAACGGGGAAACGGTATATACCCCTAATGCGGGGACGCTGCAATTGCGGAAAGCAGCAGCGAATTTTATGCAGCACAAATACGGGCTGACTTACGATCCTTCCGAAGAGGTTATCGTAACGGTCGGCGCGAGCGAAGCCATTGACGTCGCATTCCGGACGATACTGGAGGAAGGAACCGAAGTACTCCTGCCGGGTCCAATCTATCCGGGCTACGAGCCGATTATCCGCATGTGCGGCGCTAAGCCGGTGCATGTCGATACAACCGGCAACGGGTTCAAATTAACGGCAGAATTGATCAAAACGCATTTGACGGAGCGTACGCGCTGCATCGTGCTGGCGTCGCCTTCGAATCCGACAGGCTGCACGCTATCGGTAGGCGAGCTTAAAGAGATTGCGGATCTGGTACAGGATCGCGAGCTGTTCGTCTTGTCCGATGAAATTTACAGCGAGCTTGTATTCGACGGGACTCATTCTTCCATAGCGGCACTGCCGGGCTTGCGCGAAAAGACAATCGTCATAAACGGATTGTCCAAATCGCATTCCATGACCGGATGGCGCGTTGGACTGCTGTTAGCGCCGGCTTACTTGGCAAGGCACATCGTAAAGGTGCATCAATACAACGTAACATGCGCCAGCTCGGTCAGCCAGGCCGCTGCGGTTGAAGCCTTAACCGCCGGCATCGATGACGCGCTGCCGATGAGGGACGAATACGCTCGGCGCCGTGACTTTGCCTACGACCGTCTGGTAGCGGCAGGATTCGATGTCGTGAAGCCAAACGGAGCTTTCTACATCTTCCCTTCGGTAGAGAAGTTTGGGCTCGACTCCACGACTTTCGCGCACCGTCTGCTTGAAGAGAAACGCGTTGCGGTTGTGCCTGGTGCCGCGTTTGCTCCTTACGGCGACAATTACATCCGGATTTCGTACGCTTGCTCCATGGAAGTACTACGAGAGGCCATGGACCGCATTCATTCCTTTGTAGAAGGTCTTTAAGCTGTTCGCTACACGAAAAAAGCTGCTTTGCGTCACACGCAAAGCAGCTTTTTTTATTTATGACGAGCGATGCCGCAAATAATTCGAGACCACCTCGATCGCAACCCCGATCGCGTCCTCCTGCGGCTCCAGCTTGGCATGATGCAGGCCAAACGGCGTATCCACGCCAAGCCAGAACATCAGACCCGGAATATCTTGAAGGAAATATCCGAAGTCCTCTCCGGTCATTGCTTCCGTGCATTCAATGACCTGTACGCCTTCAAAAGCACGAACCCAATCCATAAAACGCTCGGCTTCTTGTTCATTATTGTATACCTGATAATAATTCGAGCCGTAATCGAGCTCGGTCTGGCATCCAAAGCTGACTTTAAGCCCGTCCAGCAGCGACTCGATGCGAGCTTTTACATCACTCATGGATTTTGCGCTCAAGGTTCTGATCGTACCCTCGAGGCGTACCCGTTCGGCGATGATATTCTGCTTCGTGCCTCCTTCGATCTTGCCCAACGTCACAACGACAGAGTCGAGAGGATCCACGTTGCGGGAGACAATCGACTGCAGCTGCATGATAAGGCTTGCTCCGGCAACGATCATATCGTTGGCGCGGTGCGGATACGCCGCGTGGCCGCCTTTGCCAATGATATCGATAAACAGCTCCGACGTGTTGGCGAATAAAATGCCCGGACGGGTTGCGATCGTGCCTACCGGATATTCCGGCGCAATGTGCAGCGCCATCATAAAGTCAGGCTTCCACTCTTTGAATTCTTCGCTCTGCAGCATCGGCAAAGCCCCGCCCGGTCCCTCTTCGGCCGGCTGGAACACGAATAGAACATCGTCATTGATCGGCTGCTCCACGATTGCCGTCAATACCCCTAGCCCAATCGCCATATGCAGATCGTGTCCGCATGCATGCATATAACCGTTATGCGTCGAACGGAACTCATAACCCGTATCTTCCTCGATAGGCAGCCCGTCCATATCCGCCCGATAACCTAAGCAATGCTCGCCCACCAGTCCTTTCACCCGAACCAAGACGCCGGTACGCCAGGTCCGGATCTCCAGCCGATCTTGCGGCAATCCGTTAATATACTCGAGCAGCATGGCTTGCGTCTTAAACTCTTGAAACCCCGGCTCGGGGATCTGGTGAAACTGTCGCCTTAACTCCACGAACTTGCTCATTCGATCAACTCCTTTCTTCAACATGCAAGGGCCAACGCCAATTTCCGTCAGCCTCGCCAAACAAGGAAACACGCGCCACATAGATGGCGCGCGCTGCAAAATCTTATTATTTCAAATCGCGAAGGCCTTCAACGATAATCGTCTTGGACTTCGTTTTTTCGTCAACCATCTTGATAATGCGAGCAGGGACGCCCGCAACAACCGCATTTTCAGGCACATCCTCGATAACAATGGCACCTGCTGCGATAACAGCGCCTTTGCCAACGCGAACGCCTTCCAGAACAACCGCGTTAGCGCCGATAACAACGTCGTCTTCGATAACAACCGGCAGAGCGGATGGCGGCTCGATAACGCCAGCCAGTACAGCGCCTGCGCCAACGTGACACATTTTGCCGACTTGGACGCGTCCGCCAAGCGTTGCGTTCATGTCGATCATTGTGCCTTCGCCGATCGAGCAGCCGATGTTAATCGTAGCGCCCATCATGATAACCGCGTTGTTGCCGATTTCGACTTTGTCGCGAATAACGGCGCCTGGCTCGATGCGGGCGTTAATGCCTTTCAGGTCGAGCATAGGAATTGCGGAGTTGCGGCGATCATTCTCCACTTCGTAATATTCGATGTTTGCTTTCTCGTTTTCCAGCAAGGCTTGAACTTCCGCCCAATCGCCGAACAGCACGCCGCCGTCGCCGAAATCGAATACTTTAACTTCAGCGTTAGCCGAAGCGATTTTGCCTTTGAAGTAAACCTTCACCGGCGTAACTTTCTTGCCGTTCTTGATGTAATTGATAACTTCCATTGTTTGGTCCATGTTTTGCATAGCTTTTCGTCTCTCCTTCATCACCAGCAACTGTTCATTAAGACAAGCCACTTTTTCCCGAACATTGTAGCACATGACTTTGAACAGAGTCCACGTTTTTGATGGCTAATTGTTGTAAAGCGTCGTTTCTTAGAATAGCTTACTTTCCGCGTTCGAATAATGAATGATTTGCTGAAAAGTTTGCATTTTTCCGCATATGCCTTTGAACGTTTATCTAGGCATTTTAACGAAGTCGCAGAGAATTAATCACATGCTCCATGTCGGCTGGAATCGGTGCTTCGAACTCCAGAAACTCTCCGGTCCGGGGATGCTTGAAGCCGAGAACCGCCGCATGCAGCGCTTGTCCTTTGAGCGCGACCGTCTTGTTGCGGCCGTACATCGGATCTCCCGCAAGCGGATAACCGATATATTTCATATGAACGCGAATCTGATGCGTACGGCCTGTCTCCAGCTGCAGCTCTACGATCGTGTAGTCATCTGCAATACGCTCGAGCACGGCAAAATGGGTAACGGCATGCTTGCTGTTGCGGTCCGTGACCGTAAACAGCTTCCGGTCATTCTGATCTCGGCCAATCGGGGCATCAATCGTGCCTTGGTCATGCGGCAGATTGCCGTGAACAAGCGCAATGTATTTGCGCGATACCGAGTGATCCTTGAGCTGCTCAGCCAGGGAAACGTGTGCCAGATCGTTTTTGGCCGCCATCAAAAGTCCGGATGTGTCTTTATCGATACGGTGCACGATGCCGGGGCGAAGCACGCCGTTAATGCCCGACAGATCCTTGCAATGAAACATCAAGGCGTTTACGACCGTTCCGGAGGAATGTCCCGGTGCCGGATGGACGACCATGCCTCTTGGTTTGTTGATGACGATAACGTCGGCATCCTCGTATACGATATCAAGAGGAATGTCCTCGGCTGCAATGGCCGCATCTTCCGGCTCCGGCACGCGAATGGCCACTTGATCGCCAGAAGACAGCTTGTAGTTCGGTTTTACGGTATTCTGATTGACAAGTACGGCACCGGATTTGATCCATTCCTGCACCTGCGTGCGGGAGATGGAATCCTCGTTAAGGCTGTCCGTTACGAATTTATCGATTCGCTCTCCTGCCTGCTCCGGGGCTGCTTCAAATTCCAACAATTCTTCGTTTTCATTAAACAGGTTGCTGCTCATGCTCGTTTTGGTCCTTATCCTCTCTGTTGCCGATTCGTTTCGAATCTTCCTTCGAATTCAGCAAGGTATCAATTAGAATGCATGCTACGCCTACGCAAATAGCGGAATCCGCTATGTTAAAGATCGGGAACGTATAGCTGCCGAAATTAAACATCAGGAAATCAACCACTTCTCCTGCGATCGCACGGTCAAGGAAGTTGCCGATCGCCCCGCCCAGCACAAGGCCAAGCCCGGTCAAAAGCCATACTTTGCCTGATTTTCTGGAGGCCTGGATATACCAGATAATTGCACTGACAATAAGAACAGTGATGATGATGAAAAACACCCGCTGTTCCTGCAAAATGCTGAATGCCGCGCCGCGGTTCCGATACGAGGTAATAAGAAAGAAATTGCCGATCACGCTAATTTGCTCACCGATTTCAAGCTGAGCCGCAATGATTTTTTTGGTGATCAAGTCCAGCAAAAATGCTGCCAACGCGATCCAGTAATAATATAAACGCATCGTATCCCTCCTAGTTTGTACCAAACTACTGTATTGTAGCATAATGGCCCGCATCTGAGCCAGTAGTCCCCTTTCCAAAGAAGTCCTTTATAAAAAAAGCCGGTTTGCGAAGACTATAGCTTAGATATGTAACGTCTTACCTATTTCATCTAAGGAAGGTGCAACCGATGCCGAATGCAACACAGCTTGCACAGCTTCGAAGCCGGCTTGAAGCGGAGAAACGGGAAATCGAGGAACGTCAATCCCACAACGAACATAACGGACTTGCCTCTTCGCTGCGCGATAATACCGGCGAGCTCTCCCCAATAGATAATCATCCGGCGGATCTTGGGACCGAGCTTTTCGAACGCTCCAAGGATCTGGCTTTGCTCGAAAACGAGGATCTCCACTTGACTCGCATTTCCCAAGCGCTTGAGGCTATGGATAACGGGACTTACGGTCAATGCCGAGCCTGCGGCAAGCCGATTCCCGACGAGCGCCTGGAAGCTCTTCCCGATTCCCTGTACTGCGTGGAACATGCGCCTCGTCAGGAGACTTCCCACCGACAGCCTGCGGAAGAGGATTTCCTCTCCCCTCCTTTCGGCAGATCCAGCCGCGATGACGATGATTATAACGGCTTTGACGGAGAAGATGCCTGGCAGATCGTTGAGCAATGGGGAACTTCGGAATCTCCCGCGTTCTCGGAGAACAACAATGTTGACGACTATGACCATATCGGCATTGAAGCGGACGAAAACGACGGGTTTGTTGAATCCTACGAAAGCTTTGTTGCGACGGATATTACCGGCAACCATGTTTCCGTTATCCGCAACCGGCATTACAAGCAGTACATGGATCATGAAGAAGGCGATCATGAGCTGGAGCTGGAATAACAAAAAGGCGGAAGGTGCATCGCACCTTCCGCCTTTTTTCAATAAATTTTGCCTTCCAGCTGGATTTGCACAACGCGTACGATATCTGCTATGTAATCGCCGATGATCGGCAGATTAAGCGCGCCGATAATCCGCAGCACATACAGAATGGTAGCTGCAAAAAACGTAAATCCAATCGCGATTCCGACGCCCCTTGAGAGGCCGCCAAGCAAATTGCGCCACATGAGCCGAAGCGGATGATTGAGCAAATCCACGTAATCCGCGATTTGAGTCCGTTCCATGTCGGTAGCGATTTTGCTTAATCGCATGTCCAGTCTGCTTAATGTATGTTCCATCGTTCCATCGTCATTCTTATCTTTGCGGTCTTTCTCCAGGTCGTTATCCAGCTTTACTCGGACCATGCAGCGTCCCCCTTTGCATTCATACATCCGCTTCCGGGAAGAAAAAAACGAGGCCTTGCCATGAAGGCTCTCGTTTTTTTGTGGCCATGCTCCTTATACTATATCCCGATCCCTGGCGTCTATATGCCTAAACGCGGACAAGAATACCGATTTCTTTCTCTCCGAGCTGCACGCGTTCCATACCGTCTGCTTTTTCGTAAGAAACGCTGTTCAGCAGGACATTCTCATTAAGCACGTTGCTGAACGTCTCCAGTGCGGCTTGCAGCCCGGCATCCACGTCGAGAACAAGATCGATGCGCTTCTCGATCGGCAGATCCAGCTTTTTGCGCGTATCCTGAACGGCACGGATCACTTCGCGAACCCAGCCTTCCTGCTCCAGCTCTGGCGTAATATCCGTGTTAAGGGCAACGGTTAGGCCGTTTGCGGAAGCCGACGCAAATCCGGATTTCGCTTGTTTCTCTACGAGCAGCTCTTCGGTGGTTACCGTAATCGCTTCGCCTTCCGCCGAAGTGAATACCAGGCTTCCGGAAGTAACGGCTTCGCGTGTCGCCTCAGGTGCCAGACCTTTCAAGTAACCCTGGATTGGCCCAACATGCTTGCCGTATTTTTTGCCCGCAACTTTGAGGTTGAGCTTGAGTGTGAAATCGACAAAACCGCTGTCGCTGTTTTGAACCACGATAGATTTCACGTTGATCTCGTCCTTGATGATATCCTCGTATTCCGTAACCGCAAAATCGCGGTCAAGCGATACGATCAGCTCGGACAATGGCTGACGCGTTTTGATGCCGGTCTCGTTGCGCACGTTGCGGGCAAGCTCCACGATTTGCTTCGCGCTGTCCATATCGCGCTCCAGCGTCTCGTCAATCGCCGATTCGTCCGCAACCGGGTAGTCTGCCAGGTGAACACTGGATTCGCCGCCCAGATTGCCGTATACGTCTTCCGCGAGCAGCGGAGCGTATGGAGCAATAACGCGGGAAAGCGTGAGCAGGACATGACGCAGCGTTTGGTAAGCCGCTACCTTGTCCTCCGTCAGACCGCTGCCCCAGAAACGGTCGCGCGAACGGCGGATGTACCAGTTGCTCAGCTCGTCGACAAAGACTTCGATTGCTTTTGCAGGGTTCAGGAAGTCGTTCACTTCAAGCCCTTTCACTACTGTCTTGATCAAGCTGTTCAAGCGGGATACGATCCAACGGTCAAGCTTGCTTACGGATGGCCGTTCTTCGTGTTCAGCCGGATTAAAGCCGTCGATGGAGGCATACAGCGCATAGAAGGCGTGAGTATTCACGATCGTATCGATTACTTTCGATTTCGCTTCGCCTACGATGCCGCGCGAGAAACGTTTGCTGTTCCATGGCGCGCTGTCCGCAAGAAGCGCCCAACGGAAGGCATCCGTGCCGTACTCGTTGATGATTTCCCAAGGGTCGATAACGTTGCCTTTGGATTTGGACATCTTTTGCCCGTTCTCATCCAGGATATGGCCTGTCGAGATTACGGCCTTGTACGGAGCTTTGCCGTTGTACAGCGTCGATACCGCCAGCAAGCTGAAGAACCAGCCGCGCGTCTGGTCGATGCCTTCGCAGATCATGTCCGCCGGATATTGCTCCGCGAACTCTTCCGCATTCTCGAAAGGATGATGCTGTTGCGCGAATGGCATCGAGCCGCTGTCGAACCATACGTCGATAACTTCCGATGTACGGGTCATGACTGCACCTTCCTGGAATGGCGACTTCAGCTTGATTTCGTCCACGTAAGGCTTGTGAAGCTCGATATCCTCCGGCACGAAATCTACGGCGCGCTCGCGGAGGTCGGCAATGCTGCTAGGCGCATATTCTTTGCCCGTTGCTTCGCAAACCCAAACGTTAAGCGGTGTTCCCCAGTAACGGTTACGGCTGATATTCCAGTCCACCAGATCCTCCAGGAACTTGCCGAAGCGGCCTTCGCGGATATGGCCAGGATACCAGTCTACCGTACTGTTGTTCGCGATCAGCTGATCTTTCACTTTTGTTGTTTCGATGAACCAGCTTTCCGTCGCGTAGTACAGAAGCGGCGATTTGCAACGCCAGCAGAACGGATAGCTATGCTCGTAACGCTCTTTGGAGAAGAGCAAGCCGCGTTCGCTGAGCATTTTGACAATGTCGACATCGCAGTCTTTTACGAAACGGCCGGCAAGATCGGTTACTTCGTCAATATAACGGCCCGCGTTATTCACAACGCTCAGCATGCTGATACCGTTCTGGCGGGAAACTTTATAGTCATCCTCACCGTGCGCAGGCGCGATATGAACGATACCCGTACCGCTTGTGTCGCTGACGAAATCGCCCGGGATTACAACGTGACCATGCTCGATAGGCACATAGCGGAACGGAGGCTCATAGGAAAGGCCTACCAGCTCGGAGCCCTTCAGCGTCGAAAGCGTCTCGTAACCTTCTTTAAGCACGCTCTCCGCCAGGTTCTGAGCAACGATGTACACTTCTCCGTCCTTGGAAGCGCGGATGTAATCCAGCTCCGGATTTACCGCCAATGCCACGTTAGCCGGCAGCGTCCAAGGCGTTGTCGTCCACGCGAGAATGGATTCGCCGCTCGCGAGCTTGAATTTAACCGTTGCGGATAGATCCTTCACGTCTTCGTAGCCTTGCGAAACCTCATGCGAGCTGAGCGTAGTCTGGCAGCTTGGGCAATACGGGCTTACGCGGTGACCGCGATAGAGCAGCCCTTTGCTGTGGATCGTCGAGAGGATATGCCACACGCTTTCGATGTACTCGTTCTTAAGCGTGATATACGGATTATCCAGATCCGTCCAATACGCGATAGCTTCCGTCAGCTCGCGCCATTGCTTCTCGTAGACAAATACGCTGTCTTTGCATTTCTTGATGAATTCTTCAACTCCGTACTTCTCGATCTCTTGTTTACCGGAGATGCCAAGCTGCTTCTCTACGCCAAGCTCCACCGGAAGACCATGCGTATCCCAGCCTGCTTTGCGGACTACGCGGTAACCGGACATGGTTTTGTAACGGCCGATAAAGTCCTTGATTACGCGGCCCAATACGTGACCGATATGCGGCGCGCCGTTCGCGGTCGGAGGACCTTCGTAAAATACATAGTTCGGCTTGCCGGCACGGTTCTCGATGGATTGTTTGAACGTATCGTTCTCTGCCCATTGCTTCAGTACGCGCAATTCGCGGGCTCTTGCTTTTTCTTTGACGTCTACACGTTGCATTGTCATTACCTCCTGAAAATAATAAAGCCCCGTCCCTGTAAAAGGGACGAGGCTGCGCTCGCGATACCACCCTAATTCCGCAAACAGCTGAAAAACAACCGGATGCGGCACCTTGGCGCGAATTGCGTAAATTCGCGGTCCCTGTAACGGGGGACAAGCCGTCAGTCCTTAATAGTGGATCCGGCAGGATCTCATGTTCAGCACTGCTTCTCGGAGATGATTTTCCGAATCGGTTCGAACGCCGCCTCTCAGCAATCGACGGCTCTCTGGTGAACGAACTTGGAATCGTACTCGTTCTCGTCAATGAAGTTCCAATCAACTATCATGCAATTAATTTATTTATAGCTTATCGCAAAGCGGTTGTCAAATGACAAATGCCTATCCGCGCTGAAATTGCTCCGCCGATAAATGAGTTACGGAAGACGAAGCATGCGAAGATTGAGAGGAATTGGAAAGTTGCGGAGCTGACGAATCCAGCGAATCCCAGCCGTCTTGGCTAAGCAGCTCAAGCTGTGCTTCAACCAAAGTACGGAAGCGTGCACGGTAGATCGATGCCTGCTTCTTAAGCTCTTCCACTTCAAGCGATACTTTGCGGGATTTGGCCAGCGACTCGTTAATAATGCGGTCGGCGTTCTTTTCCGACTCCTTGATAATGAGCTGGGCTTCCTTCTTCGCGTTGTTTCTTACTTCATCAGCCGCTTCTTGCGCAACGATAATCGTCTTGCTGAGCGTCTCTTCGATATTCGAGAAATGATTCAGTCTTTCTTGAAGACCAAGAATCTGATTCTGCAGCTCTTTGTTCTCACGAATAATGGATTCATAATCTTTGATAACCTGGTCAAGGAATTCGTTGACCTCATCCTCGTCATACCCGCGTAATCTTCGTCCAAATTCCTTGTTATGTATGTCCAATGGCGTCAACGGCATTGGCGCACCTCCTCAACGTATTTGCCGCAATCGCGGATGTACTCGGAAAAATCGTTGTGACTTTGGATTCGACAGTTGTTTCCAAAATCCTGCAACGGATTAAATAAATTTACCAACCTTGACGCGAATTCTTCCCTTTTTTGTCATGCCATCAATTTCCATAACCTTAAATCTGCCTAGGCCTTTAAAGGAGACGACATCCCCCATTTTCAGCTGTTCGGACGGATTCTCGGCTGTCTTCCAGTTCACTCTGCATCTGCCTGCGCGGATCGGATCTACGATCTTCGTCCGGCTGATCCGGTAGACGTCGCTAGCGATTCCATCCAGCCGCATCGACGCGACCGTGAAGGACATTTCTTGAAGGGCAGGTACAACGGGCTTAAGCTCAGAGATGGGAATTATTTCCGTAAGTACGCTCGCACGATGCACTTGTCTTAAGTGTACATTTAAGTAATCGGCAATTTCGTCCAAAACAATTATATGCGAATAGTCCTCATGAACATGAATATCTCCAATTCGATCGCGTTTGACGCCGAGCCCGAGCAAAGCGCCCAGGTAATCGCCGTGATCAAGCTCGCTTCCTCCGCCGGTTACGGCGAGAACGGACAAGCCAATGGGTTCATCGTCCAAGTAGCGGTATTCCGGGCCGATAATCGCTCTGCAGCGTTCAGCCTCGGGATACCCTCCGGCAAGTCTAAGCTGGACATCCGGATTCCTGTTCGCCAGCATTTGCAAGATCTGAGCCTGCCTCGGATCTAAAAAATCGGTCCGCTTCAGCTCATGCAGCTGCGCGGACCGTTCAACCCACTCCAACGCCCGGTCGACAAATGGTTTCTCATCCGGATGGAAATGTTCGTATACTGTTGGCTTCATAAGCTGTCCTTCCTCTAGAACATGTTCACAATGAAATCGACAACCGCGTAGAGGCCGTATGCGATAAAGCGCAATGCAAAAATGGCAATAATCGGGGAAATATCAAGCATACCGCCGATCGGTGGAATGAATCTGCGGAAAATTCCGAGATACGGTTCTACCAGCCGGCCCAGAAATACACCGATAAAGCTTTCACGCGCATTTGGCAGCCAGGACAGCAATACGTAGCCGATAATCATAAAGCTGTAAATGTTCTGGATGTTCATAATCAAAGAATAAACACTCAACTCAAGGTCACCTCATCTTATTGTAATCAATATCCTCTGCCAGCATTTCGGTAATGGCGCCTTGAATTTCTACAGAATCCGGTGTGCACAGGAAGATGTTTGGCCCAAGCTTCGAAATGTGGCCGTTAAGCGCATAGACTGTGCCGCTTAAAAAATCAACAATCCGCACAGCCAAATCCGTACGCACACGCTGCAGATTCACGATAACCGCCCGGCGCGAACGCAGATGGTCGGCAATATCCTGCGCTTCATCGTAAGAACGCGGTTCGCTTAAGACGACGCGTACGCTCTTTTGCGTATGAATGCTCACGATATTATTGTTATTGCCGCCTTTGGAGTTTCTACGTGCTTCGAACGGAGAAGTTTCAACTTCCGGTTCATCCGGTTGCTGCTGCGTTACTCTTTCGCGCTCGACTACTTCCTCTTCTTCCTGAAGACCAAGAAAGTTCATAAATCGGTTCATGACACTCATCGTTACCCCTCTTTTCCTACTAGTATCGTTCCTAAGCGGATCCAGGTTGCGCCTTCCTCTATCGCTACTTCGAAATCTCCTGACATGCCCATGGACAATTCCGTCATCGATTCCGGGAGGATTGCACGCTCGTTCATCTCATCTCTCAGCTTGCGCAAAGAGCGAAATATGGGCCTTGTCTCTTCTGCTTCCGTCTCATAAGGTGCCATTGTCATAAGGCCGATAATGCGCAGCGATGATAATTCCTTGAGCTCTGTTAGAAATGCCGGCAGCTGTTCCGGGTCAAGACCATGCTTGGATTGTTCGCCCGATACGTTAACCTGAACAAAACAAGGAACGGTAATGCCAAGCTGGGAAGCCCGTTTGTCGATCGCCTGCGCCAAGGACAGACGATCCAGCGAATGAATGTATGTAAATTTGCCTATGACGTCTTTCACTTTGTTCGTCTGCAGCGAACCGATGAAATGCCAGACAGCTTGTCCGCCGTCTTCATCCATTGCGCTGCCGCTTATGGCTTCCCATTTTTCTTTGGCATCCTGCCAGCGGTTCTCGCCAAGATGCCGGAGACCTAGTTGATGAGCAGCCTGCGCCGTTTCAAGCGATACGTATTTCGTTACCGCAATAATATTAACTTCTTCGCGGCTGCGGCCGCTTAGCTCGCAGGCTGCAACAACCCGGCGTTCCACTTCTTCGAGTCTTTCCTGCAATGCTTCTTTGATTGTAGTCGTCATTCGTTCACCTTTCCCGGATACCGATCCAGCTGGCCATACGGCCTGTTTTGCCGCCTTCCTTCCGGTGGGAGAAAAATTGATCCGTGCTGCATCCCGTGCACCACTCGGTTAATTCGATATGAATCGGCAAAATTCCTGCTTCAAGCATAATATGTCGGTTAATTTGTTTTAAGTTTACCATAGCTTTACCGTTTTCCACCAATGTCATCATCAGATCCGGGCTCGAATTCAGCTTCTTCGCAAGGCTATCTACTAGCGGCTGAAGCTTATCAATGACAAAACCGTCCACCTCGTAGCAGCAGTCGTTGATCGACGGACCGATGGCGCACAGCAGTTCTTCGGGCTTCGTTCCGTACTGCCGTCCCATTGCTTCGATCGTCTTGGCCGCGATTTGCTGAACCGTCCCTTTCCAGCCTGCATGAGCTAAGGCTACTGCTTGATGCTTCGGATCGTAGAAATAAAGCGGTACGCAATCGGCGTAAAAGGACGCCAGCAGCACGCCCGGGACATCCGTCATCAGTCCGTCCGTATCGGCTATTGCCGAATCGCGCGATAATCTGCCTTTCCCCCGCTCGGCTGCGGTCACCTGGAAAACGTCGCTGCCATGCACCTGCTCCCCGCAAGTCCACGCTTCAAAAGGCCAACCGACCGCTTCCGCGATAAGCTGACGGTTGCGCACAACGTCATTATCCGAGTCTCCCACGTGGAGGCCAACGTTCAGCGACGACCACGGCTGCTCGCTTACGCCGCCGTTCCTGCCGGTAAATCCGGCGGTCAACCGTTCATTTTGCTCCAGCCATGTTGACAATAAAAAAAGCGAAGGTCCCTTCGCCGTAAGTACAGATTTAAACGATTCCATACGGGCACTCACCTCTGTAAGCAGTTTAACCTGTTATGTGCGCGCGTGCAAATCCTCGTCCTCCAGCTTCTTGCTGGAATCGTCCAGCCGGACGAGCACAACGTCCGCCCCAATCTTCACGATATTGCGCCAAGGGATAACAACCTCCGTCCCTCCGTTGCCGAATACGCCCAGGAATCTTGTGAATTGGGGAATAACAATCGCATCGATGCGCCCTTGTCGGAGATCCAGCTCCAGATCGCTGATCTGTCCAAGCTTCTTGCCGTCCACGATATTAATGACATCCTTGGTCTGGAAATCGGATATCTTCATATGCTTATCACCACTTTTCTTAAATATAAGAACGTCGGTGCAGTCGTTTACGCTTGTCATTCATAGGGATAAACATCCTCACTTATCTATATGTGCAAAACGCCCAAAATGTCCTATTCCCGCAAAAAAACAAGTTAGGCTTGTCTTTTTTGCGCACATAAAAAACGGCGCCTTGCGGCGCCGCTCAAGTTTTTACATGCTTTTGCATTTGTTGGATGGCCGATTTCTCGAGCCTGGATACCTGTGCCTGTGAAATGCCGATTTCGTCGGCAACTTCCATTTGCGTCTTTCCTTCAAAGAAACGCATGGATAAAATCATTTTTTCGCGGTCATTCAGCTTATGCATCGCTTCGCGAAGCGCAATTTCCTCGATCCACGATACATCCTTGTTCTTGTCGTCGCTGATCTGGTCCATCACATAGATCGGGTCTCCGCCATCGTGATAGATCGGCTCAAACAAGGAGACGGGATCCTGGATCGCGTCAAGAGCGAATACGACATCTTCTTTCGGAACGTTCAGCGCTTCGGAAATTTCAAAAATCGTTGGTTCACGCGAATTTTGATTCGTCAGGCTGTCTCGAACCTGCAGCGCTTTATAGGCAATATCCCTTAGGCTCCGCGATACGCGGATCGGATTATTGTCACGCAAGTAACGGCGAATTTCACCGATAATCATCGGCACGGCATAGGTGGAAAACTTGACGTTTTGGCTAAGGTCGAAATTATCGATCGCCTTCATAAGTCCAATGCAGCCGACCTGGAATAAGTCGTCCACAAATTCTCCCCTGTTATTAAACCGTTGAATCACACTTAGAACCAGCCTTAAATTGCCGTTAACTAATTTCTCTCTGGCTGCCCATTCGTTCTGGGTTTGTAGTGCGGTAAACAACTCCCGCATTTCGGCATTGGTCAGGACAGGCAGTTTCGCGGTATCCACTCCACAGATCTCGACTTTATTTCGGGTCAACGTGATTACCTCCCAAGGAGAAACATTAATGTACATTATCTCCCTGGACCCCTATTTTATTCTTCCGAAAAAGGGGTATCTGTTGCCGCGAAAATGGGTATACCATTACACCATTTTGTTAAATTCCTTGCGAAGCCGTTTAATAATCCGCTTTTCCAGGCGCGAAATATAGGACTGTGAAATCCCGAGAAGGTCGGCTACGTCCTTCTGGGTTTTTTCCTCGCCGTCGGCAAGCCCGAAGCGCAGCTCCATAATAATCCGCTCCCGCTCTGAGAGCTTATCAAGCGCTTTATGAAGCAATTTGCGGTCAACCTGCTCCTCGATATTCCGGTAAATCGTATCGTTCTCCGTGCCAAGGACGTCGGACAGCAGCAGCTCGTTGCCATCCCAGTCGATATTAAGAGGCTCGTCAAAAGACACTTCTGTCCGCGTCTTGCTGTTGCGGCGCAAATACATCAGAATTTCATTCTCGATACAACGGGATGCGTAGGTGGCGAGCTTGATTTTTTTCTCCGGATCAAACGTATTTACGGCTTTGATGAGACCAATCGCCCCTATGGACACCAGGTCTTCGATATGAATGCCGGTGTTTTCGAACTTGCGCGCAATGTAAACAACAAGACGCAGGTTGCGCTCAATCAGCATCGCGCGGATCGCCGTATCGCCGGATGGAAGCTTATCGAGCAAGTATTCTTCTTCTTCGCGGGTAAGGGGCGGAGGTAGCGCCTCGCTGCCGCCGATATAATAGATTTCTTCGCTTTTTAATCCGAATAAAAACAAAACACGATAATAATATAACTGCAGGACTAATTTCCATTTGACGAGCATCCGGCCCATCCCTCCCCAAAATGATGTAAACGTTCGTCTTCTTAATCCAATCATTGGTTGCTCTGAACGAGTGACGGATGGATAATCGCTTGGTAAGTGCTGTCCGCCGAAAGCTTGCCGCCGTCAATGCCGACAAGTACCTTCCGAGAGACGAACACTTGCCCTTCCCGCTCAATCTGAACAAAATCCGGCTTTAGCGCCAGCATAAATTGCGATCCGCGATTGATTCCTCTGTAGGGTACAAGTCGCAGCCGATCCTGCCAGGCAAAAGATTCCTCTCCAAGGCCGGCAACAAGCCGATCCACCTGCGATTCACGAATGCTTTTCAGCCATGCTTCCGGCAGGTCATCTTGCCATACGTTTGCTTCAACAACCATAACGGGCGTCCGTGTCAGCGGATCGTACAGCTGGTTGCCCGTGTCGATCAATCCGGTGCACGTATGCTCCCGGTCGCCGATTTGAATCTTCACTTCGGCCAAATGGGTCCTCACCAGCTCCCTCTCGCGCCGCTGAACATAAACCGAGCGGTATATGTAAATGCCGATACTAAACGCAGCGAGCACATAAATAAATCCCATCTTCAGCTCGACCTGCATACCGCCATTTATAAAGGTGATCGTACGCCATACTTCGCCTGAACCCTGCATCAGCAAGTAATGAATACCGATTATCGCCCCGGCCGCAACAAAATTCACGGTGTAGAAAGCTGCGATGTTCCGGAAGAAGTTCTGGATGGAAAAGAAGCCGAACGCAACCCATAGCATGAGGAGAGAAATCAGTATTTTTACCGCTAACGTAAAAAGAATCGATAAGGGCGGAAACAACATAAGAACAACGTAGCAAGCACCAATGCTGGCTGCCGTCAGCACCCGCCAAGGACGTGCCCGGATATGACGCACCCAAGCGGTCGTCAGCAGAATGCTGCCGTCAACAAGCAGCTCCCGCACAAACATGACATCGACATAAACAGTCACAGCTTCACCTTCCAGCGGGTTCGAACGACAGAACGTTTGCCCTCCCCTCTGGAGAGAACGATTGAACCTAGTATATAAAAATCCTATTTCAAAGTCTGTCTAAACATGACGGCATGACATAGCTTTTTTTGTCGAGGCACCATTGCGAGTTTATAGGGCTAATGAATTGTGCAGTATCGGGAATATGATAATTTATATCCATATAATTCCTATGGCTGTTAAGCACACGCCGCGTCTTCAGGATCGATTTCTCTCCCGGGACGTAGCTTTTTTTATTTCCATTTGACGGGGAGCGTGACCGGATTTGTCGTATGAGGAGGTTTTTAATAGTTGATATGACGATTATCTTAAGAGACGCGGCGGCGAAAATAAAAGAAGAGACGGATGGCATGTCCTCGCGTTTCTCTTACGACGACGTGAAAGACAAGCTGCGTAAGAGGCGCATGGACATGTTAAGGCGGATGAGGAAAAATGCATGAGGCCATTTTGCTATGTATGCTAGCAAATCAAAAACTATCGAAGCACGTTAGAGGTAAACGGCGAATTCGTTGATACGTTCCTAACAAAAATGAGCTCTTGGCGTGGTAACGAAACCACCAAAAAAAACAAAAACGCCTGACCGGCAGGCCGGTCAGGCGTTAAAGAACTAGCGGTCGTTGCGACGGTTGCGCAGGAACGCAGGGATTTCGAGCTGGTCGCTCGAGGTCGATGCGCCAAACGGCTTCACCGGGGCAGCTTGCTGCTGCTGCGGAGACGACGCGGATTGCGTCGCCTGGCGCGCTTCCGGCTCGGCTTGCGGCTGCGCTACTCGGCGGGATGCCGTTGAAGGCCTGGTTTCGAAGCCGGTTGCAATAACCGTAACCTTGATTTCGTCTTTCAGGTCTTCGTCGATAATCGCACCAAAGATCATATTAACTTCCGGATCGGAAGCCGAGATAACGATCTCCGCTGCTTCGTTGACTTCATACAGGGACAGGTTGCTGCCGCCTGTGATGTTCATGATAACGCCGCGAGCGCCATCGATGGACGTCTCGAGCAGCGGGCTCATGATCGCTTTTTTCGCCGCTTCCGCAGCACGGTTCTCGCCTGTCGCGATACCGATACCCATCAGCGCCGAGCCGCGCTCCGTCATAATCGTCTTCACGTCCGCAAAGTCAAGGTTGATCAGACCAGGCACCTGGATCAAGTCCGAGATACCTTGCACCGCTTGGCGAAGCACGTTGTCCGCTTCGCGGAACGCTTCCAGCATTGGGGTCTTCTTGTCCACAATCTCAAGCAAACGGTCATTCGGGATAACGATCAGCGTATCTACTTTTTCCTTCAACGCTTCGATGCCAAGCTCCGCTTGCGCGGCACGTTTACGGCCTTCGAAGGTAAACGGACGCGTTACTACGCCGACTGTCAGCGCGCCGCATTCGCGGGCAATCTCGGCGATAACAGGAGCTGCGCCGGTACCCGTACCGCCGCCCATGCCGGCAGTAACGAATACCATGTCCGAGCCTTTCAATTGCTGCATTACAAGCTCTCTCGACTCTTCAGCCGCTTTCTTGCCCACTTCCGGATTTGCGCCGGCGCCAAGACCGCGAGTCAGCTTATCGCCGATTTGCAGCTTATGCTCGGACTTTGCCAGATGCAAAGCTTGCGCATCCGTATTAACGGTTATGAAATCGACGCCTTTAACGCCGTTTTCGATCATTCGGTTAACCGCGTTGCTGCCGCCGCCGCCAACACCAATAACTTTTATTTGAGCGAGTTGCTCCAGATCCAAATCGAATTCCAACATCTTTCATTTTCCCCCGATCAAATAAATTCGCTAAACATATTTTTCAACCGTTCGAACATACCGGGTTTGGATGAAGCGGTGGTACCCGACTTGCGGCTTGCCGTTTTCTTCCCTGTACTTGCTGCTGCTCCTCGTACTCCCATATATTTCGACACGTATTGGATCATTCCTACCCCGCTGCTGTATGCAGGGTCGCGCACACCGATATAATCCGGCGATGCGATACGAACAGATGACTCCAGCTCCGCTTGCGCAAGTGCCAGTGTACCCGGCATCGTAACAGAACCTCCAGTCAGTACGTATCCGTTCACTTTATCCCCGTAACCTAGCCTGCGTACTTCTTGACGCACAAGATGGAAAATCTCCTGCATGCGCGGCTCGATAATGCTGGCCAGATCAACCTGGGAAAACTCTTTTTCCATATTGCTTCCCATGCGAGTCACTTTAAACCTTACATCGTCTGCCGCATCGTTGACAAAAGCACAGCCGTACTTAAGCTTGATCTTCTCCGCTTGATCCGACTGCGTACGAAGTCCGTAAGCGATATCGTTCGTGACGTATTCGCCGCCGATTGGCAGCGTCGAGATGGCGGCAAGGCTGCCTTGCTCATAGATTGTAATGGTCGTAGAACCCGCGCCGATATCCGTCAGTACGGTTCCGATCGTTTTCTCGTCTTTTGTTAGCGACATGACGCCAGAAGCAAGCGACATCAGGATTACACCAGAAATCCGAAGTCCGGCCTTTTCTACGCAGCGCATCAAGTTATGTATAGCCGTTTTTGCACCTGTTACAATGGTCGCTTCAACCTCTAGCCGAACGCCGATCATACCACGAGGGTCGGATATTCCTTCCAAGCCGTCAACCAAAAATTGCTTCGGTACAAGATTAATAATTTCTCTTTCAGGAGGAAGCGCGACCACCTTGGCCGCTTGAATCACGCGTTCGATATCTTCCTCTCCTATTTCACGGTCCTCATTGGATACTGCAACAACGCCACGATTCGTCTGAAGTGCTATGTGATTCCCTTGAATCCCAACATAGACGTCTGATATTTGAATGCCAACCATTCTTTCCGCATGCTCGATAGCACTGCGAATCGACTGCACGGTTTGGTCAATATCTACAATAGCTCCCTTGCGAATACCCTCCGAGTCGGCAGATCCAACTCCAATAATATTAATGGCTCCGTTGTTCACTTCACCAATAATAGCACGAACTTTGGATGTACCGATGTCCAAACTGACGATGATGTCGTTACTGCTCAACCCGCGGCACCTCCCGTTTTAACTGATAAAATACACACAAGATAGGGTTCTAAACATTCGTCCTTCTACATATTCAACGCCTTTGATATATTCCCTCTTTTTTCAACAAAATTTTCATTTCCCTAATGTTACGCTGTGAGCTCTTATGTTATGAATCCTTATGAACGCTTGATAGTCCTATGAAAATACATTAAATCTGTGTATAAAATTCTACCATTCTTTCTACCTATTGAGTAGTCTCTTTTTGATCAGATTCCATATTTTCTGAAGCATTACTATTAAACGGAACATAAGTGTCCGCGAGCAGCATCGTAATCTTTCCCGGCTCCTGCGTTTCGATAACCGCATTTAGCGCTTCGATTTTCTCCGGCAGCAAGGAAACCGCCGTGACGACTTCAAACTTGGTCCTGGTGTAGATCTTAATCCGATCCGGATAAGCCTTAGAAGGATCGGGAATAATCTCCGACAAGTCTGAGAGCTGCTTTTCCGAGATTTTCCCCAGCTGCTTCGTCAATTCCGCCCTGTTCGGATCATCCGGCTTCCAACCGGAGAGAACGGGCTTGTCCATCAGAAATTCGTCGCTTAATGCCGAAACGTTGGTTCCGTTCGACATAATAGCGGTCATTTCGCCGCTTGCAGACAATTCAAACGCGACAACTGGAAATTCTTTCACCGTAATTTTGACATTGCCGGGGAAGGACTTGGAGACGCTCGCCTCCTCTATCGGCTTTAATGCTTTGACGATACGCTTCTCCGAACTGGATTCCGATACGCCGAAATAAGCGTCTCCCGCCGTAATGCCTGCTGCTGCTTGAATATCGCTTTTGGAAGTATATTGCGCGCCTTCTATTGTTATCGTCGTAATCTTGCTGATTGATGAGTTGAAAAATAATACAGATAAGAGAATAACAAACAATAAAAAAAGAACGGCCAGCAGTTTGCGGCTGCCCTTTCTTTTTCGCTCCGGCTCTTTTAATACAGGCACTAGCTCGCTCATAACTTGTCCCTTCCTTCTAAAAAAACATCCGGTCCTCCTTAGTGGCAGGGCCGGTCGTTTCTATCCAGCTGCGATTTGAGTCATCCCCGGTTAATTCTTCGGCACGGGAGAGTAACGCGAAATGCGCGCGCCGAGTCGGCTTAACATCGTTTCAATGCAATCATAACCGCGGTCGATATGATGGATTTGCTCGACAATCGTCTTGCCTTGCGCGGCTAAGCCGGCAATGACAAGCGCCGCGCCCGCTCTCAGGTCGGTTGCTTCCACCGTTGCACCGTACAGACGCGGTACGCCGCGAATAAACGCCGAGTTCAGATCCACGCGGATATCGGCGCCCATGCGGGATAATTCATCCACATGCTTCAGACGTCCCTCGAAGATCGTTTCCTTCAAAATGCTGACTCCGTCCGCAAGCGCAAGCAGCACCATCACCTGCGACTGAAGATCGGTCGGGAAGGCAGGATACGGAGCCGTCACGACTCTTTCCACTGCTCTCGGCCGCCCTGGGCAGCCCACCTTGATTATATCACCGTCAACCAAGATTTGAACACCTGCCCGGCGAAGCACGTGAATAAGCGAGGATAAATGCGCCGGATTCGTGTTTAACAAAGTGACCTGCCCACGGGTTGCGGCTGCGGCTACCATAATGGTGCCGGCAACAATTCGGTCCGGAATGACGGTATACGTGCAAGGCGTTAGCGACTGTACCCCTTCGATCGTAATCGTGTCCGTTCCGGCACCCATGATTTTCGCGCCCATTGCGTTCAGAAACTTCTGCAAATCCTGAATCTCCGGCTCCCGTGCCGCATTGCTGATCGTTGTCCGACCTTCGGCAAGCACGGCTGCCATCATAATGTTCTCCGTTGCCCCGACGCTTGGGAAGGCCAGATGGATATCCGCCCCGTGCAGTTTATCCGCACGGCAGATGATCCGGTTGCCGATCTCCTCAATTTCTGCGCCAAGAGCTTGAAGTCCTTCCAAATGTAGATCGATCTTTCTCTCGCCGATTGCGCAGCCGCCAGGCTGATACACCTGCGTTTCACCAAATCTAGCTAATAACGGCCCCATCAAAAAGATAGACGAGCGCATCTGTCCCATTAACGATTCCGGCACATGCGAGGTGTGTGCAGTTTCTGTGTTCAGAACGACTGTATCCCCCACATGCTCAGCGCGGCATCCTAGTTCGCGCAAAATGTTAAGCATTACGTCGATATCAAGCAGCCTAGGCACATGTTCAATGGTTGATGTGCCTTCCGCTAACATACAGGCTGCCAATATTGGCAAAGCGGCATTTTTCGCTCCTTGGATAACAATGGATCCTGAGAGAGGTTTCCCGCCTTCAATCACCAATTTGTCCAATGTATCACCTCCGAATTACCGCTCACCCACCACCAATACTTCCGGTACCAGCTGAACGCCGTAGCGGTCTGCTATCGTACCTTGAATGTGAGTCATGAGGGTGAGAACATCTTCAGCTGTCGCTTGCCCTCTGTTTACTATGAAATTGGCGTGAAGCTCCGAAACTTCCGCTCCCCCGAATCGAACGCCCTTTAAGCCTGCCTCCTGAATGAGTCTAGCGGCAAAATCACCCGGCGGATTGCGGAACACGCTGCCTGCGCATGCGAGCTGCAGCGGCTGCGTGCGTAACCGCCGTTCCTGATAAGCAGAGAGTGTTGCCGAAATTTCATTGCGGTCTCCTTCTGCAAGCTCGAACGTAGCTTCTACGACAACGCCCTTCAATTCATGAAGGATAGAGTGGCGGTAAGAGAATTGCATCGCCTCTCGGTCGAATCGTACCAATTCACCTGTCTCCAGTACAATCTCAGCTGATCTAAAAATACGTGACACATCGGAACCATGCGCGCCTGCGTTCATATAGACAGCTCCGCCTACCGTACCCGGAATTCCCCCCGCGAATTCCAGCCCGGTAAGTCCTTCCCTGCCTGACATTCTTGATAATTTTACGAACGAGAACGATGCGCCCGCATGAACGAGCGTTCCTTCAAAGCGCACATAATCCAGCCCGTCGCGCGTCTTGATCACAACGCCGCGAATTCCTTTATCGCTCACCAGCATATTGGAGCCGCGGCCGAGATTCGTCCACGGTACGCCATGCTTATGAAGCAGGCGGATGGCCGACACGAGCTGATCTTTGCCGTGTGGGATAACCAGAACGTCAGCGGGTCCGCCGATTTTCCAAGTGGTATGTTTTGCAAGCGGCTCATTGTACAGGATCTGACCGAGACCTGCTTGTTCCAATTCCGCAATAAATGTTTCCATGTTGTCGAACCTCCTTATAGCTTCTAGTTGAGAGAATCAGGGCTCCGCTTGCGGCTGACGGCAGCTGGAGCTGCCCGCCGCAGCGTGTGACTAACGGCCCGAGCAGGGCGACGGTCACGATTTATAGAGTATCTTATGCCCTCTCCATCTCGAATGTGACAATCGCCCATGCTCACCCGTAAACACAAAAATGGACGTCAGGAGGCCGCCTCGAAAGGCGGCGCCATGCCGGCCATTTACGCCAATATGTTTTCCCTCGTTATCTGGAATACCGGGATATATTGAGCAAAATGCCAAGAGCGGTAAGCAGCAGTGTCAGTGATGAACCGCCGTAACTGATCAGCGGCAGCGTTATCCCGGTTACCGGCATTGCGCCGATAACGACACCGATATTGATTAATACCTGAACGCCTATGATCCCGGTAATCCCTACCGCAAGCAGACTGCCGAATGTGTCTGGAGCCGATATCGCAGTCCGGACTCCCCTCCAGACTAAGACCATAAACAGAAGAATAAGCGCGGATCCGCCTATAAAGCCAAGTTCCTCGGAAATAATGGAAAATATAAAATCCGTTTGCGGCTCAGGCAAGTAGCTGAACTTCTGACGGCTCATGCCTAGCCCAAGCCCTACCAGGCCGCCCGGTCCTATTGCGTATAGGGATTGAATAATTTGATAGCCTGTACCCAGCGGGTCCGCCCAAGGATCAAGGAAGCCCGTAATCCGCTTCATCCTATAAGGTTCGGCAATAACCAGCGCTATAAGTCCAAGCAGCCCGCTTGAACCAAGCAACGCCAGATGGCTGATCCTCGCGCCCGCCGCGAAAATAAGAATCAACGCGGCACCAACCATAACCGCGCCGGACCCCAGATCCGGCTGCAGCATAATAAGGCCGAAGGCTAGTCCAACCAAGCCAAGAGGCGGCAGCAAGCCTTTCGTGAAATGAGTAATGGTCTGCTGCTTGTCCGACAGCCATTTGGCCAGAAACAGAATCATCGCAAGCTTCATAAACTCCGAAGGCTGTATGCCAAAAGAGCTGATGCCAAGCCAGCTTCGGGCACCGCCGCGGACAACGCCGATTCCGGGAATAAGCACGATAATCAGCAGGACGAAGCAAATCAGCAGCGCCGCCTTCGCCCAGTTTTTCCATATGAGATAATTCGCGTTCATCGTAAATATTAACGCACCAACGCCAAGGACGGCAAATATAAGCTGGCGCTTCACGTAATAGAATTTATCGCCGAATTCATGGAAAGCGAGCACCGCGCTCGCGCTGTATACCATTACTAATCCAATCGTCAGGATAAGCGCAATCGATACGATCATCCAAACGTCCGGGGCGGACCTGGCTTTGGCCATAGCAAACACACCTCTTGTTTAGCGTAAGTAGGGACAAGCCCCCTACTTACAAGGTATGCGCCGATTCTTTAAAAATGCGTCCTCGTTCCTCAAAGGATGCAAACATATCCCAACTCGCGCAGGCCGGCGACAACAAAACGATATCTCCAGGCTCCGCTAGTCCGGCAGCCTCCCGTACGGCCCTGCGCAAAGTAGACTCGGCGTCCTCCTCAGGTTCGACCAATCGCACATTCGTTAAACCTGCAAGCTCCGCCACCTTCGCCAGCTTCTCTCTTGTTTGACCCAACGTTACCAGCCCCTTCAGCCGGTCACGGAATACCGGAAGAAGCTCCATGTAATCGGAGCCGCGGTCAAGTCCGCCTGCGATAAGAATGATAGGCGCGCTCAAAGAGCCGACTGACATCGTGGTCGCCATGGGATTTGTAGCCTTGGAATCATTATAATAATGGACGCCGTTGATTTCTCCCGCGTACTCGAGCCGGTGCTCAACGCCTCTAAAGCCTTGCAGAGCCGGCAGCATTGCTTCGGGAGCGACCCCCGCTGCAAGGCAGGCAGCAATCGCCGCAAGCGCGTTTCCGGCGTTATGGCGGCCCGGTAGCCCAAGCGCGGATACCGGCAGAATAGCCTGCTCCGTCCCGTCTTCTTTACGCCATACGATTATATGCTCCTTATCCGAATCTTTGCCGCGTTCAAACGGCGGTTCAATGCAGATCCCTTGGTCAAGCCGCACATACAGCGAGAACGGCAGCAGCTTTGCGGCCAGATGGTCAGCAATCGCTCTGCAGGTCGCATCGTCCCAGTTCAGAACGGCAACATCGTCCGCCGTCTGATTATCGAACAGCTTCGCCTTCGATGCGACGTAATCTTCCATCCCGCCATGATAATCCAGATGAGTCTCGGCAATGTTGAGCAAGAGAGCAATGCGCGGACGGAATGCCGATGTCCCTTTCAACTGGAAGCTGCTGAGCTCTGCCACGATCCAGTTGTCTTTCGTTGCTTCGGCTGCCGCTTCGCAGAGCGGTATGCCGATATTGCCCGCCACGATGGGATTAAAGCCCGCGCCGCCAAGCAGCTCGCCGATCCAGGTCGTTGTTGTGGTTTTGCCGTTCGAACCGGTAATTCCGATAATCGGAGCCTCCGACAGCCAATAAGCGACCTCGACCTCCGTCACAATTTCCACGCCATGAGCTTCTGCCTGTTGGACAGGACTTGCCGTATACGGGATTCCCGGATTTTTCACCAGCAGCGCCGTTTCGCTTGTCACAAGATCGTCCGGATGATAACCGCATAGCACAGAAATGCCCAAAGCAGTTAATTCATCCGCTTCGGGGCATAGTTCGCGTTCTTTTTTGTCGTTCACAATCACTTCCGCTCCAAGAGCATGGAATACTTTTGCTACGCTCACGCCGCTTCTGGCAAGACCTAGTACAACGACGCGGCGATCCCGATAAGTCGCCGGATGGTTCATAAGTACAACTCCTTTGTATAAGAAGCGGAGCTAGCCGCTTAGTAGTCTTCGTTATGTATAGTCAGGCACTCTCGCCAGGCTTCCTGGAAAGCCGGCAAGAGATCAGCCAAACCATTATCATTATACCTTATAGGGCAAGAAGAAGTCCGATTACCGCCAGCAGCAATCCAACCGACCAGAAGGTCGTAACGACTCGCCATTCGGACCAGCCGCTTAATTCGAAGTGATGGTGAATCGGGCTCATCTTGAAAATCCGCTTGCCGCGGAGCTTAAACGATCCAACCTGCAGAATGACCGAAAGCATTTCCAGCACGAATACGCCGCCTACGATAACGAGCATAAGCTCCATCTTGGTCAGAATCGCGACGGCCGCAATGCCGCCCCCAATACCAAGCGAGCCCGTGTCTCCCATAAATACCTTTGCCGGATGGGCGTTAAAGATCAGGAAGCCAAGCACCGCCCCAACCATTGCCGCGGAAAAAATAGCCGATTCATGCTCGGATACTTGAAGCGCGAGAATGGTAAAGGCGCCAAAGGCAATGGCGCTCGTCCCCGACAAAAGGCCGTCCAGGCCGTCCGTGAAGTTTACCGCGTTGCTCGATCCGAACAGGATAATCACGACAAACGGATAATAGAACCAGCCAAGGTCAAAGCCCCAGGAAGTACCCGGTACCGTGATCATCGTGCTGTGATTCATATTGTACAGCTCCGCGCATACGATGATGGAGAACAACAGCTGGCCGAACAGCTTCTGGCGCGCCGTCAATCCAAGCGAGCGTTTAAATACGATTTTAATATAATCATCAAGAAATCCAACAAGTCCAAAACCTAGTGAAGCCGTAAAAAGCACCCAGAAATCAGGGGTCTTATCCGAAAATTTCAAAAAGGCGATTAGCAGCGCAAGCATAATGATAATGCCGCCCATTGTTGGGGTGCCGCTTTTCTTCAAGTGGCTTTGCGGACCGTCGGTCCGGATTTGCTGTCCAAACTTCATGCGCCGGAGAAGCGGAATGAACAATGGTCCAAGCAGAACCGCTATTAAGAATGATGCACCTAATGAAAATAAGATGACCATCGTGTCCATTATCTATCTCACCTCGCTTCCAAAGTTTGGACAATCTGTTCCATGCGCACGCCGCGCGAGCCTTTGACCAGGACGAGATCCTGAGGCTGTACTTGCTCTCTCAACCATTCTCCAAGCTTCCCTTTATCATCAAAATGTACAATCGCCGTTCCTTTAGCTTCCGCCGGGAACTGCGACAAAGCCCCTGCCGACGTATGCTCCGACAATGGTCCGAACGTAACGACGGCATCTGCCTTGTCCGGCGTAATATAAGCTCCGGTCTCGAAATGGAGAGACTCTTCCTCCGGACCAAGCTCCCGCATATCGCCAAGAACGATCCATTTGCGCCGGAATCCGGTCAATTGCCCGACCAGGTCAATCGCTGCGCGCACGGCGGTCGGATTGGCGTTATAAGCGTCATTAAGAATCATAGCGCCGTTATGCGCCTTCACAGGCTGAATTCTCATGCCCGTCAGCTCAAGGCCAATCAGGCCACCCCGGATATTTTCCTCCGAAATGCCGAACCGGCGTCCAATCGCGATGGCCGCAAGCGCGTTGCTGACGTTATGCTGGCCGGGAACCGGTATGGTGTACGGCGCGGATGCGGTATCCTGCCCTTTGCGCTTAACGGCAAAAGTCGAGGACACGGCCCCAACCCCGATATCGGCCGCCGACCAGTCGTTCGCTTCTCCAAGGCCAAAGGTCTGAAGCTGCGTGCCTTCCGGCAGGCTCATTGTCGCAAGCTCCGCCGCCAGCAGCGGCTCATCGCCGTTATAAAGAAGAATGCCGCCGGAATGAAGCCCCAGCGCAATCTCCAGCTTTGCCTTCGCGATCCCTTCGCGGGAGCCAAGCTGAAGCAGATGGGCATCTCCGATATTCGTAATAACCGCTACATCGG
The DNA here is from genome assembly GCF_004000805.1 of Paenibacillus glycanilyticus NBRC 16618. Taxonomy (GTDB): domain Bacteria; phylum Bacillota; class Bacilli; order Paenibacillales; family Paenibacillaceae; genus Pristimantibacillus; species Pristimantibacillus glycanilyticus. The sequence continues at coordinate 57,858 of NZ_BILY01000042.1, forward strand.
GACGGGCAATATTCGTAAGCAGCTCGATCTCGCCAAAGCCGCTCATGCCCATCTCAAGGACTGCCGCATCCGTTTCCTCGTCAAGCTGGAGAACGGTTAATGGCAGGCCGATATGATTATTCAGATTGCCTGCCGTCTTGTGAACTTTATAAGATGTTCCAAGAACGGCCGCAACCATGTCTTTGGTTGTTGTTTTGCCGTTGCTGCCCGTAATGCCGATAACGCGGACGTACAGCTCTTCCCGATAGGAAGTTGCCAGCTGCTGGAGCGCCTTCAGCGTATCCCTCACAAATAATAGAGGTGCGCCTTCCAGCTCCTGCGGCACTTCGCGCTTCGTCTCCCACAACGCGGCCGCGGCTCCCTGCTGAAGCGCTTGAGCGACATAGTTGTGACCGTCAAAATTTTCTCCGACAAGCGGAACGAACAGCTGACCCGGCTGAATGCTGCGCGTGTCCGTGCTGACGCCGGCAATCCGGACGGGTTCGCCTTTATAGGCTCTTGCGCCGCACATGTCGGCGACTTGCTCCAATGTACGATTGATCAATGTAATAATCCCCTTATCGCTTCTTTTGCCACCAAACGGTCGTCAAAAGGATGCGTAACGCTTCCTATAATTTGATACGTTTCATGACCTTTCCCCGCAATCAATACTACATCTCCCGGGCTTGCCATTTCAACCGCTTTTTCAATCGCGGCGCGGCGGTCAACCTCCAGTTCGTAACGGTCGGAGGTTACTCCGTCCTTCAGGAGACCGGCTTCAATATCCTTTAGAATAAGGTCCGGATCTTCCGTTCTCGGGTTATCGGAGGTGACGAGCACGTAATCCGCATAGCGGGCGGCAATCGAGCCCATAATCGGGCGTTTCGTCTTGTCGCGGTCGCCGCCGCAGCCGAATACGCAAATAATCTGCGGAGGAGCCAGCTCCTTCACCGCGCGAAGCACATTCTCCAGTCCGTCTGGGGTATGCGCGTAGTCCACGACAACGGCGAACTCCTGTCCTGCCTGCACGGATTCTACACGGCCCGGCACGCCGGGAACCGCTTCGAGACTAGCCTTGATCCGTTCAAGCGCAACGCCTTCAATCAGAGCGGCCGAAATAGCCGCAAGCGCATTATAGACGTTAAACTTGCCGACCATCTGCAGCGCGATATCCGTCTCGCCGCGGAATGTGCTTACCCGAAACGTAGTGCCACGCGCGGAAATCCGGATATCCGAAGCCCGAACATCAGCATGGTTGTCGATGCCGTAGGTGATGACTTCGGCTGCCGTCAGCTTGGCGAACTGCTCGGATACGGGATCATCCACATTAAGAACCGCATAAGCGCGATCCCCGGCGTTTGCCGCGTACTCATTGCCAAGGCGCGAGAAGAACAGACCTTTTGCCGCCGCATACTTTTCCATCGTTCCGTGATAGTCCAGATGATCCTGGGTCAGATTCGTAAAGACCGCCGTACGGAACCGGCAGCCCTTCACGCGCCCCTGCTCCAGAGCATGCGAGGACACTTCTATCGCGCAATAGGCCGTTCCTTCCTTGCGCATGTCGGATAAATATTGCTGCAGCTGAAGCGCTTCCGGCGTAGTGCCCGACATCGGAAACGATTTTCCCGCGTACCGCATCTCTACCGTGCCGATTACGCCGGAGCTTCTGTCGTTATCATTTAAAATCTGTTCGATCAAATAAGTTGTAGTCGTCTTGCCATTCGTCCCCGTTACCCCAATCAGATGAAGAGCCTTGCTGGGGTGACCATAGAAATGATCGGCCAATACGGCCATAGCCAGCCGGCTGTCCTTCACGATCAGCTGAGGAGCATCCAGCTCCAGCTCACGTTCGACGACGAATGCGACTGCGCCTTTGGCCGCCGCTTGAGGCGCGTAAGCATGACCGTCAACCGTATGACCCGGCAGACAGATGAATAACTGCCCCGGCCCTACTTTGCGGGAATCCGTCTCGATCCCCGCTATTTCCGTATCGCCTGCTCCTGATAGCCTCGCCGTAATAAGCAGTTCTGCCAATTCGCTTAATCGCATGTTGTTTTCCTCCCGTATGCTGGTCGTTATCTCTCATTATAGTCAA
>NZ_BILY01000043.1 GCF_004000805.1 Paenibacillus glycanilyticus NBRC 16618
TGAAAGAGCCTGCCGCATTTACGCGGCAGGTTTTTTTGTGTTTATCGTTTTCTAACATTGCCCTGTCTCCTCCCACTGTGCCATAATGTGAATGTTTACAGGCCAATTTGAGAGGAGTCTGGTTATGACCAAGGAAACACGATTGCTTACGATGGATCAATTCGACGATATGATTGAGTTAAGTCAGTTTGCATTTCAATATGAAATTCCAGCTGTTAAGCTGGCAGAATCACGGGAGCGTTTTGAACGGGAGGAAACGGATCGCTGGGGGATCTACATAGATGGCAAGCTTGCAGCTCAACTGGCTATCCTTGATTTATTTACCTATATTGGCGATAAGCGATTTGCCATGGGCGGTATTGCAGGCGTATCGACTTGGCCTGAGTTTAGACGTCAGGGATTGGTTGCCGAATTGCTTCATCACTCTCTTGAGAAGATGAAAGAGAAGGGGCAAACTTTATCTTTTCTACATCCGTTCTCGATTGGCTTTTACCGCAAATTCGGCTGGGAGGTCTATACGGATCTTAAAACTTACCGGATCGATGTAAGCCAGCTGCCCGCAAGAGCGCCATACAACGGAACGATCAAACGGGTGGAGCAGAGCTACGAGCTGTTGAATCCGATCTATAACACCTATGCCAAGCAAGTGAATGGCGCGTTGGACCGTTCGGTAGCCTGGTGGAATTACAGGATTGCCTCACGCAAGAAGGGACAGACCTGCGTCTTTTTTGACAGTGCCGGAGAAGCGCAAGGTTATGTCATCTACGAGGTGAAGAACAGAGAGCTGTTCGTTCATGAGTTGATTGATTTGACGGAAGAGGCTCGCCGTGCTCTATGGTCGTTCCTTGGTCAGCATGACTCTATGATTGACCGGCTGGAAATTAAAGTAGCGACAGACGACGGTCTTGCTTATCTGCTTAATAATCCGCGGATCAAGCAGGAGATTGAACCGTATTTTATGGCCCGGATTGTGGATGCGGAAGCATTCCTTAACGAATATCCGTTTGAGGCCGGCAAAGAAGAGACCCTCCTTCTTGACATTCAGGATGAGCATGCGGCTTGGAACAATGGACGGTTTGCGGTTCGTATTGCCGCTGATGGCACTGCGAATGCAGAACGCATATCGGGAGAAACTAACAAGGAGTCCATTCGGACGGGAATCGGATCCTTGGCAGCTGTTCTGACCGGCTATAAACGTCCGACCGAGCTGCTTCGTTACGGTCTCATTCAAGGCGACAGCCGGCAGGTGGAGCAGCTGGAGAGAAGAATTCCGGTACGCACAACGTTCCTGCCCGACTTTTTCTAAAGCGCTATCAACGAGATTGCCTATTACTGGGTGTAAAAAGGCTTACTTTCCTGCATAAGGGAACCGTTCCACTCATAAACCTAACATCCTTGACAGCCCCTACCCCCTCTGATAATATTGCAATAATATGCGTGAGAGGTATCTAAATTAAGGGAGGAACTTACTCGTGTGGGAAACGAAATTCGCCAAAGAAGGCCTGACATTCGATGATGTACTGCTCGTACCGCGGAAATCTGTTGTGTTGCCTCGTGAATCGGACGTATCTACAAAACTTAGCGAAGGCATCAAGCTGAACATTCCGTTGATCAGCGCAGGGATGGACACTGTTACGGAGTCGGCTTTGGCGATTGCTATAGCTCGTGAGGGCGGAGTCGGCATTATTCATAAAAATATGTCGGTTGCTCAGCAGGCAGAAGAAGTTGATCGAGTTAAACGTTCGGAGAGCGGCGTTATTACGAATCCATTCTCGTTGACACCGGATCATCACGTTTACGACGCTGAAGAACTGATGGGCAAATACCGTATTTCCGGTGTTCCGATCGTAGACAACGAACAGAAGCTGGTTGGTATTTTGACAAACCGCGACTTGCGTTTTGTTCATGATTATTCGATTAAAATCAATGAAGTGATGACTCGTACGGATCTTGTAACGGCACCTGTCGGAACGACTTTGCAAGAGGCGGAAGGCCTTCTTCAAAAGCATAAGATCGAGAAGCTTCCTCTCGTTGATGAGAACAATATCCTTAAAGGGCTCATTACCATTAAAGATATTGAAAAAGCCATTCAATTCCCTAATGCGGCGAAAGACAAGCATGGTCGTCTGCTCTGCGGCGCTGCGGTTGGTATCGGCAAAGACACGGCTGACCGCGCGGATGCGCTCGTACAAGCAGGTATCGACGTATTGGTCGTTGACTCGGCGCATGGTCATCATATTAATATTATCGAAGCGGTTCGCAAACTGCGTGCTAAGTATCCGGATCTTACGATCATCGCGGGTAACGTAGCAACGGGTGAAGCCACACGCGACCTGATTGAAGCAGGCGCATCGGTCGTTAAAGTCGGTATCGGTCCTGGTTCGATCTGTACGACGCGCGTTATCGCGGGTATCGGCGTACCTCAAATTACCGCTATCTACGATTGCGCAACCGTAGCTCGCGAATACAATGTCCCAGTCATTGCAGACGGCGGCATCAAGTATTCCGGCGATATTACAAAAGCAATCGCCGCAGGCGCAAGCGCGATTATGATCGGCAGCTTGTTCGCGGGTACGGCTGAAAGCCCTGGCGAAACGGAAATTTTCCAAGGCCGCAGCTTTAAAGTATACCGCGGCATGGGCTCGCTTGGCGCTATGAAGGAAGGCAGTAAAGACCGTTACTTCCAAGAGAACGAGAGCAAGCTTGTTCCGGAAGGTATTGAAGGACGCGTTCCATTCAAAGGTCCTCTTGCCGATACCGTTCATCAGCTGCTTGGCGGACTTCGTTCCGGTATGGGCTATTGCGGTACTAAAAACCTTGATGAACTGCGCAACGATACGCAATTCATCCGGATTACAGGCTCGGGTCTTCGCGAGAGCCATCCGCATGACGTTCAAATTACAAAAGAAGCTCCAAACTACTCGCTGTAATAACCCGACCACGGGAAAAAGCAGACAAGGACTTAGCGACTATTCGTCTAGGTCTCTTGTCTGCTTTTTTGATATGGCGCGTAAGCTTAATAGATAAGATTTTTTTAATCTGCCTCCTGAAAAATACATAACTGCCATTCGGAAATGCGTTCCCACCGCTAGCAGACTGAGAAAACCGCTCTATTTATGCCAGAAAGTAGAATCGCCCCACATTGGTTTAACTCTACCTATCCCATGTGTTACAATGAAATTCAAACGACTTAGGGATGAAAAGGGGAGAAAACGTTGAAAGTATTGCCGGTAAGATTACGGTCACTAGTAGTAGCATTCGTTGCAGGTTTAGTAGCATTATCATTAGGGACGTCCTCCGTTAATGCGGCAGGTACGGCGGGCGGCGAATGGGTGGAAAACTCCCTTGGCCTTGAGTTAAGTTCAGCCATCTTGATCGACGCCGACACGGGCCAGGTTGTATATGAAGTAAATGCGGACGAGCCCCGTCCTCCTGCAAGCATGACCAAGATGATGACCGAATACATCGTTCTTGAGCAAATCAAGAGCAAAGCGCTTAATTGGGATGAGATGATCACGGTTAGCGAAGAAGCAGCAAACACGCCGAAAGACGGCTCACAGGTTTATCTGGCTCAAGGCGAGCAATATAAAGTGAAAGATCTTTATATGGCCATGGCCGTAGGCTCCGCGAATGACGCGACAATCGCTTTGGCTTCCGCGATCGGCGGCAGCGAGCAAGGTTTTGTGGAAAAAATGAATGAAACGGCTCAAAAACTCGGACTTTCTTCCGCTCATTATACAAGCGCAACCGGTTTGGCTGATACGACAGTGATTTCGGCAAGAGACCAGGCAAAACTGGCTCAAATCATTATTAAGAATGATCCGGATTTCCTGGAGTACGCGTCGACGACCGAATACAAATTCCGTCCTCGCGATGACAAACCAATCGTGAATATTAACTGGATGCTTGCTTCCAATAAGAGCAACACTTATCTAAAGGCTTTTGCTTATGACGGTGTGGACGGTATGAAAACAGGCTATATCTCCGCTGCGGGTTATACGTTTACGGGTACAGTAAAACGCGGCGACCAGCGTTATATCAGCGTTGTTATGAACACGAAGTCGAAGGAAGCTCGTTTCAACGAAACAGCGAAGCTGTACAACTACGCTTTTAACTCCCTCGAGAAGAAAACGGTTATTCCGGCAAAATCCGTGGTAGAAAAAGCAGAAACGGTTAAAATTAAAAAAGGTGTGAAAAAATCGGTTCCGATCATTACAGAATCCGATATTTCACTTATTGTGAAAAAGGGTACGGAGCCGAAGGTCGAGCTTACCGGCTATGAGCTTAAAAAACCGGAGGAGCTTGTTGCTCCGATTAAAGCCGGTCAAGTCGTAGGTACGGCAACGTACAAATATACCGATGAGCAAGGCAAAGCATTGGAGAAAACGGTCAACCTGATTGCCAGCAAAGATGTGAAAAAGGCAAGCTGGTTCGCCTTGATGTTCCGCGGAATCGGAGGCTTCTTCTCCGGTCTGTTTAACGGTATCGTCGATTTGTTCTAATCTAGCGCCGGACATGCTCTAAAGCATGACAGGTAAGGCAAATCAAGGGTTGTCGATTAATGGCCCATCCTGTAAAATAAATGGTTAGAGTAAGCGGCGAGCTTCAACCTAAATAAGCGATTAAGCGCTTAGCCCCCTTCGCGGGGGCTGCGCTCCATTTTAAGGAGGATTTCTAAGCATGGAAACAGGTACTTCGCGCGTAAAACGCGGTATGGCAGAAATGCAAAAAGGCGGCGTCATCATGGACGTTATGAACGCCGAGCAAGCTAAAATTGCGGAAGCAGCAGGCGCAACTGCCGTTATGGCATTGGAACGCGTACCTTCTGACATTCGTGCAGCAGGCGGCGTAGCCCGTATGGCTGACCCGACAATCGTAGAAGAAGTTATGAAAGTGGTATCGATTCCGGTTATGGCGAAAGCCCGTATCGGTCATATCGTAGAAGCACGCGTTCTCGAATCGATGGGCGTTGACTACATCGACGAATCCGAAGTACTGACTCCTGCGGACGAAGTATTCCATATCAGCAAGAACGAATTCACTGTACCTTTCGTATGCGGCGCTAAGGATCTGGGTGAGGCTCTTCGCCGTATCCAAGAAGGCGCAGCTATGCTTCGTACAAAAGGCGAGCCGGGAACAGGCAACATCGTTGAAGCTGTTCGTCACCTTCGCTTGATCAATGGTCAAATCCGCAAAGTACAAAACCTGTCCAAGGACGAGCTGTACAACGAAGCAAAAGTTCTGGGCGTTCCTTACGATCTGCTTCTGCAAGTTCATGAGAGCGGCAAACTGCCGGTTGTTAACTTTGCGGCAGGCGGCGTTGCAACTCCATCCGACGCAGCACTCATGATGGAACTGGGCGCTGACGGCGTATTCGTAGGCTCCGGTATTTTCAAATCGGACAGCCCGGAGAAATTCGCTCGTGCAATCGTTGAAGCTACAACGCATTACAAAGACTACAAATTGATCGCGGAAGTTTCCAAAAACCTGGGCACTCCGATGAAAGGCATTGAAATTTCGAAGCTGCAAGCAGCTGAGCGTATGCAAGACCGCGGTCTGTAAGTAGCGGAAGCGGTATCTATAGAAAGGCGTGTAGGCTTATGAAAATTGGTGTACTGGCGCTTCAAGGCGCGGTAGCAGAGCATATACGCAGTTTGGAGGCGGCGGGCGCGGAAGCGGTCGCCGTTAAACGAATTGAAGAGCTTGCTGAGCTCGACGGTATCGTTATTCCAGGCGGCGAAAGCACAACAATCGGCAAGCTGATCCGCAAGTACGACTTCCTCGAGGCGCTCAAGGAGTTCTCGAAGCAAGGCAAGCCGTTATTCGGAACCTGTGCCGGTCTTATTATTTTGGCAAGCGAAATCGAAGGTCAAAAGGATGCGCATCTGCAGCTGATGGATATGGTTGTGGCCCGTAACGCCTTTGGCCGCCAGCGTGAAAGCTTCGAGACGGATCTTCCGATCAAAGGAATCGATGAACCGATCCGTGCGGTGTTCATCCGTGCTCCTCTCATTAAAGAAGTTGGCAGCAGCGTTGAAGTATTGTCCGTATACAACGATGAGATTGTAGCCGCAAGACAAGGGCATCTGCTCGCTTGCTCCTTCCATCCGGAGCTCACGGACGATTACCGTCTGCATGCTTATTTTGTCGACATGGTGAAAGAAGCGGCTAAAACAACGACGAAGTAAAATACTTCGTATAGCACTAGAGAGGGGTCAACTGTCGTGTTGGACGTGAAATGGCTACGTAACGAATATGAGCAGGTGGAGAAGGCGCTGAAGAACCGTAGCGCTTCGCTCGACCTTATTTCCGGTTTTCCGGAGCTGGACGTTAAGCGCCGCGCTCTGCTCGTTGAAACAGATAATTTGAAGACTCGCCGCAATACGGTATCGCAGGAAGTGGCGAAGCTGAAGAAATCCGGCGGCGACGCTGAAGCGCTGATTATCGAAATGCGCGAAGTGGGTGACCGGATTAAAGAGCTGGACGAGGAGATTCGCACGGTTGAGGCCCAAGTGGAAGAGCTGATGCTGGCTATCCCGAACCTGCCTCATGAGAGTGTGCCGGTAGGTTCTTCGGAAGAAGACAATGTCGAGATTCGTCGTATCGGCGAGCAAACGACGTTTGACTTCGAACCGAAGGCTCACTGGGACCTTGCGCAGGATCTGGGTATCCTCGACTTCGAGCGCGCAGGCAAAGTAACAGGCTCGCGCTTTACCTTCTACCGCGGCCTTGGCGCTCGTCTGGAGCGTGCATTGATCAGCTTTATGATGGATCTGCACAGCGACCAGCACGGCTACGAAGAAGTGCTGCCGCCTTACCTTGTTAATCGCGACAGCTTGATCGGTACAGGCCAGCTGCCAAAGTTCGAAGAGGATCTGTTTAAGATCAGCGATTCGGACTATTTCCTTATTCCAACGGCTGAAGTTCCGGTAACGAACCTTCACCGGGAAGAAATTTTGTCGGTTGAAGAGCTGCCGAAGCATTTTGTCGCCTACAGTTCGTGTTTCCGTTCGGAGGCAGGTGCGGCCGGCCGCGATACGCGTGGTCTGATCCGTCAGCATCAGTTCAACAAAGTCGAGCTGATTAAGCTGGCGAAGCCGGAAGAGTCTTATGATGAGCTGGAGAAAATGACGGCGAATGCAGAGAAAGTGCTGCAGCTGCTTGGTCTGCCATACCGTGTTCTAACGCTTTGCACGGGCGATATGGGCTTTACGGCGGCTAAGACTTACGATCTTGAAGTGTGGCTGCCTAGCGCAGGCACTTACCGTGAGATTTCGTCCTGCTCCAATGTAGAGGACTTCCAGGCACGCCGCGCAGGCATTCGCTTCCGCCGCGATGCGAAGAGCAAGCCGGAGTTCGTGCATACGCTGAACGGTTCGGGTCTGGCGGTAGGCCGTACGTTTGCCGCTATTCTGGAGAATTACCAGCAAGCAGACGGAACGATTGTAGTACCGGAAGTACTACGCCCCTATATGGGTGGTCTGGAAAAAATCAGCCCGCGTGCTTAAATAATTTGCCATGGGCCAAAAATGCAGTTGATTCTGGTTTTTGGCCTGTGGTACAATAACTTTTGTCAGTTCTTTATATGGAGAGGTACCGAAGCGGTCATAACGGGGCGGTCTTGAAAACCGTTAGGGTGCAAGCCCACGTGGGTTCGAGTCCCACCCTCTCCGCCAGTTTTTATCTACAGTATACATAACACGTCCGAGACGATGGTCTCGGGCGTTTTTTTGTTGTTTTTGATTAAGTGAATTGGGGATAACCTGTTCTGCGCCAATGGCCTGCCTGTGAATAAACCCTTGCTGCACCTTATACACAGCGTTGTGAATAAAGGGGAGAATATGTGGATAAGTCTGTGGATAACGTGAATGGCCGCAGCCGAATAATTCGAATCGCATTGCCGCATCTTATAGGTTGTGGAGGTGCTTTTACAAATGGCTAATGATAAGCTTCAAATTGATCAGAATCAGCTTGTAGCCGCATGGCAGCGTACCTTGCCGGAATGGATCAAGGATGCGGATAATTGCGAGGTTTTCGCCGATGAGTCGGATCCTAACGCACTTCGCGTTACCATTCATACCGCAGGACACCAAGCTTACTCCTTTGACTTCAAGGTATGTTATGTGGATAGCCGTGAAGTGAAGGTCGAAGTGATTGATGTGGATAAAAATAAAGTCTCCATTGATGAACGTACCGATCCGATGCAGCAATTAATTCAGGATTACACCCGTCACCTGCATGAATGCGCGCAAGCCCTTCATCAGCTGACACACGCGTAGGAGGGACCGTCCATGACGAAGGCAAAAGGCTCGCTCGACAAAAACCTGTCGAACGTAATTGACGATCTGGCTCAAACGCCGGTGAACAGCCATCAGGCTCAGCAGCTCAATCAGGATGCGAATGACCGGCGCCAAGATGCGCTTAATCATGACCAGCCGACAGATTTGCATCATCAGCGCAGTTAACCTTCTATAGGAGGCGTTAAACCATGAGCAAACCCGATTCTTATCCCGTCCCTGAAGCACAAGAAAATGGCGGCAGACAGCGTCAAAGCCATGGCCGTCAGCAGGAGCCATTGTCCGGCTCCAAAAAGGTGAAGCAAAGAAACCATGTTCGGCATAATAACCCAGAGGGTTCATGAACTTTATAAATCCGATTAGACGAAATCCCGTTCCAGTCCGCTGGAACGGGATTTTGCTGCATTTATCTTCTAAATGTCCCGGTGTTGTTATAGAATGAAGGTATTGTTTAAAAAGGGGGACGAACGGAATTGAAAACGGTACAGCGGTTGGCTTATGTTGCACTTATTGCTGTTCTACTCGTAATAGCAGGCTGCAGCTCCGGCGATGCACCGCCTAAGCAGGCTCTTCAGGATGCCATGCAAAATATGGAAAAACTAGATAGCTACTCCGCTAAAATGTCTCTTGGCATAGATAATATCGAATTACCTGCAAGCGAGGCGCAAAACGGAATCGATATGACTTCCGTTATCACCGGTATGATGAAGGGCGCTAAGCTGGATATTAAGATGGTCTATGCGAAGGAACCGAAGCGTACGGATATGGAGCTTAATCTTCTGTTATCGGGAACAACGATTACCATTCCGATGATTATGACGGCTGACAAGCTGTATATGAAGCTGCCGGCTTTGCCGATGCTTCAGCTTCCGGAATCGGCTGCCGGTAAATTCGTTGAGCTGGATTTGAAGGCGCTGGCGGAGCAGCAAGGCGCGGCCGCAACAACGCTGGATGCCGCAGCCCAGCAGCAATTGGTGCAAGAGCTTGGCGCGGTCGTACTTAAGCATTTTGACGAGAAAACCTATTTCAAGAGCGTGAAGGCCAAGGATGCCGGCATACCGGGTGATGTAAAGGCTGATCAAGTGATCCAGTTCAAGATGGATGAGAGCAATTACAAGCAATCTGTCCAGACCATTGTCAATGAGATGGTTCCGGAGCTTCTGACGGTAATCGCTTCAAACGACTCTTATTTGCAGGCCATTCAGAAGTCCAAGGAAGATGTAGAGAAAATGAAAACGGACTGGGAAGCAGATAAGGCAGCCAAGATCGATTATCTGAACCAGAATGTGAAGGTCAATGAGCTGACTTTTACTGGAGCCATCAATAAGGATAAGATGCTGTCGTATCAGGCGGGGAAGGTTAACGTTGAACTGACGGATAAGGATACCGGCGGTACAACCAAGGTAAATGTCCATTACGACATGACATACGGCGACTTGAACGGAAGTCCGAAGTTTCTCTACGAGGTGCCGACGGACGCCGTGAAATTCGAGGATTTGATGAAGCAAATGCAGCTTCCGCTGGGACTGTAATTAAACAAAGGATGGTGTTCATTATGAAAATAGAAGTATGGTCCGATTTTGCTTGCCCGTTTTGTTATATCGGCAAACGCCGCTTGGAGCAGGCGCTTGGCGAATTCGAGCATGGTGATCAGGTTGAGGTGGAGTTCAGAAGCTTTGAGCTTGATCCAAACGCTCCTATCGAGATCGGTCATGATGTATACGATTATTTGTCGAACAAATACGGCATGTCCCGCCAGCAGGCGATTTCCAATAACGTTCAATTGACGCAGCAGGCAAAAGCGCTTGGCCTGGATTATCATTTCGATACGATGATTCTGACCAATACGTTCGACGCGCATCAGCTGACTCACTTTGCAGCCAAGTACGACAAGCGTGAGGAGATGGCTGAGCGTCTGTTCAAAGCTTATTTCACCGATTCCAAGCATCTGGGACGCAAAGAAATATTGGCTGATCTAGCCGCCGAAATCGGACTTGACCGCGAGGAAGCGCTGAAGGCTCTGGAAGATGGCACTTACAAGCAGGAGGTTCGCGCAAACGAGCAGGAAGCAGGACAGCTTGGCGTGCGCGGCGTACCATTCTTCGTCATTGACCGCAAATACGCGGTTTCCGGCGCTCAGCCAAGCGAGGTATTCCTGCAGGCGGTATCGAAGGCTTGGGAGGAAAACAAGCCGCTTACCGTTATTGGCGGAGACAGCGGGACAGACGGAGCAGATGATGCCTGCGTTGATGGGGTTTGTGCTCCTAAATCCGATAAGTAACGGAATCAGGCTTGTCTAATTGCAGCAGGAGGTCACTTCGCTTTGAAGAAACTACTCGCCATTTTATTTGTGGCTATTCTGATCTATGTCGTACCTCGTCTAGACGATTGGCAGGAACATCCAGGAACGGAGCCTGCTTCATCAAGCAGCTATACCTTGGAGTTCCCGGCTGACCGATATCCGGAGACGGCAAAGCATATCCGCGAAGCCATGGCTTCGGGAGAGTCCAAGATCTGTACGATTGACCGGGAGAATGCCGAGGAGAACCGCAAGGAATCGCTGAAGGATATTCCGACCAAAAAGGGCTATGACCGCGATGAATGGCCGATGGCCATGTGCAAGGAAGGCGGAGACGGAGCGGATATTGCTTATATCGCTCCCTCCGACAATCGCGGAGCGGGTGCTTGGGTAAGCAACCAGCTGGATACGTTCCCGGACGGGACCCGGGTGGAATTTATAGTGAAGTAAGCATAGGCCTTTGCAAGCGCGTCCGACCGCGTCTGCAAAGGCCTATTTCATCAGAATGATAATCAGGCTGTTGTCCGACGATAATGGGATAGGTGCGCATATAATAACGGTATCGGCGCAATACCGCGAACCTACTTCACTTAAAATTGAAAAGCTGTTAGAGATGGCACGACATGAGCCTGAATGCCATGTCATGACCATTTTCACAACATTAATATAGGAGGTTGCTAAAGCAATGAGCGCTGCAGACGCAAGAGGCGTCACGATCATTACATCTACCATGCGCCCCCAGCTTATCAATCAATTGTTCCAGAACTATGCCCGGCAGGATTGGGAGAACAAAGAGCTTATCATTATTGTCAATAAAGATAGGGCTGGGCTCCAGCAATATCAGAATAAGGCTAAATCTTTCCCGAATGTGCGGGTATACCGGATGCCGGAGAGCTCAAATCTTGGTGCATGTCTCAATTACGCGGCTTCGCTGGCGAAGTACGACTATATCGCCAAATTCGACGACGATGATTATTATGGACCCAATTATATCTCTGAGGCTATGGTGATGTTCCAGATAAGTAAAGCGGATATTGTCGGAAAGCTGGACATCTATTATTTTTTCCCGCATCGTTCAACCTTAATGCTGCGAAGAAGGGGGGCATCCTGGTACTCCCCGGTAAGCAAGGTTGCCGGGGCGACCATTATGTTCCATAAGGGGGTGCTTGAGAAGGTGTCCTTTAACACCAAAGTCCGCCAAGGCTCGGACGCGCGGTTTATTAAGGGAGCGTTGAACAGTAAGTTCCGTGTTTACACGACATCGCCTTATAACTTTGCGGCCTTGCGAAGAGCGGACCGCACCTCTCACACGTGGAGAATTACGGATAATAATTTGCTTGGTTCTAAGGGAGCGGTCATAATCAGAACCAACAGATACCGAAAGCGCGTAAACCGCAGCCTGCAGCAGCTGCATGAAATGGGGCTGCATAGGCCGAATTCCAACGCTCAATAAGGGCGATGGACAGCTAAGCTTCTCGGATGAGAGGCTTAGCTTGCCCTTGTCTATGGATGTTTGCTACCATAAGGGCAAGTTCACGAGATAAGTAGGAGAAACGATGATCACGTTTAAAGAAGTCAGCAAACGATACAAAGCCGGCAGGCAGTGGGTGGAAGCGGTCAAGCCTACCTCTTTACATATAGAAAAAGGGCAGATTCAAGGGATAATCGGTTTCAGCGGAGCGGGCAAATCGACCTTGCTTCGTATGGCCAATCTGCTCGAGACGCCAACTACCGGAGAGGTTTATATAGATGGACAAGAGCTTACGGGGCTGAGCGCAGGAGAATTGCGGGAAGCGAGACGATCGATCGGAATGATTTTTCAGCATTATAACTTGCTAAGCAACGAGACTTGCGCGGCCAATGTGGAATTCGTGCTGAGAGCGGCAGGACTGCCTTATAGAGAGCGGAAGAGAAGAGTGGAAGAGTGCCTTGAGATCGTTGGGCTGGCGGATAAAGCGAAGCAGTATCCGGCGCAGCTGAGCGGCGGACAGAAGCAGCGGGTGGCGATCGCCAGGGCTCTTGCGAACGATCCTAAGGTGCTGCTGTGCGATGAGCCGACTTCGGCGCTTGATCCGGTTACAACCCTGTCGATTCTGGAATTTCTGGAGAAAATCAACCGTGAGTTCCAGGTGACGATCATGCTGGTGACGCATGAGATTCAGGTGGCTAAGCGGTTATGCAATAACATTGCCGTTATGGAGAACGGGCAGATCACCGAGCAGCTCGATAGGAATCTTCCCGGTGTTAAGCCGGTAACGCCGCTAGGGCAGTTTTTGTTCGACACCGCCGATGGTTCTTCCTCTTCCGTGTGGTACAGAGGGGAGGATTACCGTGGATAGTGTTCTGGCATTAAAATCAGAGATGATAAAAGCGATCGAGCAGACTCTCACAATGGTCTCCATCTCGGTCTCGGCAGCAGTCATTATCGGCTTGCCAATCGGCATACTCCTGTTCCTCACGGCACCTGGCCATCTAAGGGCTAACCGCCCGTTATACGGCGTTGTTAGCTACGCGGTGAATCTGGTTCGTTCTTTTCCGTTCCTTATCCTGCTCGTAGCTTTAATTCCATTCTCCCGAATGATTGTAGGAACCGCGATTGGCCCCCTTGCAGCTTCCGTATCGTTGTCAGTGGCGGCTATTCCGTTCTATGCGCGGCTGGTGGAGCAAAGCCTGCGGGAAGTGCCTAATGGGGTTATAGAGGCTGCGGTAGCCTCGGGAGCGCCGATGAAGCATATCATATGGGGGGTACTGTTGTCCGAAGCCCGCCCGGGACTGGTATCCGGCCTTACGGTAACGATTATTAGCTTTATCTCGTATTCCGCGGCGGCAGGTACCGTCGGGGGCGGAGGGATCGGCGATTTAGCCATCCGTTACGGCTATCAGCGGTTTGATACCGAAGTAATGGCGGCGTGCATCGTGATTCTGGTTGTTCTCGTGCAGCTTGTCCAATGGACAGGCAGCTTCGCTGCCTCCCGGCTGGATAAACGTAAATAATTAACTGTTCAAGTAACGCTCTTGGATAATCGTGAGATGATTCCGTTCATGCCCGTAGATAATGCAAGCTAGCGCGCGGGCGCTAAGCGGTAACTGATTCGAAATGCCAAGCCGGGTGAATGCTTCTTTAGGCAACTGCTTCAGCAGAACGATCGTCGCTTGGCGAACGGCGTTATAGTTCTCGAGCAAGTCGGAAACAGAGAGACCTTCGAACGGATTGCCCTCCATATAAGCGTCCTGATCAAAGCCGGGAAGCGGGGTGGAGTCGCCTCTTGCGATGCGAAGCAGACGGTAGCTCATAATACGTTCGGTGTCCGTGACATGACCCAAAACCTCTTTCAGCGACCACTTTCCCTCCGCATAACGATACTCCGCTTTCTCGTTGGATAACCCGGAGTAAATACGGTTCGTTTCCGCTTGCTGCTCAGCTAATAATGCAATCAAATCTCCTTCCGGGACAAGGTTGATATATCCGGTTACAAATCCTTGATATTCGCCTTCTTGCGGACGTTCGAGCATGAATGGCACCTCCTTAGAATTAATTGGAGTATACCTCCTGCGGTGGTTGTTTTCAATAGAAAAGAGGAGCCCTTTTACAGGCCCCTCTTTCGACGGTGTGTTGTTTGAATGAGACTTTACATATCACACTTCACGTATTGATCACTCGGGCGCGTCTTACTCACGAACCGTTAGGGCGGAACGTGTTAAGCTCGCGGTTGGATGTACTCTGCGGCACAACCCCTCGCTTCCATCGTTATAAGTGGCTAGTTAAGATCCCTCAGCAGTTCTTGCACTATAAAGTCCAATGGAACCACACCTCACTTACACCGTCACAAGTATTATGGTCCGGCTTCACCTTTGTTATGCACGATTCGTAAAGAAATTGTAAATCGCTAATCCGAATCCCTTAATGCCAATCCGCAATTGGCGCATACCTTATCTGACTGATGGACGAGGTGTCCGCAGCCCGGGCAATTCTCGTGGTCTTCATCGTTTGCTGTTTGTGGAGGTTCGGGGCTTTTGCCGACCAGATGATCCCGGATTTCCTGAATGTTTCTTGCCATTGTTGAATTGTCGATGGCGCTTTGGATAACTTCATGCAGAATCCAGTAAGCTATAAGTCCGGCTAGAAAAACACCAAGAATGACGATTACAATCATGATGAACCTCCATGGCAGAATGAATTTGGATGAAATTTACAATCAGTATACCATGGAGAAGAGGAAGGGTTAATCCGGAACTTCGATATAATCCGATACCGTGCTTTTCAGCAGATCGATAAGCTCCTCGTCCATAAAGCCGTATTCATCGGGAATCCCGAGACAAATAACCTGCTTGCCGATTAATTCGGAGGAGAATCTGGCCTGCAGTCTTCTCAGATGCTTTCTCTCCATCACAAAAATAAGATCAGCCCAGCCGACATGCCTTGGCGGTTTTTACTGCGAAATCCAGCTTTGACAACGGAGAATGCGGACGATTTGACGCGCGGCTATGGAGAGATCTATACTCTACTCGTATGTTACAGGATCAATTGAAACGGAGGCAGCGCTATGCGGATTGCAGATGGTATTGAGATGTTGGAGCTTGAATTGGGGCCGATGACAATCTGTCCGACGGTCTTGTTCGACAAGGATGAATGGGTGCTGGTCGACACGGGCATGCCGGGTTCGGACTCAACAATTATAGAGCTTGCCAAGCAGGCGGGCATTGGTGAACGGAAATTGAATACGATTCTTCTGACTCATCAGGATCTCGATCACATAGGAGGGCTTCCGGGCTTCAAAGCGGACAATCCGGAGCTTGTTATCTACGCGCATGAGGGTGACCGTGCCGTTATCGATGGCAAGAAGCCAATGCTTAAGGCATCGCCCGAAAGAATAGCTACTTTGCTCGGGGCGCTGCCGGAGGCAGCCCGCAGCCAGTTCGAGGCGACTTTCATTCACCCTACAGGCGCAAACGTAAATCGGACATTGGCAGACGGAGAAAATCTGCCGTTCGGTGGCGGGATTACGGTTATTCATACGCCGGGCCATACGCCGGGCCATGTGAGTCTCTACCATCAGCCAAGCAAGACGTTAATTGCGGGCGATGCGATGGTAGTGGATAATGGAGAGCTTAAAGGCCCTAGGGAGGCTGTAACGCCCGACATGGCAACGGCGCTTCAGTCGCTGAAGAAGCTTAAGGATTTCGATATTGAAACCGTAATCTGTTATCATGGCGGAGTGATCAAAGGCGATGTGCAAAGCCGTATCGCTGCGATAACGGAAGGCATATAAAAGGTAGCTCAATGATAAACGCGCAAATTCCTTAGGGCAATTTGCGCGTTTATCTTATTTATGGCCGCTTAAAATAAAAAAAACCGCACAAGGTGCGGTTCGGAAATGTGATAAATATGGCGCGCCACGGCGGGATTCGAACCCGCGACGCACAGTTTAGGAAACTGTCGCTCTATCCTGCTGAGCTACGGGCGCGCAGTATGGTTTATTTTAGCACGGGTGGCTTGGAACTTGCAACGTCCCTGTTTTATCTCTAATATGTAACATTTCTTATCAACAAATATATGAACGAGTATGAAACATCTAGACGACTCCCACAAAAGATGGTAATTTAGTACTGTTGGTCCAATTCGTGTCGAATCGTGCCTGAAAATTGTGTTTTCTTGTCGACAGGTTTTTACAAACAGTAAAATGAAGAAAGCGTATAATAATTTTATACCTACATCAATGAATATAAGGAGCGTGCCCCAAAGCGATTATGGACAAAACAGATCTGCTTATACAATTGCAATCGCTGCGGCTGAAGCTTCATGAAGTAGCGGAGGCACGCGGTAGCCTGACCGACCCCGATGTCCTTGCGATCAGCGAAGAAGCTGATCAATTGATTGTTGCCCTGCAATATATCCAGCGTAACGAAGTGGCTTGTTCTTCCGCGCGCAGAAGCGAGTAGCGTTACTTCCGCTTGTTTCTCAGGTTTCTGAAGAAATTCGTCAACAGCTCGGCGCATTCTTGCTGAAGAATGCCGCTTGTTAATTCTGTTTCATGATTGAAACGGGGTTCCTGGAGCAAGTTCATTAACGTGCCCGCACAGCCTGCTTTAGGATCGCCCGTTCCGTATACAACCCGTTTCACCCTGGACTGGACTATGGCGCCTGCGCACATCGGACAAGGCTCAAGTGTGACGTACAGCGTACAGTCCAAGAGCCGCCAAGCACCAAGCCGCTCACAAGCTTCTCGAATAGCGACCATTTCGGCATGCGCAGTCGGATCATGGTTAGTCTCCCGCAAGTTATAACCCCTTCCGACAACTTCCCCATTTTTCACTAGGATGGCACCGATCGGTACTTCGCCTATTTGTTCGGCTTTTTTGGCTTCTTCTATGGCGAGCTGCATCCAGGCCTGATCTTCTTGTTCTCGAATCATATTACCCTCCAACGTACGATAAAATCGAACAAATTCGCATTTATTCATCGAACAGATATTCTGTTGTTAACATGTAGTGGATAAAATTGTGGATAACTATCATGGTGTCCACAAAACTACACACAAACTATTCTATGGGCATGTGGATTAGTTGTTGATAATGTCAATAACTTGTGGATAACTGATGCCCAATTTAAAGGATGTGCATAGCCAGTGTCTTTTAAAGCCAAGTTCTCCATCTACATATTTATGATTGTTCTGGCGATGTTTATCCTTATCGTTATTTTGGACCAATATGCCGCGCTTCGCAATATGAATCAGGATATGGAGGAAGTGATGGAGCAGGCTTCGGCCAAGCTCTCGGACTCATTTGACCAGCATCCGGGCTGGACCTCGGACGTAGCCGCTTTAAGAGACGATCCGGAGTTCGAACCCAATGAAATGCAGGACTTATTAAAAAAGCTTTACCCCGATCTGGAGGAAGTAACCGTGTTCCGTCCGGATTCTACCGGAATAATGTCCGAGGATAAGGTGTTGTTCGGCACTTACACCTTCAAGGACGAAGCCAAAGATATGGCTTACGCCGCGCAGGTTGCCGAGAAGGGCTTCCAGGTCCGCGAGGTGAATTGGAACGGCAAGGAGTATATCAAGAGCTATTACAGCGATGCGAGCCTTGCGCCTTACGTGATTGGCATGGTGTACGACTGCGAGGAATATAACCAGATTATGAGCATGAAACGGATGGATGCGATGACTTATGCCGGCGTTATCCTGCTGTTCGTGCTTATTAGCAGTTATCTGCTTGCCGGATTTATGCTGAGGCCGCTAAACGCGATTTTGTGGAAGGTAAACGAAGTATCGCTCGGTCGCTTCCAGACGGCTATAAAAGTCAGAGGCAAGGATGAGTTTGGCCTGCTGGCGCTGAAGATAAACGCGATGTCCCAGAACCTAAGCATTTATATGGAGAAGCTCCGCCAGGCCTTTGAGGATAACCGGCAGATGAAGGAATATTTGCAGTCCTTTATCGACCATACAAGCGATGCGATTCATGTCGTGGATTTACAGGGGAAATTCATTCAAGTGAACAAAGCCTTCGAGCAGTTGTTCGGTTACACCTCGGAGGAGGTGTTTGGCGCGGAGATCGAGCTGGTACCGGACACGCATAGGGGAGAAATGCGCCTGATTATCAATTCTCTGCAGGAGGGCAAGGTGCTGCCTGCCCAGGAGACGATCCGGATGACCAAAAGCGGCGAGATCATTCCCGTCAGCGTCACCATATCCCCTATAAGGGACACGGAGGGCGTCATTCAGGCTTTCGCAAGCATTACCCGCGATATGAGAAGCCGTAACCGTATGGAAGAGCTGCTGCGCCGTTCTGAGAAGCTTACGACGGTCGGGCAGCTGGCAGCCGGAGTGGCGCACGAGATCCGCAATCCGTTGACTACCCTGCGCGGCTTCCTGCAGCTTCAGCAGCATACGGGCAAGATGAATCTGGAGCATACCGGACTGATGCTGTCGGAGCTTGACCGGATCAACCTGATTGTCGGAGAATTTCTGATTCTGGCAAAGCCGCAGGCAACCAGATTCGCGCCAAGAGACGTCAGGGACGTTTTCCGAAGCGTTTTGTCGCTGATCGACAGCGAAGGGCATTTGCATAACGTGACCTTTACGACATCTTTTACCGAAGCGCCATGCCTTGTGTCCTGTGAAGAGAATCAACTGAAGCAGGTTTTCATTAATCTGCTCAAGAACGGAATCGAGGCCATGCCGTCCGGAGGAAGAATACATACCCATATCGCTTCAAAAAACGACCAGATTACGATTTCCATTACGGATGAAGGAATCGGAATACCGGATGACATGATCCCGAAGATCGGCAACCCGTTCTTCACCGGCAAGGAAAGCGGCACGGGGCTTGGCATGATGATCAGCCAGCGGATTATCCACAGTCATCAGGGGCTGATGGAGATCAAGAGCCAGGTGAACGTCGGAACAACGATTATCATTACGCTCCCTGCTTTGAAAGAAGGGAACGCGAACGGTATACTAGTTGAAGGATTGGATAAACATAGCGCAAATGTCGGCTGAGGAGGAGTAATCCGTCAATGGACAACATTGCAGGTACCAGTACTTACAGCTGCTTGATTGCGGGAGCTACGGGACTTGTCGGATCGGCGCTGCTGGAGCAGCTTCTGAACGATCAGGCCTGTCATTCCATTACGGTATTAGCCAGGCGGCCGATTGGCCGCATAGAGATGGAGCCGGAAGCGAGGTCCAAGCTGCACGTCATTATCGCGGATTTCGACCGGATGTGGGAAGCGCTGGATGACGTGACGGTGGATCTCGTGTACTGTACGCTGGGGACTACGATAAAGACGGCGGGATCCCAGGAAGAGTTCCGCAAGGTGGATTATGACTACCCGCTTGCCTTGGCAGAGTGGGGACAGCATACGGGAGCGCGTCATTTTCTGGTCATAACGGCAATGGGAGCTTCGTCTTCCTCTGCCTTTTTCTATAATCGGGTAAAAGGCGAGCTTGAAGAGCAGCTGGCCCTGATTCCGCTGGAATCGGTCCGGATCTTCAGGCCGTCGCTGCTGCTTGGCCCGCGTCAGTCGTTCCGACTTGGAGAAACGATTGGCGCGGCCGTGTCGAAGGCAGTACAATGGGGTATGGTAGGCTCGCTTCGGCCATACCGTCCGATCGCGGGCGAGGCTGTCGCCAAAGCGATGCGGATAGCAGCGAAGCAAGCCATGACGGAGCAAGCAGGGGATAGGCAGGCGGAAGGACAGCCAGCTATTCATACGTATTCCTCCGATCGCATAGCGGAAATGGCAGCACAGACTACGGGGTGAACTTTTGTGCGTATTAATAAGTTTATAAGCGAGACAGGATATTGCTCCCGTCGTGAGGCGGATAAGCTGGTCGACAGCGGACGCGTCACGATTAACGGAGCGAAGGCTGAGCTCGGCAGCCAAGCGGAGCTTGGCGATGATGTACGGATTGACGGGAAGCGGATCGGCGAGCAGAAGCATCATGTTTATATCGCTCTGAACAAGCCGGTGGGCATTACGAGCACGACCGAGCTGCATATCCGCGGCAATATCGTCGATTTTGTCGGCCATCAAGAGCGGATCTTTCCGATCGGCCGGCTGGACAAGGATTCCGAAGGGCTGATTCTGCTCACGAATGACGGCGACGTGGTTAATCCGATTCTCCGCTCGGAAGGCAAGCACGAGAAGGAGTATATCGTTACGGTTGACCGTCCGGTTACGGCGGAGTTTGTCAAAGGAATGTCGAGCGGAGTTCGCATCCTGGGCAGCATGACGCTGCCCTGCCAGGTGACCAGAGTAGGGGATCGTGTCTTCCGGATTGTTCTGACCGAAGGGAAGAACCGGCAGATTCGCCGGATGTGCGAGGCATTTGGTTACCATGTGCGGAAGCTGCAGCGCATCCGCATTATGAATATTCATCTCGGACAATTGCCAACGGGCAAATGGCGGGACTTGACGGAAGCGGAAAAAGCGGAGCTGTTCGGTTCCTTGAATTACCGCCCGTCGTAAGGCAGGTTAAAACAGAAACTCCCCTGATTCTAGGAATCGGGGGAGTTTTCTTTAAAGACGTTTCTCACTGCTTAGGCGTTGCAGGAATTTGCTGCACCTTGCTCGAATCGACATATTTACGAATGATCGATACTTCAACCCGGCGGTTCTTCGCCCGTCCGGCCGTTGTATCATTGGAAGCTACCGGACGGTATTCGCCGTAACCGATGGCACTGAAGCGTTCCGGCTTCAGCTTGTTATTCTCCAGAAGCACGTCCATAAACCGGATCGCCCTGGAAGAGCTCAGATCCCAGTTGGATTTGAAGTTCTGCGTCCGGATCGGCTGGTCGTCGGTATGTCCGGATACGACAATCTCATAGCCGGTATAAGGCTCCAGCATCTTGGAGATATTGGCTGCCAGCTCCTTCGATTCCGTCTTGAGAGCATCACTGCCGGAAGCAAATAACGCATTGTCGCTAATCGTAATCATCAGCTGGGATTGATTAAGCTTCGTTTCCAGCTCAGAGGACAAGCCATTTTTCTTTATATACTGGTCCAGCTGCTTCTTCAGCTTTTCCAAATCTTCCTGTTCCTTTTTGATCAGCTCTTGAAGATTGGACTCCGTATCCTCATGCTGATCCTTGCTGGTCTTCTTCCCGTCATCGATTTGCTGCTGCGGCTGCTCGCCCGACTTGATAACCGACGGATTGTCCATGATACCGGCCCCGGAATTGAATGCAGCGCTGAACGCCTCGCTCATCCGTTCGAACTTTCTCGCATCCGTGGAGCTCGCCGCATACAATACGATAAACAGCGCGAGAAGCAGCGTCAGCAGATCGGCATAAGGGATAAGCCATGATTCGTCGATATGTTCATCGTGATCGTCGTGCTTACGCTTTTTCACCGGCGCCAGCCTCCTTCTCCCTCATAGCCGCCCGTTCCGTTGGGGTGAGGAATACAGACAGCTTCTGGTTAATCGCGATCGTGGATACGCCGGATTGAATCGAGAGCAGGCCTTCTACCATCATCAGGCGAAGCTGCACTTCTTTCTTGGACAAACGCTTCAGTTTATTCGCAAGCGGATGCCACAGGACGTAACCGGTAAAGATACCGAGCAGCGTTGCGATAAAGGCGCCGGCAATGGAGTGGGCAAGAGTCTCCATATCGTCCATGTGGCCAAGCGCGCCGATCAGACCAACTACGGCACCGAGTACGCCAAGCGTTGGAGCGTAAGTGCCGGCTTGCGTGAAGATCAAGGCACCGGCTTTATGGCGGTCTTCCGTTGCGGAAATATCCTCGAGCAGGACATCACGGACGAAATCCTGGTCATTCCCGTCAATAATCATGCGCATGCCGTTGCGGAGGAAAGTATCTTCAATATCCTCGACCTTGGCTTCCAGGGCAAGGAGGCCTTCGCGGCGGGTAATCGAAGCCCATTCCATAAAGCTCTCGATCAGCTGCTCGCGAGGCATCAGCGGTTGTTCCTTGAAGGCGATCTTGAACAGCTTGCCGACCTTGGAAAGCTCCGACATCGGGAAGGCGATCATAATCGAAGCGATGGTCCCGAGGACGATAATCATATAAGCGGCGGGATTTAACAGATTGCTAAGAGCGGCACCCTTCAGCGTCATACCGACCAGTACCGCTACGAGTCCTAATATAATACCGATAATTGTAGAATTTTTCATCATGCACCCCGTCCAGTACGTTTTCGACAAATCTCTAGTACTTATATCGACAAGTTATCGTACGGAAATTAGACTTTCAGAAATGATTTAAGAGAGAGAGCGTTAATTTTTGTGAAAATGCGGTAAAATGAGTATAGAAGATAATTATGGTAAAGGTGGTTGACCTATAGTGGGAGTTAGACATGCAAGAGAGTATGCAGATATATTGAAAGAACTGACGGAAGCGGTTAGCGAAGTAGAAGGAAGCTACACGTTTTTCGAGATGGAAGAAGAAGAGTGGGCGGCGCTTGGGGCGGACGACCGGCATGAAGTCATGGAGGCGCTTGCCGACGATGTGTTCTTCGGGCTTGGCGAGCAGCCGGTAATCGAGGTTGGCAGAGGAGCGATTACGTACCATCCGAAGCATCATGTCATTGAAGTGTCGCATGGAGACAACGTGACCCGTATGATTCGGCTGACATAAAGGCAACAAAGGGAGAGCGTGAGCGTGACGAACGATTGCTTATCAAATACGACGTTACCGCAGACGCTGCAGCTGGATGGCGAGCAGCTGTCTGCTTTCTATCAGCCGATCATTGCTCTTGATACGAGAAAAGTGGTTGGTTACGAGGTGCTGGGGAGAGCCTGCAAGGACGATGCCGTCCGCAGTCTGGGGCCGTTTTTCTGCGACGCCTCCGTACCTGTCGAAGATCATATCGCGGTTGACCGGATTTTGCGTGAACAGGCTTTTCGGAAAATAGGCGAAATTCCGCAGCCTCCGATGCTGTTTATTAATTTGAAGCCGAACTGGATGCACCGGGGCGTGCAGTCAGGGGAGATATACACCTTATCTCTGCTGGATAAATATCGGATTGATCCCCGCAGAGTCGTGATAGAGATTACGGAAGAAAGCTTTAACGGCGAGATCGAGGAGCTGCGCGAAATTATCGATTTGTACCGCTCCAAGGGCTGTCTGATTGCGATTGACGATGTTGGCAGCGGCTTTAGCGGGATGGATCGGATTGCCCTGATTCAGCCGAACATTCTGAAAATCGACATTCATATGCTGAAACGGAGCGCGAGTCACGACGGCTATCTGGGTACGCTCCGTTCCCTCTCCGCGCTGGCTGACCAGCTTGGGGCTTCGCTGCTTGCCGAAGGCGTGGAGACCAAGCAGGATTTGGCGAGAGCGATCCAAGCGGGAGTCCGGTACGTACAGGGCTTTCTGTTCGCGAAGGCCGAGCCGGAGTTCGACGAGCCGTCCCGTTTTTCGGCCCTGCTGGAAGAAGAACTGGAGGCGCACCGCCAGCTGCAGCTCTATTCGGAGAACTACTGGAGCTATTTG
This sequence comes from Paenibacillus glycanilyticus NBRC 16618, assembly GCF_004000805.1. Classification (GTDB taxonomy): domain Bacteria; phylum Bacillota; class Bacilli; order Paenibacillales; family Paenibacillaceae; genus Pristimantibacillus; species Pristimantibacillus glycanilyticus. The sequence continues at coordinate 23,561 of NZ_BILY01000043.1, forward strand.
TCGGACAGGCTGTCCGGCAAGATCGACCGGATTGGTCATCTGGAGGAGCTGGAGGACGAGGATAATGAATGGATCGTCCGGCTGCTGCAGGAACTGGAGAACAACAGCATCCGCGTCTACCTTTGCAGCGAAGACGGCATCCAAATCTCCTCCAACTATTCGAGAAGAGAAGACGGAAGCTGGCGGCGGGAGGACGAATACTGCGGGGCCAACTGGAGCTGGCGGCCGTATTTCGTTCCGAATGTCGTTCAATTAAACGAGAACCGCCGCTCCATGGTTTCCCGCGCCTATACCGATCTGGATTCAAGGGCATGGATCCGGACGGTATCGGTACTGGTGAAGCCCGGCATTATTTTGTTCGTTGATATGAAAGATCCCGCGCCTGATTATTACCGGTTATAGGGATATTAAAGAATAGACTGGTACACCATACAATGGAACTCGGCCGGCCCTTGCGGCGTTGGCCTTACATACGTGTCTTCAATGGCAAAGCCGGCCCGTTCGTAAGCGCGAATGGCCCGCGTGTTCCAGGTTAGCACCTCTAGGTCAATGCTGTTCTGAGGGGCTCGGCGAAGAGCTTCGCGGATCAGCAGCCGCAGAAAGCCGGGGCCGATGCCTCTTCCGCATAAAGCGGGATGAAGGCTGAGACCGAGGCGGGTAACGCCAACAATGGGAAAGAATTGGGCGAACCCGATCAGTTCCCGGTCGCGATTCACGACAGCAGCATATTGCATGCGTCGCAGGACGGGGTCGCCGAATTCGATCTCGTCCTTTTGCATCGTATCCCATGCCGGCCAATGGTAAAGATCGTAAGGCGATTCGTATTGCCATTCGCAGATTTGCCGGGCATGATCGATTTCCATCGGCTGGATAGTCATGTCCTCCAGTGATGGTTTATAATGTACCTCATCAGTAAAATTAGTCATGGATCTACCCTCATTAATAAGAATCTATAAGTTTCTTTCCATTATAACATTTCGGTAATCGACTTCATGAGGATTTGGCGAAGGACAACGAAGGAGAACTTTTACGATGCGGAAATTAATAGCGCTTGGCTGTTTGTCTTATCTCGTAATTGGATTAGCTCATGTTGTGGGCGGGTCGGTAATGGAGCAGATGCTCGATAAATACGGTTTGTCTTATGACGACGGCGGGCAATGGATGATGAATCAGTTTTTTGGTTTTTTGGTGGGCGTATTGCTGTCCCCGTTTATTACGTCCAAGCTGGGCAAAAGAGGGGGAGTGCTTCTCTCGCTTGGTCTCCTGACGCTTGGCGAAGCGGCTTACAGCCTTACTCCCCACTCCTGGGGACTGATGCTGTTCATCGCCTTGTTTGCCGGGTTCGGCTTTGGCATGACGGAATCCGTCATTGGTGCCATGGTCATTGATCTGGCGGAAGAAAGCGGCAAGGCCAACGCGATGACCAAGCTGGAAACGTTCTTTGGAATCGGCGCTTTCCTGATGCCAACGATGGCAAGTATATTGATCCGATACGATGTATGGCAATTATCTTTCCCGATACTCTCGGCACTAGCCGGCATTACCTTTATCCTATGGATGACGATCTCGTTTGGGCCAATCGACGACAAGATCGGTTTTCATGCCAGAGGGAAGAAGGCGTCGGCGGAGCGGGAAGCTGGCGAACCGCGTCCACAAGGATGGTTCGGTTATAAGAGAGCTTCGCTTCCGTTCCTGCTGCTGTCGGCGTTATTTTTCGTCCTCTATGTTGGCGTGGAAATGAGCTTCTCCAATTATCTGCCTTCCATTATGATCGAACGCTCCGGCATGTCGGAGGCGAATGCTCCTTCTTCGCTTAGCCTGTTCTGGGGCACGATGATCCTGGGGCGTCTGTTCGCCGGACGGCTGGCGGATCGTGTCGGATACATGCGCTATCTGTTTGTTGCAATTGCCGGAGCCTGCGTCGTTATTCTTGCGATGGGGGCCGTTGGGCAGTTAAGCGGCATGATGGTTCTTGTCGGACTAAGCGGATTGTTCTTCTCCGGCGTATTCGGGATTGCTCTCGTATTCGCAAACGGATTAATTCCGGGGATGACCGAGCGGACAACCAGTCTGCTTGTCGCTTGCGGAGGCGTAGGCGGGGCGATCTTCCCGAAGCTGACGGGATGGATGATGGACAACTATGGTGCGGACCGCACGGTCTGGATTCTTGGAGCTTTCCTAATTGCAATGTTTGTCGTATTGCTTGCGATGCTGGCGCTCGGCCGGAAGCAGCAGACGGCAGCTGCCTGAATAGAGTAGCGGGAAACAATAAAGCCGCATGCGGTTTGTCCGGTGGGACAAGCTGCATGCGGCTTTATTGTAGGAATCCTGCCAATCCGCCCCGATGGAAGCGGCTGCTTGATTCTATTGTTCGTCGGCATATTTATCAAAAGTGCTAGGGTCCATGACACGTCGAGCAGTCACATACCGGTTGACATAATAAGAGTCACTAAGGTTGCTTATCGTAACGCCCTTGCTGGACGATGCATGAGCAAACTTGCCATCTCCTACATAAATGCCGACATGAGATACACCACGACCGTTCGTGTTGAAGAACACGAGATCTCCGGCCACTAGATCGCTTTTTGCGATCTTCTTACCTGTTTCAGATTGCGAAGTGGATGTACGAGGAAGATCGATGCCCATTTTGTCGAAAACGTAAGAAGTAAATCCGGAGCAGTCGAATCCTTTCGTGGATGTTCCACCTGCAACGTACGGCGTGCCAATCAAGTTGCTGACAATGCCGTCCATTTTGGAGTCTGCGAAAACGCTTCCAGCCTGAAAAGCCAGCATTAGCGCAAGTCCAAGGAGTAGTGCTGTAACCTTTTTCAAAGCGGTAAAGCTCCTTCCAATGCCGACGAGGTTAGCTGTGGGGTTCGGTTGAAGGATCCCTATGACTTCTCGGGCGCCGATAGAATCATTCGGACGTCGAAGTCAATTCACCCAGAGGTGGTTCCCCCGTTTCCAGTACAAGGAATTAGGCAGTTTGTTTTATGTACTTGGTAACTATTCGGTAATTTTCGTTTATCTCCTCCTCTATACGGCAATTTCTAATAATTCTCATGCAACCTTTTGACTAATGGAAGCGGAAAAGCTTGTATCCTGCGGTTAATAGTCTTCATGTAGGGCGCGCAGACTAGCAGAGAAGCACTATAAAGATTTACTAACTCTTTACTATGTGGTTTTGCTAGCCGATATGTTGATTTATTTGGAGAATGGCGGACGAGCGAGCCCGAAAAAACGCGAAAAACCCGCGCTGCGACTAGGTCGCAGGGCGGGCTGCTTCTATAATTATGAGAAAATTTTAAACTTCCTTTGATCTTAAAATGTCGTATTGGGAGGCTAGAGTCCATACTTTCATAAGGGTACGGACAAGATGATAGCCTTGGTGGACAAGAAGGGCGATAAAGCCGGCCCATACGAGGGAGAAGCCGCTGACAAACAATCCGATTCCCGAGCCGATCGCCCACATGAGAAGCGATAATCCGGCAAAAGGCAGAAGATGCTTGACTGCTGTGCCAAGAGATTGGAAAATGCCGCCGGTCTTGCCGCTCGTTGCCCCGAGCTGCATGGCCAGGAACAGCAGATGGAGCAGGATGCCCCATAACAGCCAGCCACCTACGGCAGGAAGGGTCTGCTGCAGCAAGGCTCCGATCGAGCGGCTGTGAAGCAGAGCCTCAAGCCCCTTTGGCGCCAGCCACCATGCGGGAGCAAGAGCAAGAATCGTCTCGATCCAGTACAGTAGGGTAACCGGCTTCCATGCCCGGCGGATACCTTGCAGGAACTGCGTTCCTCCCGCATCGGTCGCATGCTGCAGGGAGTAGAGGAGCCCCGCGTTAAACAGCGGAGAGAGCAGCATTCTTGCGGCGAATAAGCCGCCAAGCAGCCACAGGTACGGAGTAAGCAGGTCCGTCTTCATAATCTGGAACTGCGCTTCGCTCAAAAATAGCTGGACGGCCGCTTTGGACGGGGAGTGATCCGGGAACCGCCGCAGCAGCGGCGCAACTACCGAATCGATAAACCGGTATAGGAAGAATCCCCACAGCAGCTGGTACAGGAATAGCAGAATAACGATATAGAAGTGCTTGATCGTAAGCCGCCAGCCTTGCCTCATATGATTTTTCATGGCTAATCCTCCTAAAATGGCGAAGCAATTCTTAGCTACCACATAACCTACCTCTAGACGCGGTCGCTCTTCTTCGAATTCTTCGATAGAGGTTTTCTCACCAGCCCAGTAATCCGAGCAGACCTTGAATGACGTTGGAAGCCCCAAGACTCCAACGGGTACGCGTGACCTCGGATAAATCGGCCTTCATATAGTCGTTGATATGCTTATTGTCGAGCACGTTTGTATGCTGCGGATCGACAGCCACCCATTCGAGCGGGGAGCTATGGACAACTTTGTACTGAATTTGAGCCTCCGTCGGATCCCAGGACTTCGGAACAATGGTGCCGTCCTTGAACTTCAGGACAATCGGAACCGTACCGTTATAGCCGCCGTTGCGCTGAAGAGAGACAACCGATTCATACATCCGCGTTCCATCCTGCTCGACCGGATGGACAGTAATGGACTCTACGGATACGTCCGCCATCTGATTGCCGTAGACATATTGGTCGAAGTAATTGGCCCACTTTTGTTTGGTAACCTGCTCGACAACTCGCTGGAAGTCGGTGGTGGTTGGATGCTTGAACTTATATTTCTGGAAGTAGGTTCGCATAATCTTCTGCATCATTTTCTCGCCGACCTGCTTCTCGATGCCAATCAGCACAAGCTTTGCCCGCATGTACACATTCTCGGCATAGACGTTATTGCTCGGATATGCCCAGGATGGCTGCTTGAGCGGAGCGGGGGCCGTCATATAGCTCGCTTCCAGCGGCAGGTTGGCTTCGATGCCGTATTCGCTGGCCATAACCTTGTCTTCCGCATAGCTCGTAAAGCCTTCGTCGAGCCAGGCTTCTTCGAATTCATTAGAGGCTACCATGCCGTACCAGTATTGATGCCCGACCTCATGCACAACGGTCCTCTCGAGACTGTAGCCCGGATTGTCCGTCTCGGCGGCGAAAGCCGTGACGAGTGTCGGATACTCCATTCCGCCGGAGCCATTAGCTCCTTTGGGAGGGACTACAACCGATAAGGTCGAGTACGGATACTCGCCATACCATTGCCCATACTTGGAGAGCGCGGATTTGGCGGCATGCATATACCGGTCCTTCAATTCCTCATGTGCGGGATCCAGATACAGCTTAATGCGCACACCCGGAATGCCGGGGCCGGATAACGTGTCTTCATAATAGATAAAGTCGGGAGAGGCGGCCCAGGCGAAATCATGCACGTCATCGGCGTAGAACTGATAGAACGCCCGGTTGCCCTTTTTCTCTACTGCCTTCGTCTGAAAGCCCGTTGCTGCAACGGTATAGGATTCCGGCACTTGAATGCGGACGGAATAAATGCCGAAGTCGCTGTAAAACTCGGAGTTGCCGTGGTACTGATGCGTGTTCCAGCCTTCTGTGGTGCGGCCTCTTGTCCCCGCTGTCTCGTACACGGCCAGCTTAGGAAACCATTGGCCAGCCATCACGTAATTGCCGGAGTAGCCCATGCGCGCGAATACTTCGGGCAGCTTCACCTCAAAGCCCATCTCGAGGGTAACCGACTTGCCGGGGGCAACCGGTTCGGGCAGTTTAAGCTTGGCCAGCGTAAAGTCATTCGGATTGTTGTCATCGGGCTGAACATAATGCAGCCGCGGAAGCAGGCTTTCCCCTTCCGTCGTTTCCAGCGTAAGCAGCTTCATATAGCCCTGGCTTGCTTCGGTTGCTTTATCCGAGCGCAGCTTTCCGCCGGATTCCTTCATAAACGTGGTTTTGTCCGACATGAAGGCGTTCGGATAGAGGTGGAAATACAGCTCGGACACCGTCTTTTTGCCGGGGTTCGTCCAGGTGACGGTCTGCTGGCCGTCGAGATACCGGATATCGTCGCGAAGCGATACGTTGATATGGTACTCGGTGATTCGCTTGCTAAGCGCCTGCGGTTTCGGAGCCACGTTGTCAGGTTGGGACGAGGCAGGCGGCTTGGCCGATTTTGGCGCAGAATCGGTCGCTGCTTTGGCGGCAGGGGCGAGAGCATAGGTATATTGGGATTGCCAAGCGCGGCCGAAGCCCTGCTGGATGGAGAGGCCGAGCAGGACGGCGGTAAGCGTAAACAGCAACAATCGTTTGACGTAGCGTGGAGACATGATACAATTCCCTCCCGTGACAAGCATCTACAGCATGTATATGTTTGCTTTTCGCGGATTATTAGCTAAAATGGAATTATTGTACGGGGAAGGTGGAAGAGCGATGACGGAACAGCAAGGACAGCCGGCAGAGCCGGAAAAAAAAGAGAAGAAGTCCCTCTCTCTTAACGTAGTCAGCAACAAACAACATAAAGGCTTTGGAGCCGGAACGATAGATTTAAGCGCAGTATCCTGCGTTATTATTGATAATGGCGTAGCCTATATCGATGACGGGGCGATGCATGCGAAGAGCAAGGTGGAGCGGGGCATCAAGTTCAGTCCGAATAAAGAAGACTGCCCGAACGGCCGCAAATGCTGGATCGTATGGACTGCCGTGGAGCGGGGCGAGACAGGTTCATATTATGCTGGGGCTACGGCCTGCGAGATGTGGATCGATACCGAAGCGCGCCGCGGCTGGAAAATTCTCGCCGATCACGTGAACAAGCTGGATGCCGCGATTAAACGCAAGTACAAGCTTGAAGAGCTGGATGCGGAAGAGAAAGCGGCTTACCGCAAGCTTCTGGCCGAACATAATGAAGAATGGTGGAATAATTCGCCGGAAGAGCTTAAGGAAGCTTTGGCGTAAGCAATGAATTCAATAACCGGGGATCGCAAGGCGGATGGCCGCGCGATCCCCGGTTTTTTTCTTGAAAACTTTTTTTGAAGCATGCGCAGGGATGGAGAGCGCAGCTGTCGTCTATTATAACGGGAAGGGAGGAGAGCGAGATACAAGACGAACAATGGATCACGGCCATCAAGAACGGCGGTCCTGCGGCGTTTCAGATTTTTGTAGACGAATATGGGCCTTATATCTATCGAACCGTGTTTGCTGTTATCCGTTCGCCGCATGATGCGGAGGACGTGACGCAGGAAGCGCTGCTGCAAATCTATCGCTCCCTCCCGGAGTTCCGAATGGACGGCTTCAAGACGTGGATTACCCGCATAGCCGTCAATAAGGCGATTGATTGGAAGAGAAGCCGGATGCGCAAGCCCGAGGAGCTGGTGGGCAGCTTGACGGGGCTTGAGGCGGAAGGGATGATTACGGAACGCGGGCTGGCCGTTGAGACGGCGGTTATAGACCGCGAAGAGCAGCGGCAGGTGCGCGAGCAGGTGGAGCAGCTGCCGGACAATTATCGGGAAGTCGTGACCGCTTATTATATGGAGAACAAATCGTACGAGGAGATCGCGGTTCAGACCGGACTTGAGAAAAAAAGCGTTGAGTCGAGGCTCTACCGGGCACGTAACTGGATCAAGCGGCATTGGCGGAAGGAGGACTTCGAATGAATGAGCAGGAGTGGAAGGAACATGTGACGGCGGCAGACATGACCGCTTATATCCATGATGAACTCGCTGAACCTAAGCGGGAGGAGATCGAGCTGCATATCGCGGCATGCGAGCCGTGTATGGTGCTTTTTATGAATGCGATAGAGGCATCGGAGGCTCGGGAATCGGATCCGGCATCTGATGGAACGGCGGAGGCAAGGGCCGTCATTCCGGATATGAAAAAGCTGGGGAAGCGGGTTGTCGGTATTCTGCTCGCCGAGTCGGCAAGAAAGAATCCGGTTATGCGGGCGGAGCCTGCCCGCCGCCAGTCTTTCCTTCAGCGTCCCGTTGTTCACTTTACCGCCGCAGCGGCCATTACGCTGCTGTTGCTTGGCACAGGGACGTTTAGCGGGCTTTCGGCTAAGCTGGGGGAGATGGACTCCCATTCCGCCAATACAGAGCAAACCATCGAGAAGGACGCCGAACAACCGCCGCAAGGTCCAACGTGGTCCGACCGGATGGTCACGCGTACCTCCTCCTGGTTCGATAAGCTGGAGAATGACCGTTTTAAATAAGGAAGAATGATGATGGGGGAGAGGAAAGACGAAATGTCAAAAAATCCGATAGTCGCTTTATTGCTGTCCTTTATTCCGGGCGTCGGGCATGCCTATCTGGGGCGCCCGTTTCGCTGCCTGCTGTATGGAGGAGGGTTCTTTGGCTCCTTAATGCTTTTGTTTATTGCTGTGCAATCCGGGGACGGAGGGGATATTGGCCTCTTCTTCTTATTCACGGCCGCTCTCAGCTGGCTAATTAATATGATCGATATGGTCGTGACGCTGCTGTCTCCAAAGCCGCCTGCGGCGCCTTACAGCGAGCGGGGAGATATCCCGTTTGATCCGGGTTACATGGCATACGAGCAGCAGCGGGAAAAGACAAGCACCGTCATGCTCTCGCTTATACCGGGTCTTGGCCATATGTCGCTTGGCCTCATGCAGCGCGGCATTACATTCCTGGTTGCTTTCCTTGGCCTGTTCGCGGTTGTGGTATTTATCGGTGTCGTGACGAATACCGCCGCTTTTCTGGTATTTCTGCTGGGGCTGCCGGTGATCTGGATTTACAGCATCTTTGATGCGATTCAGCAGCTTCACAGGAAGCAGCGCGGAGAGGAGCTTAGCGACCGTCCGCTGTTCGAGGAGATCGAGAACCATATGGGAACCGGCCGGAAAAATAAAGTGCTTGCCGCAATCCTGTCGCTTTTCCCGGGAGCGGGGCATCTGTATTTGGGCTTGCAGAAGCGGGGCCTTCAGCTGATGGGCGGTTTTCTTATCGCTATCTATTTGATGGATTCTCTGCGGCTGTCGATTTTCTTGTTCCTGATGCCGCTGCTCTGGTTCTATGCCTTCTTCGACTCCATGCAGCAGATGTCGCGATACGAAAGAGGCGAGCTTCATGACGAAGCGGTAGTCGCTCAGCTTGCTCCTTATCAGAAGTGGATCGGGATTGGCCTTTTGCTGCTCGGCATTTATTATTTGGGTGACCGGGTAATGGGCGGCTATATCTCGCAGACATGGCCGGGAATCTATGCGGAGTATGTAAAATTGAAATATAATCTGCCAACCGCGATCGTCGCTTTCCTGATGATTGCTCTCGGTTTCCGGCTAGTGTTCGGCAGCGGCAGCAGAAAATCCTACTCGGCACCGGCTCCTCTTCCGCCTCATCCCGCGGAGATGATGAGAGAAGAGGAGGGAGACCGATGAGAGAATGGCGGGTAGGTTCGCTGTCTATGGGCATTACGCTGCTCCTGATCGGTGTTTCCATTGCCATATCGATTTGGAGCGGTACAGATGCGCTGAATACGCTGCTATGGGTAGCGCCCGTCGTATTTATCCTGCTTGGAGCGGAGCTTCTCCTTCACCTCAAGCTGTCGGGGAAGGAACGGCCGGTTATGCGTTACGACTGGATGAGTATGTTCTATGTGGCGGTTATCGGGGCGGGCAGCCTGCTTATGGCGTCTTTTACTTCGACGGGATTGCTTGGGGAAGTACGGGATCAGCTGCAAATGACGGAGCGTACGGCTATCGTTCAATCGGATCCGGTAAAGGTACCGGACGGTATCAAGAAGATTGTCGTGCAGTCGCTTCGTCCGATCCAGCTCGACCAAGGAGAGGTTCGCGCCGTGCAGCTTCTCGGGCAAGTGCAGTACTGGGCGCCCAAGCCGCTCAAGCAGCCGGAGAGGATGGTTGCCACCAGCACAGTAGGCAGCACCATGTACGTACTTATTAATAGCTTCGAGCATAAGGATGGATCTATTGGTTCGGAGAACATCAATCAGGAGCTGACGCTTGTTCTGCCGCAGGAGATAGAGGTAGAGAAGCGGGGTTTCTAATACGGTTGAAAAAAGGCAGTTCCTCATTTGTTGCGAGGAACTGCCTTCTATCATTTATTCACCTTTTCAGGCTCGGCAAAGGTCATGCCTTTTGTATCGACAGTCGCTTTCTTAATCGCCATCGGCTTAACCGGACGGGAGCCTTCGCCCGTCTTCTCGGTTTCCTGGTTGACGATCTCATCCACCGTGTCCATGCCTTCGGTTACTTTGCCAAATGCCGCGTAATCGCCGTCGAGCGACGGTGCATCGGCAACCATGACGAAGAACTGGGAGCCTGCGGAATCGGGATCTCCGGAGCGTGCCATGGAAATGACGCCGCGCGTATGGAGCAGATCGTTCTGGAAGCCGTTGCTCATGAACTCGCCCTTAATGCCGTAGCCAGGGCCTCCCATGCCCGTGCCTTCGGGATCGCCGCCCTGAATCATAAAGCCGGGGATGACGCGATGGAAGATCGTGCCGTCATAGAAGCCTTTTTTCACAAGCGATACGAAGTTGTTGACGGTATTTGGAGCAATCTCCGGGTACAGCTCAACCTTGAAGGTCTTTCCGTTATCCATCTCGACCGTCACGACCGGATGCTTGTCGGAGCCAAGCAGCTTGTCCGGCTGAGGCGGCTCTGTTGCTTCCGGCGTTGCCGTTGCGTTAGCGGCCCCGGAGCCGCTTGTGGCGTTATGGTTGGAGCTGGTCTTGCTGCCGCCGCCGCAGCCGGCAATGACGAGCAGCAGCGCTGCCGTAAGCAGTACAAGCACAGGCAGACGCATATTGCGTTTAAACATCGTAAGAATGCCTCCTCTGAGGGTGTTGTCCTATCGTTCTATACGTAATCATACCATAGCGTTCGGAACGAAAAAAAGCCCGGGTGCTTCTCGAAGGAGAAGACCCGGGCTTCTTGCTTTTTAACCTACGGTGTTGTAAGCCATAATCCAGATCGAGCCTGCAATAATCGTGACCAGGATGACAAGACCGAAGATAAGCGCCATGACGTTGTAACGCGGCTTCTTCTCTTCGCGAAGATGCATGAAGAAGAAGAGCTGAACGACGAACTGCAATACCGCCATGATCAGAATAAAGATCAAAGTTGGCGTTTTGTCCATCAAATCGTTCAATACGACAACAAGCGGCAGAATCGTAAGCACAATGGAGATAACAAAACCGATGACATAGGATTTCATCGAGCCATGGGATTCATGCTCGTCATGCCCGTGTCCATGCGTGTTATGGTTGGCCATCCTACATCACCCCCATCAAGTAAACGACCGTGAGGACGAAGATCCACACAACGTCAAGAAAGTGCCAGTACAAGCTTACAATGGTAACTTTGCGTTTGGTAACCGAATTGATACCGTGTTTGCCGATCTGAATCATCAGGCCGACCATCCAGCAAAGACCAACCGAAACGTGAAGTCCGTGAGTTCCTACCAAGGTGAAGAATGCGGACCAGTAACCGCTTGTACCGATCGTAACGCCTTCGTCGACCATTTTGATAAACTCGGATACTTCAAGGAAAATAAACGATGCGCCGAGAAGGGCCGTAATGATCAGCCAGCCGATCAGGCCTTTTTTGTTACCCTTATGCATTTGAAGAACAGCGATACCGCTGGTAAAGCTTGATGTTAACAAGATAAACGTTTCGGCGATTACGCCAGGCATTTCGAACATCTCATGCGGCGTAGGACCGCCGTTTGTGCTGTTGTGCAGGACGGAGAACGTCGCGAACAGCGTACCGAACAAGATAACGTCGGTTATAAGAAACATCCAGAAGCCAAGAACCTTAATCGATTCATGATCGTGATGATCATCATGGTGGCCGTGATCGTTATGACCATGGCCGCCATGAGGCGTCACTGTGTGTGCCATTTACCGTACCCCCTTTAATGCTGCTTCCGTACGTTCAATCTCGTCAACCGGAATGTAATAATCCGGGTCGTAATCGAAGGAACGGGCGAACAGGCAGCAAGCAACGCCGATCAGGCCAGGAACAATCATCCAAGTCCAGTGCCATACAAAGCCAAAGCCGGCGATGAAGAAGAACACAGACATAATGAACGGAATACCCGAGTTTTTCGGCATATGAATCGGTTCCAGCGGACCAGGCGCTTTAGGCTGAATACCTTTCGCACGGCGCTGTTTCTCTTCCCACCATTCATCCGAGCTTGTAACCTCGGGAAGATGCGCGAAGTTGTACATTGGAGCCGGCGATGGAATCGACCATTCGAGCGTACGGCCTTCGCCCCATGCGTCTCCGGATTTTTCTTTCTTCAGGAACTTGATGCTGTGCGCGATTTGCCACACTTGGAAAATAAAGCCCAGACCCATGATGAAGGCGCCCACCGTCGAAACGATGTTAAGCGGCTGCCAGCCAAGGTCGAAGTTGTATTCGTTGAAACGACGCGTCATACCCATCAGACCAAGCGCGTACTGCGGCATGAAGCAGACATAGAAGCCGATATTCCACAGCCAGAAAGCCCATTTGCCAAGGCCGTCATGCAGCTTGAAGCCGAACATTTTCGGCCACCAGTAGTACAGGCCTGCGAAGTAACCAAATACAACGCCGCCGATGAGCACTTGGTGGAAGTGCGCAATCAGGAAGTAACTGTTATGGAACTGGAAGTCAGCAGGCGCAACCGAGAGCATAACCCCCGTCATACCGCCGACGACGAAACACGGTATAAAGGCAATGGTCCAGAGCATTGGCTGGCTGAAGGTGATCCTTCCTCGGAACATCGTAAACAGCCAGTTGAACACTTTTACACCGGTCGGTATGGCAATGAGCATCGTCGTAACCGCGAAGAACGCGTTGACGTCGGCGCCGGAGCCCATGGTGAAGAAGTGGTGAAGCCAAGTAAAGAACGAGAAGAAGCTGATCGACATAAGAGCGAATACCATGGATTTGTAGCCGAACAGTTTTTTCTTCGAGAAGGTGGATACGACATCCGAGAATACCCCGAAGGCCGGCAAAATAACGATATATACTTCCGGGTGACCCCACATCCATATTAAGTTGACGTACATCATCGGGTTGCCCCCGCCGTCAAGCGTGAAGAAATGAGCGCCCAAGTAACGGTCGATGAACAGAAGGAACAGCGTAACCGTCAGAATCGGGAATGCGAACATGATCGTAATCGAAGACGACAATACGGACCAGGTGAACATCGGCATTTGCATCAGCTTCATGCCCGGCGCGCGCATCTTCAGGATGGTGACAACGAAGTTGATACCGGACGCAAGGGAACCGATACCGGAGATCTGAATACCCCAAATATAGAAGTCTTGGCCGAGACCAGGACTGCCGGAAAGCTCGGACAGCGGCGGATAAGCCAGCCAGCCCGCATCAGGCGAACCCCCGATAACGAACGATACGTTGAACAGCATGGCGCCAAAGAAGAAGAGCCAGAAGCTGAGAGAGTTCAGGTAAGGGAACGCTACGTCGCGCGCGCCTATCTGGAGCGGCACAACGATATTGAATAAACCGAACATGAGAGGCATCGCCATGAACAAGATCATGATAACGCCGTGGGTTGTAAAGATCGCATTATAGTGGCCTGCATGCAGGAACTCTAATTGCGGAACGGCAAGCTGAGTACGGATCAGAAGGGCGTCTACGCCCCCGCGGAACAGCATGAGAAGCGCTGCGATAACGTACATAATACCGATTTTTTTATGATCGACGGTTGTCAGCCATTCGGTCCACAACCAGCGCCATTTTTTAAAGTAAGTCAGAGCAATGACGATCGCTACCATGGAAAGACCAATGGAAACCTGGGCACCCAGGATGAGCGGATCGCCGGTGATGAAAAAGTCATTCATCAGGAAATCCCAAAATTCTTTAAACATAGTGCATCTCCTTTCCTTACATTATGATTTAGCTTCATCAGTAGTGGTAGGCGACTGCGTGTCATGCCCGCCCTCTGCATCATGAACAGGTCCTGATTTCTTTCCGGAGTTCGGAGCGTCAATACCGTTCGGGCCAACATATTGCATAACGACTTGATCGAACAGGCCTTTAGGGAATGCCGAGAAGGTTTGTTGCTCGGACGAACCCGGCAGCTTCAACTCTTTGAAGCCTTCTTCGGTAAGAGCAGGCGAAGTTTGTTTCACGCTGTCTACCCAAGCACGGTAATCCGCATCGGAAGTTGATTTGACGTTAAACGTCATTTTCGCGAATTGCTCGCCCGTGAAGTTTGCGCCCATTCCAAGGAAGTCGCCAACCTCGTCAGCTTGCAAATACAAGGTCATAGCCATGCCGCTCATCGCGTAAATCTGGCCGCCGAGCTGCGGAATCCAGAAGGAGTTCATCGCTTGGTCCGCCGTTACGCGGAAGCGAATCGGCGTATCCTCCGGAATTTGAAGATAGTTAACCGTGGAAATGCCTTCATCCGGATAAGTGAAAAGCCATTTCCAGTCGAGCGATGTTGCTTCGATTGTAATCGGCTGTTTAGCCGACTCAAGCGGTTTGCTTGGCTCGAGATCATACGTGTATTTGATCGTCACCGTCGCCAGAATAGCGATAATGATAATAGGGATCGCCCACCAAATGGTCTCCAGCTTTGTGCTGTGCTCCCAGTTAGGCTGGTAGCCTGCTTTGTTATCTTTCTTATCGCGGTAACGCCATACGATAATCGCAGTCAGGATCAGGACCGGAACGAGAATGATCGCACACAGCCAGACAGTGATCCAGATAAGATCTTTTTGCGATTCGCCGATTGGCCCCTTAGGATCGAGGACAACGTATTGGTCGCTGCAGCCGGACAGCATAACGGCTATCAGCATAATCATCAACGGAACCAGAAAGCGAATGTACTTTCTCATGATTTGTTTCAACTCCTCAATATTGCTTCTTGTCATTAAGATTAGCAGAAGTCGCTCAAAATAACTGCTGGCTTAACAATTACGACAACAATTCGTCTTTTTTCTGTAAAAGAAAGTTCACTATATTGACAACTGTACCTTTTTTCCTTGGAAATAAAACACAAAAAAGCCGCCTCCCGTCAATATTGACGGAAAGGCGGCTTTTTAAAAGCGAATTTGGCTTTACAAAATCGGATTGGATGGATCATCGTTTTGTTCGTCTTCTTTTGCCTGATGGATTCTTGCATGGACCAGACCGATAGCTGTGCCGATCGTATAAATAAATACGCTGCCAACAAGGCAACCTACGCCAATCATCAAAGTTGTATTCTTATCGCTAAAGTGGCTGATTTTGATTAGGCATAACAACACACCTACTGTCAAACATGTCCATGCAAATATAGTCATTAGAGTAACAAGACGTTTCACGCTAGCAGCTGTTACTTCCGAATCCGACTTTACATTGCTTACCGTTGCAGTTTTCGTAGCCATCTGAAACACTCCCATAAAGTTTGTAAGTGCTTACTTCTTGGTTCTACTATACCACAGTATATGACGTTTGTTCAAAGAAATTTCACTTTTTGATCATATTTCGGACAAATTTGTATTCCAGGACATGCTAATTCTTCCACCAGCGCTTCAAATCATTCCACCAGGTTCGGCTGTTATCCTTGATCGCGTTGTCCGCAGGGGCATCTTTCGCCGCAGGTCCGCCGCAAACCTCGGTAGGCTCCGTGCCCGCCACAAAGGACTCAAGCCGTTTGCTCGCGCAGGAGGCTGCTGCTAGTTTGCCGCTCGCCGGATCAACGTATACGTTAACAACGCCGTCCGGAATCGGAAAGATCTTAGGCGGTATGGCAGATAGCGCCTGCTCGGTAAACTGGGCGAAGATTGGAGCAGCGCGGTGCGCTTCGGTCACGGTCAGCTTGCGGTTCTTGTCATACCCTACCCAGACGGCGGTCGCCAGCTCCGGGGTATAGCCGACCAGCCAGGCATCCGTTGAGGTGGTTCCCGTCTTGCCGGCAACCGGTCTTTTAATAATGGAAGAAACCCGGTTAGCCGTGCCGCCTCCTTCGAACACGCTCTCCATTAGACTGGTCATCACGTAAGCTTCGGCAGGATTAATAACCTGTTCTTCGTGATGCTCCGCTTCATATATAATGTGTCCGTTCTTATCGGTGATGCGCAGGATCGCAACAGGCTCTACCTTTACGCCGCCGTTTGCGATAACGGAGAATGCGGAGGCCATCTCCAGCGGACTAACCGGGAAGGTGCCAAGCGCCAGGGAAGGAACCGGGTTCATCGGGCTTGTAATGCCCAGCTTGCGTGCCGTCTCGATTACGCGGTCGGCGCCCACCGTCATAATGGTGTTCACGGCGTATATGTTATCCGAGCTCGCAATCGCCGTGCGCATATCAATGAAGTCGTTAAAGTATTTGTCGTTATAGTTATGCGGCTCATACTTTTTTCGTCCTTCATCGTAGGTAAAGGCGGTTGGCTCGCTCTTGAACCGGGTGACCGGCGTCATAAAGCCGCTGTGCAGCGCCGTCAAATACAGCACCGGCTTGAACGAGGATCCGGGCTGTCGGGTTTCGGCAAGCGCCCGGTTGAACTGATTCGTCTTATAGTCGCGTCCGCCGACCATTGCTTTTATATACCCGTTGCGCGGGTCAATAGAAACAAGCGCCGCCTGCTGCTCTTCGCTGCCGGCAAGGCCGTTCTTGACGGCATCCTCAGCGGCGCGCTGCGCGGCAGAGTCCAGCGTGGTATAGATCGTAACGCCGCCTTCATTAAATAGCTGCTCATTGATGCCCAGCTTGTCGACGGCTATGTAACGGATATAATCACGGAAATAGGGAGCAAAACCCGCCTGCTCGCCGGAGCCTAGCGGCTGGAAGTTCAGGACTTCCTTATAAGCCGCGTCGGCTTGCTCCTGCGTAATGTCGCCGGATTCGGTCATGGCATGCAGGATGTTCAACTGCCGGTCTTTCGCGTTTTTCATATCCATAAACGGCGAGTAGTATTTGGGTCCCTTCGGAATGCCGGCCAGCATCGCGCTTTCCGCAAGCGTTAACTGCGAAGCATGCTTTTTGAAATACAGCTGGGAAGCCGCTTCAATTCCGTAGGCGCCATGACCGTAATAGATCTGATTCAGGTAAAGGCTCAGAATCTCATCCTTGGAGTAATTCATCTCCAGCTGGACCGTATACATGGCTTCCTTCAGCTTGCGCTGCCATGTCTTCTCGTGAGTGAGATACAGGTTGCGGGCGAGCTGCTGCGTCAGCGTGCTGGCTCCCTGCTTGGCCGACATGGTCTCCACGTTGACCAGAACGGCACGGGCCATTCCTTTCATATCAAACCCTTTGTGCTCGTAGAAGCGGTGGTCTTCGATCGCCAGAGTCGCCTCCACCAGGTAAGGGGAAATTTCTTTGAGCGGTACGGAGCTGCGATTCTCTCCGGTATGGAACGTATCGATTACCTGCCCCTGCAGATCAAGCATGCGGGAGGATTGGCTAATCGAAGTAACCGGAAGAGATTGAAACTTTAAATAGAGGAGCATGGACACGATGCCAAGCACGACGACAGCGGAAACGGCTGCGGTTAAGCGCAGGCTTTTTTTGAACCTCATAACATGAGGAAGAAAACGTTCGGTTATAATAGGAAAAGCATATTTGCGGCGCGGCTTGCCCGGCCTGATCTGCTGCTTCTTCATGATGGTGCTCCCTTCGCAAGAACGACCTTTTCCTTAGTATGGAAAAACGCGGGGGCCGATATTCATGGAAGCGAGCAGAAAAGGTTGATTTTTCGCCCCGAACTACTATAATACATGGTGAACCATTGACGGAAAGAAGGGATTTATCGAAATGGAATTGTGGTATACGGAAAAACAAACCGAGAACTTCGGCATTACGGCGAAGATTACAAAGACGTATGTAAATGAACAAACTGAGTTTCAACAGCTCGATATGATCGAAACGGAAGAATTCGGCACCATGCTGGTTCTTGACGGTATGGTCATGACTACGGTTAAAGATGAGTTCGTGTATCACGAAATGGTAGCCCATCCGGTACTCTTCACGCATCCGAACCCGGAGCATGTGCTCGTAGTAGGCGGCGGCGACGGCGGCGTAATCCGTGAAATTATGAAGCATCCGAAAGTGAAGAAAGCCGTTCTCGTTGATATCGACGGCAAGGTTATCGAGTATTCGAAGAAATACCTGCCGACTATCGCAGGCGAGCTGGACAACCCTCGCGTTGAAGTGCTCGTAAATGACGGCTTCATGCATATTCATGATCATAAAAATACTTACGATGTCATCATGGTGGACTCCACGGAGCCGGTTGGCCCAGCGGCTAACCTGTTCACGCGCGGCTTCTACCAAGGCATCTACGAAGCGCTGAAGGAAGACGGCATCTTCGTGGCTCAAACCGACAACCCTTGGTTCAAGGCCGATCTGATTCAAAGCGTAAACAAAGACGTGAAGGAAGTATTCCCGATCGTTCGCGTATACGGCGCTAACATCCCGACTTACCCAAGCGGTCTGTGGACCTTTACAATGGGCAGCAAGAAGTACGATCCGCTTGAAGTGGACGAAGCTTCCATCGCTGATATCCCGACGAAGTACTACACTCCGCGCCTTCACAAAGCGGCATTTGTTCTGCCTAAATTTGTTGAAGATCTCGTGAAGTAATATTTAATAGTAACGTTTCATGCGAAGAGACGACCTTCTTCCGCGGCTTTCAATAAGCTGCGAATTAGGCGTCTCTTTTTATTTTTAAGGCGCTGCTGGTGTAGAATACGTAGTGAAGATCTTTGATGCAGGAGCTAAAAGGAGTGGACGGTATATGGAGCAGGAGCAGACGGAGCGCATCTATTCATTCCCGCCGGTCATTGACGAGCGGGCTCGCGTATTGGTGCTGGGTACGGCGCCAAGCGTGAAATCGCTGGAGCACCGGCAGTTCTACGGTCATCCGCGCAATTATTTTTGGGGAATGGTGTATGGCTTGTTTGGCGCGGGAGCACCGGATGAGGATTACGGGAAGCGTCTTGCTTTTTTGCAGGACCATCATATGGCCGTGTTTGACGTCATCAAGTCCTGCGAACGGCCCGGCAGCCTTGACGTAAACATCAAGAACGAGGAGCCCAATGATCTGCCGGCTTTGGCGGGCAAGTATCCGGGACTGAAATGCTTTGCTTTTAATGGAAGCAAGGCATACGATACGTTCCGTAAATATTTCCGCGATCATCCGGCACTGCAGCATCTTACCCTTTTGAAACTGCCTTCGACAAGTCCCATTCCTACGCAGAAGATGCGCAATCTGGAGGACCGGATCGGAGCTTGGAAAGCAATTGTTCCGTACTTGGAGTTACCGGAATAGCGCGCAATCGTTGAAATTAAGGGGCTTCCTGTATATAGTAGTAACATACGAGAAGACTGGAGATATAGGAGCTTTTGCGATGCAAGACAGAATGGCGGTTACAATTACGCTGACAAGCACCCAGGATGGGGAGTCCGTCGTACATACGTATTCAGGGGAATGGTTCCGGAAGGAACGGACGGTTTATATCCGGTACGAAGAGCCGGTGGAGGGAAGTGCTTCTCCCATCAGGACCCTTGTGCGTTACCGGAAGGACGAGCTGTTGATCACGCGCCGGGGCGTCGTGGAATCGGAGCAGCTGTTCGTGCCCGGAGAAATGCGAAGAAGCGGCTACTACCGCTCTCCCTATACATCGTTCCAGATGGAGACGGCAACCGCATTTATTGAACTCAAGGGAGAGGGCGGCGAGAAGCAGGCTTCCGCAGAACCGCCATGCGCGATTGAATGGCAGTATGAACTATGGATGAATGAACATTTATCGGGCCGGTTCCTGAACCGGCTCCATATACAGGAGGAGAAACAATGAGTACGAACGTGTTGGAGCAAATGTATGAGAAGGTGAAGGAGGCGATTGCGGACGCGGCGGTAACAGGCGGTCTTGCGGCTCGCGAGGAGCTTCCTGCCTTTGTGCTGGAGGTGCCGAAGGATAAAGCGCACGGCGACCTGGCAACAAACGCGGCTATGCAGCTTACTAAGCTGGCGAAGAAAAACCCGCGCCAAATCGCCGAGACGATTATCGCCAACCTGAACGGCGAGAAGTTCGGCATCCAATCGGCCGAGATTGCCGGCCCGGGCTTTATTAACTTCCGCATGGACAAAAGCTATTTATATTCCGTTATCGGCGAGATTACGGCTGCGGGAGACAACTACGGACGCACCAACGAAGGATCCGGCCAACGCGTGGAAGTCGAATTCGTCAGCGCGAATCCGACAGGCAACCTTCACCTTGGCCACGCGCGCGGCGCGGCCGTGGGCGATGCGCTTTGCAACGTGCTCGACTTCGCAGGTTATGAAGTAACCCGCGAGTACTATATTAATGACGCGGGC
The DNA here is from genome assembly GCF_004000805.1 of Paenibacillus glycanilyticus NBRC 16618. Classification (GTDB taxonomy): domain Bacteria; phylum Bacillota; class Bacilli; order Paenibacillales; family Paenibacillaceae; genus Pristimantibacillus; species Pristimantibacillus glycanilyticus. The sequence goes on from NZ_BILY01000043.1 coordinate 43,754, forward strand.
AACCAGGTGAACAACCTGGCGCGCTCGATTGAAGCGCGTTACCGCCAAGCGCTTGGACAAGATGCGGAAATGCCGGAAGACGGCTACCATGGCGAAGACATCGTAGGTTTCGGCAAGCTGCTTGCAGAAGAGAAAGGCGATAGTCTTCTATCGCTGTCCGATGAAGAGCGCTTCGCCTACTTCCGTCAATACGGACTGGAAAAAGAACTCGACAAAATCAAACGCGACCTTGGACGCTTCCGCGTAAACTTCGATATCTGGTACAGCGAAACTTCGCTGTATGAGAGCGGCCGAGTGGAAAAGGCGCTTGAGGCGCTTAAGGCCAAAGGCCAAGTGTACGAGGAAGAGGGCGCTACGTGGCTGTCGACGATGCCTTACGGCGACGACAAGAACCGCGTGCTTGTGAAAAATGACGGCTCTTACACTTATTTGACGCCGGACATTGCTTACCACCAAGACAAATTCAGCCGCGGCTACGACCGGATGATCAACATCTGGGGCGCCGATCATCACGGCTATATCCCTCGCGTGAAGGCTGCTATGGCCGCGCTTGGTAATGATCCCGACAAGCTGGTCGTATTGATCGCTCAGATGGTAAGCCTGTTCCAGGACGGCGAAAAAGTGAAAATGTCTAAGCGTACCGGCAAAGCCGTTACGATGCAGGATCTGATGGACGAGGTTGGCGTCGACGCCATTCGTTACTTCTTCACGATGCGCAGCATGGACTCGCATCTGGATTTCGATATGGACCTTGCGATCTCGACTTCGAACGAGAACCCTGTCTTCTACGTGCAATATGCGCATGCCCGCATTTGCAGCATCTTCCGCCAGGCGGAGGAGCAAAACGTTGCCCTCCTGCCGATCGGCGACATCGATTTCGGCAAGCTCTCGTCCGAAGCCGAATTCGACCTGCTTCGCAAGCTCGGCGAGCTGCCGCAGGAAGTGTCGGAAGCCGCGGCTCAATACGCGCCGCATCGCTTGATCCGCTATGTGTATGAACTGGCTTCGCAGTTCCACAGCTATTACAAAGCCGAGCGCGTCATTACCGAAGACGCGGCTCAGACCCAGGCGCGCATCGCGCTGCTTGGCGCTGTACGCATCGTTATCGCCAACACGCTCCGCCTCGTTGGCGTATCGGCTCCGGAGCGGATGTAATCCGCCCGGCCGAATATACAAGCAAAGCCGCCAGTTTTTATCTGGCGGCTTTGTGCGTTTGGTGTTTTTTCGTTCTTGCTGGCGCCGCAGTAGCATCGAATTTCGCTTACGGCCACGAGGCAAATAACTAACCATGCTTGATATGCGCGAAGATGGCATCTGATCCTAGATTTCCGAAGTACAGTATCTTTTTTCTGTCAGCATGTACTTCGTTGCCACTGGTTTTCCCGTACATTGTACGGAATACAGTAAATTCAACCCTTTAAGTAAAGAAACACAACTTACATTGCATTTAATGCAGTATATCAACTCTAAAGAGGCACTAAACGGCCGTTTCAGCCCAATTATATTGTATTCGATACAACGTAGCTCACAATATTGGCCTAAATCAGGCCAATATCCTGCATGAAGTGCAGCGTAGCAATCGCTGTAATCCTAAATAAAGAAACCGTTCCGGGGAAAATCCTAGGAACGGTTTCTTTTCGCCTCTCAACAGGAACGATGAGTGCGGGCAAGGACAATGTATCTCCCGGAGGAAGATACATTGTTCGCCGCCAGCCTCCTCACGGCAAACAAAGTCCTTCCCTCATCTATCGGTCCGCCGCCCCCAGCATCTTCATCACGTCAATCTCCCCGGTATACCGGGGAGCCTTTGTGCTTCGAAGCGGCAGGTGCGATTTTTTCAGAATCGCTTTAATCTCCGCGGGAGACAATCCCGGCTTATGAGCCAGCAGCAAAGCGATGGCCCCGCTGACATGGGAGGTAGCCATCGATGTTCCGCTCATCTCGTGATACTTGCCGCGGAGCCAAGCGGAAAAAATTTTGTCGCCCGGTGCGTAAATGTCAATAAACGTGCCCCGGTTGCTGAACGGCGCGATGCGCCGCAGCTTGTTTGTTGCCCCGACCGAGATCGTCTGCGGATATCTGGCCGGATAATCGACAGTCCGGCGTTTGCCGTCGTTGCCCGAAGACGCAACAACGATAACGCCTGCATTATAAGCGTTGTTTATCGCATTGAGGAGAGCTTTGCTGCGCGTCTTCATGCCAAAGCTCATGTTAATAATGTTGACCCGGTTACGGACGCACCAATCGATGCCGAGAATAATGTCGGATACAAAGGCGCTTCCGTTATGGTCGAATGCTTTTACCGGGAGAATTTGCGCCCGCGGCGCAATGCCGATCATGCCTTGCACCTGGTTGGCGGCTGCGATTGTGCCCGCGATGTGCGTGCCGTGACCGTTGTCGTCATGAGGCAGCATGCTGCGGTTGAGCAGGTTGATGCCGCGAGATAGCGATTGGCGGAGATCGGGATGGCTAAAATCTACGCCGGTATCGATGACGCCGATTTTGATGCGGTGTCCGGTCGTCGTGCTCCAGGCAAGCGGGGCTTTGATTTGCTGAACGCCCCAGGGGATGCCTTTTTCCAGTGGCATGGTTTTCGCTGCGGTGTGAACGGTAATACGGCGGTCGTCCTCGATCCATACGCCGCCGGAAAAGCCGGATAAAGTTGCTTCGACAGGGAGCTGACAAGATATTGCACGAATGATGCGCATTTGCTTAACCGGCTTCAGTTCCGGGGATGCTGTCGATGCTTCTGACCATTCCTGCAGAAACCGTCGATAGTCACCTTGCTGCTGAAATCGGATAATCCGATTTTTTGTCGTTTGGCCCGTGCAAGCCATCGTGTCCTTCAACCAATGGAGAAAAGCGGTGATGTCCAATTACGCGTCCCCTCCCGACGGACGATGCTGAACTATTGTATGAAACGGGGAGTTCGGCCGCATGAGCAACTTGCCTTTTTTCAGATAATTAGGCGTGGAGCCGTGTCAAAACGCCGTGAAGGACATAGGATGATGTAAGAGTTCTAACGACTCTTACGCTCCGGTCCCGCATTACTCGATGTGTGCTCCGGATGGATACAGTCAAAGCGAAGGGACAGCCCTTCGCTTTTTTCTTTTTGCAGGGAACATTTGCATAGGCGAGAAGCAGCCGGGAGACAGCTTGCTTTTTTGAATAAAATAGGTTTTACTATACTTTGATAATGGTTATGATTACGAAAGTATGAAGATAGCAAGAGAGGATGTGTCCATGTGAGCAATGGCAATATTGCATTGAAGCTCGATCCTGAGCGGATGAAAGAAATGCCTATGGTGGACTTGGCGTTTGAAGTGCTGAAGGCAGCCAATACGCCTTATTACTACCGTGACCTAATGATGGAAATTGCGAAGCTTCGCGGACTTTCCGCGGACGGAGTTAATCAAGTAATCGCTCAAGTATATACGGAGATTAACATTGACGGCCGTTTCGCCTGCGTAGGCAGCAATATGTGGGGCCTTAAACGCTGGTATCCGGTTGAACGCAACGAAGATCCGATCTCGAACGCGAAACGTCCGCGCATCATTAATGACGATGACGACGATGATGAAGATCTGTTCGCAGATGAAGAAGATGATTCGTACACAGCGGATGAGGAAGATTACGATTCTTACGATGAAGATCGTGAATTCGGCGAAGCAGAAGCTGAAGAAGAAGTTGACGAAGAGGTTGGCATCGAAGACGAAGAGCTCGAAGATGATGAATCTGACGAGGAACTCGACGCGGATGCCGAGCTTGACGATGAAGACTCCGAAGATGAAGATTTTGAAGACGATGAGGAAGAAGAAGACGATAAATAATCATCCTCAAGCTTGCCGTGTTTAAGCTTGACAGTCCGCATACGGGCAGAGTAAACTATTGCATGGGCTTTAAGATTCGGTTAACGTACCGCATAAGCAGCAATGGCTTACCTTCCCGTTTTTGAAGGATACAAGCCTCTGCGGATCTAGCATTTGCCGCGTTTTTCCGGCAAGCTACACGTTATAATAATATGCCAAATGAAAAGTGCCCCGTGAAGACGGGTGTCACTTTTTTTGTTTGTAGAAGCAAGTTAGAAGCAAGTTCAGGAGCCTGATTTGTTCATCCATAAACTGGACAGAGGAATAGAGAGTCTGCTAATCCATGTTTATTGTGCAAATGGGATAACCTAAACATAACCAGAGGAGCATGGAGGGTATTAGCAAAGTGACAAAATATATTTTTGTAACCGGGGGCGTCGTTTCATCGCTTGGCAAAGGAATTACCGCTGCATCACTCGGCCGTCTGCTTAAGAACAGAGGGTTGAAAGTAACGATTCAAAAGTTCGATCCTTATATCAACGTTGACCCGGGAACGATGAGCCCGTACCAGCATGGCGAAGTATTCGTAACAGACGACGGCGCGGAAACAGACCTTGACCTTGGGCATTATGAACGGTTTATCGATATTAACCTGACGAAGTACAGCAGCGTTACGACCGGCAAGATTTATTCGAACGTTATCTCCAAGGAACGCCGCGGCGAATATCTGGGCGGAACGGTTCAGGTTATCCCGCACATTACGAACGAAATTAAGGAGCGCGTATACCGCGCTGGCAAAGAAGCCGGCTCCGACGTTGTAATCACCGAAATCGGCGGTACGGTGGGCGACATCGAAAGCTTGCCTTTCCTTGAAGCGATCCGCCAAATCAAAAGCGATATCGGGCGCGACAACGTGATGTACATTCACGTAACGCTTATTCCATACATCAAAGCAGCGGGCGAAGTGAAAACCAAGCCAACGCAGCATAGCGTAAAAGAACTCCGCAGCATCGGCATTCAGCCTAACGTCATCGTATGCCGTACCGAGCATGCGCTGTCGGAAGACCTGAAACGCAAAATCGGCTTGTTCTGTGACATCGACGCTAACGCGGTTGTTGAATGTATCGATGCTTCGACTTTGTATGAAGTACCGCTGATGCTTCGCGAGCAAGGTCTCGACGATATCGTGGTGAACCATCTGAAGCTTACGACGAACCAACCGGACATGACGCAATGGGAAGATCTTGTGAACCGCGTAAAATCGTTGCATAAAACGACGGAAATCGCCATTGTCGGCAAATACGTTGCGCTCCATGACGCTTACCTTTCCATCGTTGAAGCTCTGGGCCATGCGGGTATCGACGCGGATTCCGAAGTGAAGCTTCGCTGGGTGAACGCGGAAGAGATCGACGACGAGAACGTTTCGGAAATGCTGAAAGGCGTACACGGTATTCTTGTGCCTGGCGGCTTTGGCGATCGTGGTATTGAAGGGAAAGTTTCGGCTATCCGTTATGCCCGCGAGCAGCAAATTCCGTTCTTCGGCATTTGCCTTGGCATGCAGGTTGCCGTTATCGAATACGCGCGCAGCGTAGCCGGCCTGTCGGGCGCGAACAGCGCGGAGATCAATCCTTCGACGCCGTATCCGGTTATCGACCTTCTGCCGGATCAGAAAGACATCGAGGACATGGGCGGCACGATGCGTCTTGGCCTTTACCCTTGCAAATTGAAGCCGGGATCGCTTGCGGCTACTGAATATAACGATGAGCTTGTTTATGAGCGTCACCGTCACCGGTATGAATTCAATAACGAGTACCGTGAGCGCATTGAATCGGCGGGTCTTCGCATTTCCGGCACATCGCCGGACGGCCGTCTGGTGGAAATGGTGGAGCTTCCGGAGCATCCATGGTTCCTTGCGGTTCAATTCCATCCGGAATTCACTTCCCGTCCGAACCGTCCTCAACCGCTCTTCCGCGGCTTTGTGCGTGCGGCTTTGAAATACTCCGGACAGTAAGAACAGCTGTTCTGACATCCGATGTCTCCAATTTTTTTAGTGGAAAAGCAGGATAATGTACCTCTCCGCGCGAATATATTAACGATTATGGAAGAGTTGACCAGTTGTGGGTCGAGTCGCGGGAGGTAAATATCTTGGAGAAGAAGAAGCTATTGATCGTTGATGATCAGAATGGCATCCGTGTGCTTCTGATGGAAGTGTTCAGCAGTGAAGGCTACAATACTTTCCAAGCTTCAAACGGTAGGTTGGCACTGGAAATCGTAAAAGCCGAGAATCCTGACCTCGTTCTGCTTGATATGAAGATTCCGGGGATGGACGGACTTGAAATTTTAAAGCATGTGAAGGCAATTAACCGTGATATCAAAGTCATCATGATGACGGCTTACGGCGAGCTTGATATGATCAAGGAAGCGACCGATCTGGGGGCTGTTATGCATTTCACGAAACCGTTCGATATCGATGAGATGCGGATTGCGGTTAATATGCAGCTTCACGGCGGCAATTCCAATAACCGCTTTGCGGTAGGGTCCTAAGGGACCCTTTTTTTTATGAGAATTCCCTTTTAAAAGGATTAATTTGCACCCCCTATATTAAAGGTTTCTAACCCGTTGCCTACTTCTGTAAGAGAAATACCATTCCCTGTCCCGATATGGTATAATGGCTCAGAATCAACGGTCTAATAGACATGTTAATCTTTTATTAACGATAAAACTTCGCTTCGCAAAGAAGCAAAAACAAGCAAAGTGTACTAAATAGGAGTACGGGATAATGAGCCGCCCATCACGGCGAGCGTGTCAGTATAAGCTCGCGCCATATGGCGGTTTTCCTATGTTTCTTCTTACATTTCGGGAGGACTATATTTGATGGAGAAATTGATGATACGCGGTGGACGTCCGCTGCGGGGCACCGTCCAAATAAGCGGAGCAAAGAACAGTGCCGTCGCTCTGGTTCCGGCTGCCATATTGGCAGAATCAGAAGTGGTATTGGACAATTTGCCCCATTTGAGCGATGTTGTCGTATATAGTGAGATCCTGCAGGACCTCGGTGCTGTCGTAAGCTGGCAGGGCGATGTCATGAAGATTGATCCTTCGCGGCTTGAATCGAAACCGATGCCAAATGGAAAAGTGAAGCTGCTGCGTGCTTCTTATTATTTGATGGGTGCCATGCTTGGACGCTTTGGGGAAGCGATTATCGGATTGCCTGGCGGATGTAATTTCGAGCCAAGACCAATCGATCAGCATATTAAAGGCTTTGAAGCTCTGGGTGCTACCGTTACCAACGAACAAGGCTCGATGCGGATTCATGCCAAAGAGCTGCGCGGAGCAAAAATTTATCTCGACGTTGTCAGCGTTGGCGCGACCATTAATATAATGCTTGCGGCCTCCCGGGCCAAAGGCTCTACGATTATCGAAAATGCGGCAAAAGAGCCTGAGATTATAGATGTAGCAACGCTTTTGAACGCGATGGGCGCGAGGATCAAGGGTGCGGGTACGGAGACGATCCGGATTGAAGGGGTAGACAGCATGCATGGCTGCCGCCATTCGATTATTCCGGACCGGATTCAGGCAGGCACTTACATGATTGCAGCCGCGGCAACGCGCGGAGACGTTACCATCGACAACGTTATTCCGAAGCATATGGAAGCCATGACGGCAAAGCTTGAAGAAATGGGCGTAACCGTTCAGGAAATGGACGAGTCTATCCGTATTATCGGTGCTCCGGAGTATACGGCCGTTGACGTGAAAGCTCTGGTTTACCCGGGTTTTGCAACGGACCTTCAGTCTCCGATGACAACGCTGCTTGCCCAGGCCAAGGGCGTCAGCATCCTGAGCGATTATGTCTACAGCAACCGTTTCAAGCATGTGCCGGAACTGAACCGGATGGGCGCGAATATTCGCGTGGAAGGCCGTTCCGCCATTATTGAAGGCGGAGAGTTTTTTGCGGCGAAGGTTAAAGCCGCTGATCTGCGGGCAGGGGCGGCGCTTGTGATCGCCGGTCTTACCGTCAAAGAAGGAATTACGGAGATCACTGGCGTAGAATATATTGACCGCGGTTACGACAATCTCGTTGATAACCTGCGCAGACTTGGTGCGGATGTTTGGCGGGAAACGGAATAATTGTTATTTTTAACGGAGTGAACCACCCGATTTGGCGTTTTTCTGGCAGGCTGAACGAATAGAATTCGTCAAATCGGGTATATAATGATAGCTAAAACTGAATACAAAGTGGTGAGAATATGACAGATCTTCAGATCTCCGATCTCGAAGAAATGAAGCTGACCGAGTTGTACAAATTGGCGAAGCAATATCAAATACCGTACTACGGCCAGCTGAAGAAGAAGGAATTAATATTTGCGATTTTACGGGCACAAGCGGAAAAAAGCGGCCTCATGTTTATGCAGGGTGTACTTGAAACATTGCCGGAAGGCTTCGGCTTCTTACGGCCAATCAACTATTTGCCTAGCAAAGAGGATATTTATATCTCTGCTTCCCAGATTCGAAAATTCGACTTGCGTACCGGCGACCTTGTATCGGGCAAATGCCGGCTGCCGAAAGACTCTGAGAAATACTTTGGACTCCTCCAGGTAAACGCCGTAAACGGCACCGATCCTGCGCAAGCGGCCGAAAGACTTCATTTTCCCGCTCTAACTCCTCTTTATCCACAGAAAAAGCTCGTGCTGGAAACGGCATCTTCCAAACTTTCTACTCGAATTATGGACTTACTTGCGCCTGTTGGCCTTGGTCAACGCGGACTGATTGTAGCTCCGCCAAAAGCGGGTAAAACCTTGCTGCTCAAAGAAATAGCGAACAGTATTTCGACGAATCACCCGGATATCGAGTTGTTTGTGCTGCTTATTGATGAACGCCCCGAGGAAGTAACGGATATGCAGCGTTCCGTGAAGGGTGAAGTTATTGCTTCGACGTTTGATGAAGTGCCGGAGAACCATATAAAAGTAGCCGAGCTTGTGCTTGAACGGGCGCTGCGTCTGGTAGAACACAAGAAAGACGTTGTTATTTTGCTCGACAGCATTACCCGTCTTGCCCGTGCTTATAACCTGGTTGTGCCGCCATCCGGACGTACGCTTAGCGGCGGTATCGATCCGGCAGCTTTCCATCGTCCGAAGCGCTTCTTTGGCGCGGCCCGGAATGTGGAAGAGGGCGGCAGCTTGACGATTCTCGCGACGGCTCTTATCGAGACCGGCTCGCGTATGGATGACATCATTTATGAAGAATTTAAAGGTACGGGCAATATGGAGCTGCATCTAGACCGCAAGCTTGCAGAACGCCGTATTTTCCCGGCGCTCGATATCCGCAGATCGGGTACGCGCCGCGAAGAAATGCTTTTATCGAAAGAAGAATTGGATAAATTATGGGTTGTGCGCCGCAATATGACCGATACGCCTGACTTCGTCGACGGCTTCCTGAAGAAGCTTGCCGATTCGAAGACGAATGAGGAATTCCTGATGTCGCTAGACACATCGGAAGATAAACCTGCCCCGCAGCAGCGGACAAGCGCAGGTACGGGTACTACAGGTGCGGGACTCAAAAGCAGCGCAGCAACCGGAAGGCGACCGGCACCGCGCACGACGCACGGCTCCTAGTGCCGCCGGAAGGAGGACATCAAGATGAATCTCGTATACGCGGATGAGAAAGGCAATGTGTTTGATCATCCTGACTATATAGCGCTTGGGCGCAGCGGCGATATGATCGTCGAATTAATGGAGGACGAGTTGATCCCTCTGCCAAGGGGGGCTACGCTCGTAGGGCTGCCTCATACCCGTCCGGTCTTTATGGATCCGGATACCGGCGAAATGAAAATGCTCTCCGGCAATTACCAGGCTGTAGGCGCTTTGTTGCCGCAGGGTTATACCCGGCTGGCGCTGCCAAGCTATGTGAAGACCGATAAGAATGAGAAGTTTCCGCTCTTTGGCTACACCTCTGTCGTTTGGAAGGACGGCGGTTTTTATGTGGCGGCGGAGCAAAGCGATGATCCGTACAAATGGGATCCGCTTAACTGCGACCGGGGAGATGTCCGCAAAGGAGTAGAACTGCTGACTGCTAAATACCCGGAGAACAGACTGTACAAGCATTTGTCGCATTGCGCCCTTGGCTACGAATGCTTAACTTCCTCCAACACGTTCCTTCAGCGCTGGGAGGGCGGGGTACCCGTTTCTTATTCCTGCAACGCGGGATGCTTCGGCTGCATTTCGGAGCAGCCGGATGACAGCGGGTTTGTTGCGCCTCAGACGCGGATGAACTTCAAGCCTACGGTGGATGAGATCGTGGAAGTGATGCTGGAGCACCTGAAAACGCCGGAATCGATCATCAGCTTTGGCCAAGGCTGCGAAGGCGAGCCTTCCACGCAGGCCAAAATCATCGTGGAAGCGATGAAGATCGTGAGAAGCCAGACAAACCAGGGCTATATCAATATCAATACGAATGCCGGACTTACGGACTTCATGCGCGCAATCGTCGACGCGGGTCTTGACCTGATGCGCGTCAGCACGATAAGCGCTATTGACGAGCATTACAATGCTTACTACAAGCCGCGCGCATATACGCTTGCCAATGTGGAGAAATCCTTGAAGTACGCGACGGATAAAGGGGTATACACCTCCATCAACTACTTGATCTTCCCCGGGGTAACCGACCGCGAGGAAGAGATCGAGGCGATGATCGGATTCGCGAAGCGAACCGGACTAAAGCTTATTCAAATGCGCAACCTGAATATCGATCCGGAGAGCTACCTGCAGCTGATTCCTCCTGCCAAAGGCGAGATTTACGGGATGAAGCAGATGCTTGAAATCTTCCGAGAAGAGCTGCCGGATGTCGTTATCGGCTCCTACACGCATCTTCCGCCGGCGGCGGCGCGCAAGTAGCTGGCAAAACATCGGCATTGCATGCTTGTAATGGTCGTGCTATAATCCGAGTTGTGTGATTTATAACTCTGGATCCGCATGTGGTTCAGGGCAGAAAGAGGTGAACGAGATGAAACAAGGTATTCATCCGACATACCACGTATCCAACATCACTTGCGCTTGCGGTAACACGTTCGAGACAGGTTCGATCAAATCGAATCTTCGCGTAGAGGTTTGTTCCGCATGTCACCCGTTCTTCACGGGTAAGCAAAAGTTCTTGGATGCAGGCGGTCGCGTCGATCGTTTCAAAAAGAAATACGGCATTTAATCTCATCTGCCGCTTAATTTGGCAGAATAAGAAAACCTCCCTTAGCCATCCTATGGTTAAAGGGAGGTTTTTTGATTGCTTACCAAAAAGATGCTGCGCCGCAAGCTGCGCTTAATATTTATGGGATTCGCGATACCCGCATTGGTCATCGCTAGTTTGACCGGCTGTGCTGCCGACGGGGTGAACAATGGGCACCGGACGAATGACGGCAAGGTGGAAACCTATGGCCATGACGGATACTTGGGTTATTCCAACAGCAACCCGAACCTGCCTAATAACAAGACATTCCTTAATTACGAGTCGGACAGGAAGCTTATTAATAAGGTGCTGCAGCCAATCGACGGAATCAAAAGCAGCCGTGTCGCGTTTAATGGCGGGGATCTCACCGTTCATATCAAGGCTGCTTCCAATCTGACGAACGCTCAGCTTGAGGCGCTGCGCGCAAAGACGGAGCAGGCTGTTCAGCTTAACATGCCGCGCTACCATGTCAAAGTGAAAGCGTCCCGTTAATCCTAACTGCCATTATCCTACGGTTGCGCTTTGCGTTTGGATGGGCTATACTTAGTTTTGCCGTGCTAGATGGGGAGTTAGCGGTGCCCTGTAACTCGCAATCCGCTTTAGCGAGGTTGAATTCCTGCTTTAGGTTATGTGATGCAGGGTTTGGCGCTTGCAATCAGTGTTGACGGTTGGGTCCTCCGCAATGGACGCTTGTGAACCTGGTCAGGTCCGGAAGGAAGCAGCCATAAGCAAGTTTGTTCATGTGCCGGGGGAGTGCCTGACCCGAGCTGAGACGCAAGAGTGCCGCCTGGATCGCATGTTATCGAGAGCAGGTGCACGGTTCATCATTTTCATAGTTTATGTGAAGGAACACCAGCGATGGGGATCTGTTTTGAAGAAGCAGATGCCGGAAATGCGGGTGTTTTTGTTTTGCTTATAGACATCATGATGTATAATAGAGAACAAGAATGAGCAAGCCGAAGGGAACGTAAACGCGTGAGTCATATTGCATTATATCGTGCCTGGCGTCCGCAGACGTTCCAGGACATGGTTGGACAACGGCATATTATACAAACGCTGCAGAATGCGATTCGGGAGAATCGGGTTTCGCACGCCTATTTATTTAATGGTCCCCGGGGAACGGGGAAAACAACGGCGGCCAAGGTATTGGCAAAAGCGGTTAACTGTGAACGGGGCCCTGCGGAAGAGCCTTGTAATGAATGCGATGCATGCCGCGGCATAACGGCCGGTCATATTATGGACGTTGTCGAGATTGACGCGGCGTCTAACCGGGGTATTGACGAAATACGGGATATTCGCGATAAAGTCCGTTATGCCCCGTCTGAAGTTCGATATAAAGTGTATATTATTGATGAAGTCCACATGCTGACGTCGGAGGCGTTTAACGCGCTTCTGAAGACGTTAGAGGAACCGCCTGGACATGTTATCTTTATTCTGGCGACCACGGAGCCCCATAAGCTTCCGGCTACGATTATTTCGCGTTGCCAAAGATTCGACTTCCGGCAAGTCTCGCTGGAAGAGCAATCGGAGCGGCTGTTTGAGATTTGCCGGGAAGAAGGCATTGAGGCGGAAGAGGATGCGATCGCTTATATTGCCCGTCTATCTGAAGGCGGGATGCGCGATGCGATAAGCTTGCTTGAGCAGGTTGCGGCTTTTGGCGGATCGAGAATCACCCTTGACGGTGCTGTTGATGTGACGGGAGGCATGGCCGCGGATCAGTTCTATGCGCTGGCAGAAGCGATCCGGGACCGTAATGTTGCCGCTATCATGCCGCTCGTAGAGAGCTTAACGCAAGCCGGGAAAAGCGCGGACAAATGCATGGAGAATCTGATCTTCTATTTCCGCGATCTGCTTGTATTAAAGCTAGCCCCGCAAGGTGCGGTAACGGAGCGGGTGGTTGACGCCGAACGGTTCCGCGGAATGGCCGATGCTTTCAGCTCCGAGCGGTTGTTTAAGATGATTGATACTCTTAATACCTATCAATCCGATATGAAGCATGCTTCGCAGCCGCAGACTTTGTTTGAAGTCGCATTGATGAAAATTTGCACAATAGGTAACGAGAGTGCTGGGGGAGCGGGAAGCGGCGGCGATGCCGCGGCGTCCTCTCCGCCAGCCGCATCGGCCGAAGTACAGCGTCTTCGCCAGCAGGTGGAGATCCTTGAGCGCAAGCTGGAGCAGCTTATACAAAACGGAGGAGGCGCCGGTTCCGGAGCGGGTGATGGCGGTGCGGCCAGACAGCCTGCCAGCCCATCCCGCCGTCCCGGCTTTGGCGGAGGCGGTGCTGCGGTCAGCCGGTCTACCGTGAAGCTTGATCCGTTTGTTGCCGCAGCCGGCAGTCCGGGTACGGGGCAAGTTCGGATGAAGTGGAACGAAGTGCTCCACCGGGTGAAGGAAGCAAGAATAACGGTACATGCATGGTTGGTTGACGGAGAGCCGGTAGCCGCAACGGATTCCACGATACTTGTCGCCTTCAAGAACACAATGCACCGGGAGACCACGGAGCGGCCGGCACACCGGGAGATTATCGAACGGGTCATGCAGGACGTATTCGGCAATCCGGTCAAGCTTGCAACCTGCATGCTGAAGGAATGGCAGAATGCGGCCAGCCGCTCAGGCGAGCAGGAAGGCGAAACGCTGGAATTACAGCCGGATGCGATTGACACCGGGGAGGAGCAGCGTCCACAATGGGTAGAGGAAGCTGTTAAGCTTTTTGGTGAAGACTTAGTTGTAATTAAAGAAGATAATTAACTATTACGATGAGGTGATAAGTCATGAATAACATGAACCAAATGATGAAGCAAGTAAAGAAAATGCAAGAGCAAATGATGAAAGCCCAAGAAGAGCTTGTAAACAAAACGGTTGAAGGTACGGCTGGCGGCGGCGTTGTAACCGTGGTAGCGAACGGCCACAAAAAAATCCTTAGCATCGCGATCAAACCTGAAGCGGTAGATCCGGATGATGTTGAAATGCTGCAAGACCTTGTTTTGACAGCGGTTAATGACGTATTGACAAAAGTAGACGAAATTGCGAACCAGGACATGGGCAAATTCACTGGCGGCATGAAGATTCCAGGCTTGTTCTAAGCTGGATTGCTGTCTATATAACTTATAAAAGCTATACGCATGCTGACGCCGCCGCAAGGGCGGCGTCAGCCGTTTAGGCTGGAGGCTTGAAAGGGGCTGCGCGTTTTGTTTTATCCCGAACCGATAGCGAAGCTTATTGATGCCTTTACGCGGCTTCCGGGCGTTGGACCGAAGACAGCCGCAAGATTGGCTTTTCATGTGCTTCGCATGAAAGAAGATGATGTTATCGATTTCGCTAAGGCGCTTGTCAGCGTTAAGCGGAATCTGACGTACTGCTCCGTTTGCTGCAATATTACCGATACCGATCCATGCCGGATTTGCCAGGATAAAACGCGCGATAACTCCGTTATTTGTGTGGTTCAGGAATCAAAGGACCTTGTGGCCATGGAACGGACGAAGGAATTTCAAGGACATTATCACGTGCTTCAGGGTGCTATATCTCCAATTGAGGGAATTGGGCCGGATCAGATCAAGATTGCCGAGCTGCTTCGCCGCTTGAGCGATGAGCGGGTGCAAGAGCTGATCTTGGCGACGAATCCGAATATTGAAGGCGAAGCGACCGCGATGTATATCTCGAGGCTTGTCAAACCGTTTGGTATTCGGGTAACGCGGATTGCCCACGGCCTGCCGGTTGGCGGCGACCTTGAATACGCCGATGAGGTCACCTTGTCCAAAGCGCTTGAAGGACGCAGAGAACTCAGTTAACTTAATGCACGGAGAAAGAGCCGTTATCCCGACAGGGATGACGGCTCTTGTTTTGTTTTCGGGATGCAATCCGTTCTAAATAACGGTCCAAGCCTCTATACATATATAGAAAATGTCTTGTCCCAGATGGACGAGCAGAGGAGGAGAGGCGTAATGGCGAACTTATGGCGGGAGATAAAGCAACCGACTGAAAGCAAGCATACGGGCGGATTAGAATTAACTAGGACCTCGTTTCAGCCTGTACCGGAACCGGATACGGCGGAATGGAGAGAACATCTGCGGGCGGAAATTGATGAAGCTCACAAGGAATGGATAAATGCGACCCGGTTCTTTAACGTTGCCGTTGGCGAAGATCAGATCGATTACGCAATCTATGCGTTGATCACGGCGGAAAAACGGTACGAGATGCTAATCCGGATTGCCAAGCGGACCTGCAAGGTATGGCCGGAATGGAGAGGGGCGTTACAATGAAAACATTATGGCTGGCGATGCTTATTTTATCATCGGTTGCTCTGGTAGGCGTGCTTGTTAGGCAAAAGCTCTCGTGGACATGGCTGCGTAATTTTTCTATCCACATTGTTTTGGCTGCAGCGGTCCTGTATGTGCTAAATTTCTCCGGACTTATCCCTAATATATATATTCCGCTTAATCCGGTTACAATAGGTACTGTTGTCGTACTTGGCGTACCCGGAATTGCATTAATCGCTGGGGTTCAGTACTTTATAGTCTGAGCCCTTAAAGTTTTTTGGACAAAGGGTTGACCTTCTGAATTGATTCATGGTATATTACTTCTCGCGCCAAGTGCAAGGAAATAAAAGCTTCAAAAAAGTTTTTAAAAAAGTACTTGCAATCATCTAGGCCGCTGTGATATATTATAAAAGTCGCCGCTGAGAAACACGGCGATGAAC
>NZ_BILY01000044.1 GCF_004000805.1 Paenibacillus glycanilyticus NBRC 16618
CCTTCGCCGCCGCTCTCGCCGCGCGTGCTTCCGCCGCCGCCTTCAGCTTCGCCTCCTGCTCCGCATCCACCGCGCCCTCCGGCGCTGCTCCGTCCGCGTTCGCGGCCTCCTTCGCCGCCGCCGCCTTCAGCTTCGCTTCCCGCTCCGCATCCACCGCGGTCGCTGGGGCCTCTGCCGGAGATTGCGGTAATTCCGCGGCAGCCTTCGCTTCCTCTTCAGCTTTTATCTCTTCTGTCTTTATCTCTTCAGCTTTTATCTCTTCCGGCCTTTGCCCTTCGTCCTTCTCCTCGCTCATCGGTCCGTCACCCGCTTCCCGGTTTTCGCTTCGTAACGGATTTTTTCTTGCAGCTTGTTAATGCCGTAGATCAGCGCCGCCGGATTAGGCGGACAGCCCGGTATGTAAACATCGACGGGGACGATCTGGTCTACGCCTTTCATCACCGCATAAGACTTGATATACGGTCCGCCGGCCGTCGCGCAGGAGCCCATTGCAATCACCCATTTGGGCTCGGGCATCTGGTCATACAGGCGGCGCAGCAGCGGGCCCATTTTCTTCGTCACGGTACCGGCGACAATCATCACGTCCGACTGGCGCGGCGAGGTACGGAACATCACCCCGAACCGGTCAAGATCGTAATGGGAAGCGCCGGTTCCCATCATTTCAATCGCGCAGCAGGCTAGACCAAAGGTCAGCGGCCAGAGCGAGTTGCTCCTCGCCCAGGCTTTAAGCTGCTCCAGCGTTCCCATAAATACGTTGCGTTCCAGCTCCTTGCGTTCCTCCAGCGATATCGACTCTAAACTGAATTCCATTTCAGCACCTTCTTTTTCCAGGCATATAGAAGTCCGATAAACAGCATTGCCGCAAAAATGAACATCTCAACCAGCACAAAAAGGCCGAGCTTATTATATGCGACGGCCCAAGGGTATAAGAAAACGGTTTCCACATCAAAGATGACAAACATTAACGCAAAGATGTAATACCGGATGTTGAAGCGCACTTGCCCTTCGCCGACCGGCTCATTGCCGCTCTCGTAGGTTGCTTGCTTCGGATCATTCGGCTTATGCGGTCTGAGCAGTCTACCGACGGTCAGCGCCGCTGCCGGGAGCAAGATCCCGAGAAAAATAAAAATAGCCACGACGACATACTGGTTGACGTAATTGTCCACACCATCGCCTCCGTCAAAGCGGACCAGCCGCTTGGTCATTTTTCCTCACAATTATAACAAAAGCTTCCACAGCCGTCTATGAAAGAGTTGTTCGATTCCGCTTCCCCGAAGAGCCGGACAAGCCCGTAACGGCGCGGCTTCCCGGGAACCGCGTGTCACCCGCCGGACGCCCGGTCAGCACGATACCCGCCTGTCACACTATTAGCCTATGCTCGCCACCCCTTGCGATATCCCAAAGTTAAACAAATCCACTCGCTCATCCTAGAACGGCTATTGGCATAGCGACTCTCTTAACGATATCCCGTATCGTTAAGACTCCAACTAGCACCCGTTCTACCAATCTTAACGATCTCCCACATCGTTAAGCAGCCCAGAATTCGCACGACATTGCTACTTTTACCGCTTCACGCTTCTCTTAACGATATCCCGTATCGTTAAGACTCCCACCAGCACCCGTTCTACCAATCTTAACGATGTCCCACATCGTTAAGCAGCCCAACTCGCACTGCTTGGCGGAATCACTCCCCCTCAACGCAATAAAAAAGGCAGGAAGGACGCCATCCACCATGCGTCCTTCCTGCTCCTACACTTATCTCGACCGCGACTCCGTCAGCTTGAACTGTCCCACCAGCTGCTGCAGGAACTTCGTGATCGACTCTACGCTCTCCGAGGTTTGGCGTACA
Source organism: Paenibacillus glycanilyticus NBRC 16618 (assembly GCF_004000805.1). Taxonomy (GTDB): domain Bacteria; phylum Bacillota; class Bacilli; order Paenibacillales; family Paenibacillaceae; genus Pristimantibacillus; species Pristimantibacillus glycanilyticus. The sequence continues at coordinate 1,850 of NZ_BILY01000044.1, forward strand.
CTGTCCATCTCTCCGATCAGTTCCTGGACTTTGCCCTCCACGTCGGAGGATACCTTGCGGTTCTCCATGCTGACGAGGGCAATCCGTTCCATCAGGTTCACTACCTCGTCTACGACCTGCGATTTCCGGCTGTCCTCGCTTTGCGCCGTCTGCAGCGTGCTCGCCGCGGCCGCAACCAGCTGCGTGCCTTCCTCGACGACCTTTGTCCCTTCGTCCATCGACGCGTAAGCCTGCTTCGCTTCATCATAGATTTGGTGCGTAATCTGATGCACTTCCTCCGTGGAACGGCGGGTCATATCGGCCAGCTTGCGGATTTCCGATGCCACAACGGCAAAGCCGCGCCCCTGCTCGCCTACGCGTGCCGCCTCGATGGAGGCGTTTAATGCAAGCAGATTCGTTTGCGCCGAGATCTCCTCGATAACCTGCAGAACGCCGCGAATCTCTTCAACCGTATGCATAAACCGGCGGATCGTATCATTCGTATCGCCGACTTTCGTGGAGATATGCTGCATTTTATCCCCGATCCGGTCCACTTCCGATTGCGCCACGGCAATCTGCTCGGCAGCCTGCAGCTCCAAGAGTCGCAGCGTATCCCTCATCTCGTCGGCGGAATGCTTCGCCATATCGATATCCTTCAACTGATTGCGGATGCTGCCGATCATATCGCCAACCTTGCGACTGACCCGCTCCGTCGACTTCGCGGTAACGGCCGCCGACTCATTCATGACATTTTGACTGGATAATACGTCCGATGCGGCCAGCTTCACCTTCAGCATGATCCCCTCGAGCGAATCAATCATGTTGTTAATCCACTTGGCAAGCTCTCTCGTCTCATCGTTGTCGAACTTGGAAGGCTCAAGACGCTGCGTCAAATCCCCTTTACCCTCCGCGTTAATACGGATGAACCGGTTGATTCGCCGCAAATTGCGGACAACCCGGCGGGATTCCTTCCGCTGCACGGCACCGGCGACAAATTGCCCGAATACCAAAGTCCATACGCCTGCAGCTGCCGCAGTTACCCATACCGGAGCTGCCGAGGCAAGAACCGCTACCAGCACCGCTACCAGCACGGCCTGAATGAGCGTCTGCAACAGCTGAAGCTTGCTGAAGCGCCAGCGGATGCTGCGAATCCGGTACACCTCTTCCAGGTCGCCTTCGCACATCATCCCCCATACATCCGGGCAATGCGGCATCTGAAGCGTTACGCCCTTCCCGATAACCGGGATATGGCGGTAATCCGAATAACCGGGGAATTCCACAAACAGGTTGCTGCCGTTATCAATCGTGTTGCGGACGCCGGGATGAAGCTGGCCCGTAGCCGGATCGGTGAAAATAATCTCCAGCTCCGTATGCTCCTTGATCGAGACCATTCCCCAGTCCGTCGTAACTCCATCCTTCAAATTCTCGCCAAACGTAAACGTCCGGTCCTCGAAGCGGCTTCGCGACAATGCGGTTCCAAGCGCGATATGCTGATTCAGGTGCGGTTTTGCCATAAAAATATAGTTGTCGCCCGAGTCCGGATAGACGTGGCCGGATTCCCGCTGGATCAGATCCCCCAGCACATCGTTCGGAACCCGACCGCATAACGTCCCTGCATATTCTCCATTCACAGTAAGGGGAAAGATGAAGAGCAGGGTCATTTTATCGTGAAAAGAAGAGGATCTTGCTCCAAGGCTTAACGTAACCGGATCGCCGTAAGGTCCATACAAGCACGGCCGCGGCTTGCCGCCGGCTCTAGCGTAGTTAAGACCCGGTTCAATCACGCTCCCGCTGCCGTAAAGCGTCCCTCTATGTTTCTCGTAGGTGGAGATGAGAACCTGTCCTTCCCGGTCAAGCAGGAACAGCTCCGTCCAGTCATTCCCTCTGGCATATGTACGTTCGAGCAGACGGGAAACGGCCAGCTTTTGTTCTTCCTGATGCAACGATTTGCCATCTATGGATACCGCCGCTACCTGCTCCGCCAGCCGCTCGATGTACCCCCAATATTCATGCGCCCAAGAAGTAAGCAGCTCTTTGCGCGTTTCCGCAATGCCTTCAAAGATCTGTTCAACGTCTTTCTTCATCCCATGATTCAAACGCCATGAGACCCAAAGCGGCAGTCCTTTTTTTGTACCCAGCCAGTCGAACATGTGCATCCCCCATATCCTGGTCATCTAGTATTTATGTCATATATACTAACATATGAATTGATAAATTTTGATAGATATGTAAGGTATTTTTCGCCATTTTGTATAATTTTTTAAACTTTTTTGTTACATAAGCACTAAATGCGTCGAAAAAAGGCCGTCCTTAGACTCATATCGCGAGCTTAGGACAGCCTTCCTTCCATAACCTTCTATTTTTTGCCAGAACGATACATCAGATACATAAAATACGGCGCTCCGATAACCGCCGCTACCAGTCCGGACGGCAGCTCTTTGGGAGCAAGCAGCGACCGTCCCACCGTGTCGGCGAGGACCAGCAGCAAAGCCCCGAGCAAAGCCGTTAAAGGAACAAGCTTGCGGTATTTCGGTCCAACCAGCATGCGCGTCATATGAGGGGCGATGAGTCCGATAAAACCAATCGAGCCTACCGTCGCAACGGCTGCCGCGGCCATGGCAACGCCAACCCCGCCAATGACGAGCCGTGTACGGTCAACGCGAAGGCCCAGATTCGTGACGGTCGCATCCGAGAATTGAAGAACATCCACTTTGCGTGCCAGGTACCAAGCAACCGGCAGCAGGATAATCGGCCAGAACACGAGCTGCCAGAAATCATCCCAGTTGCGCGCGTAAGTCGTTCCGGATAACCATACAAGCGCAGATGCCAGCGTCAGCTTCATGCGGATAACGAGCACCTGAACGATTGCGCTGGCCATCGATGAGACGGCAAGACCAATCAGGGCGACGACCGAAGGATTAAAGGAGCTTTTTCGCCCGAGCAGGAACACGATTACCGCAGCGCCTACCGCACCGATAAAAGCACCCGCAGGCAGCCATTGCACCGATACCTGCGTAAATACGGCGAGCATCAGCATAGCCCCAACGCTAGCCCCGCCTGTTACGCCGATAATGGACGGATCCGCCAGCGGGTTCCGGACAACTCCTTGCAGCAGCAAGCCGCTTACGGCAAGCGTGGCGCCGGCAAGCGCGGCCACCAGCGTACGGGGGATCCTCATCTCGACAATACGCTGCGTACTGTCCGCCCCGTGGCCGAACAAAGCGTTAACGACATCCGCTACCGGAATGCGCAAGCTTCCGAATGCAAGACTGACAATAAGACTTGCAACGAGCAGCAGCGAGAATATCGCCACCCACCAGCCAAACGGTACTTTCGTAGCCGAACGTCCAGGCGAAGTCCCTGTCTGCGGCGCCCCTTCCTTGCGGGCCTTTACCGTACGCAGGACAAGCCAAGCAAGCCATGGGCCTCCGATAAGCGCCGTTACGGCACCGGCAGGCAAAGGTCCAAGCGAATATTTGAAATGTATCGCGATGGCATCCGAGCCAATAACGATAATAGCTCCCCATAGGAAAGACAGCGGAAGCAGCACAGCATGCCGCTTAGCTCCTAACATCCGCATGAGATGCGGCGCTATCAGGCCCACGAAGCCGATTGGACCAACGACGCTGACGGCAGCTGCCGCGAGCAATACGGCGATGCCAAGACCCGTAAGGCGGATCCGTCCGACCTTTTGCCCCAGCGAGGTAACCGTATCCTCATCGAGCTCCATTAGATCCCATTTGCCCGCGAGCAGAAAAGCAAGCAGAAAGCAGCCGATAATCCAAGGCCATGCGTGCTGAACGCCGCCCCAATCATTTTGCACAAGCGAGCCGGAGCCCCACATGAACAACCCTTGCGTCTTTTGTTCATGAAATAATTGAAGCACGCCTGTAAAAGCAGCCGCGGTCATTGTAACGATCATCCCGGACAAAGCAAGCCGCACAGGAGACGCCTTTGTACCTCCCGCCATGACAAAAGCCGCCGCGGCAGCAGCAATTGCACCGATGAACGTAAGCAGCAGGGGGAAGCCCATTGCAAGCCCCGGGAACATAATCGTTCCTACCGTCAGGGCGAGAAAAGCCCCCGCGTTAATGCCCAGCGTGCCGGCGGACGCGAGCGGATTGCGGGTCACATTTTGAAATAACGCGCCGGCCACGGCCAACGCCCCGCCTGTCAGAATGCCGATCACCATGCGGGGCAGCCGGACTGTCCACAATATTTGATGCTCCAATACGGGAGTCGATTCAAAAATAGCCCGCCATACGGTCTTCACCGGTATAGCGGCTTCCCCAAGTGTCAGGTGATAAGAAGCTAAAGCAAGGAGCAGCAGAAGACCCGCCGCTGATAACAGCAGCGGGCTCCAGATGCCCTTACTTGTTTCCTTTGTAATTTGCAGGTTCGTATTCATTAGCCGAGCGCTTCAAGCGTGCGTTCTACAAGAAGCTTTGCAGACAATGGACCGCCAAACGGCCAGATGCCTTTCATGTCGTACACGCGATTTTCTTTTGCAAAGTTCAGGTTCTTGTATACTTCATTCTTGGGAAGCAGCTCGCTAAAGACGGTATCCGTCGCGCTTGTCGTGTACAATACGCTTGCATCCGGCGTTTTGGTCAGACCTTCGATATCCGTTTCCGAATAGCCGTATTGCTGGAACGTGCTGTCCTGATGCGCATTCTTCAAACCGATCTTCGCGAGAATCGCCATAGCCATCGAGTTGTCTGTGAACAGACGGAAGGTTGCTACGCCTTCATTGGTCCAAGCTTGCGTGAATACAACCTCTTGCCCCTCTTTGCCTGCGCTAGCCAGCTTCGCTTTGGACTCATCGTAGTAGCTATGCAGATCGGCCAGTACTTTCTCGCCTTCCGCTTTTTTGCCCAAAGCATCCGCAATGGCCGAGAAGGTTTGTTCCATTTCGCTGTATTGGTCAAGTCCGCCCTCTTCCGGATACGGGTTAAAAATAAGCGTAGGCGCAATAGCCGACAATTGATCGTAAATCGCTTCGTGGCGGAAGTTTACGCCGATAATCAAGTCCGGCTCAAGGCTGGTGATCGTCTCGATGCTTGGCTCTTGGCGCGTGCCTACATCAACAACCGTTGCATCCAGCTTTGGATCAATAGCTCCGTACCACTCCCCGTAGCCCTTCACATCCGCTACGCCGGCAGGCTGTACGCCAAGCGCGATCAGATCCTCCGCATAGGTCCACTCCAGAACAACGACCTTCTTAGGCGTTCCGGTAATTTTCGTTTCGCCAAGCGCATGCTTGACGGTGCGTTCCGCCGTCTCGTTAGCTGTTGTATTTGTGCTTGCATTTGCATTCGCGTTTGAGCTTGCTTGCTCGGACTCTTGCTTGTTATTCCCTGCATTGCCTGCGTTGTTGCCGCCTCCGCATGCAGCGAGGAATACCATCATTGCCACAAGAATGAGACCTGTCCATTTCATTTGTTTCATTGCTAGACCCCCATAAAATGATTATCATTCTCAATAATTACTTTCTCAATGATAAGGATTATCATTATCTAAGTCAATAGAAATGAACCATCTTTTGGACAGAAAAAATAACCTGTCACCACATGATCATAAATTGTTCATGTCTGACAGGTCATTTATTTATCGCTAAATCTTTTATTTGCCGAACAAGGATTTAATCTTGCCCCAGCCTCCCGATTTCGCGGCCTGCTGCACAAGATTCGGTTGATCGGATAACTCTCTGGCATTCCAGATCGCCTGCGCATTACGTTCGAAATACCTTCTCCATACCGGCCCCAGCTCGGATTCGATCCGTTCATAGGCCTCCTTCATCTTGAAGCTCCGCCACTCCAGATGATGAGCATCGGAAGATACCAAATGAATAAGACCACGCCTGCAGAGCGTCCAAGCCGATTTCTCAATCCCTCTTCCGAAGCCTCCCAGCAAGGAATGAGTCGTTACCTGCGCATAAGCGCCAAGCTCTACCAGCTCAGCCAGACGGTCCGGATTCTGAACCACCTCCGCATTCCGCTCCGGATGGGCTATGACGGCACGGACGCCTAGCAGGCGCAGTTCGTATACGACCTGCTCCATCGATTTGGGAATCTGCGAGGAGGGCATTTCTATGAGTACATAAGGAGATTCGCCCATCGTCAGCAGCTTTCCGCTTTGCCAGTTGGACAAAAACTCGGAATGGATCCGTATCTCCTGCCCCGACTGAATCTTCAGGGGGATAGCGAGCTCGCTTAATCTACTGTTCAATTCGGCAACCAGCTCTATTACCGTTTCTTTGTCATTGCTATATTTGCCGTCGTAATGATGGGGAGTCGCTATAATCCCCGTAATTCCTTCAGCAGCCGCTGCACGGGCCATCTGAATCGAGTGCTCCCAATCCGCCGCACCATCATCGATGCCAGGCAAAATATGTGTATGTATATCAATCATGCCAGTGCCCCCTGCTCTACCGTTCATCTTATTTCCTCCATTGTGAGAGATTCTTATATTGAAGTCAATGAGACGCAAGTCGGCATTATGACAAAATCGCGATAAAACAATTGTCGAAATGAAAAAGCCGTTCAAATCTCTTTAGATGAGATTTGAACGGCTTTAAGTTCTTAACGTTCTGTAACGTTGATCCGGTTCGTTGCACGCTGCAGAGCAAGCTCTGCGCGCTTGAAGTCGACTTCGTCGCGCTTAGCAGCCAGGCGCTCTTCAGCGCGCTGTTTGGCAGCTTGTGCACGGTTAACGTCGATTTCGGAAGCCAGCTCAGCGCTTTCGGCCAGGATGACCACCTTGTCCTTACGGACTTCGATGAAACCTCCGCCTACAGCAAGAACATCAACTTTACCGTCGCGCTTAATGCTGACCGGCGCAATACGCAGCGGCGTTACCAGCGGAATGTGGTTCGGCAAAATGCCGAGCTCGCCCGCGATCCCTTTAACGCTGACCATATTAGCCGTCTCCGCATAAACCTTGCGCTCCGGAGTTACGATTTCAACCAGAAAAGTACTCATGTGGATTCCTCCCGCCTTTCGCTATTACAGCGTTTTGGCTTTCTCCACGGCCTCTTCAATCACACCTACATACCGGAAAGCTTCTTCCGGAAGGTCGTCATGTTTGCCCTCGAGAATTTCTTTGAAGCTGCGAACGGATTCTTTAACAGGTACGTATTTACCTTTGATACCTGTGAACGGCTCGGCAACGTGGAACGGTTGGGACAGGAACAATTGAATGCGGCGCGCGCGCGATACAGTCAGCTTGTCTTCCTCAGTCAACTCGTCCATACCAAGGATTGCGATGATATCTTGAAGCTCTTTATAGCGCTGAAGAATTTTCTTAACGCCTTGAGCTACGTTGTAATGCTCTTCGCCCAGAATGTCCGGGTTCAGGATACGGGACGACGAAGCAAGTGGATCTACCGCTGGGAAGATACCCATCTCGGAGATTTTACGCTCAAGGTTAGTTGTAGCGTCCAAGTGAGCAAACGTCGTTGCAGGAGCCGGGTCAGTATAGTCATCGGCAGGTACGTAGATCGCTTGGATCGAAGTAACCGAACCTTTTTTCGTCGATGTGATACGCTCTTGCAATTGACCCATTTCAGTTGCCAGCGTTGGCTGGTAACCTACCGCGGAAGGCATACGGCCGAGAAGGGCCGAAACCTCGGAACCTGCTTGCGTGAAGCGGAAGATGTTGTCGACGAACAGAAGTACGTCTTTGCCTTCAGCGTCACGGAAGTATTCAGCCATTGTCAGACCCGTCAGGGCTACACGTTGACGTGCGCCTGGCGGTTCGTTCATTTGTCCGAATACCATCGCTGTTTTTGGAAGTACGCCGGAATCTTTCATCTCGTGGTAAAGGTCATTACCTTCACGAGTACGCTCGCCTACGCCGGCGAATACGGAGATACCGCCATGCTCTTGCGCGATGTTGTTGATAAGTTCCTGGATTGTTACCGTTTTACCTACGCCCGCGCCGCCGAACAGACCGATTTTACCGCCTTTTGCGTACGGAGCAAGCAAGTCGATAACTTTGATGCCTGTTTCGAGAATTTCCGATTGCGTGGACAATTCGTCGAATGCAGGAGCTTGACGGTGAATCGGAAGGTTAATTTCCGAAGTTGCGTCGCCAGCTTGGTCGATTGGCTCGCCCAGTACGTTAAATACGCGGCCGAGTGTTGGCGCACCAACTGGAATTGTGATTGGCGCGCCTGTGTCTACAGCTTCCATGCCGCGGACCAGACCGTCAGTTGTGCTCATCGCAACAGCACGAACCAGGTTATCACCCAGGTGAACTGCTACTTCAAGCGTCAGATTAATATCGATGCCGCCTGCTGGGGCTTTTTGAACGATTTTGACGGCGTTCAAAATTTCCGGCAGGTTACCGCGTTCGAACTCCAAGTCAACGACTGGACCCATGACGGATACAACGCGTCCTTTTTTCATGGTTTTCCCTCCTGGTACTTTCTTTTACTTCTATATGCCTTATGCCTGCGCGTTCGCACCGGCAACGATCTCAGAGATCTCTTGCGTAATCGCCGCTTGACGAGCCCGGTTGTAGGTCAGCGTCAATTGGTTGATCATTTTGTTAGCATTCTTCGTCGCACTGCCCATGGCTGTCATGCGAGCGCCCTGCTCACTGGCTTTCCCGTCAAGCACCGCGCTGTAAATAAGCGTCTCCGCGTATTTAGGCAGCAGTACCTCCAGAACACCTTCCGGGGACGGCTCGTACTCGTACGAAGTTACCGGACCGTTGCCGCTTACTTCCTGCAGCGGAAGCAAACGAGTTTCTGTCGGGATCTGAGTAATTGCGTTTACGAATTGGTTGTAGCAGATGTACAACTCATCGTATTTGCCCTCAGAGAACATTTTGACTGCGTTATAAGCGATCGATTTGATGTCCGCGAACGTTGGCGAATCGGAAAGACCGATAACCTCGTCGATGATCGGCATATTGCGGCGGCGGAAGTAATCCCGGCCTTTACGCCCGATTACGAACAATACGTACTCATCATTCGATTTGTGCTTCTCGCGAATCGTTTGCGTTACTTTACGAAGGACGTTCGCATTGTAGCCGCCTGCCAGACCACGGTCGGAGGTGATAACGAGGTAACCCGTTTTTTGCACCGGACGCGTCTCGAGCATCGGGTGTTTCACGCCTTTCGTGCCTGCTGCGATGCTTGCTACTACTTCCTTCAGCTTATCCGAATAAGGACGGGCTTTCGTCGATGCCTCTTGCGCTCTTCTGAGCTTGGAAGCCGCAACCATCTCCATCGCTTTCGTGATTTGCTTCATGTTTTGTTTACTTTTGATTTCGCGCTTAATATCGCGCATGCCTTTTGCCATTGCATTGTCACCCGCCTTTGTTGCTTTGCAGATGCAGTGGGGAGAGGGCAAGCTGTAGTTTGTATTCCAGGAGTCTGCATTTCACCTTGTCCGCCATTGAACCTGTATCCTTTGAACAGTCCACCTCGCGGTGAGGATACAGGTTCAAAAGCGGCACGTAAACTCTGCGGCTTATGCAGCCCCTTCCATACAAACGGCTTGCCATACCTCAATGCATAAACAAAGCCTGGTGTTAAGCGCCTGCGCCCGTACGAAGACGGGCGCGAGACATTTATTTAGAGGCTTTTATAGGCGATTAAGCCGTTACAGAAAAGCCTTTTTTGAACTTCGCAATCGCGTCAACAAGAGCTTTCTCGTTGTCGGCAACGAGGTCTTTCGTTGTACGGATGGACTCGCCGATTTCCGGATGGTTGGAATCCAGGAATGCCAGGAATTCTTTCTCGAAGCGGAGAATGTCCGCAACCGGAATTTCGTCCAGGTGGCCTTTAACCGCGGAGTAGATCGAGATAACTTGCTTCTCAACCGGCATCGGCTGGTTAACGCCTTGCTTCAGGATTTCCATCGTACGAGCACCGCGGTTCAGACGGGCGAGTGTCGATTTATCGAGATCGGAGCCGAACTGCGAGAACGCTTGAAGCTCGCGGTAAGCCGCAAGGTCCAGACGGAGTGTGCCGGCAACCTTTTTCATTGCTTTGATTTGAGCGGAACCGCCTACGCGGGATACGGAGATACCTACGTTAACCGCCGGACGTTGGCCGGAGTAGAACAGGTCGGATTCCAGGAAGATTTGTCCGTCCGTGATCGAGATTACGTTCGTAGGAATGTAAGCCGATACGTCGGACGCTTGAGTCTCGATGAACGGAAGTGCCGTCAGCGAGCCGCCGCCAAGTGCGTCGCTAAGTTTAGCAGCGCGCTCGAGCAAACGGGAGTGCAGGTAGAATACGTCGCCTGGGTAAGCTTCCCGACCTGGCGGACGGCGGAGCAACAGGGACAATTCGCGGTATGCAGCCGCTTGTTTCGACAAGTCATCGTAGATAACGAGAACGTGCTCGCCTTTATACATGAAGTACTCACCCATCGAGCAGCCTGCATAAGGAGCCAGGAAGAGCAATGGAGCCGGTTCGGATGCGCCAGCTGTTACGATAATCGTGTAATCAAGAGCACCGTGTTTGCGAAGGGTTTCAACAACGCCCGCAACAGTGGATTGTTTTTGACCTACGGCAACGTAGATACATTTCACGCCGTTGCCTTTTTGGTTGATGATTGCGTCGATCGCAATCGCCGTTTTACCTGTTTGACGGTCACCGATGATCAGCTCGCGTTGACCGCGGCCAACCGGTACCATCGCGTCGATTGCTTTAATGCCCGTTTGCATTGGCTCATGTACCGATTTACGGTCGATTACGCCAGGAGCCGGGGATTCAATCGCACGGAATTGAGTTGTGTTGATTGGGCCTTTGCCGTCAAGCGGCTGACCCAACGGGTTAACAACGCGGCCCAGAAGCTCTTCGCCTACCGGAACTTCCATGATGCGGCCCGTACGTTTTACTTGGTCGCCTTCACGGATATCCGTGTAAGGACCGAGGATAACGACACCGACGTTGCTTTCTTCCAAGTTGAGCGCCATGCCTACAACGCCGTTGGAGAATTCGAGCAGTTCGCCCTGCATCGCATTTTCCAAACCGTGCACGCGGGCAATACCGTCACCGACATTGATTACGGTGCCGACGTCAACGACTTGAATTTCGGATTTATATTGTTCGATCTGTTGTTTAATCAGCGTGCTGATTTCATCAGGTCTGATACTCAATTCGTTCACCCCTATCTACCTGCATTAGATTTTAAACGATTTTTGTAAACGTTCCAGCTTGCCGGACAGGCTGCCGTCATACAGACGGTCGCCGATGCGTACTTGCACGCCGCCGAGCAAATCCGGTTTAACGATTTGTTCTGCAACAATTTTCTTGCCGCTGAGCTTGCCGAAGCTAACTTCTACCTCAGCCAGTTCCGAAGCCGACAAGCTATGGGCCGTATACACAACCGCATGCGCTTGGCCAAGCGCTTCGCCGGCGATCTTTGTATACGCATCGTATACATCCGAGATCAGCTCTTGGCGCCCGCGAACAAGAATAAGTTCAAGCGTATGAAGGACAAGCGCGGATACATGATCGCCGAATGCGCCTTTCAGCACAGCGATTTTTTTCTCCGGCTCGATGCTAGGAAGCTCCAGGAATTTGCGCGCTTCGGCATCATTTTTCAGACCTTGAACAATCAGCTTAAGCTGATCTTCCGTTTCCGACACGATGCCTTGCTCGTTAGCAAGCTCAAACAGTGCTTTAGCGTAGCGCTTCGCTACGACAGTATCCCGGCTCATTTGCTTCCAACTTCTTTCAGGTATTGGTTAACCAATTGCTCCTGGGATTTCTCGTCCACTTGCTTCTCGATAATTTTCGACGCGATTTTGACGGAAATACCGCCAACCTCTTCGCGAAGTGCAGCAACCGCTTTGTTTTTCTCGCTCTCGATATCTTTAACCGCTTCGTCCTTCAGACGAGTGGATTCGGATTTCGCAACTTGAATAATGTCATCGGCTTGTTTCGTGCTTGTAGCCTTAGCTTGCTCAATAATGTCATAAGCTTCTTTACGAGCTTCCTGAAGTGCTTGTTTTTGTTGCTCCAGCTGCTGTTCAGCTTCTTTCTTGCTTGTTTCCGCATTAGCGATTTGCTCTGCAACATACTGTCTGCGTTGTTCCATTACGCTCAGCAATGGGCCAAATGCGTAGCGTTTCAGCAAGTACAGAAGGATCAGGAACGCAACTAGCTGGATGACAAGACTCGACCATACGATATGCAAAAAACGTCACTCCCTTCTATAGCTTAAAACAATTTCATTCGGAATTGCCGCCCCGCTGTGCGGGGCTGAACAAAAAGGAAGGCGTGGAGGCAAAGCCACACTCCCCGCCATGTTTATGCTTGCGATATTAGGATTTACCCAAGAAGATGAACGCGAGTACCAGTGTGATAACTGGAAGTGCTTCGACGAGTGCGACACCGATAAACATTGTTGTTTGAAGAGTACCGCGAAGTTCTGGTTGACGGGAAATACCCTCAACTGTGCGACCTACGATCAGACCGTTACCAATACCTGCGCCAAGTGCGCCCAAACCGAATACAATTGCTGCTGCAACTAATGCCAATGCTCCCATTAGAAAAATCCTCCTCAATTTTCGTGAAAATAGTTTTTTATATTTACCGCCGGTATTCCGCCGGTTTGAAGCCTTTAATGCTGCTCGCCATGCTCTTCATGCACAATCGCTTGCGACATGTAAACCATCGTAAGCATACAGAATACGAATGCTTGTATTGCACCTACGAATACGCTGAAACCTTGCCACACGACAAGCGCCGGGATACCCCAAACACCCATTCCGAGGATTACGGCAATCATGACCTCGCCCGCGAAGATGTTACCGTATAGACGCAAAGCAAGCGACAACGGCTTCGATACTTCTTTGATCAGGGACAGAGGCAGGAAGAGCCAATGCGGTTCAACATAGTGTTTCAGGTAATGCTTCGTGTTGAGACGAAGACCCTCGATATGCGTCAGCAGGATAACGATCAGCGTCAGAGCGCCTGTTACTGCAACGTCGGCAGTCGGTGATTTCCACCAAGCGATATGCGCTTCTTCTTCCCCGCCCAAATCAAGGTTCATACCGAAGATTGACGCACCGTGATGCACTTCAGTAACGATACCCAGCGGCAGACCAAGCATGTCGCCGACAAAAATATACATAATCAGGGTGAGACCGAGGATAAGATATGGACGGCCTTTCTTGAGGTCCATAGACGTACCGATAATGTTCTGCACGAATTCGATAACCCACTCCAGGAAGTTCTGAAGCTTCGTCGGATTCGTAACCGAAATGTTTCTCACTGAGAGCTTCGCAAGTACAAAGACAATGATGCTAGTGATCAAAATCATCGCGATTACGGCCAAATCAAATTCGATTCCAGCTACATGAACGATAGGAGAAATATGATCCATTAGTTATTTTCACCCCTTTCATCGGTAGGATTCGACGCCATCAGCTTTCTTCTGGACAAAAATCCCAGTATGAGTGTTGCCAATTGTGCGACAAATAATCCGGCAACAGTCGCTGAAAGCTGAAACGTGTATGTTTGTGTCGCAATCACAACTGCCAACAACGCGACGCACGCCCGGGTGAAAAAGCCGATATTCATCCTTTTCGTACCTTGCGCGGCGGCATTCGCTCCGATCTTCGTAACCTTCCAGCCAAGTATTCTTGCGTTTACTAGACTGGCTGCTCCCCCGATCATCAGACCGCCCCACCAGCTCTCGTACTCGGGCAGCACTGCCCAAGCGATGCAGCATAGGGACATGAATAAGAAAGTAACTCTTGTAACGGCTTTCAAGTGGGCCGACAAATCGTCCATTATTTCGCTTTGCCTCCCGCAAACGTCCTAATCAGGAATATAACCGTAATGATGCCTATTGCAAGGCCCGCTACCAGTCCGATGATGGAATAGTATTCGGTACCGTTTGCAAGATCGGCTTTATGACCGAGCCAGTAGCCAAGCCCCAGACATGCGGCTAGATCGGCCCCAATAGTGCCGACCAATCCCATTGCTCTCCAAGGGTCGTCTCCGAAACTGCCATGATCCGACTTATTCTGATTATCTTTGGACGGTTGTTCTTTGGATGGATCCATGCGGAATCACTCCAAAACTCTCATTTATTTTATCGAAGCTGTTAAACTTTTGTCAATTCATTTAAATTCAAACATTTAGTGAACAGCGGCCCGAAAATCCTTATAAATAAAGGATTTTCCGAGCTTCAAACCGTACAGTACCACTGTATGCTGTACATTGCTTATCTAGCAGCTGTCCGCTTCAAAAACTATGAACGTTGTGTGAACGGTTCTGGCCGCTCGCTAGTTCTTCCAAAATGATGCAAAATCGCCTGAACAATACGCGCGGAAGCTTGTCCGTCGCCGTAAGGATTGGCAGATTTGCTCATTTTTTCGTACAAGGCCGCGTCGTTCAGAAGAGCGCGCGCACGGTTGTATACCGTGTCTTCATCCGTTCCGACCAGTTCAAGCGTCCCGGCTTCGATTCCTTCCGGACGTTCCGTTGTGTCCCGCAGCACCAGAGTAGGCACGCCGAACGACGGCGCTTCTTCCTGCAGGCCGCCGGAATCGGTCATAATCATATACGCATGAGGATAGAAATTATGGAATTCGAAAACATCAAGCGGTTCGATTAATTGAATACGCGGATGATTGCCAAGAATTTCGTTAGCCGGCTCTCTTACCGCCGGGTTTGGGTGAACGGCATAAACGATTGCCACGTCTTCATGCTCGTCTGCAATCCGTTTAACCGCGCGGAAAATGTTGCGGTGCGGCTCGCCAAGCGCTTCGCGGCGGTGCGCCGTCATCAGAATCATGCGCTTGCCCTTCGCCCACTCGATGACCGGATGGGAGAACGACGGGTCAACCGTATATTGGAAGACATCCGTTGCGGTATTGCCCGTTACGTAAATCGACGCTTCCGACTTGTTCTCCTTGCGCAGGTTGCCAGCAGACCATTCCGTAGGGGCGAAATGCACATCCGACAGAACGCCCGCCAGCTGGCGGTTCATTTCTTCCGGATACGGGGACAGCTTGTTCCACGTACGAAGACCGGCTTCGACGTGGCCGACCTGAATTTGCTTCAGGAAGGACGCATAGCTCGCGAGGAACGTCGTCTGCGTATCGCCATGCACAAGCACGATATCCGGCTTCGCTTCCGCGAGAATAGGGTCCAGGCCCTCCAGAACGCGTACGGTTGTCTCGGTCAACGTCTGGCGGTCCTTCATGACATTCAGGTCGTAGTTCGGCTGAATCTCGAAGAAATCAAGCACCTGGTCGAGCATTTGGCGGTGCTGCGCCGTAACGCAGACGATCGATTCGATCTGATCGGCATGCTTGTTCAATTCCAGTACAAGCGGAGCCATCTTTACGGCTTCCGGACGGGTACCAAAAATCGTCATTACTTTCAGTTTAGACAAAACGACTCACTCCTAAAATGAATGGTGACTTAAAGAGCTCAATTAGAGCGATTTGCGACATTCATTCTTCGTAAGCATACGCTTTAAATGAATGGTGACTTAAAGAGCTCAATTAGAGCGATTTGCGACATTCTTATTAATTCGTACCGAACAGACGGTCGCCGGCATCGCCGAGACCCGGCACGATGTAGCCCTTCTCGTTCAAAGCATCGTCGAGGGCGGCAAGGTAAATATCGATTTCAGGATGCGCATCCTGTACCGCCTTGACTCCTTCAGGAGCAGCGATCAGGCACATCAGCTTGATCTGGTCGCAGCCGCGCTTCTTCAGCGAGTTGATCGCCGCAATCGCCGAACCGCCCGTAGCCAGCATCGGATCGATAACGATCAGCTGACGGTTAGCCGCATCCGTAGGCAGGTTAATGTAGTATTCGGTTGGCTGGAGTGTTTCGTGGTCGCGGACAAGTCCGATATGACCAACTTTTGCGGCCGGAATCAGCTTAAGCATCCCTTCAACCATACCAAGTCCCGCACGCAGAATCGGGATAAGCCCCAGCATGCGTCCGGACACCACTTTCGCTTCCGTCGTTGCGACAGGCGTCTCCACCGTAATGGTATCAAGAGGTACGTCTCTTGTAATTTCGTAAGCCATCAGAGTGGCTACCTCGTCCACCAGTTCACGAAAGTCCTTCGTATTGGTATCTTTGTTTCTAATAAAGGTCAGCTTATGCTGAATCAATGGATGGTCGCATATAACCACTTTGCTCATGGAGCGTAATTCCTCCTGTGTGAATAAGTTATCCCTATAGTCTTGGACACAATCCCGTTTATTATATCATTCCGCCCCCTGCGATGCATCCAGAGTTTTATGGCTATATAACGACGGTTTGTCTACAAAAAAGGACGAAACAGATGTAATCTCTGCTTCGTCCTGTAAAATTATACCGATGCGTAGTGACAAGAAGCAAAATGCCCCTTTTTCACTTCGACAAGCTTAGGTTCAACGGTTTTGCATTTATCCGTCGCCATCGGGCAGCGAGTATGGAACTGGCAGCCTGCAGGCGGATTAATCGGGCTCGGCAGATCGCCGGCGAGTACGATACGCTCGCGGGTAGCTTCAATTTCCGGATCCGGAATCGGATTGGCGGACAGAAGAGCACGCGTGTACGGATGCGCAGGGCTGCTATACAGCTCGCTGCTTTCCGCAAGCTCAACGATTTTGCCGAGATACATAACCGCAACGCGGTCGCTGATATGCTTAACCATCGACAGATCATGGGCAATAAACAGATAAGTCAGGCCCATTTTCCGCTGCAAATCCTGCATTAGGTTCACGACCTGAGCCTGGATCGACACGTCGAGCGCGGAGATCGGCTCGTCCGCGATAATAAACTTCGGATCAACCGCAAGAGCGCGGGCGATACCGATCCGCTGGCGTTGGCCGCCGGAGAACTCGTGCGGATAACGGGTAGCATGGTCAGGATTCAGACCAACCAGATCCAGCAGATCCTCAACCTTGCGCTTGCGCTCGGCGCGGCTTCCCGCCAGCCCGTGGATATCAAGCGCTTCGCCGATAACGTCGGTAATGGTCATCCGCGGATTCAGCGACGCATAAGGATCCTGGAAGATCATCTGCATATCGCGGCGCATTTGCTTCAGCTTGGCGCCTTTCATCTTGTAGATGTCCTCGCCGTTAAACGTAACGTTGCCGCTCGTAGGCTCGTACAAACGCAGAATCGTACGGCCGGCCGTGGACTTGCCGCAGCCGGATTCGCCAACGACGCCAACGGTCTCGCCTTTGGCAATGGAGAAGTCGATCTCGTTGACCGCCTTCAGAATATTCCCTCCGCCCAAGTTAAAGAACTTGCGCAGATTGCTAACTTTTACTAACGGCTCGCTCATACGGACACCTCCCGTTTCGCAGGCTTCGCGTAAGGATGCGCCATCCAGCATGCCGATTTATGCGATTCATTGCCGTCAACCGGCAGAAGCTCCGGATCATTGTCGACGCAGACGCGCATCGCTTCGTCGCAGCGCGCGCAGAAGCTGCAGCCTACCGGCGGCTTGATGAGATCCGGCGGAGTACCGAAGATCGGAATCAGCGGCTCGTCTTTTTTCTGGTCCAGACGAGGCACGGAACGAAGCAGGCCTTTAGTATAAGGATGCTTCGGATTTTTGAAAATCTCCCACTTGGTTCCGGTTTCTACCACTTTACCTGCATACATAACGATAACGCGGTCGCAAATATCCGCAACGACGCCAAGGTCATGCGTAATCAGGATAATGGAAGTCCCCATGCGCTCCTGAAGGTCCTTCATCACGCGCAGAATCTGCGCCTGGATCGTTACGTCGAGCGCCGTAGTCGGCTCATCGGCAATAAGAAGCGAAGGATTGCAAGCGAGCGCGATAGCGATCATCGCACGCTGGCGCATACCGCCGGAGAACTCGTGCGGGTATTGGTTAAACCGTGCCGCCGGGTTCGGAATGCCTACGAGACTCAGCATCTCTACCGCACGGGCGCGGGCAGCCGAAGAGCTCATGCCCTGGTGCTTAATCAGACCTTCCGTAATTTGACGGCCGATGGTCAGCGTCGGGTTAAGCGAGGTCATCGGATCCTGGAAGATCATGCCCATCTCTTTGCCGCGGATGCTTTCCATTTCTTTCGGCGTCTTGGACAAGATCTCTTGTCCCTTGAACATAATCGAACCGCTGGTCATCGCAGGCGGGCTTGGAATAAGGCGCATCAGCGTTTGCGCCGTTACGGACTTACCGCAGCCGGACTCACCAACGATCGCCACGGCTTCGCCTTTATTTATATGAAAGTTAACGCCTCGTACCGCTTGTACGGTACCGCCGCGAACTTTGAAATTAACACGAAGATCATTCACTTCGAGCAAACGTTCCATAGTTGCACCTCCTACTTTTTCATCTTCGGATCAAGTGCGTCACGCAGACCATCACCGAAAATATTAAAGCAAAGCATGGTCAAGCTGAGCAAAATTGCCGGGTACAGCATACGCCATGGATATACAGTCATCGCCTTGATGGCGTCATTAATCAAAGTACCGAGTGACGCGGCCGGCGATTGAACGCCAAGACCAAGGAAGCTGAGGAATGCTTCTGCGAAGATCGCATTCGGAACCGTCATCGTGATGGTAACGATAATCGGGCCCATCGCATTCGGGATAAGATGTTTGAACATGATTCGAACAGGGTTTGCACCGAGTGCACGCGCGGCAAGAACATACTCTTGATTTTTGAGCTGCATGATTTGACCGCGAACGATCCAGGCCATGTTGATCCAGCCCGTAATACTTAAAGCGACGATAATGGTGAACATGCTTGGTTCCATAACGACAATAAGCAGGATAACGACAAGCAAGCTCGGGATCGAATATAAAATTTCGCAAATACGGTTAAGAATTTCATCGACTTTGCCGCCGAAGTAACCCATGATACTGCCCATAATAACGCCAACGATCAAATCGACAATCGCTGCGTAAATACCTACCTGAAGCGAAATGCCCGCACCCATCCATGTTCTTGCGAACATATCGCGGCCAAGGCCGTCCGTACCGAACCAGTGATCGCCGGATGGCGCCTGGTTGGTTGCCTTCAGATCGTTTGTAGAGAAATCATTGCCCGTAAATTGATGAGCGATGGTCTGGCCGAAGATTGCCATCAGGACGATAAGGGCTAATATCCAAAGGCTGATCATCGCCATACGATTGGATTTCAGACGAAACCAGGCGTCTTTCCAAGCGGAAATGCTTTCACGGACAACCGTCTCCGGCTGCTTCTCGTCATGGCTCAGCTTTTCGAAATCGTTAGGCTGCAGCACAGCTTGTTCCTTCATCGATTAGCCCCCCTTCCTGCTGGTCATTTTAATACGCGGATCCACGAATCCGTAAGCAATATCGGTAAGGAAACGCGCCAGCATCAGAATGACGGCATAGAACAGCGTGAGTCCCATAATAAGCGTATAGTCACGGTTGGTAATACTGTTGACGAAGAACTTGCCAAGACCGCCGATACCGAAAATTTGTTCAATGACAACGGAACCGGTAATGATGTTTGCCGTCATTGGACCGATGTAGGTAACAACCGGCAAAATGGCATTGCGCAAAGCGTGGCGAACGAGAATCACGCGGCCGGACAAGCCTTTGGCGCGTGCTGTTTTCATATAGTCGGCGCTAAGCACTTCCAGCATGCTGGAGCGAACAAGTCGCGCAATAAACGCGGCCGGCAGGAAAGACAAAGCAATGACCGGCATAATAAAGTCCGTCGGGTCATTCAATCCGGCTACGTCGAACCAGCGCAATTTGACGCCAAATACATACTGCAAGAATGGAGCGACAACGAAACTCGGTATCGATACACCAAGTACTGCCAGCAAAATCGTAAAGCCGTCAAGAAACTTGCGGTGGTTAAGCGCAGCAATCAGACCGAACAAAACGCCGGCTGCAATCGCCAAAATAATGGCGAAGATACCGATTTGGAGCGAGTAGATAAAACCTGTCTTAATAATATCAACTACAGTAACGTACTGTTGTTTCATGGACATCCCGAGATTAAAGTGAATCAGGTTGTTCAAATAATGCAAATATTGAACACCCAGAGGATCATTAAGTCCATACGCTTCATTCAAACGCTCTTGAATGGCGGGAGGAATGTTCTTCTCACTTTGGAACGGGTTGCCTGGAATGGCCTTCATCAGAAAAAAAGTGGCCGAGGCCAGTACAAAGATCGATACGATCATGAACAACAGCTTCTGAAGCACATAGCGGACCAAACGTCATGGCACCTCCTGAAAAGAATGATCACACAAAATGCCATTACCATGGTTATTTGTGATGATTCTTACATCGTAAGCATGGACTTTAAATGAACGATCACCCGAATAGCCATTATCAGAGCCATTATGATGATTCATTACTTAGAAAGCATAAGCTTTCGAAAATTAAAAGGTTTAAACTTCCGAAAGTTAAAAGTGAAAGGGGATATATGCAGCTATCATAGGCCGCATATATCCCTCAATTCGTGCCGAGCTTTAATTACTTCGCTTCGTAGTATCCGCGGTTGTAATCAATGTCGCCTTTGTAGTCGATAAAGATGCCTTTGAATCCAGGCTTAATCATATAAACTGTGCTGTAGTAGTAGATCGGCATAATCGCGCGAGTACCAACTACAAGCGATTCAGCTTTGGACATTGCTTCCATACGTTTAGCTTGATCGTCAGTGCTGTAAGCTTCTTTGATCAGAGCATCGTACTCTTTGTTAGCAAAGCCAGTGTTGTTGTTGCCGGATTTCGACGAGAACAGGTCGATGAACGTCATTGGATCATCGTAGTCAGCGCCCCAACCGCCGCGCGCCACATCGTAGTTCAGGTGGTTACGGTTGTCGAGGAATACGCCCCATTCTTGCTTGCTAACTTCGGTTTTGATGCCGAGGTTTTTGCTCCACATTTCAGCAATTGCTTCAGCAACCGCTTGGTGCAGTTCGTTTGTATTGTAAGTCACTTTAACCGTAGGCATCGCCGTCAGGCCTTCTTCTTTCAGACCTTCAGCAAGCAGTTTTTTCGCTTCTTCAACGTCTTCTTTGAAGTAGTTGTCCGGATGCTCCGTACGGTAGTCTTCTTTCTCGCCTTTGATACCTGGAGGAACGATACCGTAAGCAGGCTTTTGCTCGCCTTTTGTTACGTTGTCAACGATATCTTGACGGCTGATTGCCATCGAGAGCGCTTGACGGATTTTTTCGTTATCGTAAGGCTTTTGCGTTGTATTGAACAGGTAGTAGTAGATCGATGCGCTGCCTTGGATTTTGAACTCATCCGGATTGTTTTGCTTCAATGTCGGGAATTGTTCGTTAGGGATCAAGCCAGTAGGCATACCCGCATAATCCAGTTCGCCTGTTTGGTACATGCTCAGCTCTGTATTCGAGTCGTTAACTTCAGAGAAGACAACCTTGGAGAGCTTGATATCGTCTTTTGCATAGTAGTTGTCGTTCTTAGCGATCGTAATGGAGTTGTTCTTTTTCCACTCGCTCATTTTGAACGGACCGTTGGATACCAGAGTCGAAACGTCAGTTGCCCATTGCTCGTTTTCTTTAACCGATTTGTGAACCGGATAGAAAACAGTGAAGGACATCAGACCAAGGAAATAAGGAGTTGGCGAGTTCAGCTCTACTTGCAGCGTGTGGTCGTCAACCGCTTTAACACCTACATCGTCAGCCGTTACGCCGTCAGCGGCAGTGTTGTAAGCTTCCGCATTCTTGATGTAGTACAGCTGGTAAGCATAAGCAGACGCTGCTGGCTTCAGGTTAGGATCGAGGGCACGCTTCCAAGCGTATTCGAAGTCACCTGCAGTTACCGGGTCACCGTTGCTCCATTTCGCGTCATCGCGAATGGTGAACGTGTAAGTCTTGCCGTCGTCGGAGATTTTCCACTCTTTAGCGACAGCTGGTTCAACTTCGCCCTTCTCGTTCTTACGAGTCAGACCTTCAAACAAACCGTTTACAACAGTTGCGGACACTTGGTCTTGTACCTGAGCCGGGTCAAGGGACGGCGGTTCAGTTGCAAGGTTCATGCGGAACACAGAGCCTTCGCTGCTTCCGGACTCTTGCTTAGGTGTACAGCCGACAGCTACGAGAGCCAGTGCAAGCAGTACGGAAATCATGGTAAAGCCATACTTCTTCTTCGACATTTTACTTCCTCCCCTGGATCTTCTCCTCTTGCTTGCTATTGTAATAATTTGACATTACATAATTAAACAATGCGAGAAATAATACGAAACATTGAATAATTATCAATGAACATATGTTCAATCGCCCTGTTTTACAAATGTTCAGACCAAATTAGTACAAAAGTAATGTTAATTAATATACCATAAACAAATATACATAATTTATATTGATTTGTCACGCCCCAGAAATTACATTTCTGAAATTGTCGAATTTTGACGAGATATGTAGTTTCGTGGAACCCGCTTATATATCATGCTGCATTCGCTTTAACTTAATTCATAACACCAAGGCGAAACGGCCATCGCGCTCCAAATGCTCCCCTTTCAAATCATAGAGAACGATTAAACAACGAACAATTCCATTACTTCTATATCTGCGTAGCGAAATGACTATATCTAAATAAAAAAGAGGCCGTTCCCAAGCGGTCGATTGGACCTTTGGGAACAGCCTCTTTTGCAAAGATAGCTATTAGTATTTCATGTTCGGGTAAAGCGGGAATTGAGCAGTCAGGTCGCGGACCATGCCGGTTGCTTTCGCCAATACCGCTTCGTCTTTCGGGCTCTTCAGCGTCATTGCGATAATTTCGCCGATTGTTTTCATGGCTTTCTCGTCCATGCCGCGGGAAGTGGCAGCCGGAGTGCCAAGACGGATACCGCTTGTTACAAACGGGCTTGTTGGATCGAATGGAATCGCATTTTTATTCGCCGTAATGCCGATCGAGTCAAGAACGTGCTCAGCGTCGCGGCCCGTGATGTTCAGGCTGCGCGTGTCAATCAGCATCAAGTGGTTGTCCGTACCGCCGGAAACGATGTTGATGCCTTCCGCAATCAGCGTCTCGGACAATACTTTTGCGTTGTTGACTACTTTTTGCGCGTATTCTTTGAAGGATGGTTGAAGCGCTTCGCCGAATGCTACCGCTTTTGCTGCGATAATGTGCATCAGAGGACCGCCTTGCGAACCAGGGAATACCGCTTTATCGATTGCCGCTGCCCAAGGTTGACGGCAAAGAATCATGCCGCCGCGAGGACCGCGGAGCGTTTTGTGAGTTGTTGTTGTAACAAAGTGCGCATGAGGCACAGGGTTCGGATGCAGACCTGCCGCAACAAGACCCGCGATATGAGCCATATCCACCATGAACAATGCGCCTACGTCTTGAGCAATTTGGCCAAGCTTCTCGAAATCGATGGTGCGCGGGTATGCGCTCGCGCCGGCAACGATCAAGCGAGGACGATGTTTGAAGGCCGCTTTGCGAACTTCTTCATAGTTGATTGTAAACGTATCTTCTTCTACGCCGTAAGCAACGAAGTTGTATAGAAGACCGGATGCGTTAACCGGGCTGCCGTGCGTCAAGTGACCGCCGTGTGCCAGGTTCATGCCAAGAACCGTGTCGCCTGGTTTGAGGACGGCAAGGTATACCGCCATGTTCGCTTGCGCGCCGGAGTGAGGCTGAACGTTCGCATGCTCGGCGCCAAAAATTTCTTTAGCGCGTTCGCGTGCGATGTCTTCCACAATGTCCACATGCTCGCAGCCGCCGTAGAAACGTTTGCCAGGGTAGCCTTCTGCATATTTATTCGTCAGGACCGAACCCATAGCTTCCAGAACCGCTTCGCTTACGATGTTCTCGGATGCGATCAGTTCGATGTTGTCGCGTTGGCGCTGCAGCTCAAGGCCCATTGCCTTTAATACTTCAGGATCTTGGTTACGTAAGTTTTCCATTGTGAAAAGCCTCCTAAATATAATTAGTCGCAAGTTCCTGACGTCTGCTCTGACGCCAGGCCGCTGTCTTCCAAGGTGTATACCGCGCGCGCTCCGCCAATCAGCTTAGGCCGCGAAAAAGCCATCGTAACATGGGCTGCGCCAATCGACCGGATGGACGGTCTGACCGGAACGGCAACCCGGCGCAGGTGCATGCCGATAAAGGTATCGCCGATATCGATGCCCGCATGCGCCTGAACCGTCTCAACCAGACAAGCATTGGGCAGATGCCGGAAAGCGTAAGCGGCCATTGAACCGCCTGCCTTCGGAACGGGTACGGCCGCAACCTCATCCAGCCCGTATTTGTCCGCCGCCTCGCGGGGGAGGACAAGCGCCCGGTTCAAATGCTCGCAGCATTGATATACCGGATAAAAGCCCACGTCCTTCCGGACCGCTTCAATGCCTGCATAGATCTGGGCGGCCGTCTCGACCGTTCCCGAAGTTCCGATCTTATGGCCAAGCACCTCGCTTGTGCTGGTGCCGACAACAAGCAGCTGGCCGGCTCTCAGTCCTCCTGCTACAACAAGTTCCCTTACAATAGTCTCCACATCGGCTGCAATAGTAATGGTTTCCTTTTGATTGTTCATTGTACATACCTCCTATGAATACAAAGAATGATCACACGAATCGCTTAAGGATTAATTACACCGATGGCCAGTTAATTAAGCGGTTAATGATAATTCTTGCTTCGAAAGCATGGACCTAAGGATGAACCGTATACTGCTGCTCGATTTCCTTCACTTTCCGGACACGCCCAACGTGGCGATCGCCGCCAGAGAACGGCGTTTCCAACCAGATGCGGACAATTTCCTGCGCAAGACCAGGGCCGATAATACGCTCGCCCATCGCAAGCACGTTTGTATCGTTATGCTCGCGGGTGGCTTGTGCCGAAAACATATCATGCACCAGCGCGCAGCGGATACCCGGAACTTTGTTCGCCGCGATTGACATGCCGATACCCGTGCCGCAAATCAGAATGCCGCGGTCAGCCTGACCGCCGGCCACTCTGTCTGCCACAGGCAGCGCATAATCGGGATAATCCACCGACTGGCTGCAGTCGCAGCCCAAGTCTTCAATTTCATGACCAAGCGATAAAAGAAACGGAACAATTTCATCTTTCAGACGGTAACCCGCATGATCTGCACCAATTGCAATTTTCAACGCAAAACCCTCCTGCTAGTTGTCGAATCATACGGACTTATTATACCTAAAATACTCAAAAAGACGAAAAAAGAGCATGACATGCTATCACTAGCATGCTGCTCTTTGCCCAGGCGACCGGCCGTATGTTCCGATGCTCCACCGTGGTTACCCACTTCCGTCGCCAGTTACATCGGAAACCGTCTTTGTTACCTTCATGATAGCTTATTCAACCGTGAAAATCAATCAAATATACGCATAAATCGGGCCTAATTCCGGCATGGAATATCATCCCTTTTGAAGCATTTGAAGGAGGGACTTCAGGCTCTCTTCGATTTCCTTGGCGCAGCTTTCGTACATGCCAAGCGTTCCGCCGAACGGATCGGCGATATCGAAGCTTGGGATCCGGCGCTCCAGCTCCAGAAGACGGGAACGTTCCGCAGTCGACAGCTGCTGGCCTAGCGCCTGCTTCATATGCATCTCCGTATACAGGCGCTCGAGCTCTTCAATGTCCGCCTGAACGGCCGTATCCTGGTTAACGTATTCCTTGAGCGTATAAGCTTTATCCACGGCTTCAGGGAAATAGTTGAGCAAGCCGCGTTTGTGTCCGGCTGTCATCGTCAGAATGAGATCCGCCCATGCAACGGCTTCTCCGCTTAACGCGCGCGACGAGCCGCGGTGCTCGACCGATTTGCCCCGCAGCGTTGTTGCCGCATGCGACGAGATCGGCAGTCCGTCAATGGTAGATACTCCGGCGGAACGAACCTCCAGCGATATCCCCTTCTGCTCCGCCATCGTCCTCAGCATGGCTTCCGCCATCGGCGAGCGGCAGGTATTGCCGGTACAAACAAACAAGATGCGCGTCATGCTGCATTCCCCTTTCTGGTATGGCTGATTCCATTGATGTATTAAAATATAAATAAAAGACCGAAAATGAGCAAGATCGTCCCGCCAAGCGCCTCCCCGTAGCCGCCCAGATTTTCGCTGACCCGGCGCCCAAGCAGCAGTCCCAGTACGGACATTAACCCGCCGAAAAACCCAAACAATAACACCGTCAGCAAAATATCGGCCTCGAACATGCCGAGTGTTACGCCAACGGAGAAGGAGTCGATACTGACGCTGAACGCAAACAAAAACGTTCCGATCGAGGAACGGTAGTCCATCGTTTGGACCGATTCCCCTTTGAGCGAGCTGTAAATCATGTGCCCGCCAAGCAAAAGCAGCAGCACGCCCGCAGCCATCGTCGCAACATGGCCAAGCAGTCCGCTGACAAAATGTCCGGCATATATGCCGCCAAGAGGCATCAGCACATGGAATAACGCGATAATGCTGCTTAACCGGAGCACATCGCGCAGGCGAATCCCCTTCAGCCCGATTCCGATTCCTAACGAAAAAGCATCCATGCCAAGCGCAACCGCCATAATGAGCAGTGTCGCGAATTGTCCGGCATGCAAAGTTGCATCAGTCACGCTATCGCCCCCATGTCCACATCCATTCTTAACCAAGATATGCGGACAAGGGGACAAACATACTACTCTATACGCGGACGATTTGATGCCCCGCCGCTTTCGCCAGACGATTCATCAGAGCAAGTCCGATCCCTTCCTCGGAGCAGCCTTCCGCCCATATGCGCTGCACGCCTTCCGAGTCGAACCGGCGGAGTGCCGCATACAGGTTATGCGCCGCCTGCTCCGGATGCAGCTCGCTCCCGTAACTGAGGATCAGGTCGGCATCATACGCGGCTGCTCTTTCGTCGAAAGTGAGAACACCGGTCTTCACAGGCGTTGTTTTGGCATGATTGAGTTGCTCCTGAATATAACGGACCGCATTCGCCGGTTCGCCCAACACGATCCGAAGATCGCCTTTCGGCGCATAATGCGTATATTTCATGCCCGGCGAGCGCGGCGCCTCCGACACATCCGGATTCGCTGCCGCAGGAGCATCGATTACCGCCTCAGGCGCAGCGCTCTGCAGCTGCTCGGCCGTAATCCCTCCGGGACGGAGAATACGGATGGTATTCGAATCCGGCAGCTCAATAACGGTTGATTCCAGTCCGACGCCCGTCGCGCCTCCGTCTACGATGCCGCTGATTTTTCCTTCCAGATCCTCCAGCACATGCGCTGCAAGCGTCGGGCTGGGCCGGCCGGAGCGGTTCGCGCTGGGAGCGGCTACCGGACAGCCGGATTGCCGAATGAGGGCCAGCGCGGCCGGATGATCCGGCATCCTGATGCCGACGGTCGCGAGCCCGGCCGTAACAAGCGGAGATACCGCGCCTGTGCGTACCGGCAGCACGATCGTAAGCGGGCCCGGCCAGAACTCTTTCATCAGCCGCGTCGCAAGCTCCGGATAAGGAAGAGCAAGCTCCGCCAGCAGATTTTCATCCGCGATATGCACGATAAGAGGATTATCCGACGGTCGGCCTTTTGCCTTGAATATGCCTTCAACCGCCTTTGTGTTCCGGGCATCCGCACCTAGGCCGTATACCGTTTCGGTCGGAAAGGCAACCAGCTCTCCTTCCCGCAGCAGCGCCGCCGCTTCCTCCAATTGTCCGGCCATCGCATCGGCAGGAGCAGCCTCCGCAACCCGCCAAACCTTCGTTGTTGTCATCTCTATCCTTCAATCCCTGCTATTCGAAAGTAATCGTTCGTCGTCTAACTGCCCCCATTATAGCATATACGTCCTGAATTGCGGAGCGGCGGCCCTTTGCCGGGCGACTATGCGCCTTGAAAGAACCGCCGCGGGCAGCTTGCTTTAGAACAGGCTTTTCAGCCAGTTGATGAATTGCTCAATAATTTCCAGCAGGAAAAACTTCGCTTTTGGCGCTTCGCCTTGCTTATTCTCGTCTTGCGATTTTTGAACGGAAACTTCGGATTTGCCTTCTTTGCCGTCAGAAGCCTTTTCAACCTTTGCGTTATCTTTATGATCGGCGGAAGCCGTTTTTACCGTCTCCGCTTTCGCGGCGTCAGCATCCGGATTGGCAGCGGCGGCTTCGCCGGTTGCCGCATCGATGAAGCACAGCGGCGGGAACAGCACGCACCACCAGTTTTGGCCTTTGCCTTCGCCAAGCGTAATCAGGAGAGCTTCATAGTTGCCTGCCGGATACACTTCGTTGCTGTACATTTTTGTCGGGAACGGAACCTGGCCCAGCTCTGCATGATAGCTATAATCGAACCTGCGGCTTGTCAGCACGTCAGCTACGATACCATTGATTTCGTCCATATGATCAAGCACCGTTTGGCGCGCTTCTTCAATCGTTTGCGGACCCGTTACCCAAGTGTCCATGGCTTTCACCACGGCATCGCGGACAACACGCTTTACGGCCTGGTCGGCAGGGGAATCAGAATTAGCCAAGATGCGCAGACGAATGGAATCTTGCGGAATAATCGTATCGACCACAGCCGCATCCGTACGCTGCTGCTCCCAGCTCATCACAAGAACAAACAAAACGATAACCAACAAAGCATAAGATTTACGGAAATAAAAAAGGGAATTAGTGCGGTTGATCATAACACAAGCTCCTCTCGATCGCACCCGTCGGTGCATCAGCTTGCGTTCCGGAACGTATCTATCCGTCATTATGTCCGCGTTCCCGGCTCTATAAACCTAGCAGAAAAAATGAAAATGATAGAGTTGTTTTCATAACACACGAGGCCGGTGAGGGGAGGGAGCGGGGAATGGCGTGGGGCGAGGTGCGGGCAGGGGCTGTAACGCGGTTTTTCCGTGTTACAGCCGGGAATGGCGCGGGGCGAGGTGCGGGCAGGGGCTGTAACACGGTTTTTCCGTGTTACAGCCGGGAATGGCACGGGCTGCGGTGCGGACAGGGGGATGTAACACGGTTTTTCCGTGTTGCAGCCGGGAATGGCGCGGGGCGAGGTGCGGACAGGGGGCTGTAACGCGGTTTTTCCGTGTTGCAGCGGAGTTAACAAAAAACACGCTGCCAGCATCGGATGATGCGCTTAGCAGCGTGTTCAATAAAGTTACTATTTTGTGCGGACGGCGATGACATGGCGCTCGATGCCGCCATAGTCAGTAATGATGCGGATGTCGTCCCATTCGCCGACATTCCGCAGCAACTCTGCAACGTCCTGGGCTTGGCCCATGCCAAGCTCGAAGGCGACAATACGCGGCAGCTGCGCAAGCGACGGCAGCTGCTCCACCATGCGGCGATACGGATCCAGCCCGTCCGCCCCGCCGTCCAGCGCGAGGCGCGGCTCGTAATCGCGCACCTCGGGCTGGAGGCCCGCAAGATCATCCGCCGGAATATACGGCGGATTGGACACAAGCACATCGATGCGGATGTCCTCCGCATCGGGTGCCGCCCCTGCGGCGCCGCGCTTTGCAAACGGCGCCAGCAGGTCGCCCTGCACGAACGCCATGCGCCCCGCCGCCTCATGGCGGGCCGCGTTCGCGCGGGCGACCTCAAGCGCGTCCGGCGAAAGATCGGACGCGCATACGCGCCATCCGGGACGCTGCGAAGCAAGCGTCACGCCGATGGCGCCGGTGCCGGTGCCGACGTCAACCACCGTCGGCGCTACAGCCCCGTCCGGCGGCCACAGCTTGTCGGCCGCCTCAAGCACGGCCTCGACGAGCAGCTCCGTCTCCGGCCGCGGAATAAGCGTAGCCGGCGTAACCGTAAACGGCCGGCCGTAGAACCATTCCTCGCCGATGATATACTGCACCGGCTCGCCCGCCGCCTTGCGGCGGATCAGCCGGGCCCATTCCGCGGCATGCTCCGCCGGAAAGGGCTCGCCGAAGTCGCGCAGCATCGCTGACCGCTCGATGCCAAGCACGTGCAGCAGCAGCCGCTCTACATTGGAGCGCGGCTCCATAACGCCAAGCCCCTCCAAAAACGAAGAAGCCTGCATGCAGGCTTCCCTAATGGTAAACGACGGTGCAAAAAACGCCCGTTCGTCCTTATGATCACTCATTTTCTCTAACGTCCCTTCTTCGAAGGCATTAAAGCTATCCGAAAATGCTTAGTTAAGCTCTCGCTCCATCAATTCCGCCTGCTCGGCAATCGTCAGCGACGATACGATCTCTTCCATGTCGCCGTTCATAACGGAATCCAGCTTGTGCAGCGTAAGACCGATACGATGGTCCGTTACGCGGCTTTGCGGGAAGTTATATGTGCGGATACGCTCGCTTCGGTCGCCCGTGCCAACCTTCAGCTTACGCTCGCCCGCATATTTCGCTTCCTCTTCTTGACGGCGGATATCGGAGATCCGGGCACGAAGAACTTGAAGGGCCTTGGCCTTGTTCTCGTTCTGCGATTTCCCGTCTTGACAGGTCGCCATAATGCCGGTAGGCACGTGAAGCACGCGAACGGCCGACTTGGTCGTATTAACCGACTGACCGCCTGCACCGCTGGAGCAGAATGTATCGATCCGGATATCTTTATCCAGGATTTCAACTTCCACTTCTTCAACCTCGGGCATGACCGATACCGTCGATGTAGACGTATGAATACGGCCGCCGGATTCCGTTACCGGAATACGCTGTACGCGGTGCGCGCCGCTCTCGTATTTCATCTTGCTGTAAGCGCCTTTGCCGGTAATCATAAAAATTACCTCTTTGAAGCCGCCGAGATCATTCTCGTTCAAGTCCATCAGCTCGCAGCGCCAGCCTTGCGCGTCCGCAAACTTCGTGTACATCCGATACAACTCGTACGCGAACAAAGCAGCTTCATCGCCGCCCGCTGCGCCGCGGATTTCCACGATAACGTTCTTGTCATCGTTAGGGTCTTTCGGCAACAGGACGATACGAATCTTCTCATCCAGCGCCGTCTTGCGCTCGGTCAATTCATCAATCTCCATCTTGACCATCTCGCGCATTTCGTCGTCAAGCTTCTCGCCTTGCATAAGCTTGGCATCTTCAAGCTGTTCCGACACTTGCTTATATTCTGTGAAGGCTTCATAAGCCTCTTGTAAATCCGATTGCTCCTTGGAATATTCCCGCAGGCGCTTCGGATCACTGGCTACATCCGGATCGCACAACAGTTCACTTAACTTCTCGTAACGGTCTGCGAGCGCTTGTAAACGGTCCAACACAATGATTCACCTCTATGATTTTCCTTAATGGTATCACTCATTATAGCACAAAGGACCCGCATTTTCGACTGGTGTATTTGCCTAAGTCGCACGAAAGGAGCTCCGCGTCTTCCCTAAGGAAAACGGAGCCCCTTCATTCTGTTTATTTCTTGTTTTTTCTAGCCGCAAGCGCGACGGCAGCCAAACCAAGCACAACCGCGATAATCGATAACGTAAGCGGAAGCGCCGAGTTGGAACCCGAGTCCTTCGAATCGCCTGCATCCGCCGCGGCGCCGGTATCATGACCGTGTCCGTCGCCTTCTGCGACAGCCGCCGTTACCGTTGTTACGGAAGCCGGCTTATCCGAGCCGTCTGCCCCAACCCATTCGACAACCTTGTTGTCGCTGTAGGTCTGGTAAGCTTTCCATACGAGCTGGGTAGCGTCCTCGTTTACTTTGCCGCTCATGCGGAACTCGGTGAATTCCGTTTCGCTGAGACCGCCGCCTTCCGCTGCCGTCCAGGTAATGGTTGTTACAACGCCGTTAGCATCCTTTTCAAGCTCGCTGGTCCAGCCCGGCTTGGGCTCAACGCGGGAAATGACCGCTCCGTCCGCCACCTTAACCTGTACTTTGACGGTGTTAACGCCCTTCTCCTCGCTAGGCACGCGAACCGCGAATACCTGGTACGAATTCGCCGGTACGGATGGCGGCTGAACCGTTACGTGGGCGCTTGCCACTCCTGCGAACAGCATCATGCATACGGCCATCGCAGCCGCTATTACCCATTTTTTCATCTGTTTCTTCATCTGACGCATCTCCCTTTCTGATCATAAGCCTGTCGTGCGCTTCTCTGAGAAGAGTATATAACCGCGCATACTGCCTGACATGACTCGAAAGGGCTACCCGGATATGACTATTATGTGTCTTCCCGTTCTAATAATTCCGGAACGCGGTTTCCCGCACCAGCTCATTATCGTCCTGATCCATAACGCGGATCTCGGCCGTCCATTTGGAGGCGTAAGGCAGGAATGGACCCGTCGCCTCATAGGACGCGCTGATGTAGCCCGGGAAAGCATCGTTAGGCTCGCTGTCGTCCTTCACCAGCGGAATATCGATGGGAGCATCCTTCCTGCTGTCCGAATGCAGGCGCAGAATAACCGACTTAGGCGCCCCCGACGCCTCCGGCAGCCAGACGTGGAGGGAAACCGTATTGTCCCCGCCTGGTACGTTAGGCGATACGTTAAACGTTACGTGCATATCCTGGCCCATCTGGTGGAAGTTGTACGGCTCGTTAGGAGGCAGCGGGCTCATATAAGTAAACACGGCTGCAATCGCCACGATACAGGCCATCATAATGGCATCCGCCTTCAGCAGGCTTCCGGCCGGGAAGCCGCTCTTTTTCATCCGGAGACGCAATAGCGTACCCGTCACAAGCACCGCGACGACAAGAACAACCTTTACGGTAAGCAGTCCGCCCCATGTGGTCAGCCACAAATACGACAGCTTCGGCAGGAACAAAAGCGTCATCGTTACCCCGCTGATGACAAGCACGGCAAGGGAGATCAAAGCGCCCTGCGAGAAGCTTGCGCCAAAGCGCCCCGCTTCCTTCCGGTCCGCGTACCAGACGTACAGGAGCACGGCCAGACCGCCAGACCAGACCGCGGAGGCAATCAAGTGGATAAAGTCAAAAGCAATCGTAAGCACCTTCTGGTCATTTGCCGCCGGATGGCCGATCAGGCTTTCCACGCCAAGCAACAGTACTACCCACAGCAGACTGACAAACCTTTCTTTGAACCGCTGGGCTGCAAAACCAAGCAACACCAGGATAATGAGCTCGAGCCATGCCCGTCCGGTAGTCGTATTCGT
Source organism: Paenibacillus glycanilyticus NBRC 16618 (assembly GCF_004000805.1). Classification (GTDB taxonomy): domain Bacteria; phylum Bacillota; class Bacilli; order Paenibacillales; family Paenibacillaceae; genus Pristimantibacillus; species Pristimantibacillus glycanilyticus. The sequence goes on from NZ_BILY01000044.1 coordinate 34,727, forward strand.
AAACAGCGACCCCCAGGAGGAAATTGGCTGGCCTTTCATCAATTCGTTAACCTGCAGGAAAATATGAACCAGTACCGTAAGCAAAAGCGCCCGCATGCCAATCAGGGACAAACGCTTAAAGGCTGATTGCAGCGATTCGCTTGGCCTCCGGATAAAGACCGACCATAAAGCGATGCCCGTCGCCAGCAGCAGCGCTGCATAATAAAGCACCCGCACGGCATACAGCAGGTTTTGCTGCATCCCTTTTGAATTGCTTGCTTGCGTGGCAAACGTCTCCCCGTCCTTCCAGTCGGGCGGATTGCCGACAACAAAAGCATAAGAGCCGCTGATCGGATGGCCGTCCTCCGAAATGATATGGTAAGAGACCGAATAAACACCGTCCCCAAGCGCGGGAAGACCTGCCTTAAGGGATGTTCCGCCGTTCTCCAGAACCGGCTCTTCCGTCTTTATTTTGTTTGACTTGGAATCCACGACTTCCAAGGATCCGGCACTCGGCTCAACCGCCTCGTTAAACGTTAGCTCCACAAAAGGCGGCGACTCGGCAAGCTTCACGTTCGCGGCAGGAACGGTCTTCTCCAGCGTCGCATGCGCGAAAGCCTGCGGCGCAAGCGTTAATGCCAATACGACAAGCAGCATAACCGCTGCCAGCATTCGTTTCGGTAATGTCGGTAACGTATGTAAAGTCATAACACCATACTCCTATTCTTTAGCTTCCTTCCCATTGTACGACTGCCAACCGCTTTCCGCATGACTCGTTCGAGCTACGCTTGGATAAAAGCGTTTTCCGCAAGAACAGAGCAAAGCGGTATTGCTCTCCCAAATGAGAACAATACCGCTTTCGTCCCGCTGCTATTAAACGTTGAAACGGAAGTGCATAACGTCGCCGTCCTGCACCACGTATTCTTTGCCTTCGAGGCGCAGCTGGCCTCTTTCTTTTGCCGCGTTCATCGTACCGGCGGCAGCCAGGTCCTCGAACGACACAACCTCGGCGCGAATAAAGCCGCGCTCGAAGTCGGTATGGATAACGCCGGCCGCTTGCGGAGCCTTCATACCTTTACGGATTGTCCAGGCACGAACCTCCTGCACGCCAGCCGTAAAGTACGTATACAGGCCAAGAAGCTTGTAAGCCGCGTTGATCAGACGGTTAAGGCCGGATTCCTGCAGGCCCAGCTCCTCGAGGAACATCGCTTTGTCTTCGCCTTCCAGCTCAGCGATTTCTTCTTCCACCTTCGCGCTGATTGGCACCACTTGCGCGCCTTCGGCAGCCGCGAATTCGCGCACCGCTTGCACGAACTTGTTATTATCCGTATCCGCAACCTCCGACTCGGCTACGTTTGCGGCATACAGCACCGGCTTCATGGTGAGCAGGTGAAGATCGCGGATAATCAGCTTCTCGTCATCCGACAGCTCTACGCTGCGCGCGGGCTGGTCGTTGTAGAGAGCTTCTTTGACGCGTTCCAGCACTTCAACTTCCAGGGCGATTTTTTTGTCGCCGCCTTTCAGGTTTTTGCGGGAACGCTCGATTTTTTTCTCAACGGACTCGATGTCCGCCAGAATCAGTTCAAGGTTGATCGTTTGGATATCGCCGAGCGGATCCACTTTGCCGTTTACGTGCGTGATGTTCTCATCCTCGAAGCAGCGTACAACGTGAACGATCGCGTCTACCTCGCGGATATGGGCGAGGAACTTGTTGCCAAGGCCTTCGCCTTTGCTTGCGCCTGCCACAAGGCCGGCAATATCAACGAATTCGAAGGCAGTCGGAACCGTTTTGTTCGGCTGCACGAGCTCTGTCAGTTTGTCCAGACGGTAGTCCGGCACCTCTACCACGCCAACGTTCGGGTCAATCGTACAGAAAGGATAGTTTGCGGATTCCGCGCCTGCTTGCGTTATTGCATTAAATAAAGTGGACTTGCCGACGTTCGGCAATCCCACGACACCTGCTTTCAAAGCCATGAAATAAGACACCCCATTTTCCGAAGTAACAATCTCACGTCATTATACCCGATGGCCGCTTACAATAAAAGCCCTAGTACAAGGTAGACAGTTCTTCCAAAAATGGGGCGTTGCCGCCTTTATCCCGCTTTCGTCAGGTTCGCTTTTTCCGGCAGACCGCAATAACGTACATCGGATCGCAGCTCTTGAACCTCGCAAGCGGCAGCGGTTCATGCCCTTCGGCCCTAAGCAGGCGCTCCTCGGCTCTTCCCAGCGGCAGACCCACCTTTTCCCGCATCCAATTCATGGAGAGCAGCCTTGAATCGTCAACCGGGTTCTGCCCGAACATCTCTTCAATGTCGTAACAGGCCAGCAGCTCGCCCACCAGCTCAGAGGTCCGATATTCGAAGCGGTGATATTCGTTAAAAGGCTGCTCTTCGTAATATAGCGGAGGGTTCGTTACCGAGCGGTTAGGCGTGGACACGATAAATAACCCGCCGGGCTTCAGCACGCGGGCCGATTCCCGGATCCACGCCGCTCCTTCGCTTACGTGCTCAATCGTCTCGAAGGAAATAACCGCGTCAAAGGATTCGCCTGCAAAAGGAAGCTTCAGTACGTCGCCCGTTTCAAACCGTATCCCTTCTCCGCCGTAATCCCGTTCCGCAAGCCGGGCGGAAACGGCGTCGATATCGATGCCCGTAACCTCCGAAGCCCCCGCATGCTTCAATAATGCTGAACCGTATCCCGCTCCGCAGGCGGCATCCAGCACCTTCAGGCCCCTGACATAACGGCACGCCAATTCGTAACGGTACAGATGCTCCTCGTATACATCGGCATACCGCTCCTTCACCTGCCGGTTGACCACAAGCCGTTCGCCGCTGAACACGACATCGTTTTGTTCCTTGAGCGGCTGTTCGGGCACTACCTGCATTGCTTCCGCAACCGGAGGCAGCGGCAACTGCAGCTGTTCCGCAACCGCCGCCACGGCCGTGAACTCCTCAGACTCAAGCTCGGTTACCGGGGCGGGCGTCAGCTCCGGCTTAACGCTTATGCCAAGCGTAATAATGCTGCCCGAGGTCAGCCTCCCCTTCACCGGGTGCTTGCCGTTTGCCATCCGCTCCAGCAGGCTGAAGTCTTCGGCGCTGATATCCGAACCGGGGCGCCCATCCTTCCCGTCATCGATAAGCAGGGTCGAAACGGCAGCAAACCCGGCATCCGCATACAGCTTCCTCACCTGCTCAATGGAATACAGATAAGCGGACTGCTGCTGGGCATCGTCATTATCCGGCTGCAAATAACGCAGCATAAACGGATAGTAATGACGGTTCAGGAACGTTCCGATCAGCCAGCCGGCAGGCTTCAGCAGCCGCTTCAGCTTCCGCATCGCCTCGGGCGTCCCGCAGATGTGGGCATCCCCGATAAGGATGCCGTCTAACGAGCCAGTCTCCAGGCCCCATTGCTCCGGATCCTCCGAGCCGAACACCCGGATGCCGGCCGCTTCCGCCACTTTGGCCGCTTGACCGTTTTTTTCGACTCCATACAGCAAAGCACCGGGAAACCGGTGCCGCAAGCTGAGCAGCGTCGCTCCGCAGCCGCAGCCGATATTCAGAAATCTTGGACTTCCGCTCCCGCCGCCGGCAGCGGATACTTCCCGGTCCAGCAGCCCAAGCATATCGGAATGAATGATCAGCGCCTCCGAAGAAGCGAATCCCCATTTCTCGCGAAAAAGCTGATTGTTCCGGGCGAACAGCTGCAAATACATGGCCGAATCCGCCCGGAAGCTGACGCTGCCGTAATGATGGATAAAGGTATCGCGGCAAAGCATAAGCTTATACCCGAGAAGCTTTAACCGCAGCGACAAATCATCATCTTCGTAATTGCCGATGCCAAACCGCTCATCCATCCCGCCGGCCTTATCGTAGACCTCCCGCCGTAGCAGCATGCAGAAGCCGATCAGCTTCAGCCGCTCCTCCATGGGATGGCTTCCCGCAGACCGTCTCACCGATTCGGAGAAACGGTCGAGCTCCTCGATCGTCGAATAATGGCTCGGAATCTGCGTATAGTAATAAGCCGAGTTCGTGACCGGCCCCACCGCACCGATCGAAGGATCGCTAAACAAGCTGCGCTTCAGACCGTCCAGCCAATCCGGCGTCACCAGAGTATCGTTATTCAGCAGGAGCAGCAGCTCGCCGGATGCGGCCGATGCCCCTTGATTGCAGCCTTTCGGGAATCCGGCATTACCGTGATTCGCGACCAGAAGGATATCCGGCTCGGCTCTCGCCCAGTCGGCCGTCCCGTCCTCCGATCCGTTATCGACAAGGATCAGCTCGTAGCTGCTCGCCGCCGTATGTCGCCTGATGCTTTCCACGCAGGATTTTGTATAATCAAGCCCGTTTCTGGTCACCAGGATTATGCTCGTCAGCACCAATCTCTTCACCGCCCGGCACATAGGTTCATGCCAACAGCATATGTAGAAGGAGCCCGGATGCAAAGGCTGTTCGCCTACTGCCCCGCGGCGTTATTTTTTATAGAAAGATAAACCGAACAAATAACCGGCCAGCACGTTAAAAATCGCTTCGTTCTTGTCATCGAGAATGATCCGGCTCAGCGTCCCGTATGTGCCTTCGGCGCCGGTGTACAGCTTGCCGTAATTGACGGCCGCCACATAATTCAGGACTACGATTACGATCGACAGCATTAACGTGAACTGCGTTTCCTTTATGCGGAACCCGAACTCGCCTTTGCCGATCAGATGAAGGCTTGCTCCAAAGCCGAATGTAATGCCGAAAAGAACAAACAGGAACTTGGCCGTCACATCCGGATCGCCGTTGCGCATTAGAAATTCGTTGCTTGCGTAAACAACAAGCATGGTGAACAAAAGAAAGAGGACAAACACCACATACTTAAATAACGCTGACTTCTTAACCATTTTCTGCACCCCTTATGTTGTCGAACACGATTGCATGCCAAACCCTCCCCCCGCCCATACTAACAGGGACCAGGAGGTGAAAACTACACGATGGAAAATCAAACCCACAAAGGCAATTATAAAGGGACAACGGCCATGAAGGCAAAGAACCAAGATATGACATTTGTAAACGATACGATTGAGGATGCGAAATCCGTTACCAACTTCTCCTCCAAGAACAAAAAAACGGACTAATCCCAACATAAAGCCCCCGCCTGGAAGCTGCCACGGCAGCGAACCAAACGGGGGCTTCTTTATTGAACCGACCTCAATTGCGCAGCGGCGCCTCCTGAAGCTCCGCCCTTGTCTGCAGGAAGCGGAAGAAGGCTACGGAGGCTTCGGCTCTCGACACCTGCTTAGCCGGCTGGAAGTTGCCGCCCGATAGCGTCATAATCTTCAGTCCGACAACAATAGCCGCCTGGCCCTTCTTCTCCATTTTGTCCGCGTCCTTGAAGCTGATATTGAACAAATCATCGTAATTGGCGAGGGAGTTGTACCCAAGCGCGCGCACAATCAACTCCGCCATCTCCTCGCGGTCCACCTTGCCGTCCGGATTAAACGAACCGTCGCCGATGTCGATCAGATTTTGCTGGAGCGCGCTTTCCACGTATGCATAATATTGATTTTTCGTGCCGACATCGGCAAATGAAGCGGATGCCGTTGAATCCGCCGACCCTGCGTACAATACCGGCGGACGACCGCTGTTCATCGCCAGCACAAGCATTTTGATCAGCTCGCCGCGGGTTACGATTTCATTCGGACGGACCTTGCCGTCCTTCACATCAAGCGCTTTGTAAGCCACCATCAGCTCTAACTGGCGCTGCGCCCAATGACCGTCAATATCGGTAGCCTTCGGTTTCTCCAGCTGGGTAACCTCTCCGGTGTCCCGGCTTCTCCAGCTGCCCGATTCCGCATCCAGGAAGATGGACTCATCCAGCTGGCGCGGCACTAACCGGTAGATGAGCTGAGCGTTAGCGTTGGATTCCACATCCGACGTCTGAATCACCCCGGCAGCCAGCAGCGTCTTATATTTCTCGACGGGAATCGGCTGGCCCTGGTACACGTAATTTTGCGTCAAATAATAAGTCAGCTCCGTCCGGTAATAAGTCATCCACTTCTCAATGGCTTGCGCCGGCGTAATAACCTTAGGCGCCGTCTCCGGGTATTTATACGGATGGATGCTGGCATCGTAGCTGCGCACCGCGCCCGTATTCGAGTCAATGGATACGTTCACGTTGTCATAATCGGCCGTTGCGCCGTTAATCTTGTGAACGAAGCTGAAATAATACGTATCGATATACGATACTTTATCCGGGTCGTACTGCGACTTATCGCGCTTCACAATGTACAGCTCATCCGCCGCCCAAGGAAGCTGCTTCTTCACCGTTTCAATGGCTTTGGCTTCGGCTTGGTCATAAGACAAGGCAGGCTTCGCGCTCGCATTCTGGTTGTTCTGATAGGAATAGAAGCTGTTGATAAATCCCGTCCGGCTATTGATTAATGCCGATGCGGAGCCGACCGTGTCTTTTCCGTTCTTCAGCTCCCACTCGAGCCGCCAGCTCGCAACCGTCGCACCGGCACCATCATCCGTGTTCTCGTAATAGCTGGCGCCGGCATACACCGCGTTTGAAGGAATAGAGAAGGCTGACAGCACGGCTTGCTTCGCCTGCTCCTCGGTCAGATTCACCGCTCCGGGAGCTTCCCCCAGCGGTTTATCCGCTATCGGCGTCCCCGATACCTGGTTGGGATCGATGTATCCGCTTTGCACTTCTTTGCCGGTAACCGCATCAATCGCAAAAGCTCCCATATCGTAGCTCAGCACCGGTTTGCTTGGCCCTTCCGGATTATTAGGGATAATGTAACGCAGCTCCGGCTTTGCCTGCTCGATAAGCTTTTTCTTCGCTTCATCGGCCGTCAGCTTGGCATCCGCCTTCGGAAACTGAATCGTATCATCCCACTGCAGGGTGTAGCGCAAGACATGCCCTTCGCTGTCGACATCAAGCTCGATATAGTTATCCACGTAAGGAATATCATTGACAACCCGGTCAAACCTGAGCGTGTGGCGCACCTCTCCCGTCAGAGGAGGAAGCTGCTGCGCGCCGTATTCCGGATTAAATTTCACTTGATCCTTGTAAGTTGGCGCTACCTCGGACAAGAAGGAATAAGCAATCTTCTGCGCGGCCTCCCGCTCAACCTTCAGCGGATAAGTAGGCTTGGCGCTTGGATTATCGATGTAGGTGCTGTAATCAAGAAGCTGGCCGGTATCCGCATTTAACCGTACATAGATGCTGCCCTTGTTTTTGCCGTTTACCTTGTACACGAAATCAAGACCCCATACGCTGCGTTTACCGCCAGCCAGCGTATCGGACGAGAGCGAAGCCCCTTGCAGCACGTATTCCTTCGGGACGCTTACGGTCTGTCTGGCGAGAGATTCCGCCTTTTCCTTCGTCACCTTTGCATTAACGGGAGCAACCGCGCTTCCGTCCGATCCGGCAGCATCTCCTGATACCGATACGGCCGAAGCTGCCGGTTTGTCAGCGCTTTCGGCAAAGGCCGCGGCAGGAAGACTGCTCGTCAGCATAACCGCGGTTGCCAGCACGGCCAGCTTCTTGCGATGATTCATCACCATAACGAACCTCCTATGCTTTTCCATTCTTGTTAATCAGCTAAATAGACGCGGAAGCCGCGCCAGAAGTTGCGTCGTGTCCCAATATTTTCATATTATCATTTTTCACACGGTCGCGCGCCTTCCTCCAGAGGTGCTTTGCTGCACTAAAAAAAGCCAGGGACCCGCGTTATACGCAGGTCCCTGGCTTTCATGCTTTACAGCCAAATCTTACAGTTGGCCGGAGATTTTTGCTTTCAGAGCGTCTTTGCTTTGTACGCCGACCATTTTGTCAACGGGTTGACCGTCTTTGAACAGGATCAGTGTAGGGATGCTCATTACGCCGAATTGGGAAGCCAGCTCCGGCTCTTCGTCAACGTTGATTTTTGCGATTGTAGCTTGGCCTTCCAGTTCAGTTGCAAGCTCTTCTACGATAGGGAGCTGCATTTTGCAAGGTCCGCACCAAGGTGCCCAGAAGTCTACCAGAGAAACGCCGTTTTCCACGCTAGTTGCAAAGTTATCTTTTGTCAATGCTACTGCCATTGTCAATCATCCTCTCCAAAATAATATGATAAGGGAATTCCGCCACGCACGTTTTATTGTAGCCTAATCGCAACCACAAGCGTGAATTTGCTTTAGTACATCGGAAATCGTGATGCCGCTGAAGTAGCCTTCCAGCTGCTTCTCGGCTGTACAGAAGATCCCGAACATCACTTGGTTCATATTCGAGCCAACGACGCAATCCATGCCCGGATCACCCGAGCACCAGCTCGGAATAAACGAGCCTTGCGCCATGACGCGGTATACATCGCCAAGCGTAACGACATCTGGATCAATTGTAAGCCTGTAGCCGCCTCCTGCGCCTTCTCGTGTATCGACAAAGCCGCTTTTGCGCAATCCGCTCATAACTTTGCGGACGCGCGCGGAGTGCGTGCCTACGTTGTCGGCGATCATCTCACTGCTTGCCATCCGCTCGGGCAGATAGGCTAAATAAACGAGACTGTGTACGGCAATCGTAAATTCGCTGTTCAATGTGAACGGCCTCCCTGTTTAGTACTGTAATAATATCAATTACAGTTAACAATGTCAATAGCAAGGCCGCCCGATTTCCGCCACAGTCATAGGGTGCGACGGCGGCACCCCCCTTATTCGCTTAGCTTGTTGTTAGAAATTGAAATTCATGGGGTCGGATCCAAAGCGGCGGCCGACATTAAGTCCATTGATCTTCTCCACCTCTTCGGCGGTAAGTTCAAAGTCGAAAATATCCGCGTTCTCGATAATCCGGCTCTTCGTAACGGACTTCGGAATGGTGACAACTCCGCATTGCAAGTCCCAGCGCAAAATAACCTGCGCAGCCGATTTGCCGTGAGCTTGTCCGATTTCCTGCAGCAGCGGCACATCGAGATTACCCTGAAGCAGCGGACTCCATGCCTCAAGCTGGATGCCGCGCTCTTTGCAATAGCTCTGCAGTTCAGGCTGAGTCAGGTAGGGCTGGAATTCCACCTGATTCACCGCGGGCACCACTTCGCAGTTGCCAAGCAGATCGTCCAGATGAGGTATCAGGAAGTTGCTGACGCCAATTGCCCGCACATGCCCTTCCTTGTACAGCTTCTCCAAAGCACGATAAGTATCCTTGTATTTGCCCGCCACCGGCCAGTGAACGAGATACAAATCGATAACGTCCAGCTTCAGCTTGCGGCGGCTTTCCTCGAAAGCCTTCAGCGTGCTCTCGAAGCCCTGGTTGCTGTTCCATACCTTTGTCGTAACGAACAGCTCCTCGCGCTTCAGACCGCTTGCGGCAATCGCGTTGCCTACGCCTTCTTCATTACCGTAGATCGCCGCCGTATCGATGCTGCGGTAGCCTGCCTCCAGGGCATCCGCAACCGCTTGCTCGACCTCTTCGCCTTCCTTTGTTTTGAATACGCCAAAGCCAAGCCAAGGCATCTGAATTCCGTTGTTCAATTCCGTGGTTTGCGTTATGGATGTAAATTTGCTCACAACTCTTCTCCTCCCTCATTCTAAAAATGCTGCTTCTCAGCTCCCCTATTTTACCATTGATCTTCCCCTATGAACAATTAAGCCGCTATCGAATAATTAGCGGGATGTTCCCAACAAACCTGTCATGATGGTGGGAGAGGCGAATACATATGTACGGAATGGCGAATCAGCAGGCGAAGGAGGTGTGTTGGGGATGGTGCTGTGGTGGAACCGATGGACTGCCTTCCGGACTGAGGCCGGATCCCGGGCTGATGAAATCGACAGGCTGCATGCGTATTTCAAATCTAACGGGTTAAAATCAAAGGTAACCTTGGATGGCTCCTTAAAACGGCTTCATGTACGCAGCAACGATGAAGCACGCGCCAAGGAGCTTGCGGCTTCATTCGATGCCGAGCATTCCTGATAAGCTTTTGATTCAGCCGCAATCCGCTGTTTTTCGTAGGCGGCACCCGTACCGAAGCAAGCCGCAGTCCCCTTGAGACTGCGGCTCCTCTATCCGGGTGCCGCCATTTTTTATCCTTTTTTCAGAGCCTTGATCTTCGGGGGGAAGTGTGTATAATACAGGTTAGTGGTTTTCTAGGGTTCCGCTAAGCGAGAGGCTTAGGTCTGGTCCGAGGGAAAACTCACAGCGATAGCTGTGATCACGGAAGGATAAAAACCTGGGAGTCGCCTGCGCCAGCAGTGTACTCCCGGGTTTTATTTTTGTCTTTTTAAATATTACATCACGTGTAAGGGGGAAGAATTTTCATGAAAAAGCAATGGTTGCAAGTTTATGTTGCTGCAATTTTCGAAGTCATGTGGGTCACCGGCCTCAAGCATGCGGACCATGTCTGGAGCTGGGCGGGGACGTTTATCGCGATTGTGCTCAGCTTTGTCCTGCTTATCAAAGCTAGCGGAGAGCTTCCCGTCGGCACGGTATATGCCGTTTTTGTAGGTCTTGGCACGACCGGTACGGTTATATCGGAATCGGTCTTTTTCGGGCATCCGCTGCATGCGGCTAAATTGTTGTTTATCGCCCTTCTTTTGATTGGCATTATCGGTCTTAAGCTTATTACGCCGGAGCACGGAAGTGCGGGCGAGAAGAAAGGAGCATCCTCCAAATGAACTGGTTAGCTTTGATCTGCGCGGGTCTATTCGAAATGCTGGGCGTCGTTATGATGAATAAGGTCAATGAGAAGAAAAGCGTGAAAAACATCGCGCTTCTGCTAATTGGCTTTGGCATGAGCTTTGTCTGCTTGTCCTACGCGATGCAAACGCTCGAGATGAGTATCGCTTATGCCATCTGGACGGGGATTGGCGCTACAGGCGGTGCAATTCTTGGCATGGTTCTGTACGGAGAGCCGAAAAACATGCTCCGGATCCTCTTTATCACCCTCATTATCGGGGCCGTAGTTGGCCTCAAGCTGGTGGCCTAATTGCGGTTGAAACGAAAGCAAGGGGCTGTCCCGCAGCTTTATCAGCTAACGGGACAGCCCCTTGCGTGTATATATCGGCTCACTAAACAAAAAGAAGTGGACTGGTTAGGTGCCGATTACACTTCCATGATGATAGGAAGGATCATCGGCTTTCTTTTCGTTTGTTCATATAAGAATCGTCCTAGCGCGTCTTTTACGTTTGATTTAAGTGTTGTCCATTGGTTTACGTTATCGCTGATGGATTTCGTAATCGTTCTTGTCACAATTCTGCCTGCTTCCTCAAGCAGCCCCTCCGACTCCCGTACATAGACGAAGCCGCGGGAGATAATATCTGGTCCCGATTTAATCGTCTTGTCCTGCTTGCTGATGGTTACTACTACAACAAGAATGCCATCCTGGGACAGGTGCTTGCGGTCACGAAGTACGATATTGCCCACGTCTCCGATACCAAGTCCATCGATATACGTATTGCCAGCCGGCACTTTGCCGGATTTGCGTGCATCGCCGTTTACGATTTCCACGATTTCACCGTTATCCACGATGAAGGTATTGCCTTGCTCGACGCCAACGGCTTCAGCCAGCTTCTTGTGATGGAGCTGCATCCGGTATTCTCCATGAATCGGAATGAAATACTTGGGAGCCATCAATTGAAGCATCAGCTTCAGCTCTTCCTGGCTGCCGTGGCCGGATACGTGCATGCCGGTTTGCGTGCCGGAGCCGTAAATGACGTTCGCGCCAAGGCGGAACAGCTCGTCCACCGTACGTCCGATGCTGCGTTCGTTACCCGGAATTGGCGTTGCCGAGATAATAACCGTATCGCCTTCCAGAATCTCCACCTGACGGTGATTCGAACGGGCCATCCGCGTAAGAGCGGACATGGGCTCGCCTTGACTGCCTGTGCAAAGAATAACGACTTGATTATCCGCATAGCGGTTCACTTCGTTCGTCTCGATCAGCATGCCATCCGGGATATCGAGATAACCCAGCTCCGAAGCAATCGTAATCATGTTGACCATACTGCGCCCGATAATTGCCAGCTTCCGTCCCGATGCTGCCGCTGCATCCACAACCTGCTGCAGACGGTGCACGTTCGAGGCGAAGGTAGAGACGATCACGCGGCGTTCCGCCTTGCGGAAAGCATCAATAAAGTTCGCGCCGACGATCCGTTCCGATGGCGTAAAGCCTGGACGTTCGGCGTTTGTGCTCTCCGACAGCAAAGCGAGGACACCTTTTTTCCCAATCTCGGCCATACGGTGAATATCCGCGTGATAGTCGCCTACCGGTGTTTGGTCGAACTTGAAGTCGCCCGTATGGACAACGACGCCTTCCGGTGTATCCAGCACGACGCCGAGGGAATCCGGAATACTGTGGTTCGTCTTGAAGAACGACGCCTTCATCGAACCCAGCTTGAGCTCGGAATCGGAATGAATCAAATGCCGCTCTGTCGATCCGAGCAGTCCGGCTTCCTTCAGTTTTCCTTCGATCAATCCCATCGTCAGACGGCTTGCATAGACGGGCATGCTAAGCTGCTTCAGAATATACGGCAGGCCGCCGATGTGATCCTCATGGCCGTGCGTGATGAGCAATGCTCTAACCTTGTCCTTGTTCTCGATGAGGTACGTGATGTCTGGCACGATAATGTCGATGCCGAGAAGCTCCTCATCCGGGAATTTGGAACCGCAATCAATTACAATAATGTCGTTCGCGTATTGTACCGCGTACATGTTCTTGCCAATTTCGCCTACGCCGCCCAAGGCAAAAATGGATAGTTTCTTTTCAGTTTTATGGTTATTCAAAAATAATCCTCCTATTTATAAGACTGACGACGATTGTTATACTTCAAACTTAAAAATCCGAACCAGTCACTTGCCACCATTATAGCACGAAAAAATAACAAAATGGAAATAGGCTTATTTAGCCTTTTTGTACCCTGCTGAACTTCCTCCAAGCCGCAATCGCCGCGTTCACGGTTAATCCAAGTGCCACGCCGAGAATTACCGCTGCCAAATTCAATCCGTGTATGAACAATAGCAGCATGCCTGCGCCATAATCATCCTCCGGAAGCGGAAAAACCGCACCCATCAGATAACCGGTAATCATCAGCATCGGCACCCAAATAACAGGGATAAACAAAGCAAAATACCAATACTTTCGGCGAAAACACAATATAACGGGCAACGCGTATACTGCCGATGTTATTGCAAAAACGATGTACGCCTCATCTATAGCGGCACTATAGCGATAGGCCAGTTGAAAAAAAGTATTCCCGATTACCGCATAAATAACGCTTAAGAGAACAACGAAAAATGCAGCCCGTTGATAGCCGGGTCTTACCTGCTTCTTCATTATCGCTTAATGATCTCCTTGAGTGCCTCCGCAAATGCGGCCATCTCTTCGTCCGTGCCAACCGTTACGCGCAAATATTGGTCAATGCGGGGCTGTTTGAAATACCGGACAAGCACGCCGCGTTCGCGCAGCTGCTGGAACAGAACCTCTGCCGCATGCTCCGGATGGGAGATGAAGACAAAGTTCGCCGCCGAGTCGGTTACGATAAAGCCCAGCTCTTTCAATTCCTTCGTCACCGCTTCGCGCGTCGCGATTACCTTCGCCGTGGTCTCCAGGAAATAAGCCTCGTCCTCAAACGCCGCTACCGCGCCCGCAAGCGCAAGGCGGTCAAGCGTATAGGAGTTGAACGAATTTTTAACGCGGTTCAGCCCGTCGATCAGCTCTTCGCTGCCCAGCGCCCAGCCTACCCGCAGACCCGCAAGCGAGCGGGACTTCGAAAGCGTCTGAACGACGAGCAGATTCGGATATTCGTTCACCAGCTTTGCCGCCGACTCGCCGCCGAAATCGATATACGCCTCGTCAATCAGAACAACCTGATCGGGGTTTTGCGCAAGCAACGTACGGATATCGTCAAGCGAGATCAGCATAGCCGTTGGCGCATTCGGGTTCGGAATAACAATGCCTCCGGTATCCCGGCCGCTGAATTCGTCAACCGGCAGCTTGAACTGCTCACCAAGCGGAATAATGTCCGCCTTCAGCTGGTAGAACTCGGCATACACCTTATAGAAGCTGTATGTAATATCCGCGAATGCGACCGGTTTGGCCGGATTAAAGAAAGCCGCGAAAGCAAAAGCGAGCACTTCGTCGGAACCGTTGCCTACAAATACTTGATTCGAAGCAACATCGAAATATCCGGCGATTTTGCGGACAAGCGCATCGCAGGTTGGATCGGGATAAAGCCTCAAATCATCGTTTGTTACCGACCGGATGGCCTCCAGCACTTGAGGCGAAGGCGGGTACGGGTTTTCGTTGGTGTTCAGCTTAATGTATTTTTTGTCCTTCGGCTGCTCCCCGGGAACATAAGGGACTAAAGAAGCCGTAAGCGGACTCCAAAACTTGCTCAATGTTCATTCTCCCCTGTCGTCTTTTCATCCTATTGCTTCCAGCATAAATCATTTGGCATGAATCACCAAATTAGCCGGCATTAAATCTTGCGTCCGACAATAATCAAATCCCGCTCTACCCCGTCAAGCTCGGCTACCTTCGGCAGGTTCGCCCACTCTTCGAAGCCAAATTTCCGCAGCAGGGCTAGGCTAGGCTCATTGTGGCCAAATACAAATCCGAGCAGCGTGCGAAGACCAAGTCCCGGGCTTGCTTCAAGCGCCTTCTGAATCAGGAACGAGCCGATACCGCGCGCGCGGTATTCCTGATCGATATAAATGCTGATCTCGGCCGTTGCGTTGTAAGCCGGGCGTCCATAGAACGATTGGAAGCTCAGCCACGCCAGCATTTTGCCGTCTTCCTCCAGCACCCATAACGGGCGAAAATCCGGTGAATGCTCGTCATACCATCTCATTCTGCTCTCCACCGATACGGGCTCCAGATCAGCCGTTACCTGGCGGGATGCGATAGTAGAGTTGTATATTTCGACGATGCGGGGCAGATCCTCTACCCCGGCATCTCGGATCGTAAAATCATTGTTCATAAGTAGTTCTCTCCTTGACCTCATGTTTCCTTTATTTGATTGTACAGCCTGTACGATTTTTGCGCACGTGTAAATAATTTAACCTTTCCCACCCTCTAGAAACCAGCCTAGAACTCTATCTCTCTCTTCCGCTAGTTTCACAGTTTAAGGTCTCGCAGAAACCTTAAGAGCTAGACCGATCTTCTCAAAATTCAACAATAAATTCTTTCTGCCGCGCGGTTAAGGCCCTTTAGGGACCTTATTGGGCACTACAATGGGAAAAGCAAGGCCCTTAAGGCCCCCGGAGGGCCTTAAGGGCTTGACGATCTCTCAAAATCCGACCAAAAACCTTGCATCCCGTGCGGTTAGGGCCCTTTAGGGACCTTATCAGGCATTACGAAGGCAAAAACAAAGCCCTTAAGGCCCCCGGAGGGCCTTAAGGGCTTGCATAACGATTTACTCGTCCCCGTCGTGAACAACAACCGTGCCCGCGATAAAATCGTGAATGGCGCGTTTGTCTTCGCGCATGCCGACCATAAACGCGCTGACAACCGCGGCGATGCCAATGGTTACGGCATAGACGAGTCCGCCCACGACATTGCGCAGCAGCATCGTGCCGATGCCCGGCGGCCTGCCGTCCAGGCGGCGGATCTGAATGCCGCAAATCTTTTTCCCGATCGTGTAGCCGTTCCACAGAACCGGAATCAGCAAGGAATACAGGAAAGAAATAATGTTCGTAAACAAGTTCTCCCTCTCGCCCGAAATGATAAAGGCCAGAATGGTAAGCGGAATGCCGATAATAAGGCCGTCCAAAATATTGGCGCCCAAACGTCTCCAGAATCCTGCGCGGTAATAAGTATCCATGTTGTTCCTCCCTATTTTTTCTCTGTTGGCTTATAGGCTTTCTTTAGCCTATTACCACCTATATGGGCTTATGACTCCCGCTTAAAGCCCGGACCAGACGGTTCACAAGAAAGTTCGCCATCATTCTACATTTTCCTTCTATTTACCATTTTTATAAATTCAAAGAAAAGCCGGACTATCCCGCAAGGACAGCCCGGCTTGCTCAGCCTATGGCGATTATTTAAGCTTTGGACGGATCAAACGAGCTCTTCAGCGAGACAATCCGGTTGAATACCAGCTTCTCTCCCGTCGAATCCTTCGGATCCACATTGAAGTAGCCGTGGCGGAAGAACTGGAACTTGTCATGGCTCTTCGCGTCCTTCATGTTCGGCTCAACAAAGCCTTGCAGCACTTGCTGATTGTTCGGATTGATGCATTCGAGGAACGGCTTGCCTTCCTCTTCGGCTTCGCTAGTAATAAGCGGCTCGTACAGACGGAAGTCCGCCGGCACGGCTTGCGAGGCTTCGACCCAATGGATCGTGCCTTTTACTTTGCGGGCATTAAAGCCCGAACCGCTCTTGGTAGCCGGGTCATACGTACAGCGCAGCTCGATCACGTTGCCGTCCGCATCCTTGATGACTTCCTGGCACGTAATGAAGTAAGCATGCTTCAGGCGCACTTCATTGCCAGGGAACAGACGGAAATATTTCGCGGGAGGATTCTCCATGAAATCGTCCTGTTCGATATAGATTTCGCGGGAGAACGGAATTTGGCGCGTGCCCATTTCCTCGTTCTCGGCATTGTTCTCCGCTTCAAGCATCTCGACTTGGCCTTCCGGATAGTTCGTAATAACAACCTTCAGAGGCTGCAATACGGCCATCGTGCGAAGCGCCTTCAGCTTCAGGTCTTCCCGGATAAAATGCTCCAGCATCCGCTCGTCGACCGTGCTGTTCGCTTTCGCTACGCCAATCTCGCGGCAGAACGCGCGGATCGCTTCCGGCGTATAGCCCTTGCGGCGCAGACCGCTGATCGTTGGCATGCGAGGGTCGTCCCAGCCGGTAACGACGCCTTCGTCCACGAGCGCTTTCAGCTTTCTTTTGCTCATCACGGTATTCGTAATGTTCAGACGGGCGAACTCGTATTGCTTAGGCACGTCAACCATCTCGCATTCCGCGATGGTCCAATCGTACAGCGGACGATGGTCCGCGAACTCCAGCGTACAGATCGAATGCGTAATGCCTTCAATCGCGTCGCTGATCGGATGCGCGTAGTCGTACATCGGGTAGATGCACCACGCGTCTCCCGTGCGGTGATGGTGCGCATGGGCAATCCGGTACAGAACCGGATCGCGGAAGTTGATATTCGGCGAAGCCATATCGATCTTCGCGCGCAGCACCTTCTCGCCGTCCTTGAATTCGCCTGCCCGCATTCTAGCGAACAGATCAAGATTCTCCTCGACCGTGCGGCCGCGGTAAGGGCTGTCTTGCCCGGGCTGCGTCAACGTGCCGCGCGTCTCGCGGATTTGCTCGGCAGTCAGGTCGCACACGTAAGCTTTCCCTTTGCGGATCAACAGAACGGCGCGATTGTACAATTCTTCGAAGTAGTCGGATGCAAAACGAAGATCATCCCAGTCAAAGCCGAGCCAGCGCACATCTTCCTTAATCGACTCTACGTATTCCGTATCTTCCTTTACCGGATTCGTATCGTCGAAACGCAGATTTGTCCGTCCCTTGAATTCATCGGCAAGCTCGAAGTTCAAGCAGATCGACTTGGCATGTCCGATGTGCAAATATCCGTTAGGCTCCGGCGGAAAGCGGGTCACGATTTCCTGCACGTGGCCTTCTTTCAAATCTTCGACGACGATGTTTTTGATAAAGTTAGAGGATGATACCTTATTCTCCACTGTGTTTTCCACGGCGACCAACCTTTCCCGTAATTAATGATCTTCCTATCATACACAAAATTACGAGAAAATACACTGTCTACTGCTAGGCGGAGACACTATCCTTTAAATAAGAAGTCCAGTGCGCCGGCGGAGTAGAGCAGAACCAGGGCGACGAGAATCGGGGCGATATAACGCACCATAAACAACCAGATCCAAAACCACGCCGCTGTAAGTCCCGCTTCTTCGGCCGCGTTTTTCCAAACCCAGCCCACAAAGATGGTCACGATCAGGCCGCCAAGCGGCAGCATGATGTTCGAGCAGACGAAATCCATCCAGTCGAAAAACGTCTTGCCCCCGAAATCCAGTCCGCTTACCGCCCCGCCTACCGACACGGCGGAAGGGATGCCAACCAGGAAGAGAAGCACCGTGATCACCGTTACCGCAAGCCCGCGGCTCCAGCCATACCGCTCGCGAATAAAGGCAACCGGCACTTCCAGGAGACCAACTGTCGAAGTTAACGAGGCAACCGCAAGAAGGATAAAGAATAATCCGCCAAAAAGACTGCCGAGCGGCATCGCTGCAAAAGCTGCCGGCAACGCCACAAACACAAGACCCGGCCCTTGGCCTGGCTCGATCCCGAATGCAAAGGACGTCGGGAAAATAATCAAGCCTGCCAGGAAGGCATACAACAGATCGCCTAGGCCAATCGCCATCGTGCCCGCGCCAAGCGACTGTCTCTTGTCCACATAAGCACCGTACGTAATCATTGTTCCCATGCCAAGGGAAAGGGAGAAGAACGCATGTCCTAGCGCAACCAGGGCCGATTCGGCCGTCAGCTTGCTGAAATCCGGACTAAGGAAGAACGATACGCCCTCTCCTGCCCCGTCAAGCGTCAAAGCGCGGACAACGAGGACCAGAAGCAAAATAACAAGGCCCGGAATAAGAATTTTGTTAAACTTCTCAATCCCGGCCGACACGCCTTTAATAATAACTGCCGCCGTAAGCACCAGCGCCAGAAGCATCCACCATACCGGCTGCCAGCTGCCGATGAAGGCATTGAACTGGCCGGAGTAATCCGTCGTCTTAAACAGCTGACCCGAGAATGACCGGACCGCATAATACATCGTCCAGCCTGCGACAACGGAATAGAACGATAAAATCAAAAATGGCGCTGCGATCATGAGGAATCCAAGTGCTCCCCAGCCCTTTTGCTTGGTCAGCCGGTTAAAGGAGGTCGATACGCTGCCGCGGCCGCCTCGGCCGATCGCAAGCTCGGCCATCAGGACCGGCAGGCCAACAGCGAGAAGGCAGACAATAAACATGAGGAAAAATGCCGCGCCGCCGTATTTGCCGGTGATATAAGGGAATTTCCACATGTTGCCGAGACCAACCGCACTGCCGATCGCCGCGAAAATGAATCCTGATTTCGAGAACCGCTCTTCCCCATCCGCAAGCGATGGAGCAGCCGTACTCTTGTTTTGATCAACCATCTTACAAACCTACCTCTTTCCTTGTGTCTTCACCTGATGTTGTTAAAACCTATTATTTGCTCCCAGTTCGAGAAAAAACCGGAATGGATATCGTACTATTTTTCATACGTTCATACAAGAACCAAAAGAGTGGAACGGATGGTGATCGCGCCATGGCAGCACAACCCATTGTCGTCTTCCCTCCCGGCGGCTGGCGCGGAATTCCGTCAGGCGTTCGGGACTGGCTGGAGGAGCTCGCCGCAAAAAGAAAGCTGCTGGCATTTGCCAACGATGCTCCAAACGGAATCGAGTCTCTCGGCTTGGAGCAGCTGAATACCGTGGAATGGGGCAGCGTCGCCGCTATTGTTATGCACCCCGCCTGGGTACATATTGTCGTGCCGCTGAAGCCGCACTGCCTTATTGCCATGCTGCCCGGACCGGAATCTAATGAAGAAGAGTTGTGGAGCAAATGCCGTGCCTGGCTATGCGCGTATGCCACGCTTGTCGTGGCCGGTACGGAGGCCTTCTATCTGGAACAGTGCTTCCGCCGCGGCAGCGTCTTTCTAATGGACGGGATGGACGAAACCTCCGATCTGTTCGCCCGGCAGGCGGTGGAATGGCATAGCGACGGCTTCGAGTCCGACATGCTTATCCGCCTCCAGCAGCGCCATAGGGCCAACTGGCGGAACGAGCTGCTTCGGAAGCAGGAGCTGGAGCTGGCGGCGGGCAGCAAGCCAAGCGGCTTTGCAGACGGTCTCTTTTTCCATTCGGTCTACCGGTATTTGACCGGCGAACCCGAATACGCGCGACAGCATCTGCTTGCCTCCTTCGAGCAAATGCTGCACGAAGGCCGCAGGGATACGCTTCAGAACGTCTACCGGTTCCTGTCTGCCATCGAGCTGGAGCAGGGACATGTTCATGACGCCGTACGGACCTACGGCTACACCGCCCAAGGAGAAACGGAATGGCGCAATGCCGAACAATTATCCGGATGGCTGGCTGCCGGGAAGCGGGAGCTCGCCAAAGCCCAGCTATACCGGCTGAATGACGATTACCGCAAAGCGGCAGCTCTGCTGGAGCCGCTTGCGGATGATCCGGAAGCCCGCGCGCTGCTTGCTGCTACTTACATTACGATGGGCCGGTTAGACAGCGCTCTCTTGCTCGGCAACGACGGGCTCCGCAAGTCGGCGGGCGACCGCCGGCAGTGGCAGCGTCTGCAAGGAACGGCTCTTCTGCTTAAAGGCAAGCGGCATGAAGCCATCCACTGCTTTCTGGCGGCAGGAGAGCACAGGCAGGAGGAATTAAACGGCATGATTGACCTGGCGGTTATGGATGGCGTTGCGCGGGAGCTGACACGGGGAGATAAGGAGGCTGACTAAAGAATGGCCAGCGGTCTCGGAAAAGGCGGAAGAAAAATAACGGGCAATAAATTGACCGCCATCATGCAGGTCCGCAACGAAGCCGGACGTTATCTGGAAGCGGCCCTTGCGGATTTGTCCGGCTTTGTAGACGAGATTGTTATCGTGGATGACGGAAGCACGGACGATACGCCGGAGCTCGCCGCATCGTTCGGGAAGGTTGTGAAGCTGGTACGGAATAAGGATTCGTTGTTCCATAAAGAATGGCTGCTGCGCGAGCAGCTGTGGCGGGCGGCGGAGGAAACCTCGCCGGATTGGCTCCTGGCCGTGGACGCGGATGAATTTTACGAGGACTGCGCAAAGGCGGCCATGAGGGAGCTTATTAACCAGGATGACTACGATACCGTTTCCTTCCGGATGTACGATTTCTGGGATTCGGTCACCCACTACCGGGAGGACGACTGGTGGAATCTCCATCAGCGGCCTATGATGACGCTTGTCCGCTACTTGCCCGGCTTTCATTATGCGTATCCGAAACGGGCGCATCACGCCACCCGCCTTCCTTTTACCTATAACGCATTGCCAGGCCTCGATACCGACCTTCGGATCAAGCATTACGGGTGGGCGGGAAGCGCCGAGGAGCGGCGGGCGAAATACGACCGTTACATGAAGCTCGACCCGCAGGGACAATGGGGCAATCTCGGCCACTACGCTTCGATCCTCGATCCGAATCCAAGGCTGATCCGATGGCAGGAGAGGGAGCGCCGCGATGGGTAAGACGATGGCAAAGCCGTATGCCGTAAAGACGGTGACGATATTGACCCACAGCTATTTGAACGCTTACGGACAGGATTATTCCCGGTTGTTCGGAGGCGGGCTGGAGCGGTATGTCCATATGTTATGCCGGGCGATCAAGGAGCTTGGACTCACTCCGGTTGTTTGTCAGATGACGTATTACGAGGCTTTTGACACCGTGCACGAAGGCGTCCGGGTACGGGGCTGGCCTTTTGAAGCCGATAAGATTACGGAGGCTTTCGAGCGGATGGCGGAATCCGCGGAAGGCCTGCTTATCTATGCCAGCTGCATCTGGCATCCGATCCGGTACCGCCCGGGAAGCATCGGCATCTGCCACGGCATCAATTGGGACACTCCTTCCATTGCGGCCGAGACGAAGGCGGCGATCGCCCGGCATATTAATCAGGCGCTTCGGCAATTGGACCTCGTGGTGTCGGTCGATTCGCATTTTCAGACATATTGCAGGGCGGTGTGCGAGTATGAGGATCCGGCCGTTATTACCCTGCTTCCCAATCCCGTGGATACCTCGCGGTTTGTTCCCCGGAGAGGTGGCGCTTCTCTTTCCGCGGAAGGGCTGCGGGTGCTTTTCCCGAGAAGGCTGAGCTTTGAGCGGGGGCTTGTTACGATGATGCTGTCGGCGGATGAACTGCTGGGCCGGTACCCGGCGCTGACCGTGGAATTCGCCGGCGAGCTGATTGACGGGTCTATGATGGCGGCGGCCTTTTATGTATGGAAGGAGGCTCATCCTCACCGCGACCGCATCCTCCACCGGACATATACGTTCGAGACGATCCGGGAGGCTTATCGTCAAGCGGATATTGCGGTCATCCCAACGTTGTTCTCGGAAGGGACCTCCCTCTCCTGCCTGGAGGCGATGAGCTGCGGCTTGCCCGTTATCGCGACCAATGTCGGCGGGCTGAACGATCTTATCGTCAACGGCGTAAACGGCCGCCTGATCCCAACTTCGGCAGAAGCCGTCACCGCGGCCGTCAGCGAGCTGATCGAGCAGCCTCGATTGCGCCGCCGGTTGGGCGCAGCCGCTCGGCGGGCGGCGCTCGCATTCGATCAGGCGCGCTGGCTCGCCGAATGGAAGGCGATTATTACTGCGCAGCTTGCGAAAAGAGAGGCGGAGAGGCGCTGATGGCTCAGCGCTTCCGCCTGCCTGCTACGTTGCACGTTGTACAGGATATTCGCCGATCTAGGCTGCGAATGGAGGTAGGTTTAAACACAATATTCTGCAGAACGCGCAGGATATACCTGTAAGTGGACCCGCTAATTCGAATTACACTGTATTTCGTGCAATGGAAGAGGTCATATAAGCTAGAGTTCGCAAGCTGTATAGCACGGAACAAAAGAGCTTACAGGCTGTATAGTACCGAGGTTACACGCAGCATCAGCTCCCGCTCGCAGAGCAGCGGCGCTGCGAGCGCTGGGACCTGCGCGGTGCCACGGGCGCGCGCAGCCAGCGCTGCCGCGAGCCC
>NZ_BILY01000045.1 GCF_004000805.1 Paenibacillus glycanilyticus NBRC 16618
AAGCGCACATGCACCGCACGCCTTGCGCAGCGTGCGGGCGCATGTGCGCCTATTGCTCGGCATGCCTCACCATGGGGCGCAGCCGCGAATGCGAGCTGCTGGTGCTTGGCATGCCGGCGCCTCTATTAGAGGCCGACGGCTCCATCCCGGCCGACCTGCACAAGTGGCAGCTAAGCCCCGCGCAAGCGGCCGCCACGGAATCAGCGCTTCAGTTCATCGAAGCGCCAACTTTGCCCTACCAGCCGCATCAGAACAAGGAGTTCCTCCTCTGGGCCGTCACGGGGGCCGGCAAGACGGAGATGATATTCCCGCTGGTCGAGTCGGTCCTCTCACGCGGCGGGCGGGCGCTGATCGCCACTCCGCGCCGCGATGTTGTCATTGAGCTGGATCCCCGCATCCGCAGGGCGTTTCCGCAGGCACGGGTCGTTACTTTATACGGAGGCAGCGAGCAGCGCTGGGAAGCGGGAGACATTACGCTGGCAACTACGCATCAATTGATGCGGTTCCATCAAGCTTTTGATCTCGTCATTATCGACGAGCTTGATGCGTTTCCCTACCACGGCGATCCGATTTTGCATTACGCGGCGGATAAAAGCCGTGCGCCGCATGCTCCCAAGCTGCTGCTTTCGGCGACGCCACCCACCGAGCTGCAGCGGCGGGTGAAATCCGGCCAATTGCCCCATGCCAGAGTGCCTGTCCGCTACCATCGCCATCCGCTGCCCGTTCCGGTCCTGCTTCGCACGCCGTCCGTCGCTAAGCTCCTTCAGACGAGAAAAATACCGAGAGCGCTGCTCGCAGCCCTTAGTCATTCCCTAAACCGCGGCGCTCAGCTCTTTATATTCGTCCAGCGGATCTCGCAGGTTGAGCCGATGGCCAAGCTGCTGAGCGTTCTGCTTAAGCAATCCGCGGTCGAAGGGACCTCGTCCCAGGATCCGGACCGGGCTGACAAAGTAAGCCGATTCCGCAAAAGCGAAATTCGAGTATTGGTCACCACAACCATCCTGGAGCGGGGAGTAACCATTCCGCGAAGCGATGTATATATTCTAGACGCAGACGGGCGGTTGTTTGACGAGGCCTCGCTGGTTCAGATGGCGGGGAGGGCCGGTCGTTCGGGAGATGATCCGAATGGATTTGTCTATTTTTGCGGCAGGGAGCGAACGGGCGCTCAAGCTGCAGCCGTCAGCCAAATTCGCGGAATGAACCGGATTGCCCGCAAACGGGGATACCTGCTCCCGGAGGAGCAGGCTAATTCATGGCGGTGGAGCAAATTATTCAAGCGTTCCAACTAACCTTCTTTTGACCGTCAAGCAGAAGCGCTTATTTTCTCCTCATAGCTCGTTGCCTTACGCCTATCCACTAGCTGCACTTTCATCAAATTGCTAAAACAACACCGGCAAAGGAGACCACTCATGCATGCGCCAATTCATCAAGCAACTATTTCAACGTTCTACCTCCGAGCTGCGTCACTCTTTTCATTTTCTGAATCCCAGTTCGGGAGAATGCCCTTTTTGCGGAAAAGGGTTAAAGCAGAATCCGCCAAGCCTGTCATCACCTCATTCCGATAGCAGGAAAACGTATCTCTCGTATCTCCCGCCTGCTTTTGCCCGTTCCGTCTGCTCCTCTTGCCTTGCGGCCATCCCCTGGCTTACTCCAATCAAATGCCGCGTTTGCGGCAGGGGGATCACTTGCCCCGACTGCATCCGCCGGACGGACGCCATGTTTATCGCGAACCGAAGCGCCGTCCAGTACAGCAGCGAGATGAGAGAGTGGCTGGCTCAATATAAATACCGCGGCAATGAGAGGCTGGAGCCGCTGCTCGCCCAAATGATGTTCCCGGCATTTATAGCCGTCACGAAGGAAGCGGAAAAACAAAGCTTTTTAACTCAACTCTCCCCAATCCCGATCTGGGATGCCGTTACTTTCGTGCCGGTCAGCTCGGAGCGGGCAGAGGAGCGGGGGTTTAACCAAGCCGAGCGATTCGCTTCTATTTTGGCCAATCAGCATCAGCTCCCATTGTATGATCTGCTCGTCCGGGAACGGCATACCGGGAAACAAAGCTTCAAGACCCGCCTGGAGCGAATGAAGGATACACAGCGTTTGTTCCATGCCAACCCGCATGCGATGGCGCTTTTACAGAACGATGTCCTAAGTTCCCCTATGAACGCTCAATCGCGGTCTATACGAATTCTTCTCGTTGACGACATCTACACAACCGGCAGTACGATTGGTGCCTGCGCTGCAGCGCTGCATCAGCATTCGGAGGTCCCGCTCGACATTTATTCGCTTACGTGGGCCAGATCCTAGCAGCAGAAAGACCTTTTGCAAGATTACTAGTGAAAAAACTCCCAATATCCGTTAAAATAACCGTAACAACCTTTTGATTGCTGGAATGGGGAATCGATGATGAATGTAGAAAACTGCCCTCGGTGCGGTAAGATTTTCGCGAAAAACTTCCGTGATGTCTGCCCTGCATGTATCCGTGAAATTGATAAAGAATACGAATTGT
The DNA here is from genome assembly GCF_004000805.1 of Paenibacillus glycanilyticus NBRC 16618. Lineage (GTDB taxonomy): Bacteria > Bacillota > Bacilli > Paenibacillales > Paenibacillaceae > Pristimantibacillus > Pristimantibacillus glycanilyticus. The sequence continues at coordinate 2,507 of NZ_BILY01000045.1, forward strand.
GCTCCACGTACTTGCGTGAACAAAAAGGTGCGGTCATAACGGAACTGCACGAAGCGACCGGCGTTTCGATTAAACAAATTACGAAGTTTATCAAAGAGGGCCGGATTTCGCTTCTGAACGCCCCTAATTTGATGTATCCTTGCGAAGTTTGTGGTACGCTCATCCGTGAAAATAACATTTGCACCAATTGCCGCGCGCGTCTGCTCAAGGACACTCAGCACATGCACGAGGATGAGGCAAGGAATGCCGCGCTTCGGGCGGAAGAGAGAGTTTCGTACAAAGGTATCGATAAATATAAAAACAGGCAAAATTAATGTTAGTCCCATAACTTGGCCTATTCATTTTCCAACTAGCTGAACCGATAATACTGTTAAAGGTTATCGGTTTTTTCTATTGTGGAACCAAAGAGGTGATTATTCATGAAGATAAATGAAACGAATCGGATCGGCGCATACAACCCCTACCAGAAGCAAATGGAACAGCGGATAGATGGTGCAAATAAGAAGAAACAGAAGGATATCGTAGAGATCTCCGCGGAGGCAAAGGAAATGCTCTCTACCAGTCAAACGAATAGTCCTGAACGGCAGAAGCGTCTTGAGGAATTGAAGCAATCCATTTCGGCGGGAACTTACAAGGTAGATGCCGGCAAAATCGCAGACAAGCTGCTTCCATACCTGAAGGGATGATCCTTAAATGAACGAACATATCAGGCAGATTTTAATCACCCTGCAGGAGCTGCTGGATGCGCATCGTGAGCTTATCGGGCATGCCAACGAGAAGACGGAAGCCATCCGCTCGGAAAACGTGGAAGCGGTATCCCTTATTACGAGCCGCGAGAAAAAAAGCGTGCAGCGTATCGTTGACCTGGAACAGACCCGTCTGCTTCAGGTTGGACGGTTTACGGTTGAACAAGGCCTTCGCAATATGCGCTCCCTGAAGATGGAGAAGCTGATTCAGATGGTCTACCATGCAGAGCAGAAGCTGGAGCTTCAGCAGATGTGGCGGGAGCTGTCCGCCGCGATCAAGGAGCTTCAGGATGTCAATACGTTTAATCAGCAGTTGATCCGGATGAACCTGGACTATCTGCAATTTACGCAGGACCTGCTGCTTGGTGCCCCTGAGGACGAGGTTACCTATCACCGCGCCGTACAAGGAATGAATGTGCAGCGTGCTAGTCGCTATAATCTCAAGACTTAAGAGAGAGGACAAGATACGATGACATCAACATTTCATGGTCTGGAGACCGCGAAGCGGAGTATTTTCACGACGCAGACGGCGCTGAACACGACGGGTCACAATATATCCAATGCGAATACGGCCGGCTATTCCCGTCAGCGGGTTAATTTTTCGGCTACTCGTCCAATTGAAGCTTACGGTCTTACGCATTCTACAGCAGCTGGCCAACTGGGAACCGGTGTAGAAGCGGCTTCCATAACGCGGGTAAGAGACAAGTTCCTCGACAGCCAGTTTTACAGCGAGTATAAATGGCTCGGGAATTATACAGTTCAGTCAGATACGCTCGAGAAACTGGAGACCATCGTGAATGAACCGAGCGATACCGGCCTACAGACCGTGATCTCGAACTTCTGGAATAGCTGGTCGGACCTCAGCAAGACGCCTGAGAGCGCGGATGGCCGCGCCGTACTGGTTGAACAGACGAAAGCGATGATGGACGCTTTTAACTATACATACAAACAGCTTAACGATTTGAAATCCGACTTGACGGAAAACGCTCAAATCAACCTCGACAACCTTAAGTCGGTTTCTAGCACCATTGCCAACCTGAACGGACAAATTCAGCGTATTGAAGGCATTGGCGATGACGCTAACGATTTGAGGGACCAGCGTGACAAGCTTGTGGACGAGTTGTCCGGTCTGGCGAATATTAAGGTGTCTGATTTATCTGACGGTTACACGATCACAATGGGCAATGTCACTTTGGTTGCTGGTAAATCCGCGGCAGGGTCGCAGGGATTAACGCTGGACGATATGACGGCGGCAATCGAGAATGGCGATCTGAATAACGGAGCCATCTACGGCACGATGCAGTCGCGCGATAAATATGTTCAAGGCTATGTTGACCAGCTGAACCAAATGGCCAATACCATTGCCAATGGAGATATTGAAGTAACGATTCCTAAAGGCTCGGTCCTTCCTGAAGGTACCGTACTTAACGGAGTTACGTATGCAGGAGCAAACCGTACGCTTACGGAAGACCTGAAAGTAACGGTTCAAGGTCTTAACGGCTTGCATCAGCTCGGCTATACGATGAACGGGGAACAAGGCGAGCCGCTGTTCACCGACGCGGATGGCAATACCGATAATTTAACCGCGGAAAATATTCAGCTCAATCCAAAGATCGCAGCAGACCCTACTCTACTTGCAACCTCTATGAAAGTGACCTTCAACGCCGATGGCACGGAGACGGTTGTATCGGGTAACAACTCGATGGCCGTTCTGATGTCGCAGGCCCGGGACACGAAGTTTGCGTTTGATGCTACGGACAAAAATACGATTAACGGATTCTTCCGCGCCGTAGTTGGCCAATTAGGCGTGCAGTCCAAGGAAATGCAACGGCTGCAAACGAATCAGCAAACGATCGTAGATCAGGTGGATTCCCGCCGTATGTCGGTCAGCGGGGTCTCCCTTGACGAAGAAATGTCCGATCTCGTGAAGTTCCAGCACGCCTATAACGCATCCGCGCGCGTGATGACCGTTATTGACGAGACGCTGGACCGCATTATTAACAGCATGGGCCGCGTCGGCCTGTAATCGACTAGATAAAGCCGGAGGTGCAGCCACATGGCATTACGCGTAACGCAAAGAATGATGTCTTCCCAAATGCTTGGCAACATAACGAACAATCTTAACAGTATGAATAAGCTGCAAAACCAGCTCGCTACAGGTAAAGCGATTAATAAGCCTTCCGATGACCCAATCGGGATTACTTTCGCTTTGCGTTATCGCGGCGAGATTTCTTCAAATGATCAGTACACATCCAATGCAGATGCCGCACTATCGTCCCTGGAATATATGGATACAACGATTGGACAGGCTACGGACATTGTTCAACGTTTCCGTGAGTTAATCGTAAAAGGTGCAAATGGTGCTTTGGAACAAACCAGCATGACTGCCATTCAAACAGAGGTATCTCAACTGTATAACCAAATGGTGGAGATTGGTAATGGACAATTCAACGGGAAACAAATGTTTAACGGCGAGCAGACAGGCATTAAACCTTATTCTACCCTTGGACTAGCCCAGCAGTCTGATCCATCAGCAGATCCTCCGGTATTGAAAGCCTTCAGCAACCAGACCGACACCGGAAGCATTCAATACGAGTTGTCTCCGGGAATGACTATGGATGTAAATATTACAGGCAATGATGTGTTTGGTGCTCCGGTTACGGATGAATCCGATACGACAAGCGATAACTTGTTCCAGCTTATGCACCGTGCTTACGATATGCTGGGATCTGGTGATCAAGAAGGTTTGACGAGTCTGCTTGGCCAGATTGATACGCGAATGAACACGATGCTGACGGCAAGAGCTCAGATTGGAGCACGTGTTAATCGTGTGGAAATCGTACAAGGAAGGCTTTCTGGCGTGGACATTAATCTCCAGCAGATGCAGCAAAAGGTGGAGGACGTGGATATGGCCGCTGCTATTACAAACATGACCACATTGGAAAACGTATATCAAGCCTCCTTGTCTGCAGGAGCTAAGATCATTCAACCGAGTCTTGTTGATTTCCTAAGATAGGGTGGTTAAATGGCTATTGGACAAATTCAAATTCACCAGCAGCCTGCCCTTATTGGGATTCAAGTAAGGCCGGCAGAGCAACATATTGAGCAGCCACAGGCTACGATCGACATGCGTCAGATTCAGGCGAAGTTGTCTATTGAACAACCTATGGGTGTACTGGAAGTTAACCAGGAGCGGGCATGGGATGCGCTTGGACTAGCAAATAATCTGGAAGTATCCAGCAGAATCTACTCACAGGCTAAAGAGATTGCGCTGCAAGGTATTTCGCGTCGCATGGAAGAGGGGCGGCAACTAGCAGATATTGCGCATGTGAAGAGTAACCCTGTAGCAAGTCTGTCTAAAGACTGGCGGATCGAAGGACCACCGATGCCTGTTACAGGGCAGGCTTCAGTGGATAACGTGGATGTATCCTTTACGCCGGGCAAGGTACAGATATCGGTTGAGCAGGGCGGTGTCGAATTAAACGTCACGCCTAATCGCCCCATTCATGAATATACGCCGGGGAAAGCGGAAATTTACATGAGGCAGTACGCCTCCGTGCAGATAACTCCGCCAAGCATCGACACCGTTTTATAGGATTTTACATTGCTCATAGAATTAGGTTTAATAACTATAGGCCTCTTATGCGTATCTTTATACGGGGCCTGTAGTTTTCTTTTTTATATATTGGAGACGAAGAGGGGATTCGATTGACTACATACCAGTTCGATAACGGAATACCGGGCTTTGAACATCTGCGGCAATTTGTGTTGTCCGAGGTTGAAGGAGAATTGCCGGTCAGGCTGATGCAATCCGTGGAGGACGAGAATATCGCGTTTCTTATTGCCAGTCCCTTTTTCTTTTATAACGATTACGAATGGGATTTGCCGGACTCTGTTGTGCAAGAGCTGAAGCTGGATGACGAGAAGGATGTTGAGGTCTGGTCCGTTGTGACTCTCAATAAAGATCCGAATAAATCCACGATAAATTTGCTGGCGCCGATTGTATTAAACAAGACGACGAAACGCGGCAAGCAGCATATCATTCACGATCATGCTTATAGCTCAAGAGCGCCTTTATATCAAGCCTAAGGAGGAGTGTTATGCTCGTATTATCTCGTAAGACGGATGAATCGATTATGATTGGCGGCAATATTGAGATTGTCGTGCTTGGAGTCGAGGGCGAGACGGTAAAGCTGGGTATTCGCGCGCCAAAGGATATTGAAATATTTCGCAAGGAACTGTACATGAACATTCAAGCTTCTAACCGGGAAGCGGCAAGCAGTCTGCTTGCTATTAACGATGTTGTTCAGCTGTTAAAACAAAATCGCTCAGACAAATAAAAAAGAACAAATAAAAATAGAAAATTTTGTTTTTCCTCTATAAAAAATCCCGAATGCTGTCGATATAAATAATAAGCGCGGGGGAGGGGCGGCCGACCCTTTCACCGTAAGCTTCCGCAAGGATGCGGAACTAACAGACATTCAGGGAGGAAATAACAATGCGTATTAATCACAATATTGCAGCTCTTAACACTCTGAGCCAGCTGAACAACGCTTCTAGCGCTCAAAGTAAATCGATGGAAAAACTGTCTTCCGGTCTTCGTATCAACCGTGCAGGTGACGATGCAGCTGGTCTGGCAATTTCCGAAAAAATGCGTGGCCAAATCCGCGGTCTGGACATGGCTGCTAAAAACTCGCAAGACGGTATTTCCCTTATCCAAACAGCTGAGGGCGCACTGAGCGAAACTCACAGCATTCTGCAACGTATGCGCGAGCTGGCTAACCAATCCGCAAACGGTACAAACACAGATGCTGACCGTGGTGCATTGCAAGACGAAATGAACCAATTGACTTCCGAAATCAACCGTATCGGCAATACAACTGAGTTCAATACTCAAAAATTGCTTCAAGGTGATGGAAAAGCTAACCTGGCTAAAACAGGCCTTGCTGCAACAACATCTACTGCTGGTGCAACTACTTACAATCAAGCTTCGCAATCGACAACCCTGGGAGCATTAGTAGCTGCTACCGATACTGGGAAATCCGCAACGTTTACATTGAATGGCCAACAAATTAAAGTGAACTTTGTACAAGATACATCAATTACAAATAACTCTGCTTCGGTAGATACTACCAATGCGACTGCAAATGAAATTACAATTAAGCTTAATGGTACTGTTACTGCAGCTAATAGCGGAACTGCATTGAGCTCTGCTTTAAATGCTGTTATCGGGAAAAATAGTGAATTAGCAGGTAATTTCTCCGCATCTGATGCAGCAGGTGTACTTACAGTAGCTGCAACTTCGACAGGAAATGCAAAAGGTGATGCAGGTAAAATTGCTGCTATTAGTTTCTCGGCTGCATTAACTAACGCCCCTACAGCCGGTGGACTTGCTGCGGTTGGTACAACTGTTAATACTCAAGAAGTTCAAACAATTGACTTCGCATCTTTAAATGGTGCAGGTGTTGGTGCAGCTGATACTACAACGGATGCAGCTCTTAAAGCTCTTGTAGGTAAAGGCATGACTATCGCTGGACAACAAATCGAATTCTACAACGCTAACGATGGCGAATATAAAGGCAGTGCAATTGGCGTTAACATCAGCACTGCTTTAGCAAATGCTGAAGCAGCTGACGGCGACAAAGTTAAAGAACTTGTTAAAAACATTGCAGCTCAAATCGGCTCGAAAGTTCCTGGCGTTACAATTGCTCAAGACGCAACAACTGCAACTAAACTGAACATCACTGATGCTACTTATGTAGGTGCAGACGGCAAAGGTAAAATTGCAATCACTGACGGTGGAGTACAAAAAGATTTCGCTACTTCCTTCCAAATTGGAGCTAACACTGGCCAATCCATGAGCCTTGAAATCTCCGATATGCGTTCCAATGCCCTGGGCATCACTGGTAAAGCTGGAGATGCAGGCTTCACAAAAGCTAACTCCGTTACTAACGGTACAGATGACGTTAAGAACGAAGCTGCACTGAATATCTCCACTAAAGAAGATGCTGCAAAATCTATCGCGATTCTTGACAAAGCAACTGCTTCCGTATCCAGCGAACGTTCCAAACTGGGTGCTGTTCAAAACCGTCTGGAGCACACGATCAACAACCTGGGTACAGCTTCCGAGAACCTGACTGCTGCTGAATCCCGTATCCGTGACGTTGATATGGCGAAAGAAATGATGGAGCAAACGAAGAACTCGATCCTTGCACAAGCTGCTCAAGCTATGCTTGCTCAAGCGAACCAACAGCCGCAAGGCGTACTTCAACTTCTCCGTTAATTTTTAACCATAACGGAATTAAGAGAGACCTTAGGCGACTAAGGTCTCTTTTTTATAGGGCTTACTTGCAAAATACCTATAATAATCGCTTTTTCATATGCCGATATAATAGGTAACCTCAATCTGGCAGGAGGAAAATTCGGATGAGTTCAAATTTCTCTATCTCAGGATCGAATTTTCCATCGGAACGAATTTCAGCATCTGAAGCACCAAAGAGTATTCCAAGCAAAGAAGATTATGCGGAAACTTCGGTACAGATGGAAGCAGCTGCTCAAGGGGCGCCCACCTATAACAGCTTTGAAGATGTTAAGATGGCGGAGTTGCGCGGTGAAAAGATAAGCATCGGTGAGCAGCAGTTATTCAAAAATATTGAGCAGGCTGTTAAGGCTATGCGCGGAAGGCCAACGGAACTGCAATTCGATGTACACAAAAAAACCCATCTTGTCGCAGTAAAGGTGAAGGATAAAGAAACGGGCGAAGTGTTAAGAGAAATCCCGCCGGAGAAATCGCTGGACTTTATCGCAAAGCTATGGGAAATGGCAGGCTTAATTGTTGACGAGAAACGGTAACGATCAGGAGGGATAAGAGTGAGTACTTTACGTGTAACCGGATTAGCATCGGGTATGGATTATGAAAGCATGATTAAACAGATCATGGATGCCCAGCGCGTCCCACTAGACAAGCTCAACCAGAAGAAGCAGATTAACCAGTGGAAGCAGGACGATTATCGGGCGATCAATAACAAGATTCTGGATTTTAAAAATGCTGCATTCGATATGAAGCTGCAATCCGCTTATTTGACGAAAACTGCTTCTTCCTCAAATACAAATGTCGCTACGGTAACAGGAACGGCGACAGCGATTGAAGGTTCATACACCTTGCAAGTTGAACAACTGGCCAAATCAGCTACGCTTAAGAGCGGAACTTTAACGGGCGCAACCATTGGTAAGGATACAACGATTACCGTCAATGGCGTTAATGTTGAAGTTAAGAGCGCAGATACCTATCAGGATCTGGCCAATAAGATCAATGCGGAGTCCGTAAAAACAGGGGTAAAGGTTGCTTACGATTCTACTTTAAAAACAATGTTCTTCTCCTCTACCAAAACAGGTGCGGCTGCGGACATTGATCTAAGAGGCGCGGATGTAACCTCCATCTTAGGCGTATCCACCAACGGTACGGCAACAACGACAACGGGAAATGTTAAGTTGGCTGCAGATACTTCGTTGGCCTCTTTAGCTGGCAAATCCATCTCTCTAACAATTGATGGTCAAGCCGCACCATTCAAGTTCGACATTACTTCCACCACAACGGTTGGAGATCTGATGACCAAGATGAATGACTCGTTAAAGAATACGGGCGTCTCCGTATCTTTGAACTCGGATGGCAACCTGGTTGTTGATAACCCGGTTAAAAGCAAAGCGATTGATTTCACTACAGGTTCGGATACAACAGTTTTGGATGCTTTAGGCTTAACGGGAGCAACAAACAAGGATACGGCATCCGTTTATCAAACGGGCCAAAACGCTAAAGTGAAGTTTAACGGCGTAGAAGGCGAATACGACTCAAACACTTTCACAATCGCCGGCCTGAGCATTACGGCGAAGTCGGAAGGGTCTGACGTAACAAACATTGGTGTTACACAGGACGTTGATTCTGTTTTTAACAAAATCAAATCCTTCGTAGATAAGTATAATGATCTGATCAGCTCGATCAACTCGGAATTATCTGAAGAGAAGTATCGCGATTATTCTCCGCTGACCGACGCTCAGAAGAAAGAAATGACCGATGATCAGATTAAGCAATGGGAAGACAAAGCAAAAAGTGGTATGCTGGCTAATGATTCCGTTCTTACATCAAGCCTGTATTCGATGAGACAAGCTTTTTCTTCTTCTATTAGCGGTATGGCGTCCGGGCAATTAAAGAACTTATCCGATATTGGTATTTCAAGCTCATTAATTAGTGGGACGGCTGTTAGCGGCAGCTACATGGACAAAGGTAAGTTGTACATTGACGAGACGAAGTTAAAACAAATGATTGCAGAGAAACCGGATGAAGTCATGGCTTTGTTCACCGCAGACGATAAAGATAGTAAATCTACTGCCGGAGACGGTGTCGCAACAAGGCTGTACAATCAAACAAGCGCCATATTTAGCCAGATTGTTGATAAAGCTGGGACAAGCACTTCCGTTAAGAATACATTTGTCCTTGGTAAAGAATCACTTGACCTGGATAAGCAGATTTCAGCTTTATCCACCAAGTTGGCTGATATGGAAGACAGGTACTACAACCAATTTACCGCAATGGAAAAATACATCAGTCAGATGAACGCTCGCAGTAGTAGCTTAGCATCATTGTTAGGAGGCTAATAACCTATGCAATACCAACCGCGCAATCCATACATGCAGACATCGGTTCAGACGGCTAATCCGGCTGCTTTGCTTATCATGCTTTATGACGGGGCGATTCGTTTCTGCCGTCAGGGCATTGAAGCTCTCAAAGAGCGGCGGAATGCGGATGCGCATACGAGTCTCATGAAGACGCAGGAAATCATTAGCGAGTTCATTATTACCCTGGACCGTTCGAATCCGGTATCGGAAAGCTTGCTGCTGCTTTACGATTATTTCAACCACCGGTTAATCGAAGCCAATACCCGGAAGGATGCCGCACCGGCCGAAGAGGTGCTTGGGCACCTGATCGACCTGAAGGCAACGTGGGTGGAAGCGGCCAAGCAAGTCAATCAAATGGCGGGACAAGCTAATGGAAGCTCTTTTACAGCGACTCATTCTACTGTCGTCTAATTTGGTTGAGCGGTTGGACAGCGCCGATCTGGAACAGTTCGACGAGTACATGCGGCAGCGAGAAGAACTGTTCCTGGAGCTGGAGCAGCTGGTTGTCCCGGCGGAGCAAATGGCCGTGCTCCGGCTGGAAGCCGACCGGTTAATTTCCATCGAGTCCGTGATCGTGGCGAGGATGGTTACGCTTCGTGACGAAGCGAGGCAGCAATGGGACAAAATCCAGCAGGGACGCCGTTCCCAGGCTAGATACGACTCTGCTTACGGCGGCGGAGACAGCCTTTTTTTTGACGCCAGAAGGTAGAAAATGGGGCTGTCTAAAAAAAATGTATTCGCTTACAAGGAAATATTGACAATAGTGTGTCAATGGTGGTATATTCGACTTGTGGGCCATAACATAACTAAGACGCCTCACAGTATTTGAAGATGAAGGGACTGTTTATGTATGCAAGGTAAAGTTAAATGGTTTAACGCAGAGAAAGGTTATGGATTTATCGAGACTGAACAAGGCGGCGACGTATTCGTTCATTTCTCCGCAATCCAAGCTGAAGGCTTCAAAACGCTCGAAGAAGGCCAAGCGGTTGAATTCGACATCGTAGAAGGCGCTCGCGGTCCACAAGCTGCAAACGTAGTCAAACTGTAATCATCTAGGCTGACTCATTCAGCCACATTATATGGTTCGATTGACAAGTGCCTATTCTAAGCTCCGGGAAACCGGGGCTTTTCATTTTTTGTAGCCCCTTTTTAACTGTCATGATCCATAGCTTATCCACATATTAATGAAGAAACAGATTCAGGCCGATCCTTCGAATATATTATCTGAAAATTCATAATAAATAAAAAACTATTTTGAAATAGGCTACAGCCTATGTTATAATAAGAATACGTAAAGGAGGAATGCCCCATGAAATACATCATTCGAGGTCATCGTATTCAAGTGACAGAAGCTTTACGAGAGTATGCTGTGAAGAAGATCAGTCGATTGGAAAAGTATTTTGAAGCTCCTGCCTCCGAAACAACCGTCACGTTGTCTGTTACCAAAGGCAAACACGCGGTGGAAGTAACCATCCCGCTGGTCGGCGTCATGCTGAGGGCGGAAGACAAGAGCGAGGATATGTACTCCTCCATTGATGTTGTGGTGGACAAACTGGAACGTCAAATTCGCAAACATAAGACTAAGATGAACCGTAAGTTCAGGCAAGAAAGTGGCGTCAAGGCTCTGTTCAAGGAAGGCATCAGCCAGACAGCCGTATCCGTTATGGATGAGGAAGACGAACTTGAGCTCGTCCGGACGAAGCGCTTTATGCTGAAGCCGATGGACGTTGAAGAAGCCATTTTACAAATGAACATGGTTGGACATAACTTCTTTGTATTCTCCAATATCGATAATAAGGAAGTGAACGTTGTTTATAAACGAAGCGACGGGAAATACGGCCTGATCGAGCAAGTATAAATCTGAACCCAGCCATTATTTCACCATTCTTACTTATTAAATTGCCAATCACGGCCTTTTCTCCGACGGGGAAGAGGCCTTTTATATGGATGTATACCTGCTTATTGCTGGAAATGAACGCGATGCGTTGCGGGCGTCACGACAAACTGTTACAATTTAAGGCAAACAGGCGTATTTATGAAAGGGGAAGACCATGCTCGGACTAGTGAAAAAAATATTCGGTGATGCGAACGAGCGCGAGGTCAAGCGTCTCACGCGTACGGTAGAAGAAATTAACGGACTTGAGTCCAAGATATCGCCGCTGTCAGACGATGAGCTGCGTAATAAAACGGAAGAGTTCAAGGGGCGTCTTGAAAAAGGCGAGGATATTGACTCGATTCTGCCGGAAGCTTTCGCGGTTGTGCGCGAAGCATCGAAGCGTACGCTTGGCATGCGCCATTTCGACGTACAGCTGATGGGTGGTATGGTGCTGCACGAAGGCAAGATCGCAGAGATGAGAACCGGTGAAGGTAAAACGCTCGTTGCGACGCTTCCTACTTATCTGAACGCGCTGCAAGGCAAAGGCGTACACGTTATTACGGTCAATGATTACCTTGCATCTCGCGACAGCCAGATCATGGCTGAACTTTATAATTTCCTCGGACTGACTGTCGGCTGTAACCTGCATGGCTTGACGCATGAAGAGAAGCAAGAAGCTTATGCCTGCGATATTACTTACGGAACCAATAATGAGTTCGGCTTTGACTATTTGCGCGATAACATGGTGCTGTACAAAGAGCAAATGGTTCAACGCCCGCTTTATTATGCAATCATAGACGAAGTGGACTCCATCCTGGTCGACGAGGCGCGTACGCCGCTGATCATCTCCGGACAAGCACAAAAATCGACGGAGCTGTATTATGCCGCTGACCGTTTCGTCAGCCGTTTGAAAGAGGAAGAGGATTACACGGTTGATATTAAGCTTCGCAACGTAACGCTGACGGAAGCCGGCGTTGAGAAAGCGGAGAAAGCATTCGGCATCGAGAACTTATTCGATCATGCGAACGTAACGCTGAACCATCACGTGCAACAAGCGCTTAAAGCGCATGTCATCATGAAGCGCGACGTGGATTACGTGGTTAACGAAGACGAAGTCGTCATCGTTGACGAATTCACGGGCCGTCTGATGGCGGGCCGCCGTTACAGCGACGGTCTGCACCAAGCGATCGAAGCGAAGGAGCAGTTGAAGGTTCAGAACGAGAGCATGACGCTTGCGACGATTACGTTCCAGAACTACTTCCGTATGTACCGCAAGCTGTCGGGCATGACCGGTACGGCGAAGACGGAGGAAGAAGAGTTCAAACGGATCTACGGTCTCGAGGTTATTCAAATTCCGACAAACCGCGCTTTGATCCGTAAAGATATGCAGGACGTGGTCTACAAATCCGAGAATGGCAAGTTTAAAGCCGTTGTTGAGGAAATCGTAGAACGTCACAAGAAGAACCAGCCGGTACTCGTGGGTACAATCTCCATCGAGAACTCGGAGCGTCTCTCCGACATGCTGAAAAAGCGCGGCGTGCAGCATAAAGTACTGAACGCGAAGTTCCATGCGGAGGAAGCGGAAATCATCTCCCGCGCGGGTCAAGCGGGCGCGGTTACGATCGCGACAAACATGGCGGGACGCGGTACGGACATTTTGCTCGGCGAAGGCGTTCATGACGTAGGCGGTCTGCACATTATCGGTACGGAGCGCCACGAGAGCCGTCGTATCGACAACCAGCTGCGCGGTCGTGCCGGCCGTCAAGGCGACCCGGGCTCCTCGCAGTTCTATCTCTCCCTTGAGGATGAACTGATGCGCCGCTTTGGCGCGGAGAACATTATGGGAATGATGGACCGTCTGGGTCTGGAAGAAGACCAGCCGATCGAGAGCCGCCTCATTACGCGTGCCGTTGAGTCCGCTCAGAAGCGCGTAGAGGGCAGCAACTTCGATACCCGTAAAGTCGTCTTGCAATATGACGACGTTATGAATCAGCAGCGTGAAGTGATTTACAAGCAGCGCCGTGACGTATTGTACTCGGAGAACATCCGCGAGATCGTTATGGAGATGATCGTACCGGTTATCGAGCATGTGGTTGAAGCCCATACGGAAGGCGATATTCCGGAAGAGTGGGATCTGCAGGAAATCGCGGATTACGCGAACTCGAACCTTCTCCCTGAAGATACCTTCTCGAAGGACGATCTGTGGGGCAAAGAGAAGGAAGACATCATCGAGCTTATCAAGGATAAGGTTGTTGCTTATTACGATGAGCGCGAGGCTGAGCTTGGCGCCGAAACGATGCGCGAATTCGAGAAGGTTGTCGTACTGCGCGCGGTAGACAGCAAATGGATGGATCACATCGATGCGATGGATCAGCTCCGCCAAGGTATCCACCTCCGTGCATACGGCGGTACGGATCCGCTTCGCGAGTATCAGTTCGAAGGCTTCGAGATGTTTAAGGAAATGATCTACAGCATCCAGGAAGAAGTCGCGAAGTACATCATGAAGGCACGCGTGGAGAGCAACCTGGAGCGTCAAGAGGTTGCGCAAGGCCAGACGACGACCAACAGCCCTGCGGAAGCGGAGAAACGCCCTGCGAAGCGCGAAGAGCGTACGGGACGAAACGACCTTTGCCCATGCGGCAGCGGCAAGAAATACAAAATGTGTCATGGCATGGGTAAGTAACACCTGACCTAAGCCATTCGCATAAGGTAACATACACGGTTAACGCGCCGGTCAGCCCATAGCGGGCGAACGGCGCGTTTTATGCGGTCTGCACGGATTTACCGTGGCCTGGCCGCGCATACTTAATTTTGAGGTGAAGCTACGCGATGATAGAAACAAACGTAAAACAGGATTTGCGTGAAGTGGCGAAGCGGCTCCAAGAACTCAGGGGGTCTCTTTGACTTAGATCTGAAGCTGGAGCATATCGCAAACTTTGAAGAGAAAATGACTGCCCCGGATTTCTGGGACGATAATACGAAAGCGCAGGGCATTATCTCGGAGCTGAATGCGATTAAGTCGGTCGTTGAGCATTACGAACGTCTGAATACGGAATGCGAAGATCTACAGACACTGATTGAGCTGGCTGACGAAGAAAGCGATGATTCGCTGGAGGCCGAAGTCATTGGAGGCATTGCTTCCCTGAACGAAAAGGTGAACGGCTTCGAATTGCAGCTGCTGCTGAATCAGCCGTACGACAAGCTGAATGCCATTCTCGAGCTGCATCCGGGTGCGGGCGGTACCGAGTCGCAGGACTGGGGGCAGATGCTGTACCGGATGTACACGCGCTGGGCGGAGAAACGGGGCTTCAAGGTTGAAGTGCTCGATTACCAGGATGGCGATGAAGCGGGCATTAAAAGCGTAACGATTGCGGTCAAAGGCTACAATGCCTACGGCTATTTGAAAGCGGAAAAAGGCGTTCACCGTCTTGTCCGCATCTCGCCGTTCGACTCGTCAGGCCGCAGACATACGTCCTTCGTATCCTGCGACGTGGTACCGGAGATTACGGAGGATATTGAAGTCGAGATCCGTACCGAGGATCTGAAGGTTGATACGTACCGCGCGAGCGGCGCCGGCGGCCAGCACGTCAACAAGACGGAGTCGGCGATCCGGATTACGCATATCCCGACCGGGATTGTCGTAGCCTGCCAGCAGGAGCGTTCGCAGATTCAGAACCGCGAGCGCGCGATGAATATGCTTCGTTCGAAGCTCTACGAGCGCAAGATCGAAGAGCAGCAAAAGCATCTTGCCGAAATTCGCGGCGAGCAGTCGGATATCGCATGGGGCAGCCAGATTCGTTCGTACGTGTTCCATCCGTACAGCATGGTGAAGGATCACCGGACTTCGGTGGAGACAGGCAACGTTGGCGCCGTAATGGACGGCGACCTTGATGCTTTTATCGACGGCTATTTGCGCAGTCAGATTCGTCACGACTAAGGAAACGGCAAGTTTATATGCATAGCTTTGGGGAAGAGCTCCAACACTTATAAAGGTTGGAACTCTTCTTTTTTGTGCGTAATGAGAATGATGTACGTTGGAAAGTCATGCGCTGCATGAATAACATAACAGAGGTTGAACGACAGAGAGGCGGCATGGTAATCCATGGACAGCAAGAATAACGAAGTAAAAATTTCAAAACGCAACCGGCGTCCGGCAGGCAGGAAGGCGACGCCGCTTGATGTCGTCTGGAGCTTTTTGCAGGTCATTATCGGTTCGTTTATAGTAGCGCTCAGCTTTAATCTTTTCCTTGCACCGAATGGAATCGCTTCCGGCGGTGTGTCGGGCATATCGATCCTTGTGCATAAAACGCTTGGCATCACGCCGGCCTATACCCAATGGGCGCTTAATATTCCGCTCTTCCTTGCGGGGCTGCTCCTGCTCGGCAAACGTTTTGCGCTCAAAACCTTGCTTGGCACCATCGTGCTTCCTTTATTTGTGCTGCTTACGGCAGACTGGTCGCCTCCTACCGATAATATGCTGCTTGCGGCAATCTATGGCGGCATTGGCGTAGGGATCGGGCTTGGTATCGTATTTCGCGGGCGGGCTTCGACCGGAGGGCTTGATCTGGCTGCTCAGATCCTGCACCGTTATACCGGTATTCCGCTTGGGCTTGCGGTAGCTTGCTTTGACGGATGCGTGATCGCGGCGTCGGGCATATTTATTTCTCCGGAGGCGGCTTTGTATGCCTTGATCGGACTATTCGTTACCAGCAAGACGATTGATATTATTCAAAGCGGCATACCGCTGTCGAAGGTTGCTTTTATTATAAGCGATCATGCGGATCTTCTTGTCAATGCGATCCTGCATGACCTGGACCGCGGAGTGACGAGGCTGGACGCGCATGGCGGCTACACGAACGAGAAGCGTCAGGTGCTGATGGCCGTTGTCGGGCAGATGGAAGTAGCCAAGCTGAAGCAGCTGGTAAGAGCGGTGGATCCGGGCGCTTTCGTCATTATAAGCAACACGGCGGAGGTTGTGGGACAGGGGTTCAAATCGGAATAAATTGTACGGAAAATGACATCTTTTTTACATTGTATTAATATGAATACGACTGTATAATAATACGAAACAACGTAATATTTCCATGTGAACCTGATTCATGTACAATATAGATTTAGATGATCTACGTAAGTTGAATCCATGCTTCGGGTTCAACTTCTTTTAAGGGAGAGAACGTGTATGAGCGAGAAATTGAAGGTTGCGATCGTCGGCTCTACCGGTTATGGCGGTATTGAGCTTATTCGTTTGTTGGCTAGCCACCCGTTGGTGGAGATTACGTCGGTTATTTCCTCGTCCAGCGCGGGAATGCCGATTGCAGAATGGTTCCCTCATTTGACGGACATTCAGACGGCTTTGCTTGATGACGTGGATCCGCAAGGGATTAAAGCGAAGGCTGACGTCGTCTTTACGGCAACGCCGGCCGGAGTTGCGGCTAAGCTTGCTCCGCAGCTGCTGGATGCCGGCCTGAAGGTCATTGACCTGTCCGGCGACTTCCGTCTGCAGGATACGGCTTTATACGAGAAATGGTATAAAAAAACACCGGCGGATGAGCAATACCTGAAGCAAGCTCTCTATGCTCTCCCTGAGATTAACGGTGACAAAGCGCAAGGCGCTTCGTTTATTTCGAACCCGGGCTGTTTCGTAACGTCAGCGCTGCTTGGTCTTGTCCCTGCCGTGAAGGCAGGATGGATTGATCCTGCGACGATTATTATCGACTCGAAATCGGGCGTATCCGGCGCAGGCCGCGGTGCAAGCCTCGGTACGCATTACTCCGAGCTGAACGAGAACTTCAAAGCCTACAAAGTAAATCAGCATCAGCATGTTCCTGAAATCGAGATGGTGCTGTCTGAAGCAGCGGGCCGGGAGGTTGTGACCACGTTCACGCCGCATCTGGTGCCGATGACAAGAGGGATCCTGTCGACCATGTACGCTACGGTGAAGGGCGAGCATAACGCCGCTGATTTTATTGAACTCTATAAGCAATTCTATGAAGGCCGCCAATTCGTTCGCATCCGCAAGGAAGGCGTACTGCCGCAGACGAAGGAAGTATGGGGCTCCAACTATTGCGATATCGCTTTTAACTACGATGAGAGAACGGGCCGCATTACGATTATTTCGGTCATTGATAACCTTGTGAAAGGCGCTTCGGGACAAGCGATTCAGAACCTCAACCTGATGATGGGCTGGGATGAAGGCCTTGGCCTGCAGTTCGTGCCGGTATATCCGTGATCTTGAACATATGGCGTTAAGAATTTTCTTTATACTTATAAAGTTTTAAATTGAGCAATTATTCGTACAAGGTGAAGGAGAAACGAGGAGAAATGGGACAGGTGCAACAAGCTAAAGCGCTGTATTCGGTCGTCTCGGACGGATCGATTACGACTCCTAAAGGATTCAGAGCCGGTGGTCTCCACTGCGGCCTGAAGAAGACAACCCGCCATGATCTTGGCGCAATCGTATGCGAGGTGCCGGCGGCATCCGCCGGCGTCTACACTACAAACGTGTTCCAGGCAGCGCCAATCAAGGTGACGCGGGAGAGCATTGAATCGGATGGCTTCCTGCGCGCCGTTATCGTGAACAGCGGCAATGCCAACGCGGTAACGGGCAAGCAAGGCGAAGACGATGCTTACGAGATGCGTTCGCGTTTTGCCGAGTCTATTGGCGTGTCCGCAGATCAGGTTGCGGTCGCTTCGACGGGCGTGATCGGCGAGAACCTGAAGATGGATAAGGTGCGTGCGGGGATCGACGCGCTTCCGGCCAAGCTGGAGGCGGACCGCGATGCGGCGGACGGCTTCTGTCAAGCAATCCTGACCACCGACCTTGTGCAAAAAATGGTATGCGTCTCGGTTGAGATCGACGGCCAGACGGTACATATTGCCGGCGCGGCCAAAGGCTCCGGCATGATTCATCCGAACATGGCCACTATGCTAGGCTTTGTGACTACGGATGCGGCAATCGGCAGCGAAGCGCTTCAAACCTTGCTTCGCGAGGCGACAAACTATACGTTTAATATGATTACGGTTGACGGCGATACAAGCACGAACGATATGCTGGTGGCTATGGCAAGCGGCCTTGCCGGCAACAGCGAGCTGACGCCGGAGCATGAAGGCTGGGCAGCTTTCTCGGCTGGCCTTCGTTATGTATGCGAAGTGCTGGCAAAAGCAATCGCCCGCGACGGCGAAGGCGCGACAAAGCTGGTTGAAGTGCAAGTGCACGGAGCAGTGAATGACGAAGCGGCTACGGCGATTGCGAAGACGGTTATCGGCTCTTCCCTGGTGAAGTCCGCGGTATTTGGCGCTGACGCGAACTGGGGCCGGATTATCGCGGCGGTAGGCCGCGCAGGCAAGCCGGTAAATCCGGATACGGTAGACGTTCGAATCGGCGATATCGTGACGCTGGAAGGCTCCCGTCCGGTTGCTTTCGACGAAGATGCGGCACTGGAATATTTGAAGGGCGATACGGTTGTAATCCGCGTCGACCTGCATATGGATAACGGCACGGCAACGGCTTGGGGCTGTGACCTGACGTACGATTATGTCCGCATTAACGCGGCATACCGTACGTAACGCTAGGGCAGAGGAGAACGGATTAACTTATGGCACAACGTTTTGTAATGAAATGCGGTGGCAGCACGCTGGCTGCGCTTCCCGATTCCTTTTTCGGCGAGCTGCGCGAGCTGCAAGAGTCCGGCGTTCATCCGGTTATCGTCCATGGCGGCGGTCCGGCGATCTCCGAGACGCTGACGAAGCTTGGCATTGAGACGGAATTCGTAAACGGCCTGCGCAAAACCAATGATGCTGTGCTCGACGTGGTCGAGATGGTGCTTGCGGGCCGAATCAATAAAGAAATCGTCCGTAAAATCCAGACAAACGGCGCGAAGGCGCTTGGTCTCTCCGGTGTAGACGGTTTGCTGATCCAGGCAAAGCCGGTGGCTAACAGCGCGGAAATCGGTTTTGTCGGGGATGTAACGGATGTGAATGCGGAAGTGATTGAAGGCGTTATGGCTATGGGCTATATGCCGGTTATCGCTCCGATTGGGATTGATGCAGGCGGTCAGCGCTACAACATCAATGCGGATACGGCAGCAGGGGCTGTTGCTTCCCATCTTGGCGTTCCGCAAATGATCGTAGTAACGGACGTTCCGGGCATCATGCGTACGGTAGATGGTGAGAAGAAGGTATTGCCTTCCGTCACCGTAGCCGAGATCGAAGAGATGATTGCAAGCGGAGAGATTTACGGCGGCATGATTCCGAAGGTACGCGCGGCGGTGCAGTGCATTCAAGGACGCGTTCGCGAGGTTGTTATTGTCAGCGGCGAAGAGCCGGGTGTTCTTAGCCGGGCCGTGCGCGAAGGCGGCGTAGGTACAAGAATCGTACAGGAGTAGAGAAAGGCGGTTAAAGTCGATGAGCGAGACGAAAGTAGCGGCAGCGCCCGAGCAATCCTTGCTGCCAACGTATGCGAGATATCCAATCGCGCTTGTGAAGGGCGAAGGAAGCTGGCTGTGGGATGATAAGGGCAACAAATACCTCGATTTCATGAGCGGTATTGCCGTAACCAACCTTGGCCATGCGCCTCAAAAAGTAAAAGAAGCTCTGATCAAGCAGTTGGATGAGCTGTGGCATGTGTCCAACCTGTTCCGCATTCCGAATCAGGAAGAGGCAGCGCATCTGATCACTTCGAACAGCAGCGGCGATGCCGTCTTCTTCTGTAACTCCGGTGCGGAAGCGAATGAAGCAGCGATCAAGCTGGCTCGCCGTTACCAGCAGAAAGTGCTGAACAACGGAAGATACGAAATTATTACGTTTGAATCCTCCTTCCACGGCCGTACGCTGGCAACTCTGACGGCAACGGGACAAGAGAAGGTGAAGGAAGGCTTTGCGCCTTTGCCGGAAGGGTTCAAATATATCCCTTATAACGATATCGAAGCTTTAAAAGCGGCGATCTCCGATAAAACAGCGGCAGTTATGCTCGAATTGATCCAAGCGGAAGGCGGTATCTTCCCGGCGGATCAGGCATTTGTCGATGATCTGGTGAAGCTGTGCGAAGAGAACGGAATTCTGGTCATCATCGACGAGATCCAGACCGGTATGGGCCGTACGGGCAAATTGTTCGCATATGAGCATTACAGCATCGAGCCGGATATTTTCACGCTGGCAAAAGGTCTCGGAAGCGGGTTCCCGGTAGGCGCGGCGGTTGCGAAGGAGAAGCTTCGCGAAGCTTTTGGCCCGGGCAGCCACGGCTCTACCTTTGGCGGTACGCCAATCGCGACGGCAGCGGTGAAAGCAACGGTTGAGACGATTGTAGGCGAGAACCTGCCGCAGCGCGCGGCTGAGATGGGCGCTTATCTGATGGATGAGCTGAAGAAGGCGCTCGCGGGCAATTCGTTCGTGAAGGAAGTTCGCGGCCAAGGTCTGATCGTTGGAATCGAATGCGTGGAGCCGGTTGGCTCCGTTTTGACGGCGGCGCAAGAGCAAGGGCTGCTCGTCATCTCCGCAGGACCAAACGTGGTGCGTCTTCTGCCTAACCTTCTGGTGACGAAGGAAGAGATCGACCAGGCTGTGGCAACACTAAAGCAATTGCTTGCTAACGCGGTTAAAGCCTAAGGCTTGAAATATAAATAGAGGATTCAGGAGGGTTACACAATGGTAGATACAGTAAAGGAAGATTTGGCGGCAAGCCTAAAAGGCCGGGATTTCCTTATGCTTCTGGATTACACGACGGAAGAAATCCGGTACCTGATCGATCTTGCGATTGATCTGAAGAAGAAGCAAAAGGCCGGCGAGGTTTATCAACCGCTGAAGGGCAAGACGCTCGGCATGATTTTCGAAAAATCGTCCACCCGTACCCGCGTATCGTTCGAGGTTGGCATTTACCAGCTGGGCGGCCAAGGGCTGTTCCTGAGCGGCAACGACCTGCAGATCGGCCGCGGCGAGCCGATTCTGGATACGGCGCAAGTGTTGTCCCGTTACCTGGACGGCATCATGATCCGTACGTTCGCTCACCGCAACGTGGTGGAGCTGGCGCGCGGAGCAACAATTCCGGTTATTAACGGACTTACGGATCTGTCCCATCCATGCCAGGCGCTGGCGGATTACCAGACGATCCTCGAGCACAAAGGACGTCTTGATGGGCTGAAGCTGGCTTACATCGGCGATGGCAACAATGTTGTTCACTCCTTGATGATGGGCGCTGCGAAGCTGGGCGTTGATATTTCCATCGCGACGCCTGAAGGCTACGAGCCGGATGCGGATCTTCTGAAGCAATCGATCGACAACGCGCAGGAAACCGGCGCTCGCATTCACCTGTGCCGCGATCCGAAGGAAGCGATTGCCGATGCGGACGTGGTATACTCGGACGTTTGGGCAAGCATGGGTCAAGAGTCGGAGCAGAAGGAGCGCGAGCTTGCTTTTGCCAACTTCCAAGTGAACGAAGCGTTGGCGAAATACGCGAAAAAGGATTACCTGTTCATGCACTGCCTGCCTGCACACCGCGGCGAAGAAGTCAGCGAGGGCGTTATCGACGGACCGAACTCGATTATTTTCGACCAGGCGGAAAACCGTCTGCACGCGCAAAAAGCGATTATGGCAGCAATCATGTAGCATTGAAATAGCTTTTAATAACTCAAAGGGGTGCTAGGAGAAATTATGGCGAAGGAAAAAATTGTACTGGCCTATTCCGGCGGTTTGGATACGTCCATCATTTTGAAATGGTTGAAAGAAACTTATGATGCTGAGATCATTGCTTTTACGGCTGACATCGGTCAAAAAGAAGAGCTCGACGGCCTTGAGGCAAAAGCTCTGGCAACCGGCGCCTCGAAGGTATACATCGATGACCTGCGCGCTGAGTTTGCAAGCGACTTTATTTTCCCGATGTTCCAAGCGGCAGCGCTGTACGAAGGCCAATACCTGCTTGGCACATCCATTGCCCGTCCTCTGATCGCGAAGCGTATGGTTGAGATCGCACGCGCGGAAGGCGCTACGATGATCGCGCATGGCGCAACAGGCAAAGGCAATGACCAAGTGCGTTTCGAGCTTGGCGTAGCCGCTCTTGCACCGGACATCAAAGTAGTCGCGCCTTGGCGTGAAGAGCGCTTCCGGGAAGAGTTCCCTGGCCGCGCGGAAATGATCGCTTTTGCCGAGAAGCATGGCATTCCGGTAACGGCATCGGCTTCCAAGCCTTACTCGACGGACCGCAACCTGCTGCACATCAGCTTTGAGTCCGGCATGCTCGAGGATCCTTGGTTCGATCCAAGCGCAGAGTCCAACGAAGAGATGTACGTGCTGAGCGTTTCCCCGGAGAGAGCTCCGGATCAAGCGGAATACGTAGAGCTTACTTTTGAAGCAGGCAACTGTATCGCGATCAACGGCGAACAGCTGAGCCCGCTGCAAGTGATGGATAAATTGAACGAACTGGGCGGCAAGCATGGCGTAGGCCGCGTGGACATGGTGGAGAACCGCTTCGTTGGCATGAAGAGCCGCGGCGTGTATGAGACACCGGGCGGTACAATCCTGTTCACGGCACACCGCAAAATGGAATCCCTGACCATGGACCGCGAGGTGATGAACCTTCGCGACTCCCTGATCTCGAAATACGCGCAGCTCGTGTACAATGGCTTCTGGTTCGCGCCTGAGCGTCTTGCGCTTCAAACGCTTGTAACCGAGTCGCAAAAGAACGTAACGGGCGTTGTCCGCCTGAAGCTGTACAAAGGCAATGTAATCGGCGCCGGCGTGAAGAGCCCGGTGAGCTTGTACAATCCGGATATCGCGACAATGGAAGCCGATCCATCCCAAGCGTACGACCAAGGCGACGCTACGGGCTTTATCCGCTTGAACGCTCTTCGTCTGAAAGTATCGTCCGGCGTAGAACAAAGCAAGAAATAATATAAACCGAATATTCATCTAGGCCGTTATGTGCGATGCATCTAGCGGCCTTTATGGCAATTTCGGGAGGGAGTGTACCAAGTGAGCAAATTGTGGGGCGGACGGTTTACGAAAAAGACCGACCAATTGGTAGAGGAATATACAGCATCCATTATGTTCGATAAAGAGCTTGCCGAAGAGGATATCCAAGGCAGCCTGGCGCATGTCACGATGCTGGGCAAGCAAGGCATTTTGCCTGCGGACGACGTAGAGGCGATCAAGGACGGCCTGCACCGCGTGCTGCAGCGCATCAAACGCAATGATATCGAATTCTCCATTTCCGATGAAGACATTCATATGAATATCGAAAAAACGCTGATCGACGATGTTGGTCCGGTAGGCGGCAAGCTTCACACCGGCCGCAGCCGTAACGACCAAGTAGCAACGGACATGCACTTGTACCTGCGCAAACGCGTCGTTGAGTTCGTGGACATGCTGCATAAGCTGCAATCCGCGCTGATCGAGCAGGCAAAAGCAAACATCGATACCATCGTGCCGGGCTACACGCATTTGCAGCGCGCGCAGCCGATTCTGTTCGCTCATCATCTGATGGCTTACGTTTCGATGTTTGGCCGCGACCTGGAGCGTCTGCAGGACAGCTACAAGCGCATCAACATGCTGCCGCTGGGCGCCGGCGCTTTGGCGGGAACAACGTTCCCGATCGATCGCCATTTCGTCGCCAGCCAGCTGAAGTTCGACCGCGTATACGAGAACAGCCTGGATGCGGTAAGCGACCGCGACTTCATCCTTGAGTTCCTGTCCCACGCTTCTATCATTATGATGCACCTGTCGCGTCTGAGCGAAGAGCTGATCCTGTGGTCAAGCACGGAATTCCGCTTCGTTGAGCTGGATGACGCATTCTGCACGGGCAGCAGCATTATGCCGCAGAAGAAAAACCCGGACGTGCCGGAGCTTGTTCGCGGTAAAACGGGCCGCGTTTACGGCAACCTTGTTGGCCTCCTGACAGTGCTGAAATCGCTGCCGCTTGCTTACAACAAGGATATGCAGGAAGACAAGGAAGGCATGTTTGATACAGTGAAAACGATGCAAGGCGCGCTTCAACTGTTCGCTCCGATGATCGCTACCATGAAAGTGAACAAAGAGCAGATGCGCCAAGCCGTTAACCAGGACTTCTCGAACGCAACGGACATCGCCGACTTCCTCGTTGGCAAAGGCTTGCCGTTCCGTCAAGCGCATGAGGTTATCGGCAAGACGGTATTGTACTGCATCGAGCAGAACAAATACCTGCTTGACCTGACTCTGGAAGAGTTCAAGCAATTCTCGCAGCTGTTCGACGAGCGCATCTACAACGTGCTTCAGCCGGAGCAAGTCGTTAACGCACGTAACGTCTACGGCGGCACGGCAAAAGTACAGGTCGAGGCGGCAATCGCCCGCGCCGAGCAAGTGCTGGAGCAAACAGCGGCTTGGGTAACCGAATACGCCGAGAAAAGCCGTTAATTCGCAATAAAGTTAGCAAAAAGCTCCTGGCCCCGCCATCCTGGCAGGGTAAGGGGCTTTTTTAGTTCCCGCCAAGTGCCCGCACCCTCATGAGGTGGCTACATTGGATTTACTCCAGTAAAAATGACCGATAAGGAATAGAGGGACACGCTACGTTGGATTGGCTACAGTAAATTTCGTCTGAATGGACTCGAATCGTCCAATTCAACAGATTTTACTGTATAGAATCCAACGTAGCTCAAATTTTAAGCTAAAATACCGTATTTCGCTGTACAAAATCCAACGTAGTAACTTTTACTCATTACTCCTTCTACAACAAAGACAATAGTGCTCTCTCGGTTAGTTCATAACGCCTGATTTGTGTTCCTTGCTTGATTGGCTTAAGCAACCCTTTGCTAGAGAGTGCCTGCAGCTTATTTCGAGCCGTCCGAAAATCAACCTGCAGATAGTCGGTAATATCTTTAGGACGAATTGGCCTGCTTAGCTGAAAGGCATATCGCAACATTTCTTTTTCGAGTAATAGAACCGGATCTGGAGAAGAAGCGCTATGTATGAGACGTGGATTAATAATACCTTGGAGCAGCATTCTGCATATCTCAGGCCGATTCTGAACATCATCAAAGGAAAAATGGATCATGGTCCAGCCCATTCCCTTTAAGAACGTATCCCGATTCAACGAATAACTGAACTTCTCCCGGTCCATATCTTTGACATGGCTTTGAAAACCGTCGCATTCAATGCCAAATTTGCCGTAAGGCGGCAGAAAGGCAAAGTCCAAGAATTGCGACTTGCGATTCCAATCGTACACCTCATATTCGGGATGCAAGTGCTCAAAGCTGCCGAACAACGGCCACCATATGTTTTGCAGAACCAGCTTCTCCGCAAAGTTATGTCCACGCGCCAAGCGTCCCTTTCTTTCGCCACCTCTCAATTCCAAATGCCTTGCGAGAAACTGTTGGTGCGCTTCTTCAAATTCAATCATCCTATTCCCTCCTTAAAACATAAAAAAACGCCCTCAGCCAAAAGGCTAAGGACGTTCTTCGTCTGCCAATAGATTACCATATTTTTGCCAATGTGAACAGACACCTCTCTATGAGAGCACTTACGTTGGATTCACTCCAATAAAATTAGCAGAAAACGTTGGTGGGACACTGCTACGTTGGATTCTCTACAGTAAAAGTAGTCTGAATGAGCCTAATTCGCCCCAAAAAAGCACATTTTACTGTATTCAGTCCAACGTAGCGTAAATCCCAAACGAAATCGCCTCTATATACTGTAGGAATTCCAACGTAGCCCGTAAGGGGCCTATGTCATGGGCCAAGTCAAAGCCAAGACTAGCCTATGATAAAGAAAGTGCAGATGCAAACGCTAGGGAAGACTAACATCAGGACAAGAGTCAGTGCCAGTCTAGTGCCAAGAAAGACAGTCAGGCAAAGGCCTGCTAAAGACCGAAAGTAAAGCACGGCCTTCTGGTCCTGCCCAACCTTATCAAATCCCATCCTCAACCACGCCGCCGGAGCTTTGAGAGCCGGACGAACCGCCGGCGCCTGCGGCGACGTGAACAACGATTGGCTGTGCTCTGTACGTGTCATGCGAGATTTTCTCGCGGGAGACCTGTTTGCCGTCCTTGTACATCGTGCGGTAAGTATCCACGACATAGCCGATGGAGCCTTTCTGAACGGTCACGCTTTGACCGGCGCCAAGCGATTTATCCGTTACCTTTTGTACGACAGGCTGCACAGTCTTGACGATGCTCGAGTCAATGTCGTAGCGGATATCCTCCGGCATCGTGCCGAACAGCTTCACCGTCAGCTTGCGGTTCTCCACAACCGTACGGATGATCAATTGCTTGCCGGTCGAGTTGCGGAAGCGGAAGTCAATGGAACCGGACGCGAAGGTCGCATCCTGGCCTTTCGGCAAATAAGCGACCGGAAGGGAGTGATTGCGCCGTTCAACGATATCAATCCCCGCCGTGCGGATAATCGCATTGTACAGCGTGCTGGATACTTGGCAGATCCCGCCTCCGATACCCGGTACAAGCTTGCCGTTAGAAATAACGGGCGCTTCCTTATAGCCGAATTCTTTTTCGGTCTTGGCTACAACATCTCCGTAGGAGAATACTTCGCCGGGTTCAAGCACCCAGTCGTTTAACGCCTTGGCTGTGGAGGTTACGTTATAGGCCCGGCCTTCGGCGCTTGTCGCAAAGTCCGTCGTGAACTCCATGATTTTACGGTCGATGCCCTCATCCTTCAGCTTCTCAAGCGTGATCTCCGGATGAACCGTCTTTACGCCAAGCTGAACGGTCAACGCCTGCTCCGGCTGTCCGCCGAGCTGACTGTCGGGCACGGTGATCCATGAAGCGACCTTTTCCTCGAGTGGAGCAACGTCGATCCGGTAAGCGTCGGTATGGGCGGTATAGACGACCTCATCGTTGTCCGTTATTTTACGCGTGGCATTTACGGGCTTATTGGAGTCAATCCAGTCGAATTCCGAGCGGACAAGCTTGTCGAAGACGGCCGGATCATAGCTTTGCTTCAGCTCAAAGGAAGTAGGGAAATGATAGCGGAATTTCGAGCGGGTCCATACATTTCCGGCGCGAAGCTTTTTGAGCTCCTCCTTCACCCCGACAAATTCGGCGTTATAGCCAATCTCTGCCGCCTTCCACGTTTGACTGCCTTCCGCTTTGGCTTCGGCATTTCCCTCGACGGTAACCGTACGGCTCTCCAGCTGCTGTTCGTATTGGTCCAGCTTTTTCAGAGCATCGTCAATGGACAGCCCCCCGATATCTACCCCTCCGGCCGTAACCTTCTCGGGTACGGTATCCTGCCCGGAATAATAGGATAGGGCGCCGTAGCCGACGGATGCGACCAAGAGCAGCGCAAACACGATAATGACCCACAAGTGCAGCTTTTTCCACATGATAAGACCACCCTTTCCGTTCAAAAATGGCAATGTTTCATGTATATGCAGGAGTTGAAAGGTACTTGTCATTTACCCGTTATTGTTCAAATTCGCCAATAGACGACAAGCCCTGTTTGTCGAAAAACAGGCATATTTCCAGGGAAATCAACAGTGAGAACGTTTATGAGAATTGTGAAAAATGAGGAAATAAGACCCAAAATGAAGGATTTCGTATATCCCTGTCGAATAACTAAGACTGATAAAAAACAGGATGTGATAATGTTGATAGAGATGCAAGACATATGGAAGACTTACACCGACGGTACTCACGCCCTGCGCGGCGTATCCGTTCGAATAGATCGCAATGAATTCGTTTACCTCGTCGGACCGTCAGGCGCCGGCAAATCTACCTTCATGAAGCTGATCTACCGTGAAGAAGTGCCAACGAAAGGCCAAATCTCCGTCAACGGTTTCAATATCGGCAAGCTCAAACCCCGCAAAATCCCGTACGTTAGACGTAATATCGGCGTTATATTCCAAGATTTCCGGCTGCTTCCGAAGCTGACGGTCTACGAAAACGTAGCCTTTGCCATGGAAGTTATCGAAGCGCCGCGCCGCCTCATCAAGAAGCGGACGATGGAAGTGCTCGACCTTGTCGGACTAAAACATAAGCATGCCAGCCTTCCGGCCCAGCTGTCCGGCGGCGAACAGCAGCGCGTCGCTATCGCGCGCGCGATCGTTAATAACCCAACCGTGATCGTAGCGGATGAGCCGACGGGCAACCTTGATCCGGAGACCTCATGGGGCATTATGAACCTGCTCGAGGAGATCAATTTCCGCGGCGCGACAATCGTTATGGCTACGCACAACAAAGAAATCGTGAACACGATGCGCAAACGCGTGATCGCCATCGAGAACGGCAACATTGCCCGCGACGAAGCAAGAGGGGAGTACGGGTATGAGAATTAGCACGCTCCTCCGCCACTTTCGGGAAGGCTTCAAGAACATCATCCGCAACGGGTGGATGTCCTTCGCTTCGATCAGTTCAATCTTTTTCTCGCTGTTCCTGCTTGGCGTATTCGTCTTGTTGGCGCTGAACATCAACAGCATGGCCTCGAATATCGAGAGCCAGGTGCAAATCCGCGTCTACCTGCAGACCGATATCGATCAGCAGAAGACTAACGAGCTGGAGAACAAAATCCGCAAGCTCTCCGATGTCAGCAAAGTCGAGTTCGTGTCCAAGGAAGAGGGACTTGAGCTGCTCCGCAAAAATCTCGGCAAAGACGGCGATGCTCTTTTGGACGGCTACGATAAAGACAGCAACCCGCTGCCGGATTCTTTTACCGTCGAGGTGTTTGACCCTCAGAACATAGCTGTCGCGGCAAGCGAGATTTCGGCGCTGAACAACGGCGATGAAGCGAAGCCGATTACAAGCGTTAAATACGGCCAAGGCACGGTTGAGAAGCTGTTCAAGATTACGAACGCAATCCGTAACATCGGTCTTGTCATTGTTATCGGTCTAGGCGTAACCGCGATGTTCCTGATCTCCACGACAATCAAAATGACGATTCTGGCAAGACGGCGAGAGATTGGCATCATGAAGCTGGTAGGGGCGACGAATTCGTTCATCCGCTGGCCGTTCTTCGTGGAAGGCGCCTTGATCGGGCTTGTGGCTTCGGGCATTACAACCATCGTTGTGTTGCTGGCTTACACGAAGCTGGTGAGCATGAATGAGATGGAATTGGGACTGCTGATGATCAAGCTTATACCGGTAGAGGAATTGGGATGGAAAGTCACCGTTCTGCTGATGGGCCTCGGTACCTTGATTGGGGTCTGGGGAAGTACGTTATCCGTTCGAAAATATTTGAAAGTGTAGGTGACCGCGCAGGTGAGTGTGAAAAAAGGGTTTATCGTCCTAACGATGTTGACTGTATTTTTGTTGCAGCCTGTTGGCGGAAATGCCGCATCCTCCATAGATAAAATCAATAAGGATCTTGCCGCGGCAAAGAAACAGATTGAAGAAGCGCAGAAAATCGCTAAAAACGCAGATGCCAAGAAAGCGGATATTGCCGGGAAGAAGGAAGATGCCCAGCAGGCTATCCTTAAACTAAATGCGCAGTTGGATCAGGTTGCGGACAACCTCAACTACGTGCAGGACCAAGTGGATACGAAGGAAGCGGAGCTTCAGAACGCTGCCAAAGAGCTGGACACGGCCATTGAACAGGTGAAGGAACGGGACGAGCTGCTTCAATCCCGCCTGAAGTTGATGTATGAGAACGGCGCGGTTTCTTACCTTGAGGTATTGTTCAGCGCCACCAGCTTCTCGGATTTTCTTGACCGGTTTGATTCGCTGCACTCCATTCTGAGCCAGGACCGCACGATTCTCGAGCAGCACAAGAAGGATCAAGCGATGGTGGAGGAAAAGAAAGCTAACGTCGAGACGGCTCTTGGAGAAGTGAAGACGATGTATACCAAGCTCCAGAAGTACAAGGGGGAGCTGGATGAAAAAGAGGGAGAAAAAGAAGTGCTGATCGCGAGCTACAACAAGGAAATGGAAGAGCTCGAGGATATCAGCGAGGAGCAGGAGCAGCAGCTGCTTGCCCTTGCTAAGAAAGTATCCGATCTGAACAAGAAGAAAAACGCGATCAAAAAGCCGTATTCCGGCGGCAAGCTGGGAATGCCGCTACGCAGCAATTACCGGATCAGCTCGAATTTCGGTTACCGGATCCATCCGATCACCCATGTGAAGAAGCTTCATACCGGCATTGACTTCGCGGTGCCGCAAGGGACCGATGTTTACGCGGCTGAAGCGGGTGTAGTAATTGTTGCCCAAACTTGGAGCGGTTACGGGAATGCGATTATTATCGACCACGGCAACGGACTATGGACGCTCTATGGTCATCTCCGCAATGGCGGTATCATGGTAGAGAAAGGCCAAAGCGTGAAGAAAGGCGAAAAAATCGGGGAGTCAGGAAACACCGGCAATTCCACGGGACCGCATCTT
The DNA here is from genome assembly GCF_004000805.1 of Paenibacillus glycanilyticus NBRC 16618. Classification (GTDB taxonomy): domain Bacteria; phylum Bacillota; class Bacilli; order Paenibacillales; family Paenibacillaceae; genus Pristimantibacillus; species Pristimantibacillus glycanilyticus. The sequence goes on from NZ_BILY01000045.1 coordinate 33,084, forward strand.
CACTTCGAAGTCCGGAAAAACGAGGATCCTGTTAATCCGGCGGGCTATTTGAAATAACTTTTGCTTGGAAGGCATACCGGGAATACGGAATTGTTCCGTTTATTCACGAGTATGCCTTCTCCTGCATTAGGAAGAGTTGTAAATAAATACGGACAACTTATCATATACTAATGAGGTTCACTTCAAAACAGGTTAGCGTTAAAGATAGGATGGTGTCGAACGTGTACTTTAAAGGAAGAACCGTATTTGTCCTTCTGCTGATGACGATGGTGGCATCAGTGCTCGTAACATTAACGATAGGCGATCAGGTTTTCTGGGCGTCTAACGGGAAGCAGGCTTCCGTGTCGGCTGCCGCGGCAAGCGAAGGAAGCGGGCTCAGCAAGAAGGAAGAATCGAAGATTAATGCGGTTCTGGGGTTAATCGAAACCAAATATTTTAAGGATATTGACCGGGATGAGCTGGTGGACGGGGCGGTCAGAGGGATGATGGAATCGCTTGACGACCCTTACTCCGTCTATATGGAAAAGGATGTCGCCAAGCAATTTTCCGAGTCTATTGAAGGGTCGTTCTCCGGCATAGGTGCTGAGGTTACGCTCGAAAAAGGCAAAGTCGTGGTCGTCGCGCCTATCAAAGGCTCGCCGGCGGAACGCGCCGGGCTGCTCGCCAAGGATATCGTCTTATCGGTCAATGGCGAGAAGCTGGACGGCTTAACCTTGAATGATGCAGTTGCGAAGATCCGTGGTCCCCGGGGGACAAAAGCGAAGCTTCGGATTGAGCGTGCAGGCAATACCCAGCCGATTGATCTCATCCTTGTCCGCGACGATATTGATGTGGAGACGGTGTACGCGAATCTGCGGAGCGACGGAGTAGGCGTGATTGAGATCCGCCAGTTCTCCCTTAACACGGCGGACCGTTTCAAGGAAGAGCTCGCCAAGCTGGAGAAGCAAGGCATGAAAGGTCTTGTTATTGACGTGCGGAACGATCCGGGTGGCATCCTGCCGGTTGTGGTTGAGATTGCTCAACAGTTCATACCGAAGGGTGAAACGATCGTGCAGGTCGAAGACCGCGACGGTCACCGCGAGAAAACAACCTCGCAAGGCGGCGGCAAAACGTATCCGATTGCCGTTCTGATGAACAAAGGCAGCGCGAGTGCTTCCGAGATTCTCGCCGGGGCTTTGCAGGAGCGGGCAGGGGCAGCTCTTGTCGGTGAAACCTCTTACGGCAAAGGAACGGTGCAAGTTAGCTATAACAAGACGCTTGGGGATGGCAGCCTGGTGAAAATGACGATTGCGAAATGGCTGACGCCGGACGGCAATTGGATTCACCAGAAGGGCATCAAGCCAACCGTGGAGGTACAGCCGCCGAAGCTGTATACGGTAGCAAGGCTTACCTTAACGGAAACCTTGCGCAAGGATATGCTAGGCGAGCAGATTCGGAATGCGCAGGTTATGCTGTCCGGCCTTGGCTACGCGACGCAGCGGGAGGACGGCTACTATAACGCTTCGACCGAACAAGCCGTGAAGGATTTCCAGAACGCTTCCGGACTTCCGGTTACAGGCGAGATCGATACGAAGACGGCGTCGTCTTTGGAGCAGGCCGTAGTGAAATGGATCAAAGATCAGAAGAACGATAAACAGCTGCTGGAGGCAATCCAGGCGGTCAGCAGGAAATAAAGAGGAAACGGCGAATTTATAAAAGGTTGGCTCTAAAGCGGAGTCAGCCTTTTATTTTGGATGAGGATGGGAGTGTAGCGATTGGATGCAGCCAATGCTTTACTAGACCAGTTCGGCCGGGCGATTGTACATTTGCTTGCGCAGCCTTTTTATTATATTGCGGTATTATTTATTATCCTTCAATATACGAGACAAATCAGCTTGGAAAGACGAATGTTCGCCGTAAGGCTGCACATCTGGCCGCGGCTCGTGGCCAAAGCGATGCTGGCCGGGCTTGCAGCCGGGGTGCTCGCATCCGTTGCCGGTGCTTTTATCGGCATAACCTTAACCGGCGACGCCGTTTTATGGCTATGGGGTTCGGCGGTTGTGCTGCTCTTGTTCCGAATTCGCTATCTATGCTTTGCCTACGGCGCGGGAGCGCTGGCGCTTGTGCAGTGGATCGTTGGTTTTACTTCGCTCGAAAATAGTGAGGGATGGCTCGGAGATGCGGCGAATTCGCTTGCCGGACTTGATATGCCGGGAATTTTCGTATTGGTGGCGCTTCTTCATCTGGTAGAAGCTTTCCTTGTTCGGAGACAAGGAAACAAGCTGGCTACTCCGCTTTTCCTGGAAGGGAAGCGGGGGAAGCTTGTGGGCGGCTATATGCTGCAGGGCTTTTGGCCGGTTCCGCTGCTGCTGCTTGTGCCGGCAGCCGGGGGGACATCGGTTGTTGATCTGCCTTGGACGCCATTATTCGGCGGTGATTGGACGCAAGGCTGGACGGTTGTCGCTCTGCCGATGATTATCGGCTTCAGCGAAATGACGCGCGCGATGCTGCCCGAGGCCAAAGCCCGTCATGCGGCAAAAGGGCTTATGTGGTACAGCCTGCTGCTGACCGGTGCGGCGCTTCTCGCCTGGTGGCTGCCGGCGCTGCTCCCGCTTGCCGCTTTATGTTCGCTGCTGCTGCATGAAGCTATCATCTGGCGCAGCCGTGCGGTGGAGTCCGCGCAAAGTCCGCTGTACGTGAATGATCAGCGCGGCTTGCGTATTCTGGGTATCGTGCCGGGTACGCCGGCTGAGGGAATGAAGCTGCAGGCCGGCGAGATTATTTCAAAGGTCAATGGCGCCAAGGTGTTCACGAAAGAGGATCTTCACGAGGCGCTGCAGAACAATTCGGCGATGTATAAGCTGGAGGTGCTGAACAGAGAGGGCGAGATCAAGTTTGTACAGCGGGCCCGGTATGAAGGGGAGCATCATCAGCTTGGGGTTATTCTATCACCCGATGAGCGGGCGACCTATTACGCTTCGGCAGAGCCGGCTACGCTGATCGATCTTTTGCGCCGCGCGAGGACGGCAAAGCGCAGCGGCGGCGGTTACGCGGAAGAGGAAGACCGTTCGGGTACTTTGAATGTTTAAATAGAAATGGGGCTTTTCCTGGGCAGCCGCTTAGGGAAAGCCCTTTGATTTTATGTTTGCATCAGCCTCTATAGACGTCTATAATAGAGGGGAACACACATTCGGATAGGCTATGCGCGTATGGATTCGACCGCGGGACGGTGCTGCTTCTTCTAAGTTTCAAGGACGCTGATGCCGTTTACGCTTATATATATTGACTATAATGATTGATGAGTAAGGGAAACGGGGTGGATGACGCAAGTGAATGAGATTTCAGAGCAATTATTTCAATTAAAGTCGGACTACACGCCGCAGGGCGATCAGCCGGGAGCCATCAGAAAACTTATTGAAGGCGTGAAGAACGGCGAAGCCAAGCAAACCTTGCTTGGCGCGACGGGTACGGGCAAGACGTATACGATTGCCAATACGATAGCGCAGCTTAACCGGCCGACGCTGGTTATTGCCCATAACAAGACGCTCGCGGCACAGCTGTGCAGCGAGTTTAAGGAGTTCTTCCCGGACAATGCGGTAAGTTATTTCGTCAGCTATTATGATTATTTTCAGCCTGAGGCTTATATCCCGTCTACGGACACTTACATTGAGAAGGATTCCAGTATTAACGATGAGATCGACAAGCTGCGCCACTCCGCGACCAGTTCATTGTTCGAACGCAGGGACGTTATTATCGTAGCGAGCGTTTCCTGCATCTACGGTCTCGGTTCGCCTTCCGAGTACGGCAGTCTGGTGCTGTCGCTGCGGGTAGGCATGGAGAAGTCCAGGGATACGATTCTTCATAAGCTTGTGGATATTCAGTACCAGCGTAATGATATTAACTTTATCCGCGGTACGTTCCGCGTCCGCGGCGATATTATAGAGATTTTCCCGGTAGCCAATAATGAACGGGCGATTCGGGTCGAGCTGTTCGGCGATGAGATCGAACGGATTACGGAAATCGACGTGCTTACCGGCGAGATCGTAAGTGAACGCGATCATGTTGCCATATTCCCGGCGTCTCACTTCGTTACCCATGAAGAAACGATGAAGATTGCGCTTGGCAATATCGAGCGTGAGCTGGAGGAACGGCTTGCGGAGCTAAGAGAAGAAGGTAAGCTGCTGGAGGCGCAGCGTCTGGAGCAGCGTACGCGCTATGACCTCGAAATGATGGCGGAGATGGGCTTCTGTTCCGGCATCGAGAACTATTCGGGACCATTGACCTTCCGGGAGCGCGGGGCAACGCCGTATACGCTGATGGATTATTTTCCGGACGATATGCTGATCGTCATTGACGAATCGCACGTTACCCTGCCGCAGATTAGGGCTATGTACAACGGTGACCGCGCGCGGAAGGAAATGCTCGTTAATCACGGCTTCCGTCTGCCATCCGCACTGGATAACCGGCCGCTGCGCTTCGAGGAATTCGAGGAGAAAGCGAAACAGCAGATTTATGTGTCGGCGACACCGGGACCTTACGAGCTGGAACATTGCCCAACGATGGTTGAGCAGATTATCCGACCGACCGGCCTGCTGGATCCGATTATTGAGGTGCGTCCGACAAAAGGTCAAATCGATGATCTGTTAGTCGAGATCCGCGACCGGATAGCCAAGGATGAACGCGTCCTTGTCACTACTCTGACGAAGAAGATGGCCGAGGATCTGACGGACTATTTCAAAGAGATTGGCATTAAAGTGCGTTATCTGCATTCCGATATCAAGACGCTGGAGAGGATTGCCATCCTTCGCGATCTGCGTCTCGGTACATTCCATGTGCTTGTGGGTATTAACCTCTTGAGGGAGGGGCTAGATTTGCCGGAAGTATCCCTTGTAGCGATTTTGGATGCGGACAAAGAAGGCTTCCTTCGTTCCGAACGCTCGCTGATTCAGACGATTGGGCGGGCAGCGCGGAATAGCGATGGCCGGGTTATCATGTACGGGGATAAGATTACCGATTCCATGGATAAGGCGCTTAAGGAGACGGAGCGCCGTCGTACCATCCAGATTGCTTATAACGAAGAGCATGGCATTACGCCTCAGACGATCCGTAAGAAAGTGCATGATGATATAAAGGCGACGAAAGTGGCCGAGGAGAAGTCGGAATATTTGACTGGCGTAGGCTCCGAGAAGATGACGAAGAAGGAACGCCAAGCTTTGCTGCAAAGGCTGGAAGCCGAGATGAAGGATGCGGCGAAGAATTTGCAGTTCGAGAGAGCTGCGGAGCTGCGTGACGCGTTGCTGGAATTGAAAGCGGAGATGGGCTAGAGACAAGGAATGGGAGGAACGTAAGAAGTGGCTAGTGACAAGATTGTAATCAAAGGGGCTAGAGCCCACAATTTGAAAAATATCGATGTTACCATACCCCGCGACAAATTTGTCGTCCTGACGGGACTGAGCGGCTCCGGTAAATCCTCGCTTGCTTTCGATACGATTTATGCCGAAGGCCAGCGTAGATACGTAGAGTCGTTGTCTGCTTATGCCCGGCAGTTTCTCGGGCAGATGGAGAAGCCGGATGTTGATTCCATTGACGGCTTGTCTCCGGCTATCTCCATTGACCAGAAGACAACTAGCCGCAACCCGCGATCGACGGTGGGTACGGTAACGGAAATTTACGATTATTTGCGTTTGCTCTTTGCCCGGGTCGGAAGACCGCATTGCCCGGATCATGGCATCGAGATTACTTCGCAGACCGTTGAGCAGATGGTTGACCGTATTATGGAATATCCGGAGAGGACGAAGCTGCAAATTCTGGCGCCGCTTGTTTCCGGTCGTAAGGGTGAGCATACGAAGCTGCTTGCCGACATTCAGAAGCAAGGCTATGTCCGTGTCCGGGTTAACGGCGAGCTTCGGGAGCTTAGCGAGAAAATCGAGCTCGAGAAGAACAAGAAGCATAATATTGAAGTCGTTATCGACCGTATCGTGGTGAAGGCGGATATTCAAGGCCGGTTGGCGGATTCCTTGGAAACCGCGCTGAAGCTGGCTGACGGCCGTGTTATTGTTGATATTATTGACCAAGAGGAGCTGCTGTTCAGCTCCAACCTGGCTTGTCCGGTATGCGGATTTAGCATTGAAGAGCTGGCCCCTCGCATGTTCTCTTTCAATAGTCCGTATGGTGCCTGCCCGGATTGTGACGGTCTTGGCGTGAAGATGATTGTTGACCCGGACCTGCTTGTTCCGGATCTGAGCAAACCCATAAATGAAGGGGCATTCGAAGCATGGGCGGGAAGCACGTCGAATTATTACCCGCAATTCCTGAGCGCAGTGTGCCAGCATTATCATATTCCGCAGGATGTACCGGTATCGGATTTGTCAGCCGATCAGATGAAAAAGCTGATGTTCGGTACAGGCGGAGAGCGAGTACGCTTCGTGTACGAGAATGACTTTGGCCACCGGAAGGAAGCTTACGTTCCTTTCGAGGGTATTGTTCATAATCTGGAGCGCCGCTACCGGGAGACGGCTTCCGATGGCATCCGCGAATATATTGAAGCCTACATGAGTGCCAAGCCATGCGGTACTTGCAAAGGCCATCGTCTGAAGAAAGAAAGCCTTGCCGTTACGATTAACGAACAGAATATTTCCTTTGTGACTTCGTTATCGATTGGCGAGGCGCAGCGTTTCTTTGATTCCCTTACCTTAAACGAGAAAGAGCAGAAGATCGCTCACCTCATTCTGAAAGAGATCAACAGCCGCCTGGGCTTCCTTGTGAACGTTGGCCTGGAATATTTGTCGATGAGCCGTGCCGCAGGCACCTTATCCGGCGGAGAGGCACAGCGGATTCGTCTGGCTACTCAGATTGGTTCCAGTCTGATGGGCGTTCTGTATATATTGGACGAGCCAAGCATTGGTCTGCATCAACGCGATAATGACCGTCTTATCGAAACCCTGGAGCATATGCGCAACCTGGGCAATACGCTTATTGTCGTCGAGCATGATGAAGATACGATGCTTGCCGCCGATTATATTATTGATATTGGCCCTGGCGCAGGTATTCACGGGGGAATGGTAACCGCCGAGGGAAGTCCTGAGGAAATTATGAAGGACGATAACTCTCTGACCGGCCAATATTTGAGCGGGAAGAAGTTTATCGAGGTTCCGCTTGAGCGTCGTAAAACCGGAGAGAAGTGGCTGGAGATCCGCGGGGCCAAGGAAAATAACCTGCGCGGCGTTAACGTGAAGATTCCGCTAGGTATCTTTACGGCTGTTACCGGCGTATCCGGTTCTGGTAAATCTACACTCGTGAATGAGATCCTGTATAAGACGCTGGCCCGCGACCTGAACAAGGCGAAGGTGCGTCCAGGCGAATACAAGGAATTGCGAGGTCTTGAGCATTTGGAGAAGGTTATCGATATTGACCAGTCTCCGATTGGCCGTACTCCTCGTTCGAACCCGGCTACCTACACGGGAGTATTCGATGATGTGCGTGATCTCTATTCCACAACGAATGAAGCGAAGGTTCGCGGCTACAAGAAGGGCCGTTTCAGCTTTAACGTAAAAGGCGGCCGTTGCGAAGCGTGCAGAGGCGACGGTATTATCAAGATTGAGATGCACTTCCTGCCGGATGTGTATGTCCCTTGCGAGATTTGCAAAGGCAAGCGTTATAACCGTGAGACCTTGGAAGTGAAATACAAAGGCAAAAACATTGCCGAGGTGCTGGAGATGACGATCGAGGACGCAACCAAGTTCTTCGAGAACATTCCCCGTATCCACCGGAAGCTGCAAACTTTGCTTGATGTTGGTCTCGGCTATATGACCTTGGGCCAACCGGCGACAACCTTGTCGGGCGGCGAAGCGCAGCGCGTGAAGTTGGCTTCCGAGCTGTACCGTCGCAGTACCGGCAAGACGCTGTACATTTTGGATGAACCAACAACAGGGCTTCACGTCGATGATATCGACCGTCTGCTTACGGTCCTGCACCGCCTCGTTGATTCCGGAGAATCCGTCCTTGTTATCGAGCATAACCTTGATGTGATCAAGACAGCCGATTATCTGATCGATCTTGGACCGGAAGGCGGCAATGGCGGAGGTACCATTGTTGCATCGGGTGCACCCGAGGATGTTGTTAAAGTATCGGGCTCCTATACAGGCAAGTATTTGAAGCCTATTATGGAGCGGGACCGCGAACGCACGGTGAACCGGCATCGCGCAGTCCAGGAAAGCGTAGCGGCAGGCGCTGTGGAGTAAGTTAAAGGCAAAGGAGACTCTTCTTATCCGATGGAAAGGGAGTCTCTTTTGTATGTTTAGTTATAAATAGAGGCAGAATTGGACAAATTAACTTGCAGAGTATACTGGTAAAACAACGTTTTAAAGAACAAATGTGGGAAAACGTGACAAACTTGTTACGAAATCTGAATCGGACTTGCATGATTTGCCACTTGAAGATAACATAGAGGTAATATAGGCTACGTGCGAATAAAAGGGGGTCACTCGATGTTTTTGGCAGCAGAGGAAGCAGCTAAATCCACCAGCAACATCAATACATTTGACTGGTTCATGCTTGCGTTCACCATTTTAATCTTGATTGGCTTTGTACGTTTAGTAAAAGCTCGCCCTAAGAAAAATGTATTTGCAATCGGATTCACTACGATAGCGTTGCTTTTGTTTCTTTACATAGACTACATTATGATTTTTAAAGTTTGGATGGCATAAATACAAGGCCTGCCGGTTCGCCGGCAGGCCTTATACATTTATAAGCGCCAGCTCATGATCCGAGAGGAAAATGGGCTGGCGCTTTTTGATTTGCCAATTGACATTTGTTAGGTGATCCTTTATCATCTTATTTAACAATCATCTAATTAGACATTTATTAAATTAGTATGTGGAAGGAAGTGAGGTTTCCATGCAATTAGATAAGGTAGTGAGCTATCATAAAGCATTAGCGGATCCGACGCGTATCCGGCTTCTGATTCTGCTGGCAGACGGGGAACTCAATGGGCAGGTGCTGGCGGAGAAGCTTGGCGTAACACCGGCTACCGTCACTCACCACGCGGCCAAGCTTCGTGAAGCAAGCTTGATTAATGAACGGAGAGAGAAGAACACCATTTACTTCTCGCTTAATAACTATTTTATTAAGAATGGCTCTAACGCTGCGGCTAATTTGATTTACCGGATGTCGCAACAGAAAGGAGGAGAAGAACAAATGAACGAGGAATTTGAGCGCGTAAGGCAGTCCGTGATCAAGAACTTCTTCGCTGCTGCAGGTCAACTGAAGTCTATTCCGGCTCAGCTTAAGAAGAAACTGATCGTACTCGAGTATATGGTATCCAAGCTGGAGAAGGGGCGCAAATACACGGAGAGGGAGCTCAACGAATTTATCAAAGGCTTCCACCCGGATTTCGCGACCATCCGCCGCGAGTTTATCATGCACCAGTTCATGTTCCGGGAGAACGAAATTTACGAGCTTAATCCACCGGAGATGTGGGCGAAGTGGGAGACGTTGTCCTAGCCTTTATCTTTGCCTTTATCTTTATCGCATGTAAAAAAACAGCCTGCCCGGCATAAGCCAGACAGGCTGTTTTATTCCTCTTATCATTAATTCAATTGTTTGGTCTTTGTGGTAAATGAGCGGAGCGAAAGTATGTTTCTGGAGAAACGGAGTGTTCGCCTTTGACCGAGGATTTCAACCGCTAAGCGGTTATATTCGAAGAAATCCACGGTCAACAGCGATCGGAAGAAACATACTTTTGCGCAGCGATTGCTTTTACCCCATCAACCAACCCATCGAATTATACCCACCACATATCCCCAACAGGCTCTTTAATCAGAACTTGCTGCAGGTTTTGAACAGCTTTCGAGAAGCCTTCTTCAACGGACATCAGGCCGTCTTCATGCTCGATGCTGACAACGTAGTCGTAGCCAACGAGACGCAGCGTGCTGATGATGTCTGCCCAAGTTTTCAGATCGTGGCCAAAGCCAACGGAGCGGAACTGCCAAGCGCGGTCCAGCATCAGTGTGTAAGACTGCATGTCCGTTACGCCGTGTTTGTTCACGTTGTTGAAATCAATGGAAGTATCCTTCGCATGGAAGTGATGGATCGCGTTTTCGCGGCCCAGGATTTTGATCGCTTCAACAGGGTCAATGCCTTGCCACCACATATGGGATGGGTCAAGGTTAGCGCCAATCGCTTTGCCTGCAGCTTCACGAAGGCGAAGAAGCGTAGCAGGCGTATGAACGGAGAAGCCGCCATGCAGCTCAAGGCCGATTTTTACGCCGTTTTGCTCAGCGATACCGCCGATTTCAGACCAATATGGAATAACTTTTTTCTCCCATTGCCAAGCAAGGATTTCTTGGAAATCGTTCGGCCATGGAGCAACCGGCCAGTTCGGATATTTTGCATCCTCGTGGTCGCCGGGGCAGCCGGAGAAGGTGTTTACAACCGGTACTTCAAGGCGGTTAGCCAGCTCGATTGTTTTACGGATAATAGCGTCGTCTGCGCTGGAAATCGCTTTTTGCGGGTGAAGCGGGTTAGCATGGCAGCTAAGTGCGCTGATAATCAGTCCGCGCGAATCTACCGCCTGTTTAAACGCTTTCAATTTGCCTGCGTCAGCAAGCAATGTATCTGGATCGCAATGTGCGTTGCCAGGGTAACCGCCTGTGCCAAGCTCTACCGCTTCAAGACCTTTGGCAGCGATGTAGTCGAGTGCTTCTTCAAATGGTTTTTGCGAGAAAAGTACGGCAAATACGCCTAATTTCATTATTATTACCTCCTAAGGTTTGGCTGTCCCTATTATAGCATTCTAGTGATGCGTATACCTCATTTTTACGAAAGAAAAACCAAAATCGCATACAAACTAGGCAATTCGAATGAAAGCAATCTTCCCGCCCGGAAAGATAAGGCATTCCGCTTGCGACAGGTGTCAAAAATCACGTCAAATTTAATGGAATAAGAGACTTACGTTTGTCGTGTTTTTGGATATTTAATCAATATGAAAAAAGATGTTTGCCTCGCCTATTTATTTACTTATTATTTAGGTTTTTATCTTACAAATTCTTCTTGTTGTATAGTACTTTGGCATGATACATTTAGAACGTGTTTCCTATAAATGGATTCTTGTTTTTGATTGGATCTGGGAGAGTGATAGAGTGAAACGTAGTATGCTTCGCGCAGGCGCCATCATCCTAACGGGAGGACTGTTGGTAGCCGGTTCAGCGTTTGCAGCGGGAACGGCAACAAGTCCCGGAACAATGAAAATGAGTGCGACCAAGATTAACGGAGAGGTGTACGTCAAGGCATCGTCGCTGACGAGTACTTTGGGAGGTACGGGTGCTTACGATGCATCAACCAAGACTTATGCCTACACTCCTCCGGCAGATGTACCGTCTGTCGTCAGCAAAGTCTCTCCTTCCGTTGTAGGAATCATCGGCAAGCCGGCGGACGGCGGCGATCAGCGTTATGTTCTGGCACATGGGACAGGCGTTATTATGAAAGCCGACGGCTGGATTTTGACCAACGCCCATGTTGTAAAAGACTTGACCAACATTACCGTTGTAACCGCGGACGGCAAGCAATACAGCGGGAAAAGAAGCAATGTCGACGAAGTAAGCGATCTGGCGCTTGTCAAAATCAACGCGACCAAGCTGCCGGTAGCAAAGTTTGCGGCATCGCCGCTGCAAGCAAAAGTCGGCGAGACGGTGATTGCAATCGGCACGCCTGTCTCTTTCTCGCTTCGCAACACGGCAACAACCGGCGTACTAAGCGGCATGAACCGCTCGGTATCTTCCTATTACCGTCTGCTGCAGACGGATGCCGCGATTAACCCGGGGAACAGCGGCGGCCCGCTCGTGAATATGAAGGGCGAAGTGATCGGCATCAATTCCATGAAATTCGTTGATGAGGGCATCGATAACATGGGCTTCTCGATTCCGGTGGATACCGTATCGTACGTAACGGGACATTTCTTCAAGTACGGCTACGTGAAGCGTTCCTCCCTTGGAATCGGGCTGGAAGAGAGCTACGCGGCTATCGTTGGTTTGCCAACCGACGACGGTTTAACCGTTACTTCAGTCAAATCGGATTCTGCCAAGAAGCTTGGCATTCAGGTCGGTGATGTGCTGTATTCCGTTGCAGGCCATCAGATTTCTTCTATTGTAGAAGTGAACGAGCTTTTGAAATCGTATTTGCCCGGCCAACAGGTTGAAGTAACAATGATGATGGATGGCGATTTGGTTACCCGTAAACTGACGCTAACAACGGCTTAATCTTTTATTCCGTTATAAATAGGGAGAGTAGAGAGAATGAAGATGAAACGATTTATGTTTATGCTGTTAGCGGTACTGCTGGTCGTAACGATCGTGCCGGCAGCGGCTTTTGCGGCAGACTCCGCGAGCGGTAACGTAGAAATCCGCCTCAAAACAAACAGCTCGACCGTTACGATTAACGGGAAACAATCGACTGTACAGGCTCCTTTTGAAAAAGCGGGAACAACCATGGTGCCCCTTAGCGTCATCACGAAAGCTTTTGGCGCAAAGCTGAAGCTGCAAGACAACAAAATAATCACGCTGACTTATAACAATAAGACCGTAGTCGTAACGATTGGCAGCAAAACCGTAAAAGTAAACGGTAAAGATCAAACGGTTGCGGTTGCTCCAGTTGTAATCAAAGGTACTACGATGGTGCCGGTACGCGTCATCGTTGAAACTTTTGGCGCGAAGATCGGTAAAGATAAGAAGACGGGCGAAATCGTAATCACCGGTACTATTGCTCAATCCGGCACTAGCAATTCGGGCGGCGGTTCGACTAACCTGGATCCTGACTATGGCAAAACCAAGTTCGGCGACAGCTACTACGGCTGGACAATGAACTATCCGCCAGGTCTTGTGCTTGTTCAACAAAGCGATGACGGAACCTATGCGGAATGGGGCAGCACAACCAGTAAATCCAGCGTCATTGTATCGACGGAGCATTCGGCGGATGTTCTGACCACCAACGAAATCCGCGATAAAATTACCGTGGACTGGATGTACAGCGATGAAGTGGTTGTCGACAAGCGAACCATCACGGTTAACGGCCAAAGCTTTGAAAAAATGGTAACAAGATCATCGAAGCAAGGCATGCTTTTCGAGTACCGGGCTATTCAAAAAGGCGAAACGCTTTATTTTGTAATGGTAGGCGTAGTTGGAACCGATAAGACTGCGCTTGATCCGTACCAGTCGTTGTTGGACAGCTTTACGCCATCTTTCAATAAAGCGGATAATGCGATTAAAGACATCACCAAAGTTAAAGATGGCCTTATGTCTATCAATAACAAAGAATTTGGACTTTCGCTTAAACTTCCGGCAGGATGGTACGGCGTGAAAGACAGCTCGAACCCTCAGTACGTAAGCGAGAACGGCTACTTCTCTTTTAGCATCTCTTCGCTTCAGGCTCAGGACACGGCTGATCAATGGCTTGCCCGCGTACAAAAGCAGATTCACGATGATTTCCTGCCGAATTATATTAAAAACGAGAAGACTTCTTCTATTGTTATGAAGGATGGCAATGCTCTCGTCCTGTCTTATGAGTTCAGCTATGATCAAAAAATCTGGTATACGGCTAATGAAGTATTCCTGGTTGTTGGCAGCTACCGTTATGATCTTAACTTTAACTATGACTCGAAGCTTGGCGCTCAAGGCGATGCATTGTTCAAGTCTACGATGGCAACGGTAGACGTTGACACGGCTTACGTTGAGAAGAATTATGGCCAAATCGAAGACGAGTACGATAACATCGACCGTACGAAAGTGAACACGAAAAAAAGCAGCACTTACGGATACTCTGTAGATTTGCCTGCTTATTGGTTCGGTATTGATACCGACTTTAACAAGGACAATGTGGGATACAGCAATAACTACGGTCATATGTTCATTCAGGTATATGAAGACGTTGACAAGGCATCAGCCAGCGTCGCGTTCCAAAAAGGATTAAAAGAAGACGGTTATAATGTTTCCGAAGTATCGACAACCTTTATTAACGGAAATACGGTTCAAACCTTGGAAATCAAGGATGAACTGGTGCAAGGCATTCCGGTAACCGAGAAGCTGTATTTCTTTGAGAATAAAGGAAATACAATCATCTTCCAATTCGGCGTTAACGAAGCTAATGCGACACCTAGCCAATTAAATGAGTATAATGCGGTTCTGCAATCCGTTAAGTTTTTTTAAAAAATAACCAAGAAGCCGGTTCTCGCCAAGAGAATCGGCTTCTTTTCTCTTCCCTGCCAGTATTGGGTGGTGGCATCTGCTGCCGCGGTTTGATAAACTAGCAATAGCAGGTTTACAAATGGAGGAATGAATGTCGAATGACGATTGATATAAAACGAGAGGATATCGAGCTGCTGGCACCTGCCGGCGACTGGGATTGCATGCGCGCAGCAGTGGCCAACGGCGCGGATGCCATTTTTTTTGGCGTAGAGAAGTTTAATGCCCGTGCTCGAGCAAACAATTTTCGGAGCGAAGAGCTGCCGGAGATTATGGCGTTTCTTCATACCTATGGTGTAAAAGGTTTCCTGACCTTTAATATTCTCGTATTTGAAGACGAGCTTCGCGATGCGAAGCAATTGATAGAGATGTGTATTAATGCCGGCGTAGATGCGGTGATCGTGCAGGACTTGGGTCTTGTGAAAATGATTCGCGAGCTGTCTCCGGACTTCCCGATTCACGGCTCGACGCAAATGACAATTACATCGCCTGAGGCTGTGGAATTCACGAAGCCTTTTGGCATGGAACGTGTCGTTCTCGGCCGCGAGAATAACCTGAAGCAAATTCAAAAAATCGGCGAGCAGGCAAAGCTTCCAATGGAAGTATTCGTGCATGGCGCGCTTTGCGTATCGTACTCGGGCCAATGCTTGACCTCCGAAATGTGGGGCGGCCGCTCCGCGAACCGCGGGGAATGCGCGCAGGCCTGCCGACTTCCTTATGATCTGATGGTAGACGGCGAGCACAAGCCGATGGGCGATGTTGCTTACCTATTATCTCCGAAAGATCTGGCGGCTATCGACCTGATTCCGGAACTGATTCAAGCCGGCGTAACTTCTTTTAAAATTGAAGGCCGTCTGAAAAGCCCGGAATATGTAGCTAACGTAGTAAGCAAATATCGCCGTGCGATTGACAGCTATTTTGCCGGTGATCTTACGGGTCCTTCCAAGGAGGAAGTCCGCGAGCTGCAGCAAAGCTTCTCCCGCGGCTTCACCCATGGTTTCCTGAAAGGAACAAACAACAAACAGCTGGTAGACGGAACCTTCCCGAAAAGCCGCGGCGTTTATCTGGGCCGTGTGGAGCGTATTCTCCGTGATGCGGTGACGATCCGCCTGGAAGCTCCGCTGAAGCGCGGTGACGGTATCGTATTTGACGCCGGCGATCCAACGAAGAAGGAAGAGGGCGGACGCGTCTACGACCTGCGCCGTCATGGCCAGAAGATCGAAGGCGAAGCGCAGGAAGGTACTCTTCTTGAGCTCGTTGCCGGACGTAATGACGTTGACCTGCGTAAAGTCCATGTCGGCGATAAGATCTGGAAGACGAATGACCCAGCTCTCGACAAGCGTCTTCGCGCAACGTTCGAGACCGAGAAGCCATACCGCGTATTCCCTCTGCATCTGAAAGTAACCGGTGTGGTTGGCGAACCGCTCCGCACCTGGTGGACGGATGTACAGAAGGGGATCACGGTAGAGGTTGAATCCGAGCTGATGCTGGAGCAGGCGAATAAACGCCCGATGGACGCTGCGCTGCTTGAAGACCAGCTTGGCCGCCTTGGCGGCTCGCTCTATCAGCTGGACCAACTGGAGGTCGCGCTTGAGGGCGATGTTATCGTACCCGTACGCGAATTGAACCGGATGCGCCGCGAAGCGGTTGAGAAGCTGACGGGCGAACGTCCGAAACCGCCGGTATACGTGAAGCATATGATCGATCCGCTTGAAGATGCGCCTAACGCAGTCGCAAAAGCCAAGCCATCCAAGCAGCAGGTATCCGATCCGAAATTGACGGCTCTATGCCGCAATCTGGAGCAGGTGGAAGCGGCTGTTCAGATGGATGTCGAGATGATTTATGCCGACTTTGAATTTATTAAGCAGTTCCCTGCGGCAATTGAAGTGGCAAGACGCGCAGGCAAGCCGATTGCGCTGGCTACGCCGCGTATTCATATGCCGGGAGAGAACGGCTACCATGCGAATATACTGAAGCTCCAGCCGGATGCCGTGCTTATCCGCAATACGGGTGCTTTGTACTACTACCTGCGTGCGCGCGCGGAGAACCCGGGCAAGCCGTTTCCTAAGCTGATCGGCGATTTTTCGCTCAACGTAGCGAATCACAAAGCCGTTGAAGTTTTTGCGGAAGCGGGTCTGGATCTGATTACCCCGTCTTACGACCTGAACATTCAGCAGATGGTGGATATGCTCGAGCAATCCGATACAACGCGTCTGGAAGTCGTGATTCAGCAGCATCTGCCGATGTTCCATACCGAACATTGCGTTTATTGCACGTTCATGAGCGAAGGGACCGACTACACAAACTGCGGACGTCCTTGCGAGGATCACCGCGCATCCCTTCAGGACCGGATCGGCATGTCCCACCCGGTACGCGTAGACGAAGGCTGCCGCAATACGGTGTACAACGCAATCGAACAGTCGGGCGCCGAATATATTCGCAACTTCATGGAGCTAGGCGTACCTTCCTACCGCGTTGAGTTCTTGGAAGAGACGGCGGACAAAGTACGCGAAGTGCTTGGCTTGTACCGCGACGCTCTGGACGGACGCATTAGCGGCACAAAGGTATGGAAAACGTTAAAAGCAACGAATCAGCTCGGCGTTACGCGCGGGCAGCTCGTGAAATAAGGAGAACCGCCTTTATGAGTGGAGCATGGTACAGCGGCTGGAGACATGTGTTCAAATTAGATCCGGAGAAGGAAATCTCGGATGAGGCTTTAGATGCCGTCTGTATGTCCGGGACTGATGCGATCATAGTTGGCGGCTCCAGCGGCGTTACGTTTGAAAATACGGTTGACCTCATGGCGCGCATCCGCCGCTATGAGGTGGACTGTGCCCTCGAGGTTTCGACCCTCGACGGGGCCGTTCCCGGCTTTGACGGTTATTTTGTCCCGATTGTCCTTAATACGGACAAGTCGGAATGGATCATTGGCCGGCAAATCGAAGGACTCAAAGAATACGGCTCTTTTGTACCTTGGGAAGAGACCGCTTCGCAGGGCTATATTATCCTCAACGGCGAAGCGACGGCCGCTGCCGTTACGGGCGCCGATACGGAACTGGACGAGACGGCTTTGGTGGCCCATGTGCGCATGGGTGCGAGGCTGTTGCATCTTCCGGTTATTTATATCGAGTATAGCGGGCGTTTTGGCGATATGTCCTTGGTCCGCGCAGCGAAGGATGCGGCTCAAGGGGCGCAGCTCTTCTACGGCGGAGGCATTCATAATGCCGATACCGCCGAGCAGGCTGCTCAAGTCGCCGATACGATTGTGGTAGGCAATATCATCTATGCCGATCTGGAAGCGGCGCTGTCGACGGTGGAGGCTGTACGCGCCGCAGCACGGGGATGAATGAACAAAGCTTGCGCGAAGCAAGCTGGTGACAGAAGCTTTTCCAAGAGATGCAGGGCATCGCAGAGCTATTCCGAGAGCGTAATGACAAGCTTTAGGAATAGCTTTTTATTTGCAAATTGACACATTACAGGCCGTTGTCTACACTATCAGTAAGAAGCGAACAAATGCGAACAGAACTTATAAATAAGGAGTACATTCATGTTTAATCCGATAAATATTGATCAAGCCGTACAGAAGCTGAACCCTCCTCAGAGGGATGCCGTTCAAGCGACGGATGGACCATTGCTTATCATGGCGGGAGCGGGCTCCGGCAAGACCCGCGTCCTTACTCACCGTATTGCCTATTTAATCGAGAAGAAGCGGGTTGCCCCTTGGAGCATTCTGGCCATTACCTTTACGAATAAAGCGGCCAGAGAGATGCAGGCGAGGGTAGCGGCGCTGATTGGCCCTTCCGGTCAGGATATTTGGGTCTCTACCTTCCACTCCATGTGCGTTCGGATTCTCCGCAGGGATATCGACCGCATCGGCTTTACCTCCAATTTCTCGATCCTGGATTCCGCCGACCAGCTGTCGGTCATTCGCAATTGCATGAAAGAGCTTAATATCGACGTGAAAAAGTTTGAACCGAAAGCCGTTCAGGCTGAAATCAGCGGCGCGAAGAACGAGCTGATTACGCCGGAGCGTTATGAGCAGAAGATAGGCGACTATTTTACCGATATTGTGGCGAAAGTATTTAAGATGTACCAGAAGCGGCTGAAGAGCAACAACTCGCTGGACTTTGACGATCTGATCATGACGACGATTCAGCTGTTCAAGGAAATGCCGGAAGTGCTTGAGTTCTACCAAAACAAATTCCGTTATATCCATGTGGACGAGTATCAGGATACGAACCGCGCGCAATACATGCTTTGCCGCATGCTGGCTGACAAGCATCACAATATTTGCGTTGTCGGCGACAGCGACCAGTCGATCTACCGCTGGCGTGGAGCGGACATTACAAACATCCTGAACTTTGAGGATGACTATCCGGAAGCCCGTACCATTATGCTCGAGCAGAATTACCGTTCTACGGCCAACATTCTGGAAGCGGCAAATGCCGTCATCAAGCTGAACTCGGGCCGCAAGCCGAAGAAGCTGTGGACCGACCAAGGAGAAGGCGACATGATCACCTTGTACCAAGCCGACTCCGAGCATGATGAAGGGTATTTCGTAACCGGCACGATCAGCAAAAACGTGAAAAGCGGCCGCAGGTACGATGACCATGCGATTCTGTACCGCACGAACGCCCAGTCCCGCGTAATCGAGGAAATTCTGATCAAGTCGGACATTCCGTATCAGATTGTCGGCGGCATCAAGTTCTATGACCGCAAAGAGATTAAGGATTTGCTCGCTTACCTCAGACTGATCTCCAATCCGGACGACGATATCAGCTTGCAGCGGATCATCAATGTTCCGAAGAGGGGAATCGGCGATACGACGGTAGCGAAGCTGGCGGAAGAAGCCGTTCGTCAAGGCACGTCTATCTTTAACGTGCTTGGCAATCTGCAAGGGATAGATCTGAACGCCCGGGCACAGGGCCTGCTGCATGAATTCCGGGATATGATCGATAATCTAACGCAGATGGTCGATTATCTGTCCGTAACCGAGCTGACGGAGAAAGTGTTGGAAATGTCGCAATACCGCATGGAGTTGCAGCGCGAGAAGACGCTTGAGTCGACTGCCCGCCTCGAGAACATCGACGAGTTCCTGTCCGTTACGATGGACTTCGAGAAGCGCAACGAAGACAAGACGTTAGTCGCTTTCCTGACGGATCTTGCCCTTATCGCGGATATTGATTCCATGGACAAGGATGATGACGGAAAACCGGCGGACAACAATTCCGTTGTTCTCATGACGATGCATAGCGCGAAAGGCCTGGAGTTCCCGGTTGTCTTTATTATCGGGATGGAGGAAAGCATCTTCCCGCACAGCCGCGCGTTAAACGATAACGAAGAGCTCGAAGAAGAGCGCCGCCTTGCTTACGTAGGGATTACCCGCGCGGAGAAGCAGCTTTACCTGACTTGCGCGCGCAGCCGGACTCTCTTCGGCCGCATCAGCGCCAACCTGCCTTCGCGTTTCCTGCAGGAAGTACCGGACAACGTGAAGACGCTGGCTTCGCCGGGCGGTACGATCGGCCGCTCCGGCAGCTTTGCCGGCGGCGCAAGCCGCTCAAGCTTCGGCAGCAGCGGTGGCGGAGCCAGCTTTGGCGCAGGGCGCGCGCCATCCTTCGGCGCTTCCGGCGCCGGAGCCCGCACCACGGGACCATCGGGGGCGGGAGTGCGCGTGAGCACGCCGCTAGACGCCGCCGCGAAAGCGGCGTCTACCGCCGGATCGGCCGCGGGGAATGCCGCGGACCGGAACTTCGTTGCCGGCGACAAGGTTGCGCACGGCAAATGGGGCGAAGGCGTCATCGTTTCCGTCAAAGGGACGGGCAACGATATGGAGCTGCAAATCGCTTTCCCTGCGCCGGTTGGCGTCAAACGGCTTTTGGCCGGATTTGCACCAATAACAAAAGTCTAAATGGATGGAAGGATGGGACCCTCCCATGGAAAACCAGACGGCAACGCCTGAGCAGCTGACCCGCATGCAAGAGCTGGCGGCGGAAATCTCCGCCCATAATTATTCGTATTACACGCTTGACCAGCCCACTATTAATGACGCGGATTACGACAAGCTGTACGATGAGCTGGTGGCGCTGGAAGCCGCTACCGGCATTGTACTGCCCGATTCCCCTACGCAGCGCGTTGGAGGAGAACTGCTCAAAGGCTTTGAGCCCCACCGTCACCGGGCCCGCTTATGGAGTCTCGACAAGGCGCAGGATACCGAAGACCTCCTGGCTTGGAATCAGCGGGTATTGAAAGCCATCAATGACTATAACGCGAAGCATCCGGAGGAGGAGCCTCTTCCGCAGCCCAACTATGTCATTGAACTGAAATTCGACGGCTTAACCCTTAACCTGACTTATGAGAACGGCCAGCTTATTCAGGCATCCACCCGCGGCAACGGAACCGTAGGCGAGGGGATTCTGGCACAGGTGAAGACCATTCGCTCCGTACCGCTGACTATACCTTTCAGAGACGGAATTATCGAAGTGCAAGGGGAAGGCATTATGAACCTGTCCGTTCTGGAGCGATACAACCAGACGGCGGCAGAACCGCTTAAGAATGCGCGCAATGCAGCAGCAGGCGCTCTGCGCAACCTGAATCCGAAAACAACGGCGGAGCGAAAGCTGAATGCTTTCTTCTATAATGTCGGATTTGCGGAAGGCGTTTCGTTCTCAAACCACCGGGAGATGCAGCAGTTTTTGAAGGATAACTTGTTCAAGGTGAATCCGTATGCCTTGTATTTCGATACGATTGAAGAAGTGCAGGAAGAATTGCTGCGGATTGCCGAGAAGCGCCTGGAGCTTGATTTCCTGATCGACGGCGCGGTAGTGAAGCTCACGGATATGCGTACTCGGGAGGCGCTTGGCTATACGGATAAGTTCCCTCGCTGGGCGGTCGCCTTCAAGTTTGAGGCGGAAGAGGCGGCAACGGTGCTGGAGTCTGTCTCCTGGGAAGTCGGCCGTACGGGCAAAATCACGCCGGTAGCAAGGGTTGAAGCGGTTGAGCTGGCGGGAGTAACGGTACAGAACTGTACGCTTAACAATATCGGAGACATTGAGCGGAAGAACCTGAAGTATGCCTTGGGCACGCTTGTATCCATACGCCGCTCGAACGACGTAATCCCTGAAATACTAGGCAAAATAGACGAAGAGCCGGGTCAGGAGATCGTATTCCCAACTGTCTGTCCGGCATGCGGCACCGAGCTGGAGCAGCGCGGGGCGCATCTATTCTGTAATAATAAGCTTGGCTGCCGTCCTCAAATTATCGGACGGATCACCCATTTCTCCTCCCGCGACGCGATGGATATCGAAGCCTTCAGCGTAATGACGGCAGAGCAGCTGTATGCGGATTGCGATGTTCATGACCCGGCGGATCTCTATGCGCTTGGCTATGACGATTTGATTAAGCTGGACCGATTCGGCGACAAAAAAGCGCGCAAGCTGCTGGATGCCATCGAAAAATCCAAAGACCGCGATTTGGCGGCTTTCCTCTTTGCCTTGGGAATTCCGAATACCGGGAAAGCAACGACAAAAATGCTGGCCGACCACTACGGAAGCCTTGATGCGGTTATGTCGGCAACGGCTGAAGAGCTTGTAGGCCTGCAGGATGTCGGCGCCATTGTAGCGGACAGCATCGTGAACTATTTTGCCGATCCGGTTATCGCTGCAAGCATTGCCCGTATGCGTGAGCTTGGCGTAAAAGCCGAAGCCGAGCAGCCGGTTATTGTTCGCCAGGACAGTATCTTCAGCGGCAAGACCGTTGTATTAACGGGAACCTTATCGAAAATGTCGCGGGATGAGGCGGCCAAAAAGCTTGAAGCCTTTGGCGCCAAAGTCAGCGGCAGCGTCTCGAAAAAGACGGACTTCGTTATTGCGGGCGAGAGCGCGGGCAGCAAGCTGACCAAGGCCCGTGATCTTGGAATTACCGTAATAGAGGATGAAGACGAATTGCTCCGCTTATTAGGCGAAGCATAAGTTTTCGCAGTATACCAGTGCGTCGCGGGTCTTTGAAAAAAGGCTTGCGGCGTTTAATTTATGACGCGAAAGTTAAATGTCATTTATTACAAGTTGTATTTCAAAATCAGACATGGTATATTACTTCTTGTCGCTTCGGAAGACACGACATCAATAGCGAAACACATCGAAGTAAATAAAAATGTGAAACAAGCTGTTGACAAAGGATAAAGAAGCTGATAACATAACATCTTGTCACGACAAATTGTGACAAACAAGTTCCTTGAAAACTGAACAAATGAATCACGTCGATTCAAACAAGTTTTAAATAGCTAGTTAAGTAATGAGCAAGTCAAA
Source organism: Paenibacillus glycanilyticus NBRC 16618 (assembly GCF_004000805.1). GTDB lineage: Bacteria > Bacillota > Bacilli > Paenibacillales > Paenibacillaceae > Pristimantibacillus > Pristimantibacillus glycanilyticus. Next base: position 55,597 of record NZ_BILY01000045.1, read on the forward strand.
CACTTTAATGGAGAGTTTGATCCTGGCTCAGGACGAACGCTGGCGGCGTGCC
>NZ_BILY01000046.1 GCF_004000805.1 Paenibacillus glycanilyticus NBRC 16618
GAGTTCATCCAACAAAATGGGATGTTATCGGGCAATCGCTCGGGCTACATTGGATTGGCTACAGTAAAATCGGCTTATCTAAGCAATATCGGCTCATTTCTAGCTCTTTTAGTGGATAGAATCCAACGTAGCTGCCGGGAACCACACTTTGGGTCTGTCTTTACTGGATAAAATCCAACGTGCGAGTAAGGAACGCAGAGGAACGCATGACGAAGGTGCGATGAAGGTCCACCGAACGAACAACAACGATACAACGAAGGTGCGACGAAGGTGCACCGAACGAACAACAAACGATACAACGAAGGTGCGACGAAGGTGCACCGAACGAACAACAACGATACAACAAAGGTACGATGAAGGTCCACCGAACGAACAACAACGATACAACGAAGGTACGATGAAGGTCCACCGAACGAGCAACAACGACACAACGAAGGTGCGATGAACGCGCGAACAAGGCACAACGCGGAAGGCACGCGAGAGCACGTCGAGAGCACTTCGAGGGCACGCGAGCGCACAACATGGGCACAACGAGCACAACAAAAAAGCCGCCCCAAAGGGCGGCCCTCAAAAACCATTTTACACGCCAACAACCGTCACTTGCTTGCCGTTCTTCTGCAAGCGGTCGACCGTCTTGCGGATGGCGAGGTTCGCCGTGTGATCCCATACCTTTGTGCCGGAGAGGTCGATATGGACCTCCTCCGCTTCGCAGTCATGCTCGATCCGCTCCTCCAGCTCGGAGGCGGAAGCGAAGAACAACTGGCCGTGCACGCGGTACGTCCGCGTTGATCCATTCCATTCGTCTTGAATATGCACCTTGGAGGCTTTTACCGCGAATCCGATAAAGCTTACGAACACGCCGGCAACTACGCCGATCGCCAGATCATGCGTGAGCAGCACGGCGCCAACCGTCACCAGCATAACGACAGTCTCGCCGAGCGGCAGACGGTTCATGCGGAACACGGAGCTCCAGTCGAAGATTGCGATGCATACCATCAACATAATGCCCACCAGCGCAGCCATCGGCACAAGCGCCAGCAGATCGCCAAGCAGCACGACGAGCAGCAGGAGGAATAAAGCAGCGACGAGAGTCGACAAGCGGTTTTTACCGCCCATTTTCACGTTAAGCACCGATTCCGCGACTAAAGCGCAGCCCGCCATTCCGCCGAAAAACCCGGCAACGATATTGGCAATGCCCTGCCCCTTCATCTCCCGGTTCTTATCCGTCTTCTCCCCGGTCATCTCGTCCAGCAGGTTATGCGTGAGCATCGTCTCCGTATAACCAACTACCGCAAGCGACAAGGAGTACGGGAGAATAATCCAGAGCGTATCCAGACTGAACGGTATATCCGGCAGCAAAAACGACGGCAGCGAAGCGTCAATCGCGGCGATATCGCCGATTCGCGTAACATCCCCCATGCCAAGCGCCCATACGGCCAGCGTTAGCACCACAACCGCAATCAGAGGCGATGGAATCGCCTTAAAGAAACGAGGAACAAGATAGATAATGCCAAGCGTTACGGCAACAAGCGCGTACATGGCCCAGGACTCGCCTTTGAAATACCGCAGCTGCGACAGGAAAATCATAATCGCCAGCGCGTTAATGAACCCCGTCAGCACGCCTGAAGGGACAAACCGCATCAGCTTGCCAAGCTTAAACACGCCCATCAGGAACTGAATGACGCCCGTCAGCACGGTTGCCGCGAACAAATACTCGATGCCATGCTCTTTCACCAGCGTTAGCATAAGAACGGCCATCGAGCCGGCCGCAGCCGAGATCATGCCCGGTCTGCCGCCCAGAAACGTAATCACAAGCAGTATACAAATCGAAGCATAAATGCCCACGACCGGCGGGACTCCAGCCATAAACGAGAAAGCAAGAGAATCCGGCACAAGTGCCAGCGTTGCCGTAATGCCGGCCAATATGTTCATTCTCGCGTTACTCGTCCACTGCTCCCGCCATGAAGTCTTCAAACTCATGGTTCACCTCAACTAATCTATGATAACGTCCGACCAGTTCACCCCGGTCCGGCACCTCATCCTCGAAACGAAACGACAAACAAAAAGACCAGCTCAACGAGCCGGTCATTCGACTATCTTCATGATACCCTCCACTTCCGCAAAGGGTCAATCCCAAATGAAGGGACGACCATAAGCGGCCGCCCCTTCCCAACATTAAGCTTTTTAGTATCCTTCGCCTTGTCCGCCTGTCACGATCGCTACGCTCGAGCTTGCGCCGATTCGGCTTGCGCCTGCCTCAATCATTTTGAGCGCAGTCTCCAGATCACGAACGCCGCCGGATGCTTTTACGCCTAGATCCGGACCAACCGTACGGCGCATCAGCGCGATATCTTCCGCCGTAGCTCCGCCTTTGCCAAAACCCGTCGACGTCTTGACGAAGTCCGCTCCCGCTTCCTTGCAGATCTCGCAGGCACGTACCTTCTCTTCGTCGGTAAGCAGGCCAGTCTCCAGGATTACCTTCAGAACGGCTTTCCCTTTGCACGCCAGCACTACGCCTTCCACATCACGCTTCACGCCTTCGAAGTCGCCGGACTTGATCAGGCCAACGTTGATCACCATGTCGACTTCCGTCGCGCCATTCGCAATCGCGTCCTTCGCTTCCTCAGCCTTCGCAAAGGTCGTAGTCGCTCCAAGCGGGAAGCCTACAACCGTCGTGATGCCAACGCCGGAGCCCGCTAGCTCTTGCGCCGCAAGCGCGACATAACCCGGATTCACGCATACCGTTGCAAAATGATACTGCTTCGCTTCTTCGCAAAGCTTGATAATCTCTTGTTTCGTCGTTTCCGCTTTCAGTGCAGTATGATCAATGTAAGCAGCTACTTCCCCTGCCGACAGATTTTTTTGATTACTCATACCCATCCTCCAATATTTATCTACTCTATTATCCTTTGAACTCCAGCAAGTGCTGCGCCGTAACCTGGTCGGTTATTAGCGTATTTGTATACTGGCCGTTTAATGCGCCGTATATCGCTTCCACTTTGCTTGGTCCTCCGGCAACAAGAACGGACCATTCCTTCTTCTTCAGCTCGTTTAAGTCTATGCCGATTGTACGGTGATCCAGCTCCTCGCTGCACAGCTGCCCGTTAATATCGATAATCCGGGAGCAAATATCGCCAACGCCGCGCGATAAAATAATGCCCAGATCCTCGTCGGAAAAATAATTCGCGCGGATCAGGACCGAATCTTCCGTCGGCGCCCCTACCGTGACAACCGCGATATTGGCCTGCTTGCCCATATCGAGGATTTTGCGAATATGCCTGTCCGCTTCAATCGCGTGCTTCACGACCGCATGGTCCACAATCGCCGGCAGCGGAATCAGGTATGGCGATGTCTGATACGCCTTCGCGAACAGCTGCGCAATCTCATACGCATACGTATTCGTCTCGGAATGGCTTACGCCGCCGTTCAGCTGCACAACCTTTACCTTCTTCGTATGCTTGTTCGGCAGACGAGTAGCCACTTCATATAGTGTTGTTCCCCAAGTGACGGCGATCGTATCGCCATCTTGTACCGTATCGTTCAGAAAATTAGCCGCAGCCTCGCCAATGACCTTCTTGACCATGGCGTCCTCGTATTTCGGAACGGAAGCTACAATCGCTTCCTTCAGGCCAAAGCGTTCCTTGAGCATGCGGGCGCGTTCCCGGTTATCGGAGGCCGGGTCCATAATGCGAATCTGCACGATGCCGTCTTCCTTCGCCTGCTGCAGAAAACGCGAAACCGTCGGGCGCGATACGCCCAGCTTTTTCGCTATCTCCTGTTGATTGTAGTCAAGCTCGTAATACATACGGGCCGCTTCAAGCATTTTCACCCGTTTATCACTTAGCTCCTCCATCCGTCTTCCCCTCTCGCAGAGTTGCCTTTAAGTTATGAGAATATGATCGAATTAATATGACAATATTTCAGGACTATTATACGTGCACCTACCAGCCAGAGCAACAGCCGGCTATATTTAACGCCAATTTTTGACATTTGTTCAAGGAACTAGTGTAACTATTGTGCACAGGAGGTGAAATAACGATGTCGAAAGCTAGGAAAGATGGACGAATGGAAAAAGGACTTACGACTCAATTTGCTAAATTTTCAGATAATTTACAAGAATTTGAAAGGAGATCCCTTCCAAATACCGAATACGTACTGTCGATAAAAGAAAAATAAAAAGTGGAGGGATACGATGCTTATCAAGCTTAGAAAAATGAAGTGGGCAGCGGGGACGCTGCTTGCCGCATCGCTTTTTGCTGCGTCTGTCGGCGTTGTGGCAGCAGCAGACAAAACGGCAGTACCCGCTTCCGCCAAGCACATCACGCTTCTGCACACGAATGACATGCACGCGCGCGCCGTGGAGGGAACCTCGGGAGAAATGGGCTATGCTAAGCTTGCCGGCATTATCGACAGCTACCGCAAGGCTAATCCGGACAGCCTGTTGCTTGATGCGGGCGACGCTACGCACGGGACTACCTTCGCCACGCTGGTGAACGGCGAGAGTGTCGTGCAGGTGATGAACAAGATGGGGTATGACGCGTTTGTTCCGGGCAACCATGACTTCAACTATGGCTACAAGCGGCTGCTTGAGCTTGAACAGATGATGAAGTTCCCGGTTCTCAGCGCAAACGTTAAGGTCGCTAAAGACAATACGTCCTTATTCAAGCCTTATATTATTAAGGAAGTGGATGGCGTGAAGGTGGGGATCTTTGGCCTGACAACGCCGGAGACCGCTTATAAGACGCATCCCAAAAACGTAGAAGGCTTAACCTTCTCTGATCCAACCAAAGAAGCTCAAGCTATTGTGGACGAGCTCAAAGACAAGACCGACGTCATCGTTGCAGTGGGACACATCGGCCAGGATGCCTCCAGCGTCGATACAAGCCTGAAGATCGTCAAAGCCGTAGATGGCATCGACGTTTTTATCGACGGGCATAGCCACACCGTGCTGGAGCATGGCCTTACGGCCGGCCATGACACGCTGATCGCAAGCGCCGGCGAATATACGAAGTACTTGGGCGTCGTGGATCTGTGGGTAGACGGCGGCAAAGTCGTGAAGAAGGAAGCGAAGCTCGAGAACAAAGATACCGCGGCGAGCATTGCGCCTAACGCCGAGATCACGGATATGGTGGCCTCTATTCAGAAGAGCCAGGAGACCATTCTCGCTGAAGAAGTGGGCACGGCGAGCGTAAAGCTGGACGGCGAACGCGAGCAGGTCCGCACCAGAGAGACGAACCTCGGCAACCTGGTCGCCGACGCGATTCGCGATGCGGCCGGAGCCGATGTTGCCATCACTAACGGCGGCGGCATCCGCGCCTCTATTGACGAAGGCACCATTACAAAAGGCGAGGTCATTACCGTCCTTCCGTTCGGCAATCAGATCGTATCGCTGAAGGTCAAAGGCACCGATATCAAAGCGGCTCTCGAGACCGGCGTATCCGACTACCCGAATTCGAAAGGCGGCTTCCCTCAAGTATCGGGCATTGCCTTCAAGATTGATGTAGCCAAGCCAAAAGGCCAACGCGTCCATTCCGTGACCGTTAAGGGCAAGCCCTTAAACGAGAAAGCCGATTATTTGCTGGCAACAAACGACTTCATGGCTGCCGGCGGCGATGAATACACGATGTTCAGCCCGTATCCGCAAGCCGGCATGTACGGTTCGCTGGATGAAGCGCTGATCGCCTACATCGCCAAGCTGGGCACCGCGAATCCGAAGGTGGAAGGCCGCATTACGGCTGGCGCAACTCCTGTTGTTGCACAGCCAAAACCGGAGCCTAAACCGGAGCCGAAGCCGGAACCTAAACCGGAGCCGGCAAAGCCAGCCGTCTATGTAGTGAAGCAAGGCGATACGCTCTGGGCTATCGCCAAAAAGAATAACACCACCTGGCAGAAGCTTCGCGACCTGAACCATATCAAGAACCCGAACCTCATCTATCCGGGGCAAAAAATCAAGCTGCCTGCTGCTTAAGCGGCAGAGCAACAAGGGCTGTTCCCTCAGGGAACAGCCCTTGTCTTGTACCTGAATGATAAACGCTCCGCCTACGCTGCACGAAATTCCATTCTCGCCCAGTATGCTGCACTTCCGTACAACATAAATCCCTTAACTAGCTAGCTTTAAGTACCAACCGTCCGCCTACGTTGCATGAATTGCAGCATAATCGAGCATTTGAGCCAAGTAACTCGTATTATCATGCACGGAATGCAGCATATTCGCTCAAAAACAGCTGATACAAGCTGATTTTGCGAAATATCCTGCATTCCGTGCAGCGTATCGCTCGAGTAACCCCCATTCTCGCCTAGTACGCTGCACTTCGTGCAACATACTTCCCTATACTAGCTAGCTTTAAGTACACCGTCCGCCTACGTTGCACGAATTGCAGCATAATGGATCATTTGAGCCAAGCAACTCGTCTTATCCTGCACAAAATGCAGCATATCCGCCCAAAAGCAGCTTAGCTGATTTTCGCGAAATATACTGCACTTCGTGCAACGTCAGCCCACAGGGGCTCCTAACAAAAAGAGCGGTGCCCCAGGCACCGCTCTTTTCCAAATCCAAGTTACCCTTGAGCCCGCGCGCGCTGGCGGCTCAGGTAAATGAAATATACAGCTAGATAAATCACATACAGGATACCCGACAGCAGGAACATCGTCGTGTAGCTTGTCGCGGTTACGACTACGCCGAGCAGAATCGAGCCCAGCCCGATCCCGATATCGAAGAAGTTGTAATACGTCGCGGTTGCAACGCCGCGGCGCTCCGGCTGTACCAGGTTGATGACCCATGCCTGCAAGGCCGGGAACATCGCGCCAAAGCCCGCGCCGTAGAATACGCCGGCGAGCAGCAGCATCGCCATCGAATCGGTGTAATAGAGCAGGACGCAGCCAATCATACAAAGGATCGCCGTGGGGAACAATACCCAGAACGGCCCTTTCCGGTCGAATAACGGACCGCTGATGAACCGGATCAGCACCTCGCTGATCGCCACAACCAGGAAGAAGTAGCCGGTCTGCGTTATGCCTATGTCCTTGGTGAACAGCGTTACGAAGCTGAGCATACCGCCGAAAGCAAAACCAACCAGCGAGCCAAGCATCGAAGGCACAAGCACCTTCGGCTCAATAATCTCAGCCCATGGCGAAGGCTTCGCCCCTGCCGCATGAAGCTCCGCTGCAGCAGCCGCTTCAGCCGCGGCAATCTCGACGGATTGGGCGCCTTTTTGCCGAACCAGCAAGGTCAGCACCAATGTAATCGCGAGGAAGACCACTCCGGCTCCGAACAAGCCGGCATAATCGTATTGATCAAGAAGCCATAAGCCAAGCATGGGTCCGATCGAGAAGGAAACGGCATTGCCCATTGCAAAATAGCCCATCCCCTCTCCCCGTCGCTCGGCGGGAATCGCATCGGATACCAGCGTGCCGTACAGCGCCGTAGCAATCCCGAAGCCGAAGCCATGAACGACGCGAAGCGCCAGCAACGCCGAGATCGAGTTGGCCGCATAATAACATGCCATCCCGATAAGGCAGATCGTTACGCCGATCAGGAGCAATTTGCGCTTGCCGAAATGCTTCAGCCCGATGCCAATGAGCAGACGCGACACAACGGCCGAGAACGTGAAGATACCCAGCATCATGCCGATCTGCGAGCCGCTGCCCCCCTTCTCATCCGCGAAGAGCGGAAGGGTGGGAAGCAGCATCTCAAGACCAAAGAATAAAAATAAATTAGACAACGCCAGCAGAATGAAATTTTTCGTCCAGAGCTTTTCTGCCGGTTTCATTAAAATTTACGTTCGATCAGCTTGAAGTCATCGTAATGGAAACCCGGTGCTACGATGCAAGACACCAGAACCGGCTCATCGCCAAGCGGACGCGCCATCTGCCATTCTGCTGCAGGAACAAGCGCCTGCGGATGCTGGCCATTCGCAACGTCGCCTCCAACGATAATCTCTTTGCGCACTTCGGGGTTCTCGCCCGTACCGCCTAGCGTCAGCACAAGCGGACTGCCGGAATGCCACAGCCACAGCTCATCCGAATGGACCGTATGCCAATCCGAGAACTCCTCCGGATGAAGCAGGAAATAAATCGAAGATGCCGCAAAGCGCGGTCCGGAATACGGCTCGCCCAATACCGCCTGCGGAATTTCAAAATTCGCCTTCCAAATCTCCTTGTACCAGCCGCCCTCCACATGAGGCTTCAGTTCAAGCGCCGCTACCAGCGGGGATATTTCTTTTACAACAGTTGCCGACAATATAGCCCTCTCCTCTCTATCTCTCGCACTATCTTTTTGTTAGGTTCAGTCCAATGTACTATGCAATGCCCCGATCGTCAATGCGCGACTTGTGGATGCAAGGCCTCTTTCTCCCAACCGCACCACATCCGGCAACAAAAAAGTCTGCCCCTGCGGCAGCAAGAACGGCGAACCGTTCCAGCTGCTGCAGAGGCAGACTCTCTGTCCTTCACCATCCGTCAAGCCGGATAGTTTCGAATACCGAAATCAATCAAATCATAGATACCGATTATATTAATGACCGCCATCACGCCTAGCAGCAGCCCATACACGCCGAACTTCAGCGGCTCTACCCGGGCAAGCAGACGATTCGCCAGCTTAAAGATCAGCGCGAAGAGCGCCCATGAATAATAGAAAGAATACAGAATCAGTCCGTTCTCCTTGGTCCCCCAGCCTACGGCGAATAGAATCACGAAGGAGAAGGCGAGCCAGAACATGCAGATCTGCGCAAACCGGTCTTTGTAGTGAAGCAGGAAGCCGATGACAGCCAGCACCAGAATAATTACGCCAACCATATTAAGCGAATCTACAATTCTAAGCTGATAGGAAGCATGCTCGTAGGTTGTCCGGTCTTCGCCGGCGCTTGGCCATACGAAGCAGGAGGCGAAGAAATTGACGTACTGATACCATTTGTCGAGCGTCGTCACTTCCGCACCGGAGAAAGCCATCAGTCCCTTGTACTCCGTATGGGTCTCGAGAATAACCGGAAGCTGTCCGAAGAGCGTAGCCGCAGCGAGGAACTTGAAGGCGTTCACCGCCATATCCTTGATCCATTCCTTCAGCTTCCTCGCCTGGGACAAGAGCGGGAACAAGATGCCCGTCGTCACAAGGGAGCCTACCGCGCCAATGAAGAAGAAATCCCTCCTCCCCCACTGGAACAGATACGAGTAGATGAATAGAATCAGCCAGAATACCGCGAATATGTACTGCTCGATATTAAACATAAATAACAGGAACGGATAGGAGAAGGACAGGAACAACAGGAAGAAGACTTTGTCCATCGACTGCAGCTTCATCATTCTCGCAAGCAGAATCATGGCGAACTGCATCACAATCACATGGATGATCTGCATCATAATCGGATAGCTGTTCGGGATAAAAAAGAGTACCTTCGACAGGATCATCGCAATCAGAGCGAACGGAGCGGCATACAGGCCGAACAACGGCTGACGGATATCATTCTCGTACGTGCCGATATTCAGGAATGCATTGCTCTCCACCTGATCGATCGAGTCAGCCGTATACACGACATCGTACGGGATGATTTTGCCTGCCGCGTCATGCGCTCCGTAAAACACGTTCGTCAGGTTATAGATAATCAGGATGGCAGCCGCCATAACGACGCTTGCGATAATCCAATACCGCCTCTCCAGCCGGTCCAAGCCCCCGATCAGTTCCTTCGCCGTTGCATAGAACTTCGGCAGGAACCAGCAAAGCACCAGGAACACGGCAGTTAGCGAGCAGACCCCCAAAGCAATAGAGATCACCTTGTCGTTATGACCGCCGATATCTAGGCCGATCCGATAGAAAATCTCGCCGGAGAGCTTGCTGTACTTGATATACGAGTATTGCGTCAGGTAATACACGCCTACAAGCGTAAACAAGGCGGCGAAGAAAATCCGCCCGGCACTCAGCTCCCGCGTCACCTTTTCCACGACCTGGCGCTTGTACGTCAACCAAAACAATAACAAGAGAGAGCATAACAGACCGATAAACACGTTCACGGCCGTTCCCCTTAACGTAAGCAGGGCCGTCATGCAGACTCCCGAAGCAATAAACAGCAGACGAAGAATAGAACTTCTGGCTGGCATCTTGACTCCTCCTAATATGGCAACTTAACTCTTATACCGGATAGTACTCTGCTCCAAACCGAATCAGATCGTACAGGCCCTGGGCGTTCAGTCCGATCATGACGACAAGCAGCAGCGCATGAACGGAATATTTCACCCAATGGTGCCGGGCCAACAGTTTATCGATCAGCATGAAGAGCAGAGCCATGAAAGCCCATGAGAAGTACAAGCTGTACAGAATAAGCCCGTTCTCCGCCGTTCCCCAGCCCACTACGCACAGCATAATGAAGGAGAAGCTCACCCACAGGACGCAAATCTTCATAAAACGCTGCTTGTAATGCAGCAGGAAGCCGGCTAAGGCCATAATCATCAGAATCAACCCGAGGATATTCAAGGAATGAACGGGATGAAGCTGATAAGAGACATGCTCGAAGGTTGTTTTGTCGACACCCGCGCCAGGCTTCACGAAGCAGGAGGCCACAAAATTCACATACTGCAGCCACTTGTCCCCGGAGCTGATCGCAGCTCCCGTAAACTCCATGTTCTCCTTCACCGACGAGGCGACTTCAAGCAATAACGGCAGGCGGCCGAACAAAACCATGATGACAAGCGCCTGGAGCGCTACCCTGCCCGCATCCTTCAGAATTCCCCTTAGCTGCTTCGACCTCGACAACAACGGGAACAATACCGCGCTTGTCAGAAGGGAGCCTGCCGCACCGATGAAATAATATACCTTCGGCCCCCAGCCGAATTGGCAGGAATAGAGGAAGAGAATCAGCCAGAACAGCGAGAAAATGTACTGCTCCATATTCAGTGAGAACATCAGCACCGGATAAGACGCATTCAGGAACAACAGGAAAATCAGCTGATCAATGGACCTCAGCTTCAGCATCCGGCTGACCAGAATCATCGCCATTTGCAGCAGGAATACCTGAATGATCTGCATCATAATCGGATAGCTGTACGGAACGAAGAAAAACAGCTTCGAGAATACCACGCCAACCAGCGCGAAAGGCAAGGCGAACAGGCCGAACAGCGGCTGCTTGAGATCATTTTGCACGGAGCTGATGTTGAGATACACATTGCTGTCCACCAGATCCGCCGTATCGGTCGTATAGACGACGTCGAATCGGACAATCTCCCCGCTCCGGTCCCTTGTCTCGTAGAAAACGCTGCTCACGTTAAACGCGATAATAACGACAACGGCAAGCAGGACCGTGGAGATGATCAGGTACCTTTTCTCCAGCTTGGTCAAATTTCTGGCGAACTCCAGAACGACCGAGGCCAGCTTAGGCCATAGCAGATAGACGCATAGGAAGAGGAAATAGAATGCCGCGATTCCCACGATAACCGAGATGGCCGCGGCAATCTCGTCGCTGTACGGCATATAGCCCGTATCCCGCAGCATCTCCCGCACGTTCTTGAGCGTTCGCTGCCTGTAGAAATAATCGATCATGCTGGCGTCTATCGCGACGGCAAAGATTAGAGGAAGAAGGATGTCCTTCTTCCGAACGACCGGGATCACCTTGTCGAGATACCCGGACTTATAGGCTGCCCAGCACAAAATAAGAAAGGAGCATAGAACACCGATGGCGACATGGAAGGCTGTTCCCTTCAAAGAGACAAGCCCGGTCATCGCCGTTCCGGATAGGATAAAGGCTCCTTTCATCAGATGCGCCTTGGCAGTTACTGTAGTCATATGTAAGCTAGCACTCCTAACCTTGGTGACATCGACATCGTCTGCAACCGAATGCGGATACGCCATACGTTAACCCGCAATCCCATATAGAAGAGAGCCGAGCAGACAGCCGAGCACGAGACCTCCGATGATCTCGAGCCGCGTATGCCCCATGCTCTCCCGCAGTTTTGTAGGCTGAATAGCCGAAGAGTCCGATGTCATGATATTGATCGCTACCGCATGGCGCCCGACCGCCCTACGGAGCCCTGTAGCATCAATAATGACGATAAACGTAACGGCAGCGGCAAGAGCGAACATCGGGCTGTTGAAGCCCTCCGACAAGCCGATTAGCATGGAAGGCGTCGTGACCACCGTCGTATGCGTGCTGGGGAATCCCCCGTTGCCAACGCGCTGCTTCGCTTCTTTGCCGAAGCGAATATAATTGATCGCAAATTTCAGAATACCGGATACGAACCACCCGATGAGAGGTGCCAGAAAATAAGGCAGAACAACCACTCCCTGCTATGCTCTAGATATGAAGGCAATACCGCCTACGATGAGGACAAGCCCCGCGATTTTGTACGTATTGATGGACTCCCCGAAGAAGTAATAAGAAGCCACCAGCACGATAATATAAGCCAGACTGACAAAAGGATACGCGTAGCTGAGATCCACTTTGCGCAGCACGAACATCCAGATCAGCGCGCTCGCCCCGTACAGGAAGATGCCGCCGGCATTATAGAAGTTGAGCATGCGAAGCGGTCCGGACATCGACTCGTTCGGATGCATCGCTCCGAACTTCAGAAGCACCTGCCCCGCCGCACCCATAATAACAGACACCAGAATCCATACCATATTCCACATGAGCATCACCACTTATTCCAAAAAGAGTAGAATCAAGATTACCGAAATACCGTACAGCACAACCGTAATCAGAATAGGCTTATCCTCCAGAAGCACCTTATCCGGCTTGCCGCCCTTCCCTTCCATATGAACGAGATACAGGTAACGGAACACCCCATAGATAACGAACGGGATCGTCCACATTAATTGCACCGTCCGGCCGGAGGTGAAGGTAAACAGCGAGTAAGCCATAATTGTAGCCGTCGTAACGATGTTACTCATCTGATCGAGCAGTTGAATGGAATATTTCTCAAGCACCTTCCGGTGCCCCTCCTTCTCATTCTGGAGAAGGAAGATTTCGTGCCTCCGCTTTGTGATCGCAAGGAACAGGGATAAGAGCATCGTGCAGACAAGGAACCAAGGCGTAAGGGGCACGTCAATCATTAATCCGCCGCCGATCGCGCGAAGCACGAACCCGAAGGCGATAATCATAACGTCCATAATAACGACATGCTTAAGCTTCATGGAGTAAGCGACATTCATGAGGAAGTACACAAGAAGCAGTCCGCTGAAGAGAGGATTGAAGATAAAGGCCGTTGTAAGTGAGGTCGTGAGGAGCAGGAAGCCAAAGACCAATGCGACGTAAGGATTAACCGCACCCGAAGCGATAGGTCTATGCCTCTTCTCCGGATGGTTGCGGTCGGCTTCCCTGTCGAAGAAGTCGTTTAAGATATACACGCATCCGGATACAAAGCAGAATAGGAAAAACCCGATGATAGCCTGCCAAAACAACGACCAGTGCAATAAGCTGAGCGAGAATATGGGGGCCGCGAATACTAATGCATTTTTCGTCCATTGTTTGGGCCTTAGAAGCTTAATTAATGATATGGGTACGCCTGGATGGGCCTGGGTCAGGCTTTTGCCCATTTGAATTTCCGGTTCCAAGTCCTCTACCTCCTCCAACGATATCTCTAAGAGATTAACTTGGGGCTATCGTAACATTATTAATGTCATTAAATGTAGCATTTTTGCGAAAAAAAGTTACAGAATGGAGCAAAATTTTCGTAAAAAAGAGCCTGCCGCGATGGCAAGCCCTTAAATTACGCTTACAAAGCTCCAAATTGCGCCTGATGCAAGCGGCTGTAAATGCCTCCCGTTGCCACAAGCTCCTCGTGACGGCCTTCCTCGGTGATGCCTTTCTCGGTCACCACCACGATGCGGTCCGCGTTCTTGATCGTCGCCAGACGATGCGCAATGACAAGCGTTGTCCGGCCTTCGGACAGCTCGGCCAGCGACTGCTGGATCGCCTGTTCGGTCTCGGTATCAAGTGCCGAAGTCGCTTCGTCCAGGATCAGGATCGGCGGGTTCTTCAGGAACATGCGGGCAATCGCCATCCGCTGCTTCTGGCCGCCGGACAGCTTCACGCCCCGTTCCCCGACAACCGTGTCGAGTCCGTCAGACTGGGACAGAATAAACTCTTCCAGTCTCGCGCGGCGCGCCGCTTCCATAATATCCGCGTCGGATGCGCCAAGCTTGCCGTAGGTGATATTGTCGCGGATCGTACCGGCGAACAGGAACACATCCTGCTGCACGATGCCAATCTGCTTGCGAAGCGATTCCAGCTTCAGATCGCGAATGTCGTGACCATCCACCGAGATGCTGCCTCCATCCACTTCATAGAAGCGCGGCAGCAGACTGCAGAGCGTTGTTTTGCCGGCGCCGGACGGACCAACGAACGCGATGGTCTCACCCGCGCGAATCGACAGGCTGATATCCTTCAGCACCTTCGCTTCGCCTTCGTAACCAAACGTCACGTTCTTGTATTCGATATCGCCATGCAGACGGTCAACCGACTTCGCATCGGGAGCATCCGCTACATCCGGCTCGGTCTCGAGCAGCTCCACGTAACGACGGAAGCCCGCGATTCCGCGAGGATAGCTTTCGATAACGGCATTAATCTTCTCGATCGGCTTGAAGAAAATATTCGTCATCAGGACAAACGCAACGAATTCCCCGTAATGAAGATTGTCGTTGATAACGAACCAAGTACCGGCAAGCAATACAAACAGCGTGACCAGTCTCATCAGGAAATAAGTAATGGACGAGTTGAGACCGATGATTTTGTAAGAGATCAGCTTCGCTTGACGGAACCGGCTGTTGTTGCCTGCGAACAGCTTGCTCTCATGCTTCTCGTTCGAAAAAGCCTGCACAACGCGGATACCGCCAACGGTATCTTCGACGCGGGCATTGAAGTCGGCCATATCCCCGAAGAGACGGTGGGAAGCCTTCGTCATTTTACCATTGAAGTACAGAACAAGCACCAGAATAATCGGCACAACGATAAACGTCATGATCGTCAGCGGCAGGTTAATGTACGCCATAATGCCGAATGCGCCAATCAGAGTCATAACGGCAATAAACATATCCTCCGGACCATGATGCGCCACTTCACCGATCTCGAACAGATCGTTCGTCATACGCGAGATCAGATGGCCGGTCTTCGTATTATCGAAGAAACGGAAGCTAAGCTTCTGCACATGATCGAACAGCCTCTTGCGCATATCCGTCTCGATATTGATGCCAAGCATATGCCCCCAATACGTCACGACAAAGGACAGGAATGTATTCAGCACATAGACGGCGAGCAGAATCGCGCAGGCGCCAATAATTAACTTCAGATTCCCTTCCGGAAGAAGCGTATCGATGACATGGCTGACCGCCAGCGGGAAGCATAGTTCCAGAACAGCCAGAACGACCGCACAGCAGAAGTCGAGCAGGAACAACTTACGATAAGGCCTGTAATAAGCAAAAAACTTCTTAAGCATCCGGATCTCCTTTTTCGAAAAAATATAAGCTAGCAAGATTTATCATCTACCAGACTTATATTTCACCGCGAAAACATAGGCTGCTCCTCCTATTGACGAAGCAGCCTTTTTTCACTAGTTGATAATCATTATCATATATGGGATAGGCATGACTGTCAATTAATTCGGGTTCACTTGAACCGCCGCTTGCTTGCCGCTCAGCTGAATGCCGGACTGCTTCGTGCCGTACGGCTTCAGATCCGCGAGCAGCTGTTCCAGAAGCTCCTTCGCTCTAGCTCCCTCTTTGCCTTGAATGCGGATAACCAGCTGGACCGCGTTGCCGGATTCCAGCAGCTTCGAAGCCTGACGCAGCTTCGTGTCGTAATCATGCTGCTCGATATCCACGCTAAGCCGCAACTCCTTCACCTTAGCAGGCTCGCTCTTCACCTTCTCCGCCCGCTTCTGCTGGCTCGCCTGCTGCTTGGCTCCGCCGCGCACAATCAGCTTGCACGGAGGCGGACTGCTCATCAGCGATTCGCAGACGAGATCCACCTTCAACTGCTTCGCCATCTGAAGCGCTTCATCGCGCGACACGATGCCAAGCGATTCACCGTCGAGACCGGTGAGGCGTACCTCGGCTGCTTTTATTTTCTCATTCATAATTAACATAAATCGTATAACCCCCGTCTACTGTCTGTTAGGCCTCTAACGTTGCGCCCGAGCCTCCCGCTCCGTTAGGCGAGACGGCTGCCGGCTTCTCCTGGCCCGTCGTCATGAACTTCTTCTGTCTCCACCGTCTAAGCACCCATATGCCGCGGATGTATTCGTCCATAATCATGCACGCATAGATACCCACAAGTCCCCATCCCAGCGTTATCCCAAATATATAAGAAAGGATAGTCGCGATCAAGGTCATCGAAGTAATAGAAGTCCACATCACGTAACGGGTGTCGCCAACCGCGTTCAGCGCGTTGCCGATGCCCATGTTGAGCATTTTGCCCGGCTGCAGCAGCAGGTTCATCCCAAGCAGGGAGACGCCCATCGCGATAATCTCCGGATCGTTCGTGAAGATCTTGAGAATGGTACCGCCGATCAAATACAGCACCAGCGCGTTCACCGTTACGATCGCAAGCCCGATCCACAGCGCGCGGTAGGAGTTTTTGTAAGCCTCCTGCACCTTCCCCGCTCCGAACAGATGCGCGATCTGAATCTGAAGCGCAAGCGCAAGCGAATAACCAAGCATGAAGCAGAACGATTCCAATGTATTCATATACGTACGCGCCGACAGCTCCACCGATCCAAGCTGCGCGATATACGTATAGATAAGAAGCTGGGAGAAGACCCAGCAGGACATGTTAATGCCAAGCGGCCAGCCAATCTTCAGAATTTCCTTGAACAGCTTGCTGTCGAACAGCTTGAAGTCGCGAAGCGAAATCTGGCGTTCGAAGGCACCAAGGAACATGATCAAGAGCACAATAACCGCAAGCAGGCGGCTGATGTCCGTCGAGATCGCAACCCCTTTGAGTCCCCACTGCGGAAATCCGAATTTGCCGAAAATAAAAGCGTAGTTCATCCCGACATGCACGATATTCATGCCAATGGCCGTATACATCGGGCCTTTCGTGTTGCCCGTATTGCGGATCGCATTGCTCAGCGCCGCCATAATGGCCACAAGCACCATCCCGCCGCCTACAATTGAAATATACGTTTTCGCAAGCGGCAATAACTCATCCGGCAGATGAAGCGCGGAAGCGATCGGCCCTGGGAACAAATACAGCAGCACGCTGATTCCAAGCCCTATAATCGCGCTGACTTTGACAGCCATAATCGCAATCGTCCGGGCATCTTCGTTCTTCCTCATCCCAATCCGCTGCGCGATCAGAATACCCGCCCCGCTCGCTACCGTCATGAACAGCGTCATCAAGGCGCTGAACAGCTGCGTCGAGAAGCCGACGACGGCAACCGCATTATCCGAGATTTTGCTCACCTGCAGCGTATCGGCTGCCCCTAACAGAAATTGCAGGAATAACTCAATAAATATCGGCCATGCAAGCATCCATAGCGAAAACTTGTGATGTTCACGCTTTTGCATTTTATAATCCTCCCGAGCGTACACATGCTGCAGCCGATGTTTAAGTAAACGGCAACTCCAATACGCCACTATATTAGTCATGCAATTTCATATTATAGATGCTATACTTCGGATAATGTATCAGTTTTACAACCGAAACTTTCAAAATTCAAACCTCCGTTAGGGGTATAAAAAGGTGCCGACATGACCCTGTTTCATTTTACCGTTCCGCCGCTTCCGCACTACATTGCATCGGGCTATACGAAGAGCTCCGCCGGGTTCAAGCATCCCAGCAGATACCGGATTGGCGTATTCGATTTGCTTGTCGTTACGGAGGGCTGTCTCTTTATGGGCGAGGGCGATTCCACGTTTGAGGTACGAGCTGGGGAGGCTTTAATCCTGGGGCCGGACAATCATCATTACGCGACAAAAGCATGCGAAGAGCCCTCCGCCTATTACTGGCTTCACTTCCAGACAACGGGACGGTGGGCGGCTTCGGAGGAATATGCACCGCGAATTATTCAAGGCAGGGAGCCGCATGGCTTAAATCCCCAAATTTTCACTACGCAAACCTTCATCAAGCAGGTGCCGCAATACACCAGGCTGCTTCAGCCCGCCAAGATCGTCGAGCAGATCCAGCAGCTGATGGAGCTCGGCCACGGCAACCATCTGGGCAGCGTCAGCTGGAAGCAGCAGGTGCTGTTCCAGGAAATTTTCGAGCAGCTGTCCGCCTCGATCGAGACGCAAGGCACAACGCCAACGTCGCAATGCGCGGAGCTCGCCGCTTCGTATTTAAGGAAGCATTACCGCGAGGATATTAAGGCGCAGCAGCTTGGCGAGAGCATCAACTTCCATCCTGTCTATATCGCCAGATGCATGCAAAAAGAATTCGGCTGCTCGCCGTTCGACTTCCTGCTGCGCTTCCGCATTCAGCAGTCGAAGCTGCTGCTGCTGCAGACGAACTATACGATTGCAAGGGTAGCCGAAGAGGTCGGCTTCAACTCCGCCGCCTACTTCACCTCCTGCTTCGCCAAGTACGAGGGCATATCGCCGCGCAAATACCGCCAGCGCTTCTCGCATGGCTGAAGCGCATGGCTGCATCAGCAGCCGCGGCGGTACGGAAACCCGGGCGCGCCTACTGCTGATGAGCCTTGATCAGATCCGTCTTCAGCTGCCAAGCCTGCTCGCTTAGATGAACCGGATACAGATCCGGATTCAGCTTGCGGAGAATCTCCGGCCGGAAGAGGCTGAGCTGATGCTCGTGGTAGCTGCGGATCTCTTCCAGAAGCGGAAGCTTGTACACGATCTCACCTTCCACCACGATCGGCTTCAGCAGCGGCACCGCTTCATAATCGCTAATGAACCGATGGATATACGGATGAACCGGATCAAACAGCTTGATCCGCTCGCCGTTCAGAATATCCGTCTCCTCATGCAGCGTCATATAATCCGCTTCGGCAAGTCCCGTGGACTTGTTCATAATCCGGTACACGTCTTTCTTGCCCGGAGCGGACACCTTCTCGGGATTGCCCGAGATCTTGATGACCGGTATGTATTGTCCGTCACACTTGCGGGCGGTCAGCTTGTACACGCCGCCAAGTGACGGCTGATCGGCCGCCGTAATCAGCTGCGTGCCAACGCCCCATGTATCAATCCTGGCGCCTTGCGCCTTCAGATTGAAGATCAGTGTCTCGTCGAGGTCGTTCGAGGCTACGATCTTCGCATCCTGCAGCCCTGCCGCATCCAGTATCTTTCGTGCTTCCTTGGACAGATAAGCCAAGTCGCCGCTGTCGAGCCGGATGCCGCCAAGCCGCTTGCCGATGCTCTCCAGATAGCGGGCTGTCTTAATCGCATTGGGTACTCCGCTTCTCAGCGTGTCGTACGTATCCACGAGCAGCGTAACGCCGTCCGGCAAAGCCTTCGCATAGGCCAAGAAAGCTTCCTCCTCGGTTTCATGCCCCTGCACCCAGGAGTGAGCATGCGTTCCCTTGGTCGGGATGCCGAACATCATGCCGGCATGCATATTAGAGGTAGCATGGAAGCCGGCAATATAAGCCGCGCGCGCTCCCCATACCGCCGCATCCGCCTCCTGCGCCCGGCGCGTCCCGAACTCCAGCAGAATATCTCCCGTAGCGACCTGCTTGATCCGCGAAGCTTTCGTCGCGATCAGCGTCTGGTAGTTCATGAAGTTCAGCAGCGCCGTCTCCACCAGCTGCGTCTCGAAGATCGTGCCTTCTACCCGTACGATCGGTTCATTCGGGAACACCAGCGAGCCTTCTTCCACCGCATGCACCGTTCCCTTGAAGCGGAACTGCCGGAGCACCTCCAGGAAGCCCGGATCATAATTCTCCTCCTGCTTCGCCAGGTAAGCGAGCTCCTCTTCCCCAAACTTCAGATGCCGGATGAATTCCACGATTCTCTCGAGGCCAGCGAATACCGCATAACCGTTGCCGAATGGCAGCTTGCGGAAGAAAGCCTCGAATACGGCGCCTTCCCCATCCGTGCCGTTTATCCAATGGGCGTACATCATATTAATCTGATATTTATCCGTATGAAGCGTTAAGTTATTAGCACCGTCCACTACTCCTCGACACACCTCTCTAGTTGTTCTTACTCACAGCATATCCATAATAAGCAAAAACAACAGCCTTCCGCCACATCAGCGAAAGGCTGCCGCTATTGCTGCCTGCTCTAGAACTTCCGGACGAACCGGTATTCCTGCCTCCGGCGTCTTCGTTCAAACCAATAATTAATTGAGATGCAGATGATCAGGCCAATGCAGCCGCCCGTCAAATCCACAATCACATCCGTCGGGTTCCCCGTACGCCCGACCTTGCTCAGCTGATTCGTCTCATCAAGCGCCGCTATCCCGCCCGTCAGGATCAGCGCCATAATAACCGGCAGCACCATCTGCCTGCGTGCCATCAGATTGCGGATGAACATGTACAGCGATACGCATAACACGGCGTACATGAACAAATGGGCCCCTTTGCGGAAGAAGAACTCCACGAAGCCGTACGGGTCTTTTTTTGCCACAACCGTGCTGCCATGATACGTAATGGAGGTATCCGGAAGCTTCTGAGCCAATTCCTCTTTGGTGACCCATTTATTTAACGTCGGCTTGATGGACTGCTGGTTATACGATTCAGACGATAATGTAAAAATGAAAAATATCCAACAAAATACGACAAAAAACCATATTATAGAATTTTTTCTATCCTTTTTTAACATTTTTCTTCAACACTCCTTCGACACAATCCGTTCCACCCTTTATCTATCTCTGGTCAGTTATTGTATCAGATTCATAAAGGAAATGGAAATCTACCGATTCGCCTAGCAAAAACAAGACTAAGGTAATGTAAATTTGAGTAAAAAGTCCTATAAACTCTTGTTTTTAACATCCATTCTTTGGTATTATACAAATATATGAAACTTGTGATAAAACCTTTTATCGCAGTCAATCAATGATGAGCGACCGCGTTTATAGGTAGGTTTTATCGCCAAATAGAATTTCTAGTTTCATTGTATTTTGAAGCTAATAAATTCTATTGTGGTTAGTTTTTTATTAGGGCCATGCTTACGAAGCATGAACCATCACGAATGTCCTTGAAAACGGACATTTGTGTGATCATTCATTTTAGGAGGTTAGAGAATGGCTGGCTATTTGATGTTCTCCGAGATTTGGACACCCTTCAAGGTGGTAGGCATACGAGTATTTAAAGACGAGAACGGCGACTACTGGTACAAATACCGAAACAACAAACGCTCTCGGCTGTTCCGATAATCTCCTTACATAAATAATAAAGACACCCCCGGCAGTCTAGCTGCCGGGGGTGTCTGGCTTTCTTACGCTAATCCTTTGACAAAATCCAAGCCTGCCTTCAATTCAGCATCGAATTGAGCTCTATAAGCATCAATAATTTCAAGACTATATCCGTACTTCGTCAGCTCAGCAGTCGTATCTGCAACAAGTTTATTAAAGTCGGCCGTACATTGATCAACCGTTTGCTGAGCTTCTTTTTTAATTTTTTCTTTAGTAGCTTCATCACCAGTCAAATACGGATTAATCATGGCCATCAGTGTTGCCTTGCAATTGGCTTCAAGTGCAGTAAGCTTAGCTGAACCAGCCGCTTCAATGGATGCTTTTGTAGGTTTAGCAGGTTCTACTGGATCTGTACCGCCACCCGTACCGGTTCCTGGATTAGTACCAGCACCATTATTTCCTCCAGCTTGCGCAGCTTTGTATGCCGCGGATTCGCCTGTAATGCTGTTAGTCTTCTGATCCCACTTAATATCCGTTCCCACAGCCTCGGACATGAAGCGAAGCGGAACATAGATGCTGTTGTTGATCGAATAAAGCGACTGACCTGTAGGAAGAGCTTTTGCCTGTCCATCAAAGACAAGCGTAGCTTGAACCGGCTTAATGGTGATGTTCTTACTTTCAACAGGTTGTGCACCGCCAGCAGCTGCGCCAGCAAGCAGCTTCGAAAGAGCTTCCTTCTCCGCTGCAGTTGGTTCGGAGACAGTAACTTTGGAGGTCTTTTGATCCCACTTCACCGACTTCTGCAGCGCGTAAGAGATAAAGCGAACCGGAATATAAGTACGGTCCTGATAGATGAAGGCATATTGTCCATCCGGCAAGGCAAGCGACTGTCCATCAAACTTCAAGTTAACCGCCTGTGTCTTAATTGTTACCGAGCTGGATGCAGCACCGGCTGTCAGCGGCAGAACGGTACATAAAGCGACAATTAACAGCATGAGTGTGTAATGACGTAAATTTTTCATCATTTTGATTCTCCTCTTGTTTATTATGATTTAATAGCTTTGGCAATAGCGCTAATCGCGGATGCTCGTACACTTTGCTTGCTTGCTTCATACTTCGCATTCCAATCCGGCATTGCACGGCTATCAATTCCTGCGTCAGCATAACTAGAGGCCGCTTGACTCACGATGCCCTGAAACTTCGCATCACAAGAGCCCTCGGCCTCCATGACTTTACCTAGATATTTATTTTGAAGATCCTCAACCGTAACACCGTCTGCACTGCCAACGATTTGTTGCAGAATGGCGTTGCTTTTTGCCTTGCAGGTTCCTGACAGTGAAGCTAATTGCGACTCCGTCTTAGAATCAATCGATTGCTTAACCTGCTTCAGATCAGTAGTAAGCTCTGGTGCTGGTGTTTTTTCCGGTTCTTCTGTTGGCTTGCTGGTTTCGGCAGGTTTATCAGTTGGTTTGGTTCCGGTATTTGTACCTTTTGTTGAACTGCTAGGTTGCTGTTGCATCTTCATCCAAGCATCGTAATTCTCTTTCATCTTTTGCGGGTCTCGTTCTCCAACCCACTCTATCGGATAATCTGGATTAAGGATATTAAGAGCAATACCATACTGCTTTGTAATCGAGCTTAATAACTTTATCTCCTCGTCAGAGAGTTTAGTTAATAATAGATCTCGAATCTTCTGCTTCTCCTCAACCGGTAAATCCGTTGTAGCGTTACCTTGAAGATAAGAAATCTGCTTCAAGCTAAGACCCGAGTTAAGTAGAATGGCTGCTACATCAAGAGCATCTGCGCTGTCGATCTTTTCACCGCCAATTAGCTGACTAGCTTTTTCGACTGGTTTCTCGATAATAGCTGGCAGCTTCTTAGGCTCTGAGCTCTCCTCGCCAGAGCCATCCACTACATCACTGTTATGGCGGGCTGCAACATCCTTAATATCAATGGATTTGATGTAATAGTAAGTGACTCCTATAAAGATCAATCCGACAACAACAAAAAATGAAGCGGTACCGATTACCCACTTCATCCAAGGCTTTAGCTTCTTTTTTGGTTTTTGCTTACGTGGCGTTTCCATGATGTCTCCTATCTACATTAATAATAATCTAGAAAGAAAGAATAGGATTGGTCTCCTTCACTCCATTATTCATCTTAGGTCTTCCTATGGAGTAGTAGGCGAAAGGAGTCTCCTCCAAATCTTCTTCCCGGTAAATATTCCGGCCGTCAATGAGGTTAGGCGTTTTTAACCATTTCTGAACATCCGACAATGGGATATTAATAAACTCTTTCCATTCCGTTAGAATACATAGAGCATCCGCACCTTCAGCAGCCTCTTGGGCAGAAGTACAGTATTCCACCTCGGAACGGTCAAAAGCATTTTCGAAGTTACTCGAAGCAATAGGATCATAAGCTTTAACGAATGCTCCCCGCTCCAGTAAGGTTTCCATAATCTCAAAGGCTGGAGCGTCACGCACATCATCCGTTTCCGGCTTGAAGGCCAATCCCCAGATCCCAATCGTTCTTCCCTGAACATCTCCAAGCAGTTCATCCAGCTTTCGAATGACATTAAATCTTTGATCCCGGTTCACTTCAACTACGGATTTCAACAGCTTGAAATCATAATCCATCTGTCCCGCGATCTGTATGAGAGCTTGCGTATCCTTCGGGAAGCAAGATCCGCCGTACCCGATACCCGCCTTCAAGAAAGAAGAGCCGATACGCCGATCCATCCCCATTCCCTTCGCTACTTCCTCCACATCCGCCCCTACCTTTTCACAGATATTGGCGATCTCATTAATGAAGGAGATTTTTGTAGCCAGGAAAGCATTTGAAGCATACTTAATCATCTCCGAGCTGCGGACGTCAGTAATGGTAATTTGATCCGTTAATGGACGATGCAGCGCAGTAAGCATCTCTGCTGCGCGCTCACTTTCCGTCCCGATAATAATTCGATCCGGATTCAATGTGTCTTTAACAGCTGTTCCTTCTCGCAGGAATTCAGGAACAGAAGCAAAGTCAAAGGATTCCGTCGCATAATTTCGAATGATAGCTGCAACCTTCTCATTCGTTCCTACCGGTACCGTACTTTTCACAACGACAACCTTGTAACCATTAATGGCACGGCCAATTTCCGCCGCCGCTTGCTCAATGTAGGCCAAGTTGGCCTTTCCATCTGGCAAGGACGGGGTGCCAACAGCAATAATAATGATCTCTGAAGCATTTACCGCAGCAGCCAGATCCGTTGTGAAGGACAATCGCCCCGCTTCCGTGTTGCTTGCAATTAGTTCCTTAAGACCAGGCTCATGAATAGGGACTTCACCATTATTCAATAACTCGATCTTTGATGTGGCATTGTCTACACAAATAACTTCATTGCCCAGTTCAGAGAAACATACCCCAGAGACTAAGCCAACATATCCGGTACCAATTACCGCCAGCTTCATTCTCACTCACTCCCTACAATTTGTTTGAGATATTCAGCAATATGAACTGCTCCATTACGTTGCCGATTATCTTCAAAGAAATGCTCTCTATCTATAAAGTCATGCATGTTGTCTGCCATTAATTGCCCCCACTCTATCATTCGATAGGGGTGACGGTCTTGAAGAGCCAGAATCGTATTCTTATCTTCTTTCATCTTGCTTCGATGAAGC
Source organism: Paenibacillus glycanilyticus NBRC 16618 (assembly GCF_004000805.1). Lineage (GTDB taxonomy): Bacteria > Bacillota > Bacilli > Paenibacillales > Paenibacillaceae > Pristimantibacillus > Pristimantibacillus glycanilyticus. The sequence goes on from NZ_BILY01000046.1 coordinate 24,890, forward strand.
AGGAGTAATGGCTTTCGAAGCGCCACCGCTTCTCCAACCGTACTCCATCCCGGCTTACTAATAACAAGATCTGATGCTGCAACATAATTTTGCGACTCCGTATAGGAAGCCGGAATCGCTACAATATTCCTATGCTCCACCTTCATGTTGCTTGACACAATATAGAGGCAAGCATCATCGTCCCATAGCTTCAACGCGGCCAATTCTTGTACATTTATACTCATTCCAATACCAAAATAGACGACTCTCTTCTGCCTGCCAGGATTAATGGTCTGTAAAATACGGCTTAGTTCCTGCTGATCCACTTCCCTGCTGAAGAAATCCGCTTGAAAAGTTCCTCGTTGCCCCCAGTCCGGTTCAAGAGCACCCTCCAAACGAACAAAATAATCCATTGCAGAATAGATTTCAAATAATGGTTGTAGAGCAGAATGATTGATCAATTCTAAATAAGCCGTATACCATGTAAAATTAGATATTCCCACCGAGGGTATTTCAGCCTGTCTCGCAGCTGTAAAGGCAATAGGAGAAATATCTGAGATCACGAGATTGACCCCAGCCGTTCGAAGAAAATCTGTCTCCCTTGCCGCCTCATAAGGCAAGTTCTCCATATATTCGAGATACTTTGCTGCAAAGGCCACTGTGTCAGGTTCAATGCTGTCTGGCTGAAGAACATAACCCACGTCCGAGATGCATCGACGATATTGAATAATCTCTTGATAGTCGAAAAGTGAAGCCTGCATAAAGGCTAATACCTTGTCTGATGAACATAGCACAAGTCTATACGGCTGCTCTGTAACTTGAAGCAAAGCACGAATAACAGCAATACTTCTTGTAGCGTGGCCATAACCATAATCGGAAACATAATAAAAGATCGTTTTCGTGTTCATTATCTCATTGAAATATTAAGGCAGTGTTCGGACATTTCAGACCAGGTGGAATACAGCTCCATCACTTTATCCTTATCCGAATATCCGCTATGAACAACAATCATCTCCATATCGGAAATTGCCTTAAGACTGTGCAAAGTCTTCATTGGAATATGAAGGACATTACCGGCTTTCACTTTCATCGGCACGCCGTTCTGTACGAACTCCCCTTCACCTTTGACAACCGTCCATACTTCTTCGCGGTTTAAGTGCATGAGATAACTAAAATTCCTACCCGCTTTGACGGCCACACGCTTCGTTATTACGGTACGACCATCCTCGTAACGCTCATCGTCCAGTATTCTGACCCAACCCCATTCTCTCTCCTCGAACATAGGGCCTTGATCATAATTAATAAAATCTTTAATCCGGGGACTTGCACTCTTATCCGTCACAAGAATACCGTCAGGACTAGCAGCTACAACAACATTGGATACTCCAAGTACAGTAACCGGAATCTCGAGCTCGTTAACCAGATGAGTATTTACACAGTCCTCACTGATCGTTCCTCTGCCAATCTGGCTCTGTCCCATCTCTTCCGTTAATGTATTCCACGTACCAAGATCCTTCCAATAACCAGCATACGGTACTACAACAATGTTCTTGGTCTTCTCAACAACTTCATAATCGAAGCTGATCTTCGGCAGCTTATGATATTGCTCAACAAGCTGCTCATATTGAATCGGATAGCCCTTTTCCTTAAGAATGTTAATGAGGTAACCAAGCTTGAAGGAGAACACGCCACAATTCCATAGAGCATGCTGTTCAATTAAGCCGACAGCTGCTTCTTCAGTAGGCTTTTCCTGAAAATGACTGACCTTTAGAACACCATCGGATGCCTCTTGTTCACGTTCAGGAATAATATAGCCGTATTTGGCCGAAGGGTATGTAGGCTTCACTCCGATTAGGGCTAAATCAGCCTGAGTCTGTTGAATGGTAGCTTCTAACTGTTTGACGGCATAAAAAAAGTGGCCCTCAACATAAGGGTCCACTGGTAAAATTGCTATAACCTCGTCCAAATCAATATTGGCGACTGAGTATAAATATGAGGCTGTTAAGGCAATGGCCGGGAACGTATCTCTACGTTCTGGTTCAATAATAAGCGGTACGGACGGTCCGATCTGACTATGCATCATCTCGATTTGAGCTTTGCCTGTTGCGATATAGCTGGAATCAGCTAAACCATTGTCACTGATTTGCCCCCATACCCGTTGCACCATGGAGACGAGTTCTTGATCTTCGTTTTCAAGAACTTTTAAGAACTGCTTTGAGCGGGCATCGTTGGATAAGGGCCAGAGACGTTTTCCGGAACCGCCAGATAATAGGACAATTCTCAAGGTTACCTCCAATTGATTCTTAGTATTATTAATATTTCATCTTATAACTATTAAAATACTTTTCAAATCATCTTTTTGATATATTACAACAAGATATTATGGCATAAACTCTCATTACTAGAACCGATTAATCTCTAGTTATAAACCGAATAGACCGACTCATCAAGCGACCTACTCGGCTTATTATATCCAATATAAAAAGATCCATAAATTACTTAGAAATACTCAACTGATAAAACTCACAATACCAATCTGCAAATTTTTGAAGTCCTTCTTCAATTGAAGTCTTCGGTTTAAACTCAACAGCTTTCTCTAATAAATCCGTTGAAGCGTATGTAGCGGGTACATCCCCTGGTTTTATTGGCTCAAATGACTTTTCAAAAATAACTTCCCTGCCCAGTGAATTGCTTAAACATTTCTCTAAAGTTTGTATGAATGTCATTAGCTTCTCCGGACTGTTATTCCCAATGTTATACACTCGATGATTAACATTATCTTCTTCTAACGGCGGATTACAGAGCAGACGCTCAATCCCCTCTACAATATCATCCACATAAGTAAAGTCACGATAGAGGTCATTCTCAAAGTCGCCATTATTGAAAATCTTAATAGTTCCTCCTGAGAAGTACTGCTTTGTAAATCCGAAATAAGCCATATCTGGACGGCCCAATGGACCGTATACCGTAAAGAAACGTAGACCAGTCGCAGGAATCTTATAGAGATGACTATAGGTGTATGCCATTAACTCATTAGATTTTTTTGTAGCTGCATAAAGTGAAACTGGGTTATCAACTCTATCAGATTCTTCAAAAGGTACTTTATGATTAGCACCATAAACTGAGCTAGAAGATGCGTATACGAGATGATCTATAGGATGATGTCTGCACGCTTCCAGGATGTTATGGAAACCGACGATGTTGCTTTGAATATATGCATCTGGATTCTCAATTGAATATCTTACACCAGCTTGAGCTGCTAGATTAACGACAACATGAGGCTTATGTTCTTCAAATATAGCTGCAATCATGTTCTTGTCCGAGATATCGCCTTTAATAAAAGTAAACTTCTCAAAAGGGTTTAGAATCTCTAAGCGTGAATACTTCAGGTTAACATCGTAGTAATTATTAATATTGTCAATACCAATGACTCGACAGCCTCGTTCTAGAAGCGTTCTAGATAAATAATAACCGATGAAACCAGCTGCTCCTGTTATTAAATAGGTTTTACTCGTATCGAGAGTATTGAAATTCATCGTCTTTTAACTCCTTTACTCTTTCTTTACTAGTAGATTGTCTTCCGATTACCGCAACGATGTAGACTGGGAACAGCCTTATTCAATTAACAAGCACTCCTTCATTCAGGGAATGGGAGTCACTGAACCGAAGCGACTTCTGTAAGGTGAGAGAGATGTCATGCACCACTTTGAAAATTTGTACAGTTCTTGCTTGGCTGCAATGTAGGATAGTTAACCCGAACCATCCGATTGCTCACAGTGTTCCTTTACTAATAAAAATCGAATCTGCTTTCTTGATAGTCTGGTTGATAATCGGTAGTTCAGTTCATTATTCCAGCATCATAATTCCCCCTACATATAATCCTCTAGGTCCGCTTTATATATTTAAACTCAGGATCGCATTTACGTTTAATCTATTCTAATCCATCAGTTATACAAGTTCCTTGACCCATAACTATTTAATGGACTATACACTTCTAAGCTTTTTCATTACTAAATTATAGCCATTTAACAAGTAGCTACTGTTCAAATAACTCAACACTACGGTAATTACTAATAAAATAATGATATTAACGAGAAGCAATGAATTTATACTTGTTATTACTATACCTATAAACAAGCCAGACTTTATTAAAATCGGATTCCACTTAATTTTAAAATCAATGTATTTGTTAATTATCACATATCTAGAGAGCAGCATTAATAATGCCCCTAGTATTTGACCAAGAATGACAGCGTATATCCCCATAGCTGAAATCAAAACGTATGATGTCAGGACTGATACAATGGCTCCAATCATCGTTGTGAAGAATTGGTATTGGGTTTTATTTATCGCTTGAAAAACTGAACCCATATTTGAAGCCATAGTTGTAAAAACAGCAGCGAGGAGCAGCCATGAAGCATAATTAAATGAAACATAATAATCTGTACTCTTTATGAATGCATAGAATATGTTAATAGCCGGTACAGCAAGCAGGGTCAATTCCATGAAGAGTTTAAAAATAAATTCAATTGTTTTAGTAAAGTCTGAGTCAAACCCTTTTGTTTTCGCAGTAATTATTGCTTCTTCTATAACAGCCATTGTAACAATTGAACCCATCATAGTAATAAGAATTGAGAATTTATTTGCGAAAGAAAAGAGCCCATTCATTTCGTTTCCTAACTTTTGAACAATTAGAAACCTTCCAAACCCCGACAATATCCACGCAGAAGATAAGTTCAAAACTAACGGAGCAGAAAATTTCAACAAGCTCATTAGCATTCTAAATTCAAAATATTTAAATTTAAACTTACTTAAAATATGCAAACGATACTCTAACACTACAAATATTGATAATTGTCCTAATATCGAAGTAATGAATAGCCCATTAAGCCCATATCTCAATATGCAAATAAACAACAGAACAGAAACAAATTGTATAACCGTTCCTGCTAGACCTGCCGTAATGTAAAGTTTATTTTCCCCAAAAGCTCTTGCATAATATAGCCATATTTGAGAGACACCATTAGTTATAAACATTAAACCGATAAGTGAGATTGACTTAGTTTCGGTTGCAAAAAAAGATCCATATATTATTAAACCTATTATAAAAATCCCCATAATAAAGATGATAAAACCTACAGATGTTGCAATAATTTTTGTTTTATACAAATCATCGTTTTCATACAATAAGAACCGCAGTATCGCTTCCCAAATAGCTACAAAAATTATAGGAATTACAATCCCCATAATGGTCTGCGCATAATCAAAATAGCCAAGATCATTGGCCTGAATATAGAATGCATATATCGGTATTATTATAGCGGTCATAATTCTTGACGATAAATTCCCGATTAAATACAACCCAGTTTTTTTAATCAACCTTTTTCCTTGCATAAATAATTGTTACTCCTCTCTAAGGCCGCATAATCCTTAAAGTGCTTTGGCATTACAATGGATTTACCATCAAGAAATTGGTGCTCTACTAAGTCTACAAGCTTGTTATCTAATAGAAAATTAGTCCAGTTGCGCATATTGCTCGTTATATCCTATTAATAACATTTTCAAGTTATAGATCTATATTGAATTTTTTTGTGTAATATAATTTTTTCTCAGTGTGACTCAATTGTTTTGTATCATAAATATAAGCTTTATTTTTGTTATAGTAATCTTCAATCATACAAATCGGTTTAGCTGGGATGCCTGCGTAAACCATATTGTCCGGTATGTTTTTCGTAACTACACTACTGGCACCAATAATCACGTTAGAGCCAATTGTTACACCAGGCATAATAATCGAGTTTATTCCGAAGAATACATTATCCCCAACTTCTATTTTCCCCATTTTATCAGCTTTTTCGTTCCACCCAAGGTTTCTTAATACCCACATACCACCATCATGTGTTATAAATCTCACCCCTGCAGGAACTCTTACTCTGTTGCCAAGTTTAATCAAATAAGGTTCTGATCCGAGACTTTCTCTCTCATAAATCTCGCAGCCTACCCCTAATTTCAAAATACCTTTATTTCTAAGGTAGTCGGCTCTTCCCCTAGGTGTCATAAATTTTAAACGTAGGTTTAATAACTTATTTTTCATTTACTTCCCCTCACTAAAAAGTTTGGTCGTAGTTAAAATCAACACCCATTACTGAAAAATAATGGTTTGTGCCCATTATCAATGTAATAAAGGGCTATTCTCTCTATCAATCCCTACAACTTTTTTAGAATCCGGTAAGAAAATATCATTTTCCTTATTAGCTTGCTTTAATTGTTCGACGTGTCCGATCATTAGTACAAAACAAACCATAATTGTGGAATAAAAATAAGTTACCTGCCAATACTCCATAACTACTGAAATAAGAAACACGATTATATATGAATTAATAACCGCTTTCTCAGAAAATCCAGATTGTTTTCTAATGTTAAACAAAGATTTAAATAAGAATAGATACCTACTATAGTAAATAGTAAACCCTACTAACCCACAAGTGGATAACAACTCCCAAAAGTTATTATGTGCATAATAGCCGCCATGAGTAAAAACGGAAACGAAATTATCAAGCCCCCACCCGAAAATCGGTTTTTCGCTATAAGCTTGTTTTGCAATTGAAATTAATCCCACTCTCGCTTCAATAGAAGCATCATCAATTGTGCCTCTTGTAAAAAATAACACAACGGATTCCAGTCGCGAACCCCAAGCATTATATAAATAAGGCACTTTCATAAAAATGTAATACCCGCCTCCTAAACACATAAAAGCAAACAGGGAATACTTAATTATTTTAACAACTTTGGCTCTTTTATCATTAAAGAACGGAACACAAATCATTACGACTAATACAAGAAGTAGCACTTTTCTGCTACCCGTTAAAATTAAAAGAACAATATGAAGGATAGTAATAAAATTAAACTTAAGCTTATTTTCCTTTTGATAATAATTTATATAGTAGAATGAAAAACTAATTGAAATTATAGCACTAAGGCCAGTTGAACTTATTCCGCCCCAAAAAGGTCCAAGTAATGAAAGTGATGAGTCACTAGCCGTCAAGCGTCCATCTTGCAATATTGATTTATAAAAATTAAAAGTCAAAAATACACTCGAGAATAATACGGTTTTGGTAAACACTCTAATAATTCTATCGAAATTATTAACATATAGAATATAACAGAATGTTCCAACATTTATAAAAAATAAAGTTGCAATAATCATCAATCTCTTATAGCTTGCAACAGCATCTGTCGGAATACCCGCCATTAATTGTAATGAACCATAAATAAGAAATAAAAATTCTAACAAGAAATATGTTTTTATTCGAACAATTTTATTTGCTATATATATCAATATTGCAGTTCCAAAAAATAAAAAGGCACAAATCTCTCTAATCCAACTAACATTCACCAATAAATATGAACATAAATATAATGCGAATAATATGCTTAGTACTCCCTTACTACTAAATCCCAATCTCATGTTACCTCCCACAGAAATACTAAAGCTTGGAATGGATAATCATTTCCCATTTTTTAAACACATTATTCAAGTCTAAGTCTTCACGTACATGTAATGCTTCTTTCCCCAATTTTATTGCAAATGCAGGATCGGCAGCGATGGATTTCATTGCATTTAATACCATAAGACTATTCCCGCAAGGCACCAAAATACCATTTTCATTGTTTTTTATCATCATCTTTGCACCACCAATTCGACAATCCGTGCAAATTACAGGCATCCCCATCGCCATTGCTTCCAACATTGAATTTGACAAACCTTCGTAATCCGAAGTAGATACAAACATTCGACACTTTGAAGCTGCTTCATGAACCCCTAATGAAAAGTCTCTAATTTCTATAACCGATTGGAGATTTTCACTTTTTATTTTTTCTATAATATTCGACTTTTCTGACCCTTCACCATAGATAATTAATTTATAGTTTGGATACTCTTTAACAAAACCAGCAAAGGCATCAATCAATAAAGGAATATTTTTTTGTTTCTCTAACCGACAAAAGTTAACAATATATTCATTAGAGTCAAATAAATTCCAAATAGGTAAATCACGTTTCACTGGATTAGCAATGACAACCGACTTTTTCTGAATTTTTTTCGAGAAATACTCTTTTGCATCATATGTCTGGCATACTAAAGTATCACAAATACGATATAATAGATCTCGCGCAATCTTTAGCTTCTTTCTATTATTAATCTCATTCGGATCATTCCGTTCAGAAACAATAACTTTAGATTTTAAACCAAAGGCCGCCAAAATTGTCTTCATATTTAGTGGATATTCAAAAGATATAACCACATCTGCATCAATTTCCTTTAAAGCCTTTCTTAAGACAGCTACTTGTTGAAACTTACTCAAAGCTGTATCCGTTGGATTTAATTTTACAATCTTGCAATTAGTTGAGTATTCTTGTTGATATTCTGTATATGCAACTATCGTTACATCATAGCTGTGCTCATGAAATGCATCTGCTAAAAGCATTAATACTCTTTCAGCTCCACCGCCCCCAAGCCTACCAACAACAAATGCCATTTTTTTATTCGTAACATTTGTATACATTATTGCTCACTGTGCTCCCCACTCCACTTTTTTAGTAGTATTTGAATATATCGCCTCTAGTGCTTTAGTACTAATTTCTATGTCATAACCTTTATCAGCTAATTGAGCATGTGCAATTTGAGATCCAACTTGTCTATCCGAAATTTTGAAATTAATTATTCTATCACACCATTCATCCAAATCTGCTGTTAAAGGTAAGAAGGCTATGTTATCCGTTAATGCAGCTTCTTGAGAAACTGCATCACTAACAATACATGACAATCCAAGGGCTTGAGCTTCTACTAGAACACAAGGTAGGCCTTCAAATCTTGAAGGAAGAACAAACACATCCATTGCCATCATTAAGCTTTTAACATCATTAGAAATACCAAAAAAAACAACTTTATCCTCAATACCTTTCTTTCTCACCTTGTCTTCCATCTCTTCACGAAGTTGACCGTCTCCAACTAAGAGCAATGTTGAATCTTTCTTGATGTTCAAGTGTCTTTGAAATAGTTCAATTAAAAACTCATGATTCTTTTGATAATTAAAAGCACCAACATGACCAATCACCATTTTTCCTTGAAGTCCAAGTTGAGATCTTATTTCGTCTCTACTTTTCTCAGAAAAAGTGAAATCTCCCAAATCAATCCCATTATGTATCGTTGTAAATTTCCTTTTTCTGAACATCCATTCCCCAGCAGCTCGACCACAAGCTATTCCTTTAGTGTAGCATAGATTAAAAAGTGGTCTTAACATCTTATCGAGTTTTAGGTGATTGCACGTGGTATTATGACTATGTGCGATCCTCACCTTTGCTCCCCCAAGCATTGCCGCTAGAAGTTCCATTGTAATAAGAGCACTATTACCGTGAACATGAACAATATCATACTTATTTCTTCTAACAATTGATGCTAATTTATAAATGTATTTGATTGGGTTTGAGTCCCTATTATTTATAACAAATAATTTATCACCATTATTATTAATCTCAGACTTAAAGGACTCGGCTATGTGTTCACTTGTCGCAAATCCCATTTCAATTAATTCTCTATTTATATTTCTAGAATAAGTCATTATTACATTGCTTACTCCGTTAACCTCTAAGGTTTTAACAACAACTAATACTTTTATCATTTAAAAATCCCCAGTCTTATTGGCATATCATTACCTTTTAACGGGGTATTTCTCATTTAAGTTCCCCAACACCCTCATATCTCGTTTCCATTTTCTCGCATTCGAATATCTTTACATCAACTAAATACCTGTACCAATAAGCTTGTAAAAAAGCGTAAATTTGTCCTTCTTTTCCATCTAAAAATCCTAGCCGTACATAATAACGATATACGTAATAGAGTCTGGCTCTAACACCCATTGGAAGCTTATAGTAGAATTTCATTTTAAACCAAGTTTTTAAATCCAAATCAGTTTTACTTTTACTTTCATTAAGATTATCAAAATAATCTACCGTTTCCCTGGACGAATACCAATTGTGTTTATTTATCCAATACTCGATATTCTTAAAGTCATAATGTAATGAATCTTTTTTCATATGAACTACCTTGCCTTGGGAAAGAACAATATGTTCATCCATGGATCTATCCTCAATAGACCCATATCTAGTCTTATATGCATTCATCTTCTTCCATGGATAGACTCCACCATGATATAAATCTCTTCCAAGAAAATTTTTCTTAAATCGCAGTACGATGCCGTTAATATCTGTATTCATGTTCATATTAACAATACTAGCAAGTTCAGCTGCAGATTCAGTCGTCAATCTCTCATCCGCATCAATGCGCAGGGTCCAAACAGTTTGAATATTTGCAACCTCAACACCGTATATATACTGTTTGGCATAATTAATAAATTTATTTTGATAGACTTCAGCTCCAAGGCTTTCAGCGATTTCAATAGTTCTGTCAGTACTAAAACTGTCAATTACTACAATTCTTTTACAAACCTCTTTAATAGATAAAATACAGTCTCTAATATTTATCTCTTCGTTCTTTGTAAGAATTATTGCGGTTATGTCAGCCATATTTCCCATTTTCTTTGCCCCAATCATTAAAATAATGACTATACAGCATTTAACAATCCAAGATCTCTTTAATATACTTTTTCACAGAAACATCCCTGGCCAGGTTATTAACCAAATACTCTCTATTCCTGGCTCCCATTGAACTTACAATTTGTTTTTCATCTATTAATCTCTGAATTATTCTTGCAACCTCACTGTAGTTACCCGGTTCTGTTACAAACCCGCATCCTATTTCTTCAATAATCATCCTTGCTTCAGAACCTTCTTCTAGAACACCTATTATCGGTTTACCTGCCGCTAACACTCCATATAATTTGCTAGGAACGGATACTCCTTTTATTCCTTTAGCATTAATGCACCAGTGAATATCTCCAGCATTCAGACTATAGATTAGATCTGACTTTTTCTGATAAGGAATAAACGTTACATTCTTGAGATCATGCTCTTCTTTATAGTCAACCAAGTTACTCAAGACTGAACCTTCGCCGATAAAAGCAAATACAATATCATCCTGTTCTTTAAACTCCTTAATGACATGCATAATATTCTCAAGGTCGTAGTACAGGCCGATATTGCCGGAATACATAATGACGAACTTATTCTCCAAGCCATACTTTTTTTTGAAGGATACGACTTGTTTATGATCAGAAGGCAGCGGATAGATTTCCTTCTCATCAATCCAGTTATTAATGAAGGAATGATTCGGAACCTTTTTCCCCTTAAAACGGTGTTTGACGGTCTCCACCATATCTCGGCCAACTACTATGACTTTATCCGAGCATTTGCAGCTGAACTTATCGAACCACAACATAGCATTCAGGATTAGCTTGTTCTTGCTGTATCCGACAGCCATCGTCTGCTCGGGGTTAAAGTCTTGAATGTTGTAGATGTACTTAGCCCTCTTCATCCACTTGCCCCATACCCCAATAAGTCCGCCAAGGACAGGCGGCTGCGAGATGGAATACACATAATCCATCTTACCCACCTTAAAAGTAGCCAGCATGGCCCCAACAAAGTACGCCAGAATGTTCTTGATTCGGCTCATCTTATTGTTCTTGCTGAATTCCGGTACGCGGATTCGCAGCACCTTCACACCGTTAATCTCTTCGTAGTAGAACATCTTGGTTTTATATTCCGCAGCTACGCTGCCTGTATAAGAAGGAACAACGCAAATAACCGTTATGTCAAAGGAATCAAGCATTCCTTCGGCCAGTTCCTTCAGGATCTGGCCGGTTGATGCGACGTCCGGGTGATAGTAATGAGCATAGATAAGCAGCTTCTTCTTTATATTCGGTTCGGTTGTCATGCTCTACACTAGCACCCCATCGAACATCTTTCTGCTGCCTTCTTCGGAGCTTACTTTAGCCATGTCGTATTTCACCATTACGCTTACGAGCTCTTCGAAGGAAGTCTTAGTAGGATTCCATCCCAATAACGTTCTAGCTTTAGTTGGATCGCCAAGCAATTGATCCACTTCGGCCGGTCTGAAGAAGGTAGGATCGACTTCAACAATGACTTCACCTGTCTTCTTGTTAATGCCCTTCTCCTCTACGCCGTTGCCTTGCCATTCAATCTGAATGCCCACATGCTTAAAGGCCAGCTCCACAAATTCACGAACCGAGTGCATTTCGCCTGTCGCGATAACAAAATCCTCTGGTTTATCATGCTGAAGGATCAGCCACATGCATTCTACGTAATCCTTGGCATAACCCCAGTCACGGAGGGAATCCAGGTTGCCAAGCATCAGCTTCTGCTGCTTGCCTTGTGCAATGCGTGCTGCAGCAAGGGTGATCTTCCGGGTAACGAATGTCTCACCGCGGCGTTCGGATTCGTGATTAAACAGAATGCCGTTAACCGCGAACATATTATAGGATTCACGATAATTCTTCGTAATCCAGAAGCCATAAATTTTCGCAACGCCATAAGGAGAGCGAGGATAGAATGGAGTTGTTTCTTTCTGAGGGACTTCTTGAACTTTGCCGTAAAGCTCGGAAGTGGAAGCCTGGTATACGCGAGTCTTCTCTGTAAGGCCAAGGAATTTGACAGCTTCAAGAATGTTCAGTGTTCCTTTGCCGTCAACATCAAGCGTATAACCAGGCATATCGAAGGATACGCGTACATGCGATTGTGCAGCGAGGTTATAAATCTCATCCGGCTGGATCTCGCCGATTAAGCGTGTAATGTTAAGAGCATCGGTAACATCGCCATAATGAAGATGGAAGTTCTGGTTGTTAAGAATAGATCTTGCCTCTTCTTCTGTAAGAAGATCTTCCAGACGTTCTTGGTTATAGGAGGAGCTGCGGCGGATAACACCGTGAACCTCGTAACCTTTCTCCAATAAGAACTCTGCTAAATAGGAACCGTCTTGTCCTGTTACACCTGTAATTAATGCGCGCTTAACCATCGTTTCCACTCCCTATAATCTCTCTTTGTAATCTTATTGCCGTACCAGATATTCATTCTGAAAGGTTTCGTAAACGGCTCTAATTCCCTCTTCAAGAGGAATCGTTGCTTTCCAGCCCAGTCCGTTAATCTTCGTGACGTCTACAAGCTTACGTGGAGTACCATCCGGAGCAGAAGTATTAAATACAACTTCGCCCTCGTAGCCCACTACGTCTTTTATCAAATAAGCCAGTTCCTTAATGCTGATATCTTCACCAACGCCGATATTCACGATCTCGTTCTCTTCGTAGGTATTCATCAAGAAGAGACAAGCATCGGCCAGATCATCGGAGTGGAGGAATTCTCTGCGAGGGGTTCCCGTTCCCCATACTTCAACCTCTGGAGATTGATTCACCTTCGCTTCATGGAATTTGCGAATAAGCGCAGGAAGCACATGCGAGGTCTTAAGATCAAAGTTATCGTTAGGTCCATACATATTGGTTGGCATAACCGAGATGTATTTCGTTCCGTATTGACGGTTATAGGATTGGCACATGGTAATGCCAGCGATCTTCGCGATGGCGTAAGGCTCATTCGTAGGCTCAAGTACGCCAGTCAGCAGGTATTCTTCCTTCATCGGCTGAGGCGCGAACTTCGGATAGATGCAAGTTGAGCCCAGGAATAGCAGCTTCTTCACCTGGTTGCGGTATGCGGCATCGATGACATTCGTCTGAATCATAATATTGTCGCGGATGAAATCTGCCGGATACTCATTGTTAGCGACTATGCCGCCAACCTTGGCTGCTGCCAGGAATACATAATCAATACCTTCCTCCTCGAAGAAAGAGAGAACCCGATCTCTGTCGAGCAGATCGAGTTCAGCACGGGTGCGATAGACCAGATTGGTATAACCCTTTTCTTCAAGAGCTCTTAGAATAGCCGAGCCTACTAGTCCTCTGTGTCCTGCTACAAAAATTTTCGAATTGAGTTCCACTCTCTATCCACTCCTTCTCCTAGTATGCGTCATCCGATCCAACCATCGCCTTAGCGGTCTTCGCGATAATCTGCAGATCAAATAACACATTTCGTTTCTCTATATACTCAAGATCCAGATCTACCATTTCTTTAAAGCTCAGTTCGTTCCGGCCGCTTACCTGCCACAGTCCGGTACAGCCTGGCTTCACGCGAAGGCGGAGTTTATCATAGCTGCTATATTCAGCAACCTCCCTTGGGAGAGGTGGGCGCGGACCAACAAGCGACATATCGCCGCGAACAACATTCCACAATTGAGGAAGCTCGTCAATACTGGTCCTGCGTATAAATCTTCCAACAGTTGTAATCCTCGGGTCATGTTTCATCTTGAACATGGCACCTTCTATCTCATTCTTATGTAAGAGGTCCTTCAATAAGTCCTCTGCATTCGGGACCATGGACCGGAATTTGTACATTCGGAATTTCTTTTCATTAATGCCCACCCGTGTCTGATAGAAAAAAACCGGTGCTTTCGGATTCTCCAGCTTAATCAGCAGGGTAATTACCAGCAGCAACGGGGATAAAAACAGGATCCCGCATGCCGCGCCAACCAGATCCATCATGCGCTTAATCATCAGATAAGTGCGTTTCGTACTTCTTGTTTTGGCTTGAACACGTTGAGCAATGGATAAATGGCTGTCTATGGTCATCTCGGATTCTTTCCGAAGAGGCGATAACGCCATGTTGTTGTCTCCCCCTATTTACTTGAATTTATGGATAAGCTCCCGCTCTAAAATTTCCTTCATAGCTTCCAGCAGAGGTCCCTTAAGCGATTCATTCCGCAGTGCATAATCTAGCGTTGTTGTAATAAAACCTAACTTCTCGCCTACATCGAAGCGTCTGCCTTCAAACTCATAAGCATATACGCCCTGCGACTCATTCAGCTTCTGAATGGCATCCGTCAATTGGATTTCGCCGCCGGCACCCTTCTCTTGCTTGGAGAGAAACTTGAAGATATCCGGAGTAAGTACATAACGACCCATAATAGCAAGATTCGACTGGGTAGTTCCCGGTGCTGGCTTCTCAATAAAACGGTCAACCAGACTTAACAGCCCGTTCTTCTCGCTGTATTCTACAATGCCATAACGCTCCGTTTCATTCATCGGAACCGGCTTCACGCCGATAACCGACCGCCCAGTCTGATCGAACTGGTCCATCAGCTGCCTCGTGCAAGGAACCGCCGAGTCAACAATGTCATCTCCAAGAAGTACGGCAAACGGCTCATCACCAATAAAATTACGCGCACACCATACGGCATGCCCAAGGCCCTTTGCTTCCTTCTGGCGGATATAGTGGATATCTACTCTTGAAGATTTCTGTACTTCATCCAGCAGCGTCAGCTTGCCTTTCTCCATCAGATTGTGTTCAAGTTCAAAGGCGCTGTCGAAGTGGTCTTCGATCGCACGCTTGCCCTTGCCGGTCACAATAATAATGTCCTCGATTCCCGAGGCAACAGCTTCTTCCACGATATATTGAATCGTGGGCTTGTCTACAATCGGGAGCATTTCCTTCGGCATGGCTTTGGTCGCCGGCAGGAACCGGGTTCCAAGGCCAGCGGCCGGGATAATGGCCTTTTTCACTTTCGTCATGTTTTGTTCCCTCTCTTTTCTTTCTTTTCTCTCTCTATTTTGTCTATGTATGTGGTGGATATTGGATAAAAGGTGGGTATAAATATACGAGCTATGTCTTTCTTCGGCAGAAAAACATAGCTCGAACATTTAGTTATTTGAAAATAGGGGCATTTAACCCCTCCTCACATCACACCATTGGCAATAATGCCTAAGGTTAGCTACCAAACCCACAGCGTGACCGAGTGCCTGCAGTGATAAAGGTGCAGCAGACTTAACCTTGAGCGGTTGTTGTAGCCGCTCTCCCTACTTCACGTCAGCACTATAATAATAGTAGTAAGCCTCTTCATTCGACCGGCGCTTCACGTTATTCAGCACAACGCCAAGAATGCGGGCATTCACGTTCTGCAGATTCTGAATCGCCTTCTGAGCGAACTGGCGCTTCACCCGGCCCTGATCGACAACAAGAACAACCCCGTCGCTCTTCGTAGCGACAATCTGCGCATCCGTTACAGCTAAGAGTGGCGGTGTATCCACCAGGACGATATCGTACATCGTACGGAGCTCATCCAGCAGTGCCGTCATCCGCTTCGACGCCAGCATCTCCGCCGGATTCGGAGGAATCGGGCCAGCCGTAATGACGTCCAGATTCGGAACGTCCGTCGATTGAATAACCTCTTGCAGGGTGCTTTGTTGGGAGATGACTGACGACAAGCCGAACCGGTTGGAAATCTGGAACGTCTTATGTGCCGTTGGCTTCCGCATATCGGCATCAATCAGAACAACCTTGCGGTCGGATTGGCTGAACGTTACGGCCAGATTGGCAATGGTGGTTGACTTCCCTTCACCCGGTCCTGCGGAGGATACCATAATGACCTGAATAGCAGAGTCGATGGCAGCGAATTCGATATTCGTCCGAAGCGTACGGTACGTTTCCGATACCGGGGAACGCGGATTGGCGACGCTAATCAGGCGGCGTTTATTCTCCGATGGTGACATTCTCCAGTCCTCCTGCCTTCTGTCTGTTCTCTGCCCGCGAAGATCCCGTCTGGAATTCGCTTGCTTCAACCCTTGCAACCATGGCCAGAGTCGGCTGACCTAGGTAACGCTCGACATCCGCCTCCGTCTTAATGGTGTCGTCCATATATTCGAGCAGGAAAGCAATACCAACCGCAATCATAAGGGACACAATAAATGCGATGATAATATTCAGCGTGACATTAGGCGATACCGGTGCAGGCTGGTCATCCAGCAGCGCTTCGTTCAGGATGGATACGTTCTGAACCTGAAAGATATTAGGTATTTCCTGTTGAAAAACAATTGATATAGCATTAACGATCTCAGCGGCCTGGCGATAGGAGATGTCCTGTACGGCCAGTGTCATAACCTGTGTGTCATTTACAGAGCTGACCTTGATCTTCTTGGCCAGTTCCTTCGCGGATAAGCCCAGCTGCGGATACTTCTCAGCGACCTTTCCAAGAATAGCCGGAGTCTTAATGACTTCTTTATAGGTTTCGATCATCTTGATGTTGGAGTTAATGGCGTTGATATCCAGTGCTCCCACAGCCAGTGACTCATTCGTGCGGTTCACGACGATCTTGGTTGATGCCTCATAGATGGGATCCTTGAACATCTTGGTGTACGCACCAGCTGCAACGGTACATACCAGCACAAAAATAACGATAAGCAACAATCTCTTCCTTACGATAAGGAAGTACTCTCTTAAGTCTAGTTCCTCGGACACTATTAGCCTCCTCCTGATTGCCTAGTTGCCTATGATGATTGTAATACGTTAGTCCTAATCTTTGTAGACAAATTTTGTAAAGAAACCAACTTTTTCTATTATTTAGCGAAAAAATACCTTCCTCCCAACTGCTGCATCTGAGAGGAAGGTCTTTAGTCCTATTAATTACTTGAAGTTCACTGCGCGGTAGATCATAACCGCTGCTTCAGCGCGTGTAGCCGATGCATTCGGCGAGAACTTGCCATTGTTGCCAATTACGATGCCATTCTTGGAAGCGAACGCTACGCCAGCTTTCAGGGAAGCGCTAATCGAGCTAGCATCCTTGAATCCTGCCAGTGCTGCAGTCACGTCAGTTACGTCTTGAGCACCTTTCGTTACTTTTAGTGCGCGAGCAATCATCGTTGCCATCTCTGCACGAGTGATTTGCGCGTTAGGGTCGAACTTCGTAGCCGAACGGCCTTGGATAATGCCAAGCTTAGCCGCTGCACCGATGTAAGGTGCGGACCAGTCCGTATCCTTCACGTCCGCAAAATCTTCTTTTGCAGAGCTGTTATCAATATCAAGAGCGCGAGTCAGCATTTTCGCGAACTCTGCACGAGTTACGTTATCTTTTGGAGCAAATACGCCGGCTTTCTTGCCTTCGATTGCGCCTTTCGCCGCGATTACTTCAATCGCACGGCCAGCCCACGATTGAACGGACGCGATGTCCGTGAAGCTTACTTTGTTCTCAACAACTACGTATTGGGAGAACGTATCGCGATGTTCAACAATCAGGTTGCCTTGAACCGTACCGCCTTGGAACACAAGCTTGCCGTCAACGATCTTCGCGAGGGACAGAAGCTCTTTGTCCACGCCATCCACGTTACCAAGCGGAATAGCAACCGTAACTGGCTGCGCGAACGAAGTAACCGATTGGCCGCCAATCGTCAGACCAAAGCTGTATACATCGGAAGCTGCTTTCAGTTCGCCCGTTGTCGAGGAATCGGCTTTCGATTTGTTGATGTTGAAGTCAATAGCACCGTTGAACTGTCCGCCAACCGGAAGAACTGCGCTAAGGCCGTTAACCGTCAGGTTGATGCCGCCAAGACCTGCTTTGATTGCTTCTTGGATAACCGCATTGTCGAGGCCAATCTTCACGTTGTCTTGCGCAACATTGCCCAGGTTAAGGTTCAGAACAGGTGCCGGAACCGTAACGCCTGGAGCCAGTGCTTTCACGTTCTTCAGGATCTCGCCGATACCCGCGATAGCGGACAATACAGACGAGCTGCTCACTTGCACGGAAGCTTGACCGTTCGATACTTTCACGTCGCTGGACAGATCAAATGTCGACAGCTTCGTTACGAGCGCAGTTGCTTTTTGAACCGCTTCTGCAAGGATTGCCGCTTTCTCAGCGTCCGTTGCATTTGCAAGCTTTTTCTTGATGTCGTCGATGAGATCCGTAACAGCTTTCGGAATCTCAACCGTACCTGTATCTCCGCCGCCGATAACGCCGCCACCGCCAGGGGAAGTCGTTTCGTTCATTTTCAGGTAAGCGCCATAGAGAGCTGTAGCTGCTTTAAGAACCACTGTGCTGTCTACTTTTCCTTGAGCGTTTGCTACAACGCTTTTCAGGTCGGCCGTCGTAATGCCGTAAGCATCAAAGATATCTTGAACAACCAGCTTCTCAGCGGACAAGGCTTCGAGAGCTTGTTGGATGAGAGCATCTCTCTTAACAGGATCAGTCAGCGCCGCAATAAGCTGTTCAGTAGGCAGGTTTTTCAGAATTCCGGCTAATTTTTCTTGCAGTGTGAAGAAATATTGGGCCACTTCGTCAACGGTCACGTCATCTACTTGCTGTGGAGTGAAGCCAGCGCCTACAGCCAGTTCAGCCAGAACCGCACGGTATTCATCCGTATTGCGGATTCTTTCCAGTTCAGTCAGGTTCGGATCGTATGTAATCGAGATTACATCGAGAACGAGATCAGCAACCGCTTGCTTGTCATTCTCATCGAAAGACGCGCCAAGCTTCGTTGTTACTCTGCCAGTAATCGGGCTTGCAATAGATTTCAGATCGTTCGTGCTCAGTGCTTGAATTGCCGTGCGCAGAGCTTGCACTTCATCCAGGCCACCGGTTGCTACAAGCGCCGCGCGAAGTTTGTTCGCATAATCTACGATTCCCGTGCTTGGGAATGCCGCTGCTGCGTAAGCCGTATTATTAAACCCCAGCTTTTCTGCCAATCCCTTGCTGCTGAGCGGAATTCCCGCGAATGCGGTTGCCGCCATGCTTGCTGCGATTGTGGATACGATAATCTTCTTTTTGATCGTCATTTCTTACATTCACCTCGTAGTTTAATAGTGTGACAGTATGTAACTTGTTACTACCTATACCAAATGTTGGTATTTACAGACACTAATAACGTGACAAAGCGACTAGTGCGAGCGCCAGGCCCTCTAGTTAATTGCCAATTCGTTATCCATTTCTGTTAATCGGATTCCAGTAATGGTCCATTCCGCCATAGGGATCCTTGGGAAATCTGTGCCTATCTGTTGCCTATTGTTAAAATGTACCTAGGAAAATACTTGATGCCCATTATAGCAGAATAGAACTGGGGAATCAGCACTTTCGCAATATTTCCTAGTATTCGACAAAAAATGATCATATCGACCTAGTTTTACGGGATATTTTCCCAATATGGTAGCGTTTTCAGTCGATATTTAATGCTGGAAATTAAATTTCCTTCTCCCATTCGACAAAATAAAAACCGTGCCATCTGCCGGCAGAGGTCCTATTCTGTCACAAATAAGAGACTCTCGTCGGCCGATAACACGGTTATGACAATAAATGTAAAACTTTACTTTCGATGCATCTTAAATTCTAGAAATAATTCGTTATAGTGCACGAGCATTTTTTTGCCGAGATTCTTGTAGACTTCAAGCTTTTCCGTCAGCTCTTTGCCTGGGTAGAAGCGCTTGTCGCCCGAGATTTCCTCCGGCAAATATTCAAGCGCTTTGGCATTTGGCGTGGAGTAGCCGACATACTCGGCATTCTGCGCCGCATGCTCCGGATCGAGCATGAAGTTGATGAACTTGTGCGCTCCTTCGATGTTCTTCGCCGTCTTCGGAATGACCATGTTATCGAACCACAGGTTCGAGCCTTCCTCCGGCACGACGTAGTCGAGCTTCTCGTTCTCGCTCATGATCTCCGACGCGTCGCCGGACCATACAAGTCCTACCGCCGCCTCTTCGTTCGCGAGCAACAGCTTGATCTCGTCGCCCACGATCGCCTTCACGTTCGGAGTGAGCGTGCTAAGCTTCGCCTTCGCCGCCTGCAGATGCTCTTCATTCGTATCGTTCAGCGAGTAATGAAGGCTGTTCAGCCCCATCCCGATAACCTCGCGAGCACCGTCGAGCAGCAGGATCTGGTTTTTCAGGCTTGGATCCCACAGGTCATTCCAGCTATGGAACTTGAGGTCGGTCAGATCGGGATTATAGACAATCCCAACCGTTCCCCAGAAGTAAGGAATCGAGTACTTGTTATCCGGATCAAAGCTCAGGTTAAGGAAGCTGGGATCGATGTACTTCAGATTCGGCAGCTTGCTCTTGTCGAGCGGGATGAGAAGATTTTCCTCCTTCATCTTGTCAATAGCATATTCCGAAGGGATACTGACGTCGAAGGTCGTGCCTCCCTGCTCGATCTTGGTCATCATCGCTTCGTTCGAATCAAACGTCTGGTAAATGACCTTGATGCCCGTCTCCTTCTGGAATTCTTCCAGCAGCTCCGGATCGATGTAATCGCCCCAGTTGTAGATCGTCAGCGTATCCTTGCCCGTGTAGCCCGCGCTCGAATTGAGGTAGGAGGTCAGGTACATCAGCCCGAAGGAAACGACCAGTACGGCGATAAACGTCTGAACTAAAGATTTCATCCCCGTCCCTCCGATCGCGCCGAAGTCCGGCTATTCCGCTGATTGATGAAGTAGTAGCCGATAACCAGCAGAATGGTGAACAGGAAGATCAGAGTGGACAACGCATTGATGGAGAGCGCAATCCCTTGGCGGGCCCGCGAGTAGATCTCAACCGACAAGGTGGAGAAGCCGTTGCCCGTTACGAAGAAGGTCACCGCGAAGTCGTCCAGCGAATACGTTAACGCCATAAAAAATCCGGCAAAGATGCCCGGCTTGATAAACGGAATAATAACGCGCGTCAGCACATGCCAGCTGCTTGCCCCAAGGTCGCGGGCCGCGTCAATCAGCGTGGAGCTCATTTCCTGCAGCCTCGGCAGGATCATAATAACGACAATCGGCACGCTGAAGGCGATATGCGACAGCAGCACGGACACGAAGCCAAGCTTAATGCCGATAATGGTAAACATGATTAAGAACGAAGCGCCGATGATGACATCCGGGCTGACGATCAGCACGTTGTTGAGCGACAGCAGCGCGTTCTTCGGCTGGCGCCTTCTTACATAGTGAATGGCAAGCGCGCCTGCAATGCCGAAAATAACCGAGATGGCCGACGACAGCAGCGCGATCACAAACGTGTTCAGTACGATAATGAGCAGCCGCGTATCCGCGAAGACTTCCTGGTACCACTCTAGCGTAAAGCCTTCGAAGTTGCGCATCGCTCCGCCGCTGTTGAACGAATAGAAAATCAGAAAGAAGATCGGTGCGTACAGGATGATAAATACGGCGATCAGATACACATTAGACAGCTTTGCGGTTTTCATTCTGCAGCCCTCTCTTTCTGCTGCCCGTTAACAGCATAATAATCGCCATCGCGATAATGAGGAACACCGCGATCGTAGCGCCCATGCCCCAGTCCTGAGTGACCAGAAAATGCTGCTCAATCGCCGTACCGAGCGTAATTACCCGGTTGCCCGCGATAAGCCGCGTAATCATAAAGAGCGACAGCGCGGGGATAAAGACCGCCTGGCAGCCGGACTTCACGCCATTCAGCGTCAGCGGGAAGATTACCCGGCGGAACGCCGTCCAAGGCGATGCCCCAAGATCCCGTGCCGCGAACACCAGCGAAGGATTCATCTCCTCCAGCGAATTGAAGATCGGCAGGATCATAAACGGGATAAAAATATAGACCGATACAAAGATAAAGCTGAAATCGGTAAACAAAATTTGCTGCGTACCGATGCCAATAAATTTGAGCAAGCCGTTAACCGCGCCGTATGTGCCGAAGAGGCCAAGGAAAGCATAAGCCTTGAGCAGCAGGTTAATCCAGCTTGGCAGGATAATGAGCAGCAGCCATAGCTGCTTATGCTTGGTTCGCGTCAGCAAGTAAGCAGCCGGATAGGCAACCAATAGCGAGAACGCGGTAATCAGAAAAGCGTACCAGAACGAGCTGAGCGTCATCTTCATATAGACCGGCGTGAAAAACTTCTCGTAATTGCCGAACGTGAAGTTCCCCTCTACGTCGAAGAAGGAATAGTAGACGACCAGCACGATTGGCGTAATAACGAATAGCGCGATCCACAGGAGATACGGAATGAGATAGAAATTACGCGTATTAGTTCTCATCTTGACCCTCGCTGTACGCGTCCAGACGCTTATCGAATTCTTCCTCCGTCTCGCCGAAGCGCATGACGTGAATCGCTTCCGGATCAAAGTACAGGCCGATTTGCTCGCCTACGGCTGCTTTTTTCGTAGAGTGGACAAGCCATTCGTTACCCGCTTCATCGTAGCAGGAGATCTCGTAGTGAACGCCGCGGAACAGCTGGGAGTCGACGCGCACCTGCAGCTTGCCTTGCTCGGTTGTCGTAATTTCGAGGTCCTCCGGACGGATGACGATCTCCACAGGCTCGTTCGGATTCAGACCTTGGTCGACGCATTCGAACGTACGGCCCGCGAACTCGACTTCGAAGTCCTGCTTCATGCGGCCGGCTACAATGTTCGATTCCCCGATAAAATCAGCCACAAACCGGTTAATCGGCTCATCGTAAATATCGTTCGGCGTGCCGGATTGCTCGATTTTGCCCTGGTTCAGGACAAAAATCTCGTCGGACATCGCAAGCGCTTCTTCCTGGTCATGCGTAACGAATATAAACGTAATGCCCAGACGCCGCTGCAGCTCGCGAAGCTCGTATTGCATCTCGGTGCGGAGCTTCAGGTCCAGCGCGGAGAGAGGCTCGTCCAGCAGGATAACCTCCGGCTCGTTCACGATCGCGCGGGCAATCGCGACGCGCTGGCGCTGGCCGCCGGACATTTCGCTGATATTGCGCGTCTCGTAGCCTTCCAGGTTGACGAAGCGGAGCGCTTCTTTTACCTTGGCCGTGATCGCCGCGTTCTTCAGCTTCTTGATGCGAAGGCCAAAGGCGACATTTTCGAACACATTAAGATGAGGGAACAACGCGTAGTCCTGGAATACGGTGTTCACTTGGCGCTCGTTCGGCGGGATCCGGTTAATAACCGTGCCGTTGAAGTAAATCTGACCCTTGGACGGTTCGATGAACCCGGCGATCAGCCGAAGGATCGTTGTTTTGCCGCAGCCCGACGGGCCAAGCAGCGTATAGAACTTGCCTCTTTCAATCTCGAAGCTGACTTCGCTTAAGACGGTCGTCTGATCGTCGTATTGCTTCGTAACTTGCTCGAATCGGATGATCGTTTGATCCGACATGATAGCTGCACTCCTTCATACCCGGAGGTAAACATAGTTAATGGTTTAGGTTCCTAACGATTGCTTTCAGCATTTGATTATACATGATGGTTGCGTGTACGCGCATGACTTTTTGCTTATCCGGGGGTATAATACAGAAATAAGTATCTATCAAAAACCTATTTACAATAAAAAGGAGTGTATAATCCTATGGTACAGTACCGTGAGATTGATTCTATGGAAGGCTGGAACGAGACGTTCGAGGCTTCGAGCGACCGTCCAACCGTTATTTTCAAACACAGCACAACTTGCCCGGTAAGCGCGAATGCGTACCGCGAGTTCAATGAATATTTGAACGGCAGCCCGCGCGAAGATGCTGATTATGTACTTGTTAAAGTGATCGAGTCCCGCCCCGTATCGCTCCAAATCGCGGAAGACACATCGGTGAAGCACGAATCGCCGCAAATCATCTTCCTCGAGAAAAAAGCGAAAGTATGGTCCGCGTCCCACTGGTCCATCACGAAAGAGCATATTACGGCAGTATTGGACTAAGCTTCGTTATAAGTGCTAGCGTGCAGCAGTGTTGATTCCCCTCTTTGAGGGGAGTCGCACTGCTGCTTTTTATTAGGTTGGCTATAATTGCCTGGTTCTAATCAATACCCGCTTCATTTGGCGGGAAAACGGACAGCTTCGGTCACCTATTCGGGCCGGCCATACGGCTATCTGACTCCGTTGCACGAAATACATCGTAAAGCGGGTCACCACCAAGTAGCTCATTCGTTTAGTGCTGCTATACGCATACGTTGCACGAAATGCATCATAAAGTCGCATTGTAGCCCAGTAACACGGTATATCCTGCATAGAATACAGGATATTAAATGAAAACGGCCACGATAAGTGTAAATTCGGGCTATATGCTGCATTCTGTGCAGGATAACTCGCCCAGCATGCCCGAAATAGGCCTATATGCTGCATTTCGGGCAGTATATCCTACGATGCCAGCCATTAGGGGAAAGTGAGTACCTCCATCATCCTTATGCGTTGCACAATGTGCCATCATGCGGCCGTCTCCAAGTAGCTAGTTAGTTTTAGTGCCACCGCCACCATCCGCCTACGTTGCACGATGTGCAATATATGGCGGGTACGCTCCAAGTAACTAGTTAATGGAGTACGGCCTCCTTCCACTTACGTTGCACGAAATACAACATAAAGGCGCATCGCAGCCCAGTAACCCAGTATATCCTGCATAGAATGCAGGATATTGAATTAAAATGGCCACGATAAGTGTAAATTCGGACTATATGCTGCATTCTGTGCAGGATAACTCGCCCACCATGCCCGAAATAGGCCTATATGCTGCATTTCGGGCAGTATATATCCTGAAAGCATAGGATAATACTGTTTTTACCAAAAAAGGTATGCTACACTAACCTCAGACGAAGAACGTCCCAAGCCATTATTGGCAGCATTGGGACGTTCTTTTTTTATTTTTAGGGGAGGTTGGTTGGTGCTATGACGTTTAACGATGACTATGAGGAGGCACATCGGCGGTTTATTGAGACTCATATGGAAGGAAGAACGGGAGAGCGTAAGGGGAGACTCTCCAGAGGGCATAACTTCGCCGAGAAGCTGTTCCTGCAGAACGTGTGGTGGCCGCTATTCGGCAGCTTCGAGCATTTGCATCCCGAATATGAGGTCTATGATTGGAATCGCAAATCGCAATTCATAGACTTCGCTTATTTACCCCCACAAGGCATGTTTGCCATCGAGTGCGACGGCTTCCAAAGCCATGTAAAAGATATGGACCGTGAGAAATTCAGCTACTCCTTAAATCGAGATACATTCCTCACAGGGATGGGTTGGAAGATGATTCACTTCTCCTTCGACGATGTGCAGAACCGTCCCGAGATATGCATTATGCTGCTGAAGCATGTTCTCGGCACGCAGATGATTCGAGGCAGGCATAACGCCGGGAACCTATTCATCCCATCTGTTGAGAGAGACATTCTTCGGCTAGCTTTTCACACGGGAGGACGTGTCGGTCCCAAGGATTTATCCGATCATTTCCGAATCAGCTTCCGCACCGCGCGTAAAAGACTTCAGTCGCTATCTGCAAAAGGAATGCTAAAGCCCATTGAGCGTGGAGTCCAGATTCGATATTATGAGCTGAACGACCGTGCTATTGAGCATCTGTAACTGCACAGCTAACTAGCTTGGTAGAAGACTAACCAAATGGTGCACAACGTGTAACCAGCTACTTGTCTCATATGCGCTAATTGCACAACGTGCAGGATGCTGATGGTGGCAGATCAGCTTCTCTCCCTCTCCCCTCATCTCAATAGCTGGACTAGGATATGCTGCACGAAATGCAGCATATTGGCCCATCTAGGGTCAGCTGGGCGAGTTATCCTGCATAGAATGCAGGATATAGCCCCCGATTTGTGCTTATTGAGGCTGATTTTCTCCGATATCCTGCATTTCGTGCAGGATATCTCGGGTTATTGGACCGCCATGCGCCTTTATGATGCATTTAATGCAACGTAGGTGGATGGCAGCTGTACTTAAACTAACTAGTTTCTGGGAGGCTATGCACTACCCTGATGCACAACGGCGGCGAGTGCGGGTGGCGGCAATTCAACCTCCCCTCTCCCCACCCCCAATAGCTGGGCTATTAGGATATGCTGCACGAAATGCAGCATATTGGCCCATCTAGGGCCAGCTGGGTGAGTTATCCTGCATAGAATGCAGGATATAGCCCCGATTTGTGCTTATTGAGGCTGATTTTCTCCGATATCCTGCATTTCGTGCAGGATATCTCGGGTTATTGGTCTGCCTTGCGCTTTTATGATGCATTTCGTGCAACGTAGGTGGATGGCAGCTGTACTTAAACTAACTAGTTACTTGGTGGACACGCACTACTATGGCACACAGCGTGCTACATATGCAGATGGCGGCACTTCCACTAACTAGCTACATGGTGGATACGCACTACTATGGCACACAGCGTGCTACTTATGCAGATGGCGGTACTTCCACTAACTAGCTGCTTGGTGGACACGTACTACTATGGCACACAGCGCGCTACTTATGCGGATGGCGGCACTTCCACTAACTAGCTACATGGTGGATACGCACTAATCTGGTGCATTTCGTGCAACGTAGGCGCACGGCGGTACTTCCACTAACTAGCTACTGAACGAGCAAAAGGCCACGGGAATAGCCCGTGGCCTAATCTTTAACCCCAGCTGGCCGGGGCTTAGCCCAGCGTCAGCTCGAACAAGCGTGCGGTGCGCGGGCTTGGCAGCGTCACGCGCAGCTCGGCTGCGGCGGCGTCCCAGCTGCAGCCGGTATCGCCCGCGGCTGCCGGGTAAGCGCAGCGCGCGGCAAGCTGCTTTCCGCCGAGCTCCGGCAGCGGCAGAGCAAGCTCGCTCGACTCGCCGCCGATGCGCCATACGGCGAGGTAAAGCTTGTCGCCGCGGCGCAAGCCCAGCGCCAGCCAGTCGTCGCCATGCGCCGGCAGGCCAAGCGGCCATACCGGCAGCGCCTCGCAGATGTCGCCGCGGATGGTTTTGTAATAATCCAGCGCTTCCTTAACTAACTCGCGGCGGCGCGGGCTCAGCTCGGCCAAGTGGCCGGATTGGTGTACGCGGAGCAGCAGCGCGTTAACCATGTTAAAGATGACTTCCTCGTCGTCGCCTTCGCGAAGCGGATACGACCAGACGGCCGCCTGCTCCGGTGTCAGCACGGCAGGCGCACCCGCCGCGATCGAAGCGTATTTGACGTAATCTTCCTGGTCGCTGGTCGATTGAATGCTGTAACGGCTCAGCATCGAATAGTCCATCCGCATGCCGCCGCTGGAGCAGTTCTCGATCACAAGCTCCGGATAACGGGCAAACACGCCGTCCAGCCATGCCAGGTAAGCACGGTTATGCTGGAGCAGACCATCTCCAACGCTATCCGCGTCCGTCTCCGTACCTACACCCGCGTTGATGTTATAGTCCATCTTGATGTAGCCTACGCCATAGTCCTCGACCAAGCGGCGAATCACCTCATCCGCATGGGCGATGACGGCCGGATTGCGGTAATCCAGCTGGTAGCGGCTGCGGTCCTTCACCCGCTTCCCGTGACGCATGAAGAACCAGCTGTCGTCGGTATCCGCCAGCTTCGGCGAGTTGATGCCCATAACCTCAAGCTCTAGCCACAAGCCAGGAATCATCCCTTTGCCGCGGATATAATCGAGCACGTATTTGATCCCTTCCGGGAAGCGTTCTTCCGACGGCAGCCACTGGCCTACGCCATCCCACCATTCGCCCGGCGCGTACCAGCCCGCATCGATACAGAAGTATTCGCAGCCTACATCGGCAGCCGCATCAATTAGCGGAAGTAGCTTTTCAGTAGTCGGCGAACCCCATAGGCAGTTCATGTAATCATTAAAGATAACGCGAAGCAGCTTGTTATCGTCATTCTCGCGGCGAATCCGGCGGCGGTACACGGTCAGTTGCTCAGCCGCTTCCTCGACTCCGCCCTCTACCGCGCCAATCGCAACCGGCACCGATACGAATGTCTCGCCCGGAGCCAGCTTCAGCCACCAATGATTGTCATGCTCGGTTGGTCCGCTGATCAGCAGCGTCAGGCGGTCCACCTGGTCGGTCAGCTCCCAATGCCAAGAGCCGTTATGCTCGATCTGCCAGAACAGGCTTTCACCCGAAGCCGTGTTCGACATAATAGCCATTGGAATAAGCTCGGCCGCCGACCAAGAGCCGGTGTTGCTGAAAGCCAGACGCTTCGAGCCGCGGTCGATCAGATGCGACATGCCCAGCTCCGGCAGCGTATACGTCCGCCATTGCAGCTCGCTTTGCCATGCGTTATGCGCAAGGGTAAGCGTTACCTTGTCATTGCGGTCGCCTTCGCCGTCTTTATCAAAGCCGGTCAGCGCGAAGGAAGATACGTACTCGACGCCAACCTCCTCCTCGCCTTCGTTCACCAGCTCCGTCCAGCAGCGCGCAACCGCTACGCCGTCATAGAACTGAACGTTCCACAAGGCGGATACGCCGGTAACCGGATCCTTGAGCCCCAGCACCAGTTTCCGTCCGAACTCATTACGGCTATCGGTCAATCCGTCATACACCATCCGCAGCCCCGGCTGCGAAGCCCGGTGTGTACGGCCATGATATTCCGCACGGTCCTCGCCGGTTAGTTGGAGCTCCATCAGGCGGAAGCCGTCTTTTTGCTTAGCCGTAATTGACTCTTCCAACCATGGTTGCGTGCCAAAGTGAAGCAGCAGCACATCGCCATTCTCCCGCACCTCATACATCAAATGCAGGCCATTCTCTTCGATCTTCGTTATCCCCGCCGCCGTAGCCAATTTCTCCATCTCCTATTCCCGCCTTTCCGTTTCTAACGAAACCTCATATTCTTATTTCGCTAAGTTCTCAGCTTTTTCAAATCTAACGAAACTCAGACACGCTATTCACCATCAAACCCTGCACATTTTGCAAAAATAGGCCGAATAACGTTACCTC
>NZ_BILY01000047.1 GCF_004000805.1 Paenibacillus glycanilyticus NBRC 16618
GGGTGGAACTGGAGTAAAAGTAGACATTATAAGACCCTGAGAGGGTCTTATTTGCTTAGGATGGGCTGGAATGTGAGTGTTGCGGGCGTGCGGCGGCCAAGCTTAACGATGTGCCGCATCGTTAAGGCAGCTAGGAGGCGGGTAAAAGCAGTGCTTAACGATGCGCGACATCGTTAAGGAAAGAGAAAAGCCGTCAAAAGGAGCGAATCCGGCTGAATTGGGCGAGCTTAACGATGTGCCGCATCGTTAAGGCAGCTGGGAGGCGGGAAAGCTGGCCGCGTTTACGAAAGAAGGCACGGGGTACATCATAACGTTCGAGATAATAACGAAATCCCCCGCTTTCAAAATGGTATCTCATGCAAGATTACCAGCTTGCCGCGGGGGATTCAAAAGGGCTATAAAAAGATAATTCCGGCTGCTCCCGCCGCCGCGATCACGGTTAACGGGTGCAGCTTGTATTTGAACAAAAGCCATAGGCAGCCTGCGCAGATCAGCAGCGTAAACCCGGTCGTCCAGGTGTAGCTGCCCGGCTTGTCGAAGCCGCCGAAATGAAGCGCCGCATAAAAAATTAATCCGGTAACGACGGGTCGCAGGCCATAAAAGAGAGATTTCATCGTCTTATTATTCCGAAGCTTGAAGAAGAAGGCCGACAGCAAGATTACGACCAGCAGCGAAGGGAGGACAATCCCCACACAGGCGGCAATCGCACCGGCTATACCCGCTGTATCGTAGCCGATTAACGTTACGGCATTGGTGGCGATTGGCCCCGGCGCCATGCCGGCAAGGGAGACGGCCTTCTGAAATTCGGCGGTTGTCATCCATCCGTGCGAGATCACCTTGGTCTGAATCATCGGAATAACGGAATAACCGCCGCCAAACGAGATAAATCCAATTTTGAAGAAAGTCAGGAATAAGTCCCAGATCATACGTAACTCTCCCTTGCGCTTATCAAATATAATACTCCGGATACATCAGCTCTTGGCTGCTGGAGGATGGCTTTTCCGTATTGGCTTGTTTGCCTGTTTTCTCTTTGACCCGAACCATGCCGATACCAACCAGAATACCTGCTGCAACGATAAATAGCGGAGTAAGCGGAAGCGCGAGCAGAATGAGAAGCGCGAGGACCAGCATAACTAACGTTGTCTTATCAAAGATGGCAGCCTTGGCCATCCGGTACGCGGACATTGCGATCAGCGCCACAACCGCGCCGTGAATTCCCTTCAGGGCAGCCACAACCTTGGGATTGTCTTGAAACTTAAGATAAAAAAGGCTAAGCGTGATGATAATAATAAAGGTTGGCAGCGTTACGCCTATAACCGCCATAGCCGCTCCCGGTATGCCGGCTTTCCGGTACCCGATGAAGGCTGCGGCATTGACGCCAACGCCTCCCGGAGCGGATCCGGCTAGCGATACGACATCAGCAAGTTCTTTCTCGGCAATCCAATTACGCTTATTAACGACCTCACGTTCAATGACGGGCAGCATGGCATAACCGCCGCCAAAGGTGGAAGGGCCGATCCGTACAAACACCCAGAATAGCTGTGCCAAAAAATAGAGTCGTTCTTTCCAGTTTGTCTGCATGTAAACTCTCTCCTTTTTGACTCCTATATAGCTATTATAGCAACTTAAATTCATTTTGAATTAAAGTTCTTTTGATTTGGATTATAAGAAATGCTTATACCGATAAAAACAAGCGGATAACCCTTAGTACTCTGTTTAGTTTTGTTCAAAATTGAATAAAGTGGGGAAAACCAATCGGCATAGCCCCTATTCTAGATCTGGGGTATAATTGCAGGTAGCAACGACAATCTACCCGGAAAGGATGAAACGATGAGTCATTCTCTGCGTTCCGTCCCCTCGCATAAACAGCTTATTTACGATTACATCGCTAATCTTGGACCAATTGCAAAAGCGGAGCTGCTGGAAGCCCATGATATTACGAGCAGCACAATGACCCGTCTATTGGACGATATGGCCAAGGAAGGGCTTATCCTCGTTACCGGATTAGGTCCGTCGAAGGGCGGCAGAAAACCGCTTCTCTATCAGATTAATCCCGATTACGGATATATATTTGGCCTCGAAATCTCCAGGTTCACTTCAACGCTTGGTTTATTTGACATGAATATGAATCAGAAGTCCGTTGTCCGGTGGCGGATGGACGAGACGATGACGCCCGAGCGTCTGGTTGCCCATACGGTCGGTATGATGCTTGCTTTTAAGAAGGATCATGCCCTAACGCAAAGCCGTATTCTGGGGCTGGGAATCGGGGCGGTAGGACCGCTTGACCGCAGCAGCGGGGTTATTATTAATCCTCAGTATTTTCCGGCCAAGGGCTGGGAACAGGTTCCGATCTGCGCGATGTTCGAGGAGGCCGCGGGGCTGCCGACCTTGCTTGAGAATGGAGCTAATACGGCTCTGGTTGGAGAGCATTGGTCTATGAGGCAAGATAACGTGGAGCATGCGTTGTACGTCTCCGCGGGGATCAGCTTGCGATCGGCCATGATGTCCCATGGACAAATCGTGTACGGAAAGGTAGACATGGAGGGTTCCATAGGGCAAATGATTATCGATGTGGATGGCCCTAGGCTGGAGGAATCCGGCAACTACGGCTCCCTCGAAACCTTTGCTTCGGTTCAAGCGCTGGAAAGACAGGTGCGGACGAGGCTGAAGGTTGAAGGCGGCTTATTATTAAATAACGTTGCACCGGAAAAAGTAAACCTGGATACGATTACGGAGGGACTAAACGCCGGCGATCCTTTTATACGGGAGATATTCCGGCAATCCGCCTCTTATTTCGGAGTAGGGCTGGCCAATCTGATCAATACGTTCCACCCGGAGCTGATTATTCTAGGTGGGGCTCTGATTAGCGCCAATCCGATGTATTATCGGGTAGCGACGGAGGTAGCGGTTAAGAAGACGTATTACGGCGAAGCGTATATCCCGCAATTTTCGATGGGCCGATTAAAGGAAGACGCGGTTGTGACGGGTGCCGCATTAATGGTAAGAAGCCGCATGAAATTATAAGCAAATACCCAAGCCATTCCATACTTACCTACTTATAATAAATAAGCGGTTAAGTATGCTTGGGGAGGGGAAGCGCGTGAAAATGTATAGCCGGGGCAAAAAAGAATCCGCACCGCTGCTGATGTACCTGCCTCAGAAGCAGTCGGGTTTTCTAAGCCCCCCTAGTCGCATAGAACAGACAGTGAAACCAAAGAAACAGCAGAAAAAAGCAGTGAAGCCAAGCGTAACGAAGACAACGGCAGCCGCTGCCGTAACAGTAACTCCGCAACAACGCTACAAACAACCGGCAAGGAAGCTACGGAAAAGGAAATTGCAGCCGCTGCCGCAATGGCTGGATATGCTTGACGATGAGATCGGGCAAGAATCCGATTATGAAATGGAAGAGCTGCCTGAGGCCGAGTTTATAGAGGATCCTGCTCCTTCCATTACTCCGCCTTCGGCCGAAGTCCAGGTCTCGCAACTGGCTGCAGCGGCTCCAACGCCAACTCCTGCTCCAACACCGGTCCCAGTACCAACTCCAACAGCAGCAACAACTCCAACAGCAACTCAAACGTCATCTCCAGTCCCAGTGCCTGCCCAAACAGCAACTCAAACACCAGCTCCAGCCCCAGTGCCAACTCCAACAGCAGCTCAAACGCCATCTCCAGTCCCAGTGCCAACTCCAACAGCAGCTCAATCCCCAGCTCCAACAGTAGCTCCAACACCAACTCCAATGCCGGCTCCAGCTGAGGACAAAACTCCGGCAGCAATGAGGAACAATCAGCTGTTTGTCTCTTTGTCAGAGAAGGGACAGATCCTGGTTATCGACGGGGAGACGGATACCGTCGCCGATACGATTCCGTTGCCGTCTGCCGGCTCCGTTAAGGGGATAGCTCTTAACCCGGTGACGAACCGGATTTATGCAATTAACAGCGGCAAGCATCAGCTTATAGTGCTGGATGGGAGCACGAAGGAAGCGGTAGCCGTTGTACCGGTAAGCCCGTTTCCTTCGCTCGCAGCCGTCAACGTGAAGACCAACCGGGTCTATATTGCAAGCTCGCTTCTTAATACCGTGGATGTTCTGGACGGGGAAGCCAACCATCTTATCGATTCCGTTGGCGTAGGCAACATTCCTGCCGGAATCGTTATTAATGCCGATACGAATCGGATTTACGTAGCAAACGGCAGCCCGGATCATGATATTTCGGTTATAGACGGATACACCCATACAAGGCTGTTCCCGGATATTCCTGTCGGACATGAGCCGGGCCTTGCGGGTATTCACGAGGACGCGAATCTCATCTATGTGCCGAATTTCTTAAGCGATAGCTTGAGCGTTATTTATGGCGGGACCAACACGGTCTTGAAAACAATAACGGAAGGGATCGGCAAAAATCCTTATGCTGCCGGAGTGGATACCTTCGCCAATCTGGTGTACGTCTCGAATTCCGGAAGCGATACCGTCTCGGTTATAGATGCATCCAAACACAAGGTTATTGAGACTATTCCGGTAGGAAGCTGCCCGAAGGCGGTGGCCGTTCATACAAAGACCAACCGGATCTATGTAGCGGTAAGCGACGGGATAATCGTCATTGACGGAGAGACCTTTGAGGTGACGAACAAGATTGAGACAGCCGCCAGCCCTAGCGGTCTGGCTCTTCATGAATAATAGCGAAAGCCGGAGCACACTCCAAATGGAGTATGCCCCGGCTTTTCTAATGCCTTGCTTACCTAGTTGCCGTCGTTTTATAGACCTCGCGGATGGCGTCTTCCACGTTAGGCTCTTTGACGCTAATATCCTGAATCGGAAGCTTCTGCGAGAGGGCGGCGATAAGCTCCGAGGCGGAGATGCTTTCCTTTTCGAACTGGTACCAGATTTTCAGCCCTTCCTGCTTGATAACGGTGGCATGCGGAGTGGTGAGATCGTCGGCAGGCTCGTGAAGCTCCACAACCAGCAAGCGGTGAGGAGTAAGCTTATGGATAATGGAGCCGATAGGACCGTCCTCTACGAGCTTGCCGTTATTAACGACAATAATTCTGCTGCAGAGCTGCTCTACGTCATCAAGATCGTGAGTGGTCAGAATAACGGTAACGCCGCGGGTACGGTTAATCTCTTTAATGAAGTTGCGGATCGCATGCTTCGCGTCGGCATCCAGCCCAATCGTAGGCTCGTCGAGGAACAAGACCGACGGCGAATGCAGCATGGCTGCCGCGATATCGCCGCGCATGCGCTGGCCAAGCGACAGCTGGCGCACCGGCGTATTGATGAATTCCTGCAGCTTCAGCACGTCGGTTAAAATGGCTAGATTGTCGTCGTAGGCTTGTTGATCAATCTGGTAAATCCGGCACAGCAGCTCAAAGGATTCCCCGAGACGCAAATCCCAATACAGCTGCGTGCGCTGCCCGAATACAACGCCAAGCTTGCGGACGACGGCCTTCCGGTCGGCTTGCGGGGAGATGCCGCATACCTTGATGGAGCCCGAGGTCGGATGGAGAATGCCGGTCAGCATTTTGATGGTGGTGCTTTTGCCGGCGCCGTTTGGTCCGATATAGCCGACAATCTCTCCGGGCGCGATGGAGAAGCTGATGCCGTTTACGCCGTTAAATTTCGTTTTTTTCGGGAAAAGAAGACTCTTGATCGAGCCGCGCAGCCCGCTTTCTTTTTTTACGATTATATATTCTTTCACGAGATCCTTAACCTCAATAACGGTTTCCATTCCAGTCAGATCCCCCTATGGTTTAAGAGCCTGCGCTCTCGTAATTTCTCATGCCGAATTTAAAGATGCCGCCCGCAATCAGGAAGCAGATCACGCCCACGAGCGGTGTCCACAGCGCAAAGCTTAGCGGGAGATCGAGGCCGCCGCTGTCCGCATTCAGAAATTCCGCGGCAGGATAGAAGCTGATAAAGCCGATTGGGATGATGAAGGTGAATAACGCCTGCAGGAAATACGGATACATGCTAAGCGGATACATGGTTGCGCGCTCGAGCATCGTCAGGGCGAAGCCAACCATGGAGCCGTTGCGCTTGGTCCAGAATGCGATCGTTCCAAGACTGGTGAACAGCGCGGCACGGATCAGAATACCGCCAATCAGCACGAGAATCAGCTTGCCGATGTTCGCGAGCGTCCAGTCAAAGCCGGCGATATCGGCCCCATAGAGGAAGATGATAACGCCCGGTATGCAATCGATTAACCCGATAAAATTCACGTAGCTCGCAACGAGCTGGAAGAAAACGTTCATCGGTCGAAGCAGAAGACGGTCGAAGCCGCCGTTGATGACCATATGGTCGATACTCCACGTATTGATGAAGAAGACGACAAAAATGCCGTGGCTGATCAGGCCAAGTCCATACAAAAAGGTAAGCTGCGGGAAATCCCAGCCGTTAAGAGCCTGGAAGCGGTCGACGATAATCTTGAGCATCCAGATGCCGGAGAAGTATTGAATCGGAATCATGAGGAGCCAACTGAACAGGAACAGCGGATACTCAAGCTGCCGCTGCACGGCGAGACGCGCCCAGCAGGAAGCGACGGAAACATAATGCTTGATCGTAGATACCATAAGGACGTTCTCAGCCTCCCTGGATTAACGTTTTTTTCTTCGTGCGCGCCCATCCGGCTGCCAGGATCAGATACAATACCGCGATCCAGACGGCTTGAACAGCCATGGAGGTTAAAGCTTCGGACATGCTTGTGTTGCCGATATAAATGCCGAGCGGAGTCTGGTACGTGTATTGGAACGGAAGAAATTTCGAGACGGTCTGCACCGATTCCGGGAAAAACCACAGCGGCACGATACTGCCGGACAATACGCGGACGATAGCGTCCTTGACATTCCCCATGTTGCCAAGCTCCATCACCCAGAACGCAATCAGTCCGATAAGCGCGCTAAGCAGCCATAGAATGGCGTAGCTTAACAGGCAGCTTGGAAGGAAGAGCAGGAAGCTCCCGAAGGAAGCGGGCCACGGAATGCCAAAAAAGATGGAGGCAAATACGACTAGCGGAAGCGCCCTGTTTAACAAGGAGCTGAGCATTTCTCCGATATCTTCGGCCAGGTAGCAGGCAAAAAGAGGGATGGGACGGTAGAAGTCGGTCACAATTTGGCCTTCCCGTATTTTGTAATAGATGGTATTCTGTACATCGCATACGAAGATGGTAGAGATAATGATCGAGAGAATGGTGTAGGTCGTAATATCCTGCAGGCTAAGCGATTCTACCGATCCGGAGCCGCCTTTGTAAGCCGTCTGCCATAAGAATACGGAAGCCAGCATCAGAATAAGATTGGTTGCAACGGAAGTGAACACTTCAAACCTGTAAGTCAGATTAACGAGAAGCTTCATTTTCGTTATGTACCAGTAAGCTTGAAGCATATTAACCCCCTTAAAAGTGACTTGATATGTAAAATATTACAATTACAATGCTCTTATATTAATCGATTTCAATCCCGCAGGCTACGGATATTTTTAATATAGTTATTTATAAGGTTCGGCCTAAAATTGCAGGGGAGGCGTAACGGAAGTGGCAATGATTCTGATCATTCTTATCGTGGCATTTTATTTAACTTTGCTGAACTTTAAACGGTTTTGGAAGCTGGCCAAAGGCTTGAGATGGCTCTTGTATGCTTTAATGCTTTTCCTAATATGCGACGGCATTTATTCCTCTGCGAGGCACTTTAATCCCGATAATGCCGTTAATAGTCTTATTCCCAGCCTCTGCATGGCACTGCTGATTGAAGGAGCGCGATATGTGTTTAGAAAAAGGCGTGACCATGAAAAGAACTGGTCTGTGGATGATTATCCGATCGAATACATTTGCCGGAAAGGAGCGGGCATCCCGTGGGAAGCAAGCGTTAAGGATTGGCAGGAGATGAAGGGAACTGGCGAAGACCGGGAGCAGGCTTACCTGGACCTGGTCAAGAAGTTTAATGCCTTTAAAAACGAAGGGAATCAGCTGCCTGAACCATTAAGTTTAAAAAGGAGATAAGGGATCATGCTAAACCTAAAGATAACCGACAGTGATCTTATAGGAGGCGACCTGGCGTATCTGGATATCGTCTCGCGTTATGCCGCAAGGGGAGTGCTATTCAACGATCATGGACAAGTTGCGATGATGTATATGGCCGAGCTTGATCTCTACAAGCTGCCCGGCGGAGGAATGGAGGAAGGCGAGTCCCCCGAGGATGCTTTTGTACGGGAAATAAAAGAGGAGACCGGTTGCGAAGCGGATGTAATCTGCAAGCTTGGCTTTGTGGAGGAGCATAAGAATCGGAACGGGTTTCTGCAGCATTCGCATTGTTATCTGGCAAAAGCGCGGCATGGCGCGGGTGAGGCTGTTCTCACCGAAGCCGAAGAACAGCTCGGAATGTCCGTTCAATGGCTGTCTGCCGCACAAGCGCTGGATATTATGGAAAAAGCAGTGGCGGGCGGCGGCGATAATCACGCCAAGCTTTTTATGCTGATGCGCGACCGGATTATTCTGAAAGAAGCTGCGAAGTTCATGGAGAGAGAAGGCTTTTTATAAGCCTTTTTTCCAATATATACTTTATTGAAATTGCCTATGAAGATTATTGTTTTTATATATTATTCAAATAGGCTTCTTGGTTATATGATGGATTAAATATAAAAAAGGGGAGAGGGATTAATGATGAACAAGTCCATCTATGACATTCAGGTTAATGAGATAAATGGGGAGTCTATTCATCTGTCTGCTTTTTACGGCAGGGTTCTTCTAATCGTAAACACAGCAAGCCAATGCGGCTATTCCAAGCAGTTCGAAGGCCTGCAGCATTTGTACGAAAAATATTGGATGCACGGCTTCGAAATACTGGGTTTCCCGTGCAATCAGTTCAACGGCAAAGAGCCCGGGAGCAATGCGGAGGTGGAAGAGCATTGCCGGCGCAATGCCGGAGTAACCTTCTCGCTGTTCGAAAAGGTAGAGATCCGCGGTGAATCCGTTCATCCTCTCTTTCAGTATTTGACGGAGCAGGCGCCTTTCGGGGGCTTTGACGCGGATAATTCCGATGAGCTGTGGATGAAGAATTTTCTCCAGCAGAATCATCCGGACCTATATGAAGGCGACGGCGTAAAGTGGAATTTCTCCAAGTTCCTTGTTAACCGGGAAGGTAAGGTTATCGCCCGATTCGAACCTACGACGCAGCCAGCCGATTTGGAACTGGCCATCGAGGAGGCATTATCCTCGGAGCAATAAGTCTAATTATTGCGAAAATAGTAAAGAGGCAGGATAAACATGCGTCCCGGAGAAGTTTCTCTGTAGGAAAAATTTGAGGGAGGCATTCGCATTGAGCAAGCTTTTGAAGGTAGCTATGGCGGTTACGGCTGTTTTTGCGCTGCTTATGCAACCGGTCTCGGCTTCGGACAAAACAACCAAATTCAAAGTAACGCTTGTCAGCGTGGAGCTGGTCGAGAATAACCATGTCGGTAACGAGTGGTTGACTA
Source organism: Paenibacillus glycanilyticus NBRC 16618 (assembly GCF_004000805.1). Lineage (GTDB taxonomy): Bacteria > Bacillota > Bacilli > Paenibacillales > Paenibacillaceae > Pristimantibacillus > Pristimantibacillus glycanilyticus. Next base: position 9,455 of record NZ_BILY01000047.1, read on the forward strand.
AGGCTTACGTGAACGGCAAGGAAGTACAAAAAAACAAAAGTATCACCCTGAGCTTGAAATCGACGGACAGCATTAAGCTGAAGGCATATGCCGAAGAGCAGGATAAAATTCCCGATAGCAATTCAGCCAATGATACGGTAAAAGCATCTTCTATTACAAAAACCGTCAATAAAGCGTTGAAGGTCGTTGTGACGGAGAACCGCGGCAGGTATTCGGGGAATACGGCCGAGTGGAAGTTTACCTATAAAATCGAAAAGTAATCCGTCAGCCGATGCTTCCCAAGAAGTTTCGGCTTCTATTTTTTAGCGCTCAAACCTTGCCTTAAATTGCTCGTAGTCTCCGTTAAAAACGTTAATATCGACGTACGAGTCGATGCCTGGGATATGACCCCGGTTGTTGTATTGCCAGAATAACCAGCTGCGGTCACCTCGTAAACGCGGATGCTTGACGATATCCCTGATCCAGATTTCGTAATCCTTGAAGCTGCCTGCTATATAGGTATTAAAAGTATCGTAAGTGACATACAAGATAGGCTTCTGCTTATAATGCTCCTCCAGATGGCTGGAGAGGATGGTCAGTTCCCGCTGAATGAGGGCGACATCCTTATCAAGAGCAATCTCGATATCGATAACAGGCGGGAGATTGGCGGACTCATTGGGTACCTCTTCGATAAAATGCGCCGCCTGCTGGGCGCCGGTGCTTTGCGTCGTGAAAAAATGATAAGCGCCGATCCTCATCCCTTGGCTTCTGGCTTGCTCCCAATTCGATTTGAAGTCCTTATCCGTCATATCCTTTCCTTCGGTTGCCTTGATATAGACGAACCGCCATTTGCCGCTGCCGGCAACCTTGCCCCAATCAATCTCGCCCTGATAGTGGGACACATCGATTCCCCGAACCTTGTATTTAGACGCGAACAGGTTGTTATGCCAAATGATGCCCTTATATTCCAATACACCGGCGATCACGAAGAGCAGCAGTATACATGCGGTGCTTATCTGCCATCTTTTTAGCTTCATAGCCACCTATCCTTTGTTCCTGCCCTTAATTTTACTTTGAACATTCCGATACATAGACGTCAGCATGTCCTTATTTGTTTCCGCAAAATTTAACTTGCCCCGCGCATATGCCCGGTTTATGATAAAAGTAAATATATGGTATGTGCAACTGGCGTAAACGTGGAGAACCACGAGGGAGCACATATGTCATGAGCCGTACGCCTGGGCAGAGTATCGTTTCTCTTCAAGAGAGGCGATGCTCTTTTTTATTGGGGAGGATGAAGCGGATGCAGAAGAGAAGGAATGTAGCTATTCTGATCTATGACAACGTTGAAGTGCTGGACTTTACGGGACCGTTTGAAGTGTTTATTACGGGCAGCAATCGCGGGCAGGATTTCCATGTGTTCACCGTGGCGGAGAATAACAGTCCCGTTACGGCCTTAGGCAATCTGAGCGTCAATCCGGCCTATGCCATTCACGACTGTCCCAAGCCCGATATCGTGCTTATTCCCGGCGGCTGGGGCTCCCGTCAGGAAATGCACAACAAGGTGCTGACCGATTGGATCAGGAAATGCACTGACGAGTCGGAGCTGCTGCTATCCGTCTGCACGGGCGCGCTGCTCCTTGCGAAGGCTGGAGTGCTGGAAGGGCTGAAGCTGACGACGAATCGTCTTGCAACCGAGGAGTTAAGGCAGGTCGCTCCGGCATCCGCCGAAATATCCGAGACCGCCAGATATGTGGATAACGGAAAAATAATAATGTCTGCCGGCATTTCGGCCGGCATAGACATGTCACTCTATGTCATCAGCCGCCTTCTTGGCGAGGAGAGAGCCCTGCATACCGCAAAACTAATGGAATACGATTGGGTGCCGAAAGAGCATTCCTGATGCACTTTGGCAATGATGAAAGAAACCTATCAGAGCATGTCGAGATTCTCGGCATGTTCTTTTTTTTGTGAGATTTGTTTTGATAAATTTTCCATAAACTATATTGACAGTCGATATATCGAGACATAATATATAAGCATAAACTATATCGACAGGCGATATAGTTCGAGTGGTGGGAGGATGATAAGACATGAAAGAGATGCTGCCGCTTACCGAGGCGTTTTATTATATCCTGATCGTTCTCTATACGGAGCCATCACATGGATACGGCATTATGCAGGATACCGAGAAGAGGAGCGGCGGGCGCGTAAAGCTTGGTGCAGGCACTTTATATACGGCGCTTAATACCTTGCTGGGCAAAGGGCTGATTGAGCAATATCCCGTTCCGGAGGGAGCGGACTCGCGCCGCAAAATGTATGCCATTACGGAGAACGGCATGCTGGTAGTCGAAGCGGAGATCGCAAGACTGGAAGAGCTTCTGAACGTAGGGCGGCAAGCTCTGATTACGAAGAAAGGGTGAGGCGGATGAGCGACAAGCTGATTAAGCGGCGCCGGCTGACGATGAGCTGGAACTTTGAGAAGGAAGAGCAATGGCTTAACGAGATGTCCCGTGACGGAATGCATTTCAAGAAGGCGAGTATGGCAAGCAGCTTCTTCGCGAAGGATGAATCGGTCCGGTATACGTACAGACTGGATTACCAGACCGGGCAAAAACTTGGAAGCAGCAAGTTTCAGGAGTATATTGATTTGTATCAGGACGCAGGCTGGGAGTATGTCAGCTCTTACGGCTCGCTCTGGCATTATTTTCGCAGGGAATGGCAGCCCGGGGAGGAGCCTCGGCTCTATACGGACCGCGACTCCTTGATTCAGCTGTACAAAAGACTGCAAGGGGTTATGGCCGTAATGATGCTCGTTAACCTCGTAATCATGCTTGCCAATATGGTTAATCTGCGGAACTTCTTCAGCGGCGACAGGTTGTGGACGATAGGCCTGCCGGTGACCGTTCTTTATCTTCTCCTGTTCGGCGTATTGGGGTATGGCTGCTGGAGGATGCAGAAGAAAGTAAACGCGCTTAAACTTTAACCTGGATAACTGAAGGAGCAAATCTGCTATGAGAAAAAATCAATTGGGCGGTTCTGAATTATACGTAGGGGAGATTGGACTTGGCTGCATGTCGCTGGGTACGGATGAAGAAAAGGCCATTTCCCTTGTTCATGAAGCCTTGGAGAGGGGAGTAACCCTGCTGGATACAGCCGATCTGTATGACAGCGGCCGGAACGAAGAGCTTGTCGGCAAGGCCATCCGGGGACGCCGTGAGCAGGTGGTGCTGGCGACCAAGGTCGGCAACCGGAGAATAGCCGGACAGGAGGGCTGGGCTTGGGATCCGTCGAAGGCTTATATTTTATCCGCCGTGAAAGACAGCCTTAGACGGCTGGGAACGGACTACATCGATCTGTACCAGCTGCACGGCGGGACGATCGAGGATCCGATTGACGAGACAATCGAAGCGTTCGAGCAATTGAAGCGAGAGGGCGTAATCCGGGAATACGGCATTTCCTCGATCCGTCCGAATGTCATTCGGGAGTATGCTTCGCGGTCTTCCATCGTTAGCGTTATGAATCAGTATAGCATCGTGGACCGGCGGGCAGAGGAAACGGTGCTCCCGTTGCTGGAAGAAAAGGGGCTAAGCCTGATCGCGCGTGGGCCTGTTGCAAGCGGCGCGCTTGCGGCAAACCGCCAGCCGTCCAAAGGCGTGCTGGACTATGAGCTCGATGAGCTTCTTGAGCTTCGCAGGCAATTGGAGCAGCTGACATCGGAAGGACGGAGCCTGTCGCAGCTGGCGATTCGCTATTCCCTTAGCCATCCCGCTGTAGCCGTGGCGATTCCGGGAGCAAGCTCCCGCGAGCAGCTTCTGCAAAATATATCCGCGGCGGATATTTCGCCATTAACGGACGAAGAAGTACAGCTTATTCGCCGCTTAAGCAAAGCAAGCGTGTACAAGGTTCACCGCTAAGCTAAGCCCGATTCCAAGATCCGGAGGTTGTCAGGCGCAATGGAAAATGCGAACAAGTACAGGTTGAATGACAAGGAGATCGAAACGATCGTACGGGAGGCTTTTGGACAGGCTTATATTTCGGTTAGCGAGCTAACGGACGGCTGGGCAAACATGGCTTACTCGATTGTGCTGGGGGATGGACGAAAGACTGTCCTGAAGATTGCGCCTTCCGCGGATAAGCTGGTCATGCGTTACGAGAAGAACATGATGCGGACGGAAGTAGAAGCCATGCGCCTCGTCGCGGACACGCCAGGACTTCCTGTTCCGCGAGTCTATGCGTACGATGCTGCTTGTTCGATCATCCCGGCGGAGTATTTTTTCATGGAGTATATAGAAGGAACGGCAATGAATAAAATAAGGGACTCTCTCTCATTGGAGGAGCGGGAGGCCATCGCACGCGAGCTTGGCGGCTACAGCCGTTCCATTAATGCCTATAAGAACAGCTTCTTTGGGTCGCTTCAACCGGAGGCCGCAGGAAGGATAACTGGGCGGAAGCGTTTGAGGGTATGATGGTGGATGTGCTGGCCGACGGCAAGGATGCGGGCGTCGAGCTGCCGGTATCCTATGCGGAAATCGAGAAGGAAGTGCTTCGCTACAGGGAACTGTTGGGTGTGGTTAAGGAAGCCTCGCTTATCCATTGGGATTTGTGGGATGGCAACGTGTTTGTCCATGAAGGCAGAATCTCCGGGCTGATCGACTTCGAGCGTGCCTTCTGGGGCGATCCGCTCAGCGAATTTTATTTCGGACGTTTCGCGAAGAGTACTTTAGGCGCGTTCTGCGAGGGATACGGCATTAACGGCTTAACCGAGTCCGAGCAGAGAAGACGCGTGTTGTACGATTTCTATCTCGATCTCATCATGGCCATTGAATGCACTTATCGACAATACGAAAGCAAGGATCATATCAAGTGGGCTTACGAGAATTTTGTAGAGGGCTATAAGCAGCTGCAAGCCCTGTAAAATAGCAAAGCTGATGACGGTAATTGAGCCGCCCCCTTTGGGCGGTTTTTTTGTGCGTGGGCATAGGGAAAGCAACCGCAAGATGGCTTAACGATGTACGAGATCGTTAAGGGGGTTCAATCGGATGCTGGCTTAGTGCCTAACGATGTGCGATATCGCTAAGATAAAGGGAAAAACGGGAAAACGAAAGTAATCAGCTAAAATCGAAGAGCTTAACGATGCGCGACATCGTTAAGGCGTTAAAATGATGCTCCAGTGACATGCTTAGCGATATGCGACATCGTTAAGGGGCGAGTAGCTCCCGTTAGTAAAAAGAAACCTTTGAAACCAACTGGATTTTACTTGTAAAATATGGATAAACAATCATTTGGTAGATTTATATTCGTTTACTGCCAACAGGAGGTTTCTGATTGCTTATCCGCCAACTCCAACAGAACGATCAAGATGTTGTTATTTCTATGTTTGAAGAATATCCCCTGCAATTTCCGCCTTTCGTTATTGCTAGATATCCCGTAAGGTGGGCGGACTATTTCGCCTCATCTCCTTCTAGCAGCAGAAGCGATTATTTTGTTGCGGAGGATAAGGGTGAGGTCGTTGGGCACACGGGTTTTATTTTTAACGACGAGGTTGGTCATTACGAGATTGTTGGCGTTGTTGTTAAGCAGAGTGCGGCACGTAAAGGCGTTGGCCGGGCGCTGCTCAGCGAAATCTGCGATAGACTGAGAGAACTCGGAGAGAAGCAGGTGATTTTGTATACGCTTGGCCATCCGGGAAATCTGGGGACGATCGATTTTTACAGCAGCATCGGATTTAACTTGGCTAATGAAGAGAAGGACTTTTTTGCAGAAGGATATGACCGAGTTACTTTTACAAAGAGTTTCATTTAGGAGGCCATTGAACATGGAGCATCTATATAACAAGTACCGGTTTAGCGACGATAAGTCTCTGCTTGAGCTGGATATGATTCAAGCCTTTCTGGCGAAGAGTTATTGGGCGAATCAGCGTACAAGGGAGACGATTGAGAAATCGATTCAGAACTCCACGTGCTACGGTATTTATTATGAAGATAGGCAAGTAGGCTTTGCCCGGGTCATCACGGATTGGGCTACCGTCTATTATTTGGCTGATGTATATATAGATGAAGAGCATCGGGGGCATGGTTTAGGCAAGGAGCTTGTAGGGTGGATCGTGCAGCAATACGAAGGACTGTCGGGGCTGCTCGGTACGCTGGATGCCCATGGACTATATGAGCAGTTTGGCTTTAAGCGTAATGCCGAGCGGTTTATGGTCAGGAGGCCGGGGTCCTAGCCATTAATTTAGCTTGTCAAAAAGACCGCTCCTGCAAGCAGGAGCGGTCTTTATTTACGATTATTTATTTCTTATCCGAGCTCAGATCCAGCCAAGCCATCTCTTCGCGAGTCAGCTTGATGCGCGAGCCTTCGTCGCAGGAGCGAAGCTCCTCGAGCGATTGGGCGCCGATGAGGGCGCAGGTCGGGAAGGCTTGGTTAAGCACGTAAGCGAGCGCGATCTGGATTTGCGTGACGTTCTTTTGCTCGGCCAGCTGCTTCGCGCGCTCATAGCGCTCCCAGTTGTCGTCGCTGTAGAAGACGCGGACCAGATCGGCATTGCTGCGATCCTCCGGCGTGAAACGGCCGGTAAAGAAGCCGCGGGCCTGCGAGGACCAGGAGAACAGCGGAAGCTGGTTGGCTTCATGCCAGGCAAGAGTCTCGTCGTCGACGGACACGCAGCCGGACCAGAACGGTTCGTTGGCTTTCGCAAGGCTAAGGTTAGGGCTGCTGAACGAGAAGCCAACAAGGCCTTTTGCCGCTGCGTAGTCATTCGCCTCTTGAATGCGCTGCCAAGTCCAGTTGGATACGCCGATCGTTTGCACCGCGCCGGATTTGATATGCTCATTCAGAATCTCAATTACTTCGCCTGCAGGGACGTTGGGATCATCGCGGTGAAGACCGTACATGTCGATCGTATCGACTTGGAGACGCTCAAGGCTCGTCATCAGGTCGCTGCGGATCGCTTCACGGCTGACGCGCGGGCCATTCTGGTCGTGATGGGCGCCTTTGGTCAGGATTACCCATTGGTCGCGGGTGCCGCGTTCCTTCAGGTAACGGCCGATTACTTCCTCGCTTTGTCCGCCGCAATAAATATGAGCGGAGTCAAAGCAGTTGCCGCCAATGGCGAAGTAGGCGTCCATGTTGGCAGCGGCTTTTTCATAAGAGTCATGGTAGAAATAGTCCGTCCCTTTCATCAAGCGGGATACCGGTTTGTCCAATCCTTGCAGCTTTAAGAATTCCATAGTAAGCAGCCTCCTCAGAGATCATTATTTTACAATACTTGGACTCTCGCATGTTCACGGGCAGATAACAGACAAGCATCAATAACCTTCATATTGCGGATGGCATCGGATGTCGGGAATTCCAGAGGAGTACCGTTTGTAACGGAACGGGCAATGGAATCCGCTTGCGCTGTATACGAATTTACGTACGGTACTTCAATTTGGCGGCGCTCACCGTTTGCACTCAGGTAGATATGGCTGCTTTCCGCCGTTGGCGTAACGAACGCGGACGGAACTTCGATAATACCGTCGGTTCCGAGAATCTCCAGCGGATTGCGGAACGCCGCCCACATGCCGCAGTCGAAGGTAAGCGATATGTTGCCGTCAAATTCAATCAGGCCGGAGGCCATCATATCGACATCGTCATGCTCTTGCGAGAAAAGGGCGTTGACTGTAACCGCTTCCGGTTCTTTATCCAAAAGCAGACGCGCAACGTTAATCGGATAACAGCCTACGTCATAGATGGAGCCGCCGCCCCAAGCCTTACGGAAGCGGACATTCTTGGAGTCGTTCGGGTTGTTGAACGTAAACGCGCTCCGGATCCCGCGAATCTGACCGATTGCACCGGATGCGATCAGCTCTTTAATCTGCTGATAGCGCGGATGATAGCGATACATAAACGCCTCGGACAGAAGAACGCCTGCTTGGTCGGCTGCTTCAGCCATCTCTGCCGCTTCGTGCGCGTTCAGCGCGAGAGGCTTCTCGCACAAAATATGCTTGCCTGCTTCAGCTGCACGGATGGCCCATTCCTTATGGAGATGGTTCGGCAGCGGGATATAAATAACGTCAATCGAGCTGTCGGCCAGAAGCGCCTCGTAGCTGTCATAGGCAGTAGGAATATTCAAAGCTTCAGCCGTTTGTCTGGCTTTCTCTCCGTCGCGGCTCGCGATCGCGGCCACTTCGTTCAAATCGGATAAATGAAGGCCAGGAATTACCGCGTTTTTTGCAATATTAGCGCATCCCAGAATGCCCCATCTAAGCTTTTTGCTCATGCTTCACCCTCGCTTTGTTAGAATGATTTATGACTATATTGCGATTATAGGAGAAGATAATTAAAATTAAAATGATATTATTTTGTATACCATTAGAACAATATTGACATAAAGAGGTGCCTGCTATGAAACGTCAAAGCCTGCTGCTTACGCTTCCGAATATGCCGTATTTTTGCATGCCTGAATCGGTGGGCAATTATCGGTTTGACCCGGAGCACAGCACTACGCGCGAGGCCGGAGCCTTGAACAATTTCAATATTCATTACTGCGTTTCCGGCAAGGGCTATGCGGAGATTGACGGCGTTGTTCATGAGCTTCGGGCAGGGGAAGCCGTGCTGTATTTTCCGCTGCAGAAGCAGCGCTATTACAGCAGCCAGGACGAGCCGTGGGACGTGCGATGGTTTCATTTCTACGGAGGTACGGGCCTTCGGGATTATCTGATTGAGCAGGGCTTCCACAAAAGCCCGCTATGGAAGCTTCGCCAGCCCCAGATTTGGGAACAGGCGCATGAGGAGCTACTGCACGAAGCCGAGACGCACCGGATGCTTCGGCCGGCCCAGCTGTCGATGCTTACCTATATGCTTCTGACGGTTTTTGTTGAGCATGCGTCTGCGCTGCAAGGGAACAAGACGGGGACTTCAAGCGAGCGGATTATGGAGCTGCTTCCGCTGATGCAGCAGGAGGCGGTGAAGCCTTTTATTCTGGAGGAGTGGGCAGACCGGGTTGGGGTGACGCCTTATTATTTCTGCAAGCTGTTCCGCAGCGCTACCCGCATGACGCCAATGGACTTTATTACCCGCTGCCGCCTGCAGGCGGCGAAGCAATGGCTGCTTGAGCGGAAGGACGATAACATCGGACAGATTGCGGAAGAAGCGGGTTATCCAAGCGTCAGCTATTTCAACAAGCGATTTATGGAACATGAAGGGATGACGCCAACGGCATACCGGAGATTGTTCGGGGTGTAAAAAACGCCGGCAACCTTAACCAGGTTACCGGCGTTTTTTTTCATTTGCCTTTCGGCATTTTGCTCTCATCCATGTACAGCAGGTTCCAACGGTGGCCGTCCAGATCGGCAAAGCCCGCGCCGTACATCCAGCCGTCCGATTCGCTAGGCTTGCCGAAGATGGTGCCGCCGGCAAACTCTACTTTTTGAATAAATTCGTCCACTTCTTCTCTGCTGTTAGCGCCAAGGGAGAACAAGACCTCGGCATATTGGGAAGTATCGGCAACTTTCGCGCCGGAAAATTTCTCAAGCGCCGCATCGGGAAAGAGCAGGAACGTGGTCTGGCCAATCGTAAGCTTGGCCCTTTCGCTGCCTACGTTAGTGGCTTGGAATCCGATTTGATTAAAAAAGGTAGTTGATTTCTGAACATCCTTGACCGGCAGGTTAATCCAAATCTCCTGTGACATGGCTCTAGCCTCCTGGAATTTATATTTCAACTAGTCCTACTATACTCTACATTTGGGGAAGGAAGCGAGTCCTACGTAGGGCAATCAGCTACATTGGATTTCATACAGCGTAAGGGACGATATTGTCCGGTTTCTTATGCTAGATTGGATTGAGTACAGCATAATGCGCTCATTTGGACGCACGTGGCGTTTTTAAGCCCATTTTACTGGATAGAATCCATCGTAGCCGCTGAAATCGTTCCTTTTGCCGTAATTTTACTGGAGAAAATCCAACGTAAGGCGGAGAGAAGGAGAGTAGTAGGGGCTAACTACTGTTAGTCTGTCATACAGGGGATAGAAGGAGTCAAGAGAATCAATTAAGACTTAAGCAGATTAACCATTTATCCGCTTAAGTCTTTTTTGTTTGTTTTTTTATAAAAACGAGTTAACGAAGTGAAAAGATTTAAAAAGCTTCCGCTTGTATGATTTGTCTATCGGCTCATTCATCTCACAAATCGAGAGGGGATAGACAGAAATGAAAAAAGTGTTATCGATCCTGATGTTAACCGCATTAATCGTGGTGCTTGCCGCTTGCGGCGCGAACGGCAGCAGTAACAAAGGCGGCAACAGCAGCAACAATGGCGGTGAGAAAGCTACAAATAACGCATCGGCCGGAAACAGCGCGGAAAGCACAAACACAGGTGCCTCCACCGAAAAAGGCAAAATCGGTATCTCCATGCCGACGAAATCGTCGGAGCGCTGGGTGGGTGACGGCGCCAACATGAAGAAAGAATTCGAAGCGCTTGGTTACACGGTAGACCTTCAGTATGCGGAGGATGTAATCGAGAACCAGGTTTCCCAAATCGAGAACATGATCACGAAGGGCGTTAAGGTGCTTGTTATTGCGGCAATCGACGGCGAGTCCCTGACGGACGTGCTGCAAAAAGCGGCCGACCAGAACATTCAAGTGATCGCTTATGACCGTCTGATCAAAAATACCGAGCATGTCAGCTACTACGCGACCTTCGATAACTTCAAAGTAGGCGTGCTGCAAGCCTCTTACCTCGAAGATAAGCTTGGCCTGAAGGACGGCAAAGGGCCGTTTAACATCGAGCTGTTCGCCGGTTCCCCGGACGATAACAACGCGTACTTCTTCTTCGACGGTGCGATGTCGGTTCTCCAGCCTTACATCGACAGCGGCAAGCTGGTTGTGAAGAGCGGCCAGACGAAAATGGAGCAGGTCGCAACCCTCCGTTGGGACGGCGCAACCGCGCAATCCCGGATGGATAACCTGCTGAGCGCGAACTACGCTACCGACACGGTAAATGCCGTATTGTCTCCGTATGACGGTATCAGCATCGGCATTATCTCCTCCCTGAAAGGGGTAGGCTACGGCACGGCGGATAAGCCAATGCCAATCATTACGGGCCAAGACGCTGAGGTTGCTTCGGTGAAATCCATTATTGCCGGAGAACAAACCTCCACGATCTTTAAAGATACCCGTGAGCTTGCGAAGGTAGCGGTTAGCATGGCTCAAGCGGTAATCGAAGGCAAAGAAGCGCAAGTGAACGATACGAAAACGTACAACAACGGCGTGAAGGTAGTTCCTTCCTTCCTGCTGGAGCCAGTATCGGTAGACAGCACGAACTACAAGCAAGTACTGGTCGATTCGGGCTACTACACCGAAGACGAACTGAAATAAGACACTGAAGCATTGCGGCAGCCAAATGATTTAGCGACGGCCTCAAAGCCGTTGCTAAATCATTTTCCGTATTCCTTATCCAACTTGAAGGCGTGGTGATAGCTTTGACTGATATCCTACTCGAAATGCGGGGAATCACCAAAACCTTTCCGGGCGTAAAGGCGCTGGAGAACGTTAATTTAAAGGTAAAAGAAGGCGAAATACACGCGCTTATGGGAGAGAATGGCGCGGGCAAGTCGACGCTGATGAAGGTACTCTCCGGCGTATATCCGTTTGGATCCTATGAAGGCGACATTTTATTCAAGGGCAAAGCCTGCGAATTTAAAGATATCGGAAGCAGCGAGCAGCTTGGCATCGTCATCATCCACCAGGAGCTTGCTCTTATTCCGCAGCTGTCCGTGGCTGAAAATATTTTTTTAGGCAACGAGCAGGCAAGCCGCGGCATTATTAACTGGAACGAGACGGTTGTGAAGACGCGCGAGCTGCTCAAGACCGTAGGCTTGTCCGAATCCCCGAATACGCTTGCAGGAACGATGGGGGTAGGCAAGCAGCAGCTTGTCGAGATTGCGAAGGCTTTATCCAAGGAAGTAAAGCTGCTTATCCTGGACGAACCAACCGCAGCGCTTAATGAAGAGGATAGCGAGAATCTGCTGAATCTGATGCTGGCGTTCAAGGAGCAGGGACTGACGTCCATTATTATCTCTCACAAGCTGAACGAAATTATGAAGGTGGCCGATTCGATCACGATTCTGCGCGACGGCCAGACGATCGAGACGCTGCGGGTTCGCGAGGATCAAATTACCGAGGACCGGATTATTAAAGGGATGGTTGGGCGGGATCTGACGCATCGTTATCCGGAGCGGGTGCCGCATATCGGAGAGATCCTGTTCGAGGTCAAAGACTGGAACGTCTATCATCCGCAGCAAGCGGAACGCAAAGTGATCGACGAAGTCAGCTTCCATATTAACCGCGGCGAGATTGTTGGCATTGCGGGGCTTATGGGGGCAGGACGCACGGAGCTTGCAATGAGTATTTTCGGTCAGTCCTACGGGAAAAAAATCAGCGGCCAGCTGTTCAAGGAAGGCCGGGAAATCCGGCTGCCCGACATTAGCAAAGCAATTGACGAGGGCATTGCTTACGTAACCGAGGACCGCAAGGAATACGGGCTTGTCCTGATGGACGATATCAAACGCAATACAACGCTTGCCAACCTATGGGGCATTTCCAAATGGTTTGTGGTGGACGATTACAAAGAGATAGCAGAGGCGGAAGGCTTCCGCAAGAAGCTGAACATCAAGACGCCTAGCGTCCATCAGAAAACCGGCAACCTGAGCGGAGGAAACCAGCAGAAGGTTGTGCTGAGCAAGTGGATTTTTACCGGTCCGGACCTCCTTATTCTCGATGAACCAACCCGGGGCATCGACGTAGGGGCGAAATACGAGATTTACACCATTATCAATCAGCTGGCGGAGCAAGGAAAAGGCATTCTGATGATCTCCTCGGAGCTGCCGGAGCTGCTCGGGATGTGCGACCGGATCTATGTCATGAACGAAGGACGTTTTACCGGGGAAGTGCCAAGAGCCGAAGCCAGCCAGGAAACGCTTATGAAGTATATGACGAAAAGCAGGAGGTAGGACAGCATGGAAACCGCGCTAAAGTTATTACGCAGCAATATCCGGCAATACGGTATGTTTATTGCACTTATCCTAATCATGCTGCTCTTTCAGTTTCTATCCGACGGCATTCTGCTGAAGCCGCTTAATATTACGAACCTGATTTTGCAGAATAGCTATATTCTAATTCTGGCCATTGGCATGCTGCTCGTTATTATCACCGGCCATATCGATCTTTCCGTCGGCTCCGTTGCGGCGTTTGTTGGCGCGGTATCGGCCATCATGATGGTCAAACACGGGATGTCCTTCCCGGTTGCGATGGTGCTGTCGCTTGTGTTCGGCGCTATCGTTGGTGCTTGGCAGGGCTTCTGGGTGGCTTACGTACGGATTCCGTCCTTTATCGTCACGCTGGCGGGGATGTTATTATTCCGCGGCCTCACGATGCTGGTGCTGGACGGCAAGTCGGTGGCTCCGTTCCCGCAGGGCTTTCGCTCCATAAGCACCGGATTCCTGCCTGACATACCGGGGGGCTGGGATATTCATCTGCTCACGGTGTTAATCGGAATCGTGCTGTCGGTGCTGTACATCTTTATGGAGTGGCGCGGGCGCCTGGTTCAGAAAAGATACAAGCTTGAGCTGCTGCCGATTCCGTTCTTCCTGATCAAGCTGGCGGCCGTCGTGATTATTACGAACCTGTTCACGTATGTGCTCGCTTCCTACAAAGGTCTTCCTAACATTCTGATCATGCTGTTTATTCTGATTGCCTTGTACACCTTCGTCATGCGCAAAACGGTGATGGGCCGTCATATCTATGCGCTCGGCGGCAATGAGAAAGCGGCAAGACTGTCCGGGGTGAAGACGAAAAAGATGACCTTCTGGGTCTTCGTCAATATGGGCGTGCTTGCCGCCCTTGCGGGTCTTGTGTTTGCGGCAAGGCTAAACGCGGCTACTCCGAAGGCCGGGGTGAACTTCGAGCTGGATGCCATCGCGGCCGTCTTTATCGGCGGGGCCTCGGCAACTGGCGGAGTGGGTACGGTAATCGGGGCAATTGTTGGCGGTCTAGTTATGGGCGTCATGAATAACGGGATGTCGCTGGTGGGTCTGGGCATCGATTATCAGCAAGGCATCAAAGGTCTGGTACTGCTGCTCGCGGTCGCCTTCGACCTCTATAACAAAAACAAATCTGCTTAATAACAGAGCCGTCTCTTAGCGCGTCTAAACACTTCTTGTGTCTAGACGCGCTTAACTGCTATGTTAATGAAAGCGGTTTTTTGCATATTGGGGGGATCCGGGTGAAGAAGCTGTTGCTCGTCTATATCGTGCTGATTGGGACGCTGATGGCCTATTTGTATATGGTATTCGTCAAGGAAGACAACAGCGGACTGCTGGATGAGCCCGAAGGGCTGCACGGTACGCTGGACGAGAAGTACGTGATGGTGAATTTTCTGGCCGGTATCGACTATTGGAAAAACGGGCTGAAAGGCTTCGAGGACGCGGCGGAAGCGCTTGGCGTATCGGTGGAATACCGGGGCTCCACGCAATACGACGTGCAGGAGGAAATGATGGTGCTCGAGCAGGTTATCGCGCGCAGTCCCGCGGGAATAGCCGTAAGCGCCATCGATTCCGAGGCTTTGAACCCCGCGATTAATAAAGCGGTGGAAGCGGGCATTCCCGTTGTTATGTTCGACGCGGATGCGCCAAACAGCAAAGCGTATTCCTACATCGGCACCAATAATTACAACGCCGGGGTGACGGCAGCCCGAAAGATGGCCGAGCTGACGGGCGGAGCCGGCAAGGTTGGCGTCATTACGCTGCCTAATCAGTTGAACCATCAAGAGCGAACAAGGGGCTTCGAGGAGACGCTGGAGAAGGAATTTCCCGATCTTCAGCTGGTTGGGATTGCCGACGGCAAAGGCGATCAGATGATATCGGAGCAGAAGGTACGTGATCTGCTGAACAAGTTCCCGGATCTGAGCGGTATTTTCGTAACGGAGGCAAACGGAGGGGTTGGCGCGGGCAATGCCATTCTGCGGTTAAACAAGCTGGATCAGGTCAAGATCATCAGCTTTGACACGGATAAAGGAACGCTGGATATGGTCAAGAGCGGCACGATCTCGGCAACTCTGGCGCAGGGGACGTGGAATATGGGGTATTGGTCGCTGATGCAGCTGTTCCATCTCCGCAATCATATCGTAAATCCGATGTCCAATAACGGGGATTCCAGCATTCCGCCGCTGCCGACGAACATCGATACGGGCATTACGGTAGTGACCCCTGGTGACGTTGACCAGTTTTATGCCAAGTAACGGGTAAAGGGGAGCGCTAATCATGGTATTCAAACAGCTCCGGAAGAGCTTCCAGCTGAACAACTGGTCTATTCGATACAAGCTTATTTTTCACTTCCTGCTGATCAGTATTTTGCCTTCCCTTGTTATTGGGTTATTAATGGGGTGGATCGTTAACGGCATTGTCGAGAAACAGGTCAACGGCCATACGATGCAGCTTATCGACAATGTGAATAAGTCGCTTGATTATTACGCGGGCAATATTCAGAATATCTCCTATTTTATATCGATGAATCCGGAAATTCAGGCCTTCCTGAGCGAAGGGAAAAAAGCCATTGACGATGATCATGAGGAATACCGCATGTCCAAATTTCTGCAGGGCTTTACCTCGCTTTACTCCGAGGTGGCGGGAATTATCGTCGTACGGCCTAACGGCGATTATTTCAGCAACGAGATGTATGCCCGGACGGGAGACAGTCTGGCGAAGGAGTCTTGGTATCAAGAGGCTGTTGAGGCGAAAGGGATCTTCAAAATTATCGGCCATCCGGCCAACCGGAACGTGACGACGCATTCCAATTACAAGGACAGCGAGGTCGTCTCGGTTGTCCGCGCCATTCAGGATCCGGATACGCAGAAGACGTTAGGCGTTGTCCTTATTGATCTTAAGCTGAGGGTAATCGCGGAGACGGTTCGGGACGTGCGGCTTGGAAAATCCGGCTACTTGATGGTGATCGACGATAAGGGCGAGAGCATTTACGCGCCAAAAAACTCCAGGATCGGAAGTCTGGGCGTTGCCTTGCCCGGCCAGCAGTT
The DNA here is from genome assembly GCF_004000805.1 of Paenibacillus glycanilyticus NBRC 16618. Lineage (GTDB taxonomy): Bacteria > Bacillota > Bacilli > Paenibacillales > Paenibacillaceae > Pristimantibacillus > Pristimantibacillus glycanilyticus. The sequence goes on from NZ_BILY01000047.1 coordinate 25,496, forward strand.
ATCCGGCATGTTCGCTCAAACGGTAGGGGGCCAGAAGCTGCAGTTTATTTATCAGAAATCCTCCTTCACCAATTGGACGACCGTTGGGGTCTTTGCTGTCCAAGACAGCGTGCAGGAGATTAAGGACATTAACCTCTACCTCGTTACTTTCGTGTTTATCGTGTGCATGCTTGGCATTGCCGCCTCGTATTACCTATCCCATTCGATCTCCCGGCCGATCTCGCAGCTGGCCTCCTTCATGCGCAAGGTTGAGGAGGGCAATATGAGCATCCGCATTCCGGAGGAGCGGGAGGATGAGATTGGTCTGCTCGGGCGCAGCTTTAATAAGATGCTGTCGCAGATGACCCGGCTGATCTCGCAGGTGTGGGCGGAGCAGCGGCTCAAGCGGGAAGCGGAGCTGCGCAGCCTGCAAGCCCATATTCAGCCACATTTTCTGTACAATACGCTGGATACGATCCAGTGGCTGGCCCGCAAGGACGGAGCGAAGGAAGCGACGGAGATGGTGGAGGCTTTGTCCAAGCTGTTCCGCATCGGGCTAAGCAAAGGCCAGGAGATGATCCCGCTTGCCGACGAGATTGAGCATATCCGGAGCTATTTGAAAATCCAGCAAACCCGTTATAAAGATAAGCTGAACTATAACATCGAAGTAGACGGAAGCAGCGACAGCTTGTTCGTGCTGAAGCTTATTCTTCAGCCGCTTGTGGAGAACGCGATCTATCACGGCATTAAGGAACGCCGCGGGCCGGGGATGATAACGATCCGTGCCATTATTAGCGAAGAGATATTGGAATTGGTTATTCAAGATGACGGAGCGGGAATGACGGAAGCAAGACTCGAGGCGCTGCAAGCCGTGCTTCAGGCCGTGCCATCGGTTCATGAAGCTCACGCGGCGCAGAAGGCAGCCGCAGTGGCTGCGGCGTCGAACCATCCGCAGGGGCAAGCGGCCAGCTACGGTCTCCGGAACGTGCAGGAGCGGATCCGCTTAAGCTTTGGCGAGACCTACGGCATTGCGATTGAGAGCAAAGAGAAGGCCGGAACGACGGTAATCATTAAGCATCCTATTATTCATCGGAAGGGGCAGGGTACGCATGATACGCACATGGAAGGTGTTAATCGCGGATGATGAGTCCATTATCCGGGAAGGAATCCGCAGCTCTATACCATGGGAGGATCTGCAACTGGAGGTCGTTGGGGAAGCCGAGGACGGGGAGGAAGCGCTGGAGCTCGCCGTGGAAAAGCAGGCGAATATTCTGCTCGTCGATCTGAGCATGCCCATTATGAACGGCCTCACCTTGATCAGCTACCTTCGGGAGCAGCTTCCCAAATGCAAGATCGTCATTATTACCGGCCATGATGAATTTAATTATGCTTACGAAGCCATCAAGCTGGAGGTCGACGATTATATTTTGAAGCCGGTGAATCCCGACATGCTGGGAGAAGTGCTGGCGAGAGTCGTTCAGAAGCTGGAGGAGACGACCGTTAACGAAGAGCTTCTGCAGATGGCTTCCAAGCAGATTGATAAAAACTTCGCGCTGCTCAGGGAAAGATTTTGCCTTGAATGGATCAAGGGAGAGCTGGGGGAAGCGGAGATTCGCGAGCAGCTTTCATTCCTTCGGATGCCGGGCGAGGAACCGGACTATGTAGGCGTCATCCGGTGGCCGGAGCAGTCGAAGGGCAAGGCGTTTTTCTCGGAGAAGGACCGTCAGCTTCTCTTGTTTGCTATCGAAAATATTATGGAAGAGCATCTTGAGCCGTTTACTTCCGTTCACTTCCGGGATAAAGTAGGATTAATTGTTGTTCTGATCTGGGGCAAGCCGCAGGAAGCGGTCTTTAAGCAGATTGAAGCGGATGTGGCGGGCTATTTGAAGATTGAGATTGTGGCCAGCTATCAGGAAGGCTCATCGGGGGATGTACCCTCGCTTTATGCGGAGGCAAGGGCTTCCGTTAACCGGGAGACGAAGCTAAGTCCCTTTGTCCGGCGGACGAAGGAGATTATTGCGGACCGCTATGAGAACCGGGACTTGTCGCTTGAGGGAATTGCGGGCGAGCTGAACGTGTCGGCCGTTTATCTGAGCCGTATTTTCAAGCAAGAGATGGGGACTTCTTTTATAAGCATGCTGACAACCGCCCGGATGAAGGAAGCGATTCGGCTGCTGAACGAGACGGACCTGGCCATACATGAAATCGCCGAGAAGACGGGTTATGAGTCGCAGCATTATTTCAGTACGGCATTCAAGAAAACGACGGGGCTGCCCCCGAATCAGTATCGGAAACGGAATTAGCTGGCTTTTTGGAAAAGGAGGTGTCTGGCGTGGAATTAACCTATTTGAAAACCTTCTGCGAAGTCGCGAAGCACGGGAGCTTCACCCGCGCGGCGGAAATTCTGGGCTATGCCCAGTCCAGCATTACGACGCAAATCCAGCGGCTGGAGGAGTCGTACGGAGCCGTGCTGGTTGAACGGTTCGGCCGGAGCATGAGGCTGACGATCGCCGGCGAAGCGCTGCTTCCTTACGCGAAAGAAGTGATCAGGCTCCACGAAGAGTCGAAAGAAATCGTGTCGAAGCAGTCCAAAGGAACGTTGTCCATTGGCACGATTGAGACGTTGGCTGCCTATTATTTGCCGCCGTATTTGCAGGCTTACCGCCAGCAGTATCCGGATATTAACATCATGCTGCAGCCTGGGAATGAGCCTCTTATTATAGAAGCCGTCAAAGAGGGGACGATGGATGTAGGCATTATTCTGGACCCGCCGTTCTCGGATCCGGAGCTCCATACGGTGGTGTTGAGAGAAGAGGAGCTTGTTATTATCGCGAGTCCCGAGCATCGGTTTTCGGCATTAAGCGAGGTCCGGGCAGAGGATTTATCGGGCGAGCCTCTTATCCTCACCGAGGATGGCTGCACGTACCGGGCAATGCTGCTCAAAGTGCTGCGGGATGGCGAGATTGACAGCAAGCCTTCTTACGAATTCGGGAACATGGAGGCCATCAAGCAATGCGTGGTGTATGGCCTTGGCGTTGCCTTGCTGCCGCGTATCGCGGCTGCCGAGGAAATTCGGAAGCAGCAGCTGATTGCATTGCCTTTTAACCATCCAGCCTGCAGATTCTATACCCAGCTGATTTATTCGAAGAAGAAATGGCAGTCCAAAGCCTTTGTTGGCTTCGTGGAATTAATCGGCGAGGGCAATCATCAGAATCATTGAAGTATGCAATCGAAAACGATCGATAACTCCGATGTTAGGGATCATGCTATATTGGATTCAACAAGCCAAGGCATTTGGCAAATCCCCTAAATGGAGGCACTCCCTATGACAAACCAACCATTTTCGCTCGTCCTTGAAACTCCTGCTGCATCACCGGAAGCTACGCACCGTCATTATATGAACAAGCTGTCCGTTGAGACGGACGTAGCGGATGTGTATTACGATATGAAGCACGGCCTTGACGATTTTCTGCTGATTGATGTACGCAGCCCAAAAGCATATGCCGAGTGCCACATTCCGGGGGCGATTAACCTGCCATCGAGAGAGATGACAGCGGAAACCACCGCAGGGTTCTCGAAAGAGCAGCTCATCGTCGTTTACTGCTGGAGCCCGGCGTGCAACGGCGGCACCAAAGGTGCGGCGCGCCTCTCCGGCTTAGGCTTCAAAGTAAAAGAAATGATCGGCGGCATCGAGTACTGGCGCAAAGAGGGCAACCCGGTGGAAGGCACGCATGTGGAAACCGCACCGATGGTGGGCTAGTGAATGAATGAGTGGCGGACCAGATTCCCGGAGAGGGGAATCTGGTTTTTTGCTGTGCTGATCGATCTGCTCCCCCCGCTAACGAAACTACGTAACCTTATTTGCCTAAAAACAACTTCATTTCTAATCTAACGAAACGTGGTAACGCTATTTGGCCGATTTTGAGTGAAAAGAGGCATATACACAGGGAATAATGATAGGTAGTTTCGTTAGAAATCCAAAAGGCTCCATTTTGCTGAAATAGCGTGTTACAGTTTCGTTAGAGTTTGTTGCCTGCGGCCGGCCGGGCGGGCCGGGTTAGTACGCTCGAGTTTTTTGCATTTGTGAAAGCCAAACGAAACGTTCATGCGTCTAATCTATAGTGAGGAGCATTATTGATCTGGTGAGAAAGGCGCAGCGCGGCGACGAGTTCGCGTACTTGGAGCTTTTTCAGCAGTATGAAGATGATTTGTATAGGGCCGCTTATGTGCATGTGGGGAACGAAGAGGATGCCTTGGATGTTATTCAGGAAACGGCATACCGGTCGTTCAAGGGAATACGCAAGCTGAAGGAGCCTGCTTACTTCAAAACTTGGCTCATTAAGATAGCGATAAGCTGTTCGATCGATCTTCTGCGCAAACGGAAGAGACAAATTCAATGGAAGCCGGAATATATGGAGTCGATAACCGTCAGCGATGAAGAGGACTTTACGTTGTCGATTACGTTAAAGGAACTGGTGGAGGCTTTGGAACCGGAGGAGAAAAGCGTCGTTATTCTAAGGTTTTATTATGATCTTACGATCCGGGAGGTAACGGAAATCCTGGATATTCCGCTAGGCACGGGAAAGACCTTGCTGTATCGGGCGTTGAAAAAGCTAAGGAAACGGGTAGAGGAGGATGGAGATTATGGATACGGGCTCCGATAAAATAAAACAGCAAATGCAGACCATTCCCATCCCTTCTGAGCGGCTGCTTCATAGGGCACGCCTTGGTATAGAGCAAGCAGGAAGAGAGAAGCAAAAGGAAACGCGGTTAAGGCGCACATGGACTTCTATTGCTGCTGTCATTGTTGTCCTTCTATTGTCTACGGCATTAGTTAATCACACGAAGGTATGGGCGGCTATCCATAATGCCTTGCAGTTTATCCCCGGTACGGGAATGGTGAAGGAAGAGAAATCCCCGGAAGAACGTTATATCCTGAGCAAGCCTATTACCGTAAAGGTTGGGGGAGAAGGATCCATTGTTATTACCGGTATGATGTCCGACCATGAAATGACCTATATTACGATGACCGGGCAAAACACAGCCAGATTAAAGGATGTTACTCTAATTAATGCACAGGGTGAGACCGTAACGATTGACGCAACTATGGCTTCATGGGGCGGAACGATCTGGACGTCTTCTTTCTGGCATAAAGGAGAACTGGACGTACAGGGTGATATCAAGCTGATGATTGGGGAAGAAGCTCGAATAGAAGTACCTATTCATCTAACGAAGGCGGAATCCTTCGACAGCTATTCCGAGCTTGGTCCAACCTCTACGGCAAATGGGCTGTCCATCACGGCTATTACGGATAAGGTAGATGAAAAAGCAAGGGTTTCTATTATTACCCCGCCACGGCAGGATTTTCGCATCATCGATTACGGGATCCATGGCGTCTACATGCATGAGGAAAGTCTCAAGCTTCATGTGGTGAATAAAGCGGGTAAAAAGCTGGAGATTACCACGGTGCAAGGCTTGAGCAGTCCCCAAAGCGAGCTGTACTTTCCGCTTGGCCGCACGCCCGATGAAACCTACACTCTTACGATTCCGGAAATAAACGTCGAATACCAAGATGAGGTCAAAGTAAAAGTGCCGGCCGAAACAATGGATAGCCTGAACCAAACCTTCGAAATTGCCGGTTATCCGGTTACCATTACTCACGTGGAAAAGACTTCTCCAACGACGCTTAGGGTTTACACGGATCTTCACTATGACGAGAAGGCGCCTTCCTCGCTATATATGATTGGCGCCGAGGAGAGCGGCATGGCGAAGCTTAAGGAGAAAACGGGCGAAGTGGTATATTTGGAATGTACGATAGAACCGGGGAGCAAGCACCTGACTTTGCATATCAACCGTCCTGATGTTGTCCTCCGCGGACCATGGGTGTTTCATTTGCGGCAAAGCGACTTCTCCGGTTAATCAAGAAAGAGGCAGCGGAATCCCGCTGCCTCTTTCTTTTTGACAAACGCTTAAAACGAATCCGGGGTTGGAGGCGAATGTCTGCCGGTCACTTCATCATAGAAATGAGCCTGCGTAACGCTGATGTATGGACACAGCCACAGATAACCCAGGCCAAAAGGAATCGCGGCCAGGATTGCCCAGCCGATAAAGGTCAGCTGCAGAACGAAGTAGCGCCATTTATTACCCTTCATGATTTGTTTGCTTTCGTTGATGGCTTCCAGAATGCCGATATCCGGATTATCCCGGAGAATAAAATAAGCTTGCGAGTAACGGAATGCCGCAATAATTCCCGGAATGACAAACAGCAGCGTCCATAAGAAAGTAAAGAGTCCGATCATAAAGTACAGGCAGAACGCTTTAATAAATTGGGCGAAGCCGCTGAAAACTTCCGATACAGGCGGATCTTCTTTCCTGGCAATGCCCAGATAGAAGCTGATGAGTCCAAGTGAGATGGCGCCGCTGATCAGAATGCTGATCACATTGCCGAGCACCGGGATCAAATAATTGATCAGACCGATAACGACTGCCATTAATACGGCCAGCAGAAAGCCTCCGATCGCTTTTCCCCAATTGCCTCTCAGGCTTTCTCTCGCTCTGGCCCTCAGTTCCGAGTACGATGCGTTCATGTATGTACCTCCTTAAATTTAGGGTGAATAGCCATCTAAATATACGGGGGGAACGCGGGGAACATTCCTGAAAATAAGGAAAAGGATATTTTTTCTGCACAGCGAACTATTAAGGTCATATAGAATTTAGGGGGATAATCATTGAAGAAATTTCTCGTTATTAGCCAGATTATTTATTTGCTGTTTCTGATTCCGTGGCTGTTTACGTTTGGGATGTCTTTCATGTCCTTTGACGGCGGCTTTACGGCATTAAACATTTTGTTTGTACTAGGCCTTGGCGTTTACCCGCTCTTTATGATCGCCTGCTCGATTGTTGCCTGGACTCTTCATCGGGGTTACAAAAGGGCAGCGATTCTATCGAACTGCGTGCCTATGTTATGGGTGGGCAGTATTGGGACTTTGCTTTTATACGCGACATTATCCTAAGAGAAAAAAGCCCACTCAAGCCGGCAATTAGCCTGCGCTTGAGTGGGCTTTATTATTTAACCGTCTTAATACGTTTTTACCGCATCAATATTAATCGTGCTGCTGCCGGTGCTGCCGGAGCCTTGATTAATATAGAAGTTAATCTCGGCGATGGAGCCAAGATCGCGCGTGCTGTTGCCGCCGCTGTACCAGCTAGGACGCGCAAAGCTAGTGAACGGAACCTGAATAGTTGTGGCCGTTGTGCCTGAGAGAACATAGGTCGTCTCCCAAGGCTCGCCGCTCGCTTCCTTGAACTGCACGGTCAGCGTACGGTTTGAGCCGTCCGGCTTCACCCATAAGCTGATGCCCGTTTTGCCGGTCCAGCTGGCGGAGAGCGGGTGAATGACGCCGGAATAGTTGGCGGCCGTCGTAATGCTGTAGCTCAGCTTCATGCTGTTCGTACCGTCGCTTTTGACGGACGTATCAAGAGTTGGAGTAATGGCGCTTCCGGACGAGTTCATCGTGTAGACGGCCTGCAATGCGCTGTTCGAAGCGTAGCTGTCAAAGCTGTCGATGGCATCGCTTGGTGGCTGCGTGCCTCCTCCGACCTGACCCGCCGTCACGGAATCGATATAAATTGAGCTGCTGCCCGTTGAACCGGAGCCCTGATTCACGTAGATGCTGTATTCCTTAATCGTATTCAGGTCCTTCACGCCGTTGCCGCCGCTGTACCAGCCCGGATGGTTGAAGGAGCTGAAGGGCAGATTGACGATTCCCGCGGTTGTGCCGGACAACGTATAATACGTTTCCCACAGCTCGCCGCTTGTCTCCTTGAACTGAATCGTCAGGGTCCGGTTCGAACCGTCCGGCTTAAGCCAAAGCGATAATCCGGTTGCTCCGGACCAGTCGGCCGTGCCAAGCTGCTTCGTTGCCCCTGCAAAGTTGGCAGGAGAGGCCGCGATGGTATAGGCAAATTTCATGCCGTAGGTACCGTCGTTTTTGTTCGCGGTATCCCGGGTCACCGTCAAGGCACCGCCGTCCGTATTGCGGACATAGGCGCTTTGCAGCGCGCTGTCCGAGCTGTACGATTCGAAGGCATCAATCGCAACCGACGTGGATTGAGCCGCCGTCGTAAAGGTTAGGCCGGCATTCGACGCCACCGTGGATCCGGTGCCGTTCACGGCCGTTACCTTCCAGTAGAACGTTTTGTTATAGGCAAGCGCGGAGCCTGGAGTATAAGAAGTAGAAGTAAGTCCGCTGGCGTTAATAACCGGGCTTGTATAGGAGCTGTTGTCCGCAACAACAAGCGTATAGCTTGCGGCGTTGCTGGAGGCATTCCAGCCGAATGTCGGCAGCACGCTTTGGCCCGTTGCGCCGCTTGCAGGAGACGACAACGTGAAAGCACCCGGAGCAGGCAGCGCCGTTCCGCCGGTGGCATAAACAGGAGAATAGCTGCCGGCAACCCCTGCGAGGTTATGGGCTTTCACTCTATACCAATAAGCCGTGCCCGAGACGGAGGTGGAATCGGTCCATGGCGTATCATTGTCCGTCGCGCATTGATTGCAGACAACGGTCCAAGGTCCGCTAGCACCGGCTGTTGCCCGTTCGACGGTATATTTGTCCGCCGCTGCCGCGCCTCTCCATTTCAGCTGAACCTTGCCGCCGCTTGCCTGATGGCCCGTAATAAGCGGCGCGTCAGGAACGCCTGCAGCAGGAACGGCTATCCCGCGCATCGCGTAAGCGTGGTTGCGCAGCTGCTGGGCTTTGGTCCGCATATCCGTTGTCGTGCCCGGATAGTAGATGGTGAATCCGTCGTTATGCACTTTATAACCGTAGTCGTCGTTCTGCCCGAACAGCGCCCAATAGTTGCTGCCGGCGATAGCCGGTTGGGCCTCAATGGCGGAAAGGAAGTTCGCAAGCGTACCGTAGGTTTCCAGGTTCCAAGCGAATTCGCCTACAACCATCGCTTTGCCGGCGGCTTGAACCTTGCTTGCCTGCGTATTCAGTTCCGTAACCGACAAGCCTTTGCAGCAGGCGCCAACGGCCGGCCATTGGTAGAAGTGGTCGCTGTAGATGTCTACGCTTGAGATGGAAAGATGAGCGTCCTTCACGCCGTATGTTCCGTCCATGACGAGATGGTTGCCGTCAATGCTTTTCAAATAATCGGCAATGTCCTGCGTCCAGTTCTTCATCGCCGTCGGATTGTCGTACCAGCCCAGCTCGTTGCCGGTTTCCCAGGCCATGATGGTCGGGTCGTCTTTGTACTTCACGCCGGTGTAGGTATTGGTGCGGTTGAGGAGAACGCTTAGATGCTGCTTGAAGGCGCTAATAATCTCCGGCTTGTTGTAAAACTCGTAGCCGGTGTAGCTGATGCCGTCGTCGGGGTAGCCGAACCAGCGCGTCCATGATTTTTTGCCGCCGTGGTAATAATCGTATTGGTCGATAAGCGGGAGAACAAGACGAAGTCCGGCGTCGCCGGCGGCTTTGATTGCGTAATCGAGCTTCTGGAAGGCGGTCTCGTTGTATGTACCGAGCGATGGCATAATGCACTTCGGACAGCCGAAGGAGATGGCGGCATGGGAGCGGATAACGGTTGCGCCCATTTCTTTTGCTGTCTGCAGGGCATTGTTTACGCGGAATTCGGTCGGATATTCGACGGGATTCTCGTCCAGGGCAAGCCAATAAATGTTGGGGCCGCTGTAGCGGAAAGGCTGGCCGTTCAGCATCAGCTGGCTGCCGGAGCGGGTGACGAAGCCGGAGACGGCGGCGGAAGCTTTTTTCGCCGGAGGTCCGACTAGCGCTAACAAAGACATAAAGGCCAGAAGCAGGGCAAGGGAGTAGGAGAGCATACGGAATCTAGTGGTGATCACACGATAACCTCCTTCAATTTAGGTGGCTAATAGCAGCCAAGCACGCATGGCCTGGGACAAAATGTAAACGCTTTACCTCCTTTCCGCACGAAATACGCAGGCCGCGTGCTACTAATCTAACGCCAACCGCAGCCCCCTGACTATTGGCTAATTTTTAGGTTTATTGCACTCTGTTTAGGCCTTCCCGATTTACACGAAGAAAAGGTTGCCTGTTTCTTGGGCTCTGTGTCAGAATCACAGTAAACGCTTACATATTTGAGTGACGGGAGCCGGCGCAAATGAACATAGGACGTGGCCTTTTCCATATTAACGGGTTTAGCAGCATGACCATGCAGAAGAAGCTGATTATCGTATTCGTGGTTCTGATCATTATTCCAATCTCGGCTACGGGGTTTATATCCTATCAGAATTACATTCAATCTATTAATAAGAATACAAAAAATTACGTCACCGAGCTGATCAGCAACATGCAGGCGAATCTGGACAGCCATCTGGAAGACATGATGACCGTCAGCAAAATTCCGCTCTACTCGGTCGAAATGCAGCAATACATGAGCCATCAAGAGATGACGCTCGAGAAGCAGCGCCAGATGGACTTCTATATCGGACTGCTCGACAGCATGAGGAAAAATCTCTATTCCGCCTATCTCTACGATAATTACGGCAACGTGTTCTACCGGATCAAGACGGATGCCATCCGCGAGGATATGATGAGCCATTACGAGGAATGGAAGCGAATCGCTGTGCAGGGCAACGGCAATCCCGTTATAATCCCGACCCAGCGGGTGATGCGCGCGAACGGCACTCCGCAATATCTGTTCACGGTGCTCCGGAGCATCCGGGATATCGGCACGCTGGAGACAATCGGCTATGTGGCGGTGGATGCCGACATTCACGTTATTGAGGATGTCGTGCAGGAGCTGAATACGGTAACGAACGGAAAGACCCTTATTATCGACGGCCAGAACAATGTGGCTTATGACAGCGATCATGTGCTGACGGCTACCAATATAACGGGCAATGAGGTCATTCAGAAAGCCGTTGGCGATCAGGGCAGCTTTAATGTCGTGGTCGACGGCCTCTCTTACATATGCAGTTACTCCGTGTCCAAGGATACCGGCTGGAAAATATTCGCGTTTGTTCCGGTGAACTATCTGCATCACGATGCCCAGTTGACACGGAACGTCACGCTTACGACAACCATCGGGATTATCGGCTTTGCGCTGCTTGTCTCGGTTATATTGGCTTTTATGATGACCAGATCCCTCCGCCAGATGACGGACCTGATGCGCACGGTGCGCGGCGGCAACCTGGACGTCAGCTTTGACGTGAAGCAGAAGGACGAGGTGGGTATTCTCGGCACGGAATTTAACCGCATGCTCAGGCGGATGAAGGAGCTGATCTCCGAAATTTACGTGATCCAGTCCCGCAAAAAAGAAGCCGATCTGGAGGCGCTGCAAAGCCAGATTAATCCCCATTTTATATACAACACGTTAGAGACCATCCGGATGACCGCCGAGATTAACGATGATGAAGAGGTCGCGGAGATGACCTTTACGCTTGGGAAGCTGTTAAGATACAGCATTAACCGGGGGAGGGAGACGGTTGAGCTAAGGGAAGAGCTGCAGCATTTGGAGCGGTATCTTCAATTATTGCGCTACCGGTTCAGCAACCGGTTTGTCGTTGCCTTCGACATTCCGCAGGAGCTGATGAACTTCCCGGTCATGAAGCTGACCTTCCAACCGATTGTCGAAAATGCGATTCTCCATGGCATGGAGGGCAAGCCTAACGAGGTTACGATCCGTTTGTCGGCCGAGCTAAAGGAGCAGCTGCTTATTTTTTCGATTAAAGACGAAGGTGCGGGGATGGACGGCATGACGCTGGATCTGCTCCGCCAATCGATGAACGGTACGCGCGAGGCGGGAAGCTCCAAGACCGGGGTAGGCCTGCGCAACGTCAATGAACGGATCAAGCTGCATTACGGCGAGACGTATGGGCTGGAGATTGAGAGCAAGTGGGGAGAAGGAACAGCCGTCTATCTAAAACTTCCGAGAAAGCATGGTGAATAACAAATGCTGAGCATTATGATTATCGACGATGAGGATCTGATCCGCCGCGGGCTGGAGAAGATCATTTCCAAGCTGAACGAGGAATATCTGGTTGTCGGCAGCTTTTCGAACGGCTTTGAGGCCTCCCAGGAGCTGGACCGTCTCTCTCCGGATGTTGTTATTACCGATATTAAAATGCCCTATATGGACGGGCTGCAGTTTATAGAGGAATTAAGACGCCGTCTTCCGGATGCGCGTTGTCTAATTTTGAGCGGCTATAACGACTTCGATTATGCGCGTACCGCCATGCAGTATGGCGTAAAGGATTATCTGATTAAGCCGGTGGATAAGGAAGAGCTGCTGGCGAACCTTACGCATATTCATAAGGAGTTGAAAGAAGCGAAGCAGGAAAAAGAAAAGGAGCAGCTGCTAAGCAAAAAAGCGCAGATGAGCGATCTTTTGCTGCGGGAGCAGCAGCTGCGTCGGCTGCTGGGCGGCGATAAGGATACGGCTGTATCCGCCGGGGTGGAGGAGCTCTCCTTACCGGTTGTATTTGGGTGCCCTTACGCGGTGCTTGCCGTCCGGGCTTCCAATCAAGGCATGAAAGAGCAGCTGCTGGAATGGGGAAGGACGATGGCGGCTGAAGGCATAGAGAGCGTGGCTATGGAGGCGCAGATTATCGCCCTGTTGGTTCCTGCTCCCAAGGAGGAGGAGACGGGCAGGCTTGCTCACAAAACGGCGCTTCGCTTGATGAGCGACCTGCAGTTTGCCGCCAAAGGCAAGTTTGCGATCGGAATCAGCGGCGGATATCAAGGGAGCGATAAGGCGATATGCGCTTATCAGGAGGCATTGGCGTTGTCCTGCGCCGGCATTTACAAGCGCGAAGCGTTTGCCGTTGTGACGGGCAAGGAGGGACCAAACGCTCCAGCGGATCCTGCTTTTTTCACCGGGCTGTTGACTGGCGGCTTTACCCAGGCGCTGGAGCGGCTTGATGCGGAAGGCATCGGGGCGGCGGTTCAGCGGATGTTCGCGGAGATCGAGCGGGTGCGGCCGCCTTATGCGGATCTCGTCCAGTTTATGGCGAATCTTCTGTATACCGCCGTACAGAAAGTAGACGGCCTGCTTGACGAGCTGGTCAAGCTGACGCCGCCGGGCGTGGGCGTCTACCAGTCGGTTGCGGACTTTTTTAACCTGACGGAGCTGAAGGAACGGATCCAGCATTTGCTGGAGCTGTCCCTGTACCGGCTTGCTTCCGCGCGCAAGGAGGGCGGCAACCGGGTGATTGAGACGGTTAAACAGCTGATTCAGCAGGATTACGATAAAGACCTTGAACTGACCGAGCTGTCCGAGAAGGTATTCCTTAACCCGAGTTATCTCAGCACGTTATTCAAGCAAGAGACGGGGCTGACCATCACGCAATACGTGCTGCAGCTGCGCATGATGAAGGCGAAGGAGCTGCTGAAGAAGCGTCTTGACCTGAAGGTCTACGAGGTCGGCGAGCAGGTGGGTTACCCGGACTCTATCTATTTCAATAAGGTGTTTAAAAAAATGGTAGGCATTACGCCTAAGGAGTACCGGAATTTATAATCCTATTTCACTTAAATTCCAAATTAAATACCATAAACAAAAAACCGCGACATTAAATTGCGAAGGCGCTTTCTCTATAATCGGTTTTGTAAGTAAGCGCATTCACCACATATTCGAGGGGGAGTCGGGTTTGAAAAAGCAACAGTTAATTTCCACCATGGCCGTGTTAGGCCTTGCAATGACAATGGCAGCAGGATGCGGCTCAAATAACGGGAACAACGAAGGAGCGGCAGCGCCAAGCAACAATAAAGCGGATAATGCCGCTGCAACAACGAAGGCTGATAACGCAGCCGCAACAAACGCCGCAGTCAGCGAGGAGCCGGCTGCTCCGAAGATCGCGGGCAAGGTGGTGTTCACAACCAACCGGACGGACCTGGTGGATACGGAGCTCAAGAATTACGCGGCCAAATTCCACGAGAAATATCCGGACGCGACGGTTGAGATCGAAGCGATCAAGGATTATGACCAGACGACAAAAATCCGCATGGCATCCAACGAGCTTGCCGACATCAGCCTGATCCCAGGCACGGTGAAAAACTCGGATCTGCCGAACTTTTATCTTCCTCTCGATGATCTGGGCCTGAACGACCGTATTTATTTCAAAGACAACCGCAGCCAGGACGGCAAGCTTTACGGCATCTCCTCCGGCAGCGCCGCGATGGGCGTCACGTACAACAAAAAAGCTTTTGCGCAAGCCGGCATTACCGAGGTGCCGAAGACGCTCGACGAGCTTTACACCGCAGCCGAAAAGCTGAAAGCAGCGGGCATCATCCCGCTCGCGACAAACTTCAAGGACAAATGGCCGCTGTACGGCTGGGATCAGGAGGCGTTTATTTTCGCCAATGACCCGTCCCTGCACAACACGATGGCGACGCAGGATGAACCGTTTGCGGTGGATGGCCCGCACTGGCAGGCGTTCTCCATCCTGAAGAAAATGGTGGACAGCGGTTACGTTGAGAAGGACCTGATGTCGACGAACTGGGAAGGCTCCAAGAAGGATGTCGCTTCCGGCAAAATCGCCATGTTCCTGCTTGGCAACTGGGTAGTACCGCAAGTGGTAGACAACGGCGCTGCCGCGGAGGACGTAGGCTTCTTCCCGCTGCCGCTCGACAACAGCGGCGAAGCGAAGGTGATTCTGGCTTCCGACTACTACTACGGCATCGATAAAAACAGCGAAAACCCGGAAACGGCAAAAGCCTTCCTCAAATTCCTGATCGAAGAATCCGGCTATGACGATTACGCGGGCTTTATCCCCGTTCTGAAAGACAAGAAGCCTAAGCTGGCTCAGCTGAACGAATTTATGGCGACCAATCCGAAGGTAATCGAGATGGCTGCCGAGAACGACGACTACCTCGCGATTGCGAACAAAATGCAATTCGACACAAGCGCTTTCGCTCAAGACGCGATTATGGGCAAAGACATGAAAGCGGTATTTGATTCCTACAACAAGAAGTGGAAAGATGCGAAGGCATCCTTAGGCAAATAGGTTCATAGCGGTTAACGGGAAGAGAAGATGCTTATCGGCTGAATCGATAACGTTTTCTCTTCCTCCTTATCAAGGAGTAGAGAAGGGTTGCCGATGTTTGCAATGAGTTACAAGATACAGCGCTATGTCATATTGATCTCCTTCCTCACGCTTCCGCTGCTGCTGCTTGCGGTATTTTCCTTCTATCCGGCCATTTACCTGGCTTGGTTGAGCTTTACCTCATGGGACGGCTACAGCCCGGAGAAGGCTTGGGTAGGAATCAGCAACTATAAGGAGATTTTTACGAACGCGGATATTTTCAAGGTTCTTTCCCATAACTTCGTGTACTTTATCGGGGGGATCGTCCAGAACATCGTGGCGTTATTCTTTGCCGTGCTGCTCAACTCGCGGTTAAGAGGGCGCAACGCGTTCCGGGTATTGCTCTTCCTGCCTTACATTATGAACAGCGTGGCCATCGCCTATATGTTCACCTATGTCTACGATGCGCAGAACGGCTCGCTGAATGCGCTGCTGACTTCCGTCGGGCTGCAATCCTGGATCAAAAGCTGGCTGGGAGACGCCGCGATCGTCAACTACTCGCTTGCTTTTATCTCGGCATGGAAGTTTATGGGCTTTAACATGGTTATTTATTTAGGCGCTTTACAATCGATTCCCGGCGATCTGTACGAGGCGGCGAAGATTGACGGGGCGGGACCGTTTAAGTCCTTCCTCTACATTACCTGGCCGAGCATCATCAAAATTGTGGAGCTCAGCATGCTGCTGACGGTCAGCGGCGCGCTTGAAGTATTTGATCTGCCGTTTGTCATGACGAAGGGCGGACCGGCCGGCTCCAGCCAGACCTTTGTTACCCAGACCGTCGAGACGGCTTTTAACTTCAGCAACTACGGGCTTGCATCGGCGATGGGGATGGTGCTGCTGTTTATTGTCGTGCTGGTGATATTCGTGCAGCGGAAGCTGATTTTGCGAGGGGGGGACTAGAGCATGAGCTTGGAGACATCATTGAAAAAACGTGCCGGCACCGTAACCGCGCGACCGGTCTCGCCCTCCCGCGCGATTGCCGCAGCTTTGAAATACGCGGTGCTGCTTGCCGCCGTGTTTGTTATTTTGTTCCCGCCGTATGTCGTCGTCTTGAACGCGTTCAAGGGCAATGAGGAGTACGCCAAGTCCGGCGTCTTTGATTTCCCGCATTCGTTTGCTAACCTCGATAACTTCTCCACGGTGTTCCACCGCGGGGATATGCTTAACGCTTTTATGAATACGGGCACGATTCTCGGCTTGTCCGTTCTAGGCAACGTACTGATGGGGACGATGGTGGCCTTTGCGCTTGGGCGGTTTAATTTCAAGCTGAAATCCTGGATTCTAGGCGCTTACGTCGCTGCCACGCTTATTCCGTCCGTCACTACGCAGGTCGCTACTTTCGGCATTATCAAGGAGCTTGGCTTGTTTAACTCCCTGTACGGTCCGGTGCTTCTGTACATCGGGACGGATGTGGTGCAGATCTACCTGTATCTGCAGTTTATCCGCCACATTCCTTACGATCTCGACGAGAACGCCATGATCGAAGGCGCGTCGCTGTTCCGGATTTACCGCTCGATTATTTTTCCTCTGCTTGCGCCGGCGACGGCGACGGCGGTTATTCTGAAGAGTATCTCGATCTACAACGATATGTATATCCCGTATCTGTACATGCCGTCGCAGAAGCTGCGGGTCGTCTCGACGGGGCTGATGAACTTCGTGGGCGTCAACAGCGCGCAGTGGAACGTGGTATGCGCGGCGCTGCTTATTATTCTTATACCGACGACTATCCTCTATCTTGTTATGCAGCGTTTCATCTTCTCCGGGATCGTCAACGGTTCGGTCAAATAACTAAAGTCTCAATTACCTTTGAAGGAGTGGACTTATGTTTAAACGCAAGAAGATGCTGTCGCTTGGTCTCGCGGTGCTCGTAGCGGCTTCCGTTGTTATGCCCGGAATCCAGAGCTCGAGGGTATACGCGGAGGAAGTCGATGCGCCGATAGCTGCGGAAGCCGTATCCCCGTTCATCACGCGCAGCGGCGATAAGCTGATGGACGGCGATCGGGAGTTCCGGTTTATTTCGGCCAACGTACCAACTCTGTCGATGGTAGAGGATATCTACTGGCGGACGCCAACCGAGTGGGAACAGGAGGATGCGTTCAAGACGCTAGTCCAGATGGGCGGAACGGTAACTAGGCCGTATGTGCTGTCCGTACGCAAAGCGGATGATCCCGCCGATATGGTGCGCCACATTATGGGCGTCGGCTCGGACGATAAGTTGATCTTTAACGAAGATGCGTTTGTCGCTTACGATAAAATGATCCAACTGGCCGGAGAGTACGGGATTCATCTGATTCTTCCTTTTGTCGACCAGTATCAATGGCAAGGCGGGATTGCGGAATACGCAGCCTTCCGGGGCAAAAGCAAAGACGCGTTCTGGACCGATCCGCAGCTGATCGCAGATTTCAAGTCGGTCATTTCGTATACGCTTAACCGCGTAAATACGTTCACCGGCGTTGCTTACAAGGATGATCCAACCATTCTGGCGTGGGAGACGGGCAACGAGCTGGTGCCTCAGTCCTCGGCCTGGACACATGATATGGCGACTTATATTAAAAGCATCGACGCCAACCATCTCGTGCTCGACGGCAAATACGGCATCGACGATGCTTCACTGACGGATGACGCGATCGATATCGTCTCCAATCACTACTACCCGGACCATTACCCGAGCTATGCGTCCCAGGTGAACGTCGACAAGAATAAGGCAGCGGGCAAAAAGCCGTTTATCGTTGGAGAGTTTGGCTTCAAGTCAACGAATGAACTCAGCGCATTCCTCGATAACGCGATCGAGAACGGCACCTCCGGCGCGATGATCTGGAGCCTTCGTTACCATAGCCGGGACGGCGGCTTCTATCCGCATACCGAATCAACGTTTAACGGCGTTTTTTACGGAGCGTACCGCTGGCCGGGATTCCCTTCGGGAGACGGCTTTGACGAGACGAATATGCTGAATACGCTTAGGGACAAAGCGTTCGAGATCCGCGGCTTCAGCGAAGCACCTGCGCTGCCGAAGCCGGAAGCTCCCGTCATGCTGTCGGTTGATTCCGTATCGACGATTAGCTGGCTGGGCTCGGTTGGCGCTTCTTCTTACCGGGTTGAACGTTCCGGGCAGCCTGATGGCGGCTGGACGGTAGTTGGCGAGAACGTGTATGACGCGGTACCTACGGAATCCCAGTTGTTCGACGATACGAGTGCTGTATCGGGTCAGACCTATTACTACCGGGTTACGGCGAAGAACGGCGCGGGAGAATCGGCACGATCGGCTGTTGTTGGGCCGGTTGCGGCAAAGCATGTCATTCAGGACGAAATGCGCAATTTCGGGAAGCTTTACAGCCATACCTCGGATCTGGAATACGAAAGCCGTGATCCGAATGCTTTTGGCGGGGATGTATCCCGTATTAAAGCACTGGCAACCGACAACCAGCAAAGCGTGCAATACGCGATTCCGCTTCATGAAGACGGCACGCCGGTAAAGGTGAAGTCCGTAACTGTGGAAGGTTATGTTGCCTCGGCAAGCAGCGATCAAAACTTCAGTTTGTCTGCTTCGTCCGATGGCTCGGCGTTTGAGCCGGTTGATGCGGAAGCGGCGGAGTCGGGCGGCTCGTGGAAAAAAAGGTCGTATACAACCGGCGAGCTGGCTGACGGCGTAAAAGTACTGCGGATCGATTATCCCGCCGCATCGGCTTCGGGACAGCTGGGCAAGGTTGTTATCGAGTATGAGCATGACGGCACGGCGCTTACGTTCCCGAATTCCGTGCAGCAGGGCGGCATCACGAACGGGATTTTATCCGATGATCTGAATAATTTCCTCAAGATGGATTCGCATTCGGCGAATCTTGGCTTCTCGTCGGATACGCCGGAATATTTCGGCGGCGACGCGAAGCGGCTGTCCCGTACGTCCAACGAGCACGAATGGTTCACGTACAAGGCGGACGGCGATATGAATTACTTCAAGTTCTACGAGTACGCCAGGCAGAACCCAGCCGATTACGTCCTGCCGGACTTCAAGTTCTATACCTCGGCTAACGGCACGGATTTTACCGAATTTACGAATGTGGTGAAGACGAGCAAGCTGGGCGAAGGATACTGGGCGAAAACCGACTATATCGCTTATCAGCTTCCGGCCGGTACGCGGTATGTGAAATTCGAATTTCCGGTTGTGCCGGAAAGCCATCAGGACCAGCGCTGGAATCCGCAGGTCAGCAGCCTGCAGATCGGGGTAGGCGGCGCCAAGCTGGATCCGCCGGCGGAGATCAAGAAATCGGCGATTATCGATGATTTTGAGGGCTATACAGGCTCGAACAACGCTCTCTGTGCAGCATACAAAGCGAACGCGGACGGTTCGCCGGTAACGTTGTCGCTGGATACGGCGGGTAAGGTGAACGGCGCCTATGCGATGAAGCTTGTTACGGATCTCAGCAAAGGCTGGGGCGGCATGGAGAAGGATCTGGCGGGCGCCGATTGGTCGGGCAACAGCGGCATTCAGCTGTGGGTAAACCCGGGCGGCAAGGAGGTTGGCCTCACGCTGCAGCTGACCGAAGGAATGGGCACGCAAAACGAAGTGTGGAAATCGGATACCCGCATCAGCGGCAATGAGCCGGTACTGGTGCAGTTACCGTTCCGCAACTTCTATATTCCGGATTGGTGGAAGAGCAGCCACGCCGGACAGGGCAACGGCAAAGTTGATTTGAGCGGGGCCGCTTCGTTTGGACTCTATTTCGACGGACCGGCTGGCGATACGACCTTAATGATTGACGATATTAAGCTTTATCGCTTGCCAACGATAGATACGTTCGAAGGCTATGACGGGGATAATGCCAAGCTGGCCGCGGGTTACTCGGTTAACCCGGATGGCGGTCCGATTACGTTGTCTCTGGATACCGGCCATAAGAGCGAAGGCGGTTTAGGTCTGAAGCTGGCTTATGATTTAACCGGCAAAGGTTTTGGCGGCGTGACCAAACAGCTTGGAGGCATTGATTGGACCGGCAACAACGGTATTCAGCTATGGCTGGAGCCGGACGGCCGGAATCGGGGCGTGACGGTGCAGGTGAAGGAATCAAGCGGCGAGTATTGGGAAGTGAAGATCCCAACTTCCGGCACGGCCGCGCAGACCGTCAGCGTTCCGTTCCATCTGTTTGCGATGCCTAGCTGGAGCGGCAAGGATAACGGGAAGCTTGACATCGGCTCCATTGCGGAGTTCTCGGTTTATGTGGACCGCGGAGCGGGAGAAGCCGGTACCGGCGCGATTTATCTGGATGATATCAAGGCTGCGAAGCTGAAGGATATCGATTCGTTCGACTATTATCAAGGCAGCTCCTCGCTTGTTGGGGCGGCTTATGCTCGCAATACAAGCGGCGATATGATTACGGCATCACTGGATTCGGCTTGGAAAAAGAGCGGCAGCTACGCGCTGAAGCTGGATTACACCTTAACCGATGCGGTAGGTTACGCCGGCGTAAACAAGGCGCTTGGCGCCATGAACTGGTCGGAAGGCGGCAATGCCGTTCAGTTCTGGATGCTGCCAAACGGCGCGAATCACGGTCTGACCTTCCAGTTCAAAGAGACCGACGGCGATATTTGGGAAGCTCAGGTAAGCATGGCCGGTACGGAGGAACAGTTAGTGACGATTCCGCTTGCCGGTTTAACCCGTACCAAATGGTCAACCGGGGATGGCATCATGGATGTATCCAGCGTAGCCGAATACTCCATATACGTGAACAAAGGCAGCGGCTCAGCCGGATCGTATTCGGTTAGCTTGGACGATGTTGGGCTGACGACTATTCCGGTAATCGACAACTTCGATTATTATGACGGCCGGGAGCTGGTTGCTCTGGGGGCATATACCCGCAACCCTTGGGGCGGCAGCCTGACGATAACGCCGGATGCCGGGCATAAGGAAAGCGGACGTTTCGGCATGAAGTATGAATACTCGTATCCGGATGCGGCAACCAATTTTGCCGGAGCAACAAAGCTGCTCGGCTTGTCGGATTGGAGCGGCGAGGACGGTATCCGGTTCTGGTATACGCCGGACGGCTCCGGCCGGAAGCTGGTTGTGCAGTTCAAGGAATCGGACGGCGAGACCTGGGAGTATTACGTGACGTTGACCGGTACGGAGGCAAAGGTGCTGAAGATGCCGTTTGATCAGTTCGTGCATGCGCCGTGGAATACGGCGGGCAACGGCACGCTGGACTTGAACGCGATTACGGAGTTCTCGCTTTACGTGAATCAAGGGGACGGTACGGTGGGCAGCGGTACGTTGTACTTTGACTCTATTGGTTTGTATCAAGGGAATACCGATCCGACTGATCCAACCGGTCCTACGGATCCGGGGCCAAGCGGGCCTTCTAATCCGGGTACCCCTCAAGATAAGACCGTTTGGAAAGTGACGGCCGATCAGCTCAAACCTACAGGGCAAGGTACGGTTGTGCTGAATGCTCCGGCAGGCGTAACCATGCTGAAGCTGCCGCTTCAGGCGGGAGCGCTGCTTGGGAAAAACAATCTGCAAGTTAAGATCGGCGATGCGGCCCTTACGGTAGGTGCCGGCGCGCTGCAAGCCGCTTCCCAATTGCTCACCGCAAGCGGGCAGGGCACGGGAGCAAGTCTCTATATCTCATTGACTTCCTCGGCAGGTTCGGCGCCAGCTTCTTCGGCAGCAACCGAGAAGTGGAAGGCATCGGGAACGGTATACGATATCCAGGTTGGCGTATGGACGGCAGCTGGTATCAAGCAGCCTCTAACGAAGTGGGCCTATCCTGTTCAGCTGCAGCTCCCGGTAAGCAAGGAGCTGAATCCAAAGCTTGCCGGCATTTATGCAGGCAGTTCGGACGGCGGATGGATTTATGCCGGCGGCCGTACGGATAAGGAAGGGACAGTTATCCGGGCGTTTATTACTCAGCCGGGAAGCTACGCAGTGCTGACGAGAGAGAAGTTTTTTGCCGATGTACCGGACGGCTCGTGGGCGAGCGATTCCATTAGGCAGCTTGCAGCACTACAGATTATTAACGGTACGGATGCGGAGCATTTTACGCCTAACCGGTCGATTACGCGCGGTGAATTCGCGGTTATTCTTGCGAAGGTGCTGGAGCTGCCCGCGGCTGATAACCTGCCGTTTACGGATGTAAATGCAGAAGCCTTTTATGCCGATGCGGTTGCGGCCGCCGCGCAAGCCGGTCTGATTCATGGACGCGACGCGGATACGTTTGCGCCTAACGACAAAATCAGCCGGGAAGAGATGGCCGCTCTGATTGTAAGAGCTTTTGAGCTTAAGATGGGGACGGTTGGCGTGACGGATAGACATCAATATAACGACATTAACGCGATCTCCGGCTGGACGCTTGAGGCGGTAGACAAAGCTTTTGCTTCCGGTTTGATGAATGGTACCGAAAGCGGAAACTTCGCTCCGGACAAGGAAGTTACCCGCGCCGAAGCGGCTGTTGGGCTAGCCCGCCTGCTCGACAGGCTGCTGCAGTAAAACAGAATAAAAAGGCGCCATTTAACGAAAGTTATGGCGCCTTTTTATAATAGAGACGGGGGATAGGCTCTTGTATAATGATACTTGTACCTATTTACATTTGGATGGAGCTGATCAGATGCTGAAAGGATTAACGCGGGCAGGACTTGGACCAATCGGTGATGACAAAGCCTTTATTGAGCAGGCGGCACGTTACGGATTTCAATCGGTAGATCTGGATGCTGCGGGTCTTATTCATACATACGGCTTGGAAGGCGCACGGGAATTGCTGTCGGCGAACGGGATTTCGGTCGGTTCGTGCGGCTTCCCGGTTGAATGGCGTACGACGGACGAAGCGTTCCGGGACGGGCTGCCTCAGCTGGAGGAGCAGGCGAAAGCGGCGGCACAGCTTGGTTGTACGGCAAGCTGCACGTATATTTTGCCGGCAACGGACGTATCCCCGGGGATTTTCACCATTCAGGCGGTCCGCCGTCTTAGAGAATCTGCAAATATATTAAATCATTACGGCGTTAAGCTTGGACTGGAGTTTGTTGGACCGCATCATTTGCGTACGGCTTGGAAGTATCCGTTTATCTATTCGATGGAGGATACGCTGGCATTTGCCGATGCGATTAATGCTCCGAACGTTGGCCTCCTGTTTGATGCGTATCATTGGTATACAAACGGGCTCGGCACGGAGGATATCGAAAAGCTGTCCCCTGAGCAAATCGTTCATGTTCATATTAACGATGCGAAAGACATTTCGGTTGAGCAGGTGCTGGACAATGACCGCGTGTATCCGGGCGAAGGCGTCATCGATCTTCCTGGTTTCCTGCGCAGCTTGAAGAAAATCGGCTACACCGGCGCGGTAGCGCAAGAAATTCTTGCGCCGGGCGACATCGTCAGCTCGGTTGAGGAAGCGCTTGAGCGCTCCAAAGCCGGATTTGATAAGGTGTTTGCTAATATTTAATCGAGGATAGAAAAGGCTCTCCCGTCAGGGAGAGCCTTTTCTATTTACCTGTGCTCCCGAAGTTTGTTGCCGCCAGCCCGCCAATAGAGCACCTTTCCCCGCAATCTAGCAACCTTTTATCTAGACCATTCCAAGCTTAACGATGCGCCGCATCGTTAAGCCTTCGAGAAAGTAGCGGACCAACAAACCCCATTTACTTCCAGAAACTCATTGCCCATAGCAGCAGTCACGCTTTATCTGAACGTAATGCAAAAATGCAAGATATTAAGTGCTTAACCTACTAAACTAACTCATCTAGCTGCAAAAGTGCAGGTTAATCGGGTGAGATAGGGCTTTTAGGCGCTGCAACGAGCGAATGATCTGCACTTTTGCATGACGATGGCCCGCGGCGCTACGTTGGATCAAATTTACCTGTATTACCGCAGTTTGTTACCGCCAGCCCGCCAATAGAGCACCACTCCCCGCAATCTAGCAACCTTCCATCTACCATTCCAAGCTTAACGATGTGCCGTATCGTTAAGCTCCCGAAAAAGCACCTCTGCCAGCCTCTTAACGATGTGGGACATCGTTAAGCAAGCCACAAACGCCCAATAATCGGCCCAAAACGGGCAAAGTTA
>NZ_BILY01000048.1 GCF_004000805.1 Paenibacillus glycanilyticus NBRC 16618
TATTAAATCCAACATAGAACTCTGTTATCTATTGTTGAAGTAATTCCATGTTGAGGTAGTTTGCTGAAGAAACAGCAAGAGATCGATCAAACTATGAAAACAGCAGTACAGGGCTAGCCCCTGTACTGCTGTTTTAAAATAACCTTATTCATAAATGCGGATTTCAATCACTTCGGCATGTTCGCCTCCGTTGGTTTCCTTTACCACAACCCGGACCCGGTCCGTCCGTACCGGTTTACCCAGCGTGTGGATTTTTTTGCGGGTGCGGTTCATGCCGTCGCTTGCGACAGTGATCCATTCGCCGCTTGCCCATGCCTGCAGCTCATACGATTTGGCAACCTCCGGAATAACAAGGAATGGCGTTTCATGGTGATGAAGGTTAATCAGATCCTCGTTCACGTCATCGTTAAAGGTAATATGAACTTCCCTTACATCAGCCGGCTCTTCAAGCGTAATCTCCACCCATTCCTCCCGGCCGTCTGCCAACGGCTGGGACACCCACAAATGCGGGCCGCCATACGGACGCACATAACCGTCAATGACTTTATCCGGGGCAAAAGCTTTTGTCCCAACCGCGAAGCAGAACGGTTTGCGGACCAATCGTTTCATGGACCACTCAATTACCGGCTGATCCGGCTGATGATCCTCCAGATCGGAGCTTACCATCGGCTTAACGCCTCTCTCGAATGCTAGCACGCCGGTAACCGGAACGGCTGACGTATGGAGGCTTGCCGCTTCGTTTGCCCGGACAATAACAAACGCATTACAAGGCTCATCACCAAAGAGCTCACGGTCTGCGGGCACATCCAGCCATTGCTTCTCCCCCGCTCCAACCGGGATGGTCAACGCTTGCTTAAAGCCTGCCGGAACATAATTCTCCGGACGCCCCGTATCCCAGAGCTCCACGTTCAAGCTGATTGCTTCGGATGTTGAAACGAGAATTTGCAATCCGTCAAAGCCGCCGTCCGCAGGAAACACAAATCCGACATCCGAAGTAAGCCGATACTCTTCAGCCGGACGATCAAGCCGGATTTGCGTCATCGTACTGGATGCCGTCACCGTTCCCGTTCTCGCCAAATCCGCCGGATCTTCATTGCGCAGACCAATAATGGAAGCATCCATGCGCAGCATCGTTTGCTGAAGCTCGGTTAAATGCCGCTCGCGCAGCTCGCGTGGCGTAATGCCTTTGCTGGCTGACAGAGCGGCGCCAACGCCGGCTGCCTCCCCCATTACCGCGCAGGTTGCCATCACGCGGGTTGTCCCGAAGGCAACATGAGAAGCGCTGACATTGCGTCCCGCGAACAGTAGATTGCCGACATTCCGGGAGTACAAGGAGCCGAACGGAATATGGTAGATGCCGTCCGCATGGAGATGCTTGGAGCCGCTTTCGGTTGCGTACATGCCTTGCGGCGGATGCAGGTCAATCGACCAGCCGCCAAAGGCGATGCGGTCCTCGAACGGACGCTGGGAGATCACGTCGTTTTGCGTCAGGATGGTATCGCCCAGAAAGCGCCGGTATTCCCGCTTGCCCGGAATGGAGCCAACCCATTCCAGCGTCATATTCTCGGCTTCGAATTTGCCGGAGTTTTTAATATAATCCCAAATGCCGTATATAACGGACCATAATTCATCCCGGATCCGTTCGTTCTCGTGAACGGTATCCAGCTCGCCGCCCCATTCGATCCACCAGTAATGGCAGCCGGAATCGCCGCTGCGGATCACGCGCTTGAGCGGAATCGAGGTCGTCGTAATATCTTTCGCAAACGATGGAGCAACGAACCGGACCGGCTTGCCGGTATCCTTCGTGTAGAACAATAAGGTACTGCCCAGCGTAATATCGTCGGCAGCCTCCGGTGCCCAATCCTCCCCGTACTCCTGACGGGCCTCCCGGCCGATGCGGTATGCCGCCCCCGCGAGGAAGCCAACCAATCCGTCTCCCGTACAGTCAAGGAATACGTCGCTCTCGAACGTCATTTCCCGCTCCGAGCCCATCATCCAGCCCGTTACGCTGCGGATAGTCCTGTCATCGAGTTCTCCATCTGCCTCCACTTCCCGGACATCCGTATTCATATACAAGGTTAAATTAGGCTCCGCTCTTACCGCTTCCAGCAGCGTCACATCCCACAGGTATGGATTGCCTTCCGGATTGCGGTACTGGTTCTGAATAAAAAGTTCTCCCATGATGCCCGTTTCCCGGGCATACCGGTTAACGCCATGCCCGGTAGCGCCGCATACCCATACCCGCACTTCGGAGCTGGAATTGCCGCCAAGCACCGGCCGGTTATGGACAAGCGCCACCTTTTGCCCCAATCTTGCCGCTGCAATTGCCGCGCTGATGCCTGCCAGACCTCCGCCAATAACCGTCACATCGGATTTTACCGTCTCGTGTCTCATGTCATAAGCCTCCTTCAATTTAGCCTTTCACGGCCGAACTGGAAATACCTTGTATAATGTACTTCTGGCCAAGCAGGAAAATTAGAATCATAGGAACGATTGCCGCCGAAGAGGCTGCCATCATGCCGTTGTAGTCAACGTTGTTTTCCAGAACGAAATTCTGGAGGCCTAGAGGAATCGTATACAGCTTGGGGCTTTGCAGGAAGACAAGCGCATTCTCGTAATCGTTCCATTGCCAGGAAAAATCGATAATCGCAAACGTCGCCAAGGCCGGCTTAGCCAGCGGCAGAACAAGCCGGAAGAATATCCGGAAATGTCCCGCCCCGTCTAGAAAGGCGGATTCCGTAATCTCCTTCGGAATGCCCAGGAAAAACTGCCGGAGCATAAATACGCCAAAGATCGAGAACATGGCAGGCAAGATCAGCGCCCAGTGCGTGTTATAGATATGAAGCCAGTTAAACATGATAAATTTCGGAACAAAGATCACTTGAGGAGGGATCATCATCATGGATAAATATACCATGAAAAGGGTGTTCCGCCCTTTAAATTCCGTGCGGGCAAAGCCGTAAGCGGCAAGTGCCGACATAAAGACGGCGCCGGCCGTGCCTATCACCGATATTTTCAGAGAGTTCAAATAATAAGGCAAAAAGTTATAGCTTCCCGACCATATCCGCTTATGACTGCTTAAGTCGAGCTTCGAAGGAAGCCATTGGCGGAATACTTCGCTTGGAGTCTGGAAGGATGTGCTGATCATCCATAAGAAAGGGACAATCATAAACAACCCTGCGATCAGCATCAAGATCGTAACGGAAAGCTTAACCGGTAGGTTCTTATTGGTTTCAATCATCAGGCTTGCTCCTCTCTTAGTAATGGACCCAGCGTTTTTGGCCAACCCACTGGATGATCGTAATGATAAGAATAAAAGCGAACAGGAACCACGATATCGTTGACGCATAACCCATCTCATAGTAACTGAAGGCTGTTTTGTAGACGAACAGCGACAGTATGGTCGTGCTGCCGCTTGGACCGCCGCCCGTAATAGCCTGGATAAGAGAGAAGGACTTAACGGTCATAATCAGACCGGTAATAAGCAGCATAAATGTCGTTGGACTGACAAGCGGCCATACGATCCGCCAGGTAATGGTTGCCGAGCCCGCTCCGTCGATCCGCGCGGCTTCCAACTGCTCGGTCGAGATTTCCTGGAGGGCTGCCAAGTATATAATCATGTTGTAGCCAAGCATAAACCAGATTTGGATAACGTCGATCGCATACATCGCCGAGCTTGTATCCGCGAACCAGCCCGGAGGCGATACAATGCCGATAAAGCGAAGCACTTCATTGATTGGTCCTTGGGACGGCTGGAACAGCAGCATCCAGACAAACGCGACCGCTACGCCGCTTGAAATATACGGCAGGAAGAACATCCCCCTGAGCAGTCCCTTCAAGTACACGCTGCGGTTGAGCACCAGCGCAACGAGGAACGCCAGCCCCAGCGAGACGGGAACGGAGAACAGGAAGATGGCGGTATGCTTAAGCGAAGCATAGAACTGATCATCGCCGAACAAACGGTTGATATTGTCCATGCCGGTGAACTTCCAGTTGGGATTAGCGAATTGATAATCCGTAAACATCATGAAGAATGAATACAGGGCTGGCAAAATAAAGAAGGCCACAATGCCCAGCATATTCGGTAAAACAAACGCGTAACCAATCCAGCCTTGCTTCTGAATCCAGCTTTTCCTTTTCACAGAAAACGCCGCCTTTCTTGATCGTATAGAGCTGTCTGAATATAGCAAAGAGAGAAGAAGGAAGCGGGGAATCCTTCTTCTCTCTTGGGGGCTGAAAGGCAATATTCGGTTACTTGATATATTCCTGATGTCGTTTGGCCATATTTTTGAGCGTGGTATCAAGATCCTGCTCGTTCAGGAAGAATTTCTCGTACTCTTCCTTCCGCGCATCCAAAGCCTGCTGCGGCACGCTGAGCTGGAACGAAGGGAACTGGCCGAATACGACTTTGTTCATCGATTCGGTATCGTACTTGTCTTCTACGCCTTTAAGCAGCAGATCCATCGCTTGTTTGTTGTCTACGCTCTTCGAGGACGGGATTCGTCCGCCGCTTGCCATCGGCAGCATGCCTCCGTCCGCATACCATTTCGCAAACTTCCAGGCAGCGTCCTGATGCTTGGATTTCGCGTTTACGGAAAGCACGTCGCCTAGACCGCCCGGATATTTGTAATCCTTCTGGTCCGCCGTTACTTTAGGAATCGTAGCGAACGCGATTTTGAAGTCATGAGGGAAATTGGTCAGGTCATTCGCGTTACGGAAAATAAATTCACCCGCCGACAGCATCGCTGCCTCGCCTTTCAGGAACATCGTGTCTACCGGCATCTTGCTCGTTACCTGCTCGCCGTATTCCGGCGTCGATTTGTCTACGAACATCATGTCATGCACCGTTTGAAGCTGCTTTTTCCACAAATCGTTATCGAAGTTGGAAGTCCCGTCCGGCTTCGTTACGCCAAGACCGGCAATCGTTCCGTCGATTGTAGCGGTAAAGGCGGCGTCATGCTGAAGAAGTCCGTATACCTTGTCTGTTTTCAATTTGTTCGCGTACTCTCTCAGATCATCCCAGGTCCAGTCCACAGCAGGGATTGGCAGTCCGGCTGCGTCCAGCATATCTTTGTTCAGCCAGATAAACGCCATATTTTTCTTTGTCGGAATGCCGTAATATTTGTCTCCGATTTTCCATTGCGCGGCATCCGGACCCATTTGGTCATCGATGTTATAGTCGGTTTTATTGCTAAGATCCAAGGCAACTCCGGCGTCAACGCGCTTCTGCAAGCGGGTGAGCGTGTAGTTGATGTAGAGGTCCGCATCCTGTCCGGTCATAAGCGCCGTATCAAGCTTCAGGTTACCCGGATCATCGTTGACGTAGCGGATATATTCAACCTGAATATCCGGATTTTCCTTATTCCAGTTGTCAATGACGGCCTTAGGGCCCGCTTCCGCGGGAACGGCTCCCCACAGGGTAAGCTTTACTTTTTCACCGGGTTTGCCTGCCGGAGATTCGCTTGCCGTTCCGGGGCTTGCACCTGTATTTCCGTTATTGCCGCCGTTGCTTCCGCATGCCCCAAGAATCGTGGCAGCCAAGGTCGTAATCAGTACTGTTTTTAACCAGCCTTTTCTTTTCATTCGTCTTCCCCCTCCTGAAGATGTCCTGCCTGTTTGCTACGTCTTTAACTTTATCACCTGCCCGGCAATTGGGGGATGAACAGCGTTTGGGGAATCATAGAACGAATTTTTGTTCTTTGCGGTATTCGTTTGGAGTGACGCCGCACCAGCGTTTGAAAATTTTAATGAAGTAGTTGTCATTCTCGAAGCCTACGGTTCGGCCGATATCGCTGACAGTCCGTTCGGTCTCTGCAAGCAGCATTTTCGCTGCCGCAACGCGGCGGTTCTGGATATAATGCGTTAAGGTGGAGCCCGTCTTCTTCTTGAACAAATCGCTGACGTAGCTTGCATCCATGCGGATCAAATCAGCGAGACTCTTCAAGGTGATATCCTCGGCGAAATGCTCTTCAATATAGGCAATAATGCGGTTCATCTCCGGATGATCGGTTGGCTCCTGCGCCGTCTTCTCCGGAAACCACTTGTCTGCCTTGCGCAGCTTCTCCATTCTAGCAAGCTCGGCGGCTACCTTCTCCATCGCCTGCCTTAAGCCTGCCAAATCCAAAGACAGCTTCATCAAGTACCCCGAAGCTCCATATTCTACGGCCTGACGGGCATATTCGAATTCGCTGACGGCCGTAAGCATAACGAACCGGCATTCAAACCCTTCCTCCCTGGCAAGCTGCAAGAGCCGTACGCCGTCCATCACCGGCATAAAAATATCGGATATCACGACATCGGGCTGAAGCTCCCGGATCATCCGCAGCCCTTCTTCGCCATCTGCCGCTTCACCAACAATCTCAAACGGAATATCCGCCTTCGCGAATAACTTGCGCAAGCTTGCTCTTGCATGCTGCTCATCCTCAACGATTAATGTCCGCCACATGGGTAAGTCCCTCCTCCGCATAAGGTTTGGATAACAGCAGCGGGCAATTCATCGTCACCCGCGTTCCTTCTTCCGACGATTCCAGCTGTAGTCCCGAAGGCTGATTTTTGAACAAAAGCTCCAGACTTTCCCGCAGGTTCTGGATACCGATGCTTTTCCGTTTACGCGCGGATTGCCTATTCTTCGCCTTCTCGATACCCACTCCGTTATCGATCACTTCCAGAATAAGCTGCTTGCCCCGGCTAGCTGCCCTTATAATGATGCGCCCTTCCCGCTGGGATTGTCCAAATCCGTGCAGCAGCGAATTTTCAACAAGCGGCTGCAGACTGAACTTCGGAATCAGCGCGAATTCAAGCTCGCCCTCTACCTCATAGTGAACCTCAATGCCATGTCCAAACCGCTTCCGCTGAATGTCCATATAAGATTCAATAAGGATGATCTCTTCTTTGAGAAGAATAAGGTCAGCCTCCGTATTTAGCGTCGTTTCCAGTATCTTTCCAAGCGCTACGCAAATATCGTAAATATCGTCCTCGTCCTTATCCAAGGCTATGCTTTTGATCGTATTAAGCGTGTTCAGCAGAAAATGGGGATTCATCTGCCCCAGCAGCACCTGGAACCGGACAAACTGCTTCTGCCGCTCCTCCAGCTTTAATCTTTCCAAAAGACCGTTAATGTCGGCGATCATCGAGTTGAAGCTTCGGGTTAAGGCCAGAATTTCGCCCCTTCCCTGCTCCGGCAGCTTGGCCTTCAGATTGGATTTGACCGTTGTTTCCATCTTTCGCTGAAGCAGCTTCAGCGGTCCGGTAACCGTGGAGGAGATCAAGTAAATCATCAACATAAACAAGATCAGAATGGCGATATAGAGGGCAAAGGAACGCTTCTTCTGCTTGTCCACCTCGTTAAACAGCAGCGATAGAGGAACCTTTTTAACAAGATAACCGTTCAGCTCCTGAACATGGCTATACGTATACATCATCTGGTTATTCAATATTGAGGTGGAGGAAGCATCATTCTCCCCGTTCAAGCCGGCTGACGCGATGGACGCGGCAACGGCTGGCGGCACGCTTTCTTCAGTAGAGGATTGAAGGATGGTATTCCCCCCGGCATCAAGCAGGAAATAAGCCCCTTCCCCGCTGCTGCCCTGCGTTTTCTCCGCAAACCATGCTTCGTAATCAATACTGAACCGCCCGTAAGCAAAAGGCTTTAGCCCGTCGTCCCTGAGCACTTCAAAAAGGCTGAGCATCCGGTTGCCCTTTACCTCCCGTATTTCGGTGGATTGATCATTCGTGCGCCAAATATACCGCTGACCGCCTTCCCGCTTCAGCTCCCGAACCCAGGCCTCCGAGCTGATCTCCTCGTAATTTAAGGAATTCTCCGGCGTATAGGAGGTGTAAGCGTTTCCTTTTAAGTCGATCAAGGTGTAGTAAACCGTAGCACCGGTAAGGAAAAAGCTGTTTTCGATACCCGCAAACTTATTTTCAACGATTTTTTTGCGGTTGATGGCATCGTATTGCTCCGGCTTTTGCATGACCTGACGAAGAACGGAATCCTGCTCGAGCAGCATTCCCGTCTTCATGACAAGGCTCATCAGGTCAACAAGATCGGTCTTAAGCCCTTCAAGCTGTTCGATGTTTTTGTCGGATGCATTCCGCTGGAGCAGCTCTTCCGTCTCCCGGAAATTGTATAGGAATAGCAGCGCGATAGGAACAAGAAGGAAGATCAGGAGGGACAGCAAGATCCGGTTTTTAAACGTAGCCGGCGTTAACAAGCGGAATAATCGGGTGAACATTGGCGCTCAGTCCTTCACTTGGATGTATACCTCTCAATTTACTTGACGGATACGCCCGTCCGCAAGAAAAAAAACAAAAGCGGCTGTACACGGTTTCCCGCACAGCCGCTTCGGACAGTAACTTATTTCTTCCTGCTTCTTCTCTTTTTAGCCGTTGAGAATTGGATGTGGACTCCGTCGATTTCGTTCAAGAGAACATTGCGGAACACAAAGGCCGCTACGTTATTATAGTTCCCGTAGAAGTCGGAAAGGTCATCATTATAGAACTGGACGACCTTAATCCGGAATACCGGATAAACGTAGGTGCTGCCGAATATCGATCGAAGGGCGACAAACTGGAAGATCCGGTTTGTGCGAAATGCAATCCGGTACAGTCCCGCGATCTCTCTCGCCGTCAAGATACGCGCAATCGGGCTAATTGCTTTCCCGCCGCTGATGACTTTTACGCGAATGCCGATGTCGCCGATAACTTTGTCCGAAGCGATTAGGGTCGCCAGCGCTTTTGCTTTCTTAATCCCTTTTACAAACAGCTTAACCTCGAATTGACCGTCCCCATGATCCTCCAGCGAGCCAACCCTTACAAGCGGGTCTTTGCCAACCGAATATTTGATCTCATTAAAATACGTAAATTCCGGCGGAGATAAACTGATTCTTGCCTTCTTGCCGTTTGACATGATGAATCTCCTCTCTCCTATGACGATTACTAGTATCCTATTTTTAGAGAGAGGAGACGGTTACCGCATTCAACCACGCGGGACAACTTTTTTTCTATTCTGCGTCCGAATAAACGTAATACGTACAGCCTTGCTCCGCTTGAAAACCGCCGTCGCTAAGAGCAACAGCCGTCCCTTTCTCATCCTCCACGCGGATAAAGCCGGCATAGCGAAGCTTGCAAACGCCGCTTATTCTTGCTTCAATGGCAGCCCGCTTCAGCGTTCCATTCTCCCATTCCACATCAACCACATATCCGCCTCTTGCCTTCAAGCCGCTGATCTGGCCATTTGTCCACGATGCGGGCAGCGCAGGCAGCAGGTCGATCGTACCTAGATGAGTTTGGAGCAGAAGCTCGGCAATACCCGCGCTTCCGCCGAAGTTCCCGTCGATCTGGAATGGCGGATGAGCGTCCAGCAGATTCGGGTAAGTGGATCGCGCAAGCAAGGTCTGCACGGCACCGTAGGCCTGCTTCTCATCCTTCAAGCGGGCAAACAGATTCAGCAGCCAAGCGCAGCTCCAGCCGGTGTGCCCGCCTCCGTTAGCCAGCCTGCGATCAAGCGTTGCGACAACCGCTTCCAGCAGCTCCGGCGTCTTTTCGTTAATTTCTTTGCCCGGATAAACCCCGTACAGATGCGAAACATGGCGATGCCCCGGCTCGCTTTCTTCGAAATCCTCATACCATTCCTGAAGCTGGCCATGACGGCCAATCTTGTAAGCAGGAAGACGATCCAGAGACGCAAGGAGTTCATCACGGAACTCCGTTTCTTCCACGCCAAGTACGTCAATAGCTTCCAGACAGTTCTGGAATAGATCTCGTATGATGGCCATATCCATGGTCGAACCATACGAAACGCTGCATGGCTCCCCGTCGCTCGTCAGGAACTTGTTCTCCGGCGAGGTAGACGGATTCGTAACCAAATCGCCGTTTGGTCCTTCGATCAGCCAATCCAGGCAGAATAAAGCCGCTCCTTTGAGCAGCGGATATGCTTTCTCGCCCAGAAAATCCTTATCCAGGTTATATAGGTAGCTCTCCCATACCTGACGGACAAGCCATGCACCGCCAAGCGGCCAGAATGCCCAGCTGGCGCTTCCGCCGGTTGGCGTCGTCATGCGCCAGATGTCCACATTATGATGGGCGGTCCAACCTCGGCTGCCGTAATGAATTCTCGCTGTACGCGAACCGGCTTCGCTCATTTCCTTAAGCATGGTGAAGAGCGGCTCGTGGCATTCGCTGAGGTTGCATACTTCCGCTGGCCAGTAATTCATCTGCGTATTGATGTTAATCGTGTAATCGCTATGCCAAGGTGGCGACACATGATGATTCCAGATTCCCTGAAGATTCGCGGGCTGGGTACCCGGTCTCGAGCTTCCCATCAGAAGGTAACGTCCGAAATGGAAATAGAGCGCCTCCAAATGTGAGTCCTGCTTGGTCGTTTGATAGTCCGCAAGCCTGCGGTCGGTTGGCTTATCGGAACCGTCCGTTTCATCCGCCAAAGAAAAGGTAACGCGTTCGAACAACAGCCGGTGATCTTCGGCATGACGGCTGCGCAGCGCTTCGAATCCGAGAGCCGCAGCCTTTTCCAAGCGACTGGAGCAGCGTGCCGAGCAAGCTTCTTGATCCGGCGACCGGTCGTACCCGGCAAAGCCCGTTTCGGCAGTCAAATAAATATGAAGGTAAGCCGCATTCCGGACCTCAAGCCCATTCTCTCCGTTCTTCACCGTTCCATCGGTCTCCACCTTCACCCGGATCTCGAACGGCAGGCCAAGCCCCTCCTCATAGAGGACATCCATAGGATGATCTTTATGATAATTGCCGGCCACGTGGCTTGGTGCTTGTCCAATCAAATGGAGCTGTCCTTCCGCCGTTTCCTCTAACCGGTATCGCAGCAAGGAATCCACAACGATATCGCGGTTCAAGGTTCCGCCCTCAGCTTCGTAACGGACAATAAGCGCTTGGTCCGGCACGCTCGCGAAGTATTGGGACTTTACCGCAACATCGCCATCCCGGTAGCTGGCAGCGGCAATTCCTTCATTCAGATGCAGTTCCCGTTTGTATTGCGATACGGCGGATACCCGGTCGTCTCTCCGCACGATCGAAAGACCGCCAAGCGGCAAGTAAGGCTCGACATCCCGACCTTGCATGGTGGATTCAATCAGCCTTTCTGCTTCCGCGTATTTCCCGGAAAATATAAGCTGCCGAGCCTTGGCCAAATAACGCTGGGCCTCATAATTAATCGGGTCCCGCGGAAAACCGGCCCATAAAGTATCCTCATTCAGCAATATTTGATCGGTTTCCGTTCCCGCGAATACCATTCCGCCAATCCGGCCGTTGCCGATTGGCAAGGCTTCTTCCCATACCGATGCCGGTTGCTCATACCAAAGCTTCCAATCCCGTACTTTCCCCATCGCGCATCCTCCGTCTCCCTAAGCCAAAGAGAGCCCGCAAAATTCGGACTCTCTTATCGTCAATTGCTTATTATTCGTTCCACAGCTTCACGCGAGCTTTAACCAGATCTTCGCGGATTTTTTCTGCTTTTTCAACATTGGCTTTTACCAGCTCTTGTTGGTAGGCATCCCAAATTTTATCAAAGTCTTCCGGTTTAGCCAAGATCGCTTCAGGAATGCGTTTCCAAGTGATGTCCGTAAGTTTCTTCTCGATAACGACGGCTTCGCTGTCGCCAGGAACCGGAATGTTCCAAGCTGCGCCCCAAGGCTTAACTTTGAACTCTTCTTCTTTAGGGAACAGATCTTTCCAAGTCGTTGCACCGTAAGCTTTAAGCGTTTCTTTCTCCACATCGTTAAAGCCTGCTACGATTTGCTCTGGGAAGCTTGTTGTGTAGTAGTTGCCGCTTGGATCTTTCACGCCGTCGCCGTAGTGACCGCTGAGCAGGTTGTAAAGACCGATGCCTGTTTCTTTCGTGAAGTTAACGGCGTCGTTGATTTTGCGGTTATTTACATCTTCGGGAATAACGCGTTTGCCGTCAACAACATTGTATTGCTTGCCTTCAATACCCCAGTTTACAAGCACTTGACCTTCATCGGAAGCCAGATAGTCAAGGAATTTGATCGTACGAACCGGATCCGGATTGTCTTTGGAAATCGCTACGCCGCTGCCAGCCATAAAGCCGGTTGGCCAGAACGATGCTTCTTTCACATCCGCGGACATCGTAACTGGATAGTGGCCGTAGCCTTGATCGAATTTGCCTGCTGCTTTCAGAGCTTTCTCGCCATCGCCATAATCCCAGTCTTGGTCAATCAAGCCAAGAACGCGGCCGGAAGCGATTTTCGCCTTGTATTGATCGTATTTTTGAACGAAGCTTTCCGGATCCAGCAAGCCTTCAGCGTTCATATGGTTAAGCCATTTGAAGTATTCTTTCTCTTCCGGACGACGGAAGTGATACGTTACCTTTTGCGTATCCACATCGATGTTGAACTCGCCGTCATCGGAACCGCCCGTTGCGAGGAACGCAGGGTTCGTTACCGAAATGTACATATGCCAGTCGTCGGCATTCAGAGTCAGACCGATATTCGGGTTGCCGTTCTCGTCTTTCGGATGAAGAGCCAGATAGTCCTTGATGGCTTTCTCGTAGTCCGCTACCGTACGGATTTGCGGGTAGCCCAGCTCTTTAACAACGCGGTGCTGCAGCTCGAAGCCGCCGCCGGCGTTGAAGTACTGCTGCCCTATACCATTGTAGGAAGGAATAACGTAGATCGCATGGTCATCATCGCTGTAACGAAGACGACTCATGTTGCCTTCAAATAGTTTTTTCAAGTGCGGAGCGTATTTATCAATCAGATCGGTCAAATCAAGTACGGCGCCAGCGTCTACGAATTTGCTGATGCTTGTCTTCGCGCTAATGAGGTCAGGGTACTCGCCGCTTGCCGCAATCAGGGACGACTTCTGAACCGCATCGCCTACCGCGAATTCCGCATCAAGGGTAATGCCTGTTTTCTCTGTAAGGGTTTTGCCGATTTCGTCTTGCATGTTCGCCCAGTTAGGCGATGGATCTTCGCTGTAAAAAGTCAATGTGAGCGGTGAAGTATCTTCCGGAGCAGCCGACTCCGTATTTGTTGCATTGCCGCCAGTATTCGCGCTGCTGCCGCTATTTTTTTCATCATTGTTATTGCTGCCACAGCCCGCCAGCAAACCGGCAACTAACGTTGTAGACAATGCAAGGCTTGACCATTTGCTGATTTGATTCATGTAATAACCCTCCTATATATTTATGAGAACCATATCGTATTAACGGGTTTCCCCAAGAATACCGCTTCTAACCATCTGATCAGCCTTTGACGGCGCCTAATGTCATGCCTTTGACGAAGTATCTCTGCAAGAAAGGATAAACAACCAGGATGGGTACCGTTACGACGATCGTAATCGCCATTTTTACGGATTCCGGGGAAACCGACGACATCATTTGCGTCATGTTCGAATTATGGATATCCACGTTATTGCCGGAAGTCGTACTTTGCAGTACCTTCATCAGCTCGAACTGCAGCGTAGTGAGCGATTCCTTGGAGCCGTTGTAGAGATAAGTATCAAACCAGGAATTCCATTGACCAACGGCAAGGAACAGAGCGATTGTCGCAAGCGCCGGCTTTGCCATCGGAAGAATAATGCGCCAGTAGATCGTAAAGTCATTCGCGCCGTCGAGCTTGGCCGACTCTTGCAGCGCATAGGGAATGCCGTCCATAAAGGAGCGGATGACGAATACGTTAAACGCGCTTACGAGACCGGGAAGAATGTAAACCCAGAACGTTCCCATCATGTGCAAGTCGCGGATCAGGAAGTAAACCGGAATCAACCCGCCCGATACATACATAGTCAGCGCCAGGAAGACGGATACGAACTTGCGTCCTTGGAAATCCGGCCGGCTCAGCGTGAACGCGAGCATCGAAGCGCTGATCAAACCTACGACTGTGCCGGCTACCGTACGCAATACGGAGATTTTGAAGCCGGTAATCAAGCCGCCGAAGGAGAAGATTACTTTATAGTTTTCAGTCGTAAAGTCACGCGGGAAAATCGTAATCCCGCCCCTTACGCTGTCTACGGAATCGTTAAACGAAAGAGCAAGCACGTTCAGGAACGGATACAAAGTGATGATCATTACGAAGATAACGAATACGTATACGAACACGCTCAGAAGCCGGTCTGACAGAGGCGCGCCGCCCAGCAGTTTTTTTGATGTCATGGCTCAACCTCCTCCTTACATGATGCTTTCTTTCGTAATTTTCTTAAACAGCCCGTTTGCCATAAACAGGAGAATAATACTAACAACCGAGTTGAAAATATTAACCGCCGTACCAAACGAGTACCGGCTCATCTGCAAGCCGTATTCAAGCGCATACAAATCAAGGACTTGCGAATAGTCGCGAACAAGATTGTTCCCGAGCAGGAACTGTTTCTCGAAGCCGATCTGGATCAAGTGACCGATCGACATAATGAGCAGGATAACAATCGTCGAACGAATGCCCGGCAGCGTAATGTGCCAAATCTGGCGAATACGGTTCGCTCCGTCTACTCTCGCCGCTTCATACATCTCTTGGCTGATGCCCGCAATAGCCGCCAGATAAATGATGGTGTTCCAGCCCATCTCTTTCCATACATCGGAGATGGTTACAATGCCCCAGAAATAATGCGGCTTCGCCAGGAACTGAATCGGCGTATCGATAATGCCAAGCCACATCAAAATTTCGTTTACCGTACCGTGGTCGGCCGAGAGCATCTTGGATACGATACCCGCAACGACAACCCAGGATACAAAGTGAGGCAGATACGATACGGTTTGGGCAAACCGTTTGAAGGCCATGCTGCGGACTTCATTAAGCAGAACCGCGAAGATGATTGGTACCGCAAAGCCTGCGATAATTCCCATAAAGCTCATCGCCAGCGTATTTCTCATAACAAGATAGAACGTATCGTCCTGGAACAGCATTTTGAATTGATCGAAGCCTACCCAGTCCTGCTCCCAGAACGATTTGGCCGGCTTGAATTTCTGGAAGGCCATTGTCCAGCCCCAGAGCGGATAATAACTAAATACAAACACCCAGATTATGAAAGGCAGCGACATCATGTATAAGTATCTGTTACAGATAGCTGTTTTCCAAAAGTTTCTCTCTTTTTTTCGCGTCTGCTGCTGAACGCTAGTTGTGACCGCTTTCATCGTTATCCCTCCTGCCTTATGCATTCATGATAACGGATACATGGCAGCTCTCGGTACCCAAAGGATTTGGCATAAAATCATATAAAAATTAGTGTAAGCGGATTCAACACCACAAAAAAACGCATGATTTTCTCCGGAGAGAGAAAACCACGCGTTCCTGTCAGGATTCTTTCTTTCGGAAAACAGACGGCGAAGAGCCTACATACTTGCGGAATTTGCTGTGGAAATAATCGACGTTCGCATAGCCGACCATCTCCGCAACCTGGTACACCTTAAGTCCTTGCTCCAGTAATATTTTCGCTTGTTCCATCCGTACTTTATCCAGATACGTGTTGAAGTTTTCTCCTGTTACCTGCTTGAACAACTTGCCGAGATAAGCGCTGTTATAGTTAAATAATTCGGCGAGCGTCTCCATTTTCAGGTTCTCCTTGTAATTCCGGTGAATCAAGTCGATCATGCGATTGATCTGCTTGTCCGCGGACGAGTTGTCGAGAGCGTCGGCAATCTGATCGATGATCGCCGCAACAAGTCTGGTCAGCGAGCTCATCCGGTATTCGCGGAACAGCTCCGGTATGCGCTGCCGGTAATCGCGGACCGGAAGCTCCGGCCGCTTGGACGCGAGCTTATCGAGGACGGCCGACACAAGCTCAACAAATGCCGCCTTCATCTCGGCTTCGCCAAAGCCCATCGCTTTCATCGCTTCCGCGGATTCCTCGATCTGCTGCCGGATTGCCTCCCTGTTTACAATCTCTAGCGCCAGGTAAAGCTTCTCCGCCGTTCCGGTCAAATCCGGCTTGCAATCCCCACTGCCTGCCGGCAAATGCAGATCCTCCGCCATGATCTGTCCGCTCTCCAGGAAGAACCTGTTTTTCATCCGTTCAAGCGCCTTCTTATAGACAGCCGGAATATCCGCGCAACACGCTGCCTTGCCTCCCGACACGACGGTAAAATCCGAAGCCAATCCTTCGCAGGCATCGGCGATTATCGCATGCGTTTCCCGGCGGAAGCGTTCATTGTCCAGGCCTTTGTTCAGCAGGATCAGCAAATACGGCTCCATGGCGATAGCAAGACCCGCACCTGACTGCTCCAGCCGCTCGGATAACCTGTGTTTAATCTGGGCATATCCGGCCGTTTCCTCCTCATTCCGTTCATGCGTCTTGACGAGCAGCAATTCGAACTCCTTCCAATCCGGCGAAGCGGAAAGCTTAGACAGGCTTGGGCCCGGCGTTCCTTCAACAAGCAGACGCTTCAAGTCATCCTCCGCATTGCCTTGGCGTTCATCCAAGCTTTTCCGGCGCGTCTCATACTCGAGATCGAGCTCTTTCCTCAGGGATTGCAAGTAGTCCATCAGCTCGTCCTCGTCAACGGGCTTCAGCAAATACCCGTCAATCCGCTGGACAATAGCCTGCTTGGCATACTCGAAATCCGCGTAGCCGCTTAGGATCAATACATGCATCGTGCCGCCGTTTTCGCGGATCGTTCGGATCAGCTCAAGCCCGTTCATCTCCGGCATGCGAATGTCCACGATAATGAGATCCAGCTCATGCTGTTCGCATTTGTGCAGGGCATCCTTGCCGTTGGCTGCGGTGTCAACCACTTCATAACCGAGACTCTCCCATTCCAGCAAAGTCCGGAGTCCTTCCCGGATCATCGGTTC
The DNA here is from genome assembly GCF_004000805.1 of Paenibacillus glycanilyticus NBRC 16618. Lineage (GTDB taxonomy): Bacteria > Bacillota > Bacilli > Paenibacillales > Paenibacillaceae > Pristimantibacillus > Pristimantibacillus glycanilyticus. The sequence continues at coordinate 16,770 of NZ_BILY01000048.1, forward strand.
ATCGTCTACAAGCAATACTTTATACATATAAATCCTCCCCAAAAGGCAAGGTGAAGGAAACCTTCGTCCCTATACCCGGTTCACTCTCGTATTGAAGCCCGTGCTCCGGTCCGTACGTCAGCTGCAGGCGTAAATGGACATTGCGCAGACCAATCCGGTTGTTTTCTGCATCCTCTGTTTCGTTCAAATGCTGGGTAAGCTTATCTATTTTCTCACGGGACATCCCCGCTCCGTTATCGATGACTTCAACCCGGACGTAATCGCCTTCCCTTACTGCCCGAACCGTTACCATGCCGCCCTCCATCTTGTTCTCGAAGCCGTGAATCACGGCATTCTCGACAAGCGGCTGAATAATAAGAGGAGGAATCGACACTCTTTCCACAATCGGATCCACATGAAGCTCGTAGGATAAACGGTCCTCATACCTGAATTTCTGAATATCCAAATAACAGCGGACAATATCGATCTCATCGGCAAGAGGAGTAAGCCGCTGGCTGACCTCGATGCTGCGCCTCATTAACTTGCCAAGCAGGCGGACAACCTGCGAAATCTCCTTTTCCCCTTTCAAATGGGCTTTCATCCGGATCGATTCCAGCGCGTTAAACAGGAAATGCGGATTAATCTGGCTGGCCATCATCTTCAGTTTGATTTCGTTCTGCTTGGCTTCAAGCAGGCTTTTCATCTTGTTGGATTCCTGGACTTCCTCAACGAGGCTATTAATGCTCGACACCATGGAATTAAACTGCCTGGACAGCTGTCCAATCTCATCCCTGCCGTCAATCTCCATCACGATGTCAAGCTTGCCGGTCGCAACCTTCGTAATATGCTTGCTCAAGCGGAGCATCCGCTTCGTTATAATCGTGGATACGCCTATAATCAGGAAAATGGCAATAATCAAGCTGATTGAAATAACCGTTAAGGCAAGCGAGTTAATCCGGTTGGCATCCGCTACAATCGTGTCTACCGAAAATACCGAAATAATGCGAAGCGTATTTCCGCTGGCTTCGGGTATCAAAGGCTCTATCAGGACACGCGAGGCTTGACCGTCTATATTCGCGGAGTACATTCCGCTCTTCTCTTCCACGATGCTTTGCTCGTAGTCGATTTCCTGCAGCGTTTTCCCCGCCCGGCCCATCCGGTTTGCGGCAACAATCCGGTTATTGTCGTCAACAATCATCGTCTCGAACGATTCCTGATTCAGGATGCTGTTCAGCGCCTGCATATTAAGCGTAATGACCAGGACGCCGCTTGAATGGTTGCTCGAAAAGCTTATTCCGCGCACGAGACTCAAATAACTACGTTTGTCCCGCTCGTCCTCGAGATAATACCAATTCACGCCGCTGCCGGGTTTTAATGCTTTCGTATACCAGAAGGTTTCCTTAATCGAATTGTCCGGCTGGATGAAATCCCAGTTGTTCAGCATCGTTGGATTCTCCATGTAAAACCGGATATTCGCTACTTCGTCATGCTGCTGCCTAATCTCATTGAAATCGGTATATTCCCGGTATGCTTTAACGACCTCGTAGGTCGATTCGTATTTCCGGTTCGTCACCGCCTCCAGCCGGCTGTTCTCCAGACGGTAAGCGCTGTCGTAAGCGACATTCATCAGCTCGGTCGTCCTTGCTTTGACCCGCTGCACGTTTGTATGCGTCTGCTCCATCGCGTTATCCAGCGCCATATTGCGCAGCTCGTTTGTCAGAAACACGCCAACGATCAGAATTGGGATGAATGCGACTACGATACAGGATAAGATGAGCTTTGTTCTCAGCTTTACGTTGTTGAGCAGGTGCGAGAACATCTGAAACATCTTGCAAGCCCCCCGTCACCATTACGAAAATATTTGATTGCGTTTACATTCTAGGGGTTCAACCGCTAATTGTACAGGGATTTTATCTCCAATTTGTCGGGTATGAACGGTTGCGCAGGCATGTTAGAATTTTTTGAAACCCCTTACAATTAAAGGAGCTGACTTTTGTCGTGACCCAACATTCGGAAGCAAAATATCCATTTCAAAACCCCGACCTGCCGCTCGAGCAGCGCGTTAATGATTTGGTTAACCGATTCACCCTGGAAGAAAAAATCAATCTGATGTGCCAGTACCAGGACGAGATTGGCCATCTTGGCGTTAAAGCCTACAAGCACGGCACCGAAGCGGCGCATGGCATGGCCTGGCTGGGCGAAGCAACCACTTTCCCTCAGCCGATTGGACTCGCTTGTACCTGGGACAAAGACCTGCTCCGCAAGATCGGAAGCGTCATCGGCGACGAAGCACGTGGCTTCTATGCCCAGAATCCGACGCATAACGGCTTGACGTTATGGGCACCAACCGTCGATATGGAGCGCGATCCGCGCTGGGGCCGCACCGAAGAAGCTTACGGCGAAGACCCGCATCTGACTGGCAAGCTGTCCGCCGCGCTGACGCAAGGCATTCAGGGCGACCATCCGTTTTACGTGAAAGCGGTCGCATCGCTCAAGCATTTTATCGGCAACAACAATGAAGTGGACCGCGGAGAATGCTCCGTCAGCCTGGACCCGCGCAATAAGCACGAATACTACCTGAAAGCGTTCGAAATTCCGTTCAAGGAAGGCGGAGCGCTGTCGATGATGACCGCCTACAACTCGGTGAACGGCGTTCCCGCCAACATCAATCCGGATGTGAACAACATCGTTAAGCGGGATTGGGGCATGAACGGTTTTGTCGTAAGCGACGCCGGCGACGTGCTTGGCACCGTCAACGACCATCATTACGTCGACACGTACAAGGAAGCTGTAGCTCTCACGATCAAAGCCGGCGTAGACAGCATCACCGACGATCATCCGATTTCGAAGCAGGCGATCCGCGATGCGCTGGCCGAAGGAATGCTGACGGAAAATGATCTCGACATCGCGCTGCGCAATACGTTCCGCGTCCGCTTCCGCCTTGGCGAATTTGATCCGGCGGAGCGCAACCCGTATGCGGCAATTGACGAATCCGTCATCATGAAGCCGATGCATGCCGAGCTTGCCCTTGATGCCGTACGCAAGAGCATCGTGCTGCTCAAAAACGACGGTATCCTGCCGCTATCCGCGGATAAGCTGAGCAAAGCCGCCGTTATCGGCCCGCTGGCCGGCATGGTGTACCGCGACTGGTATAGCGGTCTTATGCCTTACTCCATTTCGCCGTTCGAAGGCATTCGGAAGAAATTGAACGGTACCCATCAAGCGGTAACCCTTGCAACGGGCAGCAGCCGCGTGAAGCTCAAATCGCTGAAGAACGGCAAGTACGTGACGCTTGGAAGCGACGAGAAAAACTCGCTGTCCGCAAGCTCCCAAGGTGCCGATTCTGCCGATCTGTTCGAAACAACCGACTGGGGCTGGGACAGCCATACTCTCATCGCGGAGAACAACAAGCTCTACCTGACGACCGACGACGAGAAAATCACCGCATCGTCCGAGCATATTTGGGAATGGTTCACCAAGGAAGTATTCCACGTTCGCCCGCAGCATGACGAGAACGTCGTGACCTTCACGACCTGGAACAATCGTCCCGTAACCGTAAATGCCGAGACCGGAGCCTTGGAAGTCCAAGATGGCGATGCGATTATGGCGGAGCCATTTGCCATGGAAAAAGAAACCGACGGACTGCAGGAAGCAATTGCTGCCGCGCGCAACAACGAAGTTGCGGTTGTTGTTGTCGGCAACCATCCGCTCATTAACGGAAAAGAGACGATTGACCGCCCTGACCTGACGCTTGCCGCTTATCAAGAAAAGCTCATCCGCGAAGTCTACGCCGTTAATCCGAATACCGTAGTTGTTGTTGTCGGCAGCTATCCGTTCGCCATGCCTTGGGTACAGGAGAATATTCCTGCGATCGTCTATCTGTCGCATGCCGGCCAAGAGCTTGGCCATGCACTGGCAGACGTCCTATTCGGCGATTATAACCCGGCTGGACGCGTCAACATGACCTGGTATGAGTCGGCTGACCAGCTTGGCGAATTTATGGATTACGATATTATCAAAAGCGAACGCACTTACCAGTATTTTGCCGGAAAGCCATTATATCCATTCGGACACGGTCTATCCTACAGCCGTTTCCAGTACGATGCTCTCGCGCTTGAGCAGTCCGAAAATTCGATAACCGTTAGCTTCCGCATTACGAATACTAGCGAAGCAGACGGCGAAGAAGTAGTTCAGCTGTACACAAGAGCCTTGGAATCCCGCGTGAAGCGTCCGCTCAGACAGCTCCAATCGTTCGAACGCATTGCGCTTGCTGCCGGCGAATCCAGGGAAGTAAGCTTCGCGCTGGATCGTTCCGCCCTCGCTTTCTGGGATGTGACCAGAAGCAAAATGTGCGTCGAGCAAGGCAGCTATGCGTTCCTCGTTGGAGCATCCTCCGGCGATATCCGCCTGGAAGGAAACTTGACCGTTGCCGGCGAGACGATTCCGCCACGCGATTTGTCCCAAGTTACCGGTGCCGTGAATTATGACGATTATTCCAATATCATCATCAGCGACAGTACCGAAGGCGGCGACAGCGCAGCAACAACATCGTCCGCTGCTTGGCTCCGTTACGATGACGTCCTGATCGGCGAAGAAATCTGCTTCTTCGAAGCAAGAGCCTTGTCTGCGAAAGGCGCAGCCCTGGAAATCCGCCTGAATGCTCCGGACGGTCCGCTCGTTGGCAGCCTGACGCTGCAAGCAAGCTCCGCTTGGCAGACTGTCAGCGGATCGATTGAGCGAGCAGCCGGCAAGCATCAAGTGTATCTGGTTGTTCAAGGCGAAGGCGAAACGAAGCTGAGCTGGTTCCGCTTCGGCAAATAGCTGTTTGTTAGCCCGGAGATGGGAGTAAAACTCCCTTTCCGGGCTTTTTCTATTGCCGTGCGTATCTTTGTTACGTACGAATGGGCAAACAGCCGCTTGCTCTTTGGGAGCAAGCGGCCGGTCGCCTATCGTTTTACAAACTTACAGTTTTACAATGATCTTCTGACCGGAGGCTGGAACAAGCTTCAAGCCTTCGGATGTTTGCTGCGATTCAGCGCCTTCAACGGCCGCTGCCTGCGCAATACCGCGCAATACGGCCTGCCATGGCTTGCCTGTGCCTTCGTAGCTGATTTCGATTGTGCTGCCTGTACGTGTAGCCGTAGCTGTTGCTTGCGGCTGGCCGTTCAGATCATGGATAACCGCTTTCGCTGTTGCGCCGTCTTCCAGCTCGAACAGGTGCAGCGTTACGTTATCCGCATAATCGTAGTCCGGCTTTTGGTTATTGCTGCCGATGGCAAGAAGCGTGTTAGGACGAACAAGCAATGGAATCGAGCTGTAGCCGTGCTGTTCTTCCACCCATTTGCCGCCTTCAACCGTCGTGCCGTCGATCAAGCTGGTCCATTTGCCCGCCGGTACGTAATATTTCGCTGTACCCTCGGTGTTAAAGATTGGAGCGACAAGCAGGCTTTCGCCCAACATGTACTGGCGATCCAGATAATGAGTCGTTGGATCCTCAGGGAACTCGAGAACCATCGCGCGCATCATCGGTACGCCTTTGTCCGTTGCTTCAACCGCATGGTTGAACAGATAAGGCATCAAGCTGCTCTTAAGCTCCGTGAAGTAACGAAGCACGTCAACGGATTCTTCGTCAAAGAGCCAAGGCACGCGGTACGACTCGTTGCCGTGAAGACGGCTATGCGAGCTGAGCATGCCGAAAGCTACCCAACGCTTGTAGATATCCGGTGGAGCCGTCCGTTCGAAGCCGCTGATATCGTGGCTCCAGAAGCCAAAGCCGGACAGGCCAAGCGACAGGCCGCCGCGGAGCGATTCCGCCATGGAATCATAGTTCGCTGAGCAGTCGCCGCCCCAATGCACCGGGTACTGCTGGCCGCCAGCCGTAGCCGAACGCGCGAACAGCATCGCTTCGTTTTTGCCGCGGTTTTCTTCCAGCACTTCGAATACCGCTTTGTTGTACAGCTGCGTATAGTAATTGTGCATTTTTTGCGGATCGGAACCGTCGAAGTAAATGACATCCGTAGGGATACGCTCGCCGAAGTCCGTTTTGAAGCAGTCGACGCCCATATCCATCAGACGTTTCAAATGACCTTTGTACCATTTCACCGCATCCGGGTTCGTGAAGTCGACAAGGCCCATGCCCGCTTGCCATTTATCCCATTGCCATACGCTGCCGTCCGGCTTGCGAACGAGATAGCCATTCACCATGCCTTCCTGGAAGAGAGGCGACTTCTGGCCGATGTAGGAGTTGATCCATACGCAAATGCGAAGACCGCGTTCTTTCAGGCGGCGAAGCATGCCTTCCGGATCCGGGAACATGTCCGCATCCCACTCGAAGTTGCACCATTCGTATTCTTTCATCCAGAAGCAGTCGAAATGGAAGACATGAAGCGGAATATTGCGCTCAGCCATTCCTTCAATAAAGCTGTTAACCGTTGCTTCATCATAGTCCGTCGTAAACGACGTTGTCAGCCATAGGCCAAACGACCATGCCGGAGGTAATGCCGGTTTGCCGGTCAGCTTCGTGTAGTTGTCGAGTACATCCTTGAGCGTTTTGCCGCCTACGATGAAGTATTCCAGATGCTCGCCCGGTACGCTGAAGCCAACCTTCGATACAACCTCGGAGCCAATCTCGAACGATACGCGTTCCGGATGGTTGACGAATACGCCATAACCTGCGCTGGACAAATAGAAAGGTACGTTTTTGTAAGCTTGCTCGGAGCTTGTGCCGCCGTCTTCGTTCCAGGAATCAACTACCTGGCCGTTCTTAATGAACGGAGTGAAGCGCTCGCCAAGACCGTATACTTGCTCGCCAACGCCAAGATCCAGCATTTCGCGGAAGAACGCTTTGCCTTGCTCTTGTACGTAAGCCGCAGCCTTTTGCGCTGTGCCCGTCACCTTGCGGCCGTTCTGGATGAATTCCAGGCCCCAAGTCGGCGATTTGCGGATGCGTGCCTGCAGGCCGCCGCTTGTCAGTGTTGTGTATTGCTCGTCATGTTCAACGGATACGCTATGATTTGCATCCACAAGAGTTTCGAATTCAGGGCCAACTTGCTTCACGCCGGCATGGTGAACCCAGCGAACTTTAATAACATCGGGGATTGGAGAGCTGATCTCCGCTGTAAGCATCGTGCCGTTCAGCGTATCGCCTTTGATGACAACGGGCTTTGTTGCCATGTAAGCCGTCAGCTTGCCGTTCTTTTCTTTCAATTCGCGAACATCAACCGGATGCTGCATATGAACGCCTTCGCGAATTTGCCAATAACCATCGGTAAATTTCATGTTTGGGTTCCTCCTAAAATAATTGCGAAGCAATTATAGCTTCGTAAGCATTCGCTTATGAATTGTGAAGCAATTCATACTTCGTAAGCATTTGCTTAATAATTGCGAAGCAATTATAGCTTCGTAAGCGTTTGCTTAATGAAACGTCATAAAAGTCTTGCCGTGCAAGGATTTCTGGGTTGTTGCTAGGTACTCAGTAGCTTCTCGTACCTTGTAAACGGTTATGATATAATAATATTGTCTTATTCTCTTTAACTCTGCCTAAATATTGCTCATTATTATCACGATTTTGACATTGTCTATTTTTCTATAGGAGTTTTGTTTATGGATAAATCATTGCTGAAAGAAGCACGCAAGCATGGTACCCCCATCTATCCGGTAAGCTTGTACGAAATCACCTGTCCGGCTGATGCTCCGCTACTCGATTTGCATTGGCATGACGAGCTTGAACTGCTGCTTGTGACGGAAGGAACAGCCGTATTCCGTGTCGATCTGCAGGATTACGAGCTGCAGGCGAGGGAAGCGATCTTCGTTAATTCCGGCGAGCTTCATTCCGGGTATGTTGTAGGAGATAAACCATGCTCTTTCGAGGCTGTTGTGTTCCATTCCAGCTTGTTCAGCAGCGGATCCATCGATTATTTGTTCGACCGTTATATATCTCCCGTTCTTGAGGGAAGATACGAAGTACCAGCCCATTTGCGCCGGGAACCCGGCTCCGGCATGGAGCTTCTTGCCTTGCTCGAACAGTTGTTTGAGGTTCATCGTCACGAACATACCTCTTCGGAGCTTACGATAAAAGGATTGCTGTTCAGCATATTCGCTAAGCTGGTCAGCCTGGGAAAACCGTCCGTACGGGTAAAGCCGGAACAGGAAGGCTTCCGGATTGAGCGGCTCAAGACGGTAATCGAATATATCGAACAGAATTATGCCGAGCCTATTCCTTTGCAGAAGCTCGCCGAGCTGGCAAGAATGAGCGAGTCGTATTTTTGCCGGTTCTTCAAACGGATGACCACAAAAAGCCCAATCGAATATATGAACAGCTACCGCGTCCAACAGGCGGCCAGCCGTCTGCGGCAATCCGATGCCAAGATCATGGAGGTTGCGCTCGACGTTGGCTTCAACAGCTTAAGCTACTTCAACACCGTGTTCCGCCAGCGCTTTGGCTGCACGCCGAGGGAATACCGGAGTCGGCTGCAGGAAAACGCGTAACTAGGACGGTGCGAATTACAAGTAGAATGCCGCACTAGTTGTACTAGTTCAGGATCCTTCCTTAACGATGCGCGGCATCGTTAAGAGAGTACCAACCTAACTTTTACCTAAGCTTAACGATGCGCCGCATCGTTAAGCAGCCGCATTTCACTTCAAATAGAGCTTTTTCCGCTCATTTCAGCGTTCTTAACAATGTCCCGTATCGTTAAGAGCATTAAAAAGGTACTTATAACACGGCTTAACGATGTCCCACATCGTTAAGCCGCAGAAGAAAGGGACTGACCGTAAGCCGCAAAGCTTTTGGTCAGTCCCTTCTATATATCTATTCAAATTCCGCCCTGAAAAGTCAGCACGGCACCTCGTAACCCCTTCCAATCTATGGTAAAATAATGGAATATCCTTGAGAGGGTGATTTCGTTTTGATAGAAATAGATCAAAGCCAGTTGATTACTTCCGAAGCCGAGCTTCGATCGTTAATCGGCTATCCGAGCGAGCTTGTCGAGCATAAGGTTATTTCCCTATTAGATGCTAACTGCCGCGATTTTATCGCCAAGTCCCCTTTTCTCGTTGTATCGACTGCGGATTCCAACGGGAATTGCGATGTCTCCCCAAGAGGCGATGCGCCTGGATTTGTTCATGTTTTGGACGATAAGCATCTTATAATTCCGGAACGTCCGGGCAATAAAAGAATAGATACCTTGCGCAACATTTTATCGAATCCGCATATCGGCATGCAGTTTTTTATTCCGGGACTTGGAGAAACTTTAAGAATAAACGGCCATGCTTACATAACGAAAGAGGAGAAGCTTTTAAAGCCGCTTTCCGTAAAAGACCGCGTGCCTCAAATCGGGATCGTCGTAAAGGTCGAGGAATGCTATATGCATTGCGCGAAAGCATTTCTCCGTTCCCAGCTGTGGAAGCCCGAAACCTGGCTCGGCAAAAAGCAGCTGCCCTCCCCCGCCCGAATCATTTCGGAGCATGCCAACCTGGCTGGCTCAACCCCGGAAGTCATTGCCGCCCGGCTTGAGGATGGCTATAAGAATCGGTTGTATTAATCTTAATGTGAGGTTTTTCGATGACAAACAGTACTTTAAACCGCAAAGTTGACGGCTTTATAAACAAGTCCAAGAAGTGGAAGGAAGAATATATCAAGCTAAGAGAAATCGTGCTTGATTGCGAGCTGACCGAGGATTTCAAGTGGATGCATCCCTGCTACACGTTTGAGGGCAAAAACATTCTAATCATCCACGGCTTTAAGGATTATTGCGCCATCCTGTTTCAAAAGGGCGCTCTACTCAAGGACCCTAACGGCATTCTCATTCAACAGACGGAAAACGTGCAGGCTGCTCGCCAAATCCGGTTCACGAATGTGGAGCAAATCATAGAATTGGAAGATATCCTGAAGGCTTATATATATGAAGCCATTGAGGTAGAGAAATCCGGTCAGGAAATTCCTTATAAAAAGCATGACGAGTATGCGGTCCCTGAAGAGCTCCAAACCAGATTCGATGACCAGCCTGCGTTTAAGGAAGCATTTGAAGCCTTAACTCCAGGCCGGCAAAGAGCCTACCTGCTTCATTTCTCCGCTGCCAAGCAACCCAAAACGCGCGAAGCCAGAATTGAAAAATACTACCAGCAAATTCTTGACGGCAAAGGATTAAATGATTAAACCAGAAAACTCTACCACCTCATTTAAAGAGGCCGTAGAGTTTTGCTCTTATTGTCTACCTGTATCGCCCCAACCTGTATTTCACCTGCTCCAGCAGGGGTTGAGCTACCGCTCTTGCTTTCCTTGCGCCATCTCTCAAAATATCATCGATTTGATCTCTGTCCGCCATGTATCGATTATACTTCTCCCGCGGTCCCTCCAAGAATGCGTTCATAACCTGATAAAGCTCCTGCTTGGCTTCTCCCCAGCTGATACCGCTCCGATACCTTTCCCGCATAACCTCAATCTGCGCATCCGCGGCAAACTCTTTATAGAGCAGAAAAACATTCGAAGCCTCGGGATCTTTCGGCTCGTTCGGCGGGGTAGAATCGGTCTTGATTTTGCTTACCAGCTTCTTCAAGCTGTCGGCCGTTTCGAACAACGGAATCGTATTATTGTAGCTTTTGCTCATTTTCCGTCCATCCAGTCCCGGTATTACGGCCGTTTGCTCATCCACGATGTAATTAGGCAGCTTAAAGGTATCGCCATAAATGCGATTAAAAGCTTCCGCCAGATCCCTTGCAATCTCGACATGCTGAATTTGATCTTTGCCGACGGGAACTTGATCCGTCTGAAAAAGCAAAATATCCGCCGCCATCAGGATCGGGTACGTAAACAAGCCCATGTTCACACCAGTATCGGTATCCACGTCAAGCTGCTCGTTCTTATCCACGATCGCCTTATACGCATGAGCACGATTCATAAGACCCTTTGGCGCCATGCAAGCCAGAATCCAGCTTAGCTCGAAAATTTCCGGCACGTCGGATTGGCGGTAAAATACAACCTGCTCCGGATCAAGCCCCAAAGCCAGCCAGGTTGCGGCAATCCCGTAAGATAAGTCGTTAAACTCATCCCGATTTTGAATAAACGTTAAACCGTGATAATCCGCGATAAAATACAACGCCGTGTTATCCCGATTTTTTGCAATTTCCAGCGCCGGCTTAATAGCCGCGATGTAATTGCCGATATGCACTCTTCCTGTTGGCTTGATACCCGTCAATACCGTGCTCATGTGCTTGCTCCCTTCTTCAACATAGAAATAAAAAAGGGGCCCTCATCCTTGGAAAGGACGAGAAACCCCGTGGTACCACCTTCATTAGCCCGATTCGCGCAAATCGGACTCGCTTTGACGTATCGACGCATGCTGGATGCTGGAATACGCGTCTCTTGTAACGACGAGACTTTCGCCAAAGCCTACTCAAATTCTTTTCGGTTTGGATGCTCAGAAGCCCACTTCGGCATAATCCCTACACTGATTCTCACCATCCATCAGCTCTCTGGAGTATTCGTTATGCGTACTCTCTTCATCATCGCAAGTTGGCATATGATTTTCTTATTCCATTTTTACAACAGAACGCATAGATTTGTCAAATACTTACTTCATAAGTTGTTCCGTTTCCTCAATGAGCTCCCGCATCAGGTTCTATGCTCGTCGTCCATTCCGGCAGCAGCTTTACGAAGCCCGGTTATATCGAGACCTGCCTCGGAGTCATAGTAAATCCCAATATCGATATCCGATTCGGGGCTCTCCGTCCCTCTAGCCCTTGAACCGCCAAGAACAATTGCAGCTACGCCTCCTACTTGTTTCAGGCGGTCAACAATATTCGGAATCGTGTTATTTATGTCAATGATCCTCACCAATCCTATTAGCGATAATGTTCTATTATAATCCAAAAAAAAGCGATACAGGCCCTAAGCCTGTACCGCTTTTTTGTTCAGCACCTGTTCAAAAGCTTCATTGAAATACTGCATCACGTATTTCGCGACATGACATTCGAAGGAGGCGTAATCCGTTGCCACCTGCGATGGATCCTTAATAAACTCGCGAATCCGTTCAAACGTAAATTGCGGCTGATCAATGAATAACGTATTGGTTGCGCTAGGAACCACAACGACGGATGAATGCATAAGCAGCTGTGAAGACAGCGCATTGGATGTCAGGGAGATCGAATCCTCGGAGCCGATCAGCGTCAGCGTAGGATGGGCCAACCGAGCGAAATCCTCGTTAACCGGCGATTCCCCATACAATTCGAATGTATCGAAGTAAGTCTCCGGCGATACGGCCATATAGCCTGCAATGATTTTACGGTATAATGCATGCTCCTCCGTCAGCTTGAAGATTCCGTTAACCAAGCTTTCCGCAAGATTCAGCATGCTTCCTTTACTAATGAGCTGCTTGCGGCCTTGGATAATGGACGCTACCGTTTTTCTCGGCAAAAAGGCAGGCGTCGACAACAGAACAAGGCTTTTCACCAGCTCAGCATGCTCTATACTGAACTTTACGGCTAGGCTTGCGCCAAAGCCATGTCCGAGCAGGTGAACGGGACCAAGCTCGAGCTTGGTCAGCAGCATAAGCAAATCTTCGGTAAACAACTCCCAGCTTAAGGGAACGTCGCCTCTCTCCGTCAGGCCATGTCCCCGCAGATCCAGCAGAACAACCCGGTAATGCTCCTTCATAAATGGAAGAATAGGCTCCCATATTTCCAGGTTAAGTCCCAATCCATGTATCAAAACAATCGTTTCCGAAGCGGATTCCGCGTTATATATCTGATAGTTGACCGGAATATCCCGTAATTGGATAAATGGCATAGAATCCTCCTACGACAATGAACTGCATCTATCATATCGCCATTACGTCCATCCGTCTGTTGACTTTAAGTCACATTGCGGATAATCTCAAAGGAGAATACTAGATTCTGGGGGCGGACTAACGTGGATATTCGCATCGAATTTGGACAGAGAATCAAAGAACTGCGTGCCCGGAGCGGAATGTCACAGGAGCATTTAGCCTATCGGGCCGGTCTTGACCGGAGTTACATAAGCGGTGTTGAGCGCGGGGAACGGAATGTCAGCATTATCAATATCGAGAAGATTGCCTCTGCCCTGCAAATCGGCGTTGCCTATCTATTCTCTGGCGAGCGCTTCTCTCCGAAGCAAGCCTACCAGCCGAAAGACTTCATCGTTCCTTTCAAGGACCGGGTGCATTACACGCTGGATCCGGATAAAAAACTGTTGTCGTTCCAGGTAAACGGATTGGCATCGGGTAAGCAGGACGTAGAATACATGTCCAATATTGTGCTTGGCATTTGCTCCGCATACGGGAAAGACGAGCTGGACGTTCTGGTGGATCATCGCGGCATGGTCACTTCCGACGGTGAGCCCGTCGTTTATTCCCCCGAAGTTGCGGAAAGAGCCGTACAATTCCAACAAGAGCTGACTTCCTACAGCAAAAAAGTGCTCGTGCTTTGCAATTCGGAGTTTATGGTCGAACAACTCAACCATGTAGCGAAAGCAAGCGGCATTTTCGATAAAGCGTCCCATCTGTTCGACAAAGACAGGGATATGGTCGGCAAGGCTTACGAAACTTTCGATATCCACGATCATCCTTTTATCCGGACAAACTAATGAAAAAACCGCCTTCTTCTCAGGCGGTTTTTTCATTAGGAATGGACAACGCTTACGCGCCTAGGCCGGTTCACCAGATAGATGCTGCCAAGCACCAGAACAAGTCCTGCTAATAACGAATAGGTAAACGGCTCATGCAGGAACATGGTGCCGATCAGGATCGCAACCAGCGGAATCAGGAAGGTGAAGGACGCGACCTTGCTCGCCTCGCCCGAATCCATCAGCTTATAGAAGACAAGCCAGCCAAGCGCGATAACAAAGATGGAGATGAATAACAGGCTGAGAATAAATCGGCCGCTCCATACCACGTCCAACCAGCTTTCGGTGACGGAACCAAGCCCGGTCATAAACACGCCGCCGATTATGAGCTGCATCGTAACAAGCCAGATATTATCGACCCTGCCGCTCGACTTCTTCACATAGATCGTACCCAGTGCCCAGCTTAACGCTGAGCCAAGCGCAAGCAATATACCCGCCGCGGAAATATGTCCGGAAGCGCCACTCGCCCCGCTCGATATAACCCCTACGCCTGCAAAACCCAGAACCAAGCCGATGACTTTTAGCCCGTTCATCAGCTCGCCAAGCCATAACCATGAGAAAAGCCCGACCAGTACAGGCTGAAGAAAAACAATCGCCGAGAACAAACCGGCAGGAAGATACTGTATGCCAATCGTCTGAAGCCCGTAATACAGCACTACGTTAACGACTGCGGACAGGAGATAAATCGGCCAGGTCTGCCGAATTTGAAGCTGGCGGTACCTTGGGACCGCGGCCGCAAGGAGAAGCACGCCTCCTAGCAACGTTCTGACCCCAGAGAACAGGATGGGCGGCATATAATGAAGCGCGTATTTGGAAAGCGGCCAATTGATCCCCCACACCAGCACCAGGAAAGTGATGAGTAATACGGTTTGCCGCTTCGATAAGGTTTGCATGATGATTGATCCTCTCTGATATTGCTTTAATGTCCCAGCAGGAGCGGTGTCAGAAATAACGTAATAATAGCCGTCAATATCATCGACACGCTGGATACGGTGCCCGAGATGCTGCCAAGCTCAAACGCTTTGGACGTCCCTGCCCCATGCGCGCTTGTTCCCAGCAGAATACCGCGTGCAACCTCGTTGCGGATCCGGAACAGACGGATAATGGGCGGCCCTACCAAAGACCCGAAAATTCCGGTCACCATGACGGCAACGGCCGTAATGGTCGGAATGCCGCCAATGGATTGGGACACATTCATGGCGATTGGGGTTGTCGCGGAGTGCGGAATAAGACTGTAAATGATTTTGTCATTAAGGCCAAGGCCTTTCGCCAGCCATAATGACGAAGCAACGGCAGCAGCCGAGCCGGTTAATACGCTGATTATGATTTGCGCAGCATGCTTTTTGATAAGCTCAAAATGTCTGGACAACGGAATAGCGAAAGCAATCGTTGCCGGTCCCAGCATATCGGACAGCCAATGCGCGCCTGTGTTGTAGTCGGCGTAACTGGTTCGCGTCAAGGCCAGCAGCACAATCAGCACCACAGGCGTAACAATTAGCGGGGATAAAAACATAATCGGTTTATAACGGTAAATTTTTTGGGCCATTATATATACGAGAACGGTAATTAGCAGACTTACGGCTGCCATCATCATATGCTCGATTCCTCCTTGCGTTTAGCTACCCGCTGCGCCACCAGTCCGCTGCACAACATAACGATAACGGTGCCGAGCGTAATGACAAGCGCGATTTGAACGCCGGCGCTCATAATAAGCTGCTTGTAGCCAATAATGCCAACCGCGGGCGGAATAAAAAAGAGCAGCATAGTCGCAATAAGCCAATCGGAGCCGGACTCCACGAATTTGCGAGGAATTATTTTCGCCTGCAGCAGGATAAACAAGATTAGCATACCCAAAATGCTGCCGGGAACAGGCAAATGAAGCCATTCAACCATGTGGTTCATCAGCCACGAGAATACGATAAAGAATAAAACCTGAATGATTAATTTAACTGCGTAACGCATAACGGCCAACTCCCTTTAATGGAAGTGTACAGCAGCCTTTTTCATAGGTAAAATACATTTACAGAATGGTTTTCATTCCAATTATCTATGGATAAGGAGAAGCTTGCGCTTGGATATAAGACACTTGCAATATTTTGTGGAAGCCGCCCGCTTCCAAAGCTTCACGAAAGCCGCGCAATCCCTTTATATTACCCAGCCGACCATCAGCAAAATGATCAAAAATCTTGAAGAAGAGCTGGGAGTTGTCCTATTCGAACGGTTCGGCAAAAAAATTGTAATAACCGATGCCGGTTCGATTCTGCTCGAGCAAGCTCAGCAAATGGTCCAATCGTTCGGCAACATGAATTCGCGGCTGTCCGAGCTTATGGAGCTTAAGGTCGGACATATCCGCATCGGCCTGCCGCCTATGGTAGGAGTCACCTTTTTCCCCCGTATCATCGGAAAGTTTCGCGAGAAGTATCCCAAAATTACGATGCAGCTGTTTGAGCACGGCGCTAAGAAGGTCGAGGCCGATGTAGGCTCGGGCGCGCTGGATATCGGGGTTATTCTGCTGCCGACGAATGAGGAGAGGTTCGAATCCTTCTGCTTCCTGCGGCAAGACCTGATGCTGGTTGTCCCTCCTTCGCATAAGCTCGCCAGCCGGAGCGAAGTGCCGCTTATTGAGCTTAAGGAAGAACCGTTTCTATTCTTCCATGAGGAATTTACGCTGCATGACCGGATCATTGCCGAATGCGAGAAGCTGGGATTCCAGCCGGATGTCGTCTTCAAGAGCACCCAATGGGATTTCATCAGCGAGATGGTTGCCGCAAAGCTGGGAATCGCGCTGCTGCCCGAGGCGATATGCCGGGAGCTCGATCTGGAACGGCTTCGCATTATCCCGCTGACTTCGCCAAGTATTCCCTGGCATCTGGCCATGATCTGGCGCCGCGACAGCTACCAGTCATTCGCTACGCGCGAATGGATTTCTTTTGCGCGGGAGGCGCTGCAGCAAGCGCCGTGATGTTCATGAAAAAAGCCGTCCATGAATTGGACGGCTTTTATTATTCATTATTTATTTCTGCTAACCCGCGGTCCTCCCGGAGGCGGACCACCTGGACCACCTAGGCCGCCTGGGCCTCCTATGCCCGGTCCACCCGGACCCGGTCCCGGACCTCCTAAGCCCGATCCAAATCCCGATCCAAATCCCGGTCCAAATCCCGGTCCAAATCCCGGTCCGCCCCATGGCGGACGCGGCGGCGGTCCCCAGCCCCACCACGGCGGACGTGGAGGTGGTCCCCAACCCCACCATGGAGGACGTGGAGGCTGCCAGCCCCATGGCGGCGGGAATCCGCCCGGCGAGCCCGGCGGAAAGCCTCCAGGAACAAATGTCCGATTAGATTTCGTCATTAGCAATTACTCCTTTATCAGAAAAGTAATTAAATGCCTGCGTTAGCGTATGCCAATACCCAGGGGTTGGTATAGGCAACCGTACACCTTCCCGGGAATAGGTGAATACCCTATAGCAAACTTTTCTGTTCTGGAGGCCCAGCATGATACCCTATTATCCTTATTACAGCCAGGAAACCAAATGCAAGCAGGTACCGGTGACCTTTCCGCCGCAGCATCAGGACCGACAGCCCGGCCTGGAATATCTTATGAATCCGACTCCGATCTCGGATAACCCGGAATACAAGGGCAGCGGCAAGCTGAAAGGCAAAGTCGCGATTATTACGGGCGGTGACAGCGGGATAGGCCGCGCCGTTGCGATCGGATTTTCCAAGGAAGGCGCGGATGTGGCAATCGTTTATTTGTACGAACGCGAAGACGCGCTGGCTACCAAGCAGATGGTGGAGCAATACGGGGGACGCTGCCTGCTGATCGAAGGCGATCTCAGAAGGCCGGAATTTTCCGCGGAGGTTGTCCAAAAAACAATCGGGCACTATGGCTGTCTGGACATCCTAGTCTTGAATCAAGCCGTGCAATTCCCGCAAAAATGCATTCTGGACATTTCCAACGAGCAGCTCGAGGATACGTACAGGACAAACATCTTCCCGCATTTCTATTTGACCAAAGCTGCCCTCCCCCACTTGAAGGCCGGAAGCTCCATTATTAGTACGGCATCCGTTACGGCCTATGCGGGAGCACCGCTGCTGGTTGATTATTCCTCGACCAAAGGCGCCATCGTCTCCTTCACCCGTTCCTTGTCTCTTCAGCTCGTAGGCTGCGGCATACGCGTAAACGCCGTTGCCCCAGGTCCGATCTGGACGCCGCTTATCGTATCGAGCTACTCGGCCGAATATGTCAAAAGCTTTGGCCTGGAAACGCCGATGAAACGCGCCGGCCAGCCGTTCGAGCTTGCGCCTACTTATATTTATCTGGCATCCGACGATTCCTCGTTTGTTACCGGTCAAGTTCTGCATGTGAACGGCGGGGTCATGACGGAGACATAGAAGATTCCATCCCGTCCGCAAGCGACACCAGCTTGTTAATCGTGTTCCAGTTGCGGACGGTGGAATGCACGCCAAGCTTTTCCGCTTTTACCGCAAGCTTGGAATTACGCACTGTTTGATAGAACAGCAAATACAAATCCCGTCCCTTGCTGCCGAATAGCTCCTCAGTCGTTTCGAACGACCGGAGCATATCGAGCTGCTCGGCTGCAGGCTCTTCAAGCATCATCGACACATACAGGGATTCCCCTTGCGCCGTGGCTGCCGCCGCCGCAAGCTGCTCTTCCGTAAACGGACAGCTTGCGGCGATAGCCCGCATCTCCTCCGCTGTCCGCATAATGACCTTGATTGAAAGCCCAAACACCGTGTCAATCTGCTGTTCGATCTGCTTCCGCAGCACGGCTTCTTCTTCATCCGACTTGAATAAAATATTGCCGCTCTGAATATACGTCTGGACATCCTGTAATCCGATAGCGGTTAATGCCTCGCGCAAGTCGGCCATCTTGATTTTGTTTTTTCCGCCGACGTTAATGCCCCGCAGCAACGCAATATTTACGGTCATGGGTCATTGCTCCTCCTTCATCCTCTCAAACTGCTTCGCATGCAAGTCTTTGTAAACCCCGTCTTGCTGAAGAAGCTCTTCGTGCCTGCCTTTTTCCACAATCGTTCCGTCCTGCACGACCAGTATTTGATCGGCCGCCATAATGGTGGACAACCGATGCGCAATCACGATACTTGTCTTATTCTGCAGCAGGACGCTCATTGCCTTCTGAATATAGTACTCCGATACCGTATCGAGAGAGGATGTCGCTTCATCCAGAATAATAATGGCCGGATCTTTGAGCAGAACCCTCGCAATGGAAATCCGCTGCTTTTCCCCGCCCGACAGCTTCATCCCCCGGTTGCCTACTACCGTGTCGTAGCCGTCCGGCAGCTCCATAATGAAATCATGGATATAAGCCGCTTTACATGCCTCCCTCATTTCCTCTTCCGAGGCTTCGTCATTGGCATACATCAGATTTTCCCGGATCGTCCCATTAAATAAATAACTATCCTGGGTGACCAGGCCAATCTGCGACCGCAGCGACTCCAGCGTCATATCCTTGATATCCGTTCCGCCAATGCGGATACGGCCCGAGCTTCGCTCATAAAGCCGCGGCAGCAAGTTCGTAATGGTCGTCTTCCCCGCCCCGCTTGGGCCAACAAGAGCAGTCATTGTCCCCGATTCGGCCGTAAATGAGATTTTCCTCAAAGCTGGTTTGTCTTTCTGATAAGCAAAGCTTACATCCTCAAACTCAATATTTTTCCCGGAAATATCCGCAGGCAGTGCCTCCGGCTTATTGACGATAACCGGCTCCATATCGAAATAGTCAAAAATCCGTTCAAACAAAGCAATCGAGCGGTTGATATCGACGTACAGATTCGTCATTTGGCCAAAAGGTCCGTATATCCGCCCAAGCAAAGCAACAAAGCTGATAATTTCCCCTACCGATATCTCGCCTTGAATATACAAGTATCCGCCATACAAATAAATGAGCATCGGTCCAATCGTTGTAAACGTGGACAGCAGCATCATAAACCAGCGGCCGGCCATTGACTCCCTGATCTGCAGACGGGTGGATTCTGCATTCACGGCCTTGAAGCCTTCATATTCCTTCCGTTCCTTCGTGAACAGCTTCATGAGCAGATAACCGCTGATGCTAAGCGTTTCCTGAATGATATGGTTCTGCTCGGACATCTTCTCCTGCGTCTCTTTGGCGATTTTCCAGCGGACACGGCCCATTTTGCGAGTTGGAAAAAGAAACAGGGGAACAACAACCATCCCCAGTATAGCCAGCTTCCAGTTCATGACGAACAGCGTTCCAAGCGTTGTCGCAAGAATAAACAGGTTGCTCGCAAAATTGACAACGGTGCTGTTGAATACCCCCTGAATGCCGGAAATATCGCTTGTCATTCTCGTAATGACTTCGCCCTGCTTCACGTTGGAATAGAACTGCATGGGCATCTTTTGCAGATGCCGGTACATTTGGTTTTTCATATCGTATACGATATTTTGCGAAATATAGGAATTGAGATAGCTCTGCAGCACGCCAAGCAGGCCGGACGCAACGGTTGCGGCAAGCGATATAAGCACCAGCTCCAAGAGCAGCTTCATATCTTTATTCGGGAGCGCATCGTCCACGATGTGCTGAATAAAAATCGGAGGCAGCAGCCCCAATCCCGAGGATAGAAGCAAAATAAACAATACAACTACGGTTTGTTTCCAGTAAGGGACAAAATAAGCGGAGATGCGGACGAGCATCGCTTTCGTAATATTCGGCTTCGCTCCGTCATCAAACTTCATCCTGTTAAAGCCCATTCCCCCTGGTCCTCCGTACATTCTGGACATCGGAACCCCTTCTTTCTTAAACGTCCGCTTAGAGATGGCTTAAGATCTGCTGATGAAGCTCATGCAGCTTGTCGACATCATCCGTAGACAGTTTTTCAAGCGCGCTGCTCAAGGCTTTATAAGAAGCCGCTTCCTGATTGTACAGCTCGCACAGCTCCTCGCCGGCGGGCGTAATAAACAGCTGGATCTCTCTCCGGTCCTGCTCGGAAGGCTCCCGTACGACAAGCCCTTTCTCTACAAGCTGGTCAATATGAACGCTGACCCGGCTTTTGGCGAATACCAGCTTCTCCGTCAGCTCCTTCTGCTTCTGCCCCGGATTCAGCCGGACGGACTCCAAAATATTGATCTGATGCACGGTTAAGCCGAGATTAGCCGCACTGTGAAAAGCCAGCTTTTTCAGTTGGCGCGTAATCCGGAAAAAAGACTGGTAAATATCCATTGCATCTGCTGCCATCTTTTAAACACCTTCTTAGTTATCTTTGTAAACCGTTACGGTTGTAAACTAATTATACGCAAAAAAAAGAGAGCCTTCCAGCCCTCTGCTTGTGAACCTAATATAATGGATATTTCTGACGCAAATCCTCCCGGTGAAGCACATGGGAGTCCTCGCGGATATAGTGGCAGACATAGGAGCGGCGCCAGCGATCGTTGCTCCGGTTTTTGCCTGACGAATGGATGAGAAGCTCGCTGAAAAACAAGATGTCTCCCTTCTCCATCACAACGGGAATCTGCTTGCTTGTATCCACGCCTTCCGTCTCCTCGGTCCAGGGCTCATGCTCTTCGATGTTTTTGACCGAGCCATGCGGCAGCAGCCCCAGTCTATGGGTGCCCGGCATTACCCACAAGCAGCCGTTCTCAACATCGATCAGCTCCTCCATCGCCGTCCATGCCGCAATCATCGTCATCGGATCATTCTTGATATAGTAGTAATCCTGATGGGCAGCCTGTCCCGGCGAACCAGGTTCTTTGTAGAAATACATGCTTTGCACGCATACCGCTTCTTTGCCCATCAGCTGCGCCAGCGCTCCGCGGACCAGCGCATGCTTCATCAGCTGTCTGGACATGCTGTCATGCTTATGGGGGTTAAAGAGACGCAGCGAATATTTTTTCGACTCCTCGCAAGCCGCCCACTCCGGCACCTGCGGCTGGTTCCTGATATCGTAAATGTGTCCGTTAAAGGCATCTATCAAATCGCCGGACATGCCTTTCTTCCATAACAAATATCCGTTTTCTCTGAAAAAGGCAATCTGTTCATCCGTAAGGGGAGTAAGCGGAGCCGTATAAGTCGTATTCACTAATCATTCTCCTTTATGAATCATTTTGCTCAAGCGATACACTCATCGTACTCCCCTAACCTAATCCGGACAATGGCTGCGAATTACACATTCGTATCTGTGATTGATATTTCGTGTTCATAGGATATACAATCGTTCTGAGGTGATTGTATGCACGTGGCATCAGCCGTAGCCGGCTCGGTCGTTTATCCCCCTGGAGGAAAATTCGGCCCTCGTATCCAACAGGATTTTCAGCTTGTGATGCTATATACCGGAGAGATGTCTGTCACGATCGACGGCCGGGAGCTCCATGTCCAGCCCGGACATGTCGTTCTGCTTTTGCCCGGGCGTGAAGAGCAGTTCGTCTTCTCGCGAACTGAGGATACCTGGCACCGCTGGATTGCGGTACATGTGCCGGAGCTGGCGGAACAGACCCGGGAATCGTTCCGGCTGCTGCCGGAATGCCTGCCGCTCACCGAAGAAATGAATCGGCTTACGGATCTCCTGCTCCGTCTTCAGCGGGATGCATCGCCAACCGACCCCGTTATGCAGCAGCTTGGACTAGCCGCTTTGCACTTGTATCCCATTGAATCCAAGCGGTCCTTGGAGCAGAAGGAGAAGCATCCTGCGATTTATGCGGCATTAGCCTGGATTCGCGAGCATTATGCCGAAGAGGTGGCTTTAAAAGAAATGGCGGCTGCCGCAAACGTCTCTCCCGAGCATCTGGTAAGACTGTTTAAGCAATTTGAGCAAACTACGCCCTTCCAATACCTATGGAGCTACCGTCTCCAGAAAGCGGTGGAACTGCTCAACAATACAGGTCTTACCGTCACGGAGATTGCCCAGCGCTGCGGCTTTAAGACCTCCCATCATTTCGCCAGGCAGCTTAAGCAAGCTACTGGCCGTACCGCCTCCGAGCTTCGGCAATTATCATGGAGCGGTCTGCGTAAGGCTTAAATCGGATGCTTCCAGCGCCTGCGCCGGTAGTAGCAGCCCTTCAAGGTAGGTTTTATTATGTTGGACAGACGGGTGATCCGGGCGGTAGGCGCGTGCGATTTCATTATGCTCGTAGGCTTTCAGCCATTCTCCAAGCTTGTCATAACAGACGCAGAGCTGCAGATGAGGCAGCCAGGTTGAACAGGAAGTATTTTGCATCGACCATGCCTCATCCTGCCTTGGCGCCCGCAAAGCGGATTCATACCAGAAAGCGGCCGTTTCATACGAACCTTTTTGCAGATGGTAATAACCGATCCGGCAGCAATTGTCTGCTTTTGGACTTCCATAGCTGAAGGAACGGAGTGCGGATTCGAGCGCCAGCTCCTGATTGCCGAGTGCCGCATAACAATCCGCAAGCTTGCCGCAAGCCGCTATATTGTCCTCCACCCATCCCTTATTGGATTGAAGAAACAGGCCGTAAAAATGGACCGCTCTCTCATTAAGGCTATGATCCTTTAATTCATTGGCGTAATAGTACAAATCTCTTGGACTTAATTCTTCGCCCTTGGCAAGCCGCTGCTCGTAGATCCGCAGATTCCGGTCACTGTCATGTCTCGTGCTGGCATGAGTAACCGCAATATCCGAAGCGCTAGCGACCCCGTATACCTCCAAATATTCATGAACGGCGCCAATCCAGCGGAAATTTCGCGAACGCTTCACCAACCGGTTGCGGCGCAGCCTGTTAATTACCTGCCCGGTCTCGTCCTGCGTCAAATTGTAGAACATCGACACGGTATCCACTTCCGTTGACAGGGATGACTTGAGCTCGAGCAGCTTCACCTGATCCTCTTCTTTAAAAATATCATCCGCATCCAGCCACAATATGTATTCGCAGGTTGCCTTTCCGAAAGCGAAGTTCCTTGCCGCGGCAAAATGATCAATCCACTCGAAATCGTAGATCTTTAGCGTGTAATCGGAAGCAATTTCTTTGGTCCTGTCCAAGGATCCCGTATCAACGACAATAATCTCGTCCGCAATTCCTTTCACCGAATCAAGGCATCGTGCCAGAACATCCTCCTCATTCCTCACAATGAGACAAAGGCTGATACTAATCATCGCCCAGAACCCTCCCTTATTCGAACTTTTCCGCCGAGTTCCGACAGTTCTCGATAGACAAGTCTTCGTTTTCGTTTAGCCATAAAGAATATTACTAATTTATGGAACATATTTTTCAATATTCCAATTTCCCGGCGTGTGCGATGAGGTGAAGAAAGAAGGGAGATAGCTTGCCGCAAGCCTAAGCAATGTCAATAGCCAAACATGCATCCAGAGGAGTGATAAAGGATGGCCACAGGTCCAATCCCAATTACGGCATCACAATTAGCTTCCATGCAAAATGTATTAACCGATTTGTCCAATCTGCTTCCAAATGTTCTGGAGAACCCGACATCCAGCCGCGTGTCTCAACTGAATACCATATTAAATGAGCTCCGATCTCTCGTATTAAGCATTGATTTTGATGCGAATGAACAGTCCGCGCTGCTTTCCCTTCTTGAAAATCAAATTACCCTTGTCGAAACGGTACCGTTCTCTCCGATTGGAACGGTTATTTTGACGGAATCTCTTATCAATATTCTTGGAGCGGATGCCTTATTATTCGATATCCCTCCGGCCTCCAAGGACTCCCTCATCGGCCAGATCAGAACCATATCCCGTCAGCTTGCCATGATCCTCCCCGTCATCAGTCCGTCAACCGGACCTCAAGGACCAGTTGGTCCTCAAGGTCCTGCCGGGGTTGCGGGTGCAGCCGGGCCCGCTGGACCTGCCGGGCCTGCCGGGCCTGCCGGAGCCGCGGGACCCGCCGGGCCTGTTGGGCCTGTTGGGCCTACCGGAGCTGTAGGCGCAGCGGGTCCGGCAGGAGCTGATGGCGCCATTGGCGCGACCGGACCTACTGGGGCCACGGGGGCTGGTCTGACTGGCATTACCGTGTACAACCCACTGAATTCGTCTTTCTATCCTTTTGGCCAACTTGTAGTATACGATGGCAATACTTATCTCGTTCTGTTAGCAAGTCCGTCTGGCGAACCGGGCTCTTCTCCTGATTATTTATACCTTTCAGGAGATGCGACCGGCGTTACCGGCGCGACCGGGGACACCGGCGCAACAGGCACTACCGGGGCGACAGGTACTACCGGGGCGACGGGGGCCACGGGCGCAACAGGCACGACGGGCGCAACGGGCGTCACTGGCGCTACCGGCGCAACAGGCGCAACAGGCGCGACGGGTGCGACGGGCGTCACTGGCGCTACCGGGGATACCGGCGCCACTGGCGCGACGGGTGACACCGGGGGGACAGGCGCAACGGGCGTCACTGGTGACACTGGCTCTACCGGGGCGACAGGTGCTACCGGGGCGACGGGCGACACTGGCGCGACGGGCGCTACCGGCACAACAGGAGCGACGGGTGCGACGGGCGTCACTGGCGCTACCGGGGATACCGGCGCCACTGGGGCGACGGGCGTCACCGGGGTGACGGGCGCTACCGGGGCGACAGGCGCGACGGGCGCGACGGGCGTCACTGGTGCTACCGGCGCCACTGGTACTACCGGTGCAACAGGCGACACTGGCGCGACCGGTGCGACGGGCGCAACGGGTGCGACGGGCGACACTGGCGCGACCGGGGACACTGGCGTTACGGGCGCTACCGGGGACACCGGCGCTACTGGGGCGACGGGCGACACTGGCGCGACGGGCGCAACGGGTGCGACGGGCGTTACGGGAGCTAATGGCGCGACTGGTGATTCTGGCGCGACGGGCGACACTGGTGTTACGGGCACTACCGGGGACACTGGTAACACTGGCGCGACGGGTGCGACTGGTGATACTGGCGCGACTGGCGCGACTGGCGCTATTGGCGCTATTGGCGCTACTGGCGACACTGGCGCTACTGGCGCTACTGGCGCTACTGGCGACACTGGCGCTACTGGCGACACTGGCGCTACTGGCGACACTGGCGCTACCGGCGCGACGGGCGCTACGGGCACTACCGGGGACACTGGTAACACTGGCGCTACCGGTGCGACGGGTGCGACGGGCGACACTGGCGCTACCGGGGACACCGGCGCTACTGGTGCGACGGGCGACACTGGCGCTACTGGCGCAACGGGTGCGACGGGCACTACCGGGGACACTGGTAACACTGGCGCTACCGGCGCGACTGGTGATACTGGCGCTACTGGCGCTACCGGTGATACTGGTGCGACGGGCGCAACTGGCACGACAGGCGCGACGGGCGCTACGGGCGACACTGGCGCTACTGGCGCTACCGGGGACACCGGCGCGACGGGGGCGACGGGCGCTACCGGAGCTACCGGCGCAACAGGCGACACTGGCACGACGGGCGACACTGGCGCTACGGGCGCTACCGGCGCTACCGGCGCTACTGGCGCTACTGGTGCGACGGGCGCAACTGGCACGACAGGCGCTACCGGCACTACGGGCGCTACCGGCACAACAGGCGCGACGGGCGCGACGGGCGTAACGGGTGCGACGGGCGCTACCGGCGCTACTGGCGTAGGCGCCACGGGAGCAACTGGTGCGACGGGCTCAGCAGGCTCCGGCGCTATTATTCCTTTTGCTTCTGGAACACCTGCAGTCCTAACTACAGTACTTGGAGGATTACTGAACACCTCTACGCTAACTTCCTTTGGAACCAACGCTGCTGGCGTTACCGTTACAGGCGGCACGATTGACTTGACCGGTGCCGCCGGGCTACTCCTGAACATGGCATTCTCCGCGCCGCGTACCGGAACAATCACCTCTTTAGCCGCTTACTTCAGTACAACGGCAGCCTTAACACTGGTAGGCTCGACGATCACTATTACAGCCCAGCTCTTCGAATCCGCAACGCCAAACAACACCTTTACGGCAGTCCCTGGCGCTTTGGTAACCTTAAGTCCGGCTCTAACCGGAACTCTAGCTCTTGGTACAATTTCTTCCGGTCTGACTACCGGACTCTCCATTCCCGTGACGGCCGGTACTCGCCTGCTCCTTGTCTTCTCGGCTTCCGTAACGGCGGGGCTGGATGTCGCAACTACCGTTGCCGGCTATGCAAGCGCGGGATTAACCATCGTATAGCAATGAAAAAAGCACGGAGCCATGGCTCCGTGCTTTCTTATTAGTTATTGTAAGGATCAATCGTTTGAATCGTGCCGTCTTCGTTATACTTAAGCTCGGTAAACTTCACGCTGCGCTTATGATCGACGCCTCCGGAAAGGGATGCGTCATGGTAGAACAAGTACCACTTATCCTGGAATTCCACGATGGAGTGGTGGGTTGTCCAGCCGATTACCGGCGTCAGAATAGTACCCTTGAAGACAAAAGGTCCTTGCGGATTGTCGCCAATAGCATACACAAGCTTATGAGTCGAGCCCGTCGAATACGACAGATAGTACTTGCCATTGTATTTGTGAACCCACGGTCCTTCGAAATAACGGCGGTCTTCGTCGCCGGCAAGCAGCGGATTGCCTTCCTCGTCCACGATGGAAATCTCTTTCGCCTCGGATTTGAAGGTCAGCATGTCGTCGCTCAGTTCCGCGACGCGTGGACCAAGAGCAGGCCCGTTGACATCCGGATCAGCGGCATCGGCAACAAATTCGCCGGTTGTCCATTTCTCCAGCTGTCCGCCCCACAAACCGCCGAAGTACATGTAGGCTCTGTTATCTTCATCCACGAGAACGGCAGGATCGATGCTGAAGCTGCCGGGAATATAGTTTTCTTCTGCCTTGAAAGGCCCTGCCGGAGCTGCGCTGGTTGCTACGCCGATACGGAATACGCCTTCTTTATCTCTGGCCGGGAAATACAAGTAATAAGTATTGTTCTTGAATGCGGCATCCGGTGCCCACATTTGCTTGGAAGCCCAAGGCACATCCTTCACATGAAGAGCTTCGCCGTGATCGACACACGGTGAATTGGCGTCATCCATGGATAAAATGTGATAATCCTCCATCTGATATTGGTCACCGTTATCGTTAGTCGGTCCGTCATGATCGAGGTCATGGGAAGGATAAATATAAATTTTGCCTTCGAAAACATGCGCAGAAGGATCTGCTGTAAAAATATGCGTTACGATTGGTTCATTTGGTTTGGACATGTGCTTAATCTCCTTTTCGCGCATAACTGATACCATGCTAATACACCTTTTTTATTCTAACTTTATTCGGCCAACGTTAAACTACATAAATTAAAGAACATTGTTTGTAAAATTAAGATTTCAGCGCAAAAAAACCGTGCAATCGGCGGATTACACAGGTTTTTTGCCATTTTCTGCACAACTATCATTCTCCAACGGCAAGAACGATACGCCCGCGGCCATGTCCCGCTTCCGACCGGGTATGAGCTTCGCGTGCCTCTCCAAGTGGATATACAGCCTGTACTTGCGTTTGGACAACGCCTGTTCGGATCAACTCCGCGATATCCTCCAAGTCCTGCTTGGAGGCCAGCGCTGAGCGAAGCACTCGCACGCCCTCCCGCTGTCCCCGCTCTATCGGAGGCTGGCCCGCAATGGTAAGCAAAGCCCCTCCCGGCTTGATAAGCGGCCAGGAACGTTCCAGCACAGCTCCGCCAATCGTATCCAGCACAAAATCCGCCTCCTGCCCCAGTCCCGCTTCAAACGGGCCGGCGGTATAATCAATGGCATGATCCACGCCAATGGATCGGATAAATTCCATATTCGAAGGACCCGCCGTTCCGATAACATAGGCTCCTTTCCATTTGGCGAACTGGACGGCAAACATGCCTACTCCGCCGCCCGCGCCATGGATAAATACGCGGTCTCCGGCCTTAATGCCCGCGTTGTTGATCGCACGCCAGGCGGTTGTTGCTCCTCCGGAGATTGTTGCCGCTTCGGCAAAACCGATGGAGGAAGGCTTAAGCGCAACTGAATCCGCCGCGACGGTTGTATATTCCGCGTAGGTCCCGTTTGTGCTCCTTCCGAATACCTCCTGCCCGCCTATAAGTCCGGTCACTCCCGGACCCGCGCTTTCGATTACGCCGGCAAAAGCCGTCCCCGGTATGACGGGGAATTTAACAGGCATCGGGAACAACCCTTTGCGGATTTTCCAATCCACGGGAAGCACTCCGGCAGCCGCAATGCGGATCAGCACCTCCCCTTCCTGCGGAACCGGCTTTGGAGCTTCCTCCAGCAGCAGCACCTCGGGTCCCCCGAATCGATAATAACGGATGGCTTGCATCGTTTGAGCCATGGGAATTAGCCCTCCTTATTGGAATGTCATGCGGAATCGTGTAAAATCAAAATACGGAATGAACACATATTGAGTATACTCACTAATTATTCGATAAATAGACTATAGGAATTCATGCGTCAAAAGTCAAGGAGGAACTATGGCAGCATCCGAAACAACAATACCATCAGCCGGCCACCTGCTGGAGACGCTGCTCCGGACAACCCACCGTCTGCATCTCCGGTTCGAAGCCCAGTTATCTGCCTTCGAAGTTCCGGAATATTTGTCCGGACCAAGGCTGCGCTTCCTCGTCTCCGTCGCCGAAGCCGGACAAATCCGGATGAGCGATATCGCCGCAAAGCTTGGCATCAAGCCGCGTACCGTTACGCAATTCGTGGATGCGCTTGAGCAGGAGAGACTGATCGTCCGACTGCCTGACCCGGAAGACCGCCGGGCTACTTTTATCCAATTGTCCGAAATAGCGCCTCCCCTTATTCAACAAGCGCGGCTTGCGATGAGCGAGTCGGCAGACATGGTTCTCGCTTCGATGTCGCCGGAGGACCGCGGCGAGCTGCTGCGTTTGCTGCATCAACTGAGCGAATAACCGGAAAGGATTACAGCTTATGAGCTTTCAATATACCGATGATGATGTCCGGGTATTATGCGGCCGGTTCGCCTTCGAGGAAGGGGAATCCATCTGGCAGGCGGGCGGAGTGACGATATTGCGGTATGACCCGGACA
>NZ_BILY01000049.1 GCF_004000805.1 Paenibacillus glycanilyticus NBRC 16618
TTTTGAGTCGTTTGGTAACCCCGCCAAGTTCACTCCCTTAACTAACGGTTCACTTGGAATAAGACCCCGCGGATCCTCTATCCAGGTAACTGTTGGCTTTTTTGAGTTGGATAAGACCCTGGCAGGGTCTTATCGTTTGAAGTGGTATGGTTAAGATCCCTTAGGGACCCTCCCCCCCTATCTAACCAGCTATTTCACTGGGTTAAGGTCCCCCAAAGACCTTAACCTAGCAACCAGCGGCCACGCCGGAGCGTACGTTGGAATCTCTCCAGTAATATTGGGCTATTCCGCTGCCACGAAGCCTATATGCTGGATTCATTCCAGCGTAATCATCCAAAAGCGAGGTTACTGGGCCATATAAGCGAATTTTACTGTACGGAATCCACTGTAGACGAGGCAGCGATACGTTTTACCCACGCTACGCTGGATGAAATCCAGCGTAGCGTGGAATGACCATTCGGCATAGAACATTCTCCGTTCCACTGCAATCCGCCGCAGTCCACTTGCCTCTCTCTTCAACAATCTCAACTCCCTTTAGCAGCCCGCAGGACGGCATCATCTTCCTTTATCTAGCAGGGCTCCTGCTTTAACGAAAGCGAATGTATGCGAATACATTAATGTATGATCTACGCATAGGAAGGGGTTGTCCCCGTGAAAATTGCCGTTGCTGTCATACATGGGATCGGACAAAGCAGGGAGAATTTCCATGCCGAGTTGGCCAACAATCTGTGTGCCCAGATGGCTATTGTGAATCCGAGCGTAAAGCTGTATGTGGAAGGCATCTATTGGGGAGATATCGTGAACCGGCTGGAGGAAAGATTATGGAGCCGTATTCGGAGCAAGCCGCTGCGCTGGGCCAAATGGATGCGGTTAAGACCCTTCTTCGTTAACCAGCTGGGTGAAGCCATTGCCTATCAGGCTGTCCCCCGCGACAATGATCCTTCACCCGATGATTATATTTATGACGAGATTCACCGGCGTTTTGCCGTATGTCTGCAGCGCCTGTCCGATCTCGCGGGACAAGATGCTCCGCTCTGCATTATCTCTCACAGCCTGGGGTCTATCATATCGAGCAACTTTTTCCACGACTTGCAAAATAACAAACTGACACCCAAAGTCTCGGAGGTTATCGGAGCAAGCGAGTCCAGGCTGGTGCATGGCGAGACTTTGACTCACTTCTATACGCTTGGCAGCCCGCTTGCGGTATGGGCCTTGCGCTTTAAGGACTTTGGCGTGCCGATTGCGGTTCCCGCCCCACCGCTTCAAGGACTTGGGATTGGCGAGTGGGTCAACTTCTACGACACCGATGATGTCATCGCCTATCCTATCAAGCCATTAAACGAACGCTATAAAAAAGTGGTCACCGCGGATATCGAGGTAGAGTGCCCGGGTCTGCTAAGCTGGACGCCTTTATCCCACCGCAAATACTTTCAAACGCAAGCCGTCATCGACCGCATTGTTCATTCTCTGAGCACTCTGCAGGTGTATTACGAAGAAGAAGCCCTGCCATGAGCGGCAGGGCTTCTTTCCTTTACATAACTAGAGCTTAAACTTGCCTACCGCCGCTTCCAAGCCTGCGCTGCGGCTCTTTAGCTGTTCGGTTGTGTCGGCAATCCGCTTGGCTGCTTCCAATTGATGCTTCGACATTTGCTCCAGGGTGGCCGAGCTGTCTGCGGTTGTGCGGGAAATCTGAGCGATCTGCTCAACCGAAGCCGCTACTTCCTCGGAGCCTGCCAGCACCTCTTCAGCCGCTGCCGAGATCTCCTGAATCTGGCTGTTTACATGAATGAACTGATCCATCGTCCGGTCAAACAATGCTTCTACCCGGCCCGACAGCTCCGTGCCCTTTACCATCTCGACACTGCCCGCCTGCATTCTCGCGCCGATGTGAACGGACTCCTGTCCAATCTGTTCGAGTAAAGATGTTACCTGAGATGCCGAGATAGCCGACGCTTCGGCCAGCTTGCGCACCTCTCCGGCTACAATGGCGAACCCCGAACCATGCTCCCCTGCGCGGGCCGCCTCTATGGAAGCGTTCAGCGCAAGCAGCTTCGTCTGGTCCGAGATGCTCGTAATCGACTGAAGCACCGGCTCAATCTGCTGCATATAGGTATGCAGTTGCTCTACTGAATCTGCCGTTTGCTTGGCTACCAAGGCCATCAGCTCGACCTGCTGCCGCAACCCGTGAATGGATTCCCTTCCGTGCTCGGCCGATTCCAGCGCTTCATGCGATACGCTTGATACCTGCATGGAAGCCTCGGATACGCGCTGGATCGCCTGCGTGATATCCTCCATCGAGCTGGCGCTTTCTTCCGCTCCAACCCGTTGATGACGCGCGCCATCGGCCATCGTCGCTACAGAATACTCGAGCTTTTCGTTCATCGCTACCATCTGTGCCGCTTCGGTGCCGAACTGCTCTGTCGAATGAACGATGCTTTGCGTAGTCAAAGCCATGTCGCGGACAACATCCTCAAGCGTAACGCCAAGCCGCGCGATCATCTGCGTCATGGCCGAATAGACTTTCCCAATCTCGTCCTTCGACTTCACTTTCGTTACCTGAAGCTGCTGCCTTGCCTCCGCAAGATTGCCTTGGGCGATCGCTTCGGCTCCTTTTACGATAACCCCGAGCGGTCTAAGCGTACGTGCCAGGAAGAAGGCAATAAACAGGAACACGAGTAGAGTGAGCACTCCCATAATGATAAAAAGCGGCACGCTGTCCCCGATAACGTCCTTATAGATCGTTTTCGATACCGATACGTCGGTATCGATGCCAAGCACGCCGATCATCTTACCGCCCGCATCGCGCAAAGGTGCGTACGAGGAAATATAATCTCCGTACTCCTCATTGCGGATGATGCCGGATTTGGCCGTTTCCCCGTTATTCAGCTTCCCGATAGCGTCCGATGGAATATCCGTTACCTCGCCAATCGGCGAAGCGGAGTCCGAATCCTTCGGCTGCCCATCGATTAGCAGAATCGGTTCACCCTTATCGTTAATCTGCACCGTATAGACGTACATCGCCCCGATACGTTCCCGGTACTCATTCATCTGCTCCCGGATCGACCAGTACAGATCATTCTCCTTCTGGTCCTTCAAAAAATCCGCATAAGCGCTTACATCAAACTGCCCGGCATAAGCCTCCGCCATATGAATATTGAAATTGCCGATCGCTTCCTCGCTTGCCTTTTTCGTATTCTGGACCTGAATGTAGATCAAGGCAGATGACAGAAGAACGAGAATCGCCAATATCATCACTGCTAACTTCAGTATCAACCGGCTCCGAAACATATACATGCTGTCTTTACCCCTTCGACTAGTTATTCCAATTAACATCCTACAAATTTCCCTATTTTTCCTTAGGTTTCGACATAACCCTGGCATTTTCCTCCATTAGGCGAAAACAAAAACACCTTTAACCGTGAAGGTTAAAGGTGTTCTCGCCAGTGCTATACTAAGCGCCGCAGCATTTCTTGTATTTTTTCCCACTTCCGCATGGACAAGGCTCATTCCGGCCAACCTTGGCCGATCCGGCACGCTGCTGCATCGGCACGACGTTGTTGACAGGAGCCACTCCCGCGCCGGACGAATCCAGTTCGTTAGGCTTGAAGCCGCCATTCGACCACATCCGGGTATTGTTGTATACGTTGATAACCAGATGAACAACCATCTCCAGCTGCTCTCTTGACGGAATCTCGATTCCCCTGGCTTCGAAGCCCATCATGATCTCTTCAAGCGGCTTTGCCATGGAGCAGTCGAATTGAATTTCTGAGATAAGATCCTCGACAACGTCTGTTTCCGGACACAAATATTGGAGCACATATTTCTCGAGTCCGGCCAATTGAGGCGTCACCTCATAATAGCCATAGTCCGCGTAACGGAGAAACTCTTGTTTGTCCGGGATATAGTAAGGCTTGCCGGCAACGCTCGCCAGCAGTTCTTCCAGCTCCTCCTCATTGTCCTCGTCATAATAGTCCGCAAGCAGTCTGTTATCCGCCACATGCCAGCTCTGCTCCCGTCGGGTCAGCAATTGGCTGATGCGTTCAAACTCTGCCTCATTCAGCTGATCCTCGTTCTGTGCATTGTAGATCTCGATCAATTGATCAAACGAGCAAACGCCATATAAATTTGTGGCCGCAAGAATATAGTCGAATACCTGCTGGCAGCGCTCGCGCTCCTTCAGCAAGGCCGGATTCACAACCTTCGAGTATGTCTCCTTCACTTCTTCGGGCAGTACGTAATACAGCTTGTCCTCCTCGTAGAACGAGTAGACAAGTCCTGCGTTCATCAGAAAAATATAAGCTCCGGGAACCACAGTATCATCTTGCAGCGATGGAACAACCAGAAGCTTCTGCAGAAGCTCCCACTCCTGGGAGGTAGCCATGAGGAGCGCCATGCTCAATTCTTCCGAAGTCATGATCGATGCTTGAACCGCATCCGCAAGCTCCTGCTTCTTCAGCTTGGAGCGTCCTTTGATCTCGTAATTGGCGGCCAGCAGATTCAGCTTGTCCTTTGTCAGAAGCTGCAAAATCTCCGCAAGCCTGGTTTTAACCTCGCCTTTAATCGCATACTGGATGTTCATCTGCTGCAATTCTTTTATTAATTCATCCAAAACGTTACACCATTCCTTTAATTGTATGATTTCAGAAAACAATCCAAAAATTTCGCTGCCTCTACCATACACGGACAACGGAATAATTTCAAATGAGGCTATAAAAAGGGGATGCCTAAAGGCATCCCTCTCGCATACGCATGGTCGTTATTCCTGTACGAACTCAATCCAGTCAATCTGCATGCCCGGCTTCACGAAATCCAGCTTAAGCTCATACAAGCCTGCCCGAAGCTCCACCTTCACCAGCCTCTGGCGGATCCAGGCGCTTTCCGTGCCGTTCGTCTGAACGGTGGTCATCAGCTTGCCGTTAATCAGCACGTTGCATGCGCTTTGCGCCCATGCGAACTCGGTCGACATCAAATGTACCGTAATCCGGTATACGCCGCTTTGCTCGACCTTCATCACAGCCGGCTCTCCCGCCGTAAACGCCACCTGGGCACGGTCGGTCAGCGACTGCGCTTGCGGCGCGGACAGCTCCGCGTCCGGCTCAAACCGCTCTGCCTTCTCTTCCGTCACCAGCTCTCTCCCGAATACCGGCGCTTTCATAATAAAATCGCAAATGTTCATGGCGCTGCGCTGCAGCTCGCCGCGAGTTAACGTTCCGTTCTCCAGCGATTCCAGCGTATTGTCTCCCCATACATTGGATTCCGCGCCGTAGTTAGACACCACCATGTACAGATCGTTCTGGGAACGAACCATCCAGTTCGTGAACTTTCGGTCAGCCTGGCCGCCCTCTGTGACATCATTCATAACCGCCCACCAGTCGGTCATAACGATCCCTTTAAAGCCCCATTCGCCGCGAAGAATCGTTGTGTTCAAATCATAGTTCGAGGCCGCCCAATGGCCGTTAATCGGATTGTAGGAGGTCATGATCGAATTGGCTCCGCCCTCTTTGACCGCAATCTCGAACCCTTTCAGATAAATCTCGCGAAGCGCGCGCTCCGATACAACTGCGTTCACGCGGTGACGGTATTGCTCCTGATTGTTGCAGGCAAAATGCTTCAGCGTCGCATTCGAGCCGCCCTTCATAATACCGCGCGTGCATGCTGCCGCAAAAGCCCCGGATACCAGCGGGTCCTCAGAGAAATATTCGAAGTTGCGGCCGTTGAGCGGGCTGCGGCGGATATTAAGGCCAGGTCCAAGGAGGGCATCAATATCGTTGCTGAGCAGCTCCCGCCCTTCCAGCACATACAGCTCCTCCACAAGCCCCGTATTCCATGTCGCTGCAAGCAGGGTACCGATGGCTACCTGCGTAGCTTTATGGCCGCTGTCCATACGGATACCCGATGGACCGTCCGCCGTACAGGCAACCGGAATGCCGAAGCCAAGCAGATTTTCGCTCACCCCGCCAAAAGCCGACGCCGTACCCGACGTCACCTTCGGGCTGGACATGCCTTCACCCCGGACAATAGCAGCCAGATCTTCATCGTTCAGCTGCGCGATGAAGGACTCCATGCTTGCTTTACCGCTCGCTACATCCTGCAGTTTGTAGCCTTGATCGCCCGTCTGCGCGAGGCTGGCCGGCAGGTTGTTCTCGATTCGCTCCGCAAGCGAAATCTTGCGAACCGGCACTTCCGCGGAAGTCAGCTCGTACGTGCCGTCTTCCTTGCGGGCGCCCGGCTTCAATCGCGAGAAGCTGACCGTTGGAGCCATTGCTTCCGCAAGCTGCTCGACCACTCGAAGGGCTTCTACGATATAGCCTTCTTGCCCGTCTACGGCTGCCGCCGAGACATTCCGGACGCTATTTCCTGCATAAATGCGGTACGTCCCCGCTTCCAGCACGTATGCGGAAGGATGACCCGTCACGCCTGCATCATCGTAAGAGGCCATCGCATCAACCGGGAAGCTTAACGTAAGCCGCTGCGATTCGCCAGGTTGAAGCTCCTTGGTCTTGGCGAATGCCGCCAGTGCTTTTGCAGGCTTGCCCAGCTGGCCTTGCGGCGCTTCATAGTAGACCTGCACCGTTTCTTTACCCGAGTAAACCGAACCGGTATTGGTCACCGTAACGCCAAGCTCGATATATTCCTTTCCGTCTTTGACCGCAAGCTTTGCCTGCTCCGTCACGCTGGCGAAGGTTGCGTAAGACAAGCCATAACCAAATTCGAACTGAACCTTCTGTGGCGCAAACGTCTCGAAGTAGCGGTAGCCGACATAAATATCTTCCTCGTACAAGTTGTTGAGCTCATTGCCATAGTTGCGGGTCGACGGATAATCGTCAATCGAATAAGCAATCGTATCCGTTAATTTGCCGCTAGGCGTTACGTCTCCAACCAGCACGTCGGCAATCGCGTTGCCGCCCTCCATACCGCCTTGCCATGCGTAGATAACGGATGGAATCGATTTCATTTCCTCTCTGTTTAACCAGCTCATATCGATTATATTGGATACGTTCAGCACAACGGCCGTTTGCTCGAACTGCGCCGTAACGGCTTGCAGCATAGCGATCTCTTCATCCGTCAGCAGATAGCTGCCCGGCTTTGCCGCATTATCCTGATCCTCGCCTGCCGTGCGTCCAATAACAACAATCGCCTTGTCCGATTGGGTTCTAGCCTGCGATACAAGCTCTGCCGATAGCGGCATTTCCTTCTGATGCCAAGGCTCCGCCGCCCAGCCGCCTCCGCCGTTATCGAAAGGATTTTGCTCAATCCATTTCTCATAAACGGCTGCCAGCTCTTCGTTAACCTTAACGTTCTTCTTGCTTCGCATGCCGTCCAGCAGATTTGTCGTATGGGTTACGTTTACGCTGCCGCCCGACCCTGTCCCACTGCGGTAGTAATTCACTTGCGTCCGGCCAAAGATTGCAACCCTTTCCCCGCTTCGAACCGGGAGCACTTGTCCGTCGTTCTTAAGCAAAACGGCGCCTTCCGCCGCAACCTTCCTGCTGAACGCCGCAAAACCTTCTAATGGAATGCCATGTGTATTCATAATGTTATCTCCTAATCAGTTTCTACATGCACTAACTATTATCATAACAAATTCTATATCGCGAAAACATAATAAACATTCAACTTTTTTCCTATATTAATTGTACAAATGCAATTTAAACATTAATTCCCAAATATCGTTAACGGTCCAATAACAATTGGGATATATACTGGAGCCATGCAGCAGAATATAAACTACCTTATTCCAAGAAAGGAATTCAGCTTATGGGAATTCATACGTACTTTCACTCGTTAACCGACCTCGAGAGGATTATTCGCTGCCCGGGGAAATTTAAATTTCAGGCGCATAGCGTGGCCGAGCATTCCTGGAAGGTCGTTCAATACGCGAAGACTTTGGCGGATATTGAAGAAATGAACGGAGTCGCCGTGGATTGGAAGAAGCTCTATGAAATTACGAGCAGCCATGACTATGGCGAAATTTTCATCGGTGACATTAAGACCCCCGTTAAGCATTACTCCATGGAGCTGCGCTCGATGCTGCTGCAGGTGGAGGAAGGCATGGTCGCGCATTTTATCGACGATCATATTCCGGAGGAGTTCAAACCAACTTTCCGCAGACAGCTGCGCGAAGGGAAGGACCAGTCCGTGGAGGGCCAGATCCTCGAAGTGGCGGATAAGCTGGATCAGATCTACGAAGCTTTTATCGAGCTGCAGCTGGGCAACACGGAAAAAGAATTTATCGTCATGTACCGGTCAGCCCTGATCAAAATCAAAGAAATCAAGCTCCATTGCGTCGATTACTTCCTCACGCATATACTCCCCGACCTTGTCGCGCAAGGCGTGAAATCCCCGATTGATATCGAACGGATTACGAAAGAGGCTTTAGCCGAGTAATCTCCTCTCTCTTTATCCAAACGCACAAAAGCCAGCCTCTTGCGGCTGGCTTTTTATAGTTTGTTCCAACATCCTTCATGGCCGGCGTGATGAGCATGGAGCGGCTAGAACCCGGCTGGCCCGGCCGCAGTCGATATAGTATCATAAAGGCAACGTTGGACAACCGAAAGGAGAAGCTTTATGTGCCGAAATATTAAGACGCTGTATAATTTCGATCCACCGGCATCCGATGAGGAAATTCAGGCGGCAGCGCTCCAGTTCGTCCGCAAATTATCCGGATTCAACACGCCGTCTAAGGCGAATGAGGAAGTGTTCCATCTAGCGATCGAGGAGGTCGCGGAGGCGGCGCGCAAGCTGCTCGGCTCGCTGGTCACGAATGCCGAGCCGCGCAACCGCGAGGTCGAAATCGAACGCGCGCGGATTCGAAACGCGAAGCGCTTTGGCAACGGTTCCGAGTAAATGCGCACTGAAGGGACAGCCGCAGCCATGTTCGGGCGAAGCTTTGGCTGCCTCTTCTGCACCGGCAACGGCGAGATAGCTTCAACGAGGAAGCCGGAGGCAGAATGCGAGAAGCCAAAGTGTCGAATACAGGAGGCTGTCCCATTTTTTACAGCACGCCAATCACAATGAGCACCCAGCCAATTATAAAGAACAAGCCGCCAAGCGGCGTGACCGGGCCAAGCAGACGCACTCTTTTTAGGCTGAGCACGTACAGGCTTCCCGAGAACAATACAATCCCCACCGCCAAGAGCCAGCCTCCCGTTACGATGATGCCGGAATCCGGATATCGGTCCGCGAGCAGGCCAACGCCTATTAATCCTAACGCATGAATGATGTGATACTGCACGCCGGTCTCATACACCTTCAGCTTGTCCGGTTCGACTCGGCTCTTCAGCGCATGCGCGCCAAACGCGCCAATGGCTACCGCTACAGCCATCAAAATACAACCCAGCACAACAAACGTCTGCATTTCGTTCCCTCATCCCTTCAATTTTCTTCCTCTAGCATATCACGATCCGCAATAATTTCCGATTGCTTTACAGCCCGACCGGTAGTATTGTAGTTGGTTGGAACAGCATCAGGAGGCACCTACAACATGAAATTCATTCAATCTACCGCAGCGGAATGGAGAGGCTGGTCCCGCAGCATCCGTCTCTTCTTCCTGTCGAACATGTTATATCAATTCGGTACGGGCTTGTTCTCCGTACTATACAACCTATATATCCACGAGTTAGGCTACCCCGACGCCATGAGCGGGACGGTCGTCAGCATGCAGTCTCTTGCTACGGCGATCTGCTTTATTCCGATCGGCCTGTTTGGCGACCGCATCAGCCGCAAGCGGCTGCTTGTTATCGGCGCCTTATGCAGCGGTATCATATTGGCCGGGCGTTCGCTGTTCGAATCGGAGAGCAGTCTGGTGACAATGGCCGTTCTGACCGGGATTTTCGCAACCGTATTTCAGGTGCTGGCCATTCCTTTCCTCGCCGACAACGTCGATAAAAAAGACCGTCTGCGCATCTTCAGCATCTACTCCGCGTTTGTCTTGGCAGCCCAAGTAGCCGGCAGTCTTGGCGGCGGGGTTATCTCCGATGTGCTGCAGGATGCCGGAGTAAGCACGCTGCTCTCGTTCAAGCTCGTTCTGCTGGCAGGCAGTATCGCGACAATCGGGGCATTTGTGCCGCTACAGGCGATGCGGGAAAGCAAACGGCGGACAGATGCTGCGGAGGAACCGCGTCATCAGCCTACCGCGTCTCCGCCCGCTCCGGTTGGCAAAGAGCTCCGCTTCATCGCCGCCTTTGCCGCCGTAGAGCTGCTGATTGGCATCGGTTCCGGGCTTGTTATCCCTTACCTGAACCTGTATTTCACGAACCGCTTCGAGATCTCGCTCAGCGGCATGAGCTTCCTGCTCTCGCTTGGTCAAGTGATGACCATCTTCTCCATGCTGATCGGCCCAACGCTAGCCAATCGGGTCGGACAAGTGAAGGCAATCGTCATCTTCCAGACGTTGTCGTTGCCTTTCCTGCTTATTACCGGCTTTACGAATATGCTGTTGGTTGCTTCGGTCAGCTTCCTATTCCGCCAGGCGCTGATGAACGCGGCGAACCCGCTTCTGTCCGCGACGCTCATGAACCGGGTCTCCGCACGCACTCAAAGCCTGGCCAACTCGGTTATGCAGACCGCCTTTATGATGGGCTGGGCCACCATGGGCCCGGTGCAATCGCATATTATCGCGTCACACGGCTACTATTGGGGCTATGCGATTACGTTCAGCATCACAGGCTGCCTGTACGTGACGGCTTCGCTGCTCTTCTTAGTGCTTTTCCGCGAGAAGCAGAAGAAGAGGCTCGCCCGTTAATAAAAGCCCGTATACCGTGGTTCAACCCGATATACGGGCTTTCACATGGCTTAGCGATGTCGCGCATCGCTAAGCCATGCGTATCCTGCCGCTTTTGCTTCCTTAACGATGCCGCGCATCGTTAAGAATCCTGTTCGAGCACGAATTACCTCCAAAAACGACTATTTCTCGCCGCTTAGCAATGTCGCACATCTTTAAGCCATTCGTTTTCTGCCGCTTTTGCTTCCTTAACGATGCCGCGCATCGTTAAGAATCCTGTTCGAGCACGAATTACCTCCAAAAACGACTATCTCCCGCTGCTTTGCGATGTCGCACATCGTTAAGCTATGCGTTTTCTGCCGCTTTTGCTTCCTTAACGATGCCGCGCATCGTTAAGGAACCTGCTCGAGCACGAATTACTTCCAAAAACGACTATCTCTCGCTGCTTAGCGATGTCGCACATCGTTAAGCCATGCGTTTCCCACCGCTTTTGCATCCTTAACGATGCCGCGCATCGTTAAGGCCAACCACTCCCGCCCCTGCGGCCCCTTTTTTACATGAAATGTTAAATTAGTGCAGTAAGTCATTTAGTTCTTATAGTAACTCCGAATTTAATAAACGCTATAATTTTTCTAGGAAAGGAGGGGCCTCACAACGTTTTGTAAGCGCTTAATAAAAATTCTTTTCGAAGGGGAATGCAATAAATGAGTAGATCCTTGAAAAAGTTCGTCTCAATCCTGCTCGCAGCAGCCCTGCTGATCCCGATCGGCAGACTTGCACCGGTTGCGGAAGCTGCAGAGAATCCCACCATTGTTTATCACGAAGACTTTGCAATTGATAAAGGTAAAGCCGTTCAATCCGGTGGCGCCAGCCTCACTCAAGTAACAGGGAAAGTATTTGACGGCAACAATGATGGAAGCGCTTTATATGTAAGCAACCGGAAGGACAGCTGGGATGCAGCAGACTTCAAATACTCCGACATCGGTCTGCAAAACGGCAAAACCTATACCGTAACCGTGAAAGGTTACGTGGACGGGGATGTGACGGTGCCTGCAGGCGCTCAAGCCTATCTTCAAGCAGTGGACAGCAAAAATTACGGCTTTTTAACAAGCTCAACCATCGCGGCGGGAAGTGCCTTTACGCTGACCAAAGAGTTTACGGTCGATACAAGCGTCAGCACCCAATTGCGCGTTCAATCCAGTGAAGAAGGCAAAGCCGTTCCTTTCTACATCGGAGATATTCTGATAACCGAAACCGTCAATTCGGGCGGTGGGGAAGAACCTACTAGACCGCCAGCGTTGCCGTTCAACACGATTACGTTCGAGGATCAAACAACCGGAGGCTTTACGGGCCGTGCAGGCACGGAAACCCTAACGGTTACGAACGAAGCGAACCATACGGCAGACGGCTCTCATGCCTTGAAGGTTGAAGGCAGAACCGTTGAATGGCACGGCCCTTCCCTGCGCGTAGAGAAGTACGTGGATAAAGGCTATGAGTATAAGGTGACTGCTTGGGTGAAGCTGTTGTCTCCTGAAACAAGCACCAAGCTGGAACTCGCCTCCCAGGTCGGGGACGGCGGCAGCGCCAACTACCCAAGCCTGGCAAGCAAGACGATTACCGCAGCCGACGGCTGGGTTCAGCTGCAAGGCAACTATCGCTATAACAGCGTAGGCGGCGAATATCTGACCATTTACGTGCAGAGCTCCAATGCAACAGCGTCTTACTATATCGACGATATCAGCTTTGAAAGCACGGGCTCCGGCCCTGTTGGCATTCAGAAGGATATCACTCCACTTAAAGAAGTATATAAAAACGACTTCCTGATCGGCAACGCCATCTCTGCGGAAGATCTGGAAGGAACACGTCTTGAGCTGCTGAAAATGCATCATGACGTCGTAACTGCGGGCAATGCAATGAAGCCGGATGCCTTGCAGCCAACGAAGGGCAATTTCACCTTCACGGCAGCAGACGCTATGGTCGACAAAGTACTGGCGGAAGGCATGAAAATGCACGGCCACGTGCTTGTCTGGCATCAGCAATCGCCAGCTTGGCTGAATACCAAGGTAGACGACAATAACAACACGGTACCGCTCGGACGCGATGAGGCGTTGGTTAACCTGAGAACGCACATCCAGACCGTTATGAAGCATTTCGGCAACAAGGTTATCTCATGGGATGTTGTAAACGAAGCGATGAATGACAATCCGTCCAATCCAGCGGATTACAAAGCTTCGCTGCGTCAGACTCCTTGGTATCAAGCCATCGGGCCGGACTACGTGGAGCAGGCATTCCTTGCCGCAAGGGAAGTGCTCGACGATAATCCTAGCTGGGACATCAAGCTGTATTACAACGATTACAACGATGACAACCAGAACAAAGCAACGGCTATCTACAACATGGTAAAAGATATTAACGATAGTTACGCGGCAGCACACAACGGCAAGCTGCTGATCGACGGTATTGGCATGCAAGGGCATTACAATATCAACACAAATCCGGAAAACGTAAAGCTTTCGCTGGAGAAATTTATTTCCCTTGGCGTTGAAGTCAGCGTAAGCGAGCTTGACGTTACAGCAGGAACCAACTACACGCTTCCTGAAAATCTGTCTACAGCTCAAGCCTATCTGTACGCCCAGTTGTTCAAGCTTTACCATGAGCATGCGGATCATATCGCACGCGTAACGTTCTGGGGCATGGACGACAACACAAGCTGGAGAGCCGAGAACAACCCACTCCTGTTCGATAAGAACCTGCAGGCTAAACCGGCCTACTACGGCGTTATCGATCCGGACAAATACATGGAAGAACATACGCCAGAGTCCAAGGATGCCAACCAGGCTGAAGCTCAATACGGTACGCCGGTTATTGACGGCACCGTAGACTCCGTATGGAACAGCGCACAGACTATTCCGGTCAACCGTTATCAGATGGCTTGGCAGGGTGCAACGGGCACGGCTAAAGCGCTCTGGGACGATCAGAACCTGTACGTGCTCGTGCAAGTCAGCGACACTCAGCTCAACAAAGCAAACGCAAATGCATGGGAACAGGACTCCGTTGAAGTCTTCCTGGACCAAAA
Organism: Paenibacillus glycanilyticus NBRC 16618; assembly: GCF_004000805.1. GTDB lineage: Bacteria > Bacillota > Bacilli > Paenibacillales > Paenibacillaceae > Pristimantibacillus > Pristimantibacillus glycanilyticus. The sequence goes on from NZ_BILY01000049.1 coordinate 13,800, forward strand.
CAACGGAAAAACGACCTTCTATCAAGGCGATGACGGTCAGTACCGGGTTAACTTCGACAACGAGACGTCGTTTAGTCCGCCAAGCATTGCAGCGGGCTTCGAATCGCAAACCAAGAAAACGGCTAACAGCTACACCGTTGAGCTGAAAATTCCGCTTACGGCTGTGACGCCTGCCAATCAGAAGAAGCTGGGCTTCGACGTACAAATCAATGACGCAACGGACGGCGCACGCACCAGCGTTGCCGCATGGAACGATACAACCGGCAACGGATATCAGGATACTTCGGTATACGGCGAGCTTACGCTCACTGGCAAAAGCACAGGAGGAACCGGCAATGTCGGTACCACCGTACCGCAAACCGGCAATGTGGTGAAGAATCCGGATGGCTCCACAACGCTGAAGCCTGAGGTCAAAACCACTAACGGCAATGCCGTTGGCACGGTTACCGGCGACGATCTGAAAAAAGCGCTCGATCAAGCAGCTCCGGCGGCAGGCGGCAAGAAGCAAGTCATCATTGACGTACCGCTGCAGGCTAATGCCGCTACGTATGCCGTCCAACTGCCGACGCAAAGCTTAAAGAGCCAAGACGGCTACCAGTTGACGGCGAAAATCGCTAACGCTTTCATTCAAATTCCAAGCAATATGCTGGCGAATACGAACGTGACTACGGATCAAGTATCCATCCGGGTAGCGAAAGCTTCTCTGGATAATGTGGATGCCGCGACTCGCGAGCTGATCGGCAACCGTCCGGTTATCGATCTGAGCCTTGTTGCAGGCGGCAATGTGATTGCATGGAACAACCCAACTGCGCCTGTAACGGTTGCTGTTCCTTACGCGCCAACCGCGGAAGAGCTCAAGCATCCGGAGCATATCGTAATCTGGTATATCGATGGCAGCGGCAAAGCAACGCCCGTACCAAACAGCCGCTACGATGCAACGCTTGGAGCCGTCGTTTTCCAAACGACGCATTTCAGCACTTATGCAGCCGTATCCGTCTTCAAGACATTTGGCGATCTGGCAAAAGTACCTTGGGCTAAAGAAGCGATTGACGCTATGGCCTCCCGCGGCGTGATCAAAGGCACTGGAGAGAACACCTTCTCCCCTGCCTCCTCCATTAAGCGGGCAGACTTCATCGCTCTTCTCGTTAGAGCGCTCGAGCTTCACGGTACCGGCACCACGAATACCGCCATGTTCAAAGATGTACCGGCAAACGCTTATTACTATAATGAACTGGCTGTTGCGAAGCAGCTTGGCATCGCGACCGGCTTTGAAGACAACACCTTTAAACCGGATAGCAGCATCTCCCGTCAAGACATGATGGTGCTGACTACGCGTGCTCTTGCCGTAATCGGCAAACAGCTGCCGGCAGGCGGCTCCCTGAACGCATTCTCCGACGCAGCAAGTGTTGCGGGCTATGCGCAAGACAGCGTAGCAGCGCTTGTAAAAGTCGGCGTTGTTCAAGGCAGCGGCAGCAAGCTTGCTCCGCAAGACCAGCTGACCCGCGCGGAAGCAGCGGTAATTCTGTACCGCATCTGGAAGCTGCAATAACGAAAGAGGCTAGCCACAGTCAACAAGTTGACTTGGGCTAGCCCTTTTTTTCCGTTAAGGCCCTTTTGGGACCTTATTCGCCTGGTGTAATGTTCTCATTAGCAGGTTAAGATCCCCAAAGGCACTTAACAACTTTCACAGGAATGAAACTCCGCATTTCTACAGCCACTTCTGCCTGGTTAAAGTCTCTGGAGGACTTTAACCGACTCTTTTTCCATCAACTTTAATACGTTAAGGTCCATAGGGGTCTTAACCCCCTCGTTCCCTACTTCTTTACCAAACCCGCAATCAACGCTTCCGCATCGGCATTTAATACGGCTTTGGCTTGCGCTTTTAAGTCGCTGCTTTTCGCCTTATCCAGCTGCTTGATGAAGTCCTGCATCTGCTTGATCGCCTGATCGCGATGTCCTTTGTCCAGATGATGCTGCGCCTGCTTCAGGCTCGCCGAAAGCTGGGAAGCCAGAGGCTTGCCGACCTCGCCCGAAGCCTTATACCGGTCAACTAGCTTGCTCATGCTTTCGGTACTTGTCTTCACCTGAATGTGAACCGTCTTCTGCAGCTTGTTCCCTGCCGCATCCTCTACGGCTATAACAACGGTTTGCGCTCCCAAATGACCGGCAAGCTCAATGCTAAGCTTATTTCCGTTATATGTTTTACCGTCAAAAGCCAAGCTTGCCGAACGGATCGCCGTCTTGCCGTCTCCGGCCTGGAAGCTTAAGTACGCATCATCCTCAAGCACGGCGCCATCCTCAAGCTTCGATCCGTTAGCCGTCAAAGTATAGACGGGCACTGCCGGGATTTCCACTCTAATACCAGCCGACACGTTACCGGACTTATCTGCGGCGCTGATCTCCAGCGTATAGCTTTGGTCTGTTTCGATTCCGCTCAGCACAGCCGACTGAACGCCCCGCTTCACCTCCGCAGCTTCGCCAACTTGCTGGCCACTCTGAAGCAGCTTAAGCCGCACGACATCTCCGTCCAGCGCATAAGGTCCGTCCCAATGCACGGTCAGCTTGCTATTGTCGCGCGTGAACTGTACATTCTCGACCTCTCCAGGCGGAACCCCGTCATCAACCGGGTCTGGCGGCAGGGTTGGCGCGGTAAAGACGGATGCATCGCCAAAGGTAAACTTATCGAAGTTGTACAGCCAGTCATTCCCCTTGAACAACAGGTACACCAGATGCTTGCCCGTAACCGGAGCTGCAGCCGTAATCGAACCGTCAAACACCTGGAACGTCTGCCAGCCGCCAGTACCGCTTACCTTAGCTGTAGCAATGACGGGTCCGTTAATGCCGTCAATTCTGGCTTCAATGGTTCCTCCGCTTGTTGCGCTTGCCGCCTGAACGTGGAACTGCGTTGGACCAGCATCGCCAAAATCAACGTAATTGTACATCGCATACGGGTTATTCGGGCCGTATACGCCAGCCAGATAAGTCTGGTTGCCGCCGTTCTCCGTGCCCACGTTTACGCTGTTCGTAAAATTCTCAGCCTCCAGCTTGCCGTAGGCATCCCTTGCCTTGCCTTTGATCTGCGAGAAGGTGAACCAGTCGAGATTGCAAGGATAGTCGCTCCCATCCGCCCCATGGAAAATGAGATACACATCATGAATGCCAACAGCCAGCGAATCATCCATGATGGAGGTTACGTCCAACCAATTATTCCAGCTGCCCATGGCGGGAACCTCGATCACGCCGGCCGTCGGACCGTCAAGGCTGTCCAGCTTCACTTCAATGGACCCGCCTTTATTGCCGCTTGCGAGATGCAGCGTAACGCCGGCAGCTCCCGAGCCGAAATCAATATCCTTATAAGACGCATACGCATTATTGTGAATGCCGTCCGCAAATTGTCCGGAGGAATTCACGCTGAGTCCATCGCTGCTCGCAAAGTTCTCTGCCTGCAGCTTCGCGTAAGCATCCGTCCGAGTTGGATCGGTCTTCGTAAATTTGAACCAGTTCAGGTTAAACAGATACGAGTCATTTGTCTTTTTGAATACCAGATACACATCGTGCTTGCCGGTCACGTTGCTCGTATTCCCCTGGTCATCCTTCAGCAGCGTAACGGCGTCAATAAAGTTATTCCAGCCTCCGGTGCCCTCGACGTTCAAGGTCCCTACCTTCGGACCGTCCAAAGCGTCGAGCCTAACCTCGATCTGACCGCCACCCGTGCCGCTTGATGCCCGCGCAATGAAACCGCTTGCACCTTGTCCCGAGCCAAAATCCACATTTTTGTAAGCCGCATAGTAGCCGTCCTGAATACCGCCTAGTTGCTGCGAGCCTTCAATGCTGCCCTCCATGCCCGGGCCGTTTACGATATTAAAGCTTTCCGCTTCGATCTTGTTATACGGATTTTTAACGGCATACTCCAGGTGTTCCGCATCCTGCGGCTCCAGAGAGGTCAGCGCTTGCACGGCCGCCGCCGAGCTCCACGACTCGAAGGTACCGGACAGCTGCTGGCCAGCCCAGTTGCTGTCGACCAGATTGGCCGCATTGCGGTTGCTCCATGCCATATCCGTATTAAACGCCAGCCACTCGTTATAGCTATCCGCGAAGGTTTTGTACTTGCTCTCGCTGCTGGCATGAACAACCTTCTGCAGATAGCCGAGGTTTCGCATGAGAATGGTTTTGCCGCCCTTCAGATCCCCGTTAGGTCCTTCGTAACGCAGCAGACCGTTGGCATCGACCAGTCTCTCCTTTGTAAAGGTTGCCCCCTTGAGCGCATCGTCCAAATAAACCTTGTCTCCCGTAATCTGATAGAGACCTACGGCTGCACCGATAAACGTGCCCTGATTATAGTGGGTCGCATCCGGTATCGGTCCGTTTTGCGTTTCAATTCGGTCGAATACTTTGCCGTTGCCGTCCGTCAGCATTGTTTTGCCCCAACGATAAATCTTTGAAGCGGCATCCAGGTAGTGAGCATTGCCAGTCGCGTTATACAGGAATACCGCAGCTTCCGCGGCGGGGAAGTTGATGCAGGCATTTTTCGTCGTGCGGTCATCGCTCTTCCACCAAATGCCGCCGCCCGCAAACTCGTCATCCCACTGGGTATCGTACACATAATTAAAGTAATATTCCGCTCTCTCTAGATACTTCGCGTCATTCGTAATCTGATAAGCTCGTGTGCTTGCCATCGCCCACCACATAATATCGTCGTTAAACGTGTTGTTTGTCCAATCCTGGCCATACTTCGCGATCGCCCCGTCGAACACGTCGTCAATCTGGGTGCGCAGCTTCGCCTTCAGCTCCGGGTCCGTTGCCTCCTGATAAGCATCCATCACCAGCTCCCATAGCTCGGCCTCCACCCAAAAGTCCTGATACCCGTCATGCTTGGAGGTTTTCCAGAAGTACTTCGCACTCGCATCCCAGAACGCGTTATTGTAGGCTTCAATCGCGGTCTTCGCGTCCGCTGCCTCAAAAGCATGGGCACGAGGTGTTCCGTTTGGAATCAAGGGACTAACAGAGAGTGCAAGAGCAATAGGCAATACGATAAGCTTTGACCTTCTTCTTGTCTTACCGGTCACAAACATCCCTCCTGAAAAAATATGAATTGGCAAAGGAAAAGCCGATTCGCATGCGGGTATACGATCGGCTTTAGTCACCTAATAATATAAAGTCAGGTTAATATTATGTCAATATATCATATTTAATTAAATCCTTTAGACTACTTATTAATAATATATCATGTTATAACATTTATGAAGGAAGTACTACTTACCACCGAATTTGTCGAATCAAGGAGAGTATCTTTTTCAGCTCGTCTTCGGCTACCGGCCACCCCTTCATCTCATTTTGCAGACGCTCCAGATTGAGAAATCCCTTCGCCACTCCGTTCAGCCTCGCAGCCAAGGTGGATCTCTCCAGCTCCTCCTCTGATAAATACAACGACATCAGCTTCTCCACTGCATCCGGGAACCTCTTTAAATAATATTTCTGATGTCGGGACTCTGCCGGATAAAAAGCGTTAAAAGGCGACAGCTCCGTATCCAAAATGCCCTTCGTTTCCTCCATACGGCTCTTTATCCGCCGGAAAGCCTCTGCCTGTTCATCATCCCGATAGAGCAGCAGGGACTGATATTGCCGGTCCTTATAACCGTTGATGTTATAAGGATTATGGTTGTTCCAGAAAAGCTCCAGCAACTCGTCATAGGAAACAAGGGCAGCGTCGAACTGCAGCTCAACCGTCTCGGTATGATCGCCCATGCTGCGGTAAGAAGGCTCGGCCGTTGTCCCTCCGGCAAAGCCTACGCGTGTCCTAATCACGCCGGGAACCGCGCCGAACAAAGCTTCCGGGCTCCAGTAGCAGCCCATGCCAAGCGTTATCGTTTTCTCAGCCTTATTCTCGTTCACCTTGTCCCCTCCACTTCCTAAGGAATTGTATCGATACATTATAATTTCCGTAAACGGTTTATCTCAAGCAGGAACGGCAACGCTATTAGAAGAAAAAAGTAGGAAGTCCAAAATCGGGAGGGTTATCATGGGAAGAGTCGTTCATTTTGAAGTTCATGTCGATGACATGGAGCGCGCAAAAAAGTTTTACGGCGAGGTATTCGGCTGGACGTTCGAGGATTGGAGCGAATATGCGGGAGTACCCTATTTCGGAGCTACTACGGGCGATGCCAACGCGATGGGCATTAACGGCGCGCTGATGAAGCGCATGGGTCCTCCTCCGCAGCCGGGGCAACCGGTTAGCGGCTTTGCATGCACGATGGGTGTGGAAGATTACGATGCGACGGAAGCGAAAATCCTAAGTCTCGGCGGCCAGGTAGCTCTGCCGAAATACGCGCTGCCGGGCATGGCTTGGCAAGGCTATTATATCGATACCGAAGGTAATGTCATCGGCATTCATCAGCCGGATGAGAATGCGAAATAAGCTAACGTCTCGCAAAAAGCCCAACCTCGCAAGGTTGGGCTTTTAAGCATAAAAGTAACTTAAGAGCGCCAGGTTACGCCCTTATTCCGAAGAATCTCGTTCCATCTCCTAGGAGGCTCGATATTGGAAACGACGTAATCCACATCGGACAGATCGGCGATTCTCGCATTAGCCCCGACACCCTCAGATGCTTCGGATTCACTTCTCCCCCGATAAATATCGCTCTCCCGTCGATCTGCATGGCGTACTGCCCTCTTCGATAACCAGCACTTCATTGTCTTCGACTAGTCTGGCCGCAAGCACTCCAATCGCCCGCTTCTCTTCCGCATGAATGATTTCCCGTTCGCTATAGGCCGGTTCAATCTCGGTTTCGAGCTTAACCGTGCCGCCGTATCATGTACAAATGTCCCCTCTACGCTTATAGTTATGGATATACCGCTAAAAAATAATGTTGTTTTATGTGGTTTTTAGTCAGAATACTTTGGCTTACTCTGTATTTCATTCAATATACAAATACTTAGCACCCCATTAACATTGGAGTTATAGAATTAGAACGAATGAAACAACAACAAAACAAAATGAGGGATGACGATGTCCGGTTTTCCGGTTAAAGGAGTTCTGTTTGATAAAGACGGCACCTTGATTCAGTTCCATTCGTTCTGGGTGCCGATCGCGGAGGAATTTACGGATCACTTGTTATCCAGTATGGATGCGAATGAGACAGCTTCCGGTTTAAAAGAAACGCTGCTCGAATCCATTGGACTCTTCCCGGACGGGAAGGTAGATTCGAAAGGTTATCTGGCTGGGGGGACAACCGCGGATATTGCAGGGGCATACTTAAAGGTGCTTTCCGAATATGGTTATGGGCCGGAACAAACGGCAGGACTGCATGAATGGATGACGGAAGAGATTTACCGGCTCACCCAAGCCCATCGCGACCAGTTGCTGCCTACGGCAGATTTGGAGAACGTGCTGCCGCGGCTAAGAGATAAAGGATTGAAGCTTGGAATCGCTACGGCCGACGATTATGAATCAACCCTCTTCTTCCTGAACAAATACGGAATTGCGCACTACTTTGATTTCATTGGCACCTCGGACCGTTACGAGAAAAAACCAAGTCCCGTCATGATGAACGAATTTTGCGGGTTGACCGGACTGCAGCCAAGCGAAGTCGCCATTGTTGGCGATACGTTAACCGATATGAGGTTCGCCCAAAACTCGGAGGCCGGACTTGCCATTGGCGTTCTATCCGGCACAAGCCAGCGGGAAGAGCTTGCTCCTTATGCCGGTCTAATCCTTCCATCCGTTGGCGAACTAATTGATGAGCAGGACCAATTAGCATGGCAGGCAACCCGCCAAGAATAGCGCTGGGAACAATAAGAAGACCCCCGAGACGTTGGCTCGGGGGTCTTCTTGTAACGAGCAGCTGATTCAGCAAATTTTTATCCGGCGGCAAAACGGTAAATCCCGCTAAAAAACTGGATAAACCCCGTAATTGAGCTGTCAACCTTTTTGTTATATGATAAGAAGGGTTTAAGCGGCTTAAGCCCGCTAAAGACACATTTTCATTGCGATAAGAGAGGAATATTAACTAATATGAATCCTAAACAATTGAACTATACAATGCCGGCCGAATGGACGGCGCATGAGCGTACCTTCATCTCCTGGCCTGTACAAGCTTCGATGGTCTATCCGGAGCATTACGAGCAGGTAAGCGCGGGTTACGCCGAGCTTGTTACGGCAATCGCGGAATTCGAACCGATCACGGTTGTTGTGAACCCGGCGGACCTGGAGAAGGTCAGCGCCCTGTTCGCAGGCAACGATGCCGTGGAATGTCTGCCAATCGAGCATAACGATGCTTGGCTGCGCGACAACGGCCCAACGTTTGTCGTGAATCAAGAAGGCGAGCTGGCGGGCGTGAACTGGAAGTTCAACGCTTGGGGCGGCAAATATTCGCCATGGGATCTGGATGATGCCGTTGCACCGCAAATTTTGAAGCATGTTGACGTGAAGCAATTCGACGCTCCTCTCGTCATGGAAGGCGGATCCATCCATACGGATGGCGAAGGCACGCTTCTGACCACCGAGGAATGCCTGCTTAATACGAACCGCAATCCGGAGCTCAGACGCGAGCAAATTGAAGGCTATGTCAAAGAATTCGTTAACGTGGACACGATCGTATGGCTGAAGCGCGGCCTGAGCGGCGACGAGACCGACGGCCATGTCGATAACATCGCTTGCTTCGCGGCGCCGGGCAAAGTAATTCTGCAGGTGTGCAACGATCCTTCCGACGAGAACTACGCGATTACGGAAGAAAACCGCCGCATCTTGAGCGAAGCGGTAGATGCCAAAGGCCGCAAACTCGAGATTATCGAGATCGATCAGCCGCCTTACGCGGAATACGAGGACACTCGTTTGACGCTGAGCTACCTGAACTTCTATTTTGTTAACGGCGGCATTATCCTGCCGGTGTTCGGCGGCGCGGCTGAGGAAGCCGACCGCAAAGCTATCGAAACCCTGCAGGCGGCATTCCCCGATCGCCGCATTCGTCCGATCGACGGCATGGCGGTTATCCGCGAAGGCGGCAACGTACACTGCACAACGCAACAGATGCCTGCTCGCCGGGCTTAATATACGCTACAACTAAAGCTTACGAAGCAGGCTTTGCTTCGCAAAACTTTTTTAGGAGGCATGCAAATCCATGAGAACGGTCAAAGTAGCAGCTACACAAATGAGCTGCACATCGAATATAGAAGAGAACATTCGCAAAGCGGAAGCGCTGGTGCGCGAAGCGGCGGCACAAGGCGCGCAAATTATTCTGCTTCAGGAGCTGTTCGAGACGCCTTACTTCTGCCAGAAGGAAAAAGCGGACTACTACGTTTACGCAACCGAGCTGGAGGAAAACAAAGCGGTTAATCACTTCCGCGCCATTGCCAAAGAGCTTAACGTGGTGCTTCCGATCAGCTTCTACGAGAAGAAGAACTGGGCACGCTACAACTCGCTTGCGGTAATCGACGCTGACGGCGAAGTGCTGGGCAAATACCGCAAGAGCCATATTCCCGACGGTCCCGGTTATGAAGAGAAGTTCTACTTCAATCCGGGAGATACGGGCTTTAAAGTATGGAAAACGAAATATGCGAAAATCGGCGTTGGCGTATGCTGGGATCAATGGTATCCGGAAGCGGCGCGCAGCATGGCTCTTATGGGTGCAGAGCTCCTGTTCTACCCGACGGCTATCGGCTCGGAGCCGCAGGACGGCAGCATCGACTCGAAGGATCATTGGCAAATGTGCATGAGAGGCCATGCCGCATGCAACCTGATGCCGGTTATCGCTTCCAACCGTATCGGCGAAGAAGTTGACGAAGACTCGTCGATCAACTTCTATGGTTCGTCGTTTATTGCCGGTCCTCAAGGCAATCTGATTGCCGAAGCCGGCCGTGACGAGCATGGTGTGCTTGTTGCCGAATTCGATCTCGACCAGCTGGAATCGCAGCGCATCGAATGGGGCATCTTCCGCGACCGCCGTCCGGATCTGTATGGCGTAATCGCTTCGTATGACGGAGAAATCCGGATTAAATAAACCGTAATAACAGAAGGACCCTCGGGCTAAACTAAGTTAACCTGAGGGTCCTTCTGCTGCTATTCAACAGCCCGATTCGCTAATATTTGATCGATCTCGCTCTTCAACAACAGGTATCTATGAACATTTCTCATGATAGGAACTTTGGTTAACTGGTTTTTATCTACGAATACTTTCATTTGGTCTTTGGAGAGACCCAGTAACTTGCCCGCTTCAGTGACAGTAAATACAACGAGGTTGCTCGTTGCGTTAAAATCTCTTTTTAATTTCTGGTTCCAGTCTTCAAATCCATTCATATGTCGTTTCCTCTCTCGTTCCTAATCGATTGGATACTTCATTATAACATGTCTTCGGACAAAGACCTCAGTTCGAACGGATTCCTTCAAAAGCATTTGCCACCAACTGCTTCACATAATTATCGTCCAACGTGCCGCCCGTCATCAGCAAGCGATAAAAGATCGGCCCGTAAATTAAATCGATGCCCAGGGCGATATCCTGATCTTTATTAAATTCCCCGCGTTGAACTCCCCTCTCGAACAGGCTTCCCGCCTCTTGTCGGCGGGGCTCAATATACCGGGTACGAATGGCTTCCGACAGACCTGCATCAAACTGCCCTCCGCCAATTAAATCCTTTATTATTCTCCCCTCAGGGCTTGTTAGAAAACGTACCAAATTCGAAGCATGGATAACTATATCATCAAATGCGACTCCCGTGTCAGGTACGGGAAGTCTGGCTGCGGCAGCAAACAGGAACCCGTCCATGACTACGGCCGCCTTGTTAGGCCACCATTTATAAATCGTAGCTTTGCTTACTTTCGCTCGCTCAGCGATTTTCTCTACGGTGACCGTTTCAAAGCCGCTTTCCAATAATAGATCATAAGAAGCGGTAAGGATCGCCTTTTGCGTTTCCATATTACGCGGCCGCCCTCTTTTAGCTTCCACCTGAACCATCCCTTTCTTCTGTTTGTACATAAACCGGAAAACAAAAACGATACGTTCAGTATACTAAAAAAAGAGTCAAAGAAAAAGAAAATAGCCTATTTACAAAACGATACGTTCAGTATATTATTTAATCATTAATTAGTGAACGTTACGTATAGTAATTGATTCGCTCGGAAGTGAAACCCCAGAGAACGGAGTGATACTTATGGCTGCTTCAAATCAGCAAACGCTCGAGAAAAATATTCCGGCGTGGTTAACGATACTGCTCGCAACCGCATGCGGCATGATTGCTGCCAATCTGTACTATGCACAACCCCTGGTCGGATTAATCAGCTCCTCCCTCGGTCTGTCTCCCGGCAGCGCCGGCCTGATTGTAACGCTGACCCAGATCGGGTACGTTGCGGGACTTTTGTTTATCGTACCTTTGGGCGATATTGTGGAAAACCGCAAGCTGGTTGTTACCGCCTTGCTCCTTACCGCTGCTGCGCTGATCACTGCAGCGCTGGCAAAACAACCGTTTCTTTTCTTAACCGCTACCCTTGTTGTTGGATTAGGTTCGGTTGCCGCACAAGTACTCGTACCCTTCGCCTCCTACCTTGCATCCGATGCCTCGCGCGGACGCGTCGTTGGAAATGTGATGAGCGGTCTTCTGCTCGGCATTATGCTCGCAAGGCCATTATCCAGCCTAGTAGCTGATTTCCTCGGCTGGCATGCCATCTTTGCGATTTCCGCCGCAGCGATTGTTATTCTGGCCATTGTACTAGCCAAGGTGCTGCCGGTGAGAAAACCAACAGCAGCCACGAACTATACGGCGCTGCTTGGTTCCATGTGGAGGCTGCTGCGGACCACCCCGATTTTGCGCCGCCGCGCCCTGTATCACGCAACGCTGTTTGCGGCGTTCAGCTTGTTCTGGACCACCGTGCCGCAGCTCTTGGCCGGCCCTAAGTTCCATTTCTCGCAAACGGCTATTGCCCTTTATGCACTCGTTGGGGTAGCAGGCGCAGTCGCGGCGCCGCTCGCCGGCCGTCTGGCAGACCGCGGCTGGACCAGACCCGCTACCGCAATTGCCCTTATAACCGTTATCGTCTCGGTGCTTCTGCCTCTTCTGATTCAAACCAGCTCGCCAGTCGGCGTTGTTGTTCTCGTTATCGCCGCTATTCTTCTCGACGCTGGAGTATCGGCCAATCTCGTACTCAGCCAACGCTCGATCTTCTCCCTTGGAGCAGATATCCGCAGCAGGCTAAACGGGTTGTTTATGGCGATCTTCTTCTTTGGCGGTGCGATCGGATCGGCTGCAGGAGGATGGGCTTACGCAGCGGGCGGATGGAGTGCGGCGTTATGGCTCGGAATCGCATTTCCAATCCTTGCTCTGCTGTACTTCGCTACGGAGCGGAAGTAAGAATTAAGCAATCAGGCTTTCACTTGAAGCCTGACTGCTTTACCGAATACGGATAATTCGAGACTTTTCGTCCATTCCCTTGAAAAATAATCCATTTCCTCAATTGTGCTATAATGATAACCGGCTATTTTCAAACGATAACTACCGGAGGGGCATATGGAACGAAACGAACCCATAAATAAGAAAATACTTCTATCGGCTGCGATTTTCCTCATCATCGCTATCGCCGGACTCACCTATGTCAAATGGTGGCCCTATTATCTCAAAGCCATAAACGCGGCAACGGAGCATACCATAGGCTCTTCGATTGTCTCGGGTAAGAATCAAGCTGCTCCCGATCCCTCTTGGCAATCGGCTTGGGATTATGCAAAAGCCTATTACAACTCGGTATGGAAGGCCGCTATCCTTGGCATTTTGCTAGGCTCGCTGCTTCAAGTGCTTATTCCATCCCGCTGGCTGCTTAAGGCACTCGGAAAAACGTCCTTCGGCAGCACGCTTGTTGGCGGTGCGGCTTCCATTCCGGGCATGATGTGTACGTGCTGCGCAGCTCCTATAGCGATAGGCCTGAGGAAAAAGAACGCCTCCGTCGGGGCAACGCTAGCCTTCTGGCTGGGCAATCCGACCATTAATCCGGCAACGCTTGTCTTTATGACCTTCGTCCTGTCGTGGAAGTTCACGTTGATCCGTCTGGTATTCGGACTGCTGCTAACGTTTGGCGTCAGCTATTTCGCTAACCGGTTCGCTTCGGATGAGGCCCTCCCTGAACAGGTTGCTTCCGCCCCTGAGAAAATGGAGCAGGAAGAGCATTCCGCCCCGCTTCTCGTTAGATGGCTGAAAGCAATCGGCAGCATGCTGCTTCACGTCGTTCCTGCTTATATCCTTGCGGTGCTTTTGCTCGGCGCCTGCCGGGCATGGCTGTTCCCAACCATAGGCGAGACCGCATCCAACAATATTTTGCTTATTATGTTGTTCGCCATAGCCGGCATGCTGTTCGTTATTCCTACGGCGGCCGAAATTCCGATCATTCAGACGATGCTATCCTTCGGATTAGGCACCGGACCCGCTGCGGCGCTGCTGCTGACGCTTCCTTCGATCAGCCTTCCTTCGATTCTTATGATTAGGAAGTCGTTCCCTTATAGGGTGCTGCTATTTGTAGTCGTATCGGTTGTCGTTCTAGGGACTTTAAGCGGCATTGCAGGAGTACTTCTCCTATAAAAGCATCCTATCTGGCTGCAATAAATAAACCACACCCTTATGGATGTGGTTTATTTATTGCCTGTATTAATCAGAACAAAGGATATCTTTAACATACAAAGGGAAATCTACCCTCAGGCTGGATTGGATACGAAAGGAGGGTCCCCGGTGGTCATCGTTATTTTTATTTTATACGCATGGTTTTGTATTCAAGTACTGATGAATCTGCGCCTTAAGCTGCCGCTTGCGGTCAACCTCCTTTTATTTATGGCCATTGAAGTCGTTCTTACGAACAAGCTGACCATTAGCAGCCACAACCTTAAACTATTCCAAATCAATCCGAATATCCCGCATTTTATCGCTTTGATTCTGCATAATGACTTCACCATAACGTTTATCCTGATTGCTTTCGCTAACGTTTTTCTCTTATCGTCAAAAACTAGCGTACGGACCGGTATAGCCGTCTACGCGTTTGGCATACAACTGCTGCTTGGTATGGAACTGCGTCGGAATCAGGTTCTTATTTATAAAGAATGGAACTACCTCAATGAGTCCCTGATGATTATCCTGGTCATGCTATATACCTTGCTATTCGGAAAGCTCTTTCAGTGGATGGCTTCAAGAGAAGGATGGATTCGATAATGGAGTCAATCGTTTATGACCAGCAATTCAATAGCAATGAGTTATATGTGATCACTCTGATGACAGTTGGCTTCACCTTCTATCGGCTGCTGCCGCGTACGCTGTCTCCCCTGCAGACCGCCTTTACCATGCTTTTAAGCGTCACGTCAGGGCTCATTTTTGACCATACGATCGCTATACCGCCATTCGATTTATACGACACTGGGGACAATTCAAATTATGAGGTGTTTGACTTTATCTCTTATCTGATGTATGCCCCTTACGGATACATGTACATCTATGGGTTTGAGCGTTTCCGAATATCCGGGATTGTAACCATCGGATATATGCTTGTATGGGCCGCCATCGCCCTCCTGTTCGAATGGCTTGGAGTCAAGTGTGGCGTATTCCACTACAAACACGGATACCACATCCTCTACTCCATCCCTATCTACCTGGTCGTGCTCAGTATTCAGCTAGGGGCGTACCGGGCTGCTTTTTCCAGTCACCGCTGGCAAAAAAATTAAAGAACCACATCCTGATTAAGGATGTGGTTCTTTTTGTTACTCCTTCACGGCGCCTAGCATGATGCCGGATACGAAGTATTTTTGCAGGAATGGATAAACGACCAGCATCGGCACCATGGCGATAAATACCTTTGCCGAGTTGAGCGTCCGATTGGACAGCTCCGAGAGCTTCTTGTACTGCTCCGGCGTCAGGTTGGTGCCCACCGGAATGTTGACGACAAGCTGCTGGATATAGGTCTGAAGCGGATAACTGGACTGGGTATTGCTCAGTACAAGCCCGTTGAAGAACTCGTTCCAGTGGTAGACGCTGATGAACAACGCTACCGCGGCCAGCACGGGGATCGAGCATGGGACATAGACCCGGAACAGAACCGACCACGGACCCGCTCCGTCGACAACCGCCGCTTCATTCAGCTCCTTCGGCAGATTGCGGAAGAAGTTCATGATCAGGATCACGTCGAATACCGGTACCCCGCCGCCTAGCACTAACGCCCAGATCGAATCGATCAGGTGATAATTCTGAATGGTAAGATACCATGGAATCAGGCCGCCGCTAAACAACATGCAGAAGACCAGGATCCACATGAATATATTGCGCGTTTTGAAATCCTTCTTCGGTCGTGCCAGCGGATAAGCCATTAATACCGTCATCAGCAAGGCGAAGCTTGTGCCAAGCACGGTACGCTGGATCGAAATCCAGAAAGCGTTAAAGAACATGCTGTCGTTAATAATTTCCTTATACGGCGTCAAAGAGAAGCCGATCGGGTAAATCGTTACCAGACCCGCGTTAGCGGCGGATTTCTCGGAGATGGATACACAGAAGGTGTACCACAGCGGATAAACGCAGCTTATAACGAGCAGCCCGAGGAGGATGATATTCGCAATATCAAACGCCCGTGAACCTAATGTTGTATTTCTGACCACAGCAGCGCCCTCCTCTTAGAATATCGTGTAATCGGCATAACGATAGGCCAGACGATAAGAGACATATATCAGCACAAAGCTAATGACCGACTTGAATAATCCAGCCGCCGTCGCCAGCGAGAATTGAAGATTTTGCAAGCCTAGCCTGTAGACCCATGTATCCAAAATATCTCCCGTCGAATACACAAGCGGGTTATACAAGTTATAGACCTGATCAAAGCCGGCGTTAAGCACGTTGCCAAGACTTAAAACTCCTAACAGGACGACCGTAGTGATCAGAGCCGGAAGCGTGACATGCCGGATTAACTGCCAACGATTGGCCCCGTCGATAGCGGCCGCTTCGTACAGATTAGGATTGACGCCCGTCAGTGCCGCCAGGTAGATAATCGCGTTATATCCGAATTCCTTCCAGACGTCCGTGCCTACGATCAGCTGCCGGAAGATTCCCGCATCCGCCATAAACAGCTTGGGATCCGCTCCGAAATAACCGAAGACTGTATTTACAACGCCATAATAGCCGAAGATTCCGATAACAATGGTGGACATGATAACCCAAGACAGAAAGTGCGGCAGATAAACAACCGTCTGCACCAGCTTCTTGTATCGCAGGTTGCGAAGCTCGTTCAGCAATATAGCAAAGACAAGCGGGACGATCAGATTAAGCACGATTTTGCCTACGGCAATAATTAAGGTGTTCCTGATTACGGTTTTACTGTCATTCAGCTGAAACATATACTTGAAGTTCTCAAGTCCAACCCACTCGGATTTGAACAGCCCGCTTCCCGGATTATAATTCTGAAATGCCATCAGAATCCCGAACATAGGCACAATACTGAACATGACAAGCCAGACCATACCCGGCAGCAGCATCAAATAATAGTGCTTCTGATGGCCTAATTTCCTCATGCGGCTAACCTCCTGTCACTCTAATGGATGAGAAAGCTTGCGAAAAGCACCGAAACGCAAGGTGCCTTCCGCAAGCTTTGCTTATCCTTATTTCTTCAAGAGCTCTGCAACTTCCGCCGTAATCTCATCTCCGCCTTGCGCTTTCCAGTCCTTCACGAACTTATCGAAGGAGTCGAGCGACGCTTGCCCAAGGATGATCTTCAGAACCGTCTCATCCTCCATCTTCTTCAGGTTCGCCCATTTAGTTTCCATCGTTGGCGTCTGGTTGTAAGTCACGCTGTAGACCTTCTTGTCGATAGGAGTTGTTGCAAACGGACGGTCACCGATTAAGAGAGAATAGAGCCGTTGGAAGTCGCCGAAGTTAGCCGTGCTGTAATTAGTCACGCCTAGTTCGTCATACGGCGGTTTAACGACGTCTCTTACTTTTTTCGCATCGGCATACATCAGTTTGTACAAGCTGTTCGGTACGTTGTAAGATTCAGGCTCCGTCTCGCCTTTCAGAACTTTCATCAGCTCGGTATACTCGTATTCCGTTTCGTTCGCCGCAGCCATTACGTTACGGAGCGGATACCAGCCCACCGCAACGGACAGGTCGAAGGTTGCTTCATCACGCACAAGAGCGTTGTTCATGATCAGAATGGCCTTAACCACGTCCGGCTTGGCATTTTTGCTGATCACGGTGTACGTGCTGCCCGTTGTTTTCATATGCGTATTCCATTTGCCGTCATCGGAGTAGACCGGATAAGCTTGCCAGTTGGCCGTCGGGTCGTTCTTGAAGGAGTCCCCGTTGCCGTAACCGCCGGCCCACCATGGTCCGAAGAAAATACCCGTCTGGTTCGCGTTGATCGGATCACCCGTGTTATCGCGGGTACCCACCTCAGGGTCGATAAGACCTTTTTTATACCAATCGGCCAGCAAAGCCAATGTTTTCTTCGTATTTTCGGATGTTGTGCCGTACGATACCGTACCGTCGCCATTGTCGAGCCAGTAGCCCGGATAAGCATCCATCGCGCCGAAGATCGGGTCAAATCCAGCCATATTGTTGGAAGAGACGAGGAATGTGGAATACGGGAACGAGTTTTTGGATGGGCCGGCAATACCAATGGTTTTGTCCCCGCCCAGCTTGTTATCCATAAACGCTTTTGCCGTCGTCTCGAGCTCCGCCAGCGTCTTCGGTACCGGCAGGCTGAGCTTATCCAGCCAGTCCTTGCGGATCCACATGACGTGAACGCCGTCGGTATCCACCGTAATGTTTGGAAGCGAGACCATCTTGCCTTTGTAGCTGGCGTTCTCCAAGGCGCGGCCTTCGGTACTTGCCATAATATCTTTCACCTGTTTGGAGGCATATTGATCAAATAGATCGCCAATATCATAGAGCAGCCCGGAGCTTGCGGCTTTCGTCATGAAGGAGCGGTCGTCGACCACCATGCCGTCAGGCAGCTTGCCCGATGCAATCGTCAGGCTGACCTTCTGCTTGAAGTCGTTGCCTGTAGCAGCCGTCCAATCCACAATGACGTTAATGTTGTACTTTTCTTTCAAGTAACGCGTATATTGGTTGTTGCTTACGCTGTCGCCTTCCGGCAGCGTTTTGTCCGTCGGGTCCACCACCATGCCGATGTGAACGTCAACGGGCTTAGGGAATTTGGAGAAGGCGAGGTCATCCCCGGACAATGCGGGACTCTCGGAGCTTGTTGCATTAGAACTTGCTTCAGGGCTTGAAGACGCTTTCACATTGTTGTTTGATGAATCATTGGAAGAAGAACATGCTGTCAGGCTTACACCTAGCAATGCAGCAGAAAGCATTAGTGCCATATTCCTTTTCATCTAACCCCTCCTAGAACTCTTCGTTCGTTCGTTCCTTGCTTACCCATTGTACAATGAAAGCGCTTAAAAAAAGTCGGACGGATGTGCCCTGTTTTGTGTTCAATCAAGAAACGGGGGTAGATATTTGTTCGATTAATTGTAATCAATCTTCCCCCCTACGAACTGCGCGCGGAACTCGGACGGCAAGAGACGGGTCTGCTCATAAAAAAGCTGGGAGAAATATTTAGAGTCGTTATAGCCTACGGCATGCGCAACCCACGCGATGGATTGATTCGTCTCGCACAGCAGGCGCTCAGCGGATCTGATCCGCTCCTGCTTCAAATAATCGTTAAACGTCGAGCCCGACAGCTTCTTAAAGCATTGACTGAAATAACTTCGGCTCATGTGCACGTGATCGGCAACGTCCTCGGCATGCAGCGTACCCGAAGCCTGCTCGCGTATGAACAGAACCGCCTTCAGAATGCTTGTTGTCGTATTGGTAAAATCGGTGGTTGCCGCCACCTGCGCATATACGCGTTTCCTGAAATCGCGCATCCATTCGACCGCCGAGCGGACATCGGCCGCATCGGCGCCTAGTTCGGCAGGAAGCCCAAGGTCGGTCTCAAGCTGAGATAACACGCGCATAAACAGCCCTTCCAGGCGACGGAAGGACACCTTGGCTTGCGCGGTCTGCTTGCATAGCCGCTGAAAGACCGATTCATTATAAAGCCAGTAGTTAGCGCGCCATTCCTGCTCCAGCCCGCTCCAGCCCTCCTCCTCCTGCGTACGGCTGGTTTGCTCAGCGGCAGGTGAAGACGCGGGCTGCGATGCAGCCGAAGGCTGACCGGACGCTTCCTGCGCCGTCACGCCCGTCATCTGCTGCTGAATTCTTTTCAGAATCTGCTCGTCATCCTCTGATTCCAGACGCACCTTGGATATATAATCGAGCACTCCCATGCGGTAAGCGGTCTGCACATTTTCGAATTCCTCATGAAACGATAGGATAACGGAACGAAGCCCAGGGAATCGCTGGCGCGTCACCTGAAGCAGCTCCATTCCCGACATGACGGGCATGGACAGGTCGACAAACATAAGATCCACCTCATGCTGCTCCATAAACTCCAGCGCCTTGGCGCCGTTTGCCGCCTCTCCAACGACAACCATGCCATGATTGGACCAAGGCATAATCGAAATAAATCCTTTGCGCGCAAGCTTGTCATCGTCAACGATTAATACACGAATCACATGGCTCTCTCCTTTCGTTGTTCGAGAAAAGGAAGGGTTAACGTAACCGTCGTACCCTGATTGGGCGTGCTATCTATACCCATGCGGGCTTTATGTCCGTAAGAGGATTCCAGCATGGAGCGGACGTACCGGAGCCCAATCCCCCAGCCCGTCTGCTGCTGGTCCGGCGTGTCGCGCTGCAGCAGGGCCAACGTCTGCTGGCTAAGCCCCTTGCCATCGTCGCGGATCGTAATGCGCACCATCTGCGCCGCCTCGTCCGGCACAACGCTGATTTCCAGCATACCGTTGTCGTCTAGGCCGTGGCAGACCGCGTTTTCCACGATCGGCTGCAGAATGAATCTTGCGACCGGGCTGTCCAGATAAGTCCCTTCGGCAATATCCAGCTTCACTTCAAAATCATGCCGCATCTGCTGCAGCTCAAGATAGGTTCTCATGACCTGAATTTCTGATCGGAAGGTCGCTTTTTCCTCGGATTTGCCCAGATTGTAGTTCAGCAGAATAATAAGCGAGGAGATAAACTTCTCGATTTCTTCCTGCTTGTGCATAACGGCCAGCCAGCGCACCGAATTCAGCGTATTCATCAAGAAATGCGGATTGATCTGGTAGGCAAGCTTTTCGATCTCCAGCTGATGCCGGCGCTTCTCCTTCTGCTCCACGTCCATGATGAGCTGCTGAATCTGCCGCTTCATAATGTTGAACTGGTCGAAAATACGGTCGAACTCGTCGATTCCCGTATGGTACTGCGTAGTGCCCATGTACCCTTTGCCGAACGTCCGCATCTCCTTCTCGATCAACCGGAACGGCCGGTTAATAAGCCGCCGCAGCACAAGCGTAAGCATAAACATCATTAGAAGGGCGATGGCGAGAATCCAATACATATGATTTTTCCACGTATAAAGCTCATGGTTGTAATAAGAGACGGGGAGCAGCATCGTGATGTCATAGCCGTAATCGCCGGTCATCCGGTTCCAGACATAATCGTCGGTCATGCCCGACTGGCCTTTCAGCTCAAGATGCTGGCCCGCTTCAAACGCGTTCCCGTTGCTGCTGTAGGTTACATTGCCTTCGGAATTCGTGAATACAAGCGTGTAGGGCATATTCAAACTTTCGGTAACCGAGCTCATGTCCGTCGGAATATCGGTCTTGGCTTCCACGTAGACAACAAGCTTGGTGCCGTCCGAAAAGGTAACTTCCCTGGTGACGGACACCACGAGATCATCGCTGAACCGGCATAAGGATTTATGCGGGGACTGGTATCTCAGCTCCCCCATGCCGGCTACATCCGGCAAGGATCCAAGCTTAAAGTCCGCGCGTACCGGCAGATTCGAATAGGCTGCTTGCCCGCTTGCTTCATTGTAGTACATGACCAGCTGCATAGCCGGGTTCGAGAAGGTTATTAATCCAATGTTATAGGAAATATCGCGGGATAGAAGACGCTGACTATAAATGTCCGCGGTGTACACATACGTCTCCATCAGATGGCCTACCGTGCCTTCCGGCGTCATCTGTTGGGTAACCTGGAGCAGGTTATTGTACATTTGGTTCTGCTTTGTCGTTTGCTGATACAGATCAAATGCCATAGAGGTTTTGATTTTATCGTGCTGCATCGTGTAGATCGCATTGTAAGACACGGATGCCATCAGAATGGCACAGCCTACAAAGCCGATGGTCAGTAACACCATAATGCGTTTGCGGAGAGAGGAGAACAAAAACCGGTTGCGCAGCATGGACAGGATGCCCGTTTTCCTAATATGAGCCGTTCCGGGCGACTTAAACAAGCGTTTGCCTTGCAACTCCATCACCTCACAACTAGTATGGGACAAGACAATATTCGATGCTTTATGAGTTTATCCTGCCTGACGCGGAGGAAAGCCGCAATAGGGAATCGTATCCAACAAAAAAGCCCTTTATCCGAATAGATAAAGGGCTTTCCTATATGCAGTGGGCTTGCTGCCCGCAATATGCTCTAAATGGTCGGGATGACACGATTTGAACATGCGACCCCCTGGTCCCAAACCAGGTGCTCTACCAAGCTGAGCTACATCCCGTGGAGCGGAAGACGGGAATCGAACCCGCGACCCTCGCCTTGGCAAGGCGATGCTCTACCGCTGAGCCACTTCCGCGTATGGTGCGGTCAAGAGGACTCGAACCTCCACGTCATTGCTGACACTAGAACCTGAATCTAGCGCGTCTGCCAATTCCGCCATGACCGCATTTTTCTAACGCGTAATGAAGATTATATCCCATCATTCCGGGTTATGCAACAGTTATTTTTCATTGGCTTCGCGGCTCTCTTAAGCGGCAAAAATGGCCCCCGCGACAGCCGTATCGCCTGTCTGCGGGGCACCTTTTTAGTCGGCTATTTTTCCTTTGTTACTTGTAGATCGTAAAGATCAAATCGCGATTGCCGCTGTTCTCGGTTGTCCAGGTTGCTCCTCCGTTCGTCGACAGCCGCTCGAGTCCGCCGGCATACGGATTACTGTCGCTGTAAGCGAACCCGTACTTGTTGTTTGTCGAGTTGTCGTCAAGCGTTTGCGGAGAGCGTAAGATTAGTCCGTACTTCTTCGTGGTGTCCAGCCCCGTCAAACGCGGATATACCGCGTAAGGCGTCGCTGCTCCCGGTATATTGTTCGGATTAAGCGAAGCGCTGAACAGCTTTTGCACCGGATTGTTGCTCGCATCGAGCTGAACGATATCCAGATAGTAGTTATCTTCCGGCACCTTGTTTACATAGCTTTCATACAAGTAGACATCCAGCCTTGGCAGGCTTGATTGGGTTAACGTAAACGTCTGCATCCTTTGAATTCCCGCACGAATATCCGAATACGCGGAGTACGAGGCGTTGCTGTTGTCCTGATCAATGATGAAGCCCGTATTGCCGCTCACATTATAAGCTTCAATCTCGTTAATCGACGGGATAAACCTTGCTTTATTGATATACAGCCGGATTTTGGACGTGTTTACGGTCGGGAAGTCGAATACTCGCCTGTCGCCAATCGTAAAGCCCTTCGTCAGGTTCACGTAGCTTGAGCCGTTCCAATATTGCAGGGCGTACGTATCGATCTGAAAGTTCTGGCTGCCGTAAGCGTACTCGTTCACGACGACCCGATTAACGCTTGTGCCGGTACCGAAGTCAACTTCGATCCATTGATTGTTAGCCGTGCCGTTCTCCCCGCTCCACCTTGTCGCTTGGCTGCCGTCCGTCACCTTGGAAGCTTCAAAGCCGGCTTGGGCGGACCAGGCAGACGAAGCAGTTGCGGCCTTGCCGGAGGCAAGATTCGCAGGAGCCGTTGGCCATGAGCTGGATTGCGGGGAGACGCGCACGATAATCGACTCGCCCGGCTTCAGCGTGCGGCTGTAGCTGCCGGTATAAGTGCCAAGCTTCGTCTTGCTGTACAGCTCGGTCAGCGTATAGGCCGTGCTTGAGCTAAGGCCCAGATCGCTGAACGCTACGGATGCGCCTTGCGAATTGTTCATATCCCAGTTGGACAGCCCAACGTATTTATCGCCATTCGCCGCCGTTAAGTATACCGCAGTCGGAGGATGCTCGAGCTTATGATAGAAGTTCGTCATCGACACCGGCCGGGCCGCCTTGCCGGCCTTCACCAGATTAAGCAGATCGGAGTTAAACAGCGTCTTCATCCGATCCTCCGATATAAACGGCACATTGTCGCCTATAAGGAGATGACCGCCTCCCATTATAATGGCCGTGGACAGCAGCGTTCCCTCGTTCAACGTTACTTTATTAAAGCCGTCGATCACGCTTTCCGGGAACAGCATGTCCGGGTCATTGTACGAATACAACGTACCGTTCGTCCACCAGGAAGCCGCCGTGTTAAGCGCCTGGCGCTCAATGCCGGGATACGATTCCAGTCCGATTGTCGTATCGACGCCCGTCCTGCGCCCATGCGCGTAACCCGATGGCAGCAGCGGTGCAATCGATTCGTTGATGTAGATGTCCTGCGGCGCCGCGAGCAAGGTATCGCGCATGACCTGCATGCCGATCCGGTAGGCTTCCATCCCGTTCTTCGTGGAATCGTAGAAGCTGCCTTCATACATGCCGAGGTCGATGAAATCGAGCTTCACGTAATCAAAGCCCGGGTCGATATGCTGCGTCTGCATGATCCAACGCAAGTACGCCTGACCGCCGGGATGCGTCGCATCTACGATATACGTATTGATGTACGACTTGATCGGGTTGCCGGAAGCATCCTTAAGCGCAATGTCGCCGAATGTATACGAAGTTGTTGGCACCGTGTCCGTCAGAGGATCAAAGATCGCGAACGGAGCGGAGTATGTGCCGGCCTTCATCCCTTTGCTGTGCACGTAATCGGCGAAGTCCTTCAGATTCTGCACCGGCGTCTTGGCAGGCACGCCCTTATAGCAGCAATCGAGATTCATGTAATTATAGCCAAGCGACTTCAGATGGGAGTAAAAATAATCCGTTGTCGGAAGCATCGCGTCCGCCGTACCATAGGTGTAATACGCGTACCACGTGTTGAAGCCGATTGGCACATCGCCGGTCCAATTCAGCTTTGGCTCGCCAACGGCATAAGCCTGGCCAAACGTCTCCAGTCCGTCGCGGTAGTCCGTGAAATAACCGAGGAAAAACTTATCGCTCGCGACGGACGTACCGCTCTTTTTCCCGCCGGCGTTATATACTGAGAATCCGGTGAGCGGACCGTTTGCCGCGCTGGCCGGGGCCAGGTATTGCATGCTCTTCCACGTCTTTGTCGTAGCCGCTCCGGCGACGACGCCCTTCTTGCTGGCATTGTCGAACATGGCCGCAACCCAGTAGCTCTTGCCGTTGAACGCCGACCAGGTTTCGCCCGCGCCGTACGGACGGTCGTCGCCGTTCTGGCTGTTGCCGAAATCGTTAACCGGCGCTACGCCAAAATCGTAGTTGTTCGTATAAGGAGTTGTATAAATGCGTTTGTCGCTGCCGGAGCCGATGTCGAGATTATTGGCCGCGATTGGCTCTAGGAAGTCGATAGTCTGCGAAGTCCCTTTGCTGACTGTCATATCCGTGAGGATATAGGAACGGTTCTCGTACATGGTGATGCGCAGCGTTATCGTGGATCCCGACGCAAGCGCATTCGTAATCGTCAGCAGCTTGCCGCTTGTGCCATAACCGTCGGTACCGGTTGTTGTCCAGCTTGCGGTCCGGGTCGCCGAATCGGTCGACTTATATCTGGTCGGGCTTCCGCTGATCGCATAGTCCGAGTAAAAATCGCTGATGAGTGTTGTGCTGCCTTCCTTAAACGTGCCTTTACCCGTTGACAGGTCGTACGCAACCGTAATGGTCCCGTTGGTAGCGGTTACAATATTGCCCGTCTGAGAGATCGACACGGGTGCCGCATACGTCGTACGGGTGCCGACAGGCAGCAATACCGACAGGAGCAGCGAGAGAAGCAGCACAACCTTCATGCCATTCTTTCTCATTATTTTCCCTCCTAATGAGTGGTGATGAGCAGACAACCCTGCTCTCGCCACCCATTGTACGACAGTCATCCGACCAAAATAATCCAATTATTTGTGTGATCGATGTCCGCTTTTTTGCTTAGCCGGTATTCATTTTCGATTGCGCCTCAGCCTTTGATCGCCCCGGCCGCAATCCCTTTGATAATGAAACGCTGCATGAACAGGAAGAAGACGATAATCGGGATAAGCCCCATCACCGCATAGGCAAACGCAAGGTTCAAGTCGCTGCTGTACTGCCCGAAGAAGAAGTACTGCTGCAGCGGGATCGTCCGGAAGTCTTTGCTTTGCAGATACAATAACGGCAGCAAGAAGTCGTTCCATATATAGAGCGCGTTAAGGACAAGCACCGTCGCGGTCACGGGCTTCAGCAGCGGCATAACGATACGGACGAAAATCCCCGGCGTAGAGCAGCCGTCAATGCGGGCCGCCTCTTCAATCTCCCGCGAAATCCCCCGCACGAAGCCGGTAAAGAACAGAACCCCGGACTGGACGCCGAATCCGCCGTAGATCACGACGATTCCCCAATAATTGTTCAGCATATCAAGCGATTTGCCTAGCTGGTAGAGAGGCAGCATCGTAACCTGGAAAGGCACCATCATGCCGGAAAGAAACAACAGGAAAAAGAAATTGTAGAGCGGCTTGTTGCCGCGCGCGATCGCGTAACCGCTCAAAGCGGAGATGATCAGTATAAGCAGCACGGAAAGGACGGTGATGATTACGCTGTTCAGAAACGCGGTCGGGTACTTTGACGTATCCCAGGCATGAACGAAGTTGGCCAGATCCAGGGACGGCGGCAGCGCGTAAAAGGAATCAAAGGTCTGCTTCGCCGATTTAAGCGCCATCAGCACGGCCACGTAGAGCGGGAACAGAAACACGGCGGCAACCGCCGCAACGGCAATAAACACAAGCAATCGCGTGCTTCTCATTACATCTCCACCTCCCGCTTTCTGAATATCGTCACTTGCACGACCGTTACGATGACCAGAATGACAAAGAAAATCATCGATAACGCCATGCCGTAACCTGCCTTAAACGAGGAGAACGCGTTTTTATAAATAAACGTCGAGATCACCTCGGTAGCAAAGCCCGGTCCGCCGTTTGTCGTAACAAGCACGAGATCGAATACCTTCAGCGAACCGGTCAGGACGAGCAGCATGTTGATCGTCACCGACGGCGCAAGCAGCGGCAGCGTAACGTTGCGGAACACGCGGAGCGGCCCTGCTCCGTCAATGCGCGCGCTTTCCGACAACTCGGCCGGAATGCCCTGCAGGCCGGCAATGTAGATAATCATCGGCGCGCCAATGCCCTGCCAGACGGCGATAATGATTAGACCATACAGGGCGCGATCGGGATTGCCCAGCGGGCTGGTTACGTCCATCCCGAGATGGGCGAGCAGCCTCGGGAACCCTTGGCTGTAGTTATAGCTCCAGATGAAGCCGGCGAGTATGACCGATATAACGCTTGGCAAAAAGAAAATCGTGCGGAACAAATTCCGCAGCGGCAAATAACTGTCGAGCAGCAGCGCGAACAGAAGCGCAACAAGATTGACAAGCAGCGTTAGAATGATCGCATATTTGAACGTGTTGCCAAGAACCGTCCACAGATCGGCGTCTTGGAGCGCATTCACGTAATTGTCCCAGCCAATATAAGTCAACTTGCGGGAGATGCCATCCCAGTTCGTGAACGAATAACGTATTCCCGTTACAAAAGGCAAGATAACGGCGAACGTAAACAACAGAACGCCCGGAACGAGGAACAGAACATACCACATCTCGCGTCGAATCGTTTTTTTCAAGACTTCCATCGCTTTCTCTCCTTTCCGAAAGGAACGGCATAGGCTGTACCTATGCCGTTCGCGTCGCCAGTGCTCTATTATTTATGGTTTTTGGCAACCCAATCGTCGAGATCCTTAATGATGTCGTCTGCCGTTGCCTTGTTGAAAAATACTTTTTGCACGTATTGCGAGAACTGCGTCGTCCAGTCGATCGTTGTCGTAATATACACTTGCGAGTTGTACAGCTGACCGTTATCGAAGTAAGGCTTCAAATCCGATACGGCCGGAGCGATGTCAGCCGAAGCCCCTTTGACGTAAGTCAACGTCTTCACGTTTTCTACCCACGTGTTTGCCGCGGGAACGCTAGCCAAGTAAGCAAGGAATTTCATCGCGGCTTCCTTATGCTCGGATTTGCTGTTCACCGCTACGGAAGCGTCCGGGTTGAATTCCAGCTTGTTAAGCGCCGGATCATTGCTGAACGGATACGGGAAGTAACCCATGCCGGTTGCGAACAGCTCTGGATTTTTCTTCTCGATGTCCGGCAGCGGCCAGGTGCCCATGTACATCATGGCAGCTTCTTCGCGGGCAAACATGTCGACCGCTCCGTTGTAGTCAACGCCAAGCTGGTCTTTGTTGCCGTATTTGAACATGTCGAGGGCATGCTGAATCGTTGTCTTCGTGGCTGGATTGTCTGCGAACTTCGCTTCACCCTTCTCCAGCTTGTCGAAGAAATCGGTCTGCTTGTCTACGAGCACCGTGTTGCTCGGGAAGTCGCGGCTCAGCCACATGCCAAGCGGCCAGCCGTCTTTCCAGCCAAGCGCGAACGGCGTTTTGCCCGAATCTTTGATTTTTTGCGCTGCCGCGATAAGCGCATCGTATGTCGTAGGAATCTCGATACCGAGATCGGCGAAAATTTTCTTGTTATAAAATACGGCGATTGGCCCTGCGTTCAGCGGCATAATGTAGTTGCGGCCGTCCGTTGCTTGCTCGGCGAGCACGCCCGGATCGAAGGTCTTCATAAATGCCTGGTCGGTTAAGTCTTCCAGGTAACCGCCGTCTTTGTACAGCTTGGTCGTGCTGCCGGCGTTTAAAGTAAATACGTCAACGATATCGCCGCTGGCGAGCTTTGTCTTCAGCAGAGTGGCGTAGTCATCGAACTTGACCGGCTGTACGTCCACCTTGATATTCGGATTTTCCGCTTCGAACTGCTCGACGATTTTGTTGATGCCGTCCGTCGCGTCACTCTTGAAATGCATGAACGAGATGGTAACCGGTTCGGTATCTTCCGTTGCCGGCGCGCTCGCCGATTCCGTTGCCGAGTTGGCGGGCGCCGAAGCCGTATTAGCCGGGCTTGCGGCATTGTTGCCGTTATTTCCGCCACAAGCGCTCAGCAGCGCGGTCATCAAGGCAACGCTGAGACCAAGGCCGAGTTTCTTGTTCATTTTCCATATCCCCTTTGTCTGATGTTCTCGGATCGAGCGTTCTCGTTCGTCCTGATGCTCAGTTTACTGATTGTCGGCGGCTGCAGGAATAAAATAAATTGGAGATGCGATGTTCAATTTTTTGCAGGCTGGAATTCTGGCATCGGCGACTCCCGAAATTCCGATGGGGTTTGCCCGGTAAATTTTTTGAATACCTGGCTGAAATACCGTTGATTCTCGTAACCGACCAGCTCGGCAATATCGCTTACCTTATGATCGGATTCGCGAAGCAGCTCGCAGGCCTTTTCCATGCGCTTGCGCGTTACATACTCGATGAAATTTTCCCCTGTTGCCGCTTTGAATTGCCGGCTCAGGTAACTCGGGTCCATATGATAGCGGGTTGCCATATCGATCAGTCCGACATCTTCGAAATAATGCCCGTCCAAATACGCCACAATCTCGCTCATGGGATTAGCCGCATCATTCGAAGCCGCCCTGGCGTGTATATGCGCCTCTATAGCCGCTGACAGCTCAGCCACGTAGGCGTGAAGCGCGGAGAGCGTCATCACGCTGTCAATCGCGCGTTGATCGGACAGCAACAGACTGGCTGCGGCAATAGCCGGCCACTCGTTTCCGGCGGCAGCGCCAAGCTTGCGCAGCTCCTTCTGCGCGCTCCGGATGGACAATGATTCCGATATCTCCGCTTTGCGCGCAAACTCGCCAAGCATTCTGCGAACCGAAGCCGTTTGTCCGCCGACGATCGCTTGCTGCAGCAGCTTCGCGTCGAAGCCGCCGAGCATCTCGCCGCGCTCCCGCAGCTCCCGCGGCGTATCGGCTGCTTTTACCACGAACTCGCTTCCACGCAGCGGGCTGTCGTACAGACGCTCGCTCGCTTCCTCGAAAGCCTCCGGCAATTGGTCCAGCCGTTCGCGCGGATCGCTTAGTCCAACGACGGCATATAGCTGCAGCATGCGGCTCGTTGTCTCGTGGAAGGGAAGCAGCAGCTCCCGCACGGTCCCGCCGTCCATAGCCGGCTCTGACAACAGCAGGCAAAGACGCTGACGGTCGTCCGATTTGAAAACGTATAGCGGCGCGCCGCTCGTCAATTCGTTCATCATATTTTCGATGCTGAACATAAGCAGGTCCGCATTGCCGTTGAACTTGGTTTCCGAGAGCTCGCGGAATCTTCGAAACATGCAGACGGCAAGCCGATAGCGGCCTATAGGCGGACTCGTGAGAAGCTCCGCTGCTTGGGAGACGATATCGGCGTTGCCCACTATTCGCCGTCCCGTCACGTTTTGCAGAAACGTCTCGGTACGCAGCTTGCGCATTTCGCTTGCGAATTGCTGGCGCTGCTCGACGCTCATATGACTGCGGCTGGCCTGTATAGCTTTGACCATGGCATCCTTCAGGTCTGCATGCGACACCGGCTTCAGCACGTATTCGCATGCCTGGTAGGCAACGGCCGCTTTCATATATTCGAATTGCGAATGACCGCTGATCACGACAACCTTAATATGGTTGTACCGGTGATACAATTGCTCGAGGAACTGCTGGCCGTTCATGACCGGCATATTCATGTCCGTTACGATGATATGGGGCTTGCTGACCGGAATGAGCTCCAGCGCTTCCGCGCCGTTTCGGGCTTCCGCGACAACCTCGACATCCAGCTGCAGCTCATCTATCATTTTGCCAACCGATTTGCGCCCCCATGGCTCATCATCAACGACCATTACCTTAAACATGAGATTCTCCCCGCTTTCTGCATGGAATTCGGATACGAATAACCGTTCCTTCGCCCAGCTTGCTGTCCAATTCGAGGCCATACGAATCGCCGTATGCAAGCCGTATGCGCTCGTGAACGTTTTTCAACCCAATCGAGACCCCCGAGAATACTTCCATCGACTTCTTCTCCATATCGCTGCGCAGCTCCGCCAGCTTGGTTGGCGCTATGCCCGGACCGTTATCGCTGACGGACAATACGATTGTCCCTTCGTCCGTTTCAGCCCTGACCCGAATGAGCAGCTGCGCGTCATCCGGCCCGCCAAGCGCATGTATGACCGCGTTTTCTATAATAGGCTGCATAACGAAACGAATCGTGGAGACTTCCATTAACGACTCGGGCACGTCAAACTCCATGCGCAGCGACTCCTCAAACCGAAACTGCTGAATATACAAATAGTTGCCGACATGCGCCAGCTCCTGCCGGATTGTAGACTCCGTATTCCCCTCATAGAAGCTGTAGCGGAACAAGTCGCCAAGAGAACGGCACATCTCCGGAATTTCATAATCTCCGATCAGCACCGCCTTGCCGCCAATCGTTTGAAGCGTATTGTACAAGAAGTGCGGGTTAATCTGCATTTGCAGAGCAAGCAGCTGAGCCTCTTTGTTCCGAAGCTGCATCTGGTAACGCTGCTCGATCAGCTCCCGTATTTTTTCCGTCATGAAGTTGAAGCTTCGGGTCAGCTCGGATATGTCATCCCGGTAACGGTACGGCTGTGACAGCGTGACGTGGAAGTTGCCGTTGCGCACCTTTTTCATCGCCTGACCAAGCCGTTTAATCGGTCGTGTCAAATACTGCTGGGCAAAGAGCGACAGCAGCGAAATGCACACAACCGCAAATACCAAGGCCCCGATTGCGATCAGAAGCGTATTATTGCGATGGCGGGCCAGTTCTTCGTTCGGATAAATGATGGTTAGCGTGGAGTTCCCGTTATCCAGATAAGAGGTGCTGACGAGCAGATCCTGGCGCTGCTCGAAGCGGATCTCCTTCGGCTTCTTTTTCAGCTTGGCATCCGGCATGTCGAATGAAGGTACAATACCATCGTATTTGTCGCTCGTATGGTAGAAGGTTTCGCCCCTGGAGTTGCGCAGCACGATGACATTCGGAGACTGGTTATTCGCCTCGATTACTTTAGCGAGCTCTTTGACCTGAATGTAAAAAACAAGCGTGCCGATTTTACTATGGTAGAACGGGTCATAGATCGTAATGGCAAATACGAAAAAATCCTGCTTAAACGAAGAATCCCTGTAGGAAAAGGAGAGTGAGTTCTGGAACGGCAAATCGAGCATGTCCTCGTAATGGGGGATGCTCTCGTTAAAAGGGATAGAATCATAACTGGCCGCTCTCGACCAAAAGTCCTTCAGCTTATTGTCCTTGCCAAAAATCATGACTTTAAT
This sequence comes from Paenibacillus glycanilyticus NBRC 16618, assembly GCF_004000805.1. Classification (GTDB taxonomy): domain Bacteria; phylum Bacillota; class Bacilli; order Paenibacillales; family Paenibacillaceae; genus Pristimantibacillus; species Pristimantibacillus glycanilyticus. The sequence continues at coordinate 45,212 of NZ_BILY01000049.1, forward strand.
GACGGTATCCTTGTTCTTATTGGAGACAAGCGCATAGTAGTTCTTCAGCGACTCGCCAAGAGCAAAGAAATCCTCGTCGTTCATGTTACGGCCGTGCTCCATCAAATTCATGACACGGGGGAAACCGTACACCTGCAGCGCCGAAGAGGACAGATCTCGAAAGTACTGATTCAAATAGCCGGCTACATATTGCGCATTCTGGCTGGTGCTGCGGTACATCGTACGTTCCAGCGATTTCGTGCTTGATTCGTAAAAAAGATAAGACAGCACAAGCATCGGGACGAGAGACGTGATTACGCTGCTCCAAACAATCTTTGTCCGAATACTCCGGTTGACGAAAAGCCACTTGATTACCTTCATGGCAGCGGACCTTCCTGACTCTTACCCGCCGGAAAGACGGAGTCATCCATTACTCCAAATATCCGGACCTTATCCTCTGTCCGTAATTTTTGACCAACCTGTGTAGAGCTCGTCCAACCGATCATGCTACCCCTCGCTTTTCATGAAATCGATGCCAAATGGTGATGATGCATTATACCGTCTGGGCAGAATACCTGCAATTCAATTTATCGTTAATTCCATGTTCAATTTTTTGACTGATATAACTAGGCTCCATATCCTTTCGGAAAAACAAAAAAGAGCCTTGCTAAGCAAGGCTCCGTAATTTCAAATCATATGGTGCGGTTGATGGGACTTGAACCCATACGCCCGGTGGGCACTACCCCCTCAAGATAGCGTGTCTGCCGTTCCACCACAACCGCAAAAAGCAAGGTAAAGTGAGCCATGAAGGACTCGAACCTTCGACACCCTGATTAAAAGTCAGGTGCTCTACCAACTGAGCTAATGGCTCTCAAATAA
>NZ_BILY01000050.1 GCF_004000805.1 Paenibacillus glycanilyticus NBRC 16618
GACAACTGCCGTAGCAAACGCGTCGAACGGCGGCGGTACTGCGCCGGTGGATCCCAACCAGATCCCGAACGGCACGTACAGCCTGAACTTCACGATTTTGAAAGAAGGAACGAACCAAGCTTCGGTTATGGATGGTTATACCGTTCATCCGGCTACGCTGGTTGCGAATAACGGCGTCTATTCCGTAACTCTTCGCTTAACGCAAAGCAAAGAGATTACAGGCTTCAAGGTTAACGGCGTGGCGCCAACTACAGTCTCTTCCAATGCCGAGAAAAACACTCGAGACGTGAAATTCACCGTCAGCGACCTGTCTCAGATTGTAAACGGCTGGGTCAAAATCGACTGGGATGCTGTTAGTTATCACGAAGAGTACAACATTCAAATCAAATTCGGCAGTTATTTCACTTACACCGAGCCGGGTTGGACGGGGAATCCGTCAATCCCTTCCACTCCTGATGAGGAAGAGGAAGAAACAACCGATCCTTCAACCGAACAGCCTGGCGCAACCTTCAAGGATGTCGAAAAGCATTGGGCGAACGAGTCGATCAAACGCGCCGTCCAGCTTGGGATCGTAAACGGCTATAGCGACGGTACATTCAAACCGGACGGCGTGATTAACCGCGCCGAGTTTACGGCGATGATCAGCCGTGCCTTGAAGCTTCAAGCTTCGGAAGGCGGAGCATCGTTGAACTTCAGCGACCTGTCCTCCATCCCGGCATGGGCGAAGCCGTTTATCGAACAGGCGGCGGCAGCGGGCATCATCAGCGGTTATGCGGATGATTCGTTCCGTCCGGCGCAAGAGATTTCGCGTACCGAGATTGCCGTAATGGTCGTCAAAGCGCTTGGTTTGCCGCTTGAGCCGGCAGCCTCGCTTGCCTATGCGGATGCAAACAGCGTACCCGAATACGCGAAGGCAGCCGTAGCTACGGCGGTCAAATACGGCCTTCTCCAAGGCAAAGGCAATAACAAGTTTGACCCGCTTGCCCATGCAACTCGCGCCGAGGCTTTGACTTTGATCCTTCGCGCTCTGGATTTCGCGGCGGCACAAGCAGCGCAGCAAACAGCAGCGAAATAAACGCATGCAGGAGGATGTCCGGGAGGCCGGATATCCTCTGCCTTGTTTTTCGGAAAGGAGAGATAAGATGTTTGCCAGATTGGCGAAAATGCTGGTCGTCACTCTATCCATAAGCGCCTTGGCCGCTTGTTCCTCCGGCGGAACAACGGCACGGGAGCCGGAAACCACCGCTGCAAATGCAAGCAAGCCCACGGCAACGGAAGCCGCGAAGGAAGAGCCGCGTATCGTATCCACTACCGTAGCCGTTACTCAAATCATGAATGCGCTTGAGCTTGACCTTGTAGGCATTCCGACCAGCGTGAAGACGCTGCCGGATCGTTATAAGGCGGTGAAGGAGGTCGGAAATCCAATGAGCCCGGATATGGAGCTTGTGAAGTCATTGCGTCCAACCGAGGTGTTGTCCGTCACCACGCTGAAGACGGATTTGGAGCCAGCTTTCGAAGCAGCGAAGATTAACGCGACTTTTCTGGATCTGACGAGCCTTGCGAGCATGGAAGAGGCGATCAAGATTTTGGGGCAGAAGTATGAGCGCACGGAGCAGGCGGCTAAGATCGTGAGTCAAATCGATGAACGGATTGCCGAGATCAGCAAGTCGACGGAAGGCAGATCAAAGCCTGCCGTACTCATTCTGCTTGGCGTACCGGGCAGCTATCTCGTGGCGACGGAAAAATCCTATATCGGCAGCCTTGTGCAGCTGGCCGGCGGCGTGAATATCGCAAGCGGCGCGAAGGTGGAGTATTTGGCTTCCAACACCGAGTATTTGCAAAAGTCCAATCCGGACATTATTTTGCGTGCCGCTCACGGGATGCCGGATGAGGTGATCAAGATGTTTGACGAAGAGTTCAAGAAGAACGATATCTGGAAGCATTTTAACGCGGTGAAGAACGGACGGGTCTACGATCTTCCGGAAGAGCTGTTTGGCACAACGGCTAATCTGGCCGCGGCCGATGCGCTGAAGTCGCTTGTCCCGATGTTGTATCCCGAAGCGAAGGATGCTGCGTAACGCGATGAGAAAAACAATCAGCTTTGCTGTTATCCTCTTGCTGCTGCTTGGCGTTACGTTCTGGTCGATGACAACGGGCAGCATTAAGGTCGGATTTATTGAGCTTATTGACGGATTATTAAACGGAAACAACGAAGAAGCGGCCGTTGTCCGCGATTTGCGGCTGCCCCGTATTATGGTCTCCATGCTCAGCGGGGCAGCGCTTGCGGTGTCGGGCGCGCTTCTTCAGGCTGTCATGCGCAATCCGCTGGCGGACGCGGGGGTCATCGGGATTTCCTCCGGCGCCGGCTTTGTGTCCGTGCTGATGGTGACCATCTTTCCGGCGATGTTTTTCTGGATGCCGATTTTTTCGATTGCCGGCGGCGTTCTAGCTTTCCTGCTCGTGTATTCGTTGTCCTGGAAATCCGGACTTAACCCGATGAGGACCCTGCTGGTGGGTGTCGCGATTAACGCAACCTTCACGGGACTAGGGCAGTCCTTCAACTACCGGGGCAGCTATGCGGTGACGTCGGTAAACCAGGCGATCAGCTCGATTTTTACGATGAAGACATGGACGGATGTTCAGGTGCTAGGCCTTTACGGCTCCATTGGCCTGCTGCTCTCCCTGCTGGTTATTCCATGGTGCAATATGCTGTCGCTCCAGGATAAAACGGCGGGCAGCCTTGGGCTGAACGTGGCCCGCGCGCGGATTGTGATTTCCATCATTGCGGTTTTGCTTGCTTCGGTGGCGACCGCGGTTGGCGGACTAATCCTGTTCGTGGGCCTGCTGATTCCGCATATCTCCAGGCTGCTTATCGGCTCCGACCATAAAGCGCTTATTCCGTTCTCGGCGCTGGCCGGAGCGCTGCTTATTTTATCCGCGGATACGATTGGACGCACCGTCCTGGCGCCTACCGAAATTCCCGCATCGATTATAATGACCGTTATTGGCGGACCGTTCCTTGTCTTTATGCTGAGAAAAGGGGGACGCGAATTTGGAGCTTAATCGGGTGACGTTTGCTTATAAGGAGAAGTCCCATACCCTTCATGAGGTGACCGCCTCGATCGAGCAAGGTAAAATCACAACCATCATCGGTCCAAACGGAAGCGGCAAGTCTACCTTGCTTGGCGTATTGTCGCGTCACTGCTTGCCGCAAAGCGGCGAAGCGGTGCTGGACGGCAAAGCGATTCCGGCGTACAAGCCGCGCGAGCTCGCCCGCAAGCTGGCGGTTGTCCACCAGCAGAATGAAGCCCCGTCCGATATAACGGTGGAGAAGCTTGTTACCTTCGGGAGGCTGCCTCACCGCAAGATGTGGACGCCCGGCGGAGAAGAGGACGACGCTGCCATTGAATGGGCGCTGGAGCTGACGGGATTGTCCGGGAGGCGGAAGCAGCGTCTGACCGAGATGTCGGGAGGAGAGCGGCAGCGCGTATGGATCGCGATGGCGCTGGCGCAGCGGACGCCGATCCTGTTTTTGGATGAACCAACGACCTTTCTGGATATGTTCTACCAATATGAGCTGCTGGAGCTTATCCGCAGGCTGAATGTCGAGCATGGTCTGACGATCGTTATGGTGCTGCATGATCTGAATCAGGCAATCCGCTACAGCGACCGTTTGCTTGTCATGAAGGAAGGGAAGCTGCTGCTGCAAGGCCCTCCCGAATTCGTGGTGACGGAGCATACGATGAAGGAGATTTACGGCATCGAGGTTGCCATCCGCAGCGATGAACGAACGGGTATGTATATGGTGCCGATTGGAGTAAAATAGGGCGATTTAAGATGTGCCGGATCCTGCTGAAGCGGGGTTCGGCTTTTTTGCGCGAAAGTTGGAAAGGGTTGGAGAAACTTTTTTTATTTTCCGTTAAGGAAAAATGGAGATCATTTATTTTTTCATATAGAATAGATAAGAGATATAAAGAGATGAACACTCAAGTTGGAGGAGAATGAAATTGTATTGCCATCATTGCGTTAGGGAGCATGATGCGGATGCCGTATATTGCAGCAGATGCGGCAGGCTGCTGGAGCCAGAGCGGAATTTGCAGCATGGAACAGAGGATAAGGCGGCAGCGTTGGAAGAATGGGATACGGCAAAGGACCAGGCAAGCACAGCATTGGAGACGTCGCAAACGCCGTTAAAGCAGACTGGCAGGGGCAATTTGCTCATTGGATTGATCCCCGTCATTGTACTCGTTGGTATTGCAGCGGTGCTGTTGTCTTATTATTTATATGAAACCAGATTAAATAACCGTGTCCTGGATTGGCAAAATGCAGCCAGACAGGAGGCATTGGCGGGTAAATACGAAGAGGCATTCCGGCAGCTGAACAAAGCGGCGGATGCGCGTCCGGATTTTAAGCCGGTACAGGCGGATTTGAAGGTCGTGGAGGAAGCATTATCCCTTGACCGTACGTTAACGGAAATTCAGCAGCGTCTGGATGACCAGGATTTGGGCGAAGCCTCTATCCAGCTGGAGCAGGTGAAGTCGAAGCTGCGCGGCCGGGAAGAGCCGATTTTCGGCAAAGTAAGGGATCAGGTTGAAGAAATGTCGACGAAGGTAACGGTGCTTCAAGTATCGTCGGAGTATGAGAGCATGACTGGCATTGACGATCTTGCGGGAGAGTATAACCAGGTGAAGGGCTTGTCCGGCGATGAGGCGCTTGCGCTTCGGCAGAAAATTGAAGCGAAGATTGCGGATATCAGCTACGACGAGGCCGACGCGATGCGGAAGAAGAAGAACTTCTCGGCGGCTATTACGGCAGCGCAGAAGGGGCTCATCTACGCGCCCGACAACGATAAGCTGGCTAAGCTGTACGACCGGATTGTTGTAGAGAAGAAAAATTTCGAAGACGCGGAGCAGCAGCGGATTGAGCAGGCGATGCAAAAGGCGGCGGAAGAGGATCTGATCAATCAGACGGCAGCGGTTAAGGTGAAGCATATCGATGCGCAGCTTGATCTTTTCGGCGACTTTAACGTGAAGGGGGAACTGCTCAACGCAGCTACCCGGCCGATTTACTCCGTTGTTATTGAATATACGGTTCATGATTCGGAAGGAAAAGTGATTACAACGGGCAAGGTGGATGCTACCCCTTCTTATATTGAGGCGGGAGAGACGTTCAGCTTCTCCTTTGTTGTTCATCATGTGCAGGATGAGAATGCAACAGTGGCTATCGATCATATGACTTGGTATTTGGATTAGGGGAATTAGTCATGAAAAAAGGAACATGGATTAGTCTCGTCGCGTCTGTGGCGGTGCTCTGCGCGGGAGCGGGCACCGCTGCGTATATACATGCGGAGGTGCCGAAGCAGCTAAGCGGCCTGCCTTTACTCGCTGACGCTAACGCTGGTGCGCCTAAGTCGTTAAAGGATATTATTTACGCAACTCAAAAGCTCGTTGTCATGATCGAAACGGAGGACGGGACGCAAGGCTCGGGTTTCGTCTATAACGATAAAGGCGACCTGATTACCAACGCCCATGTGGTTGCCGGTGCGAGCAAGGTGACGGTAAAAACGGCCGATGCGCGCGAGCTCGAAGGAGATGTTATCGGCATCAGTACGGAGACTGACGTTGCGGTTGTACGCGTTGCCGGACTAGCGGGAGTAGAACCGCTTTCGATGGTGCGCAAGGAGAAGGCGGAGATTGGCGATGAAGTTATCGCGATAGGCAGCCCGCTTGGCTTCCAGAATACAGTTACAACCGGCATTGTAAGCGGCGTAGGCCGGAGCTTCGAGATCAAGCCTTACACGTATAACGACCTGTACCAGATCTCGGCGCCTATTGCTCCGGGCAACAGCGGCGGACCGCTGGTCGACAAGAAGACAGGCGAGGTTCTGGGCATTAACTCCGCCGGGATCGAGCAAAGCTCGATTGGGTTCAGCATACCCATCGTAAACGTGCTGGACATGGCCGAGGCATGGTCGGAGCATCCGATGAAAACCTTGCCGGAAGGGAAGCCGGCCGAGGATGACGGCAACGTGAAGAAGGATGCATCGATTACCGAGTATGCGGAATATTTGGTTACGCACTTTTACGATAGTCTTAATAATGCCGATTACGTTTACGCTTATTCCCTGCTTGGCGGCAATTGGAAGCTTGGCACCAGCTACGAGGTATTCCGCCAAGGTTACATGATGACCCGGAACGTGGTTATCGACAACATCCACGTCACGAAGGAAAGCAACGACGAGGCGATCGTTACGGCAATCATATCGGTTGACGAACGGGTGGACGGCGAATACCGGCTCAGCAAGTATCAGGTAACCTATGACGTTGGTTACGAGAACGATCAGCTTAAGCTGATCAGCGGCAAAGGCAAAGTCATTAAGCAAGGCGAGGAGCAAGATAAGCCTACGAAGGCTAAATGAGGTTGAACGGGCTGGAGGAAAGGTCGCGGGCATAGGCTCGCGGCCTTTTTGCATGCGCTATAAGGGAGCGCTTGCTCGAGTGCGCTGTTGTCGATCGTAAACGGCAATCTGCGGCTAACCCTCTCTGCGTAGAGGATTAAATAGCCCGTACAACGTTGCACGAAATACATCATAATGGTGCAGTTGGGTGCTGTAACGCCAAATATCCTGCACAGATTGCAGGATATATGGCATGGGGTTAGCTATATTGCCTTAGTGCGGCGAATTATAATGCACTATGTTCAATATATTTCGCACAACCCTGTCCGAATGGCCGATTATGCTGTATTTCGTGCAACGTGCATGTATATGTATATGGAGCTGGAAGGCTGAAAACAGCCTATCAGAGGGAAAACAAGAAAGCTGCAAGGCCGAATACGGCCTTGCAGCTCGGATCAATCTTTATACCTCTTCCGGATCATAGGTGGCAAAGTGTTCGGCAACGTTCAGATGGGCAATATCCGTCAGCTCCTGCGGTAGTTCATCCTCTTCGTCAGATCTTCCGGTTGCCGTGAAGAACAACTCGATTGCGACCGTATCAAAGCGTTGTACCGGGAAGGTCAGCAGCGTTTGCGGTATGACGCGGCCATTCAAGCGGAGAATACACTGAATTGGTCCGCCGATAGGGATCCCGCTAACCGAAGCAATCTGACCGTTAAACGAGAAGCGTACAACGCCGGTTTGAGCAAGCGAATCGCGAATGCTCATGCCAGGCCAGAACGAAACGCGGTAAGCGTTCGTTACGTTAGGGAAGAAACGTCCGCCGTTAATGACAACAGTGACATATGCCGGTCCGGGCTGAGGAGGGAACGGCGGAAAGAACGGCGGGAAAAACGGCGGAAACGGACCCGGCCCCGGCGGGAATGGACCCGGCCCTGGCGGGAACGGCCCCGGCCCCGGCGGGAATGGCCCTGGTCCTGGCGGGAATGGACCTGGCCCAGGCGGGAACGGACCTGGCCCTGGTGGGAATGGTCCCGGCCCAGGCGGGAATGGCCCCGGCCCAGGCGGGAACGGCCCTGGCCCCGGTGGGAATGGCCCCGGTCCTGGCGGGAATGGCCCCGGTCCTGGCGGGAATGGCCCCGGCCCAGGACCCGGACCTGGCCCCGGCCCTGGACTCGGCCCTGGACTCGGCCCTGGACCTGGCCCCGGACCCGGCCCTGGTCCAGGAGGTGGCGGAGGCGGTCCGGGCATTAACGTCCGCGTGCCCCCGCAGCCGCAGTTGCTAACAACGGTGTTGTTGCCTTTCCCTTCGATATACTTATAAGTATAGCTGTTCATGCGCTTTGTCAGACTCCTTCGTATGACAGATTAGGCAATCATCCTGATCCATCTTATGCGGCGGATGCCTATCCGTGTGCACGAAGCAGCAGCTGCGGGACCTTTTGCGATAAAAATAAACAAGGCTGCCCCAAAGGGACAGCCTTGTTTGTATTCAAGCAACTGCTTATTTAACAGCTGCTTCGTAACGTTTGCCAACTTCAGCCCAGTTTACAACGTTCCAGAACGCTGCAATGTAGTCAGGGCGTTTGTTTTGGTAGTTCAGGTAGTAAGCATGCTCCCAAACGTCCAGACCAAGGATAGGCGTTTCGCCTTCGAAGATCGGGCTGTCTTGGTTAGGCAGGCTCGAAACTTTCAGCTTGCCGTCTTTAACGGAGAGCCAAGCCCAGCCGCTGCCGAAGCGAGTTGTAGCTGCTTTCGCGAATTCAGCTTTGAACGCGTCGAAGCCGCCCAGTTCGCTGTCGATTGCCCCAGCCAGTGCGCCAGTTGGAGCGCCGCCGCCGTTAGGGCCGATAACTTCCCAGAACAGGGAGTGGTTTGCATGGCCGCCGCCGTTGTTGCGTACAGCCGTTTTAATTGCGTCCGGAACGATTGCCAGGTTGTTAGCCAGCAGTTCTTCCAGGGACTTGTCTTGCAGCTCAGGAGCTTGTTCCAGAGCAGCGTTCAGGTTAGTCACGTAAGTGTTGTGGTGACGGCCGTGGTGGATTTCCATTGTCAGCGCGTCGATATGCGGTTCAAGAGCGTCTTTCGCGTAAGGCAAAGCAGGTAATTGATGAGCCATGATTAACAGCCTCCCATAAATAGGTTATGTAAAACTCTTCTCATATTATCCCTTATCCGAGTGCATAAATCAACATTAATGTTGCAAAAGTCGAATGGTGACGGACAAAGTCGTACGAGTTGTAGAATGTCACGGGAGCCACGGAAATATGCAAAAACATTAGAAAACGAGGCAAATCCAGAGTAAACGGGCAATAAATACATGTAAGCGCTTAAAATAAAGCGTTTTCAACGTAATTTAGCAAATTTCTTTAAAATTTTTAAGTATTTTTTAAGACAAAAAGAGGATTTCGTTATAAAATGTCGTAAAATATATAAATGCAGCACTATGACAAGGTATAGAAGGTGTATAATTAATGAACGTTCGTTCCTTCCAGTTGTCTGACTACAGACCTGTCACTACACTCCTTGAGGAAGTATTGTCTGAAGAGTGTTACGAACAAACGATGGAAGCTTTTGCGCGTCAATTGTCATGGGACAGTGAGCTTGTACTTGTCGCTGTCGAAGAGTCGGAAATTGTAGGTATGATCATCGGCACGATTGATAATAACAAGGGTTATTACTATCGTATCGCTGTTCATACGGAGTATCGTCGCCAAGGAATTGGCAAGGCGCTTATACAAGCTTTACGGCAGCGCTTCGAGCAGCGCAACGTTTCCAAAATATTAATTACCGCCGACGAGCATAATGAACCGGTGTTGCCGTTATATGAAGCGATGGGTTATGCTTCGAACGACTTTTTCCGTTCATTCCAGAAATTAAGTATTGTAGCAGGCTAAACGGCTTCCGAATTCAGCCTAATAGCCATATTGTGCAGGGCATATCTGCATCGCCATTGCTTTTGGCGGTCAGATATGCTTTTCTATTTAAAAGGACTATTGTTTGGAACATACGAACGGGGCGCTTGATGCCGCCCTTGGCCCGTTTCACAATAAGTAAGGAGAGGCGTCATGGACATTTATCGGCACTGTGTTATCAAAAGCTTCAAGCACGACGGTCATATTCACCGAACATGGCAGCGCAACTACCTTGTGCCGGCAGAACGGCTTGCGCCAGTGCACAGGGATAACCAAATCATTGTGCTTATAAATCGTCAGACGCCTATAGTGGAATCCGACGGCAAGCAGTGGATCAGCCGCGTGCCGGCGGTATCGTTCTTTATTCCGGGTGAATGGTTTAACGTCGTAGCGCTGCTGGAAGACAGCGGCATCCGTTACTATTGCAATATCGCATCTCCGCCTTATTTGCAGGGGGACGTGCTTACTTATATCGATTATGATCTGGATGTGATCCGCACGACCGAAGGCAACCGCTATGTCGTGGATCAGGACGAGTACCAGATGCACAAGCTGGCTTATCATTATCCGCAGATGGTGGAGGACAAGGTTCAGCAAGGACTGGCAGCGCTGCTCAAGCGGATGGACGAGGGAGCGGTTCCTTTCCAGGATGACATTGTCCAAAGCTACTATGCAGACTGGCATAGCACCTGTGGGGAAAGCGAGGGGTAGGCTACATGAGTGTATCCCCTTCCGATCTGAATGAAACCGCCCCGCGGGAGGCTCATGAAAAGCCTCATTGGTTTAAGGAAGGCCTGGAGTGGGCGAAAACCATAACGATTTCTTTTCTGATCGTGATGGTGCTGCATCTGTTTGTCTTTAATCTCTCGACAGTCGAAGGGCATTCCATGGAGCCGACGCTTCAGGACCGGGAGTGGCTGTTCGTGAATAAGGCCGCTTATCTGATTGGCAATCCTAAGCTGGGAGATGTCGTTATTCTCGAGGACCCTTCGGCATACGGCACCGAAAAAGACTTTCTGGTGAAGCGCGTCGTTGGCGTAGCGGGCGACCGCATCGAAATTTACAATAAACAGCTCTACCGTAACGGAGAAAAGGTATCGGAAGCCTATACCGATGTCGAAATCGAGGATTTGGATTTTATGCCGGTCATTGTTCCGAAGGGGCAATATTTCGTTATGGGGGACAACCGCCATGCGAGAGCCAGCAAGGACAGCCGGATTTTTGGCACCGTACCGCGTTCCATGATCCACGGCAGAGCGGATATTATTCTGTGGCCGTTCAAGCAGGTGAAGGTGTTATAGCCTTATAGAATTGGTCCGCAATTTTCTAAGCCTATGCTTATGAAGCAAGAATTGCTTCTCAATTCTTTAGGCGTATGCTTTCGAAGTAAGAATTGCTTCGCAATTCTTTAGGCCTATGCTTACGAAGTAAGAATTGCTTCTCAATTCTTTTAGGAGATGGAAGAATGAAAGAAGTGACAATCTATACGGACGGCGCCTGCTCGGGGAATCCGGGGCCGGGCGGCTGGGGAGCCGTTTTATTCTACGGTGCGCACCGGAAAGAACTTTCCGGGGGCGAAAAGCATTCGACGAACAACCGGATGGAGATTCAGGCGGTTATTGAAGCGCTGAGTCTTCTGAAGGAACCATGCAAAGCAAAGATATACAGCGATTCCGCTTATGTCGTGAACTGCTTCCAGAAGGGCTGGATTCACGGCTGGCTGCGCAATGGCTGGAAGAACAGCAAGAAGGAGCCGGTGGAGAATCAGGATCTGTGGAAAATGCTATGGGATCTGATGAAGCGCCATCAGGTGGAATACATCAAAGTAAAAGGGCATAGCGACAACGAGTGGAATAACCGCTGCGACGAGCTTGCCCGCGAAGCGATTAAACGGTTGTAACTTTAGGAGGAAGGGAGCCAGGTGCTAATGGACGGCAGCCGCTGGATAACGTTAAAAGAAGAATTGCGCGAAGCGGCGGCAAGCCTTGGCATTGACAAGATTGGCTTTGCTTCCGCCGATCCGTTTACCGAGCTGAAAACAAGGCTGATCCGGCATCGCGAGCTAGGCCGCGAGTCGGGCTTCGAGGAGCCGGATTTGGACAAACGGACCAATCCGGCTTTGCTGTTTGATAATCCGCAATCGATCATCGCGATTGCCGTCGCTTATCCGGCGAAGCTGCCTAATCCGCCAAAGTCGGAACCGGGGGCCAGACGCGGTATTTTATCGCGGTCCGCTTGGGGCGATGATTATCATAAGGTGCTGCGGGACCGGATGGCGAAGCTGGAGGCCTGGCTGAAAGAACGCGTACCCGAAGCGCGGTTCGAGAGCATGGTCGATACGGGCGCCTTGTCAGACCGGGCGGTTGCCGAACGTGCCGGGATCGGCTGGAGCGCGAAGAACTGCTCGATCTTAAGCGAGGACCTGGGCTCTTGGATTTACCTCGGCGAGATGATCACGAATATCCCGTTCGAGCCGGATACACCGGTGACGGAGGGCTGCGGGGAATGCACCAAATGCATTGACGCATGCCCGACGGATGCGCTGGTTGGTCCGGGACAGCTGGATTCGAATAAGTGCATCTCGTTTATTACGCAAACCAAAGGCTTCATCTCCGATGAATACATGCGCAAGATCGGCAACCGGCTGTATGGCTGCGACACGTGCCAGACCGTATGTCCGGTGAACCGGGGCAAGAACTGGACCCACCAGCCGGAGCTTCAGCCGGATCCGGAGCTGGTCAAGCCGCTGCTTGTCCCGCTGCTGACGATCGGCAACCGGGAATTCAAAGATCGTTACGGCCATACCTCTTCCGCCTGGCGCGGCAAGAAACCGATCCAGCGCAACGCGGTTATCGGCCTTGGCAATTTTAAAGACAAAAGCGCCGTGCCGGATTTGATTGGCGTACTGAAGGACGATACGCGTCCGGTGCTGCGCGGAACGGCTGCCTGGGCACTCTCACGCATCGGCGGCGACGAGGCGATGGAAGCCCTGATAGAGGCGCTGCCGAACGAGACGGACGAAGAAGCCAGAGTCTATTTGGAGCGTGCGATCGCCAGTCTGGAGACTGACCTTGGCAGAGCGGAGGAAGGAGCTTCGATCCCGCGTGAAAGCTAGGAAAAATTACTTCCCCGGGACGTTTGCGAATGCCTGCTTTACATGCTATTATAGGGGTCATTATAGACTATAGGCTGGATTAGTAGAAAGGGCCGGGTGAGTTCATCATTATGTGGAACATCATTATTCCGATTGTAACTTTAATCGTAGGGGTTGCAGGCGGATTTTTTATCGGGGTATTCTACCTGCGCAAGCAGCTTGAGAAGATGCAGAACGACCCTGAAATGATTCAAAAAATGGCCAAACAAATGGGCTACAACTTGAACAAACAGCAAATGAATCGTGCACAGCAAATGATGAAAAATCAGAAAATGCCACGAAGATAAAGTGCGGTCAGTTGGTAGTAGCCGGAGAGGTGGTACGAAATGGCGGGGATGAAAGACTACGTCAATTCGGCGGTATCGCGCAACCGGGAGCAAATCGAGCATCATGTAAAAGAAATTTTGAAGCTGGTTGGCGAAGACGTCGAAAGAGAAGGGCTGCTGGAGACACCAGCTCGCGTTACCCGGATGTATGAAGAGATTTTCGCGGGCTACGAGGTAGATCCGCGCGAGGTGCTTGGCGTTACCTTCGACGAGCAGCATGAAGAGCTTGTTATTGTCAAAGACATTGTCTACTACAGCCAATGTGAGCATCATATGGCGCCGTTCTTCGGGAAGGTGCACATCGGATATATTCCAAGCGGCAAAATCGCCGGTCTCAGCAAGCTGGCAAGACTTGTTGAAGCGGTATCGAGAAGACTGCAGGTGCAGGAGCGGATCACGACGCAGATCGCGGACATTATGCAGGAAGTGCTGAAGCCGCAAGGCGTGATGGTTGTCGTGGAAGGCGAGCATCTCTGCATGTGCGCGCGCGGCGTGAAGAAGCCGGGCAGCAAGACGGTTACGTCGGCCGTTCGCGGCGTATTCTCGGATAGTGCGCTGCGTTCGGAGTTTCTGTCTTTGCTCAAGCAATAATAGCTGTAACAAGGTGAAACGGCTTCGCCATCCTTTGGTGGCGGGGAGCGTTTCATTCCGGAGAATTCTTAGAATTAAATAAAAGCCGCCGTGGCATCAAGTTCCGTTTCGAACGCTTGATGCTGCGGTGGCTTTTTTGTTATCCGTATAAGGGCTGTATGCTAAGTGGTTTGCGTATTGTCTTTGGCGGGATGCGATTCCTGGAACTGTTGATCGACCTGGCCGAGGAAAAGGGCTGCGCGCTGGATGTATTCGGTTGGCGAAGCGCGGAAGAGCATTTCGTGCTGGCCGTTTGGTACAATCCAGGAGCGGGACAGCGGGTTCGTCTGATCCGCCGCTATTTGCTCGGCTAACTGGTAAGGTGCTTTGGCATCGCTTGTGCCATGCATAATGTACAGCGGTATATCAAAGGACTTCGATAATATTTGATCAACCGGCACCTGCTTCAGGTTTGTGCCAGACCAGGTAGGGAGCAGCATTTCGATCAACTGCTTGGACGGGAACTTCGGTAGCGGCAAAATTTGCGTCACATTGTGGAACATCGTATCGGCAGTTGCCAGGAAGGTGCTGTCCAAAATCATCGCGTCAATATCCTTCGTCTGCAGCGCGGCTTGGAGAGCCGTGCCTGCTCCCATCGAGAAGCCCCATACGACAATCTCCTGGGCTCCGCGGGACTTGGCGAAATTGATGGCCGCGAGCAGCTGCTGCGATTCTTCAATCCCCGCCGTAGCCGGCGCCTTGTATTTCTGCGAGGCATAGCCGTAGTCAAAAAGCACCACATTATAGTGAAGCCCGTGAAGCAGCTTCGTCAGATCATACATCGGTACCCAGTCTTCCTCGCGGTTGGCGCCATAGCCGTGGCTGAAAATAACGGTGCGTTCCGACTTCGCCGTGGAGCTTGCCAGAACCGCGTCGGAATCATTATCCGAGGCAGGCACATACCAGCCGCTGACGGTTGTTTTTCCGCTGGCGCTTGGGAATAAAATATCTTCATAATCGAGGCCGGCAGCGGCCTTCGGATTGGAAGTTAGCGGTGCTACATAAGGATAGGTCAGCATCCAGGCGACATATCCGTAGAAAACGAGAACAAGCAGCAGGCATAGCGCCGTGAACGAAGCAACCAACGCGATGAAGAAATGCTTGCGCGTCTTAGCCTGCGGTCGCTGCTTTTGCAGCCCGCCATCAAGCGGAAAAGGCTGCAGCGTTTGGGGAAAGCCGGTTTCAAGCGGCATTGGTGTCATTATGGTTGTGCTCATCGCATCGTCCCTCCCTCACTACTAACTATGTAAGCGCTATTACATATCTAGTACTTTTATCGTAGACCCGTAGGGTGAGGCCTGTCAATTGATGTCGATGTAATGTTAAGCATTTGTAATCAGGCTGTAATGAAAGATCTTTTCTTTACCATTATCGCTGAATTAAGGTATACTGGATGATAATAAGTTTCATTGTACGAAACCAAAATTGGAGCGGATCAAGGAGGGCGGACTGGATGGAAGAAGGCAAATCAAATGTACGTGCGGTAGAACGGGCGCTGGATATTTTGCTCTGTTTCACGGAGGGATCGGATCTGGCAATGTCCGAAATCGCGGAAAAGGTAGGCCTGCATAAAAGCACCGTCCACCGCATGCTGGCAACGTTGGAAGACCGCGGCTTCGTAGAGCGGGATCCGTCGTCCGAGCGTTATCACCTCGGAATGCGGATGTGGGAGCTGTCGGCGCATCTGTCCAGCTCGGATGACCAATCCGTCATCTGGCAGCCGGAGATGGAGCGCTTGCGCGACCGGCTCGGAGAGACGGTTAGTATATATGTACGCGACGGATCGGAGCGCGTGCGGATTCAGGCGGTCCAGAGCAATCAGCCGGTTCGCCGGGTAGCGCCGGTTGGCGCAAGGCTGCCGCTGTATGCCGGCGCATCCAGCAAAGTGCTGATCGCTTATTCCGACCGCTTTGTGCAGGAGCAGATATTTGGCGATCCGGCTTGGCTGCTCGCGATCGACCTTGACCAATATAAGCAGCAGCTCGAGGAAATCGCGCAGCAGGGCTACGCGACCAGCTTCGAGGAACGCGAGCCGGGGGTAGCGGCATTGGCAGCGCCAATCTTCAACCGGCATGGCCAGGTGGCCGCGGCGTTATCCGTATCCGGACCATCCAGCCGTCTAACGATGGAGACGATGCGAGAGTATTCGCCGGTTCTAATCGAGTTCGCGAAGCGTATGGGGACCATGATCAAGTGACGGTTAAGTGGCAAACTTCGCATACGTGCAGGTTAAAGTGGCAAACTCCGCATTTGAATGTTCTTCCGATCGCCATTGCTCGAGGATTCCTAGGAATTAGGTTTAATAGTGTAGGAATCCCTTCACAAAAGCGACCACTTCGTTTCTCCAGAATCATTCAAAATGCTCCGTTTGCCATTAACCTTTTTATTAAGAGAAAAGAAAAGCGACTGTGCTGATTATACTTAGCACAGTCGCTTTTGTTTCTACATGATCTGACGGAGCACGGTTTGCAGGATCCCGCCGTTGCGGTAGTAGTCGACGTCGACCATGGAATCGAGACGTACGGTTACGTCGAACTCGGTTACTTTGCCATCCTCGCCGGTCGCTTTGACATGGACCTTCTGGCCGGGCTTCACGTCATTGGAGAGCCCGCTAATATCAATGGTTTCGCGGCCGGTCAGGCCAACGGTCTTCCAGCTTTGGCCTTCAAGGAATTGCAGCGGAAGCACGCCCATGCCAACGAGATTGGAACGGTGAATCCGTTCAAAGCTTTCGGCGATAACCGCTTTGACGCCAAGCAGCAAAGTGCCTTTTGCCGCCCAGTCCCGGGAGCTGCCCGTGCCGTATTCCTTGCCCGCAATAACAACAAGGTTCGTTCCGTCCTTCTGGTACTTCATTGAAGCGTCATAGATGGACATGACTTCGTTTGTCGGCAGATAGGTGGTTACGCCGCCTTCCGTCCCCGGCGCTACTTGGTTGCGGATGCGGATGTTCGCGAACGTGCCGCGCATCATGACCTCATGGTTGCCGCGGCGGGAGCCGTAAGAGTTGAAGTCGACCCGTTCCACATGATGGTCGGTCAAATATTTGCCTGCCGGGCTGTCGGCTTTAATATTGCCTGCCGGAGAGATATGGTCCGTCGTGACGGAATCGCCAAGCAGTGCCAGTATGCGCGATGACGGAATGTTTTGAATGTCGCCGACATCTCCGCTCAGATTCTCGAAGAATGGAGGGTTCTGGATGTAAGTCGAATCCGGATCCCACTCGTAGCTTTCGCCCTTAGCTACTTCAAGTGCGTTCCAGCGTTCATTCTGCGTGAAGACGTTGGCGTATTTATCACGGAACATCTCAGGACGGACTGCCGATTTGATCGCTTCATGCACCTCTTCATTGGTCGGCCAAATATCCTTCAAGAAAATCGGCTTGCCGCCTGCGCCCGTACCGATCGGGTCCTTTGACAGGTCGATATTTACCGTACCCGCCAGCGCATAAGCGACAACAAGAGGCGGGGACGCCAGATAGTTCGCTCTGACCTGGGCATGAATGCGTCCTTCGAAGTTCCGGTTGCCTGACAATACCGCCGCCACCGTCATATCATTGTCGGCGATCGCTTTGCTCACTTCATCAGGGAGCGGTCCGGAGTTGCCGATGCAAGTGCCGCAGCCGTAGCCGGTCAGGTGGAAGCCAAGTGCCTCCAGAGGCTCCATGAGACCCGCGCGCTCGAAATATTCCGTCACGACCAGCGAACCTGGCGTAAGGGAGGTTTTGACATAAGCCGGCACTTTTAATCCAAGCTCAACCGCTTTCTTGGCAACAAGCCCGGCCCCCAGCATAACGCTTGGGTTAGACGTATTGGTACAACTGGTTATGGCTGCAATAACAACGGCTCCGGTGCCCATTTCGCTCTCCCGGCCGTCTTTATGGTGAACCTTTACTCTTTGATTTTTATTTTCTTCGCTTAAGCCATAGCCGCCTTTTTCAACGGGCAGGTTGATAATATCGTTAAAAGCTTCCTTGAGATGGGTGAGTTCAACGCGGTCCTGCGGACGTTTCGGTCCGGCAAGGGATGGCACAACCGTGGACAGATCAAGCTCCAGCGTGTCCGTAAACACCGGATCCGGCGTTTCATCGGTGCGGAACATGTCCTGTGCCTTATAGTAAGCCCGAACCAGCTCAATCTGCTCTTCATCCCGTCCCGTATCCCGCATGTATCGGAGCGTCTCTTCATCCACCGGGAAAAAGCCGATCGTCGCGCCGTATTCAGGCGACATATTCGCCACCGTTGCGCGATCAGCCAGGCTGATGTTAGACAGGCCGGATCCGTAAAACTCGACAAACTTGCCGACAACGCCTTTTTTACGGAGCATCTGAGTAACCGTTAAAGCCAGGTCGGTTGCGGTGGAGCCTTCGGCTAAACTGCCGGTCAGCTTAAAGCCGATAACTTCCGGCATTACAAAATAGAGCGGCTGCCCCAGCATCCCGGCCTCCGCCTCGATCCCGCCTACGCCCCAGCCGACAACGCCAAGACCGTTGATCATCGTGGTATGGGAGTCGGTGCCGACCAGGGAGTCCGGAAAGACGACCGTGTCATCGCCGATTTTTTTGGTTGCGGCAACGGAAGCCAGATACTCCAGGTTCACCTGATGGACGATGCCGGTGTCGGGCGGAACTGCCCGGAAATTATCGAAGGCGGTTTGCGCCCAGCGCAGAAACCGGTAGCGTTCCTCATTGCGCTTGAATTCAAGCTTGATGTTGTATTCGAGCGCTTCCGGAGTACCGAAGGAATCGATCATAACCGAGTGGTCGATGACAAGGTCAACCGGCACGAGCGGATTAATTTTTTTTGGATCGCCGCCGGCACGCTTGACGGTATCGCGCATGGCCGCCAGGTCGACGACAACAGGGACGCCGGTGAAATCCTGCAGGAGGATACGCGCTGGAATAAAAGGGATTTCCTTATCGATCCGGCCGTTGGCCCAGGAAGCAATCTGCTTCACATGCTCCTCGGTTATCGCGCGGCCGTCGAATTGGCGGACGGCGGCCTCCAGCAGCACTTTAATCGAAAAGGGCAGCTTCGATACAGGGCCCAGCCCTTGCTTCTCCAGCTCCGCGATCGGGTAATACGCATAGGTTTTGCCGGCAGCATCCAGCGTGCTGCGCTCGGCAAAAGGGTTGTTCTTGGACATACGTTAGTGACCTCCTAAAAAATTTGCGAAGCAAATTTGACTTCTAAAGCATTCGCTTAAAATTTGCGAAGCATTTACTTCGAAAGCATCTGCTAAAAGTTTTCTAAGCAAACTTACTTCGGAAGCATTCGCTTAAAGTTTACGGTTTGCTTAAACATTCATCCTCTTTACCCCAGATAGTGTTCCCAAGCCCCATGGCGATTGTTACATGAAATCTTACATTTGCTCATATAATGAACCAGCAAATACAGGAATGGGAGGGGTAGCCATGTCTACGCGATCGGATCAAACAAGGAATCGTCCCGACAAGCAGCGGCCAAACAAAGCTTTAGTGCTCCAACCGGCGGCGGTGCGCACAAGTCAGCCGTCCGGGATCATATTGAAGGCGGAGGAGCTCGAAACGCAGCGTCCTTCCGTCGTGACGCCGGAAAATGCCGCCCGCGAGCAGCGGGGCGGTCAATCGCTGCCCGCTGGGCTACCCGTCCAATCCGCACCTACAAAGTCTGCCCAGCCGTCTGCCGGTCATACCGCCGGAAGGGAAGCCGGTGCGAAGCTTTCTTCCTTGCTTCGTTCCACCGAGCCGTCAGGCGCCGGAAAAAGGGAGAAGGCAGGCGAATGGAAGTCCGTTATATCCAAATACGTGAACTTATACAATAAGGCCGAGACGGATCAACATTATGCCGTTCTCGATGATTATATAGAAGATAAAGACCACTGCTTGAGGCTTCGTTACCGGCTTGAACGGTTGCGGGAAAGGGAGCTGTACCGCGGCGTGCTTCCCGCCAGGGGCGAGACCAAGGCTGAGCTTATCAAGGTGAACGAATCCTCTGCCGAAGTATCCGTTCTATTGAAGCTTCATATTAGAAGACAGATGGAGCAATCGGGGCTGCATTATCTGGAGGAGAGGACCGAAATCGAACGGTTATGGCTGAATCAGTCGGGAGGCGCCTGGCGCATCTTCCGGATCGAGCCCGTCATTGCTGAGCGGAGGCCTCGGTTCGGCGTTTCCGAGTACACCGCAGCGATGGAGGAGGACCTGGATCAGACCCGAGAAGCATCGGTCTTCCGGTCGACTCCTTTTTTGAACCTGGATCAATATCCGCAGTTGAAGCAACGGGTAAAAGGCATCCCCTATCGCCGCGAGCTGGCGGCCGCTTACGCCGACCGGTGGTGGAATGAAGGGAATCCGGCATACGAGGAATTCGAGGTAAACTGCACTAACTATATTTCCCAGTGTCTCTTTGCAGGCCACGCGCCTATGAACTATACTGGTAAAAGAGAAAGCGGCTGGTGGTACAAAGGCCGTAGCGGCGGCAAGGAATGGTGGAGCTACAGCTGGGCGGTGTCCAATGCGCTGACCAATTATTTGTCCGGCAAGCGCAATTCCGGCCTGCACGCAACCGTTGTTGAATCCGTGGAAGAGCTTCAGCTTGGCGATGTCATCACCTATGACTGGAACGGCGACAACCGGTACCAGCATAGCACCATTATTACCGCCTTCGATGCGGCAGGCATGCCGCTTGTGAACGCGAATACGGTTCCGAGCCGGCACCGGTTCTGGGACTACCGGGATTCCTATGCTTGGACCGAGCAAACAAGATACCGTTTTTTTCATATTGCGGACCACTTCTAAAAATAACCATACCGGAGGATACCTAATGGGGCAGAAAGTACACTTAGGGTTGATTTACGGAGGGAAGTCGGGAGAGCATGACGTGTCGCTGCAGACGGCATTTGCGGTGATGGGGGAGCTTGATTACGCAAAATATGAAATAACGCCTTTTTATATTACCCGGCTGGGCGAATGGAGAGTGGGATCGATGCTTGGCGGGCAGCCGGGGGACATCGACGAGCTTCGCCTTGAGCCGGTGGACGGGGCACCGGTGCCGGTTGTGCCGGACCTTCCGCTTGCCCCGCTCCTCGATCGCTTGGCCGGAGGAACGCTTGCGGGCGGGGGACAGCCGATCGACGTTGTTTTCCCGCTGCTCCACGGTACCTTCGGAGAGGACGGGACGATTCAGGGGCTGCTCGAAATTGCGGACATCCCTTATGTCGGGGCGGGGGTTCTAGCCTCCGCTGCAGGGATGGACAAGATTACGATGAAGAAAATATTCGCGTACGAGGGTCTTCCGCAATGCGTCTTCCGGTATTTCAACCGGGCGCAGTGGGAGAAGGACGCCTCCTTTTTTATTATGGAATGCGAAGTCGCTTTGGGTTACCCGTGCTTCGTAAAGCCGTCCAACCTCGGATCGAGCGTAGGCATATCCAAAGCAAAGACCCGCGAGGAGCTGATCGCGGCGATCGATTTTGCCTTCCGGTTCGACCGCAGGGTCATCGTGGAGGAGTTCGTCGATGCCAGGGAGATCGAAGTCAGCGTTCTTGGCAACGATGATCCAAAAATATCGGTTCCCGGGGAAATTGCCCCGTCCAACGAGTTTTACGACTACAAGGCGAAGTACGTGGACGGCAAGTCCACCATTCATATTCCGGCGAATATTCCGAACAATACGGCGGAAGCCGTGCGGGATATGGCGCTACGGGCCTTTTTGGCCATTGACGGGGCGGGGCTGTCGCGGGTGGACTTTTTCCTCCGCAAGACGGACGGCCAGCTGTTCGTTAACGAAGTGAATACGATGCCGGGCTTTACGCCAATCAGCATGTACCCGCTTATGTGGAAAGAGTCGGGCCTGCCGTACAAGGACTTGCTGGATAAGCTGATCGACTTGGCTTTCAAGCGTTATGCCGATAGGAAGACGATTGATTTCGGAGGCAGCGGCGGCAACTAATCGAAGCAATAATTCGGACTAAAAGAAAAGAGGGATAGAGATGGGTTTTGCGACAGAGTTTAATTCCGTATGCAAATTCAAATCGGAGCAAGAGCTGTATGAATTGCTTGAATACGGTAGGGGCAAAATGGTGAAGAGCGGGTTCCGCGTCTTCCCGACCGGCCAGAAAGTAATCGCGTATACGCCAAATAACGAAGCGATTGCGATCGTTCGCATTCTCGCCTCCATTGCGGAAATCAATTTCCAGGGGGAAGAAGTGACGGAAGTGGAGATGGAGCTGGTGCGCAAGCTGACGGAAGAGGAGGCGCGCATCCAGACGGCTCTCGCGTACGAGATGTTTTTCGGAGAGAGGGTATAATTGACTATGATCGTCCGGTTCGGATTTGTCGCCATGAGCACGATTCTAGAGAATGCTTCGCCTTCTCGGACAATGACGTTCGCGAACTTTAGCAAGCTGAACGACAGAGAAGCCGGCATAAGGAAGATGGAGCGGATCGCGGAGGAAAATCTGCATAATACGCTTCGGATCATGAAGCATGCCAATGCCCATGATATCCATATGTACCGGTTCTCGTCCAAGCTGATTCCGCTCTCCACGCATGAGGATCTTCTGGAATGGGATCCGTTTCCCGTCCTTCGTCCGTCCATGAAGGAAATTGGCGACTATGCGAAGAAGACGGGGATGAGAACCTCCTTCCATCCCGACCATTTCTGCGTATTCAGCACGAATCGTCCCGATGTCCTGGTCAAATCGGAACGGGATCTCGATTATCATATCCGGATGCTCGAAGCCATGGAGCTGCCGGAAACCGTGAAATGCAATATTCACATGGGCGGAGCCTATGGCGATAAGAAGCTGTCCGGCGAGCGGTTCGTTCAGCAGTTCGGCGCATTGACTGACCGGTACAAGCATCGGGTTACGCTCGAAAACGACGATAAAACGTTTGATGTCAGGGAAACGATTGTAGCTGCGGAAGCCGTTGGCGTTCCGATGGTCCTCGATATCCACCATCATGCGGTGAACAGCGGGGATGTGACGATGGACGAGCTTTCCGCCGGCTTATGGCCGCGGATTGCCCGTACATGGACGCTGGAGGAGCAGCGACTCGGTCTAGAGGAAGGTGGCCTTCCGCCCAAAATCCATGCTTCCAGTCCAAAAAGCTTGTCCGATCCCCGGGGGCATGCCGATAACGTGGAGCCGGAGCCGCTCGTGCAGTTTCTCCGGAGCGTTGCGGCGTCAACGCCGAGGATCGACTGCATGCTGGAGGCGAAGCATAAGGATGCTGCGCTGCTCAAGCTAATGGAGGATCTAAAGGAAATGGCCGCGCTAGGAAACGGAATCCGCATCCTGGATGGCGGAACCGTGGAGATCGACCCTTAAGTGATAACACCGCCAAGGACCGCCAACAGGACGGCGTTGGCGGTGTTATTTTGTGCACGGATGATACATAGATCGTAGAGACATCATGAGCGGGAAAGCGGTGAAGGTAACGTGTTGGAATGGATTCTGCTGGTGCTGCTTGGCGTTGTGGCAGCGATGTTTGGCAGTATAGTAGGCCTTGGCGGCGGCATTATTATCGTACCGGTGCTTATGCTGCTGGGACCGCAGCTGACGGGGGGCGAGATCAGCCATGCAACCGCGGTAGGCACCTCGCTGACGATGCTTATTATAACGGCGCTTGCCTCTACGCTAAGCTACGCGAAGAAAAAGCTGGTCGATTTCAAAAGCGGCTGGCTGTTCTTTATGACGAGCGGACCTGCCGCCATGATCGGATCCGCGCTGACCAGCCGGTTTCAAGGCGCTGCCTTTTCGCTGTCCTTCGGCATTTTTATGCTGCTTATGGCCGGGCTGCTCGTAGCGCGCGATTATTTGAAACCCATCAACCGGGAATGGCCGATCCAGCGTACGATCGTAGATGCGAAGGGGCAGGAGCACACGTACGGTTATGCGATTGTTCCCGCGCTGGTCATCGGGTTTGCGGTAGGTCTCATATCCGGTTTGTTCGGCATAGGCGGCGGCTCTTTGTTCGTACCGCTTATGGTGCTCCTGTTCCGTTTTCCGCCGCATACGGCGACCGCAACGTCCATGTTCGTTATCTTTCTTTCCTCGATACTGGGAAGCGGGATGCACGGCTGGCTGGGGGAAATCAATTATTGGATCGTGCTGGCGCTGGTGCCGGGCGCATGGATTGGCGGCAAGCTTGGCGCCATGATCGCGGGGCGAATGAGCGGAAAAGGGCTGCTCTGGCTGCTTCGGGTAACGCTGCTTTTGCTGGCCGCCCAATTAATCTACGAGGGTTTGACGAAGCTTTAACACTACGGTAATATTTTAAAAATATACGAAGTATACATTCTCTCTATACAACTTGCGCGAAACTTGCGGAGGAAGTTGTTCGTATAAGAAATGAACCTGCCCTTTTTTTATTGTGAAACGTTTATGTTTGGTCAAATTATGATGAGAGTAGAGTGATGGACTGTGACTGTAAGTGATCAGCAGGGCACCGTCGTCGGAGGCAAAAGCTTCGCCGCCGTGGCGATCAACTGCGCGGCTAAAGCTGGAGAATGGATTAAGTCTAAGCTAGGAAACTATGAGAAGCTTGATATAAAGTACTCCGCTCATGATTTGGTGACGGAAGTAGACAAAGGCTCGGAGACGTTGATCAAGCGTCTTGTGCTGACGCATTTCCCTCATCATTCCTTCCTCGGCGAGGAGGGCGTTGAGCCCGGGCCGGAAGCATCCGCACGCGCGCTGGAGGAAGTAAGCGAAGCCGAATATTTGTGGATTGTCGACCCGATTGACGGGACGACCAATTTCGTGCACGGCTTTCCGTTTTTTGTAGTCTCCATCGCGCTTGCCCATAAAGGCGAGGTGATTCTCGGCGTTGTCTACGATCCGATGCGCGACGAATTGTTTATAGCCGAGAAGGGCAAAGGAGCTTACGTGCACGGCAAGCGGATGAGCGTGTCCCAAGAGGACAGCTTGAAGACTAGCCTTATTGCAACGGGCTTCCCGGCAGACTTGGATTATGCGCTGCCGCTTAACATGAAGGGGCTGCAGGCGCTGGCGCCGCAAGTCCGCAATATCCGCTCGGGCGGCTCGGCAGCGCTTCATATGGCGTATGTCGCAGCCGGCCGCTTAAGCGGCTTCTGGGAGATCGGCCTGAATAGCTGGGACCTGGCGGCAGGCGCGCTGCTTATTCAGGAATCCGGCGGTACCGTAACCGATACGCTCGGGCAGCCGTACAGCCTGGGCGTCCGCAACGTCGCAGCGTCCAATGGCAAGATGCATCAGTCCTTCCTTGACGCGCTTGCGGCTGCGGATGCCGTGAAATAACAGGATTTATTAATAAATAGAGTTTTGCAAAACCGGCTATCGGCGATAGCCGGTTTTTTTCGTGCGCGTTGGCAGTGACTATAGTGCTATAAATCATAGAATAGGTCGTAGGTATAATATATTAGTTCGTTAGTATGGTATATGATACTGTGTAGCATTATCGTATTTGTTATATTTGAGGATGGGGATGGGGATGGGTCAGGCGATGAGTAGGAACATCTGGAGAAGAGCAATAAGTCGTCATGCATTTAGCAGGAAAATAGCAATGGTATTAATCTTTGCGGTAGTAGCAGGTCTGCTGCCGGTATATGGCAAGGCCTTCGCAAGCGGGGGAACGGATGCGCTGGAAGGCTTGTCCTGGGTAGCTAAGCCGTCGGGCTCTACCGATGATCCTACGGATTCGTTCCGTACGGCGGCATACGGCAGCGGGAAAATCGTCGCAACGGGAACCCCGCCGATGCCTTTTCCGGACTGTGCTCTTCAAGGGACCTGTGGTAATAGAGAAGTTGATATGCACGCAGGAAGCTTATACCGTACCTCAACAACAGGCGCGGGATGGTCGGCTTTGTCTACGGGAGTCAATCATGAGATTAGAAGCTTGGTATCCGGCGGTCCTGCTGGTTTTGTAGGAGTTGGATACTCACAATCGATCAGGTATGGTCAACAGAGCTATCATGGAAAGATTATGACTTCGGATGACGGGATTGAGTGGGAAGAATCCGAAACGCTTCCCGGCGAATTGGGAACTACGCTGTACGGCGTAACTTACGGAAACGCTGGTTACGTAGCGGTTGGCGCGAGCAACGATATCAATT
This sequence comes from Paenibacillus glycanilyticus NBRC 16618, assembly GCF_004000805.1. Classification (GTDB taxonomy): domain Bacteria; phylum Bacillota; class Bacilli; order Paenibacillales; family Paenibacillaceae; genus Pristimantibacillus; species Pristimantibacillus glycanilyticus. The sequence continues at coordinate 25,503 of NZ_BILY01000050.1, forward strand.
TTAATCAGACGCAAGTCATTCTGACCTCAAGCAACGGGTCTTCGTGGAGTCAGTATTTGATGACTAGCGGAGCGCTTAATGCGGTAGCATTCGGCGGCGGAACCTATGTCGCGGTTGGCAGCGGAGGGACGATATTAAGTTCAACGAATGGCGTGAACTGGACGCCGCAAAGCTCGGGTGTTACAACGACATTGCGGGGAGTTACATACGGCAATGGACTATTCGTTGCGGTCGGAAACGGCGGCAAAATTCTCACGTCTCCCGACGGAGCGAATTGGACGACGGTTACTCCACCGGTAAGCGGTACGTTCTACGGAGCCGCATTCGGGGATGGCACCTTTGTAGTCGTTGGCGGAAGCGGTACGATTCTAAGCTCGCCGGACGGTCAGAGCTGGCAGCAGCGCGCAAGCGGCACGACAGCTGTCCTGTACGGGGCGGCCTATGTGAACGGTGAGTTTATGGCGCTTGGCTCGAACGGCACCATCCTTATGGCGCAGCATAAGCTCACGTATGCGGCGGACTCGAATGGTACGATTAGCGGCGATGCGCTGCAAGGCGTACGGACGGGTGGAAGCGGGACTGAAGTAACGGCTGTAGGAAATACCGGTTACCATTTCGCCAGTTGGAGCGATAACTATGCGGACGCAGCCCGGACGGATAAAGATGTTACCGGCGATCTCAGCGTAACCGCTAGTTTTGCAATCAACGTTTATGAGCTCACGTATGCGGCAGGTCCGAACGGCAGCCTTACGGGGGATAAATCTCAGTCGGTCACGCATGGCGGGAATGCGACAACCGTAACGGCCGTAGCCGACCCGGGCTATCACTTCGTAGGCTGGAGCGATGGCTATACGAACGCAAGCCGGACGGACAGTAACGTTACGGGTACTCTGAATGTCACCGCGCAATTTGCAATCGATACATACAAGCTTACCTATACGGCAAATCCGGGTGGCAGCATTGATGGACAAGCATCGCATGTGCAGACCGTCGATTTCGGCTCCGATGGTCAAGAAGTAACGGCCACACCGGATCCGGGTTATCATTTCGTTAGCTGGAGTGACGGAATCGAAACTCCCAATCGAGTGGAGCGCGATGTGAGAGCGGACAAGACTGCAGCAGCCAGCTTTGCGCTTAATGAGTATACGCTGACGTATGCGGCGGCGGAAGGCGGGACCCTGGACGGACAGACTTCCCAGAAGGTCACGCATGGCTCGAACGGCAGCGAGGTAACGGCGGTACCGAACCCGGGCTACAGCTTCGTCGGCTGGAGCGATGGCGTTGCGACGGCATCCCGGACAGACCTCGCAGTCGTTTCTAACAAAAGCGTAACGGCGACTTTCACCATTAATCAATATACGTTGACCTATACGGCCGGCACCGGGGGAAGCATCAACCAAGATGCCGCTCAAACCGTCGATTACGGAAAAGACGGCAAGACGGTAACCGCTGTGGCGGACGCGGGCTACCATTTCGCAGGCTGGAGCGATGGCTTGCTCACGCCATCCCGCCAAGAGAAAAATGTCCAAGCCAGCGTTGCGGTAACGGCCGTGTTCGAGATTAACCAATACGATCTGGCTTATACCGCCGGAGCGCATGGGACTCTGACCGGCGTTGCTCATCAGATCATAAACCATGGCTCTAATGGAGCGGAAGTGAAGGCCGTAGCGGACACGGGCTATCATTTTGTCCGTTGGAGTGACGGCGTAACGACGGCCAGTCGCACGGACCTTAACGTTACGGGTAATCTGAGCGCAGCAGCGGAATTCGCGATCGACACGTTTACACTCACCTATTCCGCGGGAACCGGGGGAAGCTTGACCGGAGATACCACGCAGGAAGTCAATTACGAAGCCGATGGTACGGAAGTGCATGCGGTGCCTGCAGGCGGCTATCATTTCACCGGTTGGAGCGACGGTGTTCAAGCGGATACTCGTAAGGATACCGGGATTGTGGCTAACTTGAACGTCACGGCGAATTTCGCGATTAACGAGTACGCGTTAACCTACACGGCGGGGGATCATGGAACGCTGACAGGCAATAAGCTCCAAACTGTAAATCATGGCTCGGATGGAACGGAAGTTACGGCAGCAGCCGATACGGGTTATCATTTTGTCCGTTGGAGTGACGGCGTAACGACGGCCAGCCGTACGGACTTGAACGTAACCGGCGATCTAACCGTCACAGCGGAATTTGCGATCGATACGTTTACGCTTACTTACTCCGCTGGAGCTGGGGGAAGCGTAACAGGGGCGGCAACGCAGCAAATCAACTACCAAGCCAATGGTACGGAAGTAAAAGCGGAACCGGCGGTTGGTTATCATTTCATTGGCTGGAGCGACGGTATTCAGACGGATACGCGTCAGGATACCGGGATTGTGGCTGACCTGAACGTCACGGCTGATTTCGCGATTAACGAATATACGTTGACCTACACGGCTGGCGATCACGGAACGCTCACCGGCGATAAGCTCCAGACGGTTACTCATGGCTCGGACGGAACGGCGGTTACGGCCGTGCCGGATGCCGGATACCGGTTTGCCGGTTGGAGCGACGGAGTGGGAAGCGCAACAAGAACGGATCTTAGCGTAAACGGCAACCTGACGGTTACGGCTTCCTTTGCCGTAATCAGCAGCAACAACGGCGGCGGCAATTCGAATCCGGCGTCCGGCTTCGAGGTTGTCATTGACGGGAAGTCTTACCGCTTAGGCGAGCTCAAGTCTTCCGCGCGGGGAGAGCAAACGGTATCGACTCTCCATCTGAGCGCGGATCAGTTGAAGGAGATTCTGGCTTCATCGGATCAGCAGGTTACGGTTGTGCTTCCAATCAAGACGGGAGCGGATGTCGCCGTTGGCGAGATTCCCGGCGATCTCCTGCAGCTGCTTATCCAGAAGCAGGCCACCTTGCGGATCGAAACGGAATATGCCGTATACGCATTGCCAACCGGGCTTATCGATTTAACGAAGCTGTTTAATGGCAGCGTAAATGCCAAGGATGTCACGGTTAACGTGGAAATCGGGAAACCAACGGCAGCAACTACAGCATTGACGCAGAAGGCTGCCTCACAGAATCAGCTTAATCTGGCAGTATCGCCTGTTCAATTCTCGGTAACGGTTTCTTATGGCGGCAAGAAGGTTGAGCTCTCCGCATTTGCTTCCTATGTAGAACGAATGATTGCTATTCCGGATAACATGGCTCAAAATCCGGAGTTAACGGCCATCGTCGTGGAGCCGGACGGGTCTGTCCGGCCAGTGCCAACGAAGCTGGTCAGCATTGAAGGCAAGCGTTATGCCGTCATCAACAGCCGTACGAACAGCTTGTATGCGCTTGTGAGCAAGAGCGTTTCCTTCTCTGACATAAGCAATCATTGGTCCAAGAACGCGGTGAATGATATGGCGTCCCGCCTCATTGTCGGCGGAGCGGGAGACGGGTTGTTCTACCCGAACAAAGCGATTACACGTGCCGAGTTCGCTGCGATTATCGTTCGTGCGCTGGGGCTTCGCATGGAGAACGGCGCAAGCAGCTTCTCGGATGTAAAAGCATCGGCCTGGTATTCCGATGATGTTCAGACGGCTTATTCGCATCAGCTTATTAACGGGTATCCGGACGGCAGCTTCCATCCGAATGACAGCATTACCCGCGAACAAGCGATGACGATTATAGCCAAAGCGATGACATTGACGGGTATTCAAACCGATCTTCAAGAGAGCAGCGTAAATGCCTTAATCAACGCGTTCTCGGATAAATCGAAAATCTCGGCTTGGGCGACAAGCGGCATTGCGGCTTGCCTGGAGGCCGGCATCGTATCGGGACAAAGTGCCTTGATTCTGGCTCCCGCCTCGAATATTACAAGAGCAGAAGCTGTCGTTATGATTCAAAGGCTTCTATCGAAATCGGATTTGATCTAAAGAAACGAAAAAGACGCTTCCTCTCCATGCGGATAGGAAGCGTCTTTTGCATGCGTATACGGCTAGTTTGTCACCTTATTCCGATATTCCTGAGGCGTGATGCCAAAATGCTTTTTGAACAGCTGGATAAAGTAGCTTGGCTTCTGATAGCCCAGCATAACCGAGATCTCATAGATTTTCTCATCCGTCTGGGCAAGCAGGTCGGCCGATTTCTCCATTCTCGCGCGCAGCAGGTATTCGCTGATCCCTTCGCCCGTCTCCGTCTTGTAAATCTTAGACAGGTAGGAGGGATTGAGATAAACATGCGCCGAGATAGAGTGAAGGGAGGCCTGCTCCAGATGATTGTGAATGTACTCCTGCACCTTGCGGATAATGCTGGAGCGGGAATCCTTATCCTCCGAATTGACCGATTTCCGGTAGGAATCGATTGTCCGGTCCGTCCATGCGCGCAATTCATCAACCGTATGAATCGGGCTGCCGTTCGCAAACGCGTGGAAGTCGTCGCCAATCATGTCGGACAGCCATTTTTTGTTCTTATGCGCCAGGGCGGCTAGCGTTGCGGCGATCGAGAAATAGGCTTCCAGCACATGCTCCTGGGACCCCCGCCATTCCTCCTCAATCTCGCGGAAGATCGCTTCAAGCTTCTCGCCGGCGGCATCCCATTGGCCAAGCTCCAGCATCTGCAGCACGGAAGGCGGGCGGTACAGCTCGCCAAGCAGCTGCGGCGTGCCGCGCGTCGGCTCTTTCGCGAGCGACACGAACAGCTCCTGCTCGCTGCCGATGAACTGGCGGAAGTTCGTAATGGACGTCTGATAGAGAGGGCCGACATCCTGCGGGAATGTACCTCTTTTACTCGTAAGAATAGAGATGCCGACCTTGAGGTACGATTTCACGACATGCTGGAGCTGGAAAGCGTGGCTCTCAATCCATTCGTCCAGCTCGCTTGTTAGGGTTGAACCGGCTTTGGCTTTCAGGAGACAAACGATAAAGCCGTTCGAATCCTTGCCATGCCACATGTCCAGCTGGTCGCCGAATACTTCCTCCGCGATATTGGCCAACGCGTAATCGATTAAAGCCTCGCTCTCGCCGTCATCGTAAAGATGGTCCTCATCATCAATCCGGAGCAGCATCACATGGAAATCGTCGTTTTCCCGGAATGGTACTGTATAGGTGGCAAGCTTTTTGGACAAGCGCTGCGGGGATAAGGACTGCTTGCCGCTCAGCATATCCAGAAGCAGATATTCTCTCAGCTTCGGCAGCTGCTCCCGCAAGGAGTACATCGCGCGCTGCATCGAGCTGATCTCCAGCCACTCCTGTTCAAGCTCCTTGATTGCGCGGCGGACCGAAGTCAGCAGCTCATCGTCCGAGGCCGGCTTCAGCAGATAGTCGCTGGATTTGAGCTTCAAGGCCTGCTTCGTATATTCGAAGTCGGAGTAACCCGACAGCAGAATGCATTTGGTATGCTTCCAGTTCTGCTTGATTTCCTGAATAAGCTCCAGTCCCGTCATGCCCGGCATCCGGATATCCGTAATAACGACATCTATGGCATGCTCATGCAGCAGCCCGATGGCTTCCGGGCCGGAATAGGCTTTATGGACAACGTCAACGCCGGCTTCCTCCCATGGCAGCATATCTGCCAGATCGTCGGCAAGTATCGATTGGTCGTCTACAATTAGAAGTTGGCGCATCTCGAATTCCCCCTAAAAAGAATAGCTCGCAAGCTAGTGCGTCAGCTAATAGAATGGCTTGCTTAAGATTGATTCCCTTCACTTTCATTAGGCCAATACAGCTCGACGGTCAATCCGCCATCATCGCCGCGGATCAGCCGGACTCCGGCTTCCTGTCCATATTGCAGAGTCATGCGCTGGCGTGTATTCCACAGGGCGCAGCCCTTATCCTCCGTTGGCGGCATTGACATTTGCAGCTTTAATTGCGCCAACTGCTCCTCCGTTACGCCAACTCCGTTATCGGTGACGGTGATGACGTTGTACCGGTCATTTTGCGAGCCGGTAATTCGCACCTCGCCGCCGCCGATCGGCTCGAGGCCGTGCAGAACGGCATTTTCGACGATCGGCTGGAGGATTAACCGAGGAATTTCAAGCTCCTCCATCGCTTCCGGGATCGTAATGACGTAGGTCATATCCTGGACGTTCATCGCCTGGATCGCCAGATAACTCTTCACCAGCTCCACCTCCTCGCGCAGGTAGGCCAGCTGTCTTTCGGACCTTGTCGTATACCGGTAATACCGGCTGAGATGCAGCGCAAGCTCCATAACGGATTCTTTTTCCCCAAGTCTCGTAAGACTGCGGATCAGGGAGAAGCAATTATAGAGGAAATGCGGATTAATCTGCGATTGAAGCTGCTTCAGGTTGGCATCCCTTGAACGGATCTGCTCCAAATACACGTTCTGAATGAGCTGCTCGATCTGGGAAGCCATGTCATTAAAGCTGACGAGCAGGAAGTGGAACTCGTTGTTCGGATGGAACACCTTCAGCTTCGGATATTCGCCTTTTTTCAGCTTTTTCACGCCTCTGATCAGCTCGCGGATCGGAACCTGCACATTGGTGTACAGCACGTAAGCCGCAATCGTACTGCCGATAAGGAGAAAGACGATACAGATGTAAAAGAGATTGCTGTTTGCCGTAATCGGCCTGACAACGTCATCGATTGGAAGGTAGTCAAAAAGGTACCAGCCAAGCTCGGGCATGTACACGCTGTTGACGGTATATTCAATGCCGTCCAGCTTAATGCGGGTATATTGCGATTCCGACAGCTTTTCCAAATTCACCTTGGCAAGCAGCTTCTTCTGCAGCTCGGTATCGGAGCCGTTCACCGCGAGAATCTTCCGGTCCGGCGAGCTGAAGAAGACATCTCCCTTGCTTCCCGCCTTGAAGCGCTCCAGCGCCTTCACTAATTCGTCAGCCGCGAAGCTGACCTCAACGATAACTCCCGCGTTAGAGGAGGAGCTGTCATAGGGCTCGCTTAGAAACCTTACAAACCTCGGATTGTTCTGATAATAAGGGGCAACGTTCTCGGTATATTTCCAGACCTTTGAATAGTTTTTCGCTACGAGATCTTTATCGTATTGAAGATGGAAGTCGGTTGAAACGAAGGTGTTGGTAGCCGGCGCATAGATGCTGATCGTTGTATCCCAATCGGAGGAGGCATTGATGAGCCGAAGCTTGTCGGCAATGCGAATCTTCTGATCCGTTTGTTCATATAGGGTGGCTATCTCTAAAAATTCGAGGGTACGGACGTTAATATCTTCGGTTATCATAAGGCCGCTTTTTGCCAGCTGCTCCGCCGTATCATCGGTCTCGGCCGCAAAGTAGGACAAGTCCTTGTGCATGGAAATTTCCACTTCGTTCATCACGACGTCCATGCTTGTCTTATTCGAAAACCAGTAGAGAGCGATGATCGGAATGAGCAGCAAAACGATGATGCCGACTATTTTTGTAAACGTATTCAATCTCAGCGACATGATAGTCCGTCTCCCCGCATCAAAGTGGATGAAAACAAAAAATCCGGGTATCGTTCTAAAATCATTGGCGCAGACTTGGCGATTCCCCGATTGCTATACTTACTATACATCATGATGAAACTCTGTCAATCGACAAATAGAATAGCGGAAAGGACAATGGGGATGGGGACAACAACAAAGGCGATAGCCGGCAATGAGGTCTTGCAGCAGGAGATGGACAAATCAAAATCGAGAGGATTTCTGAAGAGGACCTGGCCGCTTCATATCATGCTGCTTCCGGCGGTAATCCTGCAATTCATATTTGTGTACGTGCCTCTCGGGGGATTGGTTATCGCTTTTCAAGACTACAAACCGTACGATGGCATTTTCCATTCCAAGTGGGTAGGACTTGAGCATTTCAAATTTATGTTCGATTATCCGGACATTAAGCAGGTTATTACGAACACGGCGCTGATCGCCGGATTAAAAATCATATGCGGCATTATCGTGCCGTTCGTGTTTGCGCTTTTGCTGAACGAAGTGAGCTTTAATCCTTTCAAGCGCACGGTGCAGACGCTGGTGTATCTGCCTTATTTCATCTCCTGGGTATTCCTGGGCGGAATTCTGAATGACATGCTTGCGTCGGACGGGATTATCAACTCGGTGCTTCATAACTGGTTTGGCGTGAAGGAGTCCATTCTGTTCCTGGGCGACGGCAACTGGTTCCGGTTTGTCGTTGTGCTTAGCGATGTCTGGCAGCAATTCGGTTACGGCACAATCGTGTATCTCGCGGCGTTGGCGGGCGTGAATCCGGCACTCTACGAAGCGGCGGAAGTAGACGGCGCGACTCGCTGGAAGCAAACCTGGCATGTAACGATTCCATCGCTCCTGCCAATCGTAATCGTAGTGGGGACGCTGGCGCTTGGCAATATTTTGAACGCGGGCTTTGATCAGATCTTCAACTTGTATAATCCGCTTGTCTACAGCAAAGGCGACATTATAGACACGTTCGTTTACCGTACGGGTATCCTGAACGGGCAGTACAGCTTGGCCACGGCCGTTGGCATTTTCAAATCGCTCATCGGTTTCGTGCTCATTATCGTCGGTTACAAGCTCGCTCAAAAATATGCGGATTATAAAATCTTCTAGAAAGGGGTACCTGCGCACATGTATCAAAAGACATTCGGTTACCGGGCTTTCTCGGTATTCAACTATTTAATTCTGGCTCTAGCAGGCCTGTTGTGTATTATACCTATCATTCATATCCTCGCGATCAGCTTTAGTGCCAGTGCTCCTGCAAACGCGCATTTGGTCGGCATGTGGCCGGTGGATTTCAATACCGAATCGTATACGAAAACGATGAACAATCCGAACTTCCTCCGGGCGTTCTGGATCTCGATCGGGCGGACGGCGCTTGGCGCATCCATTACGCTGGCGGTCATCACGCTTGGCGGTTATGCGCTGTCGAAGGATACGACCGCTTTTAAGGCCCGTTCGCGATACGCTTGGTATTTCGTATTTACGATGTGGTTCAGCGGTGGCATCGTACCCCTGTATATCGTCATTCGCAATCTTCATATGATGAATACGATTTGGGCGCTTGTTCTTCCGGGCTCCGTCGCCGTATTCAACATGATTCTCCTGATGAACTTCTTCCGCGCTACGCCAAAGGAATTGGAGGAAGCGGCTTTTATCGACGGAGCGGGACATTTCTCGATTCTGTTCCGGGTTTATCTGCCTCTGGCTATGCCGGCGATTGCAACCATGTCGCTCTTTACGATCGTAGGCAACTGGAATGCATGGTTTGACGCTTTGCTCTATATTAACGACTACCGCAACTATCCGCTCGCAACCTTCCTGCAGACGATAATCGTACAGCAGGACTTCAGCAAGCTGAATCCGGACGTGAACGAGCTGAAGAACATTTCCCAGCGTACGGTGAAGGCGGCTCAGATCTTTATCGGGATGCTTCCGGTTCTGGTCGTGTATCCGTTCCTGCAGCGGTTTTTCGTCAAAGGGATTGTCCTTGGCGCGGTAAAAGAGTAGAAATTAAGAAGATAACAAAATGGCATGTTACTCAAAATTATGGTATTTCTATCAGTAATAACCAAGACTATAGTATTACTTGAGAGTAAATAAAGCGCTCTCATGCTATAATAATCATTTTACGGGGGGAAAAAAATGCATAATTCAATGAAAAAGCTTATGCTCGTTTCGTTGACTGGCGTGCTTGCGGCAAGCCTTGCGGCATGCGGATCAAACAACAATACTAACGGCAACAAGCCATCTAACGACCCTGCGGCAACCAGCTCCGGCAATGCGGCTGCGACGAATAATGCTGGCACGGACAACGCGGGAAGCGGTGCGGACGAGACGGGCTGGGACGGCAAGAAATACGTAGAGCCGATCACTCTGACAACGGTTAAAGGCGTAGGTACGAACTACTTCTTCAAAACGGGCGAAACGATGGAAAACAACGTTTTGCAAAAGTATATGAAAGACAACCTGGGCATCGACGTGAAATACGACTGGGTGGTAACGGATACAAACGACGCTTACAAAACAAAGCTTCGCCTGATGCTTTCCTCCGGCGAGAAAATGCCTGACGTTATTACGTACCGCGGCGATATGGAGACCGTTAACATGCTGATTGACTCCGGTCAATTCATGTCGGTTAACGAGCTGTTCGACAAGTATGCCGGCGACGAGTACAAAAAAGCGGCGGCGCTGAACCCGGATACCTTCCTTCCGGTAACGCGGGATGGCGAGAAAATGGCGCTTCCGGTTCTTGATTACGCCTACAACGACGATATGGTGCTGTGGCTTCGTCAGGACTGGATGGATAAATTGGGCCTTCAAGCTCCAAAAACGGTTGCCGACCTTGAAGCCATCATGGATGCATTCACCAACAAAGATCCGGACGGCAACGGCAAGCCGGATACATTCGGTATGGCTCTTGGCTTCAAAAACGGCTTCCTGAACTGGATGACGGACGTGAGCTGGCTGTTCGGCGCTTACGGCACAATGCCTGGCCAATGGAATAAAGCGGCTGACGGCACGTTGTCCTTCGGCTCCGTGGATCCGGCCGCGAAGCAGGCTCTCAGCACGTTGAAAACCTGGATGGATAAAGGCTGGATCTCGAAAGACTCCGGTCTGAAAGACGATACTTCCGGCTCGGAGTTCTTCACGAAAGGTCAAGCGGGCGCAATCGTAGGCCGTAACTGGCTGCCGGACTGGCCGTTTGGCGATCTGATCAACAACGTTCCCGGCGCGAAATACAAAGCTTACCCAATCCCTGCAGGTCCAGACGGTAAAATCGGTTCCCAAAGCGGCAACCCTTCCGTTAACGGCTGGATGCTGATCAACAAAAAGGCAGCCCATCCTGAAGCGCTGCTCCGTTACTATAACTTCTTCTTCGATAATTGGGCGAACCCGCAAAAAGGCAGCGAGTTCGAAAACGGCTTCGCGGAAGGCTACGACTGGGCGAAATTGCCGGATGGCACGATCACGAAGGATCCGCAAAAATATCCGGACCTGTTCCCGAACTATGCGGACCGCACGCATCTCGTAGAGCCGATCTACTACTCGCTGACATTCGAAGGCGCTCGTCAACCGGCCCTGTATGCGGACACGATGATCAAGCTGTATAACGGCGAAGCTCCAACAACGCCATACGAAGAGCAGACAAAAGCCGTTCGTAAACCGGAAAACCTGGAAGCGATGAAGATCGTTATGGATCAAAAAGATATTCGCATGAAGAACTACTTCCAAGGTCCTCTGACGGAAACGATGAAGTCCAAAAACGAATTGCTGAACAAACTGGTTAACGAATCGTATTCCAAAATCATCTACGGTCAAGCACCGCTTGATTCGTTCGATACCATGGTTGAGAACTGGAAGAAATCCGGCGGCGACCAAGTAACGAAGGAAGTTAACGATTGGTACGCTTCGGCTTCGAAGTAATCTAGCAATAACGGCTTGCAACAGGATAAGGAACGCCATATTTACGCCAGGCGTTCCTTTTCTTTTGCCGGTTATCCTTTTTTGAAAATTCTGAAAACGTTTACAACTAGAACAGTCACCCTGGTCATCTTGCTTGAGAGGGGAAAACAGTGTTGACTAGAAAAAGAACAAAAAGGTTATTGTCGTTCGTGATGTCAGTCGTTATCGCCGTAAGTTACGTGCCGGCAGCCGTATTTGCGGCTTCGGATACGACAGCGGCAGCCACAAGCGCTGCGGCGCCGGATGTTGCGGGGCATTGGGCTTCGCAGCAGGTAACGGATTGGACATCCAAGGGCCTCGTTAACAGTTATCCGGACGGAACGTTCAAGCCGGAGCAAGGCATTACGCGCGCGGAATTTACGAAGCTGATTAACAGCTTGTTTGGTTTTACGGCAAAAGGAGAGAACGGCTTCTCGGATGTAGGGGCAGAAGCGTGGTATGCCGATTCGGTGTCGATCGGAAAGCAAGCAGGCTTTATTAACGGTTATCCGGATGGAACCTTTAAACCAAATACGGCAATTACAAGACAAGAGGCGGCAAAAATAGCTGCAGGACTGTTCAGATTGCCGGCAGTAACAGGCGCTGATCCGCTTGGAGCGTTTAATGATAAAGCGCAAGTTGGCGCATTTGCGGTAGAGCCGCTGGGCCAATTGGTAAGCGGGGGTTATTTGAAGGGCTTCCCGGACGGGACGGTTCAGCCGCTTAAGTCGATTACGCGTGCGGAAGCGGTTGTTCTATTAAGCCGTCTAGCAGGCGAAGTTTACGTGAAAGCGCAGACGTACAAGGATCAAAAGCTGGCGGGCAATGGGCTGGTGAACTTTGACGGCGTAACGATCGAGAATTCGGCAATCGGCGGGAATCTTTACTTGACCGCGGGGATTGGCGAAGGCGATTTTACGCTGAAAAATACGGAAGTAAAAGGAACCATCTTTATCAGCGGCGGCGGTGTGCATAGTATTCACCTGAATAATGTTCAGACGCCGAATATCGTTGTTGATAAGAAGGAAGGGCCGGTGCGCGTCGTTGTTGACGGCTCGGAGGTCGGAACGATGGAGCTCAATTCCGATACGGTACTGGAAACAAGTAATTCGGATATCGACCATGTGAACAGCAATAAATCGGATTCCAGCCTGAACGGCAAAAATCTGGACAAAGATAAATCTTATGTCGTAGACAGCGGGACAACTCCAGGCACCGGTGGAGGAAGCAGCAGCGGTGGCGGCGGAACGCCAACACCTGCGCCGACTGCAACGCCGACGCCAACCCCGACGCCGACGCCGACCCCAACGCCAACTCCGACATCTACGCCAACCCCAACCGATGAGTGGCAGATGGTCTGGAATGACGAGTTTGACGGAACCGGCAGCAATCTCGATACGAATGGCGTAAACCTCGACAAGTGGGGGTATCAGCTTGGTACGGGTTCGCAATACGGCCTTGACGGCTGGGGCAATAACGAACAGCAAAGCTATGAAGCGGACAATATGAAGGTAGAAGACGGCAAGCTTGTCATTACGGCGAAAAAGGAAGCAAACAGTAATAATAAGCCTTATACTTCCGGCCGGATTTTCACTCAGAATACATTCAGCAAAGCCTATGGCAAGTTCGAAGCGAAGCTGAAGCTGCCGAAGGGGCAAGGCTTCTGGCCAGCGTTCTGGATGATGCCGGCAACAAGCGAATACGGCACATGGGCGTCCTCCGGCGAGATCGATATTATGGAAGCGGTCGGCCGACTGCCGGGCGAAGTTTCCGGAACGATCCATTACGGCAAAGCTGCACCGGGCAACCGCTACACGGGCAATAAATACAACTTCCCGAGCGGAACGGATTTCAGCGGCGAGCATGTCTATGCCGTTGAATGGGAGCCGGGCGAAATCCGCTGGCTGGTAGACGGCGAAGTCTATCAAACGCAAAACAACTGGAATAGCTGGGGAATAGACCAGCCGGCGAAATACGCTTATCCGGCACCGTTTGATAAACCGTTTTACATGATTTTGAACCTGGCGGTTGGCGGTAACTTCGACGGCGGCAAGATGCCGCTCGACGACAATGCCCGTACGATGGAAGTCGATTATGTCCGCGTCTACGATAAGAAGGGCGGATATACTACGGAAGGACTTGAAGAGCCAAAGGTTGATCAAGAGGCTCTGCCTGACAATCATAAACCGGCCATTGACGGCAACTATGTGCATGATGTGAATTTCGCGAACGGCTTTAAGACCGTAGCGACAGATTCGGATACCTTGGATCCGGAAAAATGGAACTTCGTGCATGTCCCTACCTATAACGGCAACGGCTCCATCGGAACCGACGTTATTGGCGGCAAAACGTATGCCAAAGCGGATATTACGGCCGGAGGCTCGCAGGACTATTCCGTGCAGCTCATCCAGAACGTTACCGTAGGCAAAGGCAGATACTACAAGCTTTCCTTTGATGCCAAATCCACAACGAACCGGACCATGTCAGCCAAGATCGGCGGCGGTGCCGACCGCGGCTGGGCAACGTATTCCGATGTTCTGTCGGCAAGCCTGACCGATGAATTCAAAACCTACAGCATGACGTTCCAGATGGCTGCCGATACGGATGTCCTGGCACGCCTAGAGCTAAATATCGGGCTGAACACCAATCCGGTCTGGATCGGCAACGTGAAGCTGGAGGAAGTGGACGCACCGGATCCGTATAACGAGGATGCGGCGAAAGAGCCGATTAACGGCAATCATGTATACAACGGCAATTTTGACCTTGGAAGATTGGATCGTCTGACTTATTGGCATTTCAATACGGCGGACGGTGCGGCGGCAACGGCCTCCGTTGATCCGGAAGAACGCGAATTCAAGGCGAATATTACGAATGGCGGAGCGGGTGTTTCTTCCGTTACCCTGCTTCAAAAAGGCGTCAACCTGATTCCGAACAACGATTATCAAGTGAAGTTCAAGGCAAGCGCAGCGTCTGAACGTACGATCAAGGTTGGCATCCAGAAGCAGGACGGCACGAATGTGGTCGACCCTGTTGAGGTAAACCTGACCAGCGCATCCGCCGTACAAACAGTGAACTTCAACTCCGCGGCAGCAGCCGACGACAAGGCGATTCTCGTCTTTATGCTTGGCGGCAGCGATGCGGACGTCACTATCGATAATGTGGTCATGACCCGTCTGACGAACAATGGCATCGGCGATTTGCCTCTCTCCGAGCAGTTCCCGCTGAAGAACGGCGACTTCTCGAATGGTAAAGCATCGTGGAGCCTGCATGTGCAAGGCTCTTACGACGGCTGGGACAAAGTGACCGGCTATAACGAAGACGCTGGAAGCATGAAGGTCAACGTAAGCAGCGTTGGCAATAATCCATGGGATGTCATGCTGATGCAGAACGATTTTACTCTCCGCAAGGACAATACCTATGTCGTATCCGTAGATCTCAAATCAACCGCGGAGCGCGACGTGGAGATTGTAGTGGACAATGCCGGCGGGCGCCTGCTTTCGAAGCTGGAGCATCTGACGGCGGACTACCAGACCTTTACGTATGAGCTTCCCGTTACGGCAGATACGTTAGCCTCCTTTAAAGTACTGCTCGGCAAGCAGGCAACAAATCCGGCTGGCGCGCATGATGTGTACGCGGACAATGTACGCGTGGAAATCAAAGGCGCCCGCGAGAAAGCCTTCCTATTAAAGAACGGCTACTTCACGGACGGAGAAGCGAACTGGTCGAAGCATATCCAAGGCGTGTACGACGGTACTTCGAAGGCAACGTTTGATTTTACAAGCGGTAGAGCAAGGATCAATATCGAAAATGTAGGCGCGAATCCTTGGGATGTGATGCTCTTCCAAGAGCCGCTTCCGGTGAAGAAGGATAATACCTATATCGCAACCTTTGACGCAAGATCAACCGTAGCCAAAACCATTGAGGTTATTGCGGAAAATGGCACTTATACCCGTTATCTGAATCAAAAATTAACGCTAGGCGAAACAACGAAGAGCTACTCCTTCGAGTTTACGATGCCTAAGGATGATACGGTTGGCTTGAAGTTCCTCCTAGGCAAGAACGGCGATGCATTGGCCGCTCATGATGTCTTGATCGACAACGTCCGCTTCGAGCGGAAAGGCGCCAAGGAAGCATTGGGAGAAAAGGTATCGCTCGCGAACGATATACGCCTTACTTCAGCTCCAATCGTTACGCCTGACGTGACGGATAACAGCCTAGGCAAAGACATTACGCTGACCTTCGCTTTCCAGCCGGGCTGGAGCAGCTCGATTAACGCGATCACCGTGGACGGAACAGCGCTTGAGGCGGAGGATTACACGGTGGGAACAAACAGCATTACGATCAAAGCGAGCGTATTTGCAGCAGCGGGCGATCACGTTATCGTTATTGCGGCAACCGGTTACGAGCTGGGTCAAGTCACGCAAACGATCGAAGCGCAGCAAATGTGGAGCCTAGTCTGGTCCGACGAGTTTAACGGCGATGCCGTCACTCCCGATACAAACGGCGTCGACTTGACGAAGTGGGGCTACCAGGAAGGCAATGGCTCCGAATACGGCGTTGCGGACTGGGGCAATAACGAGCAGCAATACTATCGCAAGCAAAATATCGCGGTTGATCCGGCAACCGGCAACCTGGTCATTACCGCGAAAAAAGAGACGTTTAACGGCAAGCCGTATACGTCCGGCCGTCTCTGGACCAGCAATACGTTTACGAAGGCCTACGGCAAATTCGAAGCCAGGATGAAGCTGCCGGAAGGCACGGGCATTTGGCCGGCCTTCTGGATGATGCCTGCCGATAGCGAATACGGCGGCTGGGCCGCTTCCGGCGAGCTCGATATTATGGAAGCGAGAGGCCGTCTGCCGCATGAAGTCGGCGGAACGATCCATTACGGCAAGAACGCTCCGAACAATAAAGCAACGGGCGCGGCTTACACCTTCCCCGAAGGCGAATCCATCTCCGGGTACCATACCTACTCGGTAGAGTGGGAGCCGGGCGAGATCCGCTGGTATGTGGACGGCAATCTCTATCAGACGGTTAACAACTGGAACAGCTGGGGAGCCGATCAGCCGGATAAATACGCATATCCCGCGCCGTTTGACAAACCGTTCTATATAATTCTGAACCTGGCCGTTGGCGGTCAATTTGACGGTAACCGTCTTCCGGCCGACAGCGATCTGCCAGCCAAAATGGAAGTGGACTATGTTCGTGCTTACGAACTGACGGGCCGTCCTTACCGTACGCCGGTAGAGCCGGATTCGAAGGACGAGATTCCGGCTAACGCGAAAGCGATCGTCGATCAGGACTTCGAGCATGGCCTTACCGATATTACGGATTCCACGCAGGCGCTTGACGCGAACTATTGGAACTTCCTGCATACGCCGGACTTTGGCGGGGCAGGCTCTGCGGTCGTAGACACCATCGGCGACGATAAGTTCGCCAAAGTGTCGATTACGAGCGGGGGCAACCAGAATTACGCTCTGCAATTGATTCAGTATGTAACGATTACGAAAGGCCATGCTTACAAAATCAGCTTTGACGCCAAAGCAGCGGCAGCAAGAAATATAAGCCTGAAGGTAGGCGGCGATGCGGATAACGGCTGGGGCGCTTATTCGGATAACTTCGATGCCGCGCTGACAACCAATCTGAAGCATTACGAGTACCGTTTCCTGATGAATAACGATACTGACCTTGCCGCACGGCTAGAGCTTAATCTTGGTCTCAATACCAATACGATATGGATCGGCAATATCAAGATCGAAGAGGTTGATGTGGTATCCGAGCAAAACGGGGCAAAAGCGCCGCTTGGCAACGGTCAGCATGTGTACAACGGCAATTTCGATCTTGGCTCCATGGACCGTATGACGTACTGGAACTTTGAAACCTCGGGAGACGCAGCTGCTACTGGTTCGGTTGACCCTGAGGCAAGACAGCTTGAAGCAGCCATCGCAAACGGCGGAGACAGTCCATCGGACATTACGCTTACGCAGAAGGGCATCAATCTGCTTCAAAACGATTCCTATAAGCTGAACTTCAAGGCTTCGGCGGATTCGGAGCGTTCCATTAAGGTTTCATTCGTAAGCAAAGACGGCCATACGTTGTATGCTTCGAAGGACTTTACCATCGGCACGGCAATGGGCAATCAGGAGTTTACGTTTACGATGCCGGTTGGCGTAACGGATGAGGAAGGGCAGCTTGTCTTTGGACTAGGCGGCAATGACGCGGATGTTGCGATCGACAATGTCTCTCTGATCCGCACGACGAATAACAACTTCGACTTCACGGGCGTGGACCTGTTCCCGCTGAAGAACGGCGATTTCTTCGCCGGTCTGCTGAATTGGGAGCAAAATACGCAGGATGGCGGGGCTGCACAGTTCTCCACGGAGAATGGCGCCGCGAAGCTTATGATTACAAGCCTGGGCAACCAGCCTTACAGCAATATGCTGATTCAAGGAGGCATGAGCTTCAAGAAGGGCTTAACCTATACGCTGGAGTTTGACGTAAAAGCCTCCGTGGCACGCGACCTGCAGGCAACGTTGGAAAACGCCTCGTACGTCCGGAGATTTGATTCCGGCGTGCAAGCAGTTGGCACGGATTGGACGCATATGAAGTTTACGGTTCGTCCTACGGCCGACGAGCTGCTTGCGCTTAAGATCATGCTCGGCAAAACGCCGGGTGGAGCAGTGGGTACCGTCTGGATCGACAACGTTGTGCTTGAGGTGGAAAATGCGCCGGTGAAGCGTCCGCCAACGATGGTAGCGGACAGCACGGATAATCTCGCCGGCCAAGAGATCACGATTCCTTTTGCGGATGACGCTGCCTGGAGAGGCGCTATTACATCGGTATCCGTAAACGGTGCGGCTCTGAACGCAACGCAATACACGGTAGCAGCAGGGCTGCTGACGCTTCATTCGGATGTTTTCTCCGTTGACGGCAACTATCCGGTGAAGGTAGCAGCGACCGGGTATGGCGATGCTGTCCTGACGCAGCAAGTTTTCTCCGGCGATGGCAACCTTGTATTAAACGGCAGCTTTACGAACGGTACGGCTAACTGGGAATCGTGGAAAGGAGCCGACGATTACTCTTCGATTTCGGTAGAGGACGAGAAGGCTGCAATCCAAATCAACTATAACGGCGGTTTG
Organism: Paenibacillus glycanilyticus NBRC 16618; assembly: GCF_004000805.1. Lineage (GTDB taxonomy): Bacteria > Bacillota > Bacilli > Paenibacillales > Paenibacillaceae > Pristimantibacillus > Pristimantibacillus glycanilyticus. The sequence continues at coordinate 43,991 of NZ_BILY01000050.1, forward strand.
GACCCTCAATGGAGCGTTCCGTATACGTGGTCCACGCAGTTCATGCAATCCGGCATCAAGCTGAAAGCCGGCAAAACGTATGAGCTGAGCTTTAAAGCCTGGTCAACCGTTAACCGTCCGATTCTCGTCGAGCTGACCGGTTATAGCGGCAATCAGCAGGTGCTGTTCAATCTTACGGGAGACTCTTCTACGGTCTACACGAAAGTATTGAAGCCAACCGCCGACATGACGCTGACGGTGAAATACTTGCTTGGTAACGTTATAAGCGGAGACATCACGACCCCATCCGGCGAGCATACGATTTATATCGATGAAGTAGCCGTCCGCGAGAAGGTGTCGCCGCCAACGGTGGCAGCGGATTCGACGGATAATAAGCTGACTTATCCAATTGAACTGACCTTTACGGACAATGCCGCTTGGAGAAGCGCCATTACGGGCATTACGATTGACGGGGCGGCCGTCAATGCAGGCCAGTATGCGGTTGGGGCTGGCAAAGTCACGCTTGATGCCTCCCTGTTCTCATCGATCAAGACGTATTCCATAGCCATTCTGGCTAATGGCTATGCGGCAGCGGAAGTATCGCAGGAAGTGAAGACCAACGCGAAGAACATCGCGCTTGGCAGCACGGCAACCGCATCGACGAACAATCAGCCTGTGTCTAACGCGATTGACGGCAAGGCCGGAACAAGATGGGAGAGCGCCGCACAGGATCCGCAGTGGATCTCGCTTGACCTGAAGAAGCTCTATAAGCTGGAGAGCATGACGCTGAGCTGGGAAGGGGCTTACGGCAAGACGTATACGGTTCAAGTCTCTTCGGCGGAAACGCCGGGCGATAACGACTGGACCACCATCTTTACCGAGCCTTCCGGCAACGGCGGTATCGACAACATTACGCTGCACGGCGAAGAAGCACGCCATGTCCGGATCTATGGTACGGCAAGAGGCACGCAATGGGGCTACTCGTTATGGGAGGTTGAAGTATACGGCAATCCGTCGAATCCCGATCCGGTATTGCCGCTTGGCCCAGTCCTGACAGCGGATTCGACCGATAATAAGGTTGGCAGTAGCATTGATCTTGCCTTTGCCAGCGATTCTGCATGGGAAAGCGCGATTACGGCCGTTAAAGTCAACAATGCCGCTCTTGCAGCCAGCCAGTATACGGTTGCGGCAGGCAAAATCACATTGAAATCGGGCGTATTCGCCGCAGCAGGCAGCTACGCGATTACGGTTGCCGCATCGGGTTATGCCGATAACGAAGTGACGCAAGTTATCGCAGCGGATGTGAACCTTGCGCTTGGCAAGGCAGCCGTGGCTTCCTCCGTGCAAGGCGCATTCCTGGCGGCAGAGGCTACTGACGGCGATCCCGGCTCGAGATGGGGCGCGGATTGGACAACAAATACGGATAACCATCCGGAGTGGATTTATGTGGATCTTGGTGCCGTAGAATCCCTCAGCAAGCTTGTTCTGAACTGGGAAGGGGCTTACGGGAAGTCGTTCGACATTCAAGTGGCTCAGCCGGGTGCCGATCTGACCGATAACGCCAGCTGGACGACTGTCCATTCCGTGTCGGGACAATCGCTTAGCGCAGACGGATTGAAGCAGATCATTAATCTGGATGCTCCAACGCAAGGTCAATACGTACGAATCTATGTAACGGAGAAGGGCTTTGCTCCATACGGTCCTTCGTTGTACGAGATTGAAATCTATCAATAAGTTGCTAGAGATAAGCCCCCGCAATTTGCGGGGGCTTATCTTGTTAATGCGGCGTTGCCGGGTGAGTGGA
>NZ_BILY01000051.1 GCF_004000805.1 Paenibacillus glycanilyticus NBRC 16618
ACCTTAGAGCGTCGCGAACATGTCTAGATTCGTTCGTTCTCTAATAGAAAAAAACGGCCAGGGATCGAAATCCCTGGCCGTTCTTATTAAATATCCAAACCCAGCCCAATCGAGTCCAGCCATTCGATACATAAGCCGAACCAGTGGGCGCAATGCGGATTCGGCGTATTTACTTCTTCATTGCACAGGGACAGGCCATGCTCACCTTTATTGAAGATATGGCACTCGAACGGTACCTGATGCTTACGCAAAGCGCTTACAAAGAGCAGTGCATTCTCCACCGTAACCGCCGGATCGTCCTCCGTATGCCAGATGAAGGTTGGGGGAGTTTCGCCGGTTACGCGTTTCTCCAGCGAATAAAAGCCCGATGTCTCATCGTCTTCAGGCGAGCCGCTGATGTGGTAGAACGATTCGCGGTGCGCGAATTCACCGGAAGTAATAACCGGGTAGCCAAGAATGAGCGCATTAGGCTTCAGAATATCTCCCTCATAGTTCAAGCGTTTCATAAGCGCGGGCTCATTCCACATCGTACCGGTGGAAGCAGCCAAATGTCCGCCTGCCGAAAAACCGCAAACCGCGATTTTATCCGCAAGAATATGCCATTTCTCAGCATGCTCTCTTAGTATACGGATTGACTCCAAAGCTTCTGCCATCGGCTGCATATTACGCGCATCCTCCATGCAGGAGTAGCGCAATACCGCCGCATGGTAGCCGGCGTTGTAGAAGGCAATCGCTACGGGCTCGGCTTCCCGCTCGGAGCAGAAACGGTATGCTCCTCCGGGTGTGACCAGAACAATGGGGCGCGCTTTTTCCCTTAATTCCATAATGTCGTGCAGATAAAGCGTTAGCGTAGCCCCGCTGCTAATCTCAAGTTTAATGTTTTCCAGTTTCATAGATTATCCTGTCCCCCTCAACCGAGTCATGAATCGATAACAACTCTCCCAAGTTTAGCGTAAAACCAGCCGGGCTTCTCGCTCGATTTTGTGGTGTTTCGGTTGGATTTGCGCAGGGCAGGCCTTTTTATTTGAACGTTCTATGTCCGTCCGGCCAACTGTGATATGCGTCACAGCCGGCCATGACCGGCAGATGGTAGGCTGAGGCATGAACATTTTTAAGGAAGCGGTACGGGAGGGATTGGAATGAGACTGGATCCGTTTAATACGGCAAGGCCAAGCTCCTTTGCAAGGCTGGCGATGAGATTGGAATCGGACCATGAACAAATAAAAGCGATGTGCAGCGCTATATGCCAGCAAAGCATTCATTATGCTACGGGGATGAGCAGTTACGTTACGATAGAGGGCTTAATCGGACTTCGGGAAGAAGCCGAGATGCTCCTGCGCGAGCTGAAGCGGCATTCCGTTTGGGAAGAGGAGGAGCTGTTCCCTATTCTGATGCATTATTCGCACAAGAAGATCGAGCCAACCATTATGCCTTCGTTATGGGTGCTGGAAAAAGACCATGAGCTTGCTGTCCAGTATATCGAATCGTTTGTCCAGGCAAGCAGCGCCTTGCTCCATGCTTTACGGCTGGAGCCGTTAAGCGGCGCGGATCTGCAGCATGAACTGAAGGAAGGCTGCGATTGCTTGACCCAGGGCTGCTTTATTCTGACCGCCCACTTCCAGATGGAAGAAGAGCTGCTGTTTCCGCTGGCCGAGACGATTTTGACCGACATGGACTATTTATTCTCCTGAAGTCTTTTTTCAAAGTGTGAGAAATGTCATAGTGAGCCGGTTTGAATTTCTTTACGATGAAGGCATGAGGAGACGAGATCTCCGGTATGAGGAGGAGAAGAAGATGGCTGTAAAAGAAAGCAAGCTTGAAGCCCAACACTCCGCACAAGACGAAATCAACAAATTGGTGGCGCGCGCCAAGTCGGCGCAGGAAGCTTACATGCGCATGAACCAGGAACAGGTGGACCGCGTCGTGCAGGCCATGGCGCTTGCGGGCCTCGACCGGCATATGCAGCTGGCGAAGCTGGCCGTGGAAGAAACCGGCAGAGGCGTGTACGAGGATAAAATTACGAAAAACATTTTTGCGACGGAATATATTTACCACAGCATCAAGCATGACCGCACGGTTGGCGTCATCGAAGAGAATGTCTATGAGAACTACAAAAAAGTAGCGGAGCCCGTTGGCATTATTGCCGGTGTAACGCCGGTAACCAACCCGACCTCCACTACGATGTTCAAGGCATTGATAGCGGCGAAGACGCGCAATCCGATTATATTCGCCTTCCACCCTTCCGCCCAGAAGAGCAGCGCGGCTGCGGCGCAGACGCTTCTTGAAGCGGCGGTTGCGGCCGGGGCGCCCGAGTTTTGCGTGCAGTGGGTCGAGACGCCTTCGCTGGAAGCGACGCAGCTCTTGATGAATCATCCCGATGTTGCTCTTGTGCTTGCAACCGGCGGATCGGCGATGGTCAAAGCCGCGTACAGCACCGGCAAGCCGGCGCTTGGCGTAGGGCCGGGCAACGTTCCTTGCTTTATCGAGCAGTCGGCTGACCTGAAGCAGGCGGTGACGGACCTGATTCTCTCCAAGACGTTTGATAACGGCATGATCTGCGCTTCCGAGCAAGCCGTTATTATCGAAGCTCCCGTCTACGATGAGGCATGCAGGCTGATGAAGGACAACGGCTGCTACTTCCTGAATGAAGAGGAAACGGAAGCGGTATCGAAGCTCGTCATTCAGGGCGACCGCTGTGCGGTAAACGGAAAGATCGTGGGCCAGCCAGCCGTCCGGATTGCGGAGATGGCGGGGATCGAGGTGCCTGCGGATACAAAAATTCTCATTGCCCCGTTGTCCGGCGTCGGAACGGATTTCCCTCTGTCGGCCGAGAAGCTGAGCCCCGTGCTGGCCTGCTATAAAGCGGACACGGCGGAGCAAGGCATAACGCTGGCGGCAGAGGTGGTCGCGTTTGGAGGCCTCGGCCACTCATCCGTTATCCATTCGGGCAATGAAGAAGTGATCCGGGCGTTTGCGGACCGGCTCAAGACCGGCCGGGTTATTGTCAACTCGCCGTCGACCCACGGCGCAATCGGCGACCTTTACAATACGAACCTGCCTTCGCTGACGCTTGGCTGCGGCTCGTACGGCCATAACTCGACGACCTCGAACGTAACGGCCGTCAACTTGATTAATATCAAGCGAGTGGCTTACCGGACGGTAAATATGCAGTGGTTCAAAATTCCGCCGAAAATTTACTTCGAGAAAGGCGCAACGCAGTATCTGGAGAAAATGCCGGATATTTCACGGGTTCTGATCGTCACCGATGCGATGATGGTGAGGCTGGGCTATGTCGAGAAGCTGGAATACTACTTGCGCAAACGGACCCTCCCCGTCGCCATGGAGATATTCTCGGATGTTGAACCGGATCCGTCGGTTGAAACGGTTGAGCGCGGCACCCGGCTGATGGAAAGCTTCAAGCCGGACTGCATTATCGCTCTTGGCGGCGGATCTCCTATGGACGCGGCCAAAGCGATGTGGCTCTTTTACGAGTACCCGGACACCAGCTTCCATTCGCTGAAGCAGAAGTTTCTCGATATCCGCAAGCGGGTGTACAAATATCCGCGCCTTGGCAATATGGCCCAATTCGTAGCGATTCCCACAACCTCGGGAACGGGCTCGGAAGTGACTTCCTTTGCGGTCATTACGGACAAAAAAGAAGGGCAGACCAAATATCCGTTGGCCGACTACGAGCTGACGCCGGATGTCGCGATTATCGATCCGGAATTTGTATACAGCCTGCCGAAGACGGCGGTTGCCGATACGGGAATGGATGTGCTTACGCATGCGATCGAGGCTTATGTATCGGTCATGGCGAGCGACTATACGGACGGCCTTGCGCTGCATGCAATCCGCCTCGTATTCGAGAATTTGGAGAAATCGTATCATACGGCAGACCCGCTCGCCCGCGAGAAAATGCACAATGCCTCGACCATTGCAGGCATGGCCTTCGCGAATGCGTTCCTCGGCATCAACCACAGCCTGGCGCATAAATGGGGAGGCCAATACCATACGGCGCACGGCCGCACCAATGCGATCCTGATGCCGCATGTGATCCGCTATAATGCGCAAAAGCCTACGAAGTTCACCTCGTTCCCGAAATATAGCCATTTCATTGCCGATCAGCGCTATGCGGAAATCGCCCGCATGCTTGGCCTGTCTGCCCGGACGACGGAGGAAGGGGTAAGCAGCCTGATTGAGGCGGTGCGGATGCTGAACCGTTCGCTTGGCATCCCGGAAACCTTCCAGGAGCTGGGCTTTGATCAAGCGGATTTCGAAGAAAGAGTTGACTATCTGGCAGACCGCGCATTCGAGGATCAGTGCACCACCGCTAATCCGCGTATGCCGCTTGTCGCCGAGCTGACGGACATTTACCGTAACGCTTTTTACGGCAGATTCTAAGATTCATACCTGCAATTGGGGCTGCCGATCTCCGGATCGGCAGCTCTTTCTTACTTCTTAATGTCAGTCGAACGAAAGGTGTGATTAAGGTGGTATCGGGCGTCATTTTAGCAGGGGACGTTTGCGGAACGGAGAGGGCTGACGAGCGTGCTTTTCTTGTCGTTGAGGGTCAGTCCTTGCTGCATCGCCAAATCAAGGAAATGAAAAGTCTATGCGCGGAGGTCACGATTGTTACGAATCATCCTCAGCCGTTTCTTCGCCATGTCGACCGGGATATTCGAATCATTAGCGATTATTATACGGGTCAAGGCATACTGAGCGGCATGCATGCGGGGCTAGCGTTGGCGAGATACCCGGATGTATGGATGCTAGGATGCCACATGCCTCACCCGTCGGCGGCGGCGGCCAGCCTCTTATTGCTTTGGAGGCGGGAAGGGTATGATGCGGTTATTCCTTTGATCGGCGGCCGTATCTATCCTTTGCACGGGATCTATGACCGCGCCTTATCCGAGCCGATTGGCGCTATGCTGGAGGAGGGTCATACGGACGTCGAGTATCTGCTGCAGCAAATCCATTGGCTGAAGCTGAAGGAACCGACGTTTCGGAGCAACCGGATTGACAGCAGGTTCGTCCGTACGGTTCCCGTTCGGGAGCTGTAAATATCTCTTTCTTTGTGACGAAGATCACAGCCGCGCACCAAGCAAAGAAGTAACATGGAGACATAGAAAACGGAGGTGCTTGAAGATGGCGACGAAGGAAAACGAAGTCAGAAGAGGGACGGCCGGCAAAGAAGCATGGCGGGGGTTCGCTGACGGTAAATGGCGGAAGCAGATTGATGTCAATTCGTTTATCGAGAAGAACCTTACTCCGTATGAAGGCGGCGAACAGTTCCTCGCATCCGCAACCGAAGACACGAATGCGCTTTGGCGGCAGGTCAGCGCTCTGCTCAAGGAAGAGCGGGAGCGCGGCGGCGTCCATGATATCGATGTTCATACCGTATCCACAATCACTTCGCATGCGCCGGGTTATATCGACAAGGACAAGGAAAGAATCGTTGGCCTGCAGACCGACGCGCCGCTGAAGCGGTCCGTGCAGCCTTTTGGCGGTATTCGAATGGCTGCCGATGCTTGCGAGGCTTACGGCTATGAACTTGATCCCGAGATGCTCCGTCTATTTACGGATATCCGCAAGACGCATAATCAAGGCGTTTTTGATGCTTATACGACCGATATGCGGGCCGCGAGAAAAGCAGGGATCATCACGGGCTTGCCCGACGCTTACGGCCGCGGCCGCATTATCGGGGATTACCGGCGCGTTGCCCTATACGGCGTCGATCGGCTGATTCAAGGAAAAAAAGAGGAGCTGCTGCAGCTGGAAGTAGACGCGATGACGGAGGAGGTTATCCGGCTTCGCGAGGAATTATCCGAGCAGCTTCGGAGTCTTGGCGAGCTGAAGGCAATGGCTGCCGCGTACGGCTTTGACCTCTCCGCTCCTGCGGCAAATGCGCAGGAAGCGGTGCAATGGCTCTATTTTGCCTATCTGGCCGCTATCAAAGAGCAGAACGGAGCGGCGATGAGCCTTGGACGCGTATCCAGCTTCCTCGATATTTATTTCGAGCGGGATTTGAGGGAAGGTACCTTAACGGAGCGGGAAGCGCAGGAGCTGGTTGACCATTTTGTCATGAAGCTCAGAATCGTGAAGTTCCTCCGGACACCCGACTACAATGAGCTGTTCAGCGGCGACCCGACCTGGGTGACGGAATCGGTTGGCGGCATGGGCTTAAACGGAGCGACGCGGGTTACGCGCAACTCCTTCCGTTTCCTGCATACTCTCTATACGCTTGGACCGGCGCCTGAGCCCAACCTAACCGTTCTATGGTCGGCTAAGCTGCCCGAGCCTTTCAAGAAATATTGCGCCAAGGTCTCGGCCGAGACCAGTTCGATTCAGTACGAGAATGATGACCTGATGCGTCCCTATTTCGGAGACGACTATGGCATTGCCTGCTGCGTATCCGCCATGCGGATCGGCAAGCAAATGCAGTTTTTCGGGGCAAGGGCGAATCTGGCGAAGGCGCTGCTGTACGCGATTAACGGCGGCGTAGACGAGAAGCTTGGCGTACAGGTTGGTCCGGCTATCGCGCCTATTACATCCGAAGTGCTGGATTATGAGGAGGTTAAGCAAAAATTCGCCGTCGTCCAGGATTGGCTTGCCAAGCTGTACATGAACACGTTGAACGTCATCCATTACATGCATGACAAATACTGCTATGAACGGCTTGAGATGGCGCTGCATGACCGGGATATTATCCGGACGATGGCCTGCGGAATTGCCGGTCTATCCGTAGTGGCCGACAGCTTAAGCGCGATCCGTTACGCAAAGGTCCGTCCGGTCAGGAACGAGAAGGGAATTGCGGTCGACTTCGAGATCGAAGGCGAATATCCGCAATACGGCAATAACGACGACCGTGCCGACCAGCTTGCCGTAGATCTAGCCGAAGGCTTTATGAACCGGCTGCGCCAGCATAAGGCCTACCGCGGGGCGATTCCTACCATGTCCGTCCTGACGATCACCTCCAACGTCGTCTACGGCAAAAAAACCGGCAGCACGCCGGACGGACGCAAAGCCGGCCAGCCATTCGCGCCGGGCGCGAATCCGATGCACGGCCGGGACCGCAAGGGGGCGCTTGCTTCGCTCGCTTCGGTAGCGAAGATTCCTTACGAGCACAGCCTCGACGGCGTATCGAACACCTTCTCGATTATTCCGAAGGCGCTTGGCAAGGAAGAGGAGGCACGCTTCGGCAATCTGGCCGCTCTGCTGGACGGCTATACGGCAAGCGGCGGACATCATCTGAACGTCAACGTCTTTAACCGCGAGCAGCTGCTTGACGCAATGGAGCATCCGGAGAATTATCCGCAGTTGACGATCCGGGTATCGGGTTATGCGGTCAACTTCATCAAGCTGACGAGAGAGCAGCAGCTCGATGTGATCAACCGGACCTTCCACGGCGAAATCTAAGGTACGAAAGGAGCATGGGGCATGAAAGGACGCATTCATTCGATCGATACCTTTGGCACCGTTGACGGCCCCGGCATCCGGTTTGTCCTGTTCATGCAGGGCTGCGCGCTGCAGTGCCAGTTCTGCCATAATCCCGATACCTGGGATACGGCCGCAGGCCGGCAGGTGACAGTGGAGGAGGTTTTGCAGGAAATTGAGCCATATTTGCCTTACTACCGCGGCTCGGGCGGCGGGATTACGGTGACGGGAGGAGAGCCTACGCTGCAGGCTCCCTTCGTCTCGGCTTTGTTCAAGGCTTGCAAAGAGAGGTTTGGCCTGCATACGGCGCTGGACAGCTCGGGCTTCTGCGACCCTTCCCATGCGGCCGAGCTGATGAGCTATACCGATCTTGTCCTGCTGGATTTGAAGCAGATCGACCGCGGCAAGCATGAACGGCTGACTTCGCAGCCCAATGACCGGATCCTGCATTTTGCCAAGTGGCTGTCGTCCTTATCCAAGCCGGTATGGATCCGCCATGTGCTTATTCCCGGCATAACCGATCATGCGGAGGATCTGCGCCGCTTGGGCAGGTTTGTCGGTCGATTGGGCAACGTGGAGAAGCTTGAGCTGCTTCCGTATCACCGGATGGGAGTTTACAAATGGCAGACGCTGGGGCGCCCGTACCCTCTGGAGGGTGTTCCCGTTCCAACGGAGCAGGAGGTTGCCCGCGCTGCCGCCATCCTTCAGGCGGAATGCCCTCAGGGGCTTCTTCGCCATAAATAAGGAAATATTCCCCTGAAGATCAGGAGATTCCCCGATGTTGCCGCATCTCGAATGACGTTATGATGAGGATAACGATCACTCGGAAGGGGATATCCGCAATGGGAACCAACAATGCTTCGATGGAAGGGCAGCAGCCCGTTTTATCGCAGGACAGCTTCGAGAAGCTGGACAGCATAATGTACAAACGCAGCTATGACAAGGGAAGCTGCTTGTTCTGGGAAGGGGATGCGGCGGATAAGCTTTATTTTATTATAAAAGGCCGCGTTCGGGCTGCGAAGTCGACGGACGGCGGACGCGCGTTAACGTTGTATTTATATCAGAAGGGTGACCTGATCGGTCAGATGGATCCGTTCCCGGACTCCGTACACGGCTTCCGGGCCGAAGTGACGGAGGATGCGAGGATTGGCGTTATCCAGCGGAAGGACCTCGAGGTGCTGCTGTGGCAGCATGGCGACCTGGCTGTCGAGTTTATGAGATGGATGGGTCTCATGCACCGCCTGACGCAGACCAAATTCCGGGATCTCATGATGTTCGGCAAGACGGGGGCGCTCTGCTCGCTGCTCATCCGTCTTAGCAACTCTTACGGCAGGCCGAAGGCGGAGCACATTTACATCACCCTCAAAATGAGCAATACCGAAATGGCCGATATGATCGGGGCGACGCGCGAAAGCGTCAACCGGATGCTGAGCGATCTCAAGAGGGAAGACGTTATCGCTTATGAGGACGGCCATTTTATCATCAAAAATTTGCGGTACCTGCGGGATACATGCTGCTGCGAGAATTGCCCGAAGGAGATTTGCCGTATGTAACCCCGGCTGCGGTCAGCCGGGGTTTTTTCTGCCTTCTAGGGGAATTCCCTGACTCTTGAATAAGGGAACCCCCTTACATACAAGAAATTTCTCATCCTTTACAATAGGACAATAGGTAGGCGGTATCGAATACGAAAAACGAAGGGGATAGCACCTTGAGAGAGTTATCGCAGTCTGCCGGCGAAGAGCATCTGTCGCCGGGCCTTCAGGAAATCCTTCACGGAAGCGGAAGCGACTTTATCGCGTTTGCCGGTTCTGCCGAGCATCACCGGAGCATGAAATGGAATGCGGCGATCGGCAGCCTGAACGGCAAAGTTGAACATATGAGAATTCAGCCGGGAATAGGAATAGGCGGAATGGTACTGCGTCACGGAACCTCTTGGAGAGTGGATGAAAGGACCAATGCCGTCCTGCTCCGGGAATGTCCCGTCATGCTTGCGGAAAAGCTGCGGGCGGCCCTAGGTCTGCCGGTTCCGGCGAGCCATCCCAATCACGCCAGCGGCATTATACTGCTGGGCAGAAGGAAGGATCGGCCGTTTACCGAAGAAGAAGCGCAAAGAATATCTTCATTGCTGCTTAAGAGAGGAGACCGCTAATGATAAAAATGATAATCGTCGATGATCATGCGATGGTCCGCTCCGGACTGAGGATGCTCTTGAACGGCACGGAGGATATGGAGGTTGTCGCGGAAGCCTCCGATGGAGATGAGGGGATCCGGACGGCGCTTCAGCTGAAGCCCGATGTTGTCCTCATGGATTTAAGCATGCCGCAGGGAAAGGATGGCCTCACGGCATCCGCCGAACTGAAGGAGCTGCTGCCGGATACCGCGATATTGATATTGACGATGCACGACGACGATGAATATTTGTTCCGTGCCATTCATGCCGGAGCGGCCGGATACGTTCTGAAGAATGCCCCGCATGAGGAGCTTCTGACGGCGATTCGCTCCATCGCCAGAGGCGACGCCTACCTCTACCCTACGGCAACGAAACGTTTGATGAAGGAGTACGTCGACCGGATGCAGCGGGGAGAAAGCGGAGATTTGTTTCATGCCCTGTCGGAGCGCGAGAAGGAAGTTCTCTCGCTAACGGCCAAAGGCTATGCAAACAAGGAAATGGCCGAGATGCTGGTCATCAGCGTCAAAACCGTCGAGACGCATAAGAGCAACGTCATGGAGAAGCTGGGGCTGAAATCAAGGCCGGAGCTGATCAAATACGCCATGAAAAAGGGGCTGCTTAACTTTGATTAATCATCCACCCGGAAATAAGGTGCTCGCCGAGCATGTCGATTCTCTGCTGCTCCAGCTGGAGGGGCGGATCGAGGATTCGCAATTCCGAAGCGAGCTGCAGAGCTCGCTTAAGCAGCTTGCGGATGTGAAGCTGGCGCTTGATGCGTCTTCGATCGTAGCGGTAACCGACCGTAAGGGGAAAATCATCTACGTAAACGATAAGTTCTGCGAGATCTCTCAATATGACCGCTCCGAGCTGCTAGGGCAGGACCACCGGGTTATCAACTCGGGCACTCATCCGAAAGCTTTTATGAAGGAGCTATGGACAACGATATCCTCCGGACAAGTCTGGCATGGGGATATCAAGAACAAGGCAAAGGACGGCACTTACTATTGGGTAAATACGACAATCGTTCCTTTTGTAGGCGAGGACGGCAAGCCGTATCAATACCTGGCGATCCGCAACGAAGTGACCCGGCTCAAGAAGGTCGAGGAGGAGCTTCAGGAGACCTTGTCCAAAGTGATGACGATTCAGGAGGAGGAACGGCGCAAGTTTTCCCGGGAGCTGCATGACGGCATCGGGCAAAGCTTGTTTTCCCTGCTTATTCAGCTGGACCGTGTCATTTCCGCTCCTGCTCATGGCGAGGAGCAGCTGCCTTTCATCCGCAGTCAGGTGGCCGGCATTATCGAGGAGGTACGGAGCGTGGCCTGGCAGCTGCGGCCGTCGGTGCTGGATGATCTCGGCATAGTGCCGGCGCTGCGGACGCATCTCGAAAACTATACCTCTCATTACGGCATTAAGGTATCGTTCCGGAACAATCTGAGCAAGCGTCTGAACGTCCAGGTGGAGACCGTCCTCTACAGGATTATTCAGGAGGCGCTGACCAATATTGCGAAGTATGCGGACGTATCCGATGCCGAGGTGGAAATCCGGGAGGATGAGAAGCAAGTAGTGGCCCGAATCGTGGACCGGGGTATCGGCTTTGATACAGCTTCGCATACGCAGGGCGTCGGACGTTACAGCATGGCGGAGCGGGCAAAGCTGGCGGGGGGCAGCTTGTCCATTGAATCGTCTCCGGGCGAAGGGACAACCGTTACCCTGATTATTCCAAAATAATTTCAAAGGTGTGATTTTTATCACTTCTTCGGCTTCCGTTAAGCGGTAAGATGGAATCAAGAAGGAGATGGTAAACATGAACGAAAGAGCCTTTGTCATGATAAAGCCGGACGGCGTAAGGCGGGGGTTGATCGGCGAGATCGTAAGCCGCTTCGAGAAAAAAGGGCTGAAGCCGGTATACGCGGAGCTGAAGGAGCTGTCCGAGGAAACGGCTCGCACGCATTACCAGCATTTGAAGGAGCAGCTGTTTTTCGAGGATTTGATTCAATATATAACATCCGGTCCCGTATTCGCGATGATCGTGGAGGGAAGGTCCGCGGTAGCAAACGCAAGAGCCTTGATCGGACCAACAAATCCCGTGAAGGCGCCTCCCGGTACAATCCGGGGCGATTACGGCTCCGATATCGACGAGAATGTCATTCACTGTTCCGATTCCTTCGATCACGCGGGTATGGAAATTCAGCTGTTCTTCGGAAAAACCGGAATGCTGCAAAAGCTGTAGCTTATATGAGGCAAAACACTGGAGTCAACCGTTAAACATGGGGCGGGAGCATTCGGTGCATACGCCTCCTTATAACTTTGTGATTTTATTCACAATATATTCATTAAGGGAGAGATTATTATGTTGAAGTTTATGCGCGAGAACGTTTATGCCGCGGGGCTTGTTCTTCTGCTCCGCTTGTACGTAGGCTGGCAATGGCTGGACGCCGGTTTTCACAAGCTGAAAGACGGCTTTGATGCGGGAGGGTTCCTGAAAGGGGCGATTGCCAATCCCGTCATTGACCATGAGACAAATGCCAATGTCTATCCGAACTTTGTCCGGTTTATCGAGCATGTGGCGCTGCCTAACGTGAAGGCCATCAATATTCTTATTCCGCTTGGCGAGACGCTTGTTGGCCTTGGACTTATTCTAGGCGCTCTAACGGCAACGGCTGCATTTTTCGGAATGCTGATGAACTTCATGTTCCTGTTCGCGGGGACCGTAAGCACGAATCCTTGGCTGATTCTTCTAGGAGGCATTGTGATGATCGCAGGGCTTAACGGCGGTAAATTCGGAGCCGACTATTACCTGCTGCCGCTGCTGCGCAAATGGACCAATAAGCTGCGCAGAGGCGGACACGGCACCTTTCCTCCGGCGGACAAAGCGGCGTAAAGATCATTAAGGAGTGATAACATGGATGGCAACAATCGGGAAAGCGAAATTACGAAAAACATGATTAAATACTGCTACACCTGCGAGGATGCCCATAAATGCGATACGGAGGAGAAGTGCATCGCCTGTTGGGAAGCGAAAGGCATTATGGTAAAGAAACAGCGGAACGAGCAGACGACGGAAGAGCTGTTGAGGGAATATGCGCAGTAATAGGCAAGCGGCCGTGGGGGATATACCCGCATGGCCGCTTCTTTGCGTTGTGCCGTTAGCTGCCAAAAGGTCAAAATTTTACACACTCGAAGCAAAAGTTGTCGCTCCTAAGGCTCCCGCATTCGATTACGATAGTGGAAAATCGCAGGCAAGGGGCGAACAGACATGTGGAAGACGGCAATTGAAGGGGCAATCGCCACGATTGCGAGCAATATCGATAGATTCGGAGATTCTTACCCTCATGTAGGGGAAGGCAGCCGTTATACGCGAATAGAGAATAACGATTGGACCAACGGATTTTGGAGCGGGCTGTTATGGCTTGGGTACGAATATTCGGGTGACGAGAAATTAAGAGAGGCGGCAAAAAAAACAACGGCAAGCTTCCGCCAGAGACTGAAGGACAATGTGGTGCTGGACCATCATGATATCGGCTTTCTGTATTCTTTATCCGCGAAGGCGGAATGGATCGTTGAAGGCAGCGAAACGGCGAAGGAGCTGGCTCTTGCGGCGGCTGACGTCATGATGAAGCGCTGGCGCGAGGCGGGAGGTTATTTTCAAGCTTGGG
The DNA here is from genome assembly GCF_004000805.1 of Paenibacillus glycanilyticus NBRC 16618. Taxonomy (GTDB): domain Bacteria; phylum Bacillota; class Bacilli; order Paenibacillales; family Paenibacillaceae; genus Pristimantibacillus; species Pristimantibacillus glycanilyticus. The sequence continues at coordinate 13,261 of NZ_BILY01000051.1, forward strand.
GACCGGAAGGGGATCCGGTGGAAGGCGGAAGAATTATAATCGACTGCCTGCTTAACTTGCCTCTTCTGTATTGGGCCTCCGAGCAGACGGGCAATCCGGTCTATAAGGAAGCAGCCAAAGCCCAGGCGGAGAAAAGCAGGCGGTATCTGGTAAGAGGCGACGACAGCTCTTATCATACGTTTTTCTTCGACCAGCAGACGGGTGAACCGGTAGGCGGCGCGACCCATCAAGGCTTCGGCAACGGTTCGACCTGGACGCGCGGACAGGCGTGGGGCATCTATGGTTTTGCATTGTCCTATCGTTATACGCGCGATCCGTTGTTCCTGGAAACCTCGAAGCGGATGGCAGTCTATTTCCTTGAGCATCTGCCGGAGGACGGCGTGGCGTATTGGGACTTCCACTTGCCGGAGGAGCAGCCGAAATACCGGGACAGCTCGGCCTCAGCGATTGCGGCAGCAGGACTGGCAGAGTTATTGTCGCATTTGGATCAGAAGGATACCGCTTTTAAAGATTTGCGTGACGGGCTGCAGTATACAATGGAGGCGCTGGTTTCTAAATATTCGACTAATGGCGACGGGACTGAGGAAGGTCTGCTGAAGCATGGCTCTTATCATGTGCGGGGCGGGCTGGCGCCGAATGATTATATGATCTGGGGCGATTATTTCTATCTGGAGGCTTTGCTTCGGCTTGAGAGAGGTATCGACGGTTATTGGTATGAAAGGAACCGGGATCGGGACTAACCAATCCTTGGGGATGTTCCCGGTATACCGATACTGCTACAATGAGGATATATCGTATGGGGAAAGAGGCGCGCGCAGCCATGACGAGATTAACCTACTACCGAAGAATTCAGTTGTCCTTTCTCTTGTTTATCATTTTTCCGATTCTCGCCGTTTCGGTTATTTCATATACGCTGTTAAAGCAGAACATGATAGAGAAGTTTCAGATCAGCAACAACAGCATGCTGAACGTTATTGTCGGGGAGATCGACCGGACGATAGACGACGTGACCTTTGCCTCGCATTATATCGTAAACGATTCCGAGCTGCGGGCATCCCTGAATCTGTTCGCGGATACAAGCAGGCTGAATACGTATACCGACTACACCCGTTTTATCCGGATAAAAGACAGCTTCTCCCTGATTACATCCAAGCCGCTGAACAACAGCATTCATATGTACCTGGTAAACCGGGCGAACTTTATTCTGTCGCCGGATTCGGAGAACCTGGCGGCGATCAACAGCAAGCTGGCACCGCTCCTTAAGAACGTAAATGCCTCGAAGCCTGTTGTTTTGCAGTATCTCGGTCTTCTTCATGACAAGACGGATGACGACGGCACGTATTATCTCGCGAGAGTTATAGGCGACGGGGGCGGTAAGCCTTATACGGCTGTTTTGCTTGTCGGAATCGAAGGCTCCTATTTCGAAAAGCTGCTGGAGCGGGTTGAATTCGGGCAGATTGCGTTGTTCGACGGGACAGGCAAACGGATTGCGGGCAGTCCGGATGTCCGGCTGCAGTCAAGCGATTCATTGGATTCGGTATACCGGAACCAGCTGACGCTGGACAAAACCGACTGGAAGCTCGCTTACGAGACGTCGGAGGATTCGCTTTTTGGCCAGATCTCGCGTGCCTTTTATATCGGAATTGGATTGGTGCTGGTCTTTACGCTGGTATTCTCGGTCATCTCGCTATTGTTCGCGAGGAAGCTGCATAATCCGATTCAGAAGCTGCAGCGTGTTGCCCGCCAGTTCGCTTTGGGGAACCGCGATATGCGGCTTGAAGTAAAGGGCAGGGACGATATTGCGGAGCTTGGGCATTCTTTTAACCAGATGCTTGACGAGATCGAAGTGCTCATTACGAACATCGAACAGGAACAGGAGCAAAAAAGGGTCATGGAGCTGGAGGCCCTGTTTATGCAGATTCGGCCGCATTTTCTGATCAATACGCTTAATTCGATTAAATGCAGTCTCATTCTCAGCAAGGACCAGGTGCATAGCGGCATTGTCGATTCCTTAATGAATCTGCTGCGCGCCTATCTGAAGGTAAATACACCCTCCTCGCTTGAGGAAGAATGCAGGCTGCTTGGTTATTACGTCGATATTATGAAGGTCCGCAGCGAAATGCCGCTATCCATTGAAGCGCGCATCGAGCCGGAGCTGAAGAGCTTTGTTGTGCCGAAGCTGGTGCTTCAGCCTATCGTCGAGAATGCGATCGTACACGGATTGGACGAGAAAGACGAGCTTCATATCGTTGTTCATGCTTACCGGGAGCAAGGCCGTATTTATATAGCCATCGAAGACGATGGCGGCGGCATGGAGGAAGAGCAGCTTGTCTGGCTGAACAGGCAATTAAACGCTTCTTCGGACCTGGAGCTGGACCCGGATGCGGAGGATTATGCGCCGTATGAGCGGGTAGGGCTGCGGAACGTCATCCAGCGACTGAAGCTGACGTACGGCTCGGCGGAGATGAAGCTGATGGCCAATGCCGCAGGCGGCATTACCGTTATTTTGTCTATTCCTATTCCAAGTCCAATTCCGTCCGGGAAGGAGGTATCCCATGTATAAAGTCATGCTGATTGATGATGATGTCCCGATGCTGAAAGTGCTGCAGCAGATGATTGAGTGGGAGCAGCTTGATACGCATGTAGCCGCAAGCACGTTCTCCAGCGTGAAGGCGCTGCATCTGTTCAAGGAGACGATGCCGGATATCGTCATTACGGATATCGGACTTCCCAAGAAGAACGGAATCGAGCTGGCCGCGGAATTTACGGCAATAAAGCCGGGCGTCCGGATTATTTTTCTAACCTGCCACGAGGAATTTCATTATGCCCAGCAGGCGGTGAAGCTGGATGCCGACGATTATTTGATCAAGGATCAGTTGACGGCCGACCAGCTGGAGGAGAGTCTTGGCAAATCGATTGCCCGTCTGAAGGGACGGAAGGCGGAAGGGGGAACCGATTCCGATGCGTATAGCATCGAGCTGCAGAAACGCGCGTTATTCCAGGTAATTATGGACGGAGCGGATCTGGAGAAGACGCGTGCTTATGCGTCGCGCGCGGGCATCGAGTGGCCTTATGCGTGCTTTATGATGGGGATGATTCATCTTCGTTATTCGGATTACGAGCTGCTCTACAACCGGAGCAATATTCCGCTTATCCGTTACGCCATCTACAACATTGCGCTGGAGATTGCCCAGTCTTATAAAGGGATCACGCCGTTTATCGATCCGGAGCATTTCATGGTGCTGTACAATTACCGTCAGAACCTGGCGGGGAACGATCAGGCTTATCTGCAATCGTATCTGAACGAGCTGCATCGTCAGGTGACGGCATACCTTAGGATTACGCTGCAGACCGTTCTTGTTACCGACAAGCTGGTTCTGCAGGCCGCCGGTTCCGTCTACCAGCAGATCAGAAGCGGCAAGCCGGAATTTTACCGGATGGGTCAGATGGCCGCGGCTGCGTCCTCGCAGCTGCTTGGCCAGCTCTTTTACCCGCTTCCGCAGGACTTTAATGCGGCATTCCGCGGAGAGCTTGAACGCACCATCCTGGAGAAGAACACGGAGGAGATGCGCGAGGTTCTTCTCCGTTTCGGACAAGAGGCGGAAAGCCGCAGAATCGAGCCGGAGGAGTGGACCGAGGCGCTTGTACAGCTGCTTCGCGAAGCGGAAATCCTGTTCCCGCGGAGAAAGGCGGAAGAGGATGTCTATGCTTATATCGGCATGGCAAGAACGATGGAGGATGCACTTGAGCTGGCGGTCGGGCGGCTGGAGCGTCTAGCCCAGGAGCAGCTTGGGCATCCCGGAGGCACAGCCAAATCGCGGGAGCCGCGGCTTCAGGTCATCCAAGCTTTTATCGACGAGCATCTGTCGGACAATATTACGTCCATCGATATCGCGCAATACTTGTATCTGAACCCAAGCTACTTCTCCCGTTATTTCAAACGGCTGACGGGGCTTAGCTTCACGGATTATGTGCATCAGTACAAGATGAAGATAGCCGCCAATATGCTGAAGAGCTCCGGCCAGACGCTCGAGACGCTAGCCGTTGGGCTTGGTTATTCCGACCGCGCTTATTTCTCGAAGGTGTTCAAGAAGTACATCGGCTTCACCCCAAGCCAGTTCAAGCAAAAGCATCAGCTCGTTCGCAAAACATAGTGTCGCTAACAATAGCATCAACTATTTGGTAAGCCAGACTTCTCTCTAAAATGCCGCTCCTAGCAGCGGCATTTTGCATGCCCGGGTCATGCCCGGTTTTTACGCTGCACGAAATACAGCATAATGCCGCTTATTGACCTAGTAGCACGGATTATGTTGTATTTTTTGCAGTATATTTCTCTCAAAACGGCTCTAAGGACCCCAATTCAGTCCAATATGCTGCATTTCGTACAACGTAGGCAGCCGAAGTGCATGATTTGGGCGTATTATGGTGTATTTCGTGCAATGTAGGTTGTGCGGTAGGGGCTGTCCCCCGGAACAAGGAACATGTAACAAGGAACAAGGCCGTGCCTCGGGCGCGGCTTTTTTGCGTAACCGACACTTTGCCAGCCCCCGAAAAAAGGTCAAAATCTTCCCTGTATCGGGTCAGAATACTTCGCTTACAAGCCGGCCGAATCCCTTATTATGATCTCAACATAAGAGTTGAGGTGATTGTATGGAAGTCGTCAAACAAACGGCAGGCGCCAGCCATGCGGCAGAAGCCAAGAAGAAGTTCTGGACGCCGTCGCGCAGAGAGGCGCTGGTCGGCTGGTTGTTTCTAATCCCCGAGATTGTCGGGATGCTGCTGTTAAACGTATTTGCCTTAGGGTTCTCCTTATATTTAAGCTTCTCCAAATGGGACATGCTGTCCGGGCTTCCCGGCATCGAGTGGATCGGGCTTGGCAACTACAAAGAGCTGTTCCATGATCCGGCCATTCTGGAGGCGCTGAAAAACAATCTGCTGTACACCGTGATGACGGTGCCGATTCCGATCGCGATTGCGCTGGTGCTGGCCGTTGTGATCAACAACAGCGGTTTTCTGAAAAGCTACTTCAAGGTTGTTTTCTTTATCCCGTATATCTCCTCGATTATCGCGATTGCCGCGGTATGGAGCGCTTTGCTGCATCCGTCCCTCGGTCCGGTTAACCAGCTGCTGATGCAGCTAGGCATTGACGCTCCGCCGAAGTGGCTGGTTGATCCGAAGACCTCGCTGCTCTCCATTGCGATCATCGGCACATGGGCGAGCCTCGGCTACACGATTATTATTTATACCGCGGGTCTGACCAACATCTCGAACGAAATTTACGAGGCTTCCGAGATTGACGGGGCGTCTCCGCTGAAGAAGTTTTTCCGGATTACGGTGCCTCTGCTGCGTCCAACGACCTTTTTCCTTGCGATTACGATGCTGATCGGGTCGTTCAAGGTGTTCGATATCATCTCGTATCTGACGGAAGGCGGCCCTAACAATTCGTCTACCGTGCTGGTCTACCGGATCTACGAAGAAGGCTTCCGCAATTATGATATGGGCTATGCCTCGGCAATCTCCTGGCTGCTCTTCGCCATTATCGGCATCATCACGGCGGCGACGTGGAAGCTTGGGAAGGATTAAGAAAAGGAGGGATTACTTGTGGCAACCAAACTGTCAAAAAGCATTATTACCGTCTTACTCGGAGCATTCTCGCTCATGTTCCTGACCCCGCTGGTCTGGATGGTCTCGTCGGCCTTTAAGTTCGAGAAGGATGTCATGCGCTTTCCGATCCAGTGGATTCCGGAAAAAATCAACTTCGTCTACAACTTCAAATCCGTCTGGATGGGACGCGTTCCGTTTTACGATTTCTATTGGAACTCCCTGAAGGTTGCCATCATTACAACGCTTATTACGCTGCTGATCTCGACGATGTCCGCCTACGCGCTGACGAAGCTGCGTTTCCGGGGCCGTCACATGATTTTTCTGGCGATGCTGTCCTTTATGATCATTCCGGATCAGGCGACGCTCATTCCGCGGTTTCTCATCATCCGCTGGCTGGGGCTGTACGATACACATGCGGCGATTATTCTGATGAGCATGTTCTCGATCTACTTCACGTTCCTGCTGCGGCAGTTCATGTCCGATATCAGCGATGAATATTTGGAGGCGGCGCGCATCGACGGCGCAGGACATCTGCGGACGTTCTTCTCGATTATGATTCCGCTCTGCCGGCCGGTTCTGGCGACCGTGGCGATCATCAAATTCATCTGGACGTGGAATGATTACCAGAACCCGCTTATTTTCCTCCTGAGCAAAAAGCTGTACACCATTCCGCTGGGCATTACGTTGTTCCGGGATGATTACACGAATAACTACGCGATTATGATGATGGCTGCCTTGTCGGCGATTATCCCACTTCTGGCTATATTCATTATTATGCAGAAGCAGGTCATTAACGGGATTGCGCTAGGCGGCGTGAAAGGGTAAGGTAGTCAAAAAAGTACTCGTTTCACCTCAAAATTATACACTTGGCAAAATGGGACGATCGTTATACTGGGTGTGTAGTCATTATAAAGTTCTAGGGGGAAGCAGAAATGAAACAAGCAAAACGCAAGTTTACGGCGGTAGCGGGCTTGCTCTTGGCCGGCACGGTTGCGCTCAGCGCATGCGGAGGCAATTCGGCGAGTTCGGGAAGCGAAGGCTCATCCGGAGCAGGCAAGTCGGAATCCGTAACGATCAAGTATTACAACTGGGATAACGAAGCCCAAGCGGTTGCGACCGATGCCATGCTGGATGAATTCATGACCAAGAATCCGGATATCAAGGTTGAGCATGTCGTGCTGGTACCGGGCGATTCCGTAGAGATGCTGAAAAAGCTGGACTTCCTGATCTCCTCGGGCGAAGCGGTTGACGTTGTAGCGATGCCGAGCCTTGGAGCTGTTTACGAACGCGCGACAAGAGGGGCATTGGCATCGTTAAATGATTTCTATAAGCAGGAAAATCTGGTTCCGGAAGACGAATATTATGTGAATCCGAAAATTAACGATAACTACTACGGCATGCAGCTGACTTCGAGCTTCAACTATGTGCTGCTGAACAAGGATGCGCTGGATGAAGCGGGCCTGCCGGTTCCAACCTACGGCTGGACCTGGGATGACTACCGCGACTATGCCAAGAAGCTGACCAAAGGCGAAGGCGTGGACAAGCGTTACGGGACGTACTTCCATACCTGGGAGCTGTACATGAACGCGCCGGCGCAGACGGTGATGAAGGATCCGTTCCGTTACGATGACGGTTCGACGATTTTGTCCGATCCTTCCTACAAGTACTTCTTCCAGCTCCGCAAGGATATGGAGAGCGTCGACAAATCTGCCAAGCCTTATGCCGACGTGCTTGCGGCCAAGCTGAATTACCGTACGGAATTTTTCAACGAGCAGGCCGCGATGATTTTGACGGGAAGCTTTACGATTCCGGACGTAGGCAACCAGGAGCAATACCCACATACGTTCAAGACGGCGTTCGCACCGGTACCGCTGCCTCCAAAAGGCGCCGAGCCGAAGGATTATGAAGGCGGCAAATATTTCACAAGCGGCAGCTCGGTTGTGATGGGCGAAAGCTCCAAGCATAAAGACGCGTCGTTTAAGCTGATGCGCTTTATGACAACCGCGGATTCCGACAAGCGCACCGAATTCTCCGGTTGGAAAAAAGCGGACAACAAAGCGCTGCTGGACCGCATCATTGGCGAGAACAAAGATTTGTACGACCTGGATTCCCTGCAAAGCACGCTGTTTGGCGACAACATTAAATACCTGGATGCTTCGAGCGTAATTACGGTGTCCACCGCGGCGCTTACCAAGGTCATCGATGATGGCTTCAGCAAGTTTATGCTGAGCAATGAGTCGATTGACGATGTGCAGAAATGGATGGTTAACGAAGCAACAAAAATCATTAACGAGAAAGAAAAGAAATAATCGCTCATAAGCTGACGGAAGAGAGCTTCGGAGACAACCTGCCGGTTGCTCCGGGGCTTTCTTTCAAATATAAGAATGTATATGTTTTCTTACATATACAGGGCTTATATTTCATTCGCGAAACGTATGTTGCCTTCCTAAGGCGGCACAGCCGTTTACGCTTGGGCATGAGCTAATTGGAGGGATAAGGTGAGCCGGTTAACGTGGAAGGATCAGAAATATTGGCTGGATGACGAGGAGTTCCGGATTTTGTCGGGGGCGATTCATTATTTTCGGGTTGTGCCGGAATATTGGGAGGACAGGCTGCTGAAGCTGAAGGCCTGCGGCTTCAATACGGTGGAGACGTATATTCCGTGGAACCTTCATGAACCCCGTGAGGGAAGCTTTCGCTTCGACGGGCTTGCGGATGTCGCCCGGTTCATAGAGACGGCGGGCCGGCTTGGCCTGCACGTGATTGTCCGTCCCAGCCCTTATATATGCGCGGAGTGGGAGTTTGGCGGCCTGCCGGCCTGGCTGCTGAAATCGTCCATGGGCTTGCGCTGTATGGATCATGAATACCTGGCAAAAGTCGACCGCTATTATGACGAGCTTATTCCGCGCCTGCTGCCGCTGCTGGAATCGCAGGGCGGTCCGATTATTGCAATGCAGGTCGAGAATGAATACGGCAGCTACGGCAATGACACCGCGTATTTGGCTTACTTGAGGGATGGCCTGATCCGGCGCGGAGTTGACTGTCTGCTGTTCACCTCGGACGGCCCAACGGACGAGATGCTGCTTGGCGGTACCGTGGACGGGCTTCATGCCACGGTTAACTTTGGCTCTCGCGTTGAGGAGTCCTTCGGGAAGTACCGGGAGTACAGACAGGAAGAACCGCTGATGGTGATGGAGTACTGGCTGGGCTGGTTCGACCATTGGCGGAAGCCGCATCATGTCCGGGAGGCGGGGGATGTCGCTAACGTATTGGATGAGATGCTGGAGCAAGGGGCATCCGTGAATCTTTACATGTTCCACGGCGGGACGAACTTCGGCTATTACAGCGGAGCCAACTACGGTGAGCATTATAAACCAACGATAACAAGCTATGATTATGATGCGCCTCTCACGGAGTGGGGAGACGCAACCGAGAAATACAAGGCCATCCGCGGCGTGCTCGAAAAGCACGGCATACCGGAAGGAGCGCCGTTCCCGGCTCCGATTCCGAAGAAGGCTTACGGCAAGGTCGCATTAACGGAACGGGGAGATTTGCTGGATCAGCTCGAACAGGTGTCCGCCGATCAGGTGCAATCCGTTAGCATCCGGCCGATGGAGCATTTTGATCAGGCTTACGGCTTTATTTTATATTCGACTCATGTTAAAGGGCCAAGAAACCGTCAGAAGCTGCATCTTCGCGAGGTGCGCGACCGTGCCCAGGTGTTTCTGGACGGCAAGCTGATCGGTATCGTCGAGCGATGGAATCCGCAGCCGATTGAGATCGCGGTTCCGAGAGAAGGGGCTAGACTCGATGTCCTGGTCGAAAATATGGGGCGAGTCAATTACGGCCCTTATCTGCGCGATCATAAAGGAATAACGGAAGGTATCCTAATCGACAACCAATTCCAGTCGAACTGGACAGTTACCTTGCTGCCGCTGGAGTCCGAGCAGCTCGCCCGGGTGCAATTCGGAGCTGTGCGGGAGCGAGAGCTGGCCTCGCAGTCTGATGGACGTCCGGTCTTTTACCGCGGTTATTTTGAGGTGGATGAGCCTGCCGATACGTTCCTCCGGTTTGACGGCTGGCAGAAGGGGATTGCCTGGATCAACGGCTTCCAGCTTGGACGGTATTGGGAAGCGGGACCGCAGCGCGCGTTATACGTGCCGGGTCCGCTGCTGCGCAAAGGGGAAAACGAAATTATTTTATTCGAGCTGCATGGCGTAACCGGACATCCCGAAGTGGATTTAACCGATGCTCCCGACCTAGGCGAGACGGCTGCGGTTGACGACCAGGTGCTAAACTTCGTACAGGAAGAATAGGCAGAATCTAATTATCTAAATAGCTGGGCACCAGCTGTAATCTATTCGATGTTGAGAGGACAGAACAGGATCATGCAATCTTCTATCAATAGACCCCTTCCAACAGAGCATCAGCTACTGTGGCAGGACTTCGAGCTTGGATTTTTTTGTCACTTCGGAATAAATACGTTCTGCGATCAAGAATGGGGTGACGGGAGTGATTCGCCCCGTTTATTTCACCCGGCAGAGCTGGATGCCCGCCAGTGGGTACGTACAGCCAAGCGGGCCGGCTTCCGATATTTCGTGTTGACGGCAAAGCATCACGACGGCTTTTGCTTATGGCCAACGTTGACAACGGATTATTCGGTTGCTTCTAGTCCCTGGAAGGAAGGCAAAGGCGATGTCGTGAAGGAATGCGCTGAAGCATGCCGCGAGGAAGGAATCGGATTCGGATTATATTTATCGCCATGGGATCGTCATGAGCCTTGTTATTCGGATAAAGCAGCCTATGATGACTTCTATCTGCGGCAATTGGAAGAGCTTGTAACCGGTTATGGACCACTAGTAGAAATATGGTTCGACGGAGCTGGCTCCGAGGGCAGAGAGTATGACTGGAGCCGGATTATGAGCCTGGTCAAGCAGCATCAGCCCGCTGCCATGATTTTTAATATGGGAGCGCCTACAATTCGGTGGGTTGGCAACGAGGACGGAGTGGCACCGTATCCATCATGGAATACGGCGGAATCGGCAAGAGTCAGCATGTTCAGTGATGCCTCCTTAAACTGGCTGCCTGAGACTCCAGGCTGGGTTCCGGCGGAATGCGACGTACCAATTCGTAAAGATCGCTGGTTCTGGCATCCCGATGAGGAAGGACTTCTGCTGTCCCTGAATAGTCTGATGGATATTTATTATCGTTCCGTCGGGCATGGCGCGACTCTTCTGCTGAATGTGGCGCCGGACAATCGCGGGCTTCTGCCGGATGCTGACGTTGAGCGGATAATTGCGTTCGGTGATGAGATCAGGCGCAGGCTGGGCAAGGCCCTTGCGCAAACCGTGGATCAAGAAGGCCAATTTATTATCCTTGGACTTGAGCCCAATACAGTTGTAGATCATGTAGTAATCATGGAGGACATTCGATACGGAGAATGTGTGCGAGCTTACGCAATAGAGGCATGGTGCAGTGGGGAATGGCATGAGATTGTTCGAGGCAGCGCGATCGGACATAAGAAGATTGATCGTATCGCACCTGCTTCAATAGATGGTTTGCGTTTACGAATATTGGAATCCGGCGATAAACCCAGAATAAGATCGTTTACAGCGTATGGAAGCAACGAATGACCGTTCTGTTTGAATTGCCTGGCGAGACGGCTGCGGTTGACGAGCAGGTGCTGAACTTCGTGCAGGAAGAGGAATAGCAATTTAAGGCGGATCGAAGACCATTCGATTCGCTTTTTGACGTCATTTTGAAGTTTTTTACAATCTATCTATTCCCTAAATCCGATTAATCCTATAAGATAAAATTAATTTAATTTTATCGCCTATATAGAAAAAGTCTATCGATAAGGTCGCGGAGGGATTATTCATGAATATTGAGAACATCGAAGCTTTTGTGTATGTCAATCATTACGGCAGCTTTAATAAAGCGGCGGAGGTGCTCTTCCTCTCCCAGCCATCAGTTACGGCCCGTATACAGACACTGGAAAGGGAGCTCGACTGCCGTCTGTTCGACCGGCTTGGCAAGCAAATTATGCTGACCGAGAAGGGCAAGCAGTTCCTGCCTTACGCCCAGCAAATTCTTCAAACGATTCAGAAGGGCCGTCTCCATCTGCAGGAGAAGGGAGCACGTCCGCAGGAGCTTCGGATCGGAAGCACCGTGTCCGTCTCGAACTATCTGATTCCGGATTTGCTGCCGCGGCTGACCCGGTTATTCCCGCGTTTAACCTTCAAATTAACAACGGCTCCTTCGGATGACCTAGTCAAAAAACTGCTCGACAAGGAGATCGATATCGCTTTTGTCCGAAAGCTTGTTCATCCGTCTCTGCAGTCGTTCTCCTATTATGAAGATCCTATCCGGCTGTATGTCTATGAAGGGCATCCGTTTGCGGAAGAAGGAAGGGTGTCCATCGACGAGATCCGTGATCAGCCGCTTGTTTTCTTCGAATGCGGCTCGCTCGATTGGCTGCGTCTTCACCGCGTATTCGAGCATCTGGAGCAGCCTCCGCGCATTGTTTTCCATGCGGATAACTCCGAGACGGCGAAGAAGCTTGTCCTGCAAAAGGCCGGCATCTGCTTCCTTCCGGGCTTATGCGCAAGGGAAGAAGTGAGCAAGGGCAGACTCATCCCGATTGAAATTGAAGAGACCAAAGGGATTTCCCTGCATACGAACCTGATTGCGCTGACGGGGGAGAACGAAGAGTATATCCAGGCGCTGCTGCCCAAGGATAATTTAAGCTTTTACAGCATTTAGCATAGAGACCAATAGAATCAATCGATCGATAGAGAAAGTCTATTAGCGCGTTTAGGCGGATAGATGATACATTTATACCATCTTAATTCTTAGTAAGTTTATAGGAATTATTTAATTAGACATTTAAGGGGTGGAACTATGAGTGAATCGTTTAGGCAAGCGGGAGTCGAGGACGCGGAGCGTTTGCGTGAAGTGACGTATGAAGCCTATTCGCTCATTCGGGAGCTGAAGCTGAATTGGCCAGCGGCGAATGCCGGTCTGGATCAAATACGGGACAACATTACGCAGAACGAGTGTTACGTGTTGGAAGCGGACGGCGTTATCGTCGCAACGATAACCTTATCGAGAAACGATGAAGTGAAGGCCATTACGGACCTGCCGTTTATCAAATGGTTCGCGGTCCATCCCGGCGAGCAAGGCAAAGGGTACGGCGACAAGCTGCTGACGTGGGTCGAGAATACGATTATTCGAGACAAGGAAGGGGCAGCTGCGGTAACGCTGGGCACGGCCGAGAAGCATCCATGGCTTCTGCCGATGTACCAGCGCAGAGGTTACGAAAGCATCCGCTCCTTCGACTCCGGCAACGGGGACGGAACGATGCATCTGCTCCGCAAGATTGTGAATCCGGAGCTATTCGAGAAAGCAAGCGAAGAACAAACTACGGCAAATTAATGAAAAAGACGGGGGTACTTAAAATGAAGAAAAAAGCACTAGTTGTTACAGCTGCATTGTCATTGATTCTGGTGGCGGCAGGCTGCGGCTCGAACAATAAATCGGATAACACGCAAGCGCAAAACGGCAATAAAGCGGCTGCCAACGTATCGGCATCCGGCAACGCAAGCGGTGAAGTGAAGAAGGTTGTCATCGGTACGGGCACCGGATTCCCGCAGGTATGCTTTATCGACGAGAACGGGAAGCTGACGGGCTTTGACGTTGAGCTCATCAAAGAGATCGACAAGCGTCTTCCGCAATACGAATTCGATATTCAAACGATGGAATTCTCGAACCTGCTTCTGAGCCTGGAGACGAACAAGATTGATCTTGTTGCCCATGAGATGGAGAAAAATCCGGAGCGCGAAGCGAAATACCTGTTCAACAAAGAGCCTTACGCTCACTGGAGAAATAAAATTGTTGTTCCGCAGGACAACAACACGATTCATTCCCTTGATGATCTGGCAGGCAAGAAGGTACTTGTTGGCGCGACTAGCGCGCAGGCGCAAATTTTGGAGAACTACAACAAGGATCATGACAAGAAGATCAACATCGTATACCAAAACGGCGCAGCTAACGATACGGTCAGCCAAATTACGACCGGCCGGGTAGACGCTACGTTGGCAGCCGACTTCACATTGTCCTTGATCGATCCGCAAGCGAAGCTGAAGACAACGGGCGATAACCTGTCCGAAGCCGACATCCTGTTCGTGCTCCGCAAGAACGATCCGGCAGAGCAAGAGCTGTCCGATGCGATTGACGTTGCTCTGAAGGAGCTTAAAGCAGACGGAACGCTGGGCAAGTTGAGCACGGAATGGCTGGGCGGCGACTTTACGGCAGAAAGCTCGAAATAGCAAGCGAAAGTGAATGAGTAATGAGAGGTGAGTCCGCAAGATGGAGTATGGCTTCGATATTAATTATGTGTTCGATTTTATTCCCAAACTGCTGAGTACGCTGAATATTACCCTGCTAATCGTGGCAGGCGCTATCGGACTGGGGCTGCTTGTCGGTTTTCTTGTCGCCTTGCCCCGCCTATACAACGTACCGGTGCTTCGGAATGTATCGATGGTGTATGTATCCTTCTTCCGGGGCACGCCGGTTCTCATTCAGCTGTTCCTGTTCTATTACGGCCTTCCGGAAATTTTGAAGCTGGTGTCGATCGACATCTCAAAGCTTCCCGTCCTTTATTTCGTTATTCTCACCTTTGGTCTTAACGTTGGTGCTTATGTATCGGAGACGATCCGTGCGGCCGTGCTTGCGGTTAACCGGGGTCAGGTGGAAGCGGCTTATGCCGTAGGCATGACCGGGTATCAGGCTTTTACCCGGATCGTGCTGCCGCAGGCGGTAGGGATTGCCGTTCCGGTATTCACCAATCTTGTCATTGCGATGCTGAAGGATACATCGCTTGCTTTTACGCTCGGCGTTATGGAGATGACGGGCAAAGCTCAGACGCTTGGCTCGCTGTCCCAGCATTTTATCGAAACTTATATTGCGCTAGCCCTTATTTATCTCGTTATGAGTATCGTATTGGAACGTCTTATGCTGCTCGCAGAGCGCCGCTTGTCCCGCCATCTGCGCAGGGATAGCAATGAGAAGAACCGGTTCTTCAGCAGAAAACGCAAGCGCCTGTCCTTGGGCGGCTTAACCCGCGAATTAAAGGAGGTGCCGCGTTATGAAGCTTGATCCGTCGTTTATATGGACCGCATTCCTGCAGCTATGGTCGGCTGTTCCAACAACGCTGCTTATTACTCTCGTATCCGTGTCCGTCGGATTTGTGATCGGCGTAATAACGGCGCTTGCCCGGATTTACCGGATTCCGGTACTGTCCCAGCTGTCGAGCGGTTATGTGACCTTTATCCGCGGGACGCCGATGCTGACGCATCTGCTCCTCATCTATTTCGGATTGCCAATGCTTGTAGACGGATTGTCGGCGCAATTCGATCTCGGATGGAATTCGGCCAAAATCCCGATGATCGGCTTTGCTTACATCTCGTTCTCGATTACGGCAGGCGCTTATTTGTCGGAGGTAGTCCGCTCCGGATTATTGGCGGTGGACCGCGGGCAGATGGAAGCGGCCTGGTCGATTGGGATGACAACGCCGCAAGCGCTCCGCCGCATCGTATTTCCTCAAGCGCTGGCAGCAAGCCTGCCGAACCTGTCCAACTCGGTTATTGGGATGCTTCACGGCTCGACGCTTGCTTTTACCGTATCGGTTGTCGACTTGAACGCCAAAGCACAGATCGTGGCTTCGACGAACTGGAAGTTCTTCGAATCTTACGTAGCCGCTGCTTTAATATTCTGGGGTTTAACGATCCTTATTGAACGTTTTACCGGTCTTATCGAAAGAAGAATCCGCGTGTACAGCAAGGGAGGGGTAGCATGATTAAGCTTAGCGGTATCCACAAATCGTTTGGACGCCACGAGGTCCTGAAAGGGATTGATCTCACCGTTAATAAAGGAGAGGTTGTTGCCATTCTGGGGCCAAGCGGCTCCGGCAAAACCACGCTGCTGCGCTGCATCAATTATTTGGAGAAGCCAAACGACGGAGAGATCCGGATCGGCGATTTCGCCCTTAACGCGAAGCATGCGGGGAAAAAGGACATTTATTCGCTGCGCCAGCGCTCGGCGATGGTGTTCCAGCAATACAATCTGTTCAGCCATAAGACGGCGCTCGAGAATGTCATCGAGGGACTGATCGTGGTAAAGAAGATCGGCAAGGAAGAAGCGCGCAAACGCGGCATCGAGCTGCTCGAGAAGGTAGGTCTCGGCGCCAAGCTGGATGCTTATCCAAGTCAATTGTCCGGCGGTCAGCAGCAGCGCGTCGGCATCGCGAGAGCGCTTGCGCTTGAGCCCGAAGTGATCTTGTTTGACGAGCCGACGTCGGCGCTCGACCCCGAACTTGTGGGCGAAGTGCTGGCCGTTATCCGCCGGATTGCCAAGGAAGGCATTACGATGATTATCGTGACGCACGAGATGGGCTTTGCCCAGGATGTAGCGAATCATGTGGTGTTTATGGACGGCGGCGTTGTCGTTGAGGAAGGCCCTCCGGCCGAGCTGTTCGGGAATCCGCAGGAAGAGCGGACCAAACAGTTCCTAAAGCGGTTTTCAACGGAGCCGAGCTATTCGATTTAGTACAAAGAATCATCACAAACAGCCCTTCCCAGGCTGTTTGTGTGATCATTCTTAAGTTTAGGCTTTCGATGCAAGAATCATCACGAACAGCCCTTCCCAGGCTGTTTGTGCGATCATTCTTTTTAGGAGGTTATGGCATGTCCATTACAATAAGCATTTTGGATCAAAGCCCGGTCTACCCGGGCGAAACTTCAGCCGAAGCATTCGCTCATACGGTAACGTTGGCGCAAAAAGCCGAGGAGCTTGGCTTCCGCCGCTTCTGGGTATCGGAGCATCATGATTCCGAGCATGTAGCGGGCTCTTCGCCGGAGGTTCTAATCTCCTATCTGCTCGCCCGCACCAATAAGATTCGGGTTGGCTCCGGCGGTATCATGCTGCAGCACTATAGCCCTTATAAGGTGGCGGAGAACTTCCATGTTCTTGCTTCCCTCGAGCCAGGCCGCGTTGATCTTGGCGTAGGCCGAGCTCCCGGCGGACTTCCGCGCAGCACGCAGGCGCTGCAGCGCAATATCGTAAACCCGTTGTCGCTGACGGACAAAATCGTTGAACTCCGCGGATACGTAGAGGGACGGACGGAGGAAGAAGGTCCGCTGGCTGGTATTAAGGCGACGCCTATTCCGGCTGTTGCACCGGAGCTGCATGTGCTAGGTGCTTCCGCGGACAGCGCGGAGCTGGCTGCAAGTCTTGGTCTGCCTTACGTATTCTCCCTGTTTATCGGAGGAGACGAGCAAGCTGCCGTTGATTCGGTTCTTAAATATAAGCAAGCCTTTAATTATGAGCTGGGTGCAGCGCCGCAGGCGATTCTGGCATTGGCTGCAATCGTGGCGAATACGGACGAGGAAGCCGTCAGCCTGATCCCGCCGCAAAAGCTGGTGAAGGTGCATTTGGCCAGCGGCCGCAAGGTTACGCTTGGCACGGTGGAGCAAGCCGAGGCTTACGGTCAGCAATCCGGCGAGGAATACACGATTGAAGAGAAAGAGCCGCTTATTGCGGCAGGCTCCAAGGAAACGGTACGCGGCAAGCTGCTTGCCCTGCAGGAAGCGACCGGCGTAGACGAGTTTATTATCACAACGAATATTTCACCGTTTGAGAAACGGATCCGCTCGTATGAGCTGCTTAGCGAGGCATTTGCCGAAGTAACGGCTTAAGCTGGGAGGTGAGGTGGACGAATGAGTAACGATACAACAACCCGCAGCGCTGCTGCGTTGGCAAGCCGGTTGACGGATATCCGCAGGGAGCTGCACCGGAATCCGGAGCTGTCCCACGAGGAATTCGAAACGACAATCCGTATCAAGAGCTGGCTTGAAGCGGGCGGCATCCGTATCGCGGATTATCCGCTGAAGACCGGCGTTATCGCCGAGATCGGAACGGGATCGCCGGTTATTGCGCTTCGCGCCGATATCGACGCCCTCCCGATTCAGGAAGAGACGGGATTGCCGTTTGCTTCGGCTGTTCCTGGCAAAATGCATGCCTGTGGCCATGACTTTCATACGGCTGCCCTCATCGGAGCTGCTTATTTATTGAAGGAACGCGAGCAGGAGCTGAAAGGCACGGTACGGCTGATCTTCCAGCCGGCCGAAGAGAAGGCGAAAGGCGCGCGGCAGGTCATCGCCAGCGGGGCGCTGGAGGGCGTGCAGGCAATCTTCGGCCTGCATAACAAGCCGGATCTGCCGGTTGGCACGATTGGCATTAAAGGCGGTCCGCTTATGGCTGCCGCCGACGGCTTTGTTGTTGAAGTTGCGGGACGCGGCTCGCATGCCGCCGTACCGGAAGCCGGCAATGACCCCGTTCTAACGGCTGCGCATATCGTTACCGCGCTGCAATCGATTGTCAGCCGCAATGTAGGGGCGCTCGACAGCGCGGTCATCAGCGTGACGAAGCTGAACAGCGGTACGGCATGGAATGTGATTCCGGAGAAGGCAGTGCTGGACGGCACGATCCGTACTTTTGATCCCGATATCCGCCGCCGCGTCCGCGAGCGATTCGACCAGGTGGTAGCGGGCGTTGCCGCTGCCTTCGATACTACCGCCGTAGTCCGCTGGATTGAAGGTCCGCCGCCGGTTCACAACGATGAAGGGCTAGCGGAGCTGGCATGGAGGGAAGCTGAGCGATTGGAGCTGCTTCCGGTTAATCCGGTACCATCTCTTGCCGGGGAAGATTTTGCGGCCTACCAGCAGCAGGTTCCGGGACTATTCGTGTTTGTAGGGACGGACGGTCCACAAGAATGGCATCATCCGGCGTTTGATCTCGATGAGCGAGCACTGCCGGTTGCGGCTGATTTCTTAGCCGGTACGGCTATTCACGCATTATCACACTTTGCGGCTGAGCCGCAAGATCCAAAGGAGGATTTCCAATGAGTGCCATCGATATTCAAGCTTATTTGGACACACATCTTCAATTGACCCAGGCGATCGCAGGGGTAGAAGAAGCACAGCTGAAATGGAAAGAAAACGAAGCGAAATGGAGCATTACCGAGGTGCTGTCCCATTTGGCAGATCATAATATCGTGGTATCCTTCCGCATCCGCGACATTCTCGCGGATACGAAGGCGCAGCTTCCCGCTTTTAACCAGGACCTGTGGGTATCTGGCCAACATTCCAATGACGGTAACGCGTCCGACATTTTGAACGTGTTCTGGGCGCTGCTGCAATACAACGGTCTGCTGTTTGGCCGTCTGAGCGAGCAGGATCTGGATAAGACCGGCATCAACTTCAAAGGGGAAACGGTCCGCGTCCGCGACATTATTCAAGGCTTCACGAAGCATGTGCAGCATCATCTGGGTCAGATTGACCGGATCAAAGCCGCTTACATCGCTCAAGGACCGTCCGTTACGATATCGACAGCAAAAGGGGGAAATGCGTAATGACAGCACGCAAACAATTAAAACTGGGCGCGATGCTTCATGGCGTCGGCAGCAGCACTTCGCTGTGGAGACATCCGGAGATTCCGTCCGATGCAAGCGTCAATTTCGAGCTGTACAAATCGTGGGTCGAGAAAGCCGAAGCGGGCAAGTTCGATCTGGCGTTTATCGCGGACGGCCTTTATATTAACGAAAAATCGATTCCGCATTTCCTGAACCGCTTCGAGCCGATTACGATCTTAAGCGCTCTGGCGGCTGTCAGCAAGCATATCGGTCTTGTCGGCACGCTCTCGACTTCGTACAGCGAGCCGTTTACGGTTGCGCGCCAGTTCGGTTCGCTTGACGTGATCAGCGGCGGCCGCGCAGGCTGGAATATCGTCACTTCCCCGCTCGAAGGCTCCGCGCTGAACTACGGCAAGAAGGAGCATCCGGACCATGACAAGCGTTACCGGATCGCGACGGAATACCTGGACGTAACGCGCGGCCTGTGGGATTCGTGGGAAGACGATGCGTTTGTCCGCGACAAAGAGTCCGGCGTCTTCTTCGACCCTGCCAAGCTGCACACGCTTAATCACGAAGGCGAATTCTTCTCCGTTAAAGGTCCTCTGAACATTGCCCGCTCGAAGCAGGGCCAGCCGGTTATTTTCCAGGCGGGAGCGTCTGATGTGGGCAAGGACTATGCCGCTAAGCATGCGGATGCGATCTTCACCGGACATGATTCGGTTGAAGACGCGGTTTTGTTCTATCAGGACGTGAAGCGCCGCGCCGCCGCTTTTGGGCGCAACCCGGATAACGTGCTCGTCTTCCCGGGCATCGGTCCGATTATCGGCAGCACGGAGGAAGAAGCGGAGCGCAAATACCAGGAGGTTGTGGACCTTGTATCGGCGGAAAATGCGCTCATCTATATGGGACGTTTCTTCGAGCATCATGACTTCTCCCAATACGATTTGGACGCGCCGTTCCCTGAACTGGGAGATCTCGGCCGCAACAGCTTCCAAAGCGGTACGGACAAAATCAAAGCCAATGCGAAGGAGAAAGGCCTGACGCTCCGCCAAGTGGCTCTGCAGGTTGCGACTCCTCGTCCTATCTTTATCGGAACGCCTGAGCAGGTTGCCGACCGGGTACAAGAGTGGTTCGAAGCCGGCGCTGCCGACGGCTTTATGGTTGGTTCTTCGGTGCCGCACGGGCTTGAGGATTTCATTGAGCATGTGGTTCCGATTCTGCAGGCACGCGGCTTGTTCCGCACTGAGTACGAAGGCGATACGCTGCGCGGCAATCTAGGCCTGCCAATCCCGGCTAACCGTTATACGAAAGCAGCCGAGCACGTTTGAGCTTGAACATCAATAAAGCAGCCATAAAGGAGATGCTGGCGTATGCGGGTTCGCTGCATGACGAGCTAATCGCGATTCGCCGCGACCTGCACCGTCATCCGGAGCTGCTGTACGATACGGATCGTACGGCGGCACGGGTTGCGGGGCTGCTCGAAGAATGGGGGATCGACGTCCAGACGGGCGTCGGCCCCCATTTTGGCAAGGGAGTAGTTGGCGTGCTGCGCGGTGGGCTTGAGGGAGGCCGGACCCTTCTGCTGCGTGCCGATATGGATGCCTTGCCGATTACGGAACTAAACGATGTCGATTATAAATCCTCGGTCGACGGCGTGATGCATGCCTGCGGTCATGATGCGCATACCGCTATGCTGCTTGGAGCGGCAAAAACGCTTGCGGCTTACCGGGAGAGCTTTGCCGGGGAGATCCGTTTTGTCTTTCAGCCTGCCGAGGAAGGAGCGCTGCCAAGTCCGCTGGACGGACGGCTGCTCTCCGGCGGAAGGGATATGATCGAGGCGGGCATCCTCGAAGGCGTTGACCGTTGTTATGCCCTGCATGTATGGCCGGAGCTTGATGCGGGCATGATTGGCATCCATTCGCAATATGCGATGGCGGCCTCTTCCCATTTTCACGTGACGTTTCAAGGGAAGAACGGCCATCACAGCTCTCCTCATCTAGCCGCCGATGCCATCCAAATGACAGGGGCTTATATTGCCGGGGTAAACGGGATGATGGCTAACAGCATTGATCCGCGGGAGCAAGCCGTGCTTGCTTTCGGAACCGTGCGAGCCGGTACGGTCATTAACGCGATTGCCGAGCAAAGCGTCCTAACCGGGACCTTCCGTGCGTTCAGCAAGCAGACCGTTGCGGCCATTACGGCCGGACTGGAACGTCATGCGCAAGCGGCATCGCTTGCCTATGGCGGCTTCTACCATATTGCTCTTCGCGAAGGGATTGCGGTTGTGAATGACAGTGAAGCGGTCGAAGAGGTTATCCGCGCCGGCACGGCCGTGCTTGGCGGGAATAATGTGCGGCAGCAGCTTGAGCCAAGCCTGGCCGGAGAAGATTTCGGCTGGTATTTGGACCGGGTGCCGGGCGCTTTTATTTTGCTGGGCTGCGGGAATGAATCGCTTGGCATCCGGGAAGGGCTTCACCGGCCCAAGTTTGATCTGGATGAGTCCGTGCTTGTTCACGGCACCAGACTGCTCGTTCAGCTTGCTGCGGGAACATAGTTATAGTAGGAAGAAAACACCGATTGCTGCGTGAAGCGGCAGTTGGTGTTTTTTTTTTCTTCGGAAAGCCTTGACCCATAGATGATGCCTAACGGTCGATAGAAGAGATTTATATGCTATTGTGCCGCGGAAAGCCGGGTGTTAGAGTATTGCCAAGATAAATTCCTATTAAACAGATGGGATATGTTACTTTACCGGAATTTTATTGAGTCATACAAAAAAGAAGATAAGGGTGGAGTGTATATGTCGAAGAAGAGAGCATTGAAATTGGGAGCTATTATTCATGGTGTTGGCGGCAGCAGCTCAGGCTGGAGACATCCCGATATTCCGGCGGATGCAAGCGTTAATATCGGTTTCTATAAACAGCAGGCGCTTAAAGCGGAAGAAGGCAAATTCGATTTTCTCTTTATCGCCGACGGACTGTACATTACCGAAAAATCAATCCCTCATTTCTTGAACAGGTTCGAGCCTATTACGATCCTGTCCGCGCTTGGAGCGGTTACTTCCAACATCGGGCTTGTAGGAACGTTGTCGACCTCTTACTCCGAGCCGTTTACGGTTGCCCGCCAGTTCTCGTCGATCGATCATATCAGCGGCGGCCGCGCAGGCTGGAACGTCGTCACTTCCCCGCTTGAAGGCAGCGCGCTTAATTTCGGCGGCAAGCCGCATCCCGAGCACAGCGAGCGTTACCGGATCGCCGAGGAGTACCTGGAGGTTGCGAAGGGACTGTGGGATTCGTGGGAAGACGACGCTTTTGTCCGCGACAAAGAAACCGGCGTGTTCTTCGATCCGGAGAAGCTGCATCGCCTGAATCACAGCGGGGAATTCTTCTCCGTGCAAGGTCCGCTGAATATCGCGCGTTCGAAGCAAGGCCAGCCCGTTGTATTCCAAGCAGGCTCTTCCGAGAGCGGTCGCAATCTGGCTGCAAAGACTGCCGATGCCGTATTTACCGGTCCGGAGTCGCTCGAAGAGGCGAAGGAGTTCTACCGCGACGTGAAGCGCCGCGTGGCCGAGAATGGCCGTAATCCCGAGCATACGCTTATTTTCCCTGGCATTGGGCCGATTATCGGACGCACGCAGGAAGAGGCGGAAGAGAAGTATCAGCAGATTGCGGGCCTAGTTACGATCGAGAAGGCGCTCGATCATTTGGGAAGATTTTTCGAGCATCACGACTTCTCGCAATACGAGCTGGATGCACCGTTCCCGGACCTCGGCGACTTTGGCTCCAACAGCTTCCGCAGCACAACAGACCGGATCAAGCGCCGTGCGAAGGAACAAGGGCTTACGCTTCGCGAGGTTGCTTTGCAGGCGGCAACGCCTCGGAACTCTTTTATCGGCACGCCGGAATTCGTAGCGGATAAAGTGCAGGAGTGGTTCGAAGAGGAAGCGGCGGACGGCTTTATCATTGCGTCGGCTACGCCGCGCGGTCTGGATGATTTTGTCGAGCTGGTTGTTCCGATTCTGCAGGAACGCGGATTGTACCGCACCGAGTACGATGCCGATACGCTTCGCGGCAACCTGGGGATTCCGGTACCGGAGAACCGTTACGCGGCGGCGCGCAAACAGGCTGGAGTGACTGTTAACTAATTGAATAGGAGAGAGAAATCCGATGAATACATTCAAATCGAAACGCAAATCACTCCACAGCTCGGCGGCGTTATTGTTAGTTCTGGCACTGGTGCTGTCGGCGTGCGCGTCAAATAAAGGGAGTGGCAATAACGGCCAGCAGGCGCAGCAGCAGTCGACGGATACACCTGCAGCTTCCACGGAAGTGAAGCAAGGCGGAGAGCTGACCTACGCTCTCGCTACTTCGCCCGATACGCTTGATCCGCATCGCAGCGGTCTGGCTGTTGCCGTACGCGTCATCCGCACGATTTACGACTCGCTTGTTGTACAGCTTCCGGACAATTCCATCAAGCCGTGGCTGGCTACTTCGTGGGAGATTTCGGATGACGGCCTGAGCTATACCTTCAAGCTGCGTCAAGACGTGAAGTTCCAGGACGGCACGCCGTTTAACGCCGAAGCGGTCAAATATAACTTCGACCGTATTCTCGATCCGGCTACGAAGGCTGCGAACGCGGCGGCTCTGCTCGCTCCGTATAAATCCTCGGAAGTGATTGACGAGTATACGGTGAAGCTGAACCTTGCTACTCCGTCGCGCGCGTTCCTCGGCAACCTGAGCCAGGCTCTGCTTGGCATCGTATCGCCAACGGCGGCGAAGAAATACGGTGACCAATTTGGTCTGAATCCGGTTGGCACAGGACCGTTCAAGTTCGTGAAATGGGAGCAGAACGCCGAAATTCAAGTAGCGAAGAATCCCGACTATAAGTGGGCGCCAGAGCTTGTAACGAATGCGGGCGCACCGTATCTGGACGGCATTACCTTCAAGATCGTGCCGGAAGAAGCAACCCGGATCGGCAGCGTGCAGAGCGGTCAGGTACTGGCGGCTGAAACGGTTCCTCCGCAAAATATCGTAGCCTTAAAGAGCGATTCGAAGGTTCAACTGCTTGGAGCCAACACGGTTGGCCTGCCTTATACGCTGTTCTTCAATCAGGAGCATGAGCCTTGGAACGATGCGAAAGCAAGACAGGCGGTCCAGCTCGCCGTTGACGTCGACAGCATTGTGAAGACGTTGTATCTGGGGACGTATGACCGCGCTTGGTCGCCGCTTACGCCGGGAACCTTCGGTTACGATGCTTCGCTTGAGAACGGAGTGAAGCCGGATCTTGAGAAGGCGGGCGCACTGCTGGATGAATTGGGCTGGGTTAAAGGCTCGGATGGCATTCGCGAAAAAGCCGGCAAGAAGCTGACCATCCATTACGTGGACGGAACGCCAAACCGCGAGAAACGCAACGATATCGCGGTCATCATTCAGCAGCAGCTGAAGGCGCTTGGCATTGCCGTTGAGGTAGAGATCACGAAGGACGTGCGGACGGTCGTTTATACCAATGGCGATTATGATCTCTACGGCAACAGCCAGGTGAACTCGGATCCAAACGCACTGTATTCGTTCTATCATACTACCGCTCCAAACGCTCCGAAGTCGCTCACGCGTTTATCCAATCCGGAGATCGACAAGCTGCTTGAGCAAGGCCGGGTAGAAACGGATGATACAAAGCGCGCGGACATTTATAAGCAAATCCAGCATTACATTATCGACCAAGCGGTGATTCTGCCGATTTACGTATTCCCGTATACGGTAGCCGCGGACAAATCCGTGCAAGGACTTGTATTTGATTCGCTGGGCTATCCGTTGTTCAACGGGGTCTCGCTTAGTTCTTAAACGATAGGGAGGCGGATCGCCATGTACATTGCCGGACGTATTCTCTCTTCCCTGCTGGTGATCGCGGGCACCTTGGTGCTGGTGTTCGCGATCCTGTATGTCTTGCCCGGCGACCCGACGGATTCGATGATCGATCCGTCGGTTGCCACGGCGGAGCAGATTGCGAACCTGAAGCATCAGCTGGGCGTGGATCAGCCCTTCTATATCCAGTTCATCCGGTACATAAGCGACATGGCGCGGGGAGACTTCGGGAATTCCTTATTAAATTCCGAGCCGGTGCTGGATAAAATTCTTGAGCATTTCCCCGCTACCCTGGCGCTGACGGCGGCAAGCGCGCTGGTCTCGGTCACGATTGGCCTTGTTCTTGGCGTATTGTCCGCCGTTCACCGCAACGGTCCCATTGATTACCTTGCCCGTCTCGTCGGATTGTTCGGCATCTCGATGCCGACCTTCTGGTCGGGCATTCTGCTTATCGTGCTGTTTAGTCTGCAGCTTGGCTGGTTTCCGGCCATGGGCTCGGACGGATGGCGCACGCTTGTGCTTCCGGCTCTTACGCTGGGCATTGTTGGAGCCGGCTTTATCGTAAGAATGGTCCGAAGCAGCATGCTGGACATTATCGACGAGCATTTTATGCTGACGCTGCGCTCCAAAGGTTTGTCCGAGCGTGCCGTGATGTATAAGCATGCGCTGCGGAATGCGCTTATTCCCGCGGTCACGATGATCGGCATGCTGATCGGAGAGATGCTGGCCGGAACCGTTGTGATTGAAACGGTATTTTCACGGCAAGGCATCGGACGGATTATCGGGGACGCTTTGATGGCGAAGGATCTGCCGGTCGTGCAGGGCGTTATCTTTTTTACCGCGCTGATCTACGTCCTGGTGAACCTGCTTGTCGACTTGTCCTATTCGCTAATTGATCCGAGAGTAAGGCGCTCGGCGTAAGGTTATGGAGAAAGGAGCCAAGTACGTATGCGTGAAGCGGCTACGGCCCGTACACTCCCGTACAAAAGAAGCGGTGGACGCCTGACGGCTATCCGTTTCAAACGATTGGCGGCAAGCAATCTGTTCCTGTTTGCGGCAGCCCTCGTTATCTTGTTTATTGCGGCATGCGCGGTTGTGCCGTCCTGGATTGCCCCTTATTCCCCTACCGAGATGTTAACGGACAGCATTATGCAGCCACCAAGCGCGGCGCATCTGTTCGGAACGGATTATTTCGGACGGGATATATTCAGCGTGGTTGTATACGGCAGCCGGGATTCGCTGTTTATCGGCTTCGCTTCCGTTCTTGTCGGGGGACTGGCAGGCGGGGCGATTGGCGCTTTATCCGGTTACGCGGGGGGCTGGATCGATGCGGTGCTGATGCGCTTCAACGATATTCTGATGACTATCCCGGGCATCCTGCTTGCGCTTGCGATTGCGGGAGCACTTGGCAAAAGCCTGTTTAATATTGTGCTGGCTGTAGCCATAGCCTCCATACCGGGTTATGCGCGTATTATGCGGTCGCAGATTATGAGCATTAAAGGCCGGACGTTTATTCAGGCCTCGCAGGCTGCCGGCGCTTCGCCTTTCCACATCTTCTGGAAGCATGTATTGCCCAATTCGCTGTCCCCGCTCCTCGTCATGGCGACGATAGGCATCGGGACATCGATTCTGACCGGGTCGGGGCTTAGCTTTCTTGGCCTTGGCGTGCTGAAGGAAGTGCCGGACTGGGGAACGCTGCTGTCGCAGGGCCGCGGTTATTTAACGGTTGCCTGGTGGATCTGTACTTTCCCGGGACTTGCGATCACGATGTTTGTGCTGGCAGTCAATATGATCGGCGACCGGCTGAGAGATCAGCTTGATCCGAAGAAAAGCACGAGGTAGGAGGGGGAGCTCTATTGGAGGCGTTGCTTAATATTCGGGAGCTGTCCGTTGGTTTTCGGACCAAAAATGGCTTGCTTGAAGCGATTACGAATATATCGTTCTCGATACAGCCCGGGGAAACCGTGTGCCTTGTCGGAGAATCCGGCAGCGGCAAGACAGTCACTTCCAAAGCGATTATGCGGCTTATTGATTACGAGAAAGGATCCATTACGCGGGGAAGCATCCTGCTGCAGGGACGGGATATTGCGGCGCTGCCTGAAGCCGAGCTCCGGCAATTGCGCGGCAAGCGGGTAGCGATGGTCTTCCAGGAGCCGATGGCCGCCTTTGACCCGGTCTTCACCATTGGCCAGCAGATTGTCGAGACGATCATGCAGCACGAACGGGTGAGCCGGCGGGTCGCCTGGGATAGGGGCATTCAGTTATTAAGCCGCGTTGGTATTCCTGAAGCGGCAATCCGAATGAAGCAGTATCCCGGCGAGTTATCCGGCGGCATGCTCCAGCGGGCGATGATTGCGATGGCACTCTCCTGCAGCCCGGATCTGCTCATCGCCGATGAACCAACCACGGCTCTGGATGTTACGATCCAGGCCCAAATTTTGCAGCTGCTTCAGGAGCTGCAGCAGGAGCTCGGGATGTCGATTCTGCTCATTACCCATGACCTCGGCATTGCCGCGGAGATGGCGGATCGCATTGTCGTCATGTACGCCGGACGGATTGTTGAACAGGGGGCGGCTGAGGATTTGTTCGCAAGACCTCGTCATCCGTATACGAGAGGACTTCTTCAATCGATTCCTCCTCTGGACAGCGTACGCGGCGAACGGCTCTATGCGATTCAGGGATCTATTCCGTCACTTGCCGCGTTACCCGGCGGCTGTTTGTTCCATCCCCGCTGCGAATACGCAACGGAGCGATGCCGGGCGGAAGCTCCGCCGCTTGTTGAACAGAGCGGAAGCGGGGTGGCTTGCTGGCATGCGGAGCAGGTTGCCGCAGAGCCTGCGGTTAGAAGCAAATCCGCCGCATTGCGGGTAGAAGAGTCTGCTGCGCATGATGAACAGTCGGAAGCTGCCCTTTCCGGCACAGACAGCGAAATCCTATTCTCTGCCGATCATCTGCGCAAGTATTATCCGGTGAAGCGAAAAAGCTTTACCGCGCCCCGTACCTTCATCCGCGCGGTTGACGATGTCTCGTTCTCCATCAGGCGGAATGAAACGTTTGGTCTGGTTGGCGAATCGGGAAGCGGCAAATCTACGCTAGGCCGGGTTCTTTTGCAAATGGAGCAGGCGACTTCAGGCAAGGTGCTGTTTCAGGGCAAGGAGCTGACAGGATTAAATGGCGCGCAGCTTCGTCCGTTACGGAAGGATATGCAGGTTATTTTTCAGGACCCTTACGGTTCTCTAAACCCTAGATGGACGATCGGCGACAGTATTGCCGAACCGCTTAAAGTACATGGCGCTTGGACGGCTGACGAACGTCGGCATCGCGTGGAAGAACTGCTCGGGCTGGTGGGACTTGATACAGCGAGCGCCAGCAAATATCCGCATGAGTTCTCAGGCGGCCAGCGTCAGCGGATTGGCATTGCCCGGGCAATTGCCTTGAACCCAAGCTTTATTCTTGCCGATGAAGCCGTGTCCGCTCTGGACGTGTCCGTTCAGGCGCAGATCATTAATTTGCTGCAGGAGCTTCAGCAGAAGCTGGGTCTGACTTATTTGTTTATCGCCCACGGCCTGCAGATTGTAAGGCATATTTCGGACAGGATTGGCGTGATGTATCTGGGCAAGCTTGTGGAGATCGCGCCAAGCGATGAGCTGTTCCGCCAGCCGGCCCATCCGTATACGAAGCTGCTCATCGAATCGATTCCGCAGCCAGTTCCGGGTCAGCGCGGCACTGCATCGATCCAAGGCGAAATCCCTTCGCCGGCAAATCCGCCAAGCGGCTGCCGGTTCCACCCCCGTTGTCCGTTCGCGACGGAAAGATGCAGGAAGGAGCAGCCGGAGCTTCGCCCGTTAGGCGAGGATCGTTATGCGGCTTGCCACTATACCTTACTATGAAGCAGGCGGAACAGAAGGAGCCGGCGGCAGCATCCTACCCGGCATTCTGGCCGGTGCTGACGGCTATTTTTATCGGATCCTTTGTCGGGATGTACCATGTCGTCTCGCTTAACGTGTCGCTGCCCGGTTTTATCCGGATATTCGGCACGGAGCTGCAGACGGTTCAGTGGATGATGACCGGCTTTACTCTGGCGAGCGGCATTGTTGTTCCTATTACCGGCTATGCCATGGAGCGGTTTGGCTGCAAGCGGCTGTTTCTGTTTGCAATCGGGGGAATTACGGTCAGCTCGTTTCTATGCGCGCTGTCTTGGAATGTCGGTGCGCTTATTGCGTTTCGTATTGTACAAGGGCTGTTTTGCGGGCTTATTCAGCCGGTGTCGCTTGCCCTGATTTACCGGACGATTAGGCCGGAAAAGCAATCCTTTTCCCTTAGCGTGTGGTCCTTCTCCACGGTGTTGGGAACAGCGATTGGCCCGTCGCTCAGCGGCTGGCTGCAAAGCTTCGATTGGCATCTTATTTTCCTGGTGACCGTACCGGTCGGGTTTGTCGCTTGGATTGTAGGAGCGATTGTTATTCCGAAGGACTCGGCAAACGGTCTCGCCCGATTGGATTGGCCGGGGCTGCTGCTTGCAACGGGGGGAAGTCTCGCGCTGCTGCTGCTATTCGGCAACATGACCGTATGGGGCTGGAACAGCTTGCTTACTTGGATGATGCTGCTTGTTGGCGTCGGCAGCTTTGCGCTATTTATATGGCAGGCTCGCCGCAGCGAGCATCCTCTATTGCAGCTTCGGCTGCTGCTCAACCCCAGATTTTCACTGAGTCTGACGGCCTCCCTTATTCTGTCGTTTGGACTTTATTCGGTTGTCTATTTCATGCCTTTATTATTGGTCGAGATGAAAGGCTTATCGCCGTTCAGGGTTGGTCTTCTGTTTCTTCCCGCCGCGGCTTGCTTAACCGCTGCCACGTTTGCCGCCGGCAAATGGTACCGCAAAGCGGGACCGGCCAAGCTGATTATGATCGGCTGCGCGATTCTGGTTGTGAGTACCTATTATTTCAGTCAAATGCCTCCGGAAACCAGTCTTATTGCGATTATCGTGTGGCTCGCCATCCGAAATATCGGTACCGGCCTGGCTTCAACGCCAACCACCAACGCAAGCATGTCGTCCGTTCCCGAGGAGTGGATCGGGCATGCGTCGGCTTTGCTCAATTGGCTGAGGCAAGTATTTAGCGCTATGGCTTTAGGTCTCTGCACGTCGTTGTTTTACTCCCGGCTGTCGGTTCATCTGACTGATTCAGGCGGAGGAGAAGAGGGGACGAAGGCATATAGTCTAGCTTACATGCACAGTATTCACGATGTGTTTTTCGTATCCAGCATCATTGTCGCCTGCGCAATTCCGATTGCTTTGCTGCTGGGCAGACGGATGCCGGCACCACCGCTTACGACGCCAAAGGAGAGTGAAAGCTTATGAAATTTATATGGTTCAGCCTGGTTATGAATTTGAAGAACCCGGTGACGGGGGAGCATTTTACGACCAGCGAAAAAATCGAAAATATAATCAAGCAGGCAGTGCTTGCCGAGAAGCTTGGTTTTGAAGGATACGGCATTGGAGAACGGCATGGAGCGCCGTTTCTCTCTTCTTCTCCTCCGCTGCTGCTGACGGCGATTGCGGCAAGAACTTCGCGCATTCGACTGCTGACGACTGTAACGGTGCTTAGCGTACTGGACCCGGTGCGGGTAGCCGAGGATTACGCGACGCTTGATCATCTGTCCGGCGGAAGACTGGAGATGATTATCGGCAAAGGCAACGATCCGCGGCATTACCCGCTCTTCGGAATCACGGAAGAGGAGCAATGGGATTCGATGGAGGAGCGCTACGAGCTGCTGCGGCGTCTTTGGCGGGAGGAGGATGTGACCTGGCAAGGCCAGTACCGTCCGCCGCTTCATGAGGTGACGACGCAGCCAAGACCGCTGCAGAAGCCGATTCCGATCTGGCACGGGAGCGCGTCCAGCACCCGCTCCACCGAGCTAGCCGCCCGTTACGGCGAGCCGATCTTCTCCTCGAACAGCTTCCATCCGCAGGCGAAATACAAGGATCTCATCGATCATTACCGCGAGAGACTGGCGTATTACGGGCATGATCCGCGGAAAGCGGTTGTTGGTTCAGGCGCCGGCAGCCTGTATATCGCGAATACGACGGAGGAGGCCATCAAGCGGTATCGTCCTTACTATGAGGCGTTCCAGGCAACAGCCGCCGCTCAGCATAACCAGTCTCCGTTTACCACGCTTGAGGACAATATCGCCAGAGGTCCAAGCCTGATCGGAAGCCCGGAGCAGATTATCGAGAAAATATTAAACTACCAAGCGGCTTTTGGTCACCAGGTGCTGTCTCTTAGCGTAGACGGCTTATCCGAAGCCGAGCAGCGGGAGCAGATGGAGCGGTTCGCTTCGGATATCGCCCCCGTACTGCGCCGGGAAGTGCCAAGCTGGGTATGGGAGGAGCAGCAGGTGCGAGAAATACCGATTGGCTGATTAAGGTGGAATGATGAGCAAGCTAGAAATAAGACCCCGGGAGGGTCTTATTTGATTGGAGAGCAGCTAGTTGGTTAGTGATAAGACCCTGGCAGGGACTTATCGGGCATGGGAAGGGGCGCGGACGTGCGAAAATGGTGGGTTGGCGTTGAGATAAGACCCTCATAGGGTCTTATTCGCAAGAGAAGTAGCTAGTTG
>NZ_BILY01000052.1 GCF_004000805.1 Paenibacillus glycanilyticus NBRC 16618
GGTCAATGGGAATCCGATATATCATCCTCATCGCCTAAATAAATACGTATCGTTGAACCCTTCTCTACCCTCGCGCCGACTGCCGGAGCTTGGCGGATAACCGTATTGCCCGAACCCGCCGAGGACAAATTGAAGTTCATGTTCATATCCTCGTATATGTCCGACACTGATTTCCCTACCAGGTTAGGAACCGTAACGATCGGCGTCTCGCCAAGCTTATACTTCTTGTCGATCTGCTTGTCGCGAGGCGGCACCTGCAGAATCGTAAGAGCGTCCTCCATAATATTACGCACGATAGGGGCAGCCACGACACCGCCGAATTGAATGCCTTGCGGATTGTCTACCGCCACATAAATGACGATCTCCGGTTTATCGGCAGGAGCGAAGCCAACAAAGGATACGATATGTTCATTCGGAGAATAACGTCCATTGATAACTTTTTGCGCGGTACCTGTTTTTCCGCCTACCCTGTAGCCATCGATAAACGCATTGCCGCCTGTTCCGAGGGCCACGACGCTTTCAAGCGCTTCGCGCACCTGCTTCGACGTGTCCTCCGAGATGACCTTGCGGACAGCCTCCGGTTCAATCTGCTGCACCGTCTCGCCGGTCTGCGGATTAATCCATGCCTTGGTTACATGAGGTTTGTACAAGGTACCGCCGTTAATTGCAGCCGATACGGCGGCAATTTGTTGAATCGGCGTAACCGATACGCCTTGACCGAAAGCGGTAGTCGCAAGCTCGACAGGACCAACCTTATCCAGCTTGAACAAGATACCGTTTGCTTCGCCAGGAATATCAATGCCCGTTTTCGAACCGAATCCGAAGTTTTTAATATAATCGAAAAGCTTCTCTTTGCCAAGCCGATTACCAAGGTTTACAAATCCCGGGTTGCAGGAATTTTGCACAACCTCGAGGAAGGTCTGGCTGCCATGGCCGCCTTTTTTCCAGCAGCGGAGCCTGGCTCCCCCGATCTCGACGGCACCGGGATCGAAGAAGGTTTCGTTCTTGAGGTTTACCTTCTTCTCTTCGATTGCAGCCGCAAGAGTTATAATCTTAAACGTAGAACCCGGCTCGTAAGTCATCCAGATCGGAAGATTCCGGTTGTAGGTTTCGCTTGGATATTCCCTGTAATTAGCAGGCTCATAGGTTGGCCGGCTTGCCATGCCGAGAATTTCTCCCGTATTCGGGTTCATGGCGATTGCAATGATATCATCCGGCTGGAGCGCCGTCATCGCCTGATCGAGTTCCCGCTCCATAACCGCCTGAATCTGCTGGTCGATCGTTAATTCCAGGGATAAGCCTTGCTGCGGCGCCTTGTACGTATCCGAAGAATTCGGCATTGTTTTGCCGGATGCCGTGGATAAGTAGGAGACATTGCCGTCAATCCCTTTAAGCATATCGTTATATTTGGCTTCCACGCCGGTAAGCCCTTTATCTACTCCCGTAAAGCCCAGCAAGTGCGCGGCGAGGCTTCCGAAAGGATAATAGCGGTTATTGTCCTCCGCAACGACAATTCCGTTAAGATGCAAATTTCTTACCTGCTGCGCCTTGTCGGTAGTCATTCGTTTACCGCCCGGCTTTAGCTCAACAATGCTGGTTTTCTTGGAGAGCAGCTTAACCAATGCTTCCTCCGTCATATCCAAATAAGGCGCAAGCTTGGCTGCCGTTGCCTGTTTGTCCGGAATTTGCACGGGGATAGCCAGCACGGTTGGCGTGCTTATATCATACGCCAGCTTGGTCCCGTTACGATCCAGAATATCGCCACGCTTCGCCTTATAAGGAATTTCGCGCCGCCAGTTGTCTTCCGCTTGGGCGGACAGCTTCTCGCCCTGCCACAACTGAACATAAGAAAGCCGGAAAATCAATCCGGCAAAAGCTGCCACGCTGATTAAAAGCACGATAAACAGCCGGCGACGCAACGTTACATTTGATACCTTCATCCTTGTTCCCCCTTACGCCTCATCCTTCGGCTGAGCGTACGCTGACGCTCATTCCCAACCTATGAGGGACAAGTGGGGGATAGAACAAGCTATCGATGAATTATTGCGTATTGGCCGTATCGACTTTCTGATCTTCGGCCGAATTGGTCCCGTCATCCGCATTTGCCTTGGCATCCTCCGAATCGGAAGAAGCGGTCTCGCCGTTCACCGCGTCCGTCTGCGGAGAAAGCGTAAGTTCAATGAGACGCTCGCCATTTTTCGTGATCTGTTTCTGCGAAACGACATAGCCTTCGCCTTTAACCGTTGCGCGGATGTCCAGCACGGATGCGATTTCGAGTGCGTCGCGCAATGAAATACCCGTCATATCCGGAATTTTCAGCTTATCCCGTTGCTCCGTAATCAAGTAAACCTTCTGGGCCGGATGAACGGAAGCCCCCGAAGCAGGCACCTGCTGGATGACTTTTGTTCCGCCGCCGACTACCTCAACGTTTAAGCCGCGTGATTTCAGCTGCGTTTTTGCTTGGGATACGGTCAGACTATCGAGCTTAGGCACGGATACCGTTACTTCTTTCTTCCCGTTCTCGGTGACTTTAACATCCGGCGAAACGCCCATATGCTTTAAGCTTTTGTATACAATGTCCTTAAAGGCCGGTGCCGCAACGGCGCCGCCGCCGGCTTTCGGATCGTTAGGCTCGTCAACGACGATATAGAGGACAATTTTCGGATTCTCGACAGGCGCGTATCCGATAAAAGATACGACGAACTTGTCTTGCGAATATTTTCCGTTAATAACCTTTTGCGCCGTACCCGTCTTGCCTGCTACCCGATAGCCTTCGATATAGGCATTGCGGCCGGTACCGATCTCTTGGTCCGATACGACCTGTTCCAGGTATTCGCCCACCTTCTTCGAGGCTTCCTGCGAAATAACCTGTCTGACTACCTTAGGCTGCGTCTTTACGGTTGTCTTCGTGTTAGGATCATAAATCTGTTTCACGATATGCGGCTCCATCAGCTTGCCGCCGTTCGCAACCGCGGCAACTGCCGCAATCTGTTGAATGGCCGTAACTTGCACCTTGCCTTGACCAAATGAAGCGCGGGCAATATCGGAAGGAATGGATAAGTTCACGTTAATCGCACCCGATGCTTCACCGCCAAGCTCGACGCCCGTTTTTTGGCCGAACCCGAACCGGTTGATATAATCCATAAGCTTTACGCCGCCAAGCTGCTCCCAGCCGAGCTTAACGAACGCAACGTTACTGGAGCGCTTCAAGCCTTCCAGATAGGTAATGGTCCCCCAACCGACTTTGTTAATGTCTTTTACCGGAGCGCCCGGTACCGAGATATAACCGGACTTATAAGTGGCGTTCGGGTTGAAGATCCCTTCCTGCACGGCTGCAGCCAGCGTTACAATTTTGAACGTTGAACCAGGCTCATACAAAGACTTGATCGAGTGGTTATACGCATTCTCGTAACTCATGTCCCAATAGGTATTCGGATCAAATGTCGGATAATTGGCCATTGCCAGAATATCCATCGTATTCGGATCCGCGGCAATCGCGGTAATGCTTTTCGGATGATATTTCTGATTGATATCCTCCAGCGCTTTCTCCACGTAATTCTGAATGTCCATATCGAGCGTAAGAGCAATGTCCTGGCCATCCTTCGCCGGCTTGTATTCGACTTCGCCTTCCGCGAGCTGGACGCGTTTGCCGTCCTTTTCGTACTTCAGCTCCCCGTCTTCGCCTTTCAGCTTGTCGTTATAGAATGACTCAATCCCCGAAGCCGCCTGGCCTTCCTTCGTCACGTACCCCAGGAGCTGCGAAGCCATGGAATGACGCGGATAATATCTCTTCTGATCTTCAAAGAGGTAAATGCCGACGTCCTTCGTCTTGTATTTATCGTAAAGCTCCTGGCGGAACTTAACGACCTTGTCGGCAAGCTCCTTGTCTATCTTCCAGCCTTCCTCGTGAATCTCGCGCTGCTGATAGTATTTGCCGTCTTTTTGCGCCGTAACGATCTTGAGCAGATCGGCCTCCGGCTTGCCCAGCAATGTATGTAATCCCGCTGCTACTTCGTCGGCGATATTCAGCTTATGAATCATATCGGGGTTTACCGCGATATCGTAAGCAACGGAATCCATGGCGAGCATGTTGCCGTCCCTGTCCGTAATCGTCCCCCTCTTCGCTAAGAGCTTCTCTTCGGCCGCCCATCTTGTCTTGGCCTTTTCGTACCAAAAGTCTCCTTTAACTACCTGCACCCAATAGATTCTTCCGATTAGAACAACAAAAAGGAGGGTTATTATCCCTCCAAACAACAACGTGCGAAGTTTAATTCGTTTCACCATATGCGTCACCTATTCCGACTTGGCGGATTGTGTATTTACCATGATGTCCGGCTGTTCGGTGCTCGCCATGCCTTGCGTTTCTGCCATTTTGCGGATCCTCTCCGGATCGTTAAGCATTTCTACTTGCTTCTGCAACTCTTTCATATCAATGTTCATCGTTGCGTATTGCGTTTTCATTTGCTTGATTTGGACGCGCATATCATAGTTTTTCGCGTATTGATTTACAATGACTCCAAGTACGATTACGCAAAAAACGACCGTAAACATGTACAGCAGTTTCTCTTGAACCGGAATCGACTTGCGCTTCACAACCATCCGTTTCGTCTCGCGGACGACCGTCCGCTGATCCGGCTTGCGCTTTGGCTGCATGGCCAAATTGCCGTTGATATAAGCCAATGAAAGAACCCCCTCTAACCTACAATTTTTCTGCGACACGCAGCTTGGCCGAGCGAGAGCGAGGGTTAACTTCCAATTCCTGCTCTGTCGGAACAATCGGCTTGCGGTTCACTAACCGAAGCTTTCCTGTGCCGCCGCATACACATTTCGGGAAATCCGGCGGACAAGTGCATTTTTCAACATAACTCGCAAATAATTGCTTGCAGATGCGATCCTCTAATGAATGGAAAGTAATAACGGATATCCTGCCGCCTGGGCCAACGCATTTCACCGCTTGTTCCAATGCGTCTTCCTCGGCGCCGAGCTCGTCATTTACGGCAATACGGAGAGCCTGGAAGGAACGCTTGGCCGGATGACCGCCAGTCCGTCTTGCTGCAGCCGGAATGCCGGTTTTGACCAGTTCAGCCAGCTCGCCGGTTGTTTCGATCGGCGCATTCTCGCGGGCCTGTACAATTTTGCGTGCGATCGATCTGGCGAATTTCTCTTCGCCGTACACATGCAGAATTCGAGAGATCTCCCGTTCTTCCCAGCCGTTTACGATATCGTAGGCCGTCAAGGCTCCACCCTGATCCATCCTCATATCGAGAGGAGCATCATGATTGTAGCTGAAGCCGCGCTCCGCCTCATCCAGTTGGGGGCTGGAAACGCCAAGATCGAACAATATGCCGTCGACCTGAGGGACACCGTCTACCGTTGGAACATCACACGTGAGAAGCATTTCTTCCAAATAACGAAAATTGCTCTTGACTAGCGTTACTCTATCCATATAGGGAGCAAGCCTTACGCGTGCGTTATCCAGCGCAGCATCATCCTGGTCAAATGCGATCAAACGCCCTCCACCGCTCAGCTGGGACACAATTTTTTCACTATGACCTGCGCCGCCAAGCGTACAGTCGACGTATATGCCGCCTGGCTTGATCGCCAGTCCGTCAACCGCCTCTTCCAATAGCACTGTAATATGCTGAAACACGCTAACATCCTCCCATTCTTGTTGTTTACTCTAGAAGTTGAAGTCGAAATCGACCAATTTCTCCGCGATTTCGTTGAACGCCTGCTCGGACTGCTCGTAATAGCCTTCCCACGTCGATTTGCTCCAGATCTCGACGCGGCTAGATACGCCAAGCACCATACAATCCTTATCCAATTTCGCGTATTCGCGAAGGTGGGCTGGTATGTTTACCCTTCCCTGTTTGTCGAGCTCGCATTCCGTTGCCCCGGAAAAGAAAAACCGGGTAAACGCGCGGGCATCCGACTTCATGAGAGGCAGTGACTTCAGCTTCTGCTCCAGCACGCTCCACTCGCTCATAGGGTAAACGAACAAGCAGTTGTCTAATCCGCGGGTTGCGATAAAGGTGGCGCCTAGCGACTCCCGGAACTTAGAAGGAATAATAATGCGGCCCTTCTCATCAATGGTATGTTGATATTCACCCATAAACATGAGATGCGCCCCACCCCTTCCCCCATATCCTCCACTTCGCACCACTTTTCCCCACTAAGATAGACTAGTTCGCCACCTAAAATAAAAATCCTGCTCCATGAGCAGGATTTTTGAAAAATAATTCATATGATTAACCGTTTGGCTTATTCGGATCTTCTTCCTGATCCTCTTCTTTGACCGGAGGGACCATAGGGTTTCTTGACGGAGTCTGATATTTCGGCCTGGAGCGGAATTTGCCGCGCAGCCAGTATACCGGAAGCCCGATAATAACAAGCAGCAATAGAATCGGTAGAGCACCGGCAACAAAAACAAGCAGCCCCTGAAGGACGGTGATCATGGCGTTTACGCTGTCTTGCAAGGCTTTGGACATTTTATCGCCAAGACCGTCTTCCACCGACAGCGTATCCGACTTCGCGTCTGGCTGATAAAGCCTGAGTTCAACCGTCGAATAAGAAACGTTGTTATCCAGGTAACGGATTCGCCCCTTCAATCGCTCGATGTTCTCCTGAACCGTCGCAAGCTGCTCCGAAAACTTCACCAGATCATCCGCTTTTGTCGCTTTATCCATAAAAGCAAGGAGCCTTTCCTCCACCACCTGCTGCGCTTTCAGACGCGACTGCAGGTCCACATACTCCTCCGTCACGTCCGTTCCGCTGATCTGCCTCTCAAATTTCTTATGCTCGATACCGTTAAGGCGGTCAATAAAATCCATAAAGCCTGCCGCCGGCACTTTAATGGTATAGGTGGAGCTCTTCTCGCCGTTGTACTGCCCATCCTGGAATTGCAAGATATAACCGCCTGACTGGTGAATGGTGTTGCGGAGTGCCGTTGCCGCCTTATCGAATTCAACGGCTTCTATCGTTAAATTCGCTTTGTAGATCAGTTTTTGATTCAAGCCCGCTTCCGTGCCGTCAGCGGCAATCTCTCCGATGGACCCGCCGCCCGCTTCACCGCCTACCGCCGCGGCAGGCGCTTCGGCAGAGCCTGCCGCGTTCTCCGATTGGACCTCCGCCTTGGCATCCGAGGACTGGCTATTGACAACCGCCCCGCTGTTCGCCGTTGATGCGGCCGAGTTCATGTTGCTGCTTCCTGTTGAACAACCTCCAAGAAACAGTGCAATCGCCGTAATCATGAGTAAGAACGTATACCCGTATTTTTTTATTCGCATCTTTACTCCCCCTTTTCCATGATTCACCGTCCTAGACGAACAGGATTTGGAAAGGTTGCACGAGGGAGGAAATACAACCTAACTTTTCATGCTGCTTAAAAATAGCGCAATTAGCTCCATTGCCAGCAAGGAGGTCTGATCCCTATGATCAAGCAGAGGATTCACCTCGACGAATTCGGCGGAGGTCATGCGTTTGGATATGCCTAACAGGCGGATAACCTCACGCGCTTCGTCCGCGGTTACACCGCCCTGTACCGGAGTACCCGTCCCCGGAGCTTCGGAAGGATCCACGCTGTCGATATCAAAGCTGAGATGGATGCCGTCCGCCGCGTCTCCCGCAATACGAAGCGCTTCGCTAATTACCGCATGTATACCCAGCCGTCTAATGTCGGCCATGCGGAAACAAGAAATTCCCTCCGCCTGGATAAACGCTTCCTCGGCAGGATCCAGATCCCGCGCTCCGATAAGGACAATATTGCCGGGAGCGATTGTACCCGCTCCCGGCAATAAGTGGGATAAAGACAGCTGTGCCCTTCCTTGGGCGACGGCGAGCGGGATACCGTGCATGTTGCCGGAAGGGCTGGTTAATTCCGTATTCATATCGGCATGCGCGTCAATCCATATGACGCCAAGCTTCTTGTAATGCGAGGTCAATCCTGCTAACGTTCCCATTGCCAGACTATGATCCCCGCCAAGAACGAAAGGAAATTGTCCGGCAGCTACAACTTCCTTTACTGCCCGAGCCAATGCCATTCCCGTCCTGATAACTTCATCGGAATGGTTCATCGGGACCTGAATAACGGGAGAAGGCATTCCCGCGTTAATAACATCCATTAGCTTATTAATCGTGCAGCCATGCTGCTGCAGCATTTGAAAAAGGCCAAGCTGATAGATATGGCCGGGTGCTTGCTCGCTGCCGGGGGTTCCGGCGCCAAGGCCAAAGGGAACGGATAGCAAAGTCAGCTTATTCATATTTGAAACACTTCCTTAATCCGCTCCAGCGCCCAGTCCAGCTCATCCTTCGTTATAACCAGCGGCGGAGCGAAGCGGATGGCCGTCTCGTGGGTTTCCTTGCATAGCAGCCCAATCTGGAATAAAGCTTCGCAGTAGGCCCTCGCTTGGACGGACAACTGCATCCCGATAAATAAACCTCTACCCCTAACCTCGATAATATCCTCGTGCCGTATCGATTCCAGGGATTGTTTGAAATACTGGCCAAGCTGTTCCGACCGTTCAGCCAGCTTTTCGTCCTCGATCACCGCAAGCGCGGCTAACGCTACCGCACATGCCAGCGGATTGCCCCCAAAGGTTGAGCCGTGCGAGCCCGGCTCGAACAGCCCAAGCACGTCATCCCCGGCCGCAACGGCCGAGATAGGCAGAACGCCTCCGCCCAGCGCCTTCCCCAATATATACACATCCGGAACAACGCCTTCCCAGTCGCAGGCAAACCTCTTGCCCGTCCGGCCAAAGCCCGTCTGTATCTCATCGGCCATAAACAATACATTGTGCTGCCTGCATAATTCAAAGGCCTGCTTCAAATATCCGTCGGGCGGCACGACAACGCCGGCTTCGCCTTGAATCGGTTCCAAAAGAAAAGCTGCCGTATTTGGCGTTATCGCATTGGCTAGCGCTTCGGCATCTCCGTAAGGGATAATTTTAAATCCCGGCGTAAAAGGCCCAAAGCCGGCGCGGTATTGGGCATCGGAGGAAAACGAAGTAATCGTAATGGTCCGGCCGTGAAAATTGCCTTCGCAGACGATGATCTCGGCTTGACCGGAAGGGATTCCTTTAATCCGGTAAGCCCAGCGCCGCGCAGCCTTTAGCGCCGTTTCCACCGCTTCGGCGCCCGTGTTCATCGCAAGAATTTTGCTCTTGCCCGTAAATTCCGCCAGCTTCTTGGATAACTGGCCAAGCTGCTCGCTATGGAAGGCTCTAGAAGTCAACGTCACCTTATCCGCCTGCTCTTTAAGCGCCCGAATGATTGCGGGATGCCGGTGGCCATGGTTCAGCGCGGAATAAGCGCTGAGCATATCCATGTAACGACGGCCTTCCGGGTCTTCCACCCACACTCCTTCTGCCTTCTCGATTACAACAGGAAGCGGACTATAGTTGCGTGCACCGAAGCGATCCATGAGACGTATCGTGTCAACGGAGCTTTTCATTTGCGCAATCCCCCCTTGTTTCATTGTACGGTGATTGCCGCAAGTCCCATGACCGCAAAAAAAAGAACGCGCCAGAGGGCGCGTCCTTTTGCATTCATTCATTCTTCTTTCCAGCTGTCGAGATAAGTAACCTGCTCCGGCGTAAGCTTATCGATGCTGATGTTCAGCGAATCCAGCTTGAAGCGCGCTACCTGCTCGTCAAGCTCGTAAGGTACGTTTACGACTTTTTTGCCGATGTTCGCATATTGCTCGTTCACGTATCGAAGGCCAAGTGCCTGGAGGGCAAACGTTGTATCCATAATCTCCGCCGGATGCCCGTCGCCTGCAGCCAAGTTAACGAGACGTCCTTCAGCCAGCACATAGATGCTGCGGCCGTCCTTCAGCTTGTATTCTTCGATATTGCGGCGAACGGTACGGATATCCGTCGACATGGCCGCAAGCTCCGGCTTGTTGAACTCCACGTCGAAGTGGCCGGCGTTCGAAAGAATCGCGCCATTTTTCATAACTTCGTAGTGTTCGGCGCGGATACAATCTTTATTCCCCGTTACCGTAATAAACAATTCGCCTACTTTTGCCGCTTCCGACATCGGAAGAACCGTAAAGCCGTCCATGTAAGCCTCAACCGCTTTGATCGCATCCACTTCGGTTACGACCACGTTCGCGCCTAGTCCTTTGGCGCGCATGGCAACGCCTTTACCGCACCAGCCATAGCCGACCACGACTACCGTTTTGCCTGCCACAACCAGGTTCGTCGTCCGGTTAATGCCGTCAAAGACGGATTGGCCGGTACCGTAGCGGTTGTCGAACAGATATTTGCAATAAGCGTCGTTTACGGCAACCATCGGGAAGCTCAGCGTGCCTTCCTTCTCCATCGCCTTCAGACGGATAATTCCCGTCGTTGTTTCCTCCGCGCCGCCGCGAAGATTCTCGCGGAGATCCGGGCGTTCGGTATGCAGAATCGTAACCAGGTCGCCGCCGTCATCGATAATGAGATCCGGCTTGGACTCAAGCGATTTGATAAGCAGCTCCTTATACTCTTCCGGCTCGGGATTGTATTTGGCGAATACCGTAATGCCGTCTTCCACCAGTGCCGCGCAAATATCGTCCTGCGTGGACAGCGGGTTGCTGCCCGTAATCGTTACGTCCGCGCCGCCTGCTTTGACGACCTTCGCGAGATAAGCCGTTTTCGCTTCCAGATGGAGGGAAATGGTTACCTTCAGGCCTTTAAAGGGCAGATCCTGCTCGAACTGCTCGCGGATCCGGTTCAAGACCGGCATATGAGCGCTTGCCCAGTCAATTTTCAAATGCCCTTCCGGAGCAAGGGCGATATCGCGGATAATGCTGTTTTCCAATGTACTCATGCTTTTTAATAGCCTCCTACAACATTCTTACCACAATAGAACTTACATGGTTCACGACAATCGAAAGCCGAAGTTCTATCTGGCGATTAAACCTACCTCTATACGAGGTCGCCCATCTTCGAATTGCCTCGAGAAAGGTTTACTCACATCACAAATAAACGAGCTGATGTCCGCCTGTCGGACTGAACGGAAGCTCAAGCAGCTTCTCCAGCCATGCGGAGCCGTAACGGTTCCAATAACCTGACATGTTGATCACTCTCTCCTGCGGTTTACCGCTTGGCCAGAGCGAAAGCGCAATGCGGTCGAGCTGACGTATCGACGCGTCGTATTGCTTATTAAATGCATCCTTCGTTTTGGCTTCCAAATACTCAATCTGCTCCACAATCTTCTGGCGGTTCGTCTCTCCCAGCTTCAGAAGACCCGGCTGAATGGAACCGGCAAGCTCAAGCAGCGGTCCGTACATCGCAACAAACGACTGCTTCACGTCTTGGAACCGCTCTTCGATGGAAAGCTGGTCCTGCTCGGACAGCCACGCTTGCTTGCGGGCTTCGAAACGCTTCGCCACATCCTCGAAGGACAGT
This sequence comes from Paenibacillus glycanilyticus NBRC 16618, assembly GCF_004000805.1. Taxonomy (GTDB): domain Bacteria; phylum Bacillota; class Bacilli; order Paenibacillales; family Paenibacillaceae; genus Pristimantibacillus; species Pristimantibacillus glycanilyticus. The sequence continues at coordinate 11,391 of NZ_BILY01000052.1, forward strand.
TCGTATTTCATCATATGCTTCGCAATGGTACCTTCTACCAGGGTAAAGGACATTCTCGGCACAATAATCGGCATTTCCATTCCCAGCTTACGGAAAGCTTCGCCGGTTAATGCCCAATACGCGATTTCGCCCGGGCCCAAAACGGTACCCAGCACCGGGAACAAATAATCCTGCATAATCGGCCTTGTAAGCACGTTGTTGCTAAGCTGGGAAGGCTGTTCGTCCGCCAGTTGAAGCAGCTGCTCTTTCGTCCAGAAAGCAGTTGCCTTCCGATCCTGGAACTGCCCGCCGCGCTTGTGCAGCAGCGTCCGCTCGTCCCCGTTCGCCGGGTTAAACACAAACAGGTTCGCGCTGCCCTCCACAACATCCGCCTGCAGCTGGTAACCAAGCGATTTCACTTTCTCCGCCGCGGATTTATACGCTGCTTCGAGCTCATCGTTTTCCTCGATCATGCGGCGGAACATCGGCGCTTCGATTTTACGGAGCTTTGGATCATCCGCATCCAGCAGAACGAGGCCTTCCTTGCCGAACAAAAAGGACAGAATTCCGGCAAACATGTCCGATAACGACCGGGATTGAACTGCAATTTGCCTTAGCTGCTCAAGCAGTCCAGGCTTAAAGTCCGAATGAGGGAGCGTCTGCTCGAGCTCCTCCAGCATCGCGTTCCAGCTGTCCGTCTCAACAGCCGTACGGCTTACGGAAGTTCTCGGGCCTTCCGGACGCTGCACAATCAGCTTGCGCAGCTCTTGCTCCGCATTCAGCACGAACGTATGATTTGCTTCATCCCAGTCGTGATCTTCGCCGGCAATCCAGAAAACCGGCACAACCGTGCGGCCCAGCTTCTCGGAAGCCCATTTAGCCCCGCTGACGATGGAGACCGCCTTATGTATCACGAGCAGAGCTCCTGACCACAAGCCGGCTTGCTGCCCGCCAATGATAACCGGCGCGCCTTCCGCGATAGCGCGGATGGAAGCGTCCACCTCCGGCGTTGTATACGGGCTGTTGTATTGGCGCAGCACCTCGGCTAATTCCGCCGGGTTCGCCCGGCTGCCCGAAAGCTCCTCCAGCTTCTTCAGGCGCACTGCCCAATCCTGCTCGCGTCCGGCATGATAGCCGTACAGCGATTCGATATTTGCGTCCGTTCGATGTATATAAGCCTCTGTTAAAGGCTGGGCGCTTGGCAAGTCATAATGTTCCGTATTCATAGCGCAGCCAGTTCCTCCCAAATCAATCATATAGTTTTATAAAACTGTAACCATTCAAGCAACAATTTGATTGTACACAAAGGATAAGCCGCACGTCAAAAGAAAAAAGACCCGAAACCTTTTGGTTACAGGCCCTCGATTGCTTACGCGGAAAAGATTTTTTGTCCGATCGCGATAAACATCAGCAGCAGGTACGCCATGCTCATCGTAAAAAATCCCAGTCGCCATACGGCGCGGAACACCCGCTTCACGTTTACGTTCCCGCGTTTGCGGAACTGCATATTGCCCAGCAAGCCTCCGCCGAGCAGCATAAAAAGAATTATAGCATACAGTCCGAAGGAACTGTTAAAGATGGAATCGAACAATACGGCCACGCATCCGATCAGAAGCGCGGTCGTAACATCCATCGCCAGCTGGAACGCTTTTTTTCTATCGTCCGAAAACATGCCATACCCGAAATAAACCAGAAGAAACGGAATGACAGGTATGACTGCCAAATAGGCGTAGACATATTTTATGCTGTCCCATAAAAAGCCCATGTCATTCGCACCTTCCCTCGTTTTTCTTAACGGAGCTGCTTCACGAGTGTCGTTACGGCATCATTGAACGGCGAGGCTATGCCCAAACGTCTTGCGAGCCCGGAAACACCGCCGTTTATCCAGTCGATTTCCGTCTGCCGCCCTGCCCTCACGTCACTCAGCATGGACGAGACATTAGCCGCCGTAGCCTCGCATACCCGCATCACAAGCTGCCATCCGTTATCGCTTGACTTCATCCCGTCTGCCGTAAGAATCGCCGAGGTTTCCTCGAACAAGGCTCTCATCAGCTTCAGCCTTGACGGATGCTGCGGCAGCTCTCCGTTAGTCGTATCGTAAATCGCCGTAAGCGGATTAATAACCGCATTAATAAGCAGCTTTTGGTAAATCATGTCCTTCATCTCATTCGACAAACCCGCATGGAATCCTGCCGATTTCAGTATATTTAGCAACAAAATTTGGAGATTATCGTCCTTTTTGTCTTCCGCATACGCTCCAAACCATAAAGGACCGTCCCCCGTGTGCCTAACATGGCGAACGTCATCGAGCCGCCTTGCTCCAACAGACGTTACGCCCGCATAGAGAAGCGCATGGGGAAGAGCCGCCGCCAGCTTGTCCATGTGACCGATTCCGTTCTGAAGGCACAATATCGCCGTTTTCCCGCTGCTTAGCAGTTGAAGCTGATTCAATAGCGGTTCATCGATATGGCTTTGCTTAACCGTCAATAGGATCCAGGCCGGGGATTGCTCGGCACCGTCTCTGGCTTGTCCTTTAGTACAAGCTTGAAGGCTGGCAAGAGAATAACTGTTCACCGCAATATCCCTGGCATCCCCATCCAGCGTTTCCAGTCTGATGCCTTCCGCCCGAAGCCGCTCCGCCTGCTTGTCCGTTCGTGTCCACACCGTAACCTCTTGCCCCGTCTGAGCCAGCAGACCGGCATGCAGGAGACCAATCGCTCCGCCTCCAACTATATGTATCTTCAAACTCGGATCACCACTTCGGAAGTATTGGGCATAAAAAAAGTATGCTCGTATATATAGCATACTTGTTTCAGGCTAAAAAGCGAACACCCCGCCGTTCATCGCCGGCGGGGCATTTACCTATTCAATTCGTTCCAAATTTCCGTTTGCATCCATTTTAAAGCGAGGCTTTGCTTCCTCTTCATGCGTCAACACCGCCAGACGGCGTGCCCGGTCCATAATCTGAATCAATGTTTTATAATCATCATTGACGGCCCGGTAATCGGTTTGAACATTATTTACTTCTCTAGACAATCTCTCATTCTCTTCGCGTAAACGATCAATTTCATCATCTTTTTCCTTCAGCTCTTTCTCGAAGGATTTGATTTGACGGCTTACGTCCTGATAAGTGGTCTTGAACTGTCTAAGAAAACGAATAATGGAATCAACGGATAAACCTTCTTCCGTCGTTACCGCATTAGCACTAAATGCTCTTTCTTCTGCATCGTAAACGGCAATAGAAGAGACATGCGGGGTTGCGACAATCGCCTGTTTTTTCAAATAATTGCGCTTCTGGCGCTGCTGCTTGGCGATTTGAATCGCTTCTTCATAACGTTTGCGGACACAGCTGTTCCAGCGGAATCCGCAAGCCGCCGAAGTCCGTCCTATACGTTCCCCTACCTCTTCAAATGCCGCTAGCTGGGTACTACCTTCGCGAATATGGCGTAGTGTAACTTCGGCGAGTATGAGATCGTCGTCGGGACTCCACGCATCTTGTCTGACTGCTGTCATGCGACCAAAACCTCCTTACGTAAAGGCGCTTACTTTATCTCTATGCCCTTGGTAGAGTTCATAGAATCTATCGGATACTAATTTGTATAACCAAATTTCAAAAAGCTCATACATAATTCATCCGATTAACGAGCAAACTGGTATCGTAACGCTTTCAATTTACACAAAATAGTTGATTTTGTTCGTACTTGCTTGTTTACACTGCCAAATTCAACCGTTATAATGTACAATAGAAATTCGGGTCAGAGCGAAGGGGGGATGGTTTCATGGCACGCATGTATCGGGTACTCGGTTTTTGGACTCTTGTGATCGGCTTGATGGCCTTCGCAGGTCACATGACTGAATTCGCACTTCTGTTTTTTGCACAAGCGGTAGCTTTCGTTTTCCTGGGTTATCTCAAATTTAGCGAACGAACATACATACTCATGTTCTGGGGATATATGGCAATTTCGTTTGTAGGCTTTACTTACTGGACCGTATTCAAAATGGGCAACCCCTTCTAAAGTTTGCGAACGACAAAAAAAGGTGCAGCTCCTTGTGGAGCGGCACCTTTTCTCATTTATCCAGCACAAGCACTTTAAACGTCTCGCTCATTCCGTCGCTCAGCAGCAGCTGGCGCACCGCCCGGTTCATTTTGGCCGCTTGGCCGAAAGGGTCGGTATCCGAATGATTTTGCAGGAGCCCCAAAGCTCCGTGATCAATAAGAAACTGCTTCTGGGTTCCGTAATAGGCAATTCGCCATCCCCCGGCTTCGGCGGCATGGCGGAGCGGCGTAAACGGCACATGCGCCGTTATATCCTGCTCTCCGATCCGAAGGTACGGCTCGTCGGAAGCGATATGATCCGAATAACAGAGCAAGGTCCCCTTCATCCGATGACTTGCCGTATATTCCTCCGCCTCATGACCGTAATCAATGATAATGACACGCCCTTCTCCCAGCACATCGGCCATACTTGCAAGCCATTGCTCCGCATCCAAATTAACCTCCGTCTGCTGACCTTCCGTTAGCCGGATACCGCCCTTTTGCAACGCAGCGGCTATCCGTTCATCCGAGAGCGGCATACGCACCTCGTAAAAGCCATCCTCCGCATTTCCGGCTACGCCAAGCTCAACAAGCTTTCCTTGCTCCACCGTCACCCGATTCACCGGAAAGGCATCCAGCAGCTCGTTGGCGAGCACAACCGCAGGAAGCTCCTGCCAGTGCCCCCCGCCCTGCAGCGCTTCGTCAGAAGACAGGAATAACGCCGTTTCAGAGTCGATAGTACGCTTCGCTTCTTCCAAGTGGCCCGGATGATCTTCGACCAGGACAGGCTGGCATTGAAGATCGGAACAGTATTCTGCTCGAGCCCGCCAGGCTTCTTGGATTTGCATCGTAAGCCGCCCCGTGCCCGCTCCCCATTCCACAAGCTGAATACGGCCTACGGCTGCTTGGACGGCGTAGTCCCACACGTAATTCGTCAAGCAATGCGCCATCACGGCACCTACGGCAGAGCTGGTGTAAAAATCGCCTTCCCGCCCTATTCGCACAGGTCCTGAGCGGTAATAACCGTCCTGCTTGTCATATAAACATAAACTCATGTATTGTTTGAACGTCATGCAGCGAAGGCCTGGAGTGTCCCTGCTGCCCTCCCGCCAGCCGACCGCAGGCATCTCGGCGATCTGCTCCGAAATCCGGCGGATTAACGATTTTTTGCCTATTTTCACCTGCTCATCTCCCGCTTATAAGATATAATAAATGGAACCGTCGCATACAATGGTAGCTGTACAGGCCTAGCAACGTAAGAAAGGAGGCGGCTGGTGGCATTCCATCGCATTTATGTTCGCGTCAGATGGCTCTTTATCCTTCTTATCGTTCTTATGCTTGCCATCTGCAAGCTTCCCGTCATGGCCGAGCCTCAATTGACGGAGGACGAGCAGGTCAATCAGATACTGGAGAAGAGCTTGTCTATCGTTGAGATTGACAAAGAAATCGCACGCATACAAGCAGAAAAAGAAAAGGTTGCGGGCGACATGACCGTCACCGACAAACGGATTGCGCAGCGCGAACAGGAAATCAAGGAGAAGCGGGAAGAAGCGGGAAAAGTGCTTCGCGCTTATTATATGGGTGAACGCGAGCTTCTGCTGCGCGCGATTATTTCCTTCCATTCGATTCACGATTTATTCGCTATGCTGGACTACGTAGACATTATTTTTTCGCGGGACCGGAACACGCTTGATTCTTACACGAAGGAATATAAGAGCTTGAAAGAGGAATACGTCAAATTGGACGGAAGAAAAACGGAGCTCGAAGATATCGAAAACCGGCTTCAAACCCAGCGCAGCCGGGTTGCGCAGCTGGAGCAGCAGATTGACGGCCAGCTCGCCGGACGTTCCGACGCGGATCGGCTTCGCCTGCTGATGCAAGAGCTGACGAATTATTGGGAATCGGCCGGACTTGAGGAAGTGGAGCAGTATTTCGACGCTTTGTCCAAAGCGATGAACAAGCTGCCCAGCTGGATTGAGGACAATAAGGAGTACCTGGAGATAAACGGGTTTAATTATACGATTCGTATTCCGGAAGACGCTCTGAACGCTTTCCTTCGGGAGCAGGATAAACGGTTTAACGACTTCTCCTTCCGGTTTGAAGACGGCAAAGTAATCGCATCAGGCAAGCACGATAATATGGAAATTGCCGTCTCCGGTCATTACACCGTGGAAGACAAGCCAAAGAACGGCATTGTATTCCATGTCGATGAGTTGTTGTTTAACGGTTTCGCACTGCCTGACACGACGCGGAAAGCGCTTGAAGACAAATTTGATCTCGGTTTTTATCCCGGTGATATCATTAAATTCATACAAGCTAAATCGGTTGAAATGAAAGACAAGGAGCTCACTGTTTATTTGAAGATGAAGCTGTAACCGATTGGATAAAGGCGGCAATGTCTGTCGCCCCGCTCGTATACAGCTGCCATGAAGCTTCCCATCGGCTCCATTCCTTATGCCAGTTCGGGGCAGGCGGTTCGCCGATTGGCTCTTCATTTAGCAAAGGCAACCACCATGTAGGCGGATATTGGGCCGTTGAGCCGGAATATCCGCCTATTTCGTATATCGAATTTTTCGCAGGCAATTTGCCAAGATGTTCGTAATTGCGCCCCTGCTCTGTCACGCTCGTCATCTCTTTAATCCAGCTGAAGGCCGCGTCCGCCCTATCCGTATTCGCCGAAACGACAAAGCTGCTGCTCCCAAGCCATAAGTTGCGAAGCTTAAGCTTATCGATTAGCAGCTTATCCTGCTCGGATTGGGATAGTGCTTTAAAATCCGACCACGATACAACCGAGACAAGCAAACGCTGATTGTCCATCTCCGTGCCAAGCAAGCGTTTATTAACGGCTTTTGACGGAATCGTCAAAGAAGCCGTCTCCGAAAGACGATTAGCCGACTCATCATTCAGAATTAAGGCAGCTGCCCCTCTTTTCTCTGCGCTGCTCCAGGCATCCAGCCAAGCTGCCGTCCCGCTGAAATCCGCAGGCAAATAAAGCAAGGAAGCCGGCGCCGACCCGGAAGCCGTTAGTCGGTCCGCGAGCTGGAGGAAGCTTGTCCAATCCTTGGGAGGATCGCTCATGTTCTGCTCGGTCAGCATAGCTTTATTCCACACAAGAATGGACGGGTCTGCATCGTAAGGTATACCCCAGAGATAACTGTTCCACTTGAGCGGTGCAAGCAGCTTGGCAGGCTGGTCGGACAAAGTGCTTGCCGTATTGACGCTATCAACGGGCTCAAGCAGGCCCATAACGGCGAACTCCCTTACCCAGCCGCTGTCCATCAGCATAATATCGGAGGATGCGCCCAGCAGAAGATCTTGCTTCCAAGTGGCATACGCCTCTTCCTTCGACTCGATATTCAGCAGCTCAACTTGGATGTTGGGGTATTTGAATCTGAAACGTTCATTTGCCTCTTCTAAATTAGCAAATTGCTCAGCCGACATGGAAACGGTTACAACAATGGATTCCATCGGTTCGTCATCCAGCTCGTTAGCGACGGGTCCAGTATTTGAGTCATGGGAGCTGCCGCCGGAAGATGCCGGCTTATGCGGGTCCATGTTAGGAATAAGCAAAATAACGGACAACAGCACTGCTCCTGCAAGGATCATCACAAATCTCCTTGTAGCCACACACTTCTCCCTTTCCGATATATCTTAAGCCCCCGAAGTCTAGTCTATTAAAACCTATCATAGCAATAAAACGCAGAGTTGTCCAAACAAGTCTAGGACTTTATCCCCCCCACCCTATAGGTTAATGGGGCAAACTGCGTATTTGAATGTTCTTTCGGCCACTGTTGCTCGGGAATTCCTTGATTAGACAAGTTAAGGTTGGAATTCCCGAGCAAAGGCGGACGCTACGCTCCTCAAGAATCATTCAAATACTCCGTTCGCCCTATTAACCTTTGCCTTTAAACCGAAAAGCAGCGGTGCTGGGATTTCCCGGCACCGCTGCTTCTTTTAAGGCTAAGTTTATAGAAGATCCGCTGCGAGCTGGGCGAGCTTGGAACGCTCGCCTTTTTCGAGAGTGATGTGACCGCTTATGCCTTCGCTCTTGAAATGCTCGACGATATGCGTGAGACCGTTGCTCACGGCGTCCAGATAAGGATGGTCGATCTGCTCCGGATCGCCCATCAGAACGATTTTACTGCCCTCTCCCACGCGGGAGACAATGGTTTTGACCTCATGCTTCGTTAAGTTCTGTGCTTCGTCGATAATAATGAACTGACCCGGAATCGAGCGTCCGCGAATATAGGTAAGAGCTTCGACTTGGATACTTCCGAGTCCCATTAATATTTTATCGATGTCGCCGGATTTCTTGGTATCGAACAGATATTCAAGATTATCGTAGATCGGCTGCATCCATGGACGCAGCTTTTCTTCCTTCTCGCCCGGCAGGTAACCGATGTCCTTGCCCATCGGCACGACCGGGCGGGCAATTAACAGTTTTTTGTATTTATGCTCATCCTCCACCTTCAAGAGGCCGGCGGCAAGCGCAAGCAGCGTCTTGCCCGTGCCGGCTTTGCCGGTCAGGGTGACAAGCGGGATTTCATCGTTGAGCAGCAGCTCAAGAGCCATGCGCTGCTGAGCGTTGCGGGCCGTAATACCCCAGATCGGGTCATTGCTTAAGAACAACGGCTCTAGGCGTACGCCGTCCTGGCTGACCTTCAGCAGGGCGGATTTGGAGGTTCCCATCTCATCCCGCAGAATTACGAATTCGTTAGGCTTCAGCCTGGCGATATTCTGCATGCTTTTGACCGTCAGGAACCGGTACGTATAAAATTCGTCGATAACAGACGGATGGACAAACAAGGTCTCATAGCCGGCATAAAAATCAGTCGTGGACACGGTCCGGTCGGACAAATAATCCTGGGCTTTGAGGCCCAGCACATCCGCTTTGATCCGGACCAGCACATCTTTGCTTACAAGAACGACAGTGCTGGATTGTTCGTTCTCCAGCTGTTCCAAGTGATAGTTGAGCGCGACGGCAAGAATTCGGTTGTCATTGGTCATTTCTCCAAACATCTCTTGCACTCGCATGAAACTCCGATGATTAAGCTCCACCTTTAACAGTCCGCCGTTAGGAAGCGTTATGCCCTCGTGTAGATGCCCTTCCACCCGCATACCATCGAGCAACCGGGATATGGAACGCGCATTGCGCCCTAGTTCGTCTGCCAGCCTCTTCTTGGAGTCGATTTCTTCCAACACCACCGCGGGAATGATGACTTCGTTATCCTCGAAGGCAAAGAGCGATTGCGGATCATGAAGCAGCACATTAGTGTCGAGCACGAATATTTTTTTCATGAGAACCCTCCCGGCGTCGGTCATTCAATAGATAGACATACATAGCCATACTTGGCTACGGGTACACTACATTCTGATTAGACGATGTGCAACAAGAAAAAGAGGTGGAATCAACATGTACCGGAAACTTATTGCGGCGATCGCTATTGCGGCAATTACGGCTGGCTGCGGCAACGCCCTTCGAAACGAAACATCACCCTCTCCTCAAAATAATGGCTCTGTTCGCGCACAGCAGACAAGTCCTCAGAAAAAAGAAATTGCGAATCCTGAGCAAGTCTCGAGGCATTTGGAACAGCTGGCCATGGGCATCAAAGGTGTTACGAATGCGCACTGCGTGGTGCTCGGAAACACCGCCGTGGATGGGATCGATGTCGACAGCAAGCTTGATCGCTCCAGAGTCGGCACAATCAAATATTCCGTCGCCGAAGCTTTCCATAAAGATCCCTACGGCATTGATGCTATCGTAACAGCCGATATGGATTTGTCACAGCGGCTGAACGAAATCGGTGCGGATATCCGCCGCGGCAGGCCGATCAGCGGCTTTGCGGAAGAGATGGCTGACATTATCGGCCGTATCGTACCGCAGATCCCTCGAGAGGTTATGCCGCAGGATCCGGAAGTACAACAGCGGGCCAACAATTTACACAAACTTCATTAGCTTGTATACCGCGCCATAAGACACAAAAAGCCTAGTGATCATATCACTAGGCTTTCCTTACGACAGTATGTCCGTTTGGACAAGCCTGTCATCAGTTTATTCGGTTCCATCCGGATACATGCCGAGATCGGCACACAGATGCATTCTTCAGCCGCAAGGCTCAAGAGGTTTCCCGAGCGCTCGTCACCGCTTCTTCTATTAAGTGTGAATGTCGCGGCTACGGCTTTGGGCATCCGCATGACCTCCTCTAGGAAGGATTTCATATCCGTACACCTATTATAGCGGTAAAGTAACCGCCAGTCTATGGTTATTCAGCCATTTTCGCTTGCAAAGCCGCACGAGCTTCGCTGAGCTTGGCTTCATCCAGATACACGTACGGACTCTTCCACACGCCTTCTAACGGAATGAATTGAACATCCGAGCTGCTGATGCCGAAATACGTCTTCATCAGGTTCTGAATTTCCTTCGGCGGCATGTCGATTTCCATGTTGTCTCCAACAGCGTCAATAACTTCGCCCATTTTCGTGATTCCGCTTAGCGATTTCATCTTGTCGACGATCTTCGCTACCACTTCGCTTTCGCGCTTGTTGCGGTCGAAATCGCTGGACATGTTTTTGCCGTCGTTCGATTTCCGGTAACGGACAAAATCAAGCGCTTGGTCCCCGTCAAGCTTCTGGAAACCCTTCTTCAGATTGATGTTGGTGCCGTCATAATTATCGACGTACCTCATATCCATATCGACGTTCACTTCAATGCCGCCAAGGGCGTCCACGACGTCCTCAAAGCCTTTAAAGTTAACAACCGCCGTATATTTCAAATCTACGCCAAAAAATTTGCCCAGCATATCCCGAATCGCGCGTTTTGCATCCTCTTCCGCCGCTTCCTTGTCCATGCCTTTTTCGGAACGGGCTTGGCTGAAGAACGTCGCATAGTTGGCGTTCGCCTTGCGCTCGCCATAACCTTCCAGCTGCAGCAAGGAGTCGCGCGGAATGGAAATGACGGTGGCCGATTTGGAATTGGGATTAAAGACGGCCACCATCATGACGTCGGTGTTCATGCCGCCGCCCTTGGCCCTTGTATCGAGGCCAAGCAATACCATTCCTACTGCTTTCTTCTTGACGGATTCCGCAGTCGGAATCTTTACGTCATCGTTAGAAACCGTACCAATTTGCTGGATTGCATTGTTCGCCTTGTTAGCCAAAAATCCGAAGTATGCCACGATAATCAAAATAACAGCTAAAAATAGCAGTAACACGACTTTCCATACGCGTCTTTTCTTCGGTTGCTTAGGCGATCTAGGAGCAGTCTTGGCATTTGCTCTCCGGGAAGGCAGTTCAGCCGAGCCTTGCGTCATAGGATCATCACCTTTATGTCAGTTATATTTCGGATTGGACCGGATATCAACGAGAAGCTGCTCGGCAGCCTCCCGCGGATACATTTGCAGCTTTGTGCGTCCGTTGCGTTCATATTTGACGTGAACCATCGTCGCATCCGTTGCCGAAATATGCAGATTGGAAACCTCGTGGTCTTCCGACAAAATTTGCGCGAAGAAGTCACGGGTATCCAATGCCGCCCGATCATCCGGCCGGTCTTCGGCTACGATATGAATCTGCAGCCAGTTGAACAAGGCATCATCAAACGTCATTTGCCTGAATCAGCTTCCTTTACGGCGCCGCTGTCGGCCCGGTTATTTTTCCATTTGTCGTAGAGCTGCCGGCCGCGAAGCATAAGCATCATAAGCACGGCAATTCCCATACATTGAATAATAGGAAGCTTGTCAACCTGCAGGACCATCAGCACAAACGAGCCGATGGCCATCAGGATATAGACAAGAACTTCTTTCAGGATCGGAAGCTTCTGATTGTTAGCCCTGAACACTTTGTTGAAGATATAAATCGTAAATCCAAGAATAAGCAAATACGATACGGCGTGATGGTCGCTCAACCATTGCTGCATGCCGTGACCCCCTTATGCCTGCCAGGTGATTATGCGTTTGCTTGCGCCATTTTGCGGTGCTTCTCGGCACGCTCGCGCTCGCTCTTATTCAAGATTTTTTTACGCAGACGAATCGACTTCGGCGTAATTTCGCAATATTCGTCATCGTTCAGATACTCGAGCGCTTGCTCAAGGGAGAACAGACGAGGCGTTTTGAGCTTAACGGTATCATCTTTGCCGGCGGAACGCACGTTAGTCAGTGCCTTCTCTTTACAGATGTTTACGATGATGTCGTTATCGCGGGTATGCTCGCCAACGATCATGCCTTCGTAAATTTCGGTGCCTGGCTCAACGAATTGAATACCGCGGTCTTCCACGCCCAGCATGCCGTAGAAGGTCGATGTTCCCGTCTCGCTCGATACGAGTACGCCTTGGTGACGGCCGCCAACTCCGGCTGCAAGTGGACCGTAGCTGTCGAATGCATGGTTCATAATGCCGTAGCCGCGCGTCAAAGTGAGGAACGAAGTACGGTAGCCGATCAAACCGCGTGCGGGAATGATGAATTCCAGACGAACTTGGCCGTTGCCGTTGTTGATCATGTTCACCATCTCGGCTTTGCGCGTTCCAAGGCTTTCCATAACGGCGCCCATGCTGTCTTCCGGAACGTCAATCAGAAGGCGTTCGTACGGCTCGGACTTCACGCCGTCAACTTCCTTAATGATTACTTCCGGTTTGGATACTTGAAGCTCGAATCCTTCACGGCGCATATTCTCGATCAGAATGCCGAGGTGAAGCTCGCCACGGCCAGACACGATAAAGGCGTCAGGGCTTTCCGTTTCTTCAACGCGCAGCGCAACGTCAGTCTCAAGCTCCTTGAACAGACGCTCGCGAAGCTTACGGGAAGTAACCCATTTGCCTTCGCGGCCCGCGAACGGAGAGTTGTTGACAAGGAACGTCATTTGCAGCGTAGGCTCGTCGATTTTCAGAACCGGCAAAGCTTCCGGTTTCGAAGGATCGGCAATGGTCTCGCCGATATTAATGTCTTTAATACCCGCGATCGCAACGATGTCGCCTGCGCCCGCTTCTTCGATCTCGATACGCTTCAGACCCTGGAAGCCAAACAGCTTCTCGATGCGGGCTTGCTTCACGGCACCCTCACGGTTAATTACCGCAACGGATTGTCCTTGACGAACGATACCGCGGTTCACGCGGCCAACCGCGATACGGCCCAGGTATTCATTGTAGTCAAGCAGGGTTACAAGATATTGAAGCGGCTCATCAACCGTTTCGGTTGGATGAGGAATGTGGCTTACGATCGTGTCGTACAAAGCTTGCATGTTGTCATCTTGCTTCTCGGGATCAAGGCTGGAAGTACCCATCAATGCGGAAGCATACACAACCGGGAACTCCAGTTGATCGTCATTCGCGCCAAGCTCGATGAACAGGTCGAGCACTTCATCAATAACTTCCGTAGGGCGGGCATTCGGACGGTCAATTTTATTAACGACAACAATCGGCGTAAGGTTGCTCTCGAGTGCTTTGCGCAGTACGAATTTTGTTTGCGGCATGCAGCCTTCAAACGCGTCGACAACGAGCAATACGCCGTCAACCATCTTCATGATCCGTTCTACTTCACCGCCAAAGTCCGCGTGTCCAGGTGTATCGACGATATTGATCAGGTAGTCTTTATAAGTAATCGCCGTATTTTTCGCCAGGATGGTAATACCGCGTTCGCGTTCCAAGTCGTTGGAATCCATTGCGCGCTCCTGTACAGCTTCATGTTCTCTGAATGTACCTGATTGCTGCAGCAGCTTATCGACCAAAGTTGTTTTGCCGTGGTCTACGTGGGCGATAATCGCAATATTCCGGATGTTTTCTCTTGCTTGCATAACTAATAATCCACTCCATTTTGTCTAATTTTCTTTCCTTACACAACTTACCGGACACTTACCAGCGGCGCGAGCGGTTTGTGATTACCATCCAGCCGCCGGCAATCATCAGGACAAGCGCAACAAGATAAATTCCCCAGCTCCATAACAAGACGAGCAACAGAAAAACTGCTGAAGCAACGGCAAGCGCTACAGACGCCGTAAGCGCAAATCGCGGGCGGGACGAGCCAAATAAATAATATTCGTAAAGACCGATGGCTGCGCCAAGCAGGAACAGCGGCCACAAATATTTCAGTGCATCCCATCCAGAAATGTTGCAAACCATAAACAGCAGCGCAGACACGGTTAGTATTCCACCTGGTACAAGCGCTGCCGCGGGAAGAAGCCTGCCAAAATAAAATACATGCAGAAGAATTCCCGGAATGAGGACGAGCAGCGGCCAAAAAATAGCCCCCAAAAAGCTGAATACACCAAGTTTGCCCAGTAAAATAACGACCCCAGCTAGTAACACAATAATTCCAGCGGAATATTTGTTATTAGGCATTTGCGTTCCGCTCCTTACAACGTCTACCCCCATACAGACGTACGACGCCAGTTTTTATCTATCATAGTTTAAAGGAACTGCGATGAAAATACCAGCGGGAACAGAAGGAACATTGCAAAAAAATACCGTTCACCTGTGAACGGTTTGTGAAAATGGGGTTTAAGTTCTCCGCTTCAATAAACCGATAATGACGACAAACGGGATGCAAAGCAGCGGTATAGCCTCGGCAGCCGTTCGTGATCCGTTAAACAATAAGGCATCCATTCCCGGATCATGGACAAGCATTCCTCCCGCGGCATAACCAAGAAGCCCGGCGCCGATATACACAAGCGGAGGAAATTTGTGCAATAGAGTACCCAGAATCTGGCTCCCCCAAATGATCATCGGAATGCTAAGCGCGATCCCAAGCAGAATAAGCACCGTATCCCCGTCCGCTACCGCCGCTATCGCCAGGACATTATCGAGACTCATAATAAAATCCGCCATGACGATTGTGCGTACCGCCTGGGACAACGACTTGGATTTTTTGCGGGGCATATGCAGATCGCCCTCGCCCTCCTGTCCGGCATCCGCGAGGAGCTTTGCCGCGATATACAGCAAAAGCAGCGATCCGATAGCCTGCAAATAAGGAATCTGAAGCAAAGAAATAGCAGCCAGCGTCAGCAGGCATCGCAGCCCGACGGCAGCAAGCGCCCCCCACCATACCGCCCTTTTGCGCTCCTTTGGAGGCAGCTGTTGGCTGGCCATTGCAATAACGACGGCATTATCTCCGCTTAATAACAGGTTAATCAGGACAATTTGAAGAAAAGTCAGCACACTATCCATTTTGCGTTCGCCCCCTCTCTTACCACCTGTATGAGAAACGGACAAGTTTTATGAAGGGATGTCCCAAAAATTTTTGAATCCTCCCCCGTCCTTCGTGCGTAGTAAATGAAGTCTTTCGAGACTATTGGGATTTTTGTCGGAAGGGAGGGTCACGAATAATGGATGTATTTACAGTAGATTTTTGGCTGGCACTGCTTAATATTGTCTTTATCGATCTCATTCTGGCAGGCGACAACGCCATTGTTATCGGTATGGCCGCCCGCAACTTGCCGCAGCATCAGCAGAAGAAAGCCGTCCTGTGGGGTACGGTAGGCGCAATCGGCATCCGGATCATCGCTACCGTCGCCGTGGTGCGGCTGCTCGGTTTGCCTTGGCTCCATCTTGCAGGCGGTCTCCTGCTTTTATGGATTGCATATAAGCTGCTTGTACAGGAAGACGATAAGCATGGCGACATCAAAGCCGGCAATACGCTTTGGCAGTCGATTCAGACCATCATTATCGCCGATGCGGCAATGGGAATCGATAACGTCATCGCGGTCGCAGGCGCCTCGCATGGCAACACGCTGCTTGTCATTTTAGGCCTCCTGATCAGCGTACCGGTTATCGTCTGGGGCTCAACTCTCTTCATTAAGCTGATCAACAAATTTACATGGATCATTTATCTGGGCTCCGGTGTACTCGGCTATACAGCAGCCAAGATGATTACCCATGAAAAAGCGTTCGAGGATTTCTTCAAGGACAACCCCGTATATTATTGGTCCTTTGTCATTCTCGTCATCGCGCTGATTATCGCTGCTGGATTATTGACCAACAACCGCAGAAAGCATGCTGTACAAGAAAAAAGCAGAGAAACCGTCTAACGGGTTCTCTGCTTTTTTATTATTTTAGAACCAGCGGTCTTCCCCTGCCGGTTCCTCCTCGGGCTGCGCTTCCGGTGTCAGCTCCATGACCTCCGTACGCTCCACGGCCTCAAGCAGCATTTGCTCCAGCTCCGAAATATAGGATTCCGCCCGCTCCACAACGTTCAAGTTCGGATTCGTGGTTGGCGATTTCGGCAGGAACAACGTACAGCAGTCCTCGTAAGGAAGTATGGAGGTTTCGAAGGTTCCAATCCGCACCGCTTCGTTAATAATTTCCTGCTTGTCCATCATGATAAGCGGCTTCAGCAATGGCAGTACCGTTGCCCGACCGATTACGTTCATGCTGGACAACGTCTGGCTGGCCACCTGGCCGAGGCTCTCTCCCGTTACGATGCCGCCGGCACCGCTTCTGACAGCCAACTGCTCAGTAATGCGGAGCATGGCGCGTCGCATCAGCGTAATCATCATGCTGTCCTGCTTGGCTTGTACGAGCCTTGTCTGAATGTCGGTAAAAGGCACCAGGTGGAGCTTCAGCGGCGCTCCCGCATAGTAGGACAGTCTTCTCGCGAGATCAATGACCTTCTCCTTCGCCTGGTCGCTGGTGAACGGGTAGCTGTGGAAATGCACCGCCTCCAGCTCAAGCCCCTTGCGCATGGCCATCCAGCCCGCTACGGGGCTGTCAATGCCGCCCGACAGCAGCAGCATCGCTTTGCCATTCGAGCCGAACGGGAAACCTCCTGCCCCTGGAATAACGGAGTTGTAGACGAAGGTCCCTTCCTCGTAAGTATCAACGCGCAGCTCCACTTCCGGCTTCCGCACGTCTACTTTCAGATCGGCGAAAGCTCGCAGCACATGGGAACCAACCAAGTGGTTCATTTCCTGCGAAGAATGCGCAAACGGCTTCCAGGCGCGCTTCGCGTTTACCTTGAAGGTTGCCGGTTCTTTCTCCAGCCCTTTCATCACTTGCAAGGCAGCAGCTTGGATATTCTCCAGCTCGTTCTCCGCCTGGATCACCGGGCTGAATGAAATAATGCCGAATACATCCTTCAGACGCTCCGCAATCGGTTCAAACGACTCTCCGTTCAGGGAGATCGTCATCCTGCCGAAAGACTTGGCGTAAGTCAATGCGGCGAAGCTCTTCAGAGCCCGCTTGATCTGCTGCTGCATCCGCTTCTCGAATTGATTGCGGTTGCGTCCCTTCATGACGAGGTCGCCATAACGGACGATTACTTTATCGTAAATCACGTTAAGATTTGCTCCTTTCAAGCGGCTTCAGCTGCGCAACGGTCTTGCTCAGCATGACAACCAGCTTGTCGATATCCTGCTCCGTATGCTCGTCTCCAAAGCTGATGCGGATGCCTCCCGCCGCACGCTCGGGTGCTGCTCCCATCGCCAGCAGCACCTTGCTTGGCTTGTTATCCTTCGAGGAGCAGGCCGATTTCGTCGAGATGATGGCGCCTTGCTCCTCCATCATGTGGACGATAACTTCCGGCTTCATGCCCGGATAGGAAAAATGCACGATATGCGGCGCCATAACCGCCGCGTCCTCGCTGCCGTTCAGCACAAGCTGCGGAATATCCGCAACCTGCCGGAGCAGCCGCTCGCGCAGCGCATACATCCGGCTGCGGTTCTTCTCTTCGGCCTGCATGCTCATCCGCAGCGCCTTAGCGGAAGCGACAATGCCCGGCACATTTTGCGTGCCAGCCCGCATGCCGCGTTCCTGCGAGCCTCCGGATTGCAGCGGCTGCAATTGCAGCCCTTCCCGCACATAAAGATAACCAACGCCTTTAGGGCCGCGAAGCTTATGCGCCGAACCGCTAAGCAGATCGATTCTCCACTCCTTAAGTTTAACGGGGAGTTTGCCGATGCTCTGCACCGCATCCACATGGAACAGGATACGCGGATATTCGGACAGCAGCCGGCCGATCTTCTCAATCGGCTGTATGGATCCTACTTCATTATTGACATGCATGATGCTGATCAATATCGTCTCATCCGTTATAGACGCCTTTAGTTGTTTGAGATCCACATGCCCCGTCGAGCTGACAGGCAAATAGGTTACCCGGAAGCCTTCTTGTTCAAGCTGGCGGAAGGCATCATTGACGGAAGAATGCTCAATCTGGGTCGTAATGAGATGATTGCCCCGGCTGCGGAATTGTCTGGCCGCGCCTTTTACCGCGAGGTTATTGCTTTCCGTTCCGCCCGAAGTGAACAGCCACTCCTCCGGCTTTACGCCGAACTGCTCCGCAAGCACGGAACGGGAACGGGTAATCAGCTTGTCGGCTTCAACTCCCGCACGGTGAATGGAGGAAGGATTGGCGTAATGGGCTTTCATCACTTCCGCGAACGTATCCGCGACCTCCGCATAAGGCGGGGTGGATGCGCAATGATCGAAATACAGCATATATTCACAACACCTTTCCTAAAAAGAGAAAACCTCTACCGGGACCGTTCCTGAGGAACGGCCGCGTTTAGAGGCAAGTTGTATCTCCAAACCAAAATTAAAAATACTATCAAGCGGACTAATGTCGGGCTCCAAGCACCTTGCCAATGTACCGCTGCGTTTCCTCAGGAAGCTTGTCCAGATTAGCGAGCAGTTCGCTGTCCGTCGAGATGCCAAGCCGGTCGATCCGGCCGGGACCCGCATTATAAGCGGCTAGGGCTACTTGTTCATTACCGTTGTATTTGCCAAGCAGATAGGATAAATATTTCGAACCGCCATCAATGTTCTGCTGCGGATCGAGGGAATCCGTTACCCCAAGACCGCGGGCAGTCGAATCCATCAGCTGCATAAGTCCTTTTGCCCCAACGGAGGATACCGCGCCGGAATTGAATCCGGACTCCGTACGAATAACCCCTCTGATCAGCTCGGGATCAATGCCGTATTTGGCCGCAGCCTCTGTAATCAGAGCATCATAGTCGGTTGGAGAGGAGCTGCTTGACTGGTCAGTCGCTCCGCTTAATGCGGCACTGTACAAACTAGGCACGCTAGCCAGCTTGGCAAGCGAATCCGAAGTCAGCATACTTGGCTCAATACTAGCCGTATCGGCGAAATCGCCGTTCATATATTGAGACAGCAAAAAGTCAAACATGGACGCGCTGCCGTCGCCGCTATTCACGTCAAGCGGATTAGCCGCCGTTTGAAAATCCAGAGTTGGTGAAAGCTGCAGCTGGAGCAGCTGCTTCAACGTACGAGAGTCGATACTCATGGGGTCCTCCAGTCGAATAAAAAGGGTATAAATGATGTATCGGTTTTTATTGTACATGTTTTTACTTATAACGGCTAGTACTGCGGTTCCCATGCATAGAAAAAGCAGCTCCAACGCATCGGAGCTGCTCTTTCCTATAGCGATATTATTTGAAAACTTTAACGCGCTCGTCGATTGGCTGGAATTGCTTCTCGCCCGGAGCTGCAGTTGGAGTACCAAACGGCATTTGAGCAATCAGCTGCCAGCTGGCAGGAATGTCCCAAGTTTGCTTCACTTCTTCGTCGATCAGCGGGTTGTAATGCTGGAGGGAAGCGCCAAGGCCTTGCTCCTCAAGCAAAGTCCATACAACGTATTGAACGATTGCGGAAGAGTGCTGCGACCATTTAGGGAAGTTGTCGGCATAGCTTGGGAACTGTTGTTGAAGGCCTTCAACGACAGTTGTGTCTTCGAAGAACAGCACCGAGCCATAGCCTGCCTTGAAGCTGTCAACACGTTGTTCCGTAGAAGCGAATTGATCGGCAGGTACAATTTTGCGGAGCGTTTCTTTTACGATGTTCCACAGTTTAGCGTGGTTTTCGCCAAGCAATACAACTGTGCGTGCGCTTTGGGAGTTGAATGCGGACGGCGAGTATTTTACCGCATCTTGCACAAGGCTGATGATTTGGTCATCCGAAATTGGCGATTGATTGCTGATAGCATAATAAGTGCGTCTTGCTTTGATCGCCTCGATAAGGGATTTCGAAATAGTAGAAGTATTTGACATTTTTGTCTGCCTCCTAGGTTGTTTTTAAGTAACTTTCTTTATGTTAGTAACATTACATTGCTCCGAAGGCTATGTCAAGCACTTCACCATTTATTTTGTCTAATCCGCTCTCTAATACAAGTGTCAAGATTGGCCAGCGAACAACGCAAAAAAGCCGCTCCCAAAAGGAACGGCCTCGTCTGAGCTCTTATTCGGTCACCGTAATCGTAATTGGCGAATACTCTCCGATAACGGTCTGGCCATGAACGGATACGCTGCCTTCCGGCGACAGATCCTTTTCCGTCATAATGCCAAGCGCTACCGTGAACTGGTTGAATTTCACCGGCACGTTACGCTCTCTGCGTACTTCCGTACCGTTTACGTAAAAAACAATCTCGTCATTTTCGCGGTTGTACGTAATTTTGTACGTATTGAACTCGCGAGCCTGAAATTCGGTTGATTCCTTGAATACGCAAAAATATCTTGTCTTGTCCGTCTCCGGTACGGAAACACCAGGGAATGGCAGAACCGCATATACGCTTGCGTATTTGTCGTTGCCTGCAAAGAAGTCCAGCGCGCCGCCCGTAGTGAAGTCAAGCAGGTTTAACGAAGCATAACCGTCGTACAGATCGCCGGGCGCCGTGTTCTGCGAACGGGCACGGATCTGAAGCTCGAAGCTGATCTCGCCCTTCTCCGGCACTTCCACCGGCTTCGCCGAATAATACATATGCTTGGCATTATCGAGAATCTGAATCTTGTCATGCTTGCGGCTAAGCGGAGCGCGTACGTACAGAATACCATTGCGTACGATAACAACCGCATCCGGCTCGCGGTATTGCCAGAACGTGCCGTCCGGCAGCGGGAAGCCGCCAATCGTCCATACTTTGCCTTCGTCAAGGATTGTATCGAAATCCCCAAGCACCCATTGTTTGCTCATCTTCTATTCCCTCGGCTTTCCTTATGAAATGATGACCGTCTTTTCTTACAAGAGGCCTTGAATGATTAATGCAGCAATCAAAATAACGCCGCAACGGTTAGTCGCCTTAACCGAATTGCCCATCAGCGGCAAGTAAGCGTGGGAAGGATTATGCTCCTTCAGCTTGCCGTATACGGCATACAGCGGTACGGCCGTTACTAATCCTAGCAGCGCGTACCAAGGGAGCGCGCCCGCAAGCACGCAAATAACCAGCGAGACGTAAGCAAGCGCGAGCAGCCATCTGGAGAAGAGCAGCGCTCTTTGTTCTCCCCATACGACAACCAGCGTTTTTTTGCCGGCCTGCTTGTCCGCCTGCCAGTGCAGGAAATGGTGATTAAATAAAATAAGGGTGGTAAGCAGCCCAATCGGAAGCGACAGCAATAACGCGCGGTAATCGAGCTGCGAGGACTGCACATAGTACGCGCCGGCAACGGGCAAAATACCGAACGACAGCAGGATTGCGATTTCGCTATAGCCTTTGCCGCGATAGCCGAAACGAATGGGCGGCGCTACATAGAAGTAAGCGATCAATCCTCCAAGTCCGCCGAATACGATAACCGGCCATCCGCTGATCACCGACAAAATAATGCCGCTGACCGCGGCAATTGCGAATAGCGACCAGGTTACGGCTGCAAACACTCGAATCGACCACGTTCCGTTCGTCAAATAACCGGAATTTGTCGAGATAACCCCTTCGGCCTGCTTGGCAGCTTCATCCGTTCCGTTGTAGTAGTCCCACAAATCATTGATCATATTCGAGAACAAATGCGCCGCGCCCGAGCCAACAAGCGTGAGCAGAAGCAGCCAAATATTAAAGTTGCCGTCCCACACAAAAGCACCCAATGCGCCAAGCGCAACGGGAATAAGCATAACCGGAAGGACGCGTATCCGCGAGGCCTTCATAAACTGCTTCATGATGTTTTTCAAAGCTGCAAGTCTCTCCCTTCTTCATCATCCGTTCAACCTCATCACATGTAATTGAAACACTTTGGGCAAGGGACCGTCAACTGAAAGTATAGGGCGAAAGCATCAATTTCTGACAAAAAAAGAGCTTCCCTGGGCGTTTAGCACCTTGGAAAGCTCTATTTCAAATCCTATCCTCTAGCCTGAATCTTCCGGTTAATCAGGTAGGTCATCATATAGACAAGCAGAACGATGACGGCAGCTTCAAAGAGCAGCGGTCCCCAAAAATTCGGGACACTGGCCTGCACATGAACGACCTGATCAGGGGAATCGGTTATTTTCACGTTAACGGATTTAAAGAACTGATCCGTAGAGACATTCATGCTGGGGAACAGCTTCATTTCCACCCATTGAATGGCGAGCTGCAGCCCAACAAAGAGCGCAGCGCCTATCCAGGATCCCTTTTTCCCTCTGAACACCTTCGCCACCGTAATGCTTGAGAAAACAATGAGCACAAACAAGATACAGGAGATCAGCATCGCCCAGAAGCCTCTGTCCGCCAAAATATCGAATACCCGCAAATGCACCGAATCCACGACACTGCTAAGCACGGTCAGATGGATTACGCCTACAACCCCAATAACAACCAGGCCCGCGATTCCGAGCAAGAGCGGAGACAGCACCGTATATAAGGCAGGCAACGGGAGAAGCCGGCGGTTAAAATACCTAAGGTTGCGCTCGTAAGTCCTGCATACCGTTACGCAAAGCGAAATCGTTATGGCGAGATAGACAAGAAAGGTCAGCACGTAAATCAAGTCCGTATCCAGGTTCTTAACCTCGCCGTACACGGTAACCGCGCCTCCGGTTAATACGAACAAGGCTCCAACGATAAGCAAAAAGCCCGCGTTCCGTTTCCAATCGTATTTAACCAGCTTAAGCAAATTCATCATTCCGCGAACACCTCTTTAAACAGCTCATCCACGCTTTTGCCTTGCGAGAACCGGATCGTCTCCACTTCCTCCTGAAGGACAATGCTTCCGTTCTTGATCAAGATGACCTCGTCGAATATCCGTTCAATGTCCCGTACCAGATGGGTGGATATGATCAAGCAGCTGTCTTCGTTATAATATTTAACGATCGCATCCAATATTTTCTCGCGGGCAACCGGATCTACGCCGCCAATCGGCTCATCCAGCAAATACAGCTTGGCGTTGCGGGACAAAGCCAAGGTCAGCTGCAGCCGTTCGTTCATCCCCTTGGACAGCGTGCTGATCCTGTCCGCAGGCTGCAATTTCATGAACTGCAGCATCTCATCGGCCTTTGCGGCGTCAAAATCCGGATAGAAATCTTTATAAAAGCTTATCGCGTCCTTCACCCGCATCCAGGACTCCGTCAGAGGTTTATCCGGCATAAAAGATGTCAAAGCTTTGGTCCGTTGACCGCTTGGTTCCCCGCAGACGAGCAATTGACCGGAGGATGGCGGCATGAGGCCCGCGGCGATTTTCATCAAGGTGCTTTTGCCGCTGCCGTTGCTGCCGAGCAATCCAATGATCCTGCCGGGCTGGATTTTGAAAGAAACATTGTCCAGCGCACGCTTGGCCCCATACGTTTTCGTTACTCCCGATAGCTCCAAGATCGATTCCACGTCTCTTATTCACTCCTGTCGGTACGACTCTCCGCTTTGCCGTCTTTTACGGCATCCTTCACGATGGCCACGATGTCGTCCTTCTCGAAGCCAAGCTCCCTCATTCCCTGCACAAAGCGTTCGAGCAGCTCGCCCGCCATCTCTTTCTTGATTTGCATAATCGTCGACTCCCTACTCGTCACAAATCGGCCAAGTCCTCGTCTTGTCTCTACAATACCTTCCCGCTCCAGCTCCTGGAACGTACGTTGAATCGTATTGGGGTTAATCTGCAGCTCAAGGGCCATATCCCGCACCGATTCGATTTTATCCCCGGGATTTAATCTGCCGGTAATAATCTGCTTCTTCACATAGTTCATAATCTGAATATAAATCGGCATATTGTTGTCAAATACAATTGTCACGGGTCAAGATTCTCCTTTCCATCTGTCGGCCCCAAACGCCTCGCTTAAGCGATGTCGCGCTTCTTGAAAACGGCGAAGCTGACGGATAGGAACAGCGCCATATATACAAGCAGTATAACAATGGAAAAGGCTAGCGTCATCCCCTCAACCGGCACTGCGTCGCTGCGGTAGACCGACAGGTCCGTATTGGCGAACAGCAAATACTTCGTAATCGAATAACGGGACAGCAGCATAACCAGAAGACTGCCGACCATCATGGAGAAAATACCGATGCCGATTGCCGCACCGTTTGATTTTGTCAGAATGCCAATCATAAAGGTCAGCGTGACGAACACGATGGAGTAAACGGCCAGGCTCGCTATATTGCTAAGAAAATCCGTCCATGTCGATTCTCCCGCTCCGCCGCCGTATACGATATAACCGGCAACAACGGCAAACACGGCTGCGGTTACGACTAACGTCAGCGCGTAAAGCACGGAGACGATATATTTGGATGCTAAAATTTTGTGACGGCTTTGCGCCCGGATCAGGAGAAACTTAATGGTGCCGTAGCGGTATTCCTGCGTTACGCTGCCTGCCGCGGCAAGAACGGCAAGAACCGGAACAAGCTGGCCTGCGGCTTGCAGCATAATCGTGCCGGTCGCGAAATCAACCGTTGAATTCAGGCCGTCAGGAGACAATTTATAGAAAGCAAACGCTAAAATCGCGAAAACGACAGCGAGAATGGCGTAAGCAACGAAGAACGACTTCTTTTTGCTGAGCTTAAGCCACTCGTTAATTAACAATCCCGAAAAATTACGCAATGCGGTTACCCCCCGTCAGCTTCATAAACTCTTCTTCCAAGGTTGCGCGTACTTCCTCAATCCGGTAGATCGCAACGCCTTGGGCCGCAAGCTTCGCGACAATACCCGGAATTTGGTCATGCAGCAGCTTGATGGTAATCCGGTTCGTGAAGGAGTCGGCTTGCGTTACCTCAACCCCTTCGATCTGGCCGATCACTTCTTGCGCTTGCCCCGCATTTCCTACCTGCATGGAGATGGTGAGCACCTTCTGCTTCGGCGATTCCGTCTCTCCGATGGAACGGGCCGTTACGAACCTGCCCTCCTGAATGACGATAACGCGGCTGCACATGAGCTCAATCTCGCTGAGCAAATGGCTGGAGACCAGAATCGCAATGCCTTCGGACTCCGCTATCCGCTTCAAATATTCGCGCATCTCCTTGATTCCCGCGGGATCGAGACCGTTTGTCGGCTCATCGAGAATGAGCAGCTTAGGCTCATGGAGCAGCGCTTGCGCGATGCCAAGTCGCTGGCGCATGCCAAGCGAATAGGCTTTTACCTTTTTGCCGAGCGCCTCCTGCATGCCGACCAGCTTCGTAACTTCCTCAATCCGGTCGTTGGTTACCCCCTCCGTCATCCTCTGGTATTGCTTCAAGTTGTCGTAGCCCGTCATATACGGGTAGAACTCGGGGTTCTCGATAATTCCTCCGACATGCCTAATCGCCTTCTCGAAGTTCGTCCGGACGCTTTGCCCGCAAATCCGCACATCCCCTTCCGACATTCCGATTAAGCCCACAATCATCCGCATCGTTGTTGTTTTGCCTGCCCCGTTTGGACCAAGCAATCCAACAACCTCTCCCTTTGCGATATCAAAGGATAATCCGTCTACAATCGCTTTGCTGCCGATCTTCTTCGTTAAACCGTCCAATTGAAGCACGATAGACGGATTCGTAATTTTTGCCGTTGTCATAGCGCCTCTCCCTTTTGTATTAGTGTTATAGTTGAATAGTACACTAGATCATTAGTGATGTAAAGAGGTTAAAACGAAAATATCCATTTTTTTACGAAAAATAGTTGTTAGCCTAAGGAGACTGTCCTAGAATAGATAAGCACTAACAACCGCTTTGATTGGAGGTTACGAGGATGAGGCTGTTTCATTTCAGCGAGGAAAGCGTTATTGACGTCTTTGTTCCCAGGGTAAAAGCCAACCGGACCGATATGCCGCCCGTTGTCTGGGCGATTGACGAGGAGCATCAATTCACGTTTTTCTTCCCGAGGGATTGTCCCCGGATCGTCTACACGAGATCGGAAGGATTAACCCCCGAAGAGGAACAAAGATTTTTCGGCACGACAGCCGCAAACATTGTTATTACCGTTGAGACCGGCTGGCATGAACGGATAAGGCAGACAACCTTGTACCGATACGAGCTGTCTCCGGAATCCTTCGAGCTATTTGACGAATACGCCGGTTACTACATATCCAAGGAAACCTTAGTCCCCCTTGCGGTAAAGCCGCTTCCCGATCTGCTTGGTCTCTTGGTAGAGCTTGGCATCGAGCTCCGCTTCACCCCGAATCTTCATCCGCTTAGAGAAGCTATTCAACAATCCTCCCTCCGTGACTATGGCATTCACCGGTTCCAGAATGCGCAAGCCGATACAAGACCTTGAAAAACGACAAAGGCTGTCCTCCCCGGAAGGAGAACAGCCTTTGTCTTTGCCTATAAGATTGGAATTAAACTTTAAAGATTGCCGCTTTTTCTTTGAGCTCATACGAGGATTGCTGCAGATTTTGCGCCATCCCTTGCAGATTGTCCGAAATGCTGTTCTGCTCGACGGACAAATGCCCCATCTGCTCCATCTTGCCATTTACCTCGGAGGAGGTATGCAAAAGCTTGTCCACCGCGGTCACGATATGCGTGATGCCGGTTGTAATTTCATTGATGGCCGTCGAAATCTCGCTGACTTGCTCGGACAACGTATGGCTCTGCTTCTCCAGTCCTTTGAACACGTCGCTTGCCGCCGTGGAGGCCTGCTTAGTGGAGAAGATCACCTCGGCGAAGGCGCCCATGCTCTTGCTGCTTGCCGCTACATCCTCTTGGATCAGGTACATTTCTTTCGATATGTTTTTGGAGATCTGATCGGTCTGACCCGACAGCTTGCGGATCTCCTCGGCTACAACTGCGAAGCCCCGTCCATGCTCCCCTGCCCGCGCGGACTCAATCGATGCATTCAGCGACAGCAGATTCGTCTGCGTGTTGACATCCTGGATACTTTCCAGAAACTTCGATACGTTGCTGTAGCGTTCGGTAATGCGGTTAAAAGCTTCCGTTACCTGGTTGAATTGCTCAACCGTCTGGTTAACCATCTGGACAACGCCTTCCATATCCACCGAGCCGGTATGGGAATCGTCTCGCATCTGCTGCATGTCTTTGTTGATATAATCGCTCGACGCCGCAATTTCCTGCGAGCTTGCAGAGATCTGCTCCGTTACCGCCGAGATCGAAGTCGCATCGTCATATTGGGAAAGCAAAACGGTTGTTCCCAGATCGATCTGCCCTTTCACCTGCTCGGATGCCGTACGGTTGCGGGCGATCATATCGCCCATCTGGTTCGACATCTGGAGAACGGTCTGGCTTACGCCTAACGTGGCTTTGATGGTTGCTTTCAAATTATCGCCCATGGATGCTAGCGAACGGTCGATATCGCCAAACTCGTCTTTGCGGTCAAGCGTTAGGTTATATGTAAAATCATTATGCTGATAGGCTTGAATACGTCCCATAATGCCTTGAAGACCAGATCGGATGCTTCTGATCAAACCAATCGTGAACAGGAACGGAATGACGGCCAGAATAAGTACGTTAATCAGGATGATCATATTCGCCGTATCCACGCTTTTCGAGAGAACCTCATCCGTATGCGCCGCATCTACGGTAATCCGGGCGTTGACGTTCTGATTGGCGAACTCCAGCTCATTCAGATAAATATTGACGAGCCTAAGCACTAGCGCCGATTTCATCTCGGCCGTTACATTTTCAAACTGGGTAACATTCGAGCTCTTCAAGTCATTGTAGGCAATCTCGTAGATGTTCGCCTGACCAATGTAGGTCTGCTGCTCCTCTGCCGCAGGGAACATCTTGTCCAGCTTCTCGAATGTTGTCTTCAAATGCTCGATTTGTCCCGGCATATCGGCCAAACGTTCCTTCGGATCGACAACCTCCGCATTCTGGCTGTTATTGTTGTTCTCGATCGAGTTGATCATCATCAGAAGCGTTTGAAGCAGCGAATTAGAGATCCCTTCGTATTCGCGCTGAGCGCTAGTCAATGTATTCGCATTTTTGACGGCATGGGATACCGACAGATTTTGCGTGTAGATAAACGCGCCTGCCCCTACGTTAAACAAAGTGATGATACTGGTCAGCAGAAGCAGCCGCACACCGATCTTTCTTCTGCCCTCCACAAGCTGTTTTCTTGCACCTAGCCATTGCAATGCCTTCTTAACCCATTCCTTCATCCTCGTCGTCTCTCCTCGCTGTCACTGAAAAAAGAAAATAAGCTATCCGGCCATGGACGGGCGGATAGCTGTTTAAGGCACTATGTCCTGCGTCCGGCGGTCTGGCAGCCATCGCTTCTATGCAGCATTAGGCCCATAACTTTGCGTCCTTGCCTTTCGGCAAGTTTGCCTTTTTCAGTTTAATTACGCTATTTTCGACACAAGGACTAGTTTAGGATATATATACCTATTTGTAAACAAAAAATGGCTCAATTCCCAACACTGCGACTTTAGCCTCATCTCTCTTTGAATCGCTCTTCGAAGAAGTTATAATAGAATTCAAATAAAGACAGAGACGGGAGTAATAGACGATGGAATTCCGGTTGGATCTGATTGACGATAAAGTAGAATTTTTTGAAGCTAGCGATCTGCGCACGCTGGAGCTGAAGATCGAGCAGCAGATCGAGAACAATAAAGCACTTCTTCTGCAGGTTCATCATGTTCAGCATCATGCTGCATTTAACGCCAATACGGGTAAAATGCTATACAGCGCCGTTGTTCATTTCAAGGCTAAGAAGCTCTAGAAAATCCTCTCAAAAAAAGTCTTGCATAATCCGTACAAGCTATGGCATAATACGTTTTGTGCCCGACACAAACAA
>NZ_BILY01000053.1 GCF_004000805.1 Paenibacillus glycanilyticus NBRC 16618
CTCTGCCGCGGCTGCCGCTAATCGGCAGCCCCCACATATCCGTGCGCGGCCTTGCCCCGCGCACTTGACGCCCTTGCTCGAGCGGCTTCGCCTGCTCTTGCCAAGGCGAGCGCTCCGCCGCGCCTTCGGCCGGGCGGCTCGCGCCCCCGGCCGCTCCGCGGTCAGCGCCTCCGCGCTTCCGCTTCGCGTTTCCTTGCGCGCCGCCATGCTCGGCGCGCTGAACATCTCCGCGGCCGCCCTTGCCAGGGCCGCGATTACCACGATCGCCGCGCGCTTCGCCGCCGCGGCCGCCTTCCTTCCCGCGGCCGCCTTTTCCGCCGCCGCGCCCAACTACCGCGCCCGTGTCCCCGCCGCGGCTGAAACCTCCGCGCTTGCGGCCGCCTCCGTTGCGCGCGCCAAATCCTGCATCCGCTACGCCACGGAAATCGCTGCGCGGCTTCATGTCCACCATCTCGAAATCGATGGTGTAATCGTCCATGTTCACCTGCGCCACGCGGATTTTCACTTCATCGCCGATGCGGTATACCTTAGAGGTACGCTCGCCGATCAGCACCATATGAAGCTCGTGGAAGTGATAATAATCATCCGTCAAACCGCTCAACCGGATAAGGCCTTCCACCGTATTATCCAATTCGACAAACATGCCGAAGCTTGTCACGCTGCTGATAATGCCGTCGAATTCCTCGCCGACTTTGTCCAGCATGAATTCGCATTTTTTGAGCTTATCCGTATCCCGTTCCGCATCGACCGCCACGCGTTCGCGTTCGGAGGAATGCTGCGCGATGTCCGGCATGCGGGCCGCCAGCGCCTCGTTGCGTTTTTCCGGCAATGCCCCGCCGTTCTCGAGAACCTCGCGGATAACCCGGTGAATCACTAGATCCGGATAACGCCGGATCGGCGATGTGAAGTGGGAGTAGAACTCCGCCGCAAGCCCAAAGTGGCCGAGGCTTTCCGCATCGTATTTCGCCTGCTTCATGGAGCGAAGCATCACGGTCGAAATAACCGTCTCTTCCTTTGTGCCGTGGATCTCTTCAAGAAGCGTCTGCAAGGCGCGCGGGTGAACCGAATTGCCCTTGCCCTTTACCACGTAACCGAAGTTCGAAGCGAATTGCATGAAGTGAAGCAGCTTCTCCTGATCGGGATCCTCGTGAATCCGGTACAGGAACGGCACGCGGAGCCAGTGGAAATGCTCGGCTACCGTTTCGTTCGCCGCAAGCATGAACTCCTCGATAATCATTTCCGCAATAGAACGCTCGCGTTTGATAATATCAACCGCCTTGCCTTCCTCGTCGACGATCACTTTCGATTCCTGGAAATCAAAGTCGATGGCGCCGCGCTTCATCCGTTTCTTCCTAAGCTTCATCGCAAGCTCTTCCATCAGCGTGAACATGCCCAGCAGATCGGCATAACGTTCCTTCAGCTCCGTCTCCGGCTCTTCTTCGGTCGCCGTCAAGATCTTGCGCACATTCGTATAAGTCATGCGCTCTTTCGTCTTAATAACGCTCGTGAAAATATCGTGCCGAACGCGCTTCAGCTTGGGGTCAAACTCCATCTCGCAGGAAAGCGTCAGCCGGTCTACCTGAGGATTCAGCGAGCAAATCCCGTTCGACAAACGGTGCGGCAGCATCGGAATAACCCGGTCTACCAGGTAAACGCTGCATCCCCGGCGGAAAGCTTCCTGGTCAAGCTCCGAACGCTCCTTCACGTAGTAGCCGACATCGGCGATATGAACGCCAAGCAGATAGTTGCCGTTCTCCAGCCGCTTCACATGAACCGCGTCATCAAGGTCCTTCGCGTCTTCGCCGTCAATCGTCACAATCACTTCTCCGCGAAGATCGCGGCGGCCTTGTTCAACAATCTCTTCCTCGGTAATGGAGTCCGGAGCCGCCTCGGCTTCAGCCATCACTTCATCCGAGAAGCCTTCGGGCAGCTGATGCTTGCGGATAATGGACAAGATGTCGATGCCCGGATCGTTCTTATGTCCGAGAATTTCGATAATTTCGCCTTGCGCCGCAGACCGTCCTTCCGGATAGGAAGTAATCTTTACGACCACCTTCTGACCGGTTACCGCCCCTTGAAATTCACCCTTCGGAATAAAAATATCCCGGTTAATCCGTTTATCATCCGGAACTACAAAGCCAAATGCCTCATGGCTTTCGAACGTGCCCACTACCTGCGTAACGGCACGCTGCACAATGCGGACGACCTCGCCTTCCATCCGGCCTCCGCCTTCGCTTTGCGAAGTAATGCGCACCAGCGCGATATCGCCGTTCATCGCGCTCTTCTGATCGTTTGCATGTATGTAAACATCAGGATGATCCTTCTCGTCAGGCAGCAAAAACGCGAAGCCCTTCGCGTGCGCCTGGATTTTCCCTCTTAGCAGGTTCATACGCTCCGGAACGCCATAGCGTTCATTGCGCGTCCGAATGACTTTGCCCTCTTCCTCGAGCTGATTAAGCAGCTTCAGGAATTCTTTAAACTCCGCCGCATCGTTAATGCCGAAATGTTGTTCCAGCTCCTGATAAGTCATCGGCTTGTAGGCCGTTTCCCGCATAAAATCAAGCAGTTCCTGCTCTTGCATCATAGTTTTCCTTGTCACCTCATACACCGGAGGCTTTCCCTACCGCCATCCAGCTACCGGTTGATAGATTATCATATACCGTTTAGTATACACGAAATCATTCCTTAGCATCCGTAAAAGACCGGAAAAAACAAAAAAACGGAGGTCTCCCTCCGTTTCTGAGTACGAATCGTAATGATTTACACTTTAACTACGTATGCTACAACCAGCGCCAGGATAAAGAACCCGCTCGCCAGCCCTACTGTCAAACGCTGAAGGAACAAGTCCAAACCGCGCGCCTTCTGCTTACCGAACAAGTGCTCAGCACCGCCAGTAATCGCCCCGGACAATCCAGCGCTTTTCCCTTTTTGCAGCAATACAACTGAGATCAAGCCGATTGCAAAAATAACGAGCAAAATCTTCCAAAAGATTTCCATTTGATCCACCTCCAGCATAGGAGCTCCGTTAAACACATAAATTGATTTTATCATAGGAGGACAAGTAATTCAATAGTTTCAAATTTCGGCGTGAATTCCATTAAACAGCAAAAAAGGCATCCCCTCACCGGGATGCCTTTTTACCTATTGCCAAAAAACTTATTTGAAGTTTTTCAGGTTGTAGAATGCCGATTTGCCTGCATATTGAGCAACCGAACCGAGTTGGTCTTCAATGCGGAGCAATTGGTTGTATTTCGCTACGCGGTCCGTACGGGACGGAGCGCCTGTTTTGATCTGGCCAGCGTTTGTAGCAACCGCGATGTCAGCGATTGTGCTGTCTTCGCTTTCGCCGGAACGGTGGGAGATAACCGCTGTGTAACCAGCGCGTTTCGCCATTTCGATCGCGTCGAATGTTTCAGTAAGCGAACCGATTTGGTTAACTTTAACGAGGATGGAGTTACCCACGCCTTTTTCGATACCATCGGACAGACGCTCCGTGTTTGTAACGAACAGGTCGTCACCAACGAGCTGTACTTTGCCGCCGAGTTTGTCAGTGAGCAATTTCCAACCTTCCCAGTCGTCTTCGGAGCAGCCGTCTTCGATTGTGATGATTGGGTACTTCTCAACCCACGAAGCAAGCAGGTCAACGAATTCCGCGGAAGTGAAGGATTTGCCTTCGCCTTCGAGGTGGTATTTGCCGTCTTTGTAGAACTCAGTGGAAGCTACGTCCATGCCGAGGAATACGTCAACGCCCGGTTTGTAACCAGCACGCTCGATAGCGGAGATGATTGTTGTGATCGCTTCTTCATTGGAACCAAGGTTAGGAGCAAAGCCGCCTTCGTCGCCTACAGCAGTGTTCAGGCCTTTGTCTTTCAGAACCGATTTCAGGTTGTGGAAGATTTCAGCGCCGATGCGAAGAGCTTCTTTGAAGGTTGGAGCGCCAACCGGCAGAACCATGAACTCTTGAACGTCAACGTTGTTGTCCGCATGCTCGCCGCCGTTGATGATGTTCATCATTGGAACTGGCAGCGTTTTTGCGTTGAAGCCGCCGAGGTAAGTGTACAGGGACACGTTCAGCGCGTCAGCCGCAGCGCGTGCAACAGCCATCGATACAGCCAGGATTGCGTTAGCGCCAAGCTTAGCTTTGTTAGGAGTACCGTCAAGCTCGATCATTTTGCGGTCGATAGCTACTTGATCAAGAGCGTCCAGACCGATGATTTCAGGTGCGATAATCGCGTTTACGTTCTCAACCGCTTTTTCAACGCCTTTGCCCAGGTAACGGCCTTTGTCGCCGTCGCGAAGCTCAACAGCTTCGTAAGCGCCAGTGGATGCGCCGGATGGTACGATTGCGCGGCCTTTGCCGCCGGATTCCAGGGATACTTCTACTTCTACAGTTGGATTCCCGCGGGAATCCAGCACTTCACGTGCGTAAACGTCAACGATGATAGACATTTGAGTAACACTCCTTCAGTTAAATTATTTATAGGGTTGAAGCATGGAAAACAAGCTGTATTGATTCTACCTTGAAACTTACTTCTGAATCAATGTTGTACCTGTCATTTCGGCTGGTTTAGCCAGCTGGAGCAAATCAAGAACCGTTGGAGCCAGGTCAGCCAGAATGCCGCCTTCGCGAAGCTCTCCGCCAGCTACCGTAACGATACAAGGAACCGGGTTCGTCGTATGCGCGGTGAACGGACGCCCGTTCTCGTCGAATACCATATCCGCGTTGCCGTGGTCAGCCGTAATGATCGCCACGCCGCCTTTTGCAAGGACAGCTTCCACCACTTGACCCAGACATTCGTCCGTTGCTTCAACTGCTTTGATTGTCGGCTCCAGCATGCCGGAGTGACCTACCATGTCAGGGTTAGCAAAGTTAAGAATGATCGCGTCATGCTTATCGGCTTCGATCTCTCTCACCGCTGCCGCCGCAACCTCGTACGCGCTCATTTCCGGCTGCAGGTCGTAAGTTGCAACCTTCGGCGAATTGATCAGTACGCGAGTCTCGCCCGGAAGCTCAACATCGCGGCCGCCGCTGAAGAAGAACGTGACATGCGGGTACTTCTCGGTTTCGGCAATGCGGAGTTGTTTCTTGTTGTTTTGAACAAGCACTTCGCCAAGGGTATTATCCAGGTTCTTAGGGGAATAAGCCACATAACCGCCGATTGTCTCGCTGAACAGCGTCAGGCAGACAAAATGCAGGTTTTTCGGGCATTTCTCGCCACGGTCGAAGCCGCGGAAATCTTCATTGGTGAATACTTGGCCAAGCTGAATCGCACGGTCGGGACGGAAGTTGAAGAAGACGATGGAGTCTTCCGATTCAACCAGGCCTACCGGCTCATCGTTCTCGCCTACGATAACCGTTGGCATAACGAATTCATCATAAACGGATTTTTCATAGGATTCAACTACAGCCTTGATAGGATCCGTGTATTTAGGACCTTCGCCGTAAACCATGGCGCGGTACGACTTCTCCGTACGCTCCCAACGCTTGTCGCGGTCCATTGCGTAGTAACGGCCTTGAACGGTAGCGATCTGGCCTACGCCCACTTCTTCAATCTTCGCTTGCAGCTGTTCCAGGTAACCCTTCGCGCTGTCCGGAGCAACGTCGCGGCCGTCGAGGAAGGCATGAATGAATACTTCGTTCAGCTCCTCTTTCTTAGCCAGTTCCAGCAGAGCAAACAGGTGAGCAATGTGGCTGTGTACGCCGCCGTCGGACAGCAGGCCGTACAGGTGAAGCTTCTTGCCGTTCGCTTTCGCGTGGCGAACCGCCCCAAGAAGCGTCTCGTTATCGAAAAATTCGCCGTCGCGGATCGACTTCGAGATGCGAGTCAGATCCTGATATACGATACGGCCAGCGCCGATGTTCAAGTGACCAACCTCGGAGTTGCCCATTTGGCCATCCGGCAAACCTACTGCTTCGCCGGAAGCCGTAAGGGTTGTATGCGGATAAGTCGACCAGTAGCGGTCGTAGTTTGGTTTTTTCGCTTGCGCAACGGCATTGCCGGTTACGTCGTCGCGAAGGCCAAAGCCGTCGAGAATAATCAGTGCAACTGGTTTCGGAGCCATCTTACTTGGCCCCCTCAACGAGTGCGATATAGGAAGCAGGTTCAAGCGATGCGCCGCCAACAAGAGCGCCGTCGATGTCCGCTTGTCCCATGTATTCCGCAACGTTGTTAGGTTTTACGCTGCCGCCGTATTGGATACGAACCGCATCAGCCGTTGCCGCATCATACAGATCAGCAACTACGCTGCGGATGTAGCCGATAACGTCCTGCGCGTCTTCGGAAGTCGAAGATTTGCCTGTGCCGATCGCCCAGATTGGCTCATAAGCGATAACCACTTCAGCTGCTTGCGCAGCCGACAGGCCTTGGAATGCCGCTTCGGTTTGCACTTTGCAAACATCCTTCGTTTGGTTAGCTTCGCGCTCTTCGAGCTTTTCGCCCACGCAAACGATTGGCGTAATGCCGTGTTTGAATGCCGCATGCATTTTTTTGTTAACGATCTCGTCGGTTTCAGCGAAGTAAGCACGACGCTCGGAGTGACCGATAATGACGTACTTCACGCCAAGATCCTTCAGCATAACGCCGCTGATTTCGCCCGTGAACGCACCGTTGTCTTCGAAGTGCAGGTTTTGCGCGCCGATTGCGATCGACGTGCCTTTTGCCGCTTCAACAAGCGCCGGAAGAGTAGTGTAAGGAGCGCAAATGACGCTCTCTACGCCAGCAATCTCAGCCTTGCCTTTTACTTCGGAGAAGAACGATACAGCTTCGGAAACGGTTTTGAACATTTTCCAGTTACCTGCAATGATAGGTGTTCTGCTCATCGTATATTCCCTCGTTTCTAAAATTATATATTTCTATCTTATTTATCGTTAAGAGCTACAACGCCCGGAAGTGCTTTGCCTTCCATGAATTCCAGGGAAGCGCCGCCGCCAGTGGAGATGTGATCCATTTTGTCTGCCACGCCGAATTTCTCTGCAGCCGCAGCGGAGTCGCCGCCGCCGATTACCGTGTAACCAGCTGTTTCCGCGCATGCGTTAGCAACCGCACGAGTACCGTGGGAGAATGGTTCGATTTCGAATACGCCCATTGGCCCGTTCCAAACAACCAGCTTGGAGTTTTTGATAACGTCAGCGTAGATCTCGCGAGTTTTAGGACCGATGTCGATGCCTTCCCAGTCAGCAGGGATGCCGTCAACGTCAACGATTTTCGTGTTTGCGTCTTTGCTGAACTCGTCAGTAATAACGATATCAACAGGGATCAGGAAGTTTTTGCCCAGCGATTTTGCTTTCTCGATGAACTCAAGAGCCAGATCCAGCTTGGAGTTGTCAACGAGCGATTGGCCGATTTCATGGCCTTGCGCTTTGAAGAAGGTGTAAGACAAGCCGCCGCCGATGATGATGTTATCAGCGATCTCGATCATTTTATTGATAACGTCGATTTTGTCTTTTACTTTCGAACCGCCAACGATTGCTGTGAAAGGACGCTCAGGGTTGTTCAGCGCTTTGCCGAGAACATCAAGCTCGCGCTCCATCAAGAGACCCGATACCGCAGGCAGGTAGTGCGCAATGCCTTCTGTCGAAGCGTGAGCACGGTGAGCGGCGCCAAACGCATCGTTTACGAACAGATCAGCCAGCTCGGCGAATTGCTTAGCCAGTTCCGGATCGTTCTTTTCTTCGCCCGCATGGAAACGAACGTTCTCAAGCAGGAGTACGTCGCCATTATTCAGCGCGTTAACTTGTGCTTTCACTTCTTCACCAACGGAGTCGTTAGCTTTTACAACCGGTTTGCCAAGAAGCTCGGACAGACGTACGGCAGAAGCTGTGTGACGCAGTTCTTCAACCACTTCACCGTTTGGACGGCCAAGGTGGCTCG
The DNA here is from genome assembly GCF_004000805.1 of Paenibacillus glycanilyticus NBRC 16618. Lineage (GTDB taxonomy): Bacteria > Bacillota > Bacilli > Paenibacillales > Paenibacillaceae > Pristimantibacillus > Pristimantibacillus glycanilyticus. The sequence continues at coordinate 7,872 of NZ_BILY01000053.1, forward strand.
CGAGGATTACTTTAGCGCCTTTTTCGATCAGATAGTTGATCGTAGGAAGCGTTTCGCGGATACGCTTGTCGTCAGTAATTTTGCCATCTTCGAGTGGTACGTTGAAATCGACGCGTACAAATACGCGTTTGCCTGCTACTTCTACGTCACGAACACTTTTCTTATTCAATGGTGTTGCCTCCCTGATTATGAAGTTGAAAGCATATATGAGATAAAGCCTATAACAGCAGCAAAAAAGGCGTTCCTTCTCGCAAGAAGGAACGCCTTCGCCTAATATCCACTTAAGTGGAGCCGCAGACTAAGCGTATCCCGGAGCGTCAAGCTCCGGGACGAAAGCGTTCCATGCAATTGTGGAATAGCGTGTGTATCTTACAGACCTTTGCTTGCCACGAATGCAGCGAGGTCAACTACACGGTTCGAGTAGCCCCACTCGTTGTCGTACCAGGAGATAACTTTAACCATGTTGCCTTCTACTACCATAGTCGACAGAGCGTCGATTGTGGAGGAAGCTGGGTCGCTGTTATAGTCGCTGGATACCAGTGGAAGTTCGTTGTAGTTCAGAATGCCTTTAAGAGCGCCTTCGGAAGCTTCTTTCAGAGCTGCGTTAACTTCTTCAACCGTAACGTTAACTTTCAGTTCAGCAACCAGGTCAGTTACGGAAACGTTAGGCGTAGGAACGCGCATAGCCATGCCGTTCAGTTTGCCTTTCAGTTCAGGCAGAACCAGGGATACTGCTTTTGCAGCGCCTGTCGACGAAGGAATGATGTTCTCAGCAGCTGCGCGAGCACGACGCAGGTCTTTGTGAGGAACGTCCAGTACGGCTTGGTCGTTTGTGTACGAGTGAATAGTAGTCATCATACCTTTAACGATACCGAATTTGTCGTTCAATACTTTTGCGAATGGTGCAAGACAGTTCGTTGTGCAAGAAGCGTTGGAGATTACAGTGTGCGATGCAGCATCGTACTTGTCTTCGTTAACGCCCATAACGATTGTGATGTCTTCGTTAGTTGCTGGAGCGGAGATGATAACTTTTTTAGCGCCGCCTTTAAGGTGAAGCTCGGCTTTTTCTTTCGCTGTGAAGATACCAGTGGACTCAACAACGATTTCAGCGCCTACGGAGCCCCATGCCAGGTTCTCAGGGTTACGTTCAGCAAATACTTTGATTTCTTTGCCGTTAACGAGAATTGCGCCTTCTTTTGCTTCAACCGTAGCATCAAGAGTGCCATGAGTTGTGTCATATTTCAGCAGGTGTGCAAGTGTTTTAGTGTCAGTCAGGTCATTTACCGCTACTACCTCAACATTAGGGTTGTTCAGCGATGCGCGGAACACGTTACGACCGATACGACCAAATCCGTTAATACCAATTTTAACCATTTTAAATTCCTCCTAAGCTTTTAAATGACTATGGTATATATTTCAAAACGTTCTGCAGCAGAGCCTGCCGCAAATCGTTAAGATAACGATTGCTGCTGTTCATCGATGATCGCGGACATCTCGAGAGCCGCCGCTTCATCGGTAACAAGTACATCATTGTGCCCAAATTTCATAATGGCTGCTATGGCTTCGCCTTTGCTATGGCCGCCAGCCACTCCTATAACAACTTCAGTCTTCACAATATCCTCGAGTCGTAATCCTACGGTCTGCATTTTGTGAACAACCTCGCCGTTACGGTCGAAATAAAAACCAAAAGCTTCAGCCAATGCGCCATCCGCGGCCATCGCCTTCACCAGTTCAGGATTCAGCTTTCTGCGCCGGGCCATCACCATAGCGTCCCCGATCCCGTGTACGACGATTCGGGCACTCCGGACAACCTCGACTATATCGCGGATATTCGGTTCCTGCATCATGGATGCGTAGGCTTCGTCACCAAGATGATCCGGCACATGGAGCATCCGGTAGTTGGCGCCAGTACGCTTTGCCATTGTGGATGCAATGGTATTGGCTTGATAATCGAGACTTTCGCCAAGTCCGCCTCTCGCCGGTACAAACCAGTTGTTCTTGAGTGGTGTCGTAGAAGTTAATTGGTTAGCTACCTGAGCGATCGTCGTTCCGCCGGTTACGGCCACGACATCGTTTGGCTCCATCACTTTGCGAAGCACCTGGCAGGCTGCTCTTCCAAGCTCCCGCTTCGACTGCTCCGACTCCTCGGAATCGCCTGCTACAACAATGACCTGCGATAATCCGAAGTGACTCCTGATCTTCTCTTCCAGATCGGACAAGCCGAATAACGTCTTGTAGAAGGGCTCCAATTGCTCAAGCAATTGCTTGCCCGCTTCACTGATCCGCATTCCCGCCGTATGAATCTCCAGCAGTCCCTGCGATTTCAGGAAATCTGTTTCCGCCCTCAGCACCCGTTCCGTCATCCCTAAGGAATTGGCGAGCGTCCTCCGGCCGATCAGATCGGACAACATCACTTGGCGCAATATCGAGTATCGCTTCTTCATCACGTCAAGCAAATCTGGGAGAAGCTGCTGCTGCAGCTCAATAATGTGACGCATCCTCTACTTTTCACTCCACCCGTCAATAGGCGTAATGGGCTTTCAGGGGATGGACGTTAAACGTCCCGCATACTCACTTTAAGTCCCACCTCTATTTTAGCTAAAAACAATTCACATGGCAAGTAAGCAATCGCCGATGAAAGCGTTTGTATTCACGATTTGCTCAAATTTATTTTTCTCATCTGTCTTGCTTTCTACAATACAATCGCGTATACTAAGTTTTGCTGTTGCTTTCTTATGCAAATATGCGCCCGTGGTCCAATGGATATGACGTAGGCCTCCGGAGCCTGAGATCTAGGTTCGATTCCTAGCGGGCGCGCCATTCAACTTTACCTTAACGCTATACATAAACAGGAACCGTCCTCGATGAGGACGGTTTTTTTGTTTTTCTCAAAAATTGAGTTTGACTATCTTTGACTTTTGTTTGATCATCCGCTAGAATGGGAATCAGTAATACCATCTTTGCTATTTTGAGGAGGGGACTTGGTTGGATATGAATTTCGTTCCTATGGTTATTGAACAGAGCAATCGCGGAGAACGCGCTTACGACATTTACTCCCGCCTTCTGAAGGATCGCATCATCTTCCTCGGGTCGGGCGTCAACGATGTGGTAGCCAACTCCATTATTGCTCAGATGCTGTTCCTTGCAGCAGAAGATCCTGAGAAAGATATTTCTCTCTACATTAACAGCCCTGGCGGATCCATTACGGCAGGCATGGCTATCTATGATACGATGCAATACATTAAACCCGATGTTTCGACAATTTGCGTCGGCATGGCGGCATCGATGGGCGCTTTCCTGCTCACGGCCGGTGCCATTGGCAAGCGTTATGCGCTCCCGAACAGCGAAGTGATGATTCATCAACCGCTTGGCGGCGCTGAAGGTCAAGCAAGCGATATCGAAATCCGCGCCCGCCGCATTATCAAAATGCGCGATAAGCTGAACGGCATCCTGGCTGAGCGTTCCGGACAACCTCTCGATCGCATCGAGAAGGATACCGACCGCGATTACTTCATGAGCGCGGAAGAAGCTCGTCAATACGGTCTGGTCGATAAAGTCATCGAGCGTATCTAACGCATAAATACAAAAAGCGGCTGAACATGGATTTCCATGAGCAGCCGCTTTCTTTGTCGTTTTCTTAAAAATCAAAGAAAAAAGGACTATCCCATTGTCATTCAAAATGATGACTCGGGACACCCCTCTTTGTCGGTTCTTATTGGTTCTCCAGCTCTTCTTTGCTGACGAGCGCGACTAAAGCGTTTACAGCCTGTTCTGCATCCGAACCCTCTGCGCTGATATGAATCTCTGTGCCCGAGCTGATCGCAAGGCTCATGATACCCATAATGGATTTTGCGTTTACTTTCTTGTCGTCTTTCTCAACAAATACTTCGGAGGAAAATTTGTTCGCTTCTTGAACGAATAATGCGGCAGGTCTAGCGTGCAAACCTGTTTTAAGACGAACGACAACCGGTAGCCTTGTCATGGTAACCATACCCCCTATACTATAATAAGTCTGGCAATTTCGCTTCAGTGCTCAGCCTGACATGACTAATACCTTTAAAATGCAATGTTACACCTTACATAAGACTTTTTGTTCATATTATATCATTATACCATCTGATGCACTAGGTTAAAAGTTTAGCCGTTTCGGATTTTTTCCGCAAGTTCATCAATTTTCCGCAGCCGGTGGTTAACGCCGGACTTGCTTACGGTCCCCTTCAGCATTTCCCCAACTTCCTTCAGGTTCATATCCGGATGCTGGAGCCTGATTTCGGCAACCTCTCTAAGCTTATCGGGAAGATTGTTTAATCCGATTTCCTTTTGCAGCAGCTTGATATTATCGATTTGTCTGACAGCCGCGCCAATCGTTTTGTTCAGGTTAGCCGTTTCGCAATTCACGATCCGGTTAACCGAGTTCCGCATGTCGCGCATAATGCGGACGTCCTCGAATTTGAACAATGCCTGATGGGCGCCAATAATGTTCAGCAGCTCGATAATTTTCTCGCCCTCTTTGATGTAGAACACAAAGCCTTTCTTCCGCTCGATACATCTTGCGTTTAGTCCAAACTTGTTGGCCAGCTCAACCAGCGCCTCGCAGTGCTCTTCGTACATCGACGAAATTTCAAGATGGTAGGAAGAGCCCTCCGGGTTGTTGACCGAGCCGCCGGCCAGGAACGCTCCGCGCAGATAAGATCGTTTGCAGCACGGCTTTTTGATGATTTCTTTATCAATACCCAAGTTAAACACAAAGCCTTCGGATACAATTCGCAGCTCACTTAGTATTTCCTGTACCTTCGTCGGAATTCTGACGATATATACATTATTTTTTTTGAGACGCATTTTCTTACGGACGAGCAGCTCCGTATGCACTTCAAAATGCTTTTTCACCAAGGAATAGATCCGGCGGGCAATTGCTGCGTTTTCGGTTGAGATGTCGAGGACGACTTTGCGGCTGGAGACGCTGACCGAGCCATTCATTCGAATGAGTGCGGACAATTCGGCACGTTCACAGCAGGTATCCGCCTCAACCATCGTCAGCTCTTTCTTCGTTTGGGCCGCAAATGACATCGCTAGTTCACCTCTTTCTTAACATCCAGTTTTCCACTAATTTATAAATATGATGACTTAGCCGCTCTGCGTCATGACGCAAAAACGTCCGGTACAGCACGAGACGATCGGATATAATCTCGTATCCCAACCGGTTTATTTCGTCTATATCCAGCTCTACCTGGGTAGAGCCCAATTCCGCATACTTTTCCGCCACCTCCGGAGAAATCTCCCCATCGTTGACCAGCACGTAATCGAAAAGCTTATGCCCGATATGGTCCTGCACGGCCTTGAGATGATCGCTGACCGAGTATCCATCCGTCTCGCCCGGCTGCGTCATCACGTTGCAGACAAACAGCTTTACAGCCGTTGATTCCACAATGGCCTTCGCTAGCTTAGGTACGAGCAGATTCGGAATAATACTCGTATACAAGCTGCCTGGACCAATCAGAATCGCATCGGCTTGTTCAATCGCTTCAATAGCCTCCGGAAGAGGCTCTACATTGTCGGGCTCTACGAATACCCGTTTAATCTTCTTACCAGCTTTCGGAATCATGGATTCCCCGACCACAACGGTACCGTCGGCCATCTCGGCCTTCAGCACGATAGCCCGGCCCGCGGCAGGAAGCACTCTCCCTCGCACGGCCAATACCTTGCTAAGCTCCCGTACGCCCGTAACGAAATCGCCTGCAATATCCGTCATCGCAGCCAACATCAGATTACCCAGGCTATGCCCGGCTAATCCGGTGCCGCTGGAGAAACGGTATTGAAGCACTTCCGTCAATAAAGGCTCCGCATCCGCAAGCGCCATAATAACGTTGCGGATATCGCCCGGAGGCGGGATCTGCAGTTCGTTGCGCAGTACTCCCGAGCTTCCCCCGTCATCGGCGACCGTCACGATTGCCGTAATATCGAGAGGCTTCTCCTTAAGCCCCCGCAGCATCACCGACAAGCCGGTTCCGCCGCCTACCACAACAATTTTCGGCCGCCTTATAATTTTATGCCTATTCTGCATCCAATCACCCCGTCAATGCTTATCACGGTCAGCATCGCGGTGGCTGACGCGTACCCGTTCCGTATCGCTGCTGCCGAGCATGCGACCCAAATATTCTGCAATCGCAACCGAGCGGTGTTTGCCGCCCGTACACCCGATGCCGATAACGACCTGGCTCTTGCCTTCTTTGTGGTAAAGAGGGAGAAGAAACTGGAGCATATCGAGCAGCTTGGTCAGGAAGGCTTGCGTCTCCGGCCATTTCATCACGTAATCGTACACTTCCGGGTTTTGCCCGGTATTCGGGCGCAAATGATCCACATAATGCGGATTAGGCAAAAAGCGCACGTCATAAATCAAATCGGCGTCGATCGGAATGCCGTATTTGAACCCGAAGGAGGTCACATTCACCGAAAGGCTGTTATTCTCCAAGTTCGTAAACCGGGAAATGATACGCTCCTTGAGCTGTGCCGGCTTGATATTGCTTGTATCAATAACCTGCGAAGCCGAGCCCTTCAAATCCTCCAGCATTCTTCTCTCGTTGCGGATGCCTTCAAGCGGCATGCCCTCCGGAGCAAGCGGATGACGACGGCGGCTTTCCTTATAGCGCTGGACGAGCACCTCGTCCGTTGCGTCCAGGAACAAAATTTCGCAGCTGATCGTGAAATGCTCTTTGATAAAGCTTAAAGATTCCGATAAGGCGGTAAAAAATTCACGGCCCCTAAGGTCAATCACAAGGGCTACTTTGCCGATTTTGCCATTCGACTGCTCAATCAGCTCTGCGAATTTAGGGATTAGCACCGGCGGTAAATTATCAACGCAGAAAAAGCCCAAATCTTCAAGGCTCTGTACGGCAATCGTCTTGCCCGCGCCAGACATCCCTGTAATGATAACAAGCTTTGACATCGCTCCCGTTTCCATAGCTGTCCCCTCTCTCCCCATCGTAACGCTGTCCATACTCATTAGGAACGCAAGATAAGACCCGCCGCGCCTACAACGCCCGCGTTATTGCCAAGCGTAGCCGCAACGATCTTCACGCCTTCTTGTGCTTCCTTCTGGGTATATTTCTGGAATACCTCGCGAATTTGGTCGAACAGGAAGTCGCCTGCTTTCGACACGCCGCCGCCGATAATAAAGCACTCCGGATTCAATACGACAGCCATCAATGCCATCGATTTGCCCAGGTAGTACGCTGCGCGGCTAACGATACGCGAAGCAACCTCGTCACCTGCTTTCGCGGCGTCGATAACGTCTTTCGCCATAATGTCTTCTACTGTCGACAAGACGGTGCGGTCTCCGCGCTCAACAGCGTCCTTCGCCATGCGGATAATACCCGTAGCGGAGGATACCGACTCGAGGCAGCCCATTTTGCCGCAGCCGCATTGAATCGCTTCCAGATCGGGAACAATCGCGATGTGGCCCAGCTCACCGGCCATGCCCGCAAAGCCCTCTACGATTTTGCCGCCGATAATAATACCGCCGCCTACGCCCGTACCCAGTGTATAGCAGACGCAGTTATCGATGCCTTTGCCCGCTCCAGCCCATGCTTCGCCAAGCGCGGCAACGTTTGCGTCGTTATTAACGAGGACTTTAACTTGAAGCTCCTTCTCGAGATATTCCTTCAAATGAACATTCTCAATCTTCAAGTTGCCCGAAAATTTCACAATACCGTTCGGAATATCAAGGAAGCCGGCGATCCCTACGCCAACGCCTGCAACTTGCTCCCATTCAAACGGCGATTCGGTCACGATGTTCCGCGCATACTGCGCAATATTATGAAGGATGGTGTCCGTACCTTTACTCGTTTCCGTCGGCCCTTCGTAAGTGTGGAGCAATTCTCCCTCCACGTTACAAATCCCAACTTTAATAGCGGTGCCGCCGACATCGACTCCAACGTAAATCTTCTCAGACATTACTAGTCCACCTCATTAATATGTTATCTACTCTTTAACCAACTATAAGCCAATGCCCTATTCCGGTCAAGATAATCGCCGCCCCAGTGTTTCCCTTGAGCTATAAGAAGCTGGCAGGAAAAAGCCCTCTCCGGGAGAGGAAAGGGCCGACTTCATCTCGTTTATTAATGTGAGCCGATGTTCTCGAGGAACCGTTCGCAATCAAGCGCCGCCATGCAGCCGCTGCCTGCCGCCGTAATCGCTTGGCGGTATTTGTTGTCCTGTACGTCTCCGCAGGCGAATACGCCCGGCACGTTCGTCTCCGAGCTGCCTGGCTTCACTTTAATGTAGCCATGCTCGTCGGTGTCGATCTGGCCGTTCAGGAACTTCGTGTTAGGCGTATGGCCAATCGCGATAAATACACCGTCCGTCTGGATCGTTTCGTCTTCGCCCGTTGCATTGTTGCGGACTTTAAGGCCGGTAACGCCCATGCCGTTCGCTTCTACCTCCAGCGGCGTACGGTTTAGGCTCCAGCTGATTTTCTCGTTCTCGCGCGCGCGGTCCTGCATGATTTTTGAGGCGCGGAGCTCATCACGACGGTTTACGAGTTCAACATTCGTCGCAAAGCGGGTAAGGAAGTTCGCTTCCTCCATGGCCGAATCGCCGCCGCCGATCACCACGATCTTTTTATTGCGGAAAAAGAAGCCGTCACAGGTTGCGCATGTGCTTACGCCGCGGCCGATATTATCTTTCTCGCCGGGGATCCCCAACCATCTAGCCGAGGCTCCGGTAGAAATAATGATCGTTTCGCCGACAAATTCGCCTTTGCCTTCTACCTGAAGCTTGAACGGACGCTCCGACATATCGACGCTGTTCACCCATCCGGTCATGAACTCGGCGCCGAAACGTTCCGCCTGCTTGCGCATATTCGCCATCAGGTCGGGCCCCATAATTCCTTCCGGGAAGCCCGGGAAATTCTCGACCTCCGTCGTCGTTGTCAACTGGCCGCCCGGCTCCGGCCCTTCGATGACAAGAGGCTTCATGTTTGCGCGCGCCAAATAAATCGCTGCCGTGAGGCCGGCTGGGCCGGTGCCTATAATAATGGATTTGTACATGGTTGTCCTCCTAAAAGTGGCGATGGTTGCTGGTTGTCGCTCGTGATGCCGCTGCGCGAAAATAACGTCCTTCCAATCGCTGTTGTCCCCGAATTTCTTCATTTGAATAACCGCTTTAGCGGTTGAAATTCGGTGGACAAAGGCGAACGCTACGCTTCTCCAGTACGTTATTTCCGCTACGCTTACAGCGTGCGATCAAACAGACTACATCGCAGAGATTTTTAAGTCGTCCAACCAACGTGTGGTTGGAGAAGGAAAAGATTAGGGCAAACTTATATATCCTTATTATATATAAGTTTGCCCGGTAAAAACAAAACGCACTTAGGGAACCATATCCTAAGTGCGTTGGTAATGGGCGAAATGCCCTATTCGAGATGGTCCAAGGAGAAAACCGAGCTGATCGATTTCATCTTTTCCTTGATCCCGCATACCTCGTCGATTCTTTTTGCGTTTTTGCTTACGGTTGCGATGGAGACGCCGTAACGCTCCGAGATTTCGGGATACGACGTTGTCCGACGGTGCATTTTCGCCGTTAAATACTCAAGCGCCGCCGCCCAGCCTTCCGGCTTGGTCAGCTTTGGCACTTCCGGATACAGTCTGGACAGGAACTCTACCCACAGCGTCATCAGATCGTACTGCTGCACCAGGTCGAAGCGTTTGTTCACGCGAGACATCGCCGCTTCCACGACCTCCTGCCACTTGTCTTCCCATACGGGCAGACGGGATGGAACCCGGTTCGGCTCAATGACCGTAGCTTTACCTTCAAGTACGGCTTGAAGCGGTTCCTGTACGCCGATTGTGCGAAGCACAAACACGGCAATCCGCTTCAAATAATCATCTTCGTCCGCTTCGAGCAGGAACGCGCGAAGGACGTCCTTGACTTCATTGTCGGCAATCATGCCAAGCGCCTGAATGACCTGCAGCTTCGTATTCTGGTCTCCGTGACGGAGTGCCCAGAAGAACGAGGAGCGCACGAGCGGGTCGCGCTTCAAATGCTCGGGAAGTCCGTCCGAGGAATTTTCCCACAGCTTGAACTGCTCCTCGAACGGTAAATGATAGTGATAGCTTACCGATGCGTTCTGGTCGCCGGCTTTGATGAGAGCCAGCTGCTCCATGTAATAACGCGGTATATCCGATTCCGGATCCAGCTTCGCCGCCTGCTTCCACAGGCGCTCCGCCTCCGCATAACGGCCGATATGGCATGCGGCTACAGCAGCGTAGTGATACAGGCAAGGGTCAAGGTTAAGCTCCGCATCCTTCAGTAGACGGGTGAAATGGCGGTACGCCGCTTCATGCTCTCCCAGAATGCCCATCGTAGTAGCCAGCTTGAAGACATGCTCCTGATGGAACGGCGCCGTTTTGCGCAGCAAATCAAGCAGAGGAGTAAGACTATCTTTATCTCCCGCATGCTGATAGAAGATCCCCAGATTGCAAAGGGCATGCAGATTCCCGGGCTCGAGCTCCAGCGCCTCCCGGATCGTAGCCATCGCTTTGTCGAACATGCCCATATAGTAATAGGCCAGCGCCAAATTATTGCGGGCTGCCAGAAACTCCGGCTGCTCCTCAATAATTTTCTCCAAGATACGGACCGCTTCCGTAAACTTGCCTTCTTCCAGAAGCTTGCGGGCCTGGTCGTGCTCGACCATTCCTTCGCGCGCTTTTATATTCGTCAACGGTGCAGGGCGCTCCAGCTCATAATGGAGAAGCTCCATCATTTCCTCGGCTTCGTCGAGGTATTGTCCGTCCGCGTCTTCCTCCAAATAATGAATAAGCGCGCCTTCCGCTGCTTCGTACATCTCCATGTTGGCATAGTTGTTGGCCATGTAGAAATGACATTCCGTCATGGTCGGATCCAGCTCATCGACAATCCATTTCAGAATCCGGTTGGATTCCTCATAATTGCCCATCTCCGACATGATGCCTGCCATGTTGCAATGATTAACCGGATTTTCCGGTTCATACTCCACGGCACGCCGGAAATATTTGAGTGCCTTGTCATAGTGGTAACGATCCAACGAGCGCACGGCCCGCTCGAAAAAGAACGTGGCGTCCCATTGTATCGGTATGATCTTGGCTGTCTGTTCTATGGCTTCACGTTTCTTCTCTTTCACCTGGCAAGGCACCTCCCGGAACTTGATTTTCTACGATTATACCATAGCAATGCCTATCCTAACACGAAAGAATATGTGGGAAAATCGCGAACGTAAGGAAAAACGCCCGCGATTTTCTTGTCATTGCCATATTCGATTAAACGCCGCCGTTTGTCTTGAAGAGGGTGCTGATCGAACCGCCTTCAATGATAATGCGGGTTGCTTCCGCAAGCAGCGGAGCGACCGACAATACCGTGAACTTATCCGGACGATTCTCTGGCAGAGAGATCGAATCCGTTACGATAATTTCTTTGATATGAGGATGATTCAAACGCTCAATGGCATTGCCCGAGAACAGCGGGTGAGTTGCGCATACATAGACTTCTTTGGCTCCGCGCTCCTTCAAGCTCTCTACAACGTTGACAATCGTGCTGCCCGTATCGATCAAGTCTTCGATAATGATAGCGGTTTGACCCTCTACGTCGCCGATTACGTGGGTAATCGAGGACTCATTATGCGCAGGGCGCTTCTTGATCATAATGGCAAACGATGTGTCCAGGTTATTCGCAAGCTTTTCAGCCGTGGATGCACGGCCAGCGTCCGGAGACACGACTACCGGATTTTCGATGTTCTTCGACTTCAGGTAATCGCTGAGCAGATCAAGAGCTGTCATGTGGTCTACCGGGATGTTGAAGAAGCCTTGGATAGCCGGCGCATGCAGGTCAATCGTGATGACACGGTTTGCACCAACCGTAGTAAGAACGTCTGCCACCATTTTCGCGGAGATCGGCTCCCGCGGTGCTGCTTTGCGCTCTTGGCGCGCATAGCCGTAGTACGGCATGATGATGTTGATCGTCTTCGCGGATGCCCGCTTCGCTGCGTCAATCATGACGAGCAGTTCAACAAAATGCTCGTTGATCGGATGCGAGAACGATTGAACGAGGAATACGTCGCAGTTACGAATCGTCTCTTCGTAGTGGACGTAGATCTCCCCGCTCTTGAAACGGGACATTTTGATGGCGCCGAGTGTCAATCCCAGATCACCGGCGATCTTTTGAGCCAACGCGGGATTGGACGAACCCGAAAAAATACGCAACTTGTCGCTAAACATGATACCCTCCTGAGCGTTTTAAACCAAATAATTTGACATGAAGTCCTAAACTTCGCCATAAGGCAAAGCCTTCGTCAATTGCAGGACGCTTTCATACCGCGCCATGCTTGTTCCATATCATTATACATCTAATTTACCATAATTCAAAAATCGACTAATACCAATTTTCGCCGTTCAAAGGTCGCCAGCTGAGAAAAACCGACATCTTTCAACACCGCACGCGCTTGATCTAAATATTGTCCCAGTCTTTCTGGCTGATGCGCATCCGACCCAATCGTGATTGGAATGCTCAATTGTTTGGCGTATTCGAGCATTCTGCGGCTCGGAAACATCTCTTCTACCGGCATCCGGAGACCCGATGCGTTAAGCTCGATTGCCATGCCGTGACGCTTCACCGCTTCAAGCGCGGCATTCTCCAGATGCGTAACGTCCTCCTCGGGCTTAAAGCCGAAGCGTTTGATGACATCGATATGTCCGATGTAGTCGTAAAAGCCCGTCGCCGCCGCTTTCGCCACCGCATCGTAATACTGCTCGTACACCTTCATCCGGTTCTTGCCTTCCCAGCCATGGGTCTGACGGAAATCGGTGATGTCCCATTCTCCCAAGAAATGCACCGACCCAATCACATAATCAAACGGATAAGCATGGATGATCGTTTCAATTTTTTCTTCCTGGCCTTCGATATAGTCGCCTTCAAGGCCGACGCGGACGTCAATCTGGCCTTTATACTTCTCCTTCAGGGCTAGACACTCTTCCACGTACCTCGGCAGCTCCTCCATCGGCATCGCCATTTCCGGGTAATACGTCGCCGGGTCCACATGGAGCAGCGGCATATGGTCAGAAAGACCGATCTGCGCAAGACCGATCTCTATCCCCTTCCGTACGTATTCCTCCAGCGAGCCGACAGCATGGCCGCAGCGGGCGTGATGGGTATGATAATCGATAAACATGGCATACCGGCCTTTCTCTTAAAAATTATTTGCCCGCTTGTTCTCTTCTCATCGCATTGTTGGACGCAGGCTTGCCGTGGCGGCTTTGCAGCTCCGCCATAACGTCGTCAAGCGGCAGGCCGCGTTCCCGCAGCAGTACGAGCAGATGGAACAACAGGTCGCTTGCTTCGGAGCGAAGCTCGTCGTTATCGCCGTTTTTGGCAGCGATAATCGCTTCGGTTGCTTCTTCCCCGACTTTTTTCAAAATTTTATCGAGACCCTTCTCGAACAAATACGTCGTGTAAGCACCTTCCGGACGCTCCGCGTAACGCTGTGCGATGACGCCCTCGAGCTCGCCAAGAATGCCGAAGCGGTCATTGGAGGACGCCTTCTCAGCGTCGGCAGCATTCTCAGCCCCGGCTACTTCAATCTCGTTGAAGAAGCAGGAGTATGAACCGGTGTGGCAAGCTGGGCCCTTCTGATCGACGCGTACAAGCAGCGTATCCGCATCGCAGTCATACGACATCGAACGGATCTGCTGAGTATGGCCGCTGGTTGCGCCCTTGTTCCACAGCTCATTGCGGGAACGGCTCCAGAACCAGGTTACTCCCGATTCCGCCGACAGCTTCAGGGACTCCTTGTTCATATAGGCCAGCATCAGGACTTCCTTGCTCTGCGCGTCCTGCACGATAGCCGGAACAAGCCCGTCCTCGCTCCACTTGATAAGCTCTGCCAATTGTTCCGTCATCGCACTTCCACGCCTTTCTGCCTGAGATCATCCTTCACTTCGCGAATCGTCATTTCTTTGTAGTGGAAAATCGTCGCGGCAAGGCCCGCATCCGCGCGGCCTTCCTCGAACACATCGCAGAAATGCTCGATCCGTCCCGCTCCGCCGGATGCAATGACCGGAATGCCGACCGAATCCGAAACCGCACGGGTCAGCTTCAGATCGAATCCGTCCTTCGTGCCGTCCGCATCCATGCTGGTCAGCAGAATCTCCCCAGCTCCAAGGCGTTCGATTTCACTCGCCCACTCCAGCACTTTAATGCCCGTTTCCTTGCGGCCGCCATGCGTGAATACTTCCCACTCGCCCCAAGCTTCGTTGTACTTCGCGTCAATGGCTACGACAATGCATTGCGAGCCGAATTTGCGGGCACCGTCGCTGACTAGGGAAGGATTCAGAACCGCCGCCGTGTTGATCGCGATTTTGTCCGCGCCTGCGCGCAGGATCCGCTTCATATCGTCAACATGGGAGATCCCGCCGCCAACCGTAAACGGAATGGTGATCTCTCCGGCCGTCCGCTTTACGACCTCAATCATGGTGGCACGGCCTTCAACCGAAGCCGAAATATCGAGGAAAACCAGCTCGTCGGCGCCCTCCCGATCGTAAGTGGACGCAAGCTCAACCGGATCCCCCGCATCGCGCAGGTTCACGAAGTTGACTCCTTTGACAACCCTTCCGTCCTTCACGTCCAGACATGGAATAATACGTTTCGCCAGCATCTCGTGCATGCTCCCCTCTCGTTCTTGCTTTGAAAAACCGATCTATTTTATCGCTGCGTTACCGGGCTTCCCGTTAAAGCAAGGAAGTTGCCTAGCAGCTTGATGCCAAGGTCACTGCTTTTCTCCGGATGGAATTGCATGCCGTGCACGTTGTCGCGGCCGACAATAGCCGTTACCTGCTGATAGTAATCCGTTGTTGCGAGAAGGTCGCTGGCGACCTCCGGTTTCGCGTGGAAGGAGTGTACGAAGTACACATGGCCCTCCTCGAGCCCTTTGAACAGCGGGCTGTCGGACTGGAGGAAGCTCAGCTTGTTCCAGCCCATATGAGGCACCTTGTAATCGCCTTGGAAGCGGATGACCTTGCCCGGGAGCAGGTTCAAGCCCTCGTTTACGCCATGCTCCTCGCTCTGGCTGAACAAGAGCTGCATGCCGAGGCAGATGCCAAGCAGCGGCTTGCCGGAAGCGGCATAAGCCTTGGTCACTTCGTCCAGCTTCGTCTCGCGAAGATTTTCCATCGCGTCTCCAAACGCGCCAACGCCCGGGAGGATCGCTCCGTCCGCAGCCGCGATAACGGCTGGATCAGCCGTTACAACCGCTTCGTACCCAAGACGCTCCACAGCTTTGCTTACGCTGTGCAGATTGCCCATGCCGTAATCGATGATCGCGATCATGCTACAGCACTCCTTTCGTTGAAGGCACTCCTTGTACACGAGGATCGATGGTAGTTGCTTCGTCGATCGCGCGTCCCAGGGCTTTGAACACCGCTTCGATCATATGATGCGTGTTCTTGCCGTAGTGAACGATGACGTGCAGCGTAATACGCGCTTCCAGCGCAAGCTTCCACAGGAACTCGTGAACCAGCTCGGTCTCGAAGCTGCCCACTTGCGCCGAGGGATATTCCGCCCGGTATTCAAAGTGCGGACGGTTGCTGACGTCGATAATGACTTGAGCCAGCGCCTCATCCATCGGTACAAATACGCTCGCGTAACGCTTGATGCCGCGTTTGTCTCCCAGCGCTTCGCGCAGGGTTTGACCGAGGCAGATGCCGATATCCTCTACCGTATGGTGATCGTCGATATCGATGTCGCCGCGCGCTTCAACGGTAAGGTCGAATTGGCCGTGCTTTGTAAACAAGTCAAGCATATGGTTCAGGAACGGAACGTCCGTCTCGAGTTTCGCTTCGCCGCTGCCGTCAACCGCAAAGCTCAGCTTAATGTCCGTTTCATTGGTTTTGCGTGCAACTTCCGCTTTCCGTATTGTATCCGTCACTTGCAATTCCTTCTTTCTATTATGAATGGTTATGACTGCTGCCTATTAATTGCCTTCCTGCTCCAAACGGATCTGAATGGCGCGGGCATGCGCCTCCAGCCCTTCATGACGCGCTAGCGTCATAATGCTGTTGCCGTTCTTCAGCAGCGCTTCCTTGCTGTAGTAGATAAGGCTCGACTTCTTCAGGAAATCGTCCACGTTCACCGGCGAGGAGAACCGCGCGGTTCCGTTCGTCGGGATGATATGGTTAGGTCCGGCAAAATAATCGCCAACCGGTTCCGAGCTGTAAGGTCCGAGGAAAATCGCGCCGGCATTCTCGATCAAGCCAAGGAGGCTCATCGGATCGGCCGTCAGCACTTCCAAGTGCTCCGGCGCCAGCTTGTTTACGACGTCGATGCCTGCTTGGATCGATTCCACGAGCAGAACAGCGCCATAGCTGTCGATGGATGCGCGCGCGATCGCTTCCCGCGGCAGGGTGGCAAGCTGACGTTCCACCTCGGCGGCTACCGCTTCCGCGAGCGTCTCCGAAGGCGTTACAAGGATCGCGGAAGCCATTTCGTCATGCTCCGCCTGCGACAGCAGGTCGGCCGCGATATACGAGGCGTTCGCGCCTTCGTCGGCCAGCACGACAATCTCGCTTGGGCCTGCAATGCTGTCGATGTCAACGGCGCCGAATACCGTCCGCTTCGCCAGCGCGACATAGATGTTACCCGGTCCGCAAATCTTATCGACCGGAGCAATCGTTGCCGTGCCGTAAGCGAGTGCGGCAATCGCTTGCGCGCCGCCGACCCGGTACATTTCCTTCACGCCCGCTTCCGCGGCGGCTACGAGAATATACGGGTCGATTCCTTCCTTGCCGCCGGTTGCAGGCGGCGTCACCATTACAATTTCCGGCACGCCGGCTACTTGCGCCGGAATAACGTTCATCAGCACGGACGACGGGTACGCCGCCTTGCCGCCGGGCACGTATACGCCGACCCGCTTCAGCGGCCGGAGAATTTGCCCGAGCATCGTACCGTCCGGCTGCAGGTCCATCCACGAGTTCCGCATCTGCTTCTCGTGGAATACGCGAATGTTCACGGCTGCCTCGCGGATCGCCGTGAGGAACGCGGCGTCTACTTTCCCGTACGCCGCGTTGATCTCTTCCTGCGTCACGCGAAGCGATGACGCGTCAATCCGGACGCGGTCCAGCTGCTCCGTATAACGCAGCAGCGCCGCGTCCCCCTCCTCCTTGATCGCTTCGACGATCTGACGGACCGTTTCATTTTGCTCCGGCGTTCCGTACTCCACCTCGCGCTGCAGCCCAAACTGCTCCGCCTTCATTATCCGCATAAGCTATCGTCCCCTTCCTCACCTTTATCCCTTATGTCCAGCGTGTCAGACCTTAGCCGCAATCGTATCCTGCAGGCGGTCACACAAGCTTTGAATCGCTTCGTTCTTCATCCGGTAGCTGACGCGGTTCGCGATCAGACGGCTTGTAATCGGAAAAATTGGCTCCATCTCGACCAGTCCGTTCTCGCGCAGCGTCTGACCCGTTTCCACCATGTCGACAATACGGTCAGCCAGACCGATAAGCGGTGCCAGCTCGATCGAGCCGTTCAGCTTAATGACCTCCACTTGTTGACCCAGCTCGCGGAAATATTGCGACGCTACGTTTGGATACTTCGTTGCAACCCGCGGGTTAATAACCGGCTTCCAATCCGCTAATCCGATAACGGACATGCGGCATTTCGCGATTCCCAGATCCAGGAGCTCGTAGACATCCTTATTTTCTTCCATAAGTACGTCCTTGCCTACAATCCCGATATCGGCCACGCCGTACTCCACGTAAGTCGGTACGTCAACCGGCTTTGCCATAATAAACTCCATGCCCACTTCGGGAAGCTCGATAATCAGCTTGCGCGTATCGTCGAAGTCGCTTGGGATCGGCAGACCCGCTTCGCGGAAAAGCTTCGAAGCCTGCTTATAGATGCGGCCCTTCGGCATCGCAACCTTTAAAATATCTTTTCTCGCCTCGCTCATCGCTTGCTGCCTCCTGTCGCCTTTTCCACGCCGCCGATGAACGGCAGTCCCTTCGTATAGGCTACGCCTTTATAAGTAAACGAGCCTTCGCCAAGCTCTTTCCAATCCTCTTCCGTCATACGCTCCGTAATAACGGCTGTACCTTGCTCGCGAAGCTGCTGTGCCGATGCCAGAGCAGCCGCACGGCCTTCGCCGTCATAACCGATCAGGACGCGCGTAGTGCCCGCTGTGTCCTCTTCCGCGCCTACCAGCTCCAGAATACGCGTAGTCTTCAGCGCGAAGCCCGTAGCCGGTGCCGGACGTCCGAATTGGCTGAGCAGATTGTCGTAGCGTCCGCCGCTTGCTACCGGGAAGCCAAGATCCGCCGCATAACCCTCAAACGTCATGCCGGTATAATAGGAGAAATCGCCAATCATCGTCAGGTCGATCAGTACATGCTCGCATACGCCGTATGCCTTGAGCACATCCCAAATCTCGCAGAGATGGCGGATCGACTCCTGGGCAGTCGCATCAGCGCTTAGCTGCAGCGCTTGCTCGCAGATCTCCTGGCCGCCGCGCAGACGAAGAATTCCTTCCAGCTCGCGTTGAACCGGCTCTTCCAGCTTAAGACCGCGAAGGCTTTCTCTGTAACCGACATAATCGCGGTTCAAGAGACAAGATTTCAGCTGCTCTTGCGCTTCCACTCGTCCCGCCAGCGTCTCCTCGAACAAGCCGTTCAGGAAGCCGACATGGCCAATCGCGATTTTGAACCGGTCAACGCCTGCCGCCTTAAGCGAAGCGATAGCCAGTGCCACCACTTCCGCATCGGCTTCCGCGGACGCATCGCCAACGAGCTCTACCCCCGTCTGGAAGAACTCCGCCTCGCGCCCCGACTCCTCTTCGATCGAGCGGAATACGTTGCCGTGATAGGACAAACGAAGGGGGAACTGCGATTCCTTCAACAGCGAGGATACAACGCGCGCAATCGGAGCTGTCATATCCGAACGCAGCACGAGTGTCGTACCCCGGTTATTGAGCAGCTTGAACAGCTTCTGGTCCGATGTCGAGCTCGCGACGCCTACTGTGTCGTAGTATTCCATTGTTGGTGTAATAATTTGTTCGTAGCCCCAGCCTTTCATGCAGGCCAGCACATCGCGTTCAATATGGCGGAGCTTCGCTACCGCGCCGGGGAGATAATCTTTTACGCCAATTGGCTTCTCAAAAACTTTAGGTTTGGACATCTCTACTCACCTTCAAATACTTTAGTATATTAAAGCGCTACCATGTTACCATGCTACCAAAATAAAATGTTAATCGTAATATTAGCATGAACATTGCCTTCCGTCAAGGTGAAACGGCTCCGCCACCCTAAGGCGGAAGAGCGCGTTTCAATGCGGAGAATTCTAAGCCGTGTTTTTATGAAAACTTATAAACACTTAGAATTCAAGGTGAACCGGATACGTCCTCCAAACGAAATATCCAGCAAGAAAGCCCCGCTATCCGCTCTCTCAAGAGATGCGAATAGTGAGGCTTTTCCCCTGTAGCCGCTGCCGGCCGCTATGATCTCAGCAAGACCCGCTTATCTTCATCCTTGCGCTCTCCGGCGTCCGTCCGACTGATCTCCCGTATCGGATTGCCGCCTACAAACGTATTCGCGGGCACATCCTTATGAACGACCGAACCGGCCGCAACAACGGCATTATCCCCAATCGTCACACCGGGCAAGATGGTGGAGTTGGCGCCAATCATCACATTCGAGCCAATCTTCACGGCGCCGAGCCGGTATTCCTTGATTAAATATTCGTGGGTCAAAATCGTTGTATTGTAGCCGATTATGGTATTATCCCCAACTTCGATCCGTTCCGGAAAGAAAACATCCACCATCACCATCAGGGCAAAAGCCGTCTGCTTCCCAACCTTCATGCCGAGGATATTGCGGTAGATCCAATTCTTCACCGTCAGCTCCGGGCAGTACCGAGCCGCCTGGATAGCGATAAAATTACGAACCGCCTTAAACCGGCTAACCGTCCGGTACATCTGCCATAGGGCATTAGGCCCCTCAACCGGATAACGCTCCACGTTCCGCACAAGGCTATCGCTCCATTCCCGCGAATGCGTACAACTCGCGCATATCATCGATGATATACTGCGCTCCGTTCTCCTTCAGCAGCTCCCCGCCCTTAAGGGACCAGGCTACTCCAACGGGAATTACGCCCGCTTCCTTGGCGGAGATCATGTCGACGGCGCTGTCGCCGATCATAATCGTTGTGGCCGGGTCCGCGTCCAGCATCTCCAGTGCCATAAGAACGGGCTCCGGATGCGGCTTCGGATTAACGACATCATCCACCGTAACAAACGCGTCTACATAATCGTACAGCCCGCAAAACTTCATTCCCCGCTCCGTCGACATCCGGATCTTGGTTGTAACAACGCCAATCTGAATGCCCTGCTCATGCAAGTCCTTCATGACTTCGTTCGTATAAGGGAATGGCCGCAGCAGCTCGTCATGAAGCTTTGTATTTACGGTACGGTAAGCCTTTATTAGATGCCCGACATCCGTAAGGCCCGTAAAATTTTGAAATTGCGCCTCAAGCGTAAGACCCATGCTCGGAATAATATGCTCTCTTCCGAAGTCTTCGGGTACCAAGCCTTTCAGCGACTCCATAAAGGAACGGATAATCAGCTCATTCGTATCCATAATCGTGCCATCCAGATCGAATAGCATCGTTTTGATATTGCTCGTCATGCTTGCTTCACTCCTACTGCTGTTAAGACTTACAGGTTGTCCGTTTTTGCGTCGGATACAGGCGCCGATGTTTCCTTCGTGGATACGATCGGATCGTTGTAACGCACAGTTGCCCAACCGTTTACGCGGCGGACAACGATAAAGATAACTGCCGCAATAACGAGCAGTACCGCAAGCAATTGCGAGATCCGCACATCGCCATAAGCCGGATCGAGGAAGCCTTGTTCGAAACCGAACCAAGTCATTGGCGTCCACAGAGCATCCATGAGGGAACCTAATGCTCCCGGACCTTGGAAGGCCAAGCTGTCCGTACGGATGCCTTCAATGAAGAACCGTCCAATCGAATACCAGATGAAGTAGATCGCTACAAGCTCACCGGCACGAAGGAATTTCTGACGGCGGATGACAAGCAGAACTATAATGCCTACCAAGCTCCACAGCGATTCGTACAAAAAGGCCGGGTGGTGATAGACGCCTTCACTGGCGACATACATTTGCTTCACGATAAAATCAGGCAAATGCAGCGTATTCCGCAGGAAGCTCTCGTCTACGGGACCGCCATAGGCCTCCTGGTTCATGAAGTTGCCCCAACGGCCAATCATTTGGCCGGCCAGCAGTCCGGGCGCGCAAATATCTACCATTCTCCAGAACGGATAGCCTTTGTAACGGAAATAGAAAAATCCGCATAGAAACGCCCCGATCAAGGCGCCGTAGATGGCTATGCCGCCGTTCCAGATTTTAAATACGTCCACGAAATTGTTCTTGTACTCGTCCCAAGTGAACGCCACATAATAAATTCTCGCGCAGATGACGGCCGAAGGCACGCCAAGCAGCAGCAGGTCCATGAAAAATTCCGGCTTGATGCCGAATCTTTTCCCTTCCTGTACGGCAAGAAGCAAGCCAACCAGAGCCGCCGTACCGAGAATGATCCCGTACCAACGCACATGAATGTCCCCGATGGAAAATGCCGTTGGATCAATTAACAGATTCATTGTTCCGTGCTCCTTCTATAAAAGGTCTATTCTGCTTTGTCTTCCCTATAACGATCAATCGAAGTCATCCGTATCTTCGGCAATCGTCTCGGTCAGCTTATTCGTAAATTGCAGAGCGGCGTTATAGCCCATTCGCTTCAGACGGAAGTTCATGGCCGCAACCTCGATAATGACAGCCAGATTTCGGCCAGGGCGAACCGGTACCGTTACAAGCGGTACATCCGTATCAATGATTCTCGTCTTCTCTTCATCCAGGCCAAGACGGTCATACTGTTTGTCCTGCTGCCAGTTCTCGAGCTTGATAACAAGCGTAATCCGCTTACTTGTCCGTACCGCTCCGGCACCGAACAGCGTCATCACGTTGATGATACCTAAGCCCCGAATCTCGAGCAGATGGCGAATCAGCTCCGGCGCGCTGCCGAACAGCTGCCCATCGGAGGTCTGGCGGATCTCTACCGCATCATCGGCTACAAGGCGATGGCCACGTTTAACCAGCTCAAGCGCTGTTTCGCTTTTACCGATGCCGCTGCCGCCCGTAATAAGCATTCCGACACCGTATACGTCTACCAGAACCCCATGGATGGTTGCGGTTGGGGCAAGCTTTTTCTCCAGAAAGTCCGTAATCCGGCTCTGCAGGATCGTTGTCGCCACATTACTGCGAAGCACTGCGATTTGCGTCATGTTGGAGTACTCGACCAGCTCATCCGGCGCCTCGAATCCCCGGGTTAAAATAATACATGGCGTATTCTCGTGACACAGCTGTTCAAAGCGGCTTCTGCGCTCTTCGCTTGTCAGCGTGCTGAGGAACGTAAGCTCCGTCTTGCCGAGCAGCTGCACCCGCTCATGCGGATGATAATCGAAATACCCTGCCATCTCCAGACCCGGGCGATACAGATCATCAACCAGAATAGAACGCTTCAAGCCGTCTTCGCCGGATACGATCTCCATCGAGAAATGTTGTACTAGCTCCGATACTTTTACTTTCTTAGCCATCGAACGGCCTCCTCACTTGCGTTCCCAATTAAGTTATATGAAGGGTGTAATCCATTACCAATAGCTTCATCGTAAAGGAAAAAAGCGCCGAACGCAACGTTTCTCCGTCGCTCAGCGCTTTTCGTCATTTTATAGCCACGTTCACGGGTTGTTCGACATATCCCGGGTATTGATACAGTTCAAAAGTTAACGGCTGTTTATACGGTTTGTCGGGAATGGTGTAGTAGGCTTCGTACGTTCCTCCGGAACCGTCTGCATTTCCTCTCGAGCTGCTTTGCACGCCATCCCCTTCCTTTAACCTAAATTCCGCACCCGTTGCGTCATGAAATGTCGCTTTGTAATCAAGCAGCCAATAACCATACCCTTGCTCCGGTTCACTTAGATGCTTTGCTTCAATTGATAATTTGATCCCTGAAGTGGTTGCCTTTACGCTCGTTAATTGGATTCGGTCATCCGGCGTCTCCAATGTTTCTCCGGTTTCTGTATTAATGACAAACTTTTGATCCTTGGGAGATAACAGCAATCCATCAGCCACCAAGCTTAGATGCTTCGGTCTTTCAAAATAATTGCTCTGGAACGTGAGCGTTGTTGTTCCATCGTCCAGCATCCCGAAGCCGCCTTTTGTCTCCCAACGGCGCCCCTTCTCATCGACGAGAGCTAATTGAACAAAATGATTGGCGCGCATCCGTGAATCCGGTACTTTCCGGATCGTTACAGATGCTTGTAATGGCGTAACAAGTGCTTTCTCAATGATGAATTTTTGCCCGCCTATATCAATGGTCTTATTTAAAGCGATATCTTCCCTTAATTCCTCAAAACGGCTACGATCCACCGCAATATCTACCTCATGCCATTCACCGCCGAGCTTCAGGCTAAACTGGATTTCGCTCGGGACAGGAACGCCGTCACCCAACATAATATCCACCATGTCATGGATACTATTCGCAGTATCCTGTTCCGTCTCCGTCTTTCCGATACTATAATAATTGCTTCCTATCATGGCTTCTAATGAATCCCCATTACCATCCGCAATTTTGTATTCCGTTCCAGATGCATCTTTACTAATCTCCGGCCCCTCGGCTGTATAAAAAATGACTATCCGCTGCTGATCGGCCATAATCCCATCCACCTTCAGCGTATAACCATTCTTACTGACCGACTTGTTGACCGGCTGGATAAACTCATGGTTTATAGCACTTGTCAGCGTGGAATCCCCTTGGATTAACTCAACAACCCCATTCAAACCCGGTATCTCTCGCATCAGCTCCGCAAAAGCAGGGGATACCCGGATGCAAGCAGTAAGCAGAACTAGTATGCAGGCTGCCGCTGTCGCCATCTGCAAAGTCAGTCTGCTTCTTTTCCTTCTCTTGAGCTGCTGTCTTCCCTTCTGCACGCCTATTCTAACCGCTGCAGCAAAGGATTCGTCCGAAGCTTGGTTTAATATCCGTTGTACCGCTGCCTTATCCTCTTGTAAAAGCTGATCCATTCCCTGTTCAAGCTCCGGCTTATTCCCACTCAACCTTCATCCCCTCCTTTCCGTATGCGCTATTCGCCCTTAATCGCTTTAGGGCCTGATGAAGCCATGTCCGAATCGTTCCGTCCGGCTTCTCCAGCAATTCGGCAATTTCCGTAATCGTCATATCGCGGTAATACTTCAGTACAATAACCATCCGGTATTTGGAGGGCAGCGCTTGCAACTGAACCGCCATATCCAGACGGTCAATGCCATGTTCATCAGCCGTTTGAGCATCTCTTTCCAAAAGCTCGTTACGCAGCGGACGTTCACGGAGTCGTTTTTTACGTTCATCGAGACACACTCGGATAAGAATCTTCGTAACCCAAGTCGTAAAAACCTTCGGGTCCCGTAGGGAACGCCTTTTACTCCATACCCGGAAGGTTGTTTCCTGGACGGCTTCAAGCGCATCGGTCTCATTACGCATATAAGAATAAGCAATGCCGTAGAGACGGCTCTGATCCATTTGAATACGCGCAATTAGCGCATCGTCGTCCCCTTTTATTGCTGCCGCCGCATATTCATCTCTGTCCATAGTCCCTCCCTTTCCAATCCTCCTGTTTCGTTATGTATTAGACGCCTGAATGGCAATTTCGGTTTTTTTATTTTTGAACCATGCAAAAAACCTCTATTGGACTGTCCAATAATGAACAACCCCAATAGAGGTAAAAAAGGCCGCCCCCCAAAGGGAGACGACCTTGTTGTAAGAGTAAGAATTAGTTCTCGAAAATGTTCAGCTCGGACTCTTTGTCGAACATATGAACTTTGTTCATGTCCAGAGCAAGCTTAACGCTGGAACCGTCACGCAGTGTCGAACGACCGTCAACGCGTGCGATAACTGTGTCGGAGCCGATACCGTTCAGGTACAGGTACATTTCGTGACCAAGGTTCTCAGCTACCTCAACGTTAGCATTAACGATTGTGTTAGCGGAAGCTTCCAGGAACACTGGCTCTTCGTGAAGATCTTCCGGACGAATGCCCAGGATTACTTCTTTGCCGATATAACCTTTGGAACGAAGAGTAGCTGCTTTGCCTTCAGGCACAACAACGTCAACGCCAGTTGTTTTGAATTTCAGTGTACCGCCTTGATCAGCAAGCGTACCTGTGATGAAGTTCATCGAAGGAGCGCCGATGAAGCCAGCTACGAAGATGTTTACCGGGTGGTTGTACAGCTCTTCAGGAGAAGCTGTTTGTTGAATGAAACCGTCTTTCATAACAACGATACGGTCACCCATTGTCATTGCTTCGATCTGGTCATGCGTTACGTAGATAGTAGTTGTTTCAAGACGTTTAGTCAGCTTGCTGATCTCAGCACGCATTTGACCGCGAAGTTTAGCGTCCAAGTTGGAGAGTGGTTCGTCCATCAAGAATACTTGTGGTTCACGAACGATAGCGCGTCCCAAAGCTACACGTTGACGTTGACCGCCGGAGAGAGCTTTTGGTTTACGATCCAGCAAATGCTCGATATCAAGAATTTTAGCAGCTTCACGAACGCGTTTGTCGATGTCTGCTTTTTTGAATTTACGAAGTTTAAGACCAAACGCCATGTTTTGATAAACGTTCATGTGCGGGTACAACGCGTAGGATTGGAATACCATCGCGATGTCGCGGTCTTTCGGTGCTACGTCGTTTACGACGCGGTCGCCGATGTAAAGCTTACCTTCGGAGATTTCTTCAAGACCTGCGATCATACGAAGAGTTGTCGATTTACCACAGCCGGAAGGTCCTACCAGTACCAAAAACTCTTTGTCCTTAATGTCAAGGTTAACATCAGTTACCGAAGCTTTGTCGGAACCCGGGTATTTTTTGTAAATGCCTTCTAAACGTACGCCTGCCATTTGAATGTCCCCCTAAAAGAAAATTTCTTATGGGTATATCTTATCTCACAGGCCCGTTTGTGACTATGCACATACTTTACAAAAAAACTAATTCCTTTTCGTAACTTTGTACAATAGTAAAATTATTTTGACTAAAACAGCATCCCGGAACTGGCGAACATCCAATCCGGTTTCCTGTTTCAGCTTATCTAAACGATATAATAACGTATTCCGGTGAATATAAAGTTTCTTTGCGGTTTCGCTCACATTGCAGTCAAGCGAGAAAAAGGTCTCCAGGGTTGCAAGCATCTCCGCCTCGACAAAAAGCTCCGTGCGTTTAAGCGCGTGCTCCAGATATCTTGAGCGCTGAACTTCCGGAATAGCGTTGAGCAGTCTTTCCAGCTGCAGCATCCACGGAAGATGAATGCTTGTCCCTACGTGGAACTTGCGGCCAAGGTTAATCGTCTCTCGCAGCAGTACGGTTGTCTCCACGATTCCTTTGGCCGGACATACCGGATGCGCGACGGCCAGATGGCATTCGCCGATCCATTCGCTCGCCAGCATCTCATGCAAGCCATGACAGATAGAAGTCAGGCTGTCCTCAACCGTTTCTTCGTCCTCATCTTCCATAAATTCGCTGTCGGCTTCTTTCAACAGGGAGACAGGTCCCCAAATCAGCCATTCTTGATTTTTCAACGGAATAAGCAGAATATCCTCGGCAAGGAAAGAGCGCAGAAGCTTCTCAAGCTCCGGGTAGGATGCCTGCTTGCCGTTGGTGTATTCCGTTACTAATAAGAAAGGAATCATCTCCGCGAACAGCTTGCCGCCGGCCGTCAGATGATCGGGAATCGAATACGAAGGCTCCTCCGATTCAAGCTGCTGCTGTATCCACTCGCTAAGCTTTAAGGCGAATGACTCGCTCTCGGAAAGTGTACTCGGCTTGGGGGCCAGCTGCTGCTGGGCCTGATTCCACTGCAGGGTCCACGTAATCAACTCCGCCTCTGCCTGCTTTAGCTCTCCGTCGATCTCCAGTGTTTCCACCGCATTGCCCGACACTTTAACAACAATCCATGTCCTTCCGTTATTCGCTGCGCGATTGCCTTCCGATATCTTATCGCGGTTATCGTCGTAAGCCCAGCTTGTATCCGCTTGCTGCACAAGGCCCTTCCAGTCCGATAATGAGAACGTAATGAACCGAACCTGACAGTTCAAAATGTGCTGCAGCGGGGTTAACCAATCTGTCGTGCTCATTTTACATTACTCCAATCTCCAGCTCCAAGAATGACGCTTTATTTTTCGTCATTGTAACACAAAACCGCTGCTTGGTTCAGCCTTTCATTACTAGCAGCAGGATCGAGAGCAAAGAGAAAAGCGCCGCAATCAAATACA
Organism: Paenibacillus glycanilyticus NBRC 16618; assembly: GCF_004000805.1. Taxonomy (GTDB): domain Bacteria; phylum Bacillota; class Bacilli; order Paenibacillales; family Paenibacillaceae; genus Pristimantibacillus; species Pristimantibacillus glycanilyticus. Next base: position 35,269 of record NZ_BILY01000053.1, read on the forward strand.
TGAAGGAGACGGTCTGCACCTGCGTCAGCCCCCAGCGCATTAAGGCATGGTGGGTATGCAGCTTATCCGCCTGATGCAGGCCCTTCCCGGTAGCAAGCCTGCGGAGCATAACAATTACCGTATCCAGAATAGGAAGACCTAGAGCAAGCAACGGAACGAGTATCGTGATGAAGGTTGCTTTCTTGAATGCGCCATCGATGGCGATAACGGCAAGCGTATAGCCCAGGAACGTTGCTCCGGCATCTCCCATAAAAATCCGGGCAGGATGGAAATTATAGATCAGGAAGCCGATACAGGCGCCGCCGATAATGATTGCTGTTACTCCAATATCCCCTTGTCCTTTAATGAGTGCCGTAACGAACAAAGTCATGGAGGACAGCGTGCATACTCCGGAGGCAAGTCCGTCTACCCCGTCAATGAAGTTGATCATATTAATAAGGGCAAACACCCAAATGATCGTGCCAAGCGCATCAAACCACACCGGGAAGCCAACAAAATGGCCATTAGCCGGATTCATGATGCCGTCCATATGTATGCCGAAAAACAGGGGAATCATCGATACGCCCAAATAAATAATGACCCTAGGCCAGATCGGAAAATCCTTTCCCTTCGATTTGGAGGCATCGTCCATGAGCCCGATACATACAAGCAGAGCCCCGCCAACCGTAATGCTTAAACTCAGTGGCGTTATACCTTGAAAAGCAATAATCGTAGCCACGCATGCCACATACAATGCCGCTCCGCCCATTAAAGGTATGGGCCGATTATGAATTTTGCGCCAGTTCGGACGATCTACGATTCCGTATTTAAGCGCTATTTTTTGCATAACGGGTACAAAAACAATCGTCAGAACAGCGCTCATACCTACAGCCAGCCAGTACGTCATTCGAATGTTCCCCTTCGTCTGTCACATCAATTGTTATAGCTTTCAACATTGTTCCCTACCCTGAGGAAAAAAATGATTAAAATCTTTCCCGTCAGCGTTATAATGTGTTTGACGATTGGAAATTCTCATGTTAGGATTAATCCATAGTTTACATATCGGAATTTATATAATTAAGGAGTGGATATGATGTCTCAGGTTGTTATTTTGTCCGGAAGCCCTAATCCCGGATCCCGTTTAGCAGGTATTACGCAATATGTGGAATCGCATCTGTCGGATAAAGGCATCTCCTTCAATCATATTACGGTGGCTTCTCTTCCAGCTGAGGACCTTATCCATGCGCGTTTCGATAGCCCGACTATCGTTGAGGCTGCTGCCATTGTTGAAGCTGCGGATATTGTTATCATTGCAAGCCCGGTTTACAAAGCATCCTTCACCGGCGTACTCAAGACCTTCCTGGACCTGCTCCCGCAAAAAGGCCTTACCGATAAATTCGTTACCCCTCTGTTCATCGGCGGAACCATTGCCCACTTGCTCTCGATCGACTATGCGCTTAAGCCTGTTCTTTCTTCGCTTAATGCCAAGCATTTCGGCAGCGGCGTTTACGCCATTGACTCGCAGATCGCCCGTATCGATGCCGGCGTTGGCGAATCGCAGTTTGAACTGAATGAAGACCTTAAACAACGCCTGGATGCTTCGGTGGCCGAGATTGTTGAAGAACTGCGTATTCGCAAAATTAAATAAGCAATGAAAATAAGCCTGAGGGATCCTATCCTTCAGGCTTTCTTTAATATCAGTATAAAACATCAAAAAACCCGCAGACCGGAGTCTACGGGTTGAACGTTTGAATAAATGGTGAGCCATGAAGGACTCGAACCTTCGACACCCTGATTAAAAGTCAGGTGCTCTACCAACTGAGCTAATGGCTCTCAATAATGAGAAGTGGTGGAGGGTGATGGATTCGAACCACCGAACCGTTAGGAAGAGATTTACAGTCTCCCGCGTTTGGCCACTTCGCTAACCCTCCAAAAGCAAATGGTGGCTCGGGACGGAATCGAACCGCCGACACGAGGATTTTCAGTCCTCTGCTCTACCAACTGAGCTACCGAGCCTTGCATATGGGCAAAAAAATGGCGGAGCTGACGGGATTCGAACCCGCGGTCTCCTGCGTGACAGGCAGGCATGTTAGGCCTCTACACCACAGCTCCATGGATCATTGCAAAAACTTATATGGTGGAGGCTGAGGGGATCGAACCCCCGACCCTCTGCTTGTAAGGCAGATGCTCTCCCAGCTGAGCTAAGCCTCCTGATATATGGTAGCGGCGAAGGGGATCGAACCCCCGACCTCACGGGTATGAACCGTACGCTCTAGCCAGCTGAGCTACACCGCCACGCTTGTCCTACTAGTGTCGCTTACAGTCCGTAGGAGTACTGTAAGATCAGAGCA
>NZ_BILY01000054.1 GCF_004000805.1 Paenibacillus glycanilyticus NBRC 16618
CTTCATCGCCGTTTCTCTCAGCGGCGACTTTTATAATATATCACAGTCGCCTAGATGATTGCAAGCACTTTTTTTTCGTCTTTCGACATTTTTTTCAGCTGTCGATTTCGACTTTTTTGACCTGCCTCAAAAGCGGCGAGTATTAATGTACCATAGGGCCAAATAGTAAGTCAACCTTTTTCAAAAATAAAATACCCGTTCAAAAGCAACGGGTATTTTATGCTGTTTTTATCAGATGGCCGTTAACAAATACTTTAGTTCCATCACATCCGGATCTCCGTTCGCCGGCATGACCGCTACCTCACGGACGTAAGCTCGTTTGACCAGATTCTGAACAATCAGAGAAAGATCAATATGCAGCTCCTGAATCGGCGGATAGTTCTGCAGCTCGCATATGGTCCAAGGTTCCTGTCTGCTGCTGATTGCCTCGAACAATAAAGAGCAGCAGGATTTCATTTTGTTCATTACCGTAAACTCGCAAGCAAGCATAACAAGCCGGACACGCTGTTCCAAAGATTCCGGACTTGCCGTCAATTCCTCGTACAGCTTGTAGACTCCCGGATGTACTCTGCGGATTTGCTTCCAAACCGTGAGCTCCGGATGATGCCCTTCTTCTATAAGTACGATGTGTGCCCAGTGATGAAGTGCCGCCATGACATGACTGTGCGCATCCAAAATATGATTGTCTTCAAGATCCTGCTTCGCTTGCAGATAGGTGCGCAGGAATCCGGAAAACTCGGCGAAACGCTTCTGTTCCCGCATGATATCTGGAAATAACATCAATCGCTCACGAATATTCGTCAAGTAATTGTCGCGCTCCACCAATATCTCCCCCCGAACCATCCATTGGATCACGCTGCCGCTTCCGCCAGCTATCCATTGCTCCAAACGACCGGTGTCAACCGTCCGAACCATAATCCTTCTGCCAAGCTGGCAAACATGCTCGGTTGTTTCATTAGCCCCACTCTCTCGCACAACAAGAACTAAAACGTCCAATCCTTCAATCACGGGATTATAAGGATACGGATTCTCGATTGCCACCAGACCCACTACATCCAGCTGCGAACGATACGTTTCAATAAAATACTGTTTCGTATTCACTTCGGCCTCCGTATAGCTAATCCATTTAGATTAAGCTATAATAATTATCTGTATAGTACTATCTTTTTCGACAAAGTGTGGCGGTTTCCTGCTTGCAAAAGAAAAACCGTTAACCTTACATACGTCAATCGTCATAGAGAGGAATGGAATAGTGAATAAGATTTTTTTCAAATCGGCAAAAATCAATGAATTCCGTTTGTGGGGCCTCGTCTTTACGCTAGTTGGCATGGGAGTAATGATCATCGGGACAGGCGGAATCGTCTGGTGGGGGCACGCCGGCAAAATTTTCGCGGCGATCTTTATGGTCCTCGGAATGATCTCCCTCTTAATCAGTTGCATCGTTTATTTCTGGGCAGGCATGATGTCGACAAGCGCCACCATGCTTGAATGTCCCGAATGCCACCGGCCGACAAAAATGCTTGGCAAAACCGACCGCTGCATGTATTGCAAAACGATGCTTACGCTTGATCCCGCTCAGGCAACGCATGAACCGTCGGTTGAATAAAACAGAAGCAGCCCAGGCGCTCATCGCTTGGGCTGCTTCTTTTATTACATCATAAGGAAGTATTATGGCCTTTTGTTAATGGCTTCGTCAATGACGGGCCAGATCGAGGAAGTCTGGAAGGAACGGTTCCATGTGGCCACGCCGGCGAGACCAAGCTCACGCATTAGCTTCACACGGGATTGGATCGACAAAGCGTCCTCAATCCATATCCGGTTTAAAGCGCCATTCTCTTTATACTCCACGTAATTCTGTCCTGCAGCCTCGTCGAGCTTGGGAGTAAGCTTCTTGCTTGCGATAATATCTTTAACCTTGTCCATCCCTACCGCTTTGGAAGTCACTTTCCCGTTTTGTTCCGTCCATATCCGGGTATAAAGCGGCATACTTAGAATGATTTTGTTCGCGGATACGCCGTCTTCTTCAATTATCCGTTTGACCGCGCTTGCCGTCCAGCCAAGCGATGCAACGGAACCCGCTTCCGGGCTGGAAGCCCAATGCTCGTCATAGGCCATTACCATCATATAATCGACGGTATGCCCAAGCGCCGAACGGTCAAGGAACAGGGACCATAACTCGCTGTTGGATTTCGGCGTGACGTCAATCGATACGACGAGTCCCTGTTCATGGAGAAGAGGGGTTAGCTCTCTTACGAATTGAACCAGATTGGCTTTATCGGATGTGCGTACGTTCTCGAAATCGATATTAATGCCTTGAAGATGATAGGTCTGTGCAAAAGCGAGCAGTTGACGGATCATTTTGAAGCGTGTATCGGCTTTCGCCAAAGCTTCCGTTGTTTGATCGGGCTCAAAGCCATTGCTGAATAAAGCCCAAACCTGCATGCCTTGATCATGCGCCCAACGTACGTAAGCCGGATCCGCCTTGCCTTTAATCGTTCCCTGTCCATCCTGCAGCTCAAACCAGGTTGGACTTACTACATTAACCCCTTTTAGCGTACCGATGGAATCCGGAGTCGGATTTTTATCGTATACGGCTTCCCAAGTGAGATTAATTTTGCTGCCGAGTACTTTCCATGGTATGAAAGCCTCTTCCTTGGCTGCTTGAGGAACTTTTTCTATGCTGGCCAGCTCTACATTGGACTTCTGCATATATCCCAGCTGTCCTTGCGGACCTTGCACGAATAACCATCCGTGTTCCTCACCCCAGATGCGGACCGTCTCGCCTTGCGGTACCTTTTCCGCGATAGGGGAATGGATGCTTGTCTTGGTCCGTATCGCGCTGCCTTTTGATTTCAAAGCCTTTCCTTGCTGAATAGATTCCCCTGCCTGGAGTAAAATAACGATGCCGGAGTCGGCCTTGTATTCGGTCTTGAGGCCGTAAAGTTCTTCAAGCGGCGTAATCGGTATATAAACGGCATCATCCTTGGTCTGTGCCGCGATATGCAATTCGTATGGCTTTTGATTGAGCTCTGCCGTCAAAGCATCCGTCTTCAGCCTCAATACTTTATTGGTCGTTGTCAAAATGATGGAGCCGGTCTCCGCTTCATAATATACGGGCTCGTCCGGTCCAAGCGCCTTTTGCAAAGCGGATATCGGAAGCATGACTTCATCGTTTTGTATAAAAGCACCTTGATCCATGATTTCGCCTTGATAGGTTATCGGATGTTCCATCCCGTAGTCAGGAACCGCAATATGCTGATTCGGTATAAACTTCATGTAAATAAACCAAACGCCCATCGCTGCTGCGATAAATAAAAGGAACAGCATCGTATACCATGCTCCTCCGCCCTTACGGCGGCGCGGCGCTCTGGTGTACATCGTCTCCAATTGCTCACTCTCCTAAAAAGAATTGTCACCCAAACAGCCTAATATTAAGGCTGATCGTGATGATTCTTGCATCGAAAGCTTAAACTTAAAGAATTGTCACCCTAACGGCCTTATTACTGCTGCTTCTCTGTAAAAAAAGACGTGCAAATCCGCGAATTACCGCATCTATGCACGCCTTATTTCATCTTAACTATAAACAACCTACCATTTACGCTCTTGCCGTCTCGCTGCAGCTGGAGCATACTCCGTAAATCTCCATACGGTGTCCCTCAACCATAAAACCGGTCTTATTGGAAGCAGCCCGCTCGACTTCAAGCAGCGGCGGGTATTCAAAATCTACGATCTGGCCGCAGCTTTTGCAAATCGCATGGTAATGGTCGGACAAATCCGCGTCAAAACGGCTGGAATCGTCACCGTAGGTTAATTCGCGAACTAGACCCGCTTCGACAAATAACCTCAAGTTATTATATATCGTAGCCACGCTCATACTCGGAAAATTCGGAGACAGCGACTTATAGATTTCATCGGCTGTCGGATGTGACATCGAGCCCATCAAATAACTCAATATGGCGTGACGTTGCGGGGTCATACGGACGCCATTCATCTTCAATTGCTCAATTGCTTCGGTAACGCTGGCTCCCATTCCCCTCACGCCTTTCTTTTACTAGATAGAACTATTGTACGTTCATTCAAAATGGTTTGTCAATGAAAGCGCTCATCAACCCGCCTCATTCATCTGTATGTAAATACTGTTAGTCGCATTCACTTGAATTCGGTAAGTACCCGCGCCTATGGTTCCTCGAACGGTTTTCTTGTTAACCGTAAGCGGCAGATCGGTCGTAATGCTTCCAAACGTTACCGAACCAAATACGGAATAATCCCCTACCGCCGGAACAAGAAGCTTAATCTCCCCAACCGTGCTGTCCAAATCCCAATCCCCGCCCACTGTATGGCTAGTCAGCTCGATATTGCCGTTTAACGTAGATGCTTTCACCTCTCCGGATACTTCCTTCATGGCAATCTTGCCGTTTTTCGTGTCCGCTCCCACGCTCCCGGCAATACCGCTCAGCGTCATGGCTCCATTCCAGGTTTCGGCAGTCAGATTGCCGGTTAGCGCATCAACGGTAATCGCACCGTTCTTCGTGGATAAATCGGCATCGCCCGTTACGGTCTGGAGTTTAATCCCTCCATTCAGGCCGTGAATCACCAGCGGCCCTTCAATCTGCTGGGCTTCAATATCGCCATTGTCGCTCTTCAGCTGGACTCCGCCGGGTGCATTCAATCCGCTTGCGGATACGGGACCGTTATTGACATCAACCGTTACCGCCATTTGGGGAACGGAATTCTTTTTCGCTTCGTCTAACGGAGTCTCTGTTGCATTCGAATTCGAATTCGAGTTCGACTCGTGGTTCGGATCCATAGACGGAATGTCCGTGTTTACCCCAGGATCCTGGGCGGTAACGGTTGTCTGCGGAACCGTAACGACGATATTAATGCGCGGTTTGCGGCTTCCGTTCGTACCGTATGGCTCGCCTTTCGCCGTTATCGTCATCGAATCGGCATCCGACACTCTTTCCACAGCCGAATTGTCTGCAATCTGTTGTGCTTCCTGCTCATCGGTGACGTCCACCCATACTTCGGTATCTATTACGAGGTGATCCGTGCCGCCGCCTCGGACCGTAACCTTCCCGTTCGGATTGGAGATTTTGAGCTTGGATATGGCGGTAGCGTCAAAAGGTACCGTATCCGTCTCTTTCACGAATTTAAAGCCCTTCTCTTCGCCGTAATCCGGCGTGCCGTTCAAATCAACATACTGGTCCAGCCAGCGGAAGGGAAGCTCCGCGTATTGGGTCACCGTAAAAGCAACAACGGATATAACAATAGCGATAATAGCTCCGGAAAAATCAAATCGCAGCTTTCTCGCCGCTTTCCGGTAAACGATGCTATAAATGATAATCTCGGCCCCGAGCAAAATAAATACGGCAGGCCACCACTTGCCCAATAAGGCTACGTCATTGCGGCCTTTCACCTGATCCCATAAGAGCAGGCCGCCAATTGCAATAATAAACATGGCGGCTGTGAACCGCCCCAATCGAAACATGGACTGATCTCCCTTCACTCGCGAAAACCATACAACAAGCGCCACCGCCATTAAAAACGGTCCTACCGCCATTTCCGCCAAGTCGTCCATCCACGGAATAAGCGCCGCGGGAGGGTCTGTCAAAATAAACAGCAGTACACCGGCAGCCATAATGAGCAGGCCGATTACCGGTGACAATTGATCCGTTGAACCATCCTTGGCATCAGCCCTGGTCTGCAGGGCATCAAACACGCTGATGAAATAATACACCGGCAGCGTAATTCCCAAATAGACGATAAAGAGCAGATGCCTTGCCGCATTTGCATCTGCCAACCTGATAATAGCCGCTATATCAAGAACTAGACCGGCGGTCAGGAGCAGTCCTCTCTGATAACGCCCCGTATACAAATGCCCGGCTCCGGGGAGCACGAATGCGAGTAATAACGTAAGAAGTCTGCTCTTTGGCCGATCTAATCCGAGCTCACGCAATGCACGCCCTCCATCTGCTTGATTTGTTCCAGTAAAGCCAATAACGATTCATTCTTCGGCAATTGCACGGTCAAATGGAGCATAAACTGCTGCACGCCCTGCTCATGCTTCGCGCTTTCCTCCAGCATGACCTTGCGGATCGTAATCTGCTTCTCGGTCAACAGAGCGTTAAGCGTAAGGACAATGGTGGATTGCTCATCCGCCTGAAGGACTAATTTATGCTCCCGCTTCGTGCTGATGTATCTTTTCTCCAGTTTGTTGAAAGCCCAAAGAATAAGCAGAACCAGAACCGTTGTGGTTACCGCGGCAAAATAAAATCCTGCGCCTACCGCAAGCCCTATCGCCGAGACCACCCACAAGGAAGCCGCCGTCGTCAGCCCCGTAATCGACTTGCCCGTAAACAAAATCGTGCCTGCCCCGAGGAACCCGACGCCGGTTATGACGGCCGCCGCCAAACGGGCCGGATCGACCCGGACATTCGTCTCGTTAACAAAAGAAGAAAAACCATATATCGATAAGAGCATTAGCAAACAAGAACCGATACATACCAAAATATTCGTGCGCAGCCCTGCCGCATGATTCGACTGTTCGCGCTCGAGGCCGATCAGTCCGCCGAGGAGCATGGCGAGAAGCAGCCTTAACCCGAGATGAAACTCATTAATGTACCATGGATTCGCGAGATCATGACCCAAGTGCAGCACAACCTTTCATCATGATAATTGTACCATATTAGTATGCATAAGGACCTGCATTCCATGAAAAGACGCCGCCCATCGCTTAGGATGAGCGGCGTCAAAAAAATCGGCAATTAGGCTTTCAGACGTTCAAGCAGAAGCTTATTCACGAGAGCCGGATTCGCTTTGCCTTTCGTCTCTTTCATAATTTGGCCGACCAGGAATCCGATCGCTTTATCTTTGCCTGCTTTAAAGTCTTCTACCGATTGCGGATTCGCTTGAATGATCTGATCCACTACGGCCACTAGCGCGCCTTCGTCACTGATTTGGACGAGGCCTTGCTCTTCAACGATCTGCTGCGGCAGTTTGCCGGATTCCAGCATCGCCTTGAAGACCGTCTTGGCGATCTTGCTGCTGATGGTACCCTTCTCGAGCAAACCAATCATCTCTCCAAGACCTTGGCCGGTAATCTTCACTTCGGAAAGCTCCAGGCTGTTCGCGTTCAGATAGCCGAGAAGATCACCCATGATCCAGTTGGATACCGCTTTAGCATCCTTCGTATAGTTCAGGCTTTCCTCAAAGAAGTCTGCAAGCTTCTTCGAAGAAGTAATGACTTCCGCGTCATAGGAAGGCAAGCCGTATTCGGTTGTGTAACGCGCCTTGCGCGCATCCGGCAGCTCCGGAATCGAAGCGCGGACCCGGTCTTTCCATTCCTGGCTGATGTTCAGGCGAACCAGGTCAGGGTCCGGGAAGTAACGGTAATCATGCGATTCTTCCTTGCCGCGCATCGAGAAGGTTTTGCCCAGCGTATCATCAAAGCGGCGTGTCTCCTGCACAACGAGGCCGCCTTCATTCAAAATCTCCGCCTGGCGGATTTGTTCGTATTCGAGACCGCGCTGAACGCCGCGGAACGAGTTCATGTTCTTCAGCTCGGCACGCGTACCGAACTTCTCTTGCCCGTATGGACGAAGGCTGATGTTAGCGTCGCAGCGGAGGCTGCCCTCTTCCATCTTCACGTCCGATACTTCGCAGTACAACATAATCGCCTTCAGCTTCTCAAGGTAAGCCTTCGCTTCTTCCGGCGTGCGGATGTCCGGCTCGGATACGATCTCGACAAGCGGCGTACCGACGCGGTTAAAGTCAACAAGGGAAGCATATCCGCCGTCAACGTGGGTCAGCTTGCCGGCGTCTTCCTCCAGATGGAGGCGGGTAATGCCGATCCGCTTGGTCTCGCCGTTTACTTCGATATCAATCCAGCCGTTCTGGCCGATTGGCTGATCGAACTGCGAGATCTGATACGCTTTTGGCGAATCCGGATAGAAATAGTTTTTACGGTCGAACTTGCTAATGTCGGCGATTTCGCAATTAAGCGCCATTGCCGCTTTCATCGCGTATTCGACAGCTTGCTTGTTCAAGACGGGCAGAACGCCCGGGTGCCCGAGACATACCGGGCATGTATGAGTATTAGCCGGAGCTCCAAAGGCCGTAGAGCAGCCGCAGAAAATTTTACTGTTGGTATGCAGCTCCACGTGTACTTCGAGACCAACTACCGTTTCGTATTGAGTCGCTTCAGACATCGTTATTTCTCCCTTCACCCTAGCTGCGGCCGTAATTTATGGAATTCGGTTTGCTGCTCAAACGCATGAGCCGCACGCAGCACGGTCGATTCATCAAATGCCTTGCCGATGATTTGCAGGCCGATAGGCATGCCGTCCGCCGTTCCGCACGGAACGCTGATTGCCGGAATGCCCGCAAGGCTTACCGGAATCGTGCAAATATCGTTCAGGTACATCGTCAGCGGATCGCCAACCTGCTCGCCAATCTTGAACGCCGTTGTCGGAGCCGTAGGGCCGATGATGATATCGTATTGGTTGAAGACATTATCGAAGTCCTGCTTGATCAGCGTGCGGACCTTTTGCGCCTTCAGGTAGTACGCATCGTAATAACCGGAGCTAAGCGCGTAAGTACCGAGCATGATCCGGCGTTTCACTTCCGGACCGAAGCCTTGGCTGCGCGATTTGCGGTACAGATCGATCAGGTTCTCCGGGTTGTCCGCGCGAACGCCGTAACGAACGCCGTCAAAACGCGCCAGGTTGGACGATGCTTCCGAGGAAGCGAGCAGATAGTAAGTCGCAATCGCGTATTCGGTATGCGGCAGCGATACTTCCTCCCACGTTGCGCCCATGCTTTCGAAGGTTTTGAGAGCCTGCATAACGGCTTCCTTCACCTTCGGATCAATGCCCTCGCCAAGGTACTCTCTAGGCACGCCAATGCGAAGACCCTTCACATCGCCGGTAAGAGCGCTGGTGTAGTCAGGGATATTAACGTTAGCGGATGTCGAATCCTTCTCGTCGTAACCCGCGATCGATTGCAGCACGTAAGCGGAATCTTCAACATTTTTCGTGAGCGGACCGATCTGATCCAATGAAGAAGCAAACGCTACGAGACCAAAGCGGGATACCAAGCCGTATGTCGGCTTAAGGCCAACAATGCCGCAGTACGCAGCCGGCTGGCGGATGGAACCGCCCGTATCGGAGCCAAGGGAGAAGTAGACTTGTCCCGCGGCAACCGAAGCCGCGGAGCCGCCGCTTGAACCGCCCGGAACGTATTCCGGATTCCATGGGTTGCGAGTCGGATAGTAGCTGGAGTTCTCGTTCGAGCCGCCCATCGCGAACTCGTCCATGTTCAGCTTGCCGATCGTAACCGACTGAGCGGATTTCAGCTTGGATACCGTTGTTGCATCGTAAATTGGATTATAGTTGCTCAGGAATTGGCTTGCGCATGTCGTAAGCAGCCCTTCCGTTACGATGTTATCCTTCACGCCGGCCGGCAGTCCGAACAGAAGCCCCCGTTCGCCGCCCTCCAGAAGCTGCTTGTCCAGGCTATCCGCCTGGCGACGGGCATTCTCTTCATTTAATGTTAGGAAAGCCTTGATCGTTTCGTCTGTCTCCGCAATCCGGCGGTAAGAAGCGTCCACCAAATCGGAAACCGTCAATTCTTTGTTATTAAGCTTGCTATGTACATCCTGTAGGCGTAAATCAAACAGTGACAACAGCAGTTCCTCCCTTCAAGTACCTTAAAGTTCTATTCCAATACAGCCGGCACTTTAATCTGGCCGTCTTCTTCGTCCGGTGCGTTGAGCAGCACTTTTTCAATCGGAAGCGATTCGCGGGTAATATCTTCCCGCATCACGTTCGTAATCGGCAGCACGTGGCTGGTCGGCTCTACATTGTCCGTATCCAGGCTGTCCAGCTTTTCCGCATATTTCAGGATCGCATTCAGCTGTCCCGTAAATTGTTCCTTTTCTTCATTCGAGAGCTCCAGCCGCGCCAAATTCGCAACATGCTCTACGTCTTTAATCGTAATGCTCATGGATGCTTCGTCCTCCCTTTCAAGCCTTCTACTCATTCCTCCTATTATAGCTTATAATCGCCATTTCACAAAGTGGTCCAGGCAGGCAAAATGAAACGGAGCCTCTCCCGTTAAGGGATAAGCTCCGCTTGGATGATTGCGATGATTGCCGTTATATCCACGCCTTCAGATTAACCTGGCGAATAAAGTCTTCCGTTGTCTGGCTCTCGCCGCCCGTATTGTCCTTCTCCTCGGGCTTTTCTTCGCCTTTTACAATCCGGTTGAAAAGCTCTTCGTTATACGTGGCCAGCGCGTAATCAATCAACGCCTCCCGCTCGATCCGGTCAACCTCTTCCTGCAGCAGCACTTCCTCCAGTTCAATATCCTCGTCTGGAACAAGGAAATTGCGGTTAGCCGCAGGCACTCTTACCACATAATCGAACACATTGTCCGGATTGCGGTCGTAAGCGATTATATAACCATACTCCCCAATAGGGAGATTTTGCTCGAATTGGTCAGCGATAATAACAACTTTTGCCCCTAAACTCAGCATTGTGTTCACTCCTGTCTATCAGCCGCTGTCTATCTCTATTATCCTACTAAAAAATAATAGCGGTGTCCAATTACGGTGAGGACAGAGAACTGCCCTTTCTTATTTTTCGGATTGATGCCGGCTGTACCAGCGCCATACCCTCTCGACATCCTCCCGCTTGAGACAGTAGACGCGGTATGCCTGAAGGCTGCCTAGCACATGCGCCGAGATCGTCAGAAGCCGTCTTTTCTGCTGTCCTCTCGTCCGCCTTGTAGCCATGGAGACAATTTGAGGCCTGCGCATGTAATAGGTCATTCTCGTCAGACTCCTCTTGCGGAGGGTTAACTGCCCGTCCTCCAAGTTCATGCCCGCCGCCGAAAGGCAGCTCCAGCTCCAGGCTGCGGCAAGGGGAAGCAGAATAAGAGACCATAGCCCATGGGTATGGAAAAAGTAGATGAAGACGGCGCATAGGAGAATCATGACAAGCTGCCCTTTCCAAACGTAGTCGAAAAAAGCCCGCTTCGGGGCAGCCGCCTTAATCTCTGCTGCCGTAAACTGCGGTACAAAGCAGGTCAAAATGGATTGAAGAGACGCTCTGGGAATAAACGGATGCAGCATCAAACGCTCCGTTTTATCCGAAGAGATGACCTGCAATTGAATTTGGGCAAATCCGATCCACTGATGAAGAAGCCCTTCCGCCACGATAACCGCCTGCACCTTGCGGGCATCAAAGTGATGCACTTTTTTCTCGAGGAGACCGTAGGAGATCGAGATTTGATCATCCTGTTTGTTTGCGGTAAACCCGGCAAACTTGATGACGTACAAAACAAGGGATAGCAGCCATGCAACGGCAAGCCCGCATACCGCGATAACCGCGATAACGGTATAGCTTGGATCTACGCTGGTTGATTCCTTGTATAACGTGGAATAAAGGTTGGGTGCCAGCTCGTTAATGAAATCATCCGCCAGGGAAATGATCCCCGCGATAAAAGCAACAACCAGACCGAAATTAAGGGAGGTCGCGGCAGCAAGCAGCAGCTGACCCGTGGTTAACCGGTAATTAGGGAGAACCGGAAGCTGCCGTGCGGCAGACTCCGCAGGCTGGACATGAGGCGCAAGCAGAAGCTTCTGCAGCTGTCTTGCATCCTTCTCGGTGAGAGCCGCGAGAATTCCGTCAGCCTTCTTGTTGCCGCCGGGCGTTTCGATCTTGACCTGCGTGACGCCAAATAGCCGCTGCAGAATGGGCTGCTCGAGGTTAACCGAATGAATCCGGCCGAAGTAGATTGTTTTCTCGTCTCTGAACAGGATCCCTTTGCGGATGACGATCCGGTCATCCTCCACGGTAAAGGAACATTTGCGCCAGCCGAATAAGCCGAGAAACATAAGCAAGGTTACGGCAGCCAGAATGCCTAGATAAACATACCCGTTTACTCCCGACCAGTTCACGCCTTGCAGCAAGGTAATGATGATAAGCGGCAGCAGCCCTTTCACCGTGTTAAACAGCGGAAACAGAATATAAATCGGATGCAGCCTGCGCGGCTTGTTTCGCTTAATCATCCTGATCATCTACTTTCGCAAGCTGGCCGATCCGCCTCTTCAGAAAATGCGCTTCGCTTTGCTTGAGGCCGCTGATCCGGTGCGTGGTTGCCGCGGTTACGACCGCCACGCTGGCAAGCTCGTATTTGCGCATGAGAGGTCCGCTCTCCAGCTCCACATGCTGGACGCGCACCATCGGAACAAGGACATTGCGAATGACGATAAGCCCGGATTTGATCTCCAGCTCCTCGTCAAACAACTCGTATTGAAAACGCCGGTATTTGACCTCGGGGAAAAACCATACAAACAGCACCGCAGATAAACTTACCGCCGCCAGCCCGATAAGGCCGGGAATGTAAGTCCAATGCTTCCAGGCCGCAAACGTTAAATAGGCAATAACAATCACGTAAAGCACAAGATGAGTAATAAGCGAGCTTATTCGGTACACGGTGATGTAATCCCGGTGAAGCCTTTTCGATAATAAACGGTCCATTCCAGCAAAGCCCCCTTGGCATACCTGTTTATGGCAGTTTGATTAATCCTTCTCTGGTAAATGTCAAAGCCCGAGGGCGGCCGTCCGTAATCAAATAGCTGTTCTCTATGCCAACTACACCATCACCGGGAAACGTAAATTTCGGTTCAACGGCGATCACCATTCCCGTTTCCAGCGGAATATCAAAACCTTTGGCTAGAACCGGCCATTCGTCGATCTCAAGCCCGATTCCATGCCCAAGGAATTTGGCCTGGTCAGCGCCATAGCCCATAAAATGCGGGGAGAGTCCCGCGTCTTCCGCCTGTTCGAGAGCTCTCCCATAAAGAGCCGAGCAGATCGCCCCCTGCACCATTCCGTTCTCCGCTTCACGGATAATGGCTTCGGATACGTTATAGGCATGAGCCAGCTTTTCCGGCAGTTCTCCTATAACAGCCGTACGGGTCTGGTCAATCACGTAACCGTCGATACAGCAGCCGATATCCATCAGAATAGGCTCATTCCGTTCAATCGCTTTGCGGCTGACGCTTTGCGGCGATGTCGCGCCAAGACCAAGCCCGCCGGCAGGACCATCGAAATACGTAGGGACAGCTGCGGCTGATCCGGCGATAAACATCCCCGTCGCAATTTCCTGGTTATACCCCCGCATCCTCATGAGGCCGATATGCCCTCTTATACGCAGCTCGTATTCAACGCGTGCCATCCATTCCAATTCCGTTACGCCAGGCTTCAGGAAATTAAGCGCCTCGTTCAGCGCCTCGTCAACAACGGCGGCCGCCGATTCGAACCGGCTGATCTCAAGCGTCGATTTGATCATCCGTTGTCTTCTAATGATGGCCGAACCGTCAACAATCGGACCCGCACCGGCGGCCTGCAGCAATCCGGAAAGCTTCAGATAGGTTTGGGCGGGGAGCACATCCAGGTCTGCCGCTACAACAGCCGGCTTCCTCGTACCGGCTTTAAATACTTGAGGATATTCCCGCGCCAGCGTCTCGCCAAACAAACGGAAGGCCCCAAGCTCCTTAACGGAAATGCCGCTTTCGAGCTTAGCCCGCTCAAGGCTCCTTTTCACAAAGAAAACCGGTTCTCCATGAGACGGAATAAAGGCATATCCGTTCTGCATGGAGCCGGTGTAATAATAAAGATCTATGTTTTGGGTCAGAAGAAACCCGTCCATCGCCGAGGCGCGCATCGCTTCCTGCAGCTTGGTTATTCTTTCCCGCACAACTTCCTCGGAAACGTCTTTTTTAATCTCCATTCGAAGCCAACTCCTAACTTCCATATTCCCCCTTTATTAGATCAATTTTATGATGGATCGTCAACAGGAAGCGTATGGAATCGCTTCGTTCTAGCCCCCTTAAAAGAATTATCCTTCAAACCGGCCTTGTAATGGCTACCTCACCGTCAGCTCCGATACGCCTTTAATATCCCATTCGATCGGGCCGAGGATCGTAAACGCGCGCGGGTAAACGACATGGATAATAAGGACGACGCCAGGCCTTTGGAGAGTGGCCTCGTAATCGTATTGATCGTTCCTGTACGTATAAGGGAAGCTGCGATCATTATTTATGACTTCGAATACAAGCACATTCACCCGCTCGCGAAGAGGGGAATTCGGCAGCGGACTCCCTTGCGCATCAAGCTGCAGGTTCGCCTGCAGGTAAGCAGCCGCGGCCGCTTCCGCCGCTTCCGGATCAATCCGCAGAACCCCCTCGGCCATTGACGAGGGATCCAGCTGCTGCGAGGCTGCATGGGCAGCACGGTTAAGCGCATGCTTCCCCTGATAGAGCAGCTTCATCGCCATTTCCTCATCCGTTTGCAAAAAGTGCACCGATACCCATACCGTCATCATTAAAACGATCAACATCAGCTTATACATGGCATCTCCTTGACCACGCCTTACGGCATGTACTCGCTCATCTTCATTCCAAACGTCCGCATGCGGCTGCCTACCGCGATAGGCTCCAGTCCAATCAACCGGTCGATCTCGAATAGGTTCTCATACGGATAGCTCATCCTCAGCCTGATCCCGGTGCCCCTTGGAAGCGGAGAGGCCGGATCAGTCGCGGCCAGGCCGTTATCCGCCGTCACTTCAAATTCGACAAGCTCCGGCTTGAGCCCGAAAGCGGTAAGCCGCTCCCTCGACTGCTCCATCATAACGGCATCGATGTAACCATAGCTTCCGCTGGCGCCAACCTCCAGCAAATAATCGGTCTCCTGCTGCAAGACCGCTTGCCTTGCAATCAGCACATGCTTATAGATAGGAGAGAACATCATCCAGCACACCATAGCGGCAAACAACACGAATACCAATATATTTCTCATGGGCTCATCTGCCGGATATAGGCGCCGATAGCGGCTCCGGAACGTTCCACCTGCCGTTTCGTGCCGCCTTCGCCCCCGATAATTCCCGTATAGAGCAAAATGACGGTTACCAGAAGCAGCATCGCTATTAGCAGAGCTCTCATCGCTGATCCCCCTTAGTTCGATCCCGTTGATAACATGGAGCCGATCTTTGTGTTAGCCGAGCTGCCTTGTGTCTGAATCTGCTTGCTTGTTCCCGTTGTATCGTTGGCAATAATGTTGTTGAACAGGATAATGACGACAACAAGCAGCATAACGGTCATCAAAATATTGCGCATCTTGATTCACCTCCTTCATAGCATCTTTTCGCCTTTGAGCATTTGGCGGACGAGCGTTCATCCCAAAGATTCAAACAGCTTCCGCCCCTCCTGCACCCAGGGGTAAATAAAAATCTGAAAGGTGTACAGAATCGGGATCCCCGCAATGATAAACAGGAAGTAAGAAGTGGATTCCTTCCGGCTTTCTTTGGCAAGCTCCAGCTTCTCCTTGTAATCCTGAATGCGCTCGCGTAGAAGCCTGTAATATTCCGGGCTCTCGTGAAGCCGCAGCGAATCAATCGTCTCGACAAAGCTCATGCCGTCATCCGTGCCGATCCGGTGCTTGAACCGGCGAAGCGCCTGCTCCGCATCGTGATACCATTCGGCAAGCAGCCGTTCGAGGTCCCCGCGCAGCGTCCGGGTATACGGGATGCAACGGGTCAGCTTGGTATGGATATGAAGGGCCGATTCGGACAGGTACAGCAGCTGGTTGCTCATGAAATAAACTTCCTTCGTAATCCTTTGGGCGCGAAGTCTTCGGAAAGATCGCAACCAAGGCAAATCCCAATACAAGAGCGCGACCCCCGCAAGCACAAACGTGTAGCACAGCCATGCTCCCCGTTCGATAGACAAGCCGCCGTAAAGAATAGCAATTGCGGGAAGCAGAAAAAGCAAGATTCTTCTTGCAGCCGAGTACCAAGCAGCATCCGCGGTAACTCCGCAGCCTGCGAGAAGGCTAGCCCGTTCAATGAAAGCTTCACTCTCCCGCGATAAACGGAGCAGAAGGAGCCACTTGTCCGGCATTTCATCCGTCCGCCAGTTCAAGGCGTCCAGATGGAACCATCTCGGCTTCCTTCGGGGCATGGATTGAAGAACCATATAAACGCCCAGGAAGCCAAACAAAAACTCCCCGGCAGCAATAAGCAGACGGATAAACGACTCCAAAGGCCAGCAAACCTCCCTTCTACATCTTTTTGCGCGACAGCCACAGTCCCATCAGGAAAGAAGCGAAGATAAGAACAATGGCGTTAAGAAGCATGTCCCTTCCCTGCGGGTCGATCAGGTAGTAGTAATAGGAGTTCTCCCGGTTGTAGCGGACATTGATGCCGATATAAAATGCGAGGAACAGGACCGGCGTAAAGTTGGCAATCCGGATCTCCAGCAATTTATTTCGCTCCTGCTCGTTCGCCCGCCGCGCCTTGCGCATATCTCCCAGCAGCTCCTTCAGGCTTTCCGCAATAGGCGAGCCCTCGGCTAAGGCTACCCGCATAATATTGACGAAGTAGTCACCCCACACATGGCCAAGCGCAGCCGAAAAAATGCGCAGGCTGGCCTCGTCGTCACCGCGAACCGACAGATTCCGGTACAGCTGTTCGAACACCGACTGCATGGGGCCAAGCAACCTCCTCTCTTCCACCGTGCGCTGCAAAGCCGTTCGAACCTGCCGGCCGCCCGTTACCAAATAGCATTGATAGAACAGCTCGATAGCCGGCAAAAAATCCATCTGCAGCTGCATCTGTCTCTGCACAAGCATGGCCCGCAGGATCGTATAGGGCAGACAGCCGACAACAAGACCGAATAACAGCGTCCCCTTGATGCTCTGAAAAAAGAAACCGCCAACGGCAACCCCGGCAAGCAGGAGAAGCAAGGACCCGATGACAAGACCGGATGGCTTCAGCTTAAGCTGCAGCGTCTCAAGCAGCTCCGACAAGTGGCGGTATACCCGTTCGAATCTTTTCAGCTTTTCGGTCAGCCGATAGCCAAGACGGTTCCTCGCCTGATACGTCAGTCTGTCCCTCCGCTCCTGACGTTCCGTCCAGACAAGCAGCAAGCTGGACAAAGAAATAAACCATAAGCTGAAGAGCAGGAGAGCCGCCGCGGCGATAGACAGCTTAATCAAGTCTGCCAGCCCCTCTCGGAAAGGCGCGCCTTTGCTTTAGGCGAGGGCTTCTCGGGATATACCCACTGCCCGCTCGGTTCATCAAATCGAGCCCAATCCCGAACTATCACCTCGTTATTCGCCCAGCTCAGCTCACCGATTCGTGCAATAACCCGCCTGCCGCCCAAATAACGCATCTCAATTCCCACTTGAGTAACGTATTCCGCAATCCTCTTCGTCAAACGCTCCGGATTCATACCGCGTCCGTCCAGCATGCACATATCGGTGATCGCTTCCGGCACATCCTCCAGCGTATTGGCATGCACCGTGGTCATACTGCCGGAGTGCCCTCTCGTACATGCCCTTACGTAAATATTGGCATCCATATCGCGGATCTCGGCATGCACGATGCGCTGAGGGGATTGGCGGAGGGCCAGCTTGAACGCCTGCTCGGCCCGGTGCTGCGGATCATCCTCGTCCGCTTCGTATTCAACCGTATTTTTCATGGGAAAATCCCTCCCGAGCATCATCTCGAACCTTCCTTCGATCGTGACGATTCGTTCTTCATCCGGAAGCTCAGCGATCAGAGCCTTCATAAGATGCGTCTTGCCCGAGTTGGTCGGGCCGATTATGACCAGATTAAACCGCGCTTCAAGCACATCCAGCAGCATATTTCTCATAGCCGTGCTCAACGTATGGTACGGAGCGGAGCATAAAGCTTCCAGACTGAAGCTGCGCACCGTAAAAAAACGAATCGTAAGCGTTGGCTTCGACGTAAACCCAAAGCCGGTCATCGTGACGCGCGAGCCGTCCCTCAGCATAACTTCCGCCCACCGCTTCCGCGGATTGATGCGGTCATTGTTGTACAGCACCAGGTTCTGCTGAATCCTCTCCACGTCCCGCTCATGATCGAAGCGATAGGAAGACAGCATCGTGTGACCGTCCCTTACTTCATAAATCTGTGAGCCAACAACTTGAATCTCTTCGAGACCGTCCCTCCTGGCCAGTACAAGCTCAAGCACGTTAAGTCCGATTACCTCCGCGAACAAGGCTTCGGCAAGCGTCGCGTAGGGATGTTTATAGCCGTCCAATTGATGAATGCGAAGACGGATCAGCCTATCGGCTATAATCGCCAGCACCTGTTCCCTTTCCGGCGCAAAGCCAAGCACGGCCCTGTTCAAGGTCTCGCTGTACTGCCGGCGCTCTTCCTCCGTCAGCCCTCTCGGGGCTGCCAGATAGGACCTGATCTCCTCGGCCAGCCTTCCAAAATCCGCTCCTCGTCCTGCCGTTTCCCCTCTGTCCAAAGGATCCGTGACCACGGATTGATCCAGCCTCAGCCGCGCAGAATAATCCGACGGTGAAAACTTGCTTGTCCCCGAATTCAAGAGCCTACACCGTTGCGATGGGCAAGCAGCTTGCGGTACCAAGGCTGCACGGCAAGCGTTGGCGTTACCCTGCGTATATGATGACGGTCCATCAACTGTTCCGCGCTCTCCTGCATGGCTAGCTTGCCTGCAGGATCCTCCTTCAGCCACTGCCCGTAATGACCGCTGTCCAGCTGCGCATAGAATTGATGACCAAACCGTAATTCTCCAAGTTTCGATGTGCCCATTTCTTTGCAAATATCCTTCATGCGATATCCTCCTGTGCTCCATGGCGAGTAAATGACAACCGTATGGTATTGTTCCGTTGATAGCCCAAACAGCGGCGATACTTGCGAAATCCAGCGTTTTCCGTCTTCCTGAAAGTGGGATAAAGCATCGGTAGTGACGATAATGCGCGTATCCGCCTCACGCAGAGCGCATATCGTAGCCGCGTTATCCCAATAAGCTCCTACGTCAATAACAACCATGGAGAACGTCTGCCCGGCGATCTCCAGCAAATGCTCCATCTCCTCCGGCGAATAAAACTCCGCCTGGTCCCTCAGCAAATTGCCGAACAATACATGCAGATTCGGCATTCCTCTGACCGGCTGCACCGCGCGCTGCAGCTTATCCGGCGTTAAGGATCCGGACTTCAGCTCCGGCCTCAGCTTGTCCAGCGTCACGACCGGCTCGGCGATGCCCAAATACCGGTGAAGCTTTGCGCTTTTTAGATGAAGACATAAATAACCAATCTGCCTGCCGCTTGCTTCCGCCATTCGAAACGCTGCGGCAAAGGCGGCCGAGGTCGTGCCAATATTCGGCGTAGTCCCGACAAAGGTAATCAAAGGCGACGTTATCGCATTCATGTATGCTCCTCCTCCAGGCTCAGGGATTCCGGACTGTAGGCGATAACCAGCTTATGAAGACCGTCCTTGCAATAACCGTCGATCTGAAGCCACTGCGATTCCGTCAGATTCAAATTAATGTATTCGATCATCCCGTTCGCATCGCGCCGGGAAGCATACATCCGTTCCTTATCCCCTTCCGCCAGCGACAGCAGGTTCGGATCCTTCATATTGTCAATTTCCACGTTGCTTGAGGATTTCACCGACGCTACCGTCACAAGCGAATCAAATATCCGCCTGGAGGGCTCATTCTCGCCTGATAAATAGACGGTTACCTTATCGCCGGCGCGAATGCCGTTGGAGATGGAGCGAACGTAATCGCGCGGAATTTGAAAGGTCGACTCCATCCCCGTAGGCAGCAGATGGTACTTATCGATTTTCCAGCCCAGAATCGGCTCGTTTGTCCCTAGCGGAATAACAGTCTCCATGCCTACCGCCAGCTTGGCGTCAACAAGCATTTCCTGCTCGTAGCCTTCGCGGGGAATGCGTTTGTATGCGACATCCGCTTCCGTTAACCGCCTGCCTGCTTCCACAAACTGCTTGGCTACAACAACTTCCACTGTTTCCTCGCGGGTAACCTGCAGCTTCTGCAGCTGGAACAGGCCATACACCAGAACCCCGGACAACATGGCGGCAAGCAGCCCAATGCCTGCATTTCTCCTTCTGTTCATCGACTCTCCCCTCTCTAATCCACGGCGAAAAAAAAAGAACGCAGCAGTAGCCTTAATAAGGCTGATCTGCTAGCGTTCTTCGCTAAGCCGTGCACGTATATGTAATTTAACAACCAATTGACCATATAATAGCAAATTTATTAAATAGTTGTCTATAGATTTTTTTCAAAATTTCCAAAAATTCGCTATTATGCGACGAATCACGCAAAAAAACAAGGACAGCACATGGCTATCCTTGTTCAATCCCTGCGTTTTAAAAATCGATTAATCCAACGCTGATCAGCAGAGCATCGTCCACTTTACGCATCGTTTCATCGTCCAGGTGGGTGATCTTGTCGGTTAAACGCTGCTTGTCGATCGTCCTAATCTGCTCAAGCAGCACGACGGAGTCTCTGTCGAAGCCGTGAGCCGCCGCTTCCATTTCAACGTGCGTAGGCAATTTGGCTTTCTGGATTTGCGCCGTAATGGCCGCGACGATAACCGTCGGACTGAAGCGGTTGCCGATATCATTCTGAATGACTAATACGGGTCTTACTCCGCCCTGTTCCGATCCGACGACTGGTGACAAATCCGCAAAAAACACATCTCCGCGTTTTACGATCAACCTCTACACCCCGCTTACGAGACGGCCTAACGTATGATCGGCTTCTTCCTCCGCTTGAAAAGCTTCGGAGGCCATGTTCAAGTTGATCTTCGCCATTTCCAGATACCCACGCTGCATGGACTCACGGATCTGCCGTTTTTTTCGTTCCACAAGATACAGCTTCATGGCCTGCCGAATAAACTCGCTGCGGTTGGAATTTTCCTTGGCGACGATGCCGTCGACCTCCTCCAGCAATTGATCCGGCAAGCTGATCATGATCCTCTTGGTGTTCTGCATATTGGCCACCGAACTAGCACCCCCAAAACTTTTCCAAAACCATTAATATTCATTATTGCATTAATTCGCTGTCACTATACTTTATCATAGCTATGTTATGCGTATATCAAATATGCTGCATGATTTTACTGCATCTCCGAGCATATCCAAATTTGATTTAACTAATTCGCGATCGACAACGGAAATCCTCTATTTTCGCGAAAAGTTGCGATTAGAAAATAATTCCTAACCTAAAACGAGCGGATTCGATACCGCTGTCACCTGTCCGTCTCTTACATAGACGCGGGGCACGCGGGCTGCCAGCATGCAGGTTACTTCGTAGTTGATCGTTCCAAGCTGCACCGCTAGCTCATCCGCCGATATTTCTTCCTCGCCTTGCCGCCCGATCAGCACAACTTCTTCGCCCGGCTCTACGGCTGTATCCGCTGACGCGGGATCCAAAGCAATCATGCATTGATCCATGCAGATCGTTCCCCGCACAGGCACTTTCACTCCCCGTACAAGCACATGGGCTTTGCCGGTCAGCATCCGGCTGAAGCCGTCGGCATAACCGATTGGCAGCGTGCCAATGCATTCTTCCTGCTTCGTCACGTACCGGGTACCGTAACTGATTCCCCAGCCGGGAGGCGCCTTCTTCACCATGACAACTTCCGACTTGAGCGAAAGCACGGGTTCAAGCTTGATCCGCTCGCGGCTTACTTCATCCGAAGGATACAGACCGTACATGCTGATCCCAAGGCGAACCATGTCGCCGCCGTATTCCGGCGTATCAATGCCCGCTGCGCTGTTGGCTGCATGAAGGATACGAATCGGGAGCTGATTGCTGCGCACGTACTCCGCAACAGCATGAAAACGCTCATATTGCTGGCGGGTATAGCTTTTGTCCGTCTCGTCCGCTTTTGCATAGTGAGTGAACATGCCCTCTATTTCCAGTTGAGGAACATCAAGCGCCTTGCCGATAAAAGCAATCGCTTCATCTTTGCCGATAATTCCAAGACGTCCCATTCCGGAATCAATCTTAATATGAGCCTTAAGCTTCTTGCCGTCGGCATGAGCCGGAAGAGCTGCTGCCGCTTCCAAGATATCCTCGCGAAACAATGCGATGGTAATATCCTTGTCGCGCGCGATAGCGAGCGCATCCGCCGGAACGAATCCAAGCACGAGAATTGGGGTAGCAATACCGGCATGCCGAAGCTGCAACGCTTCATCCAGAAAGGCTACGCCCAAATAATCAACGCCGAACCGCTCTGCTTCGCGGGCAATTTCCACCGCGCCATGCCCGTAAGCGTTCGCTTTGACCGAAGCCATCAGCAATCGCCCTTCAGGCATAGCGCTGCGGAATGCATGCAGGTTACGGTTCAGCGCATCAAGCGAAATTTCTACCCTCGTCGGGCGGTAATACGATTCCAAGTCGGTTCACCTTCTCCTCATTCGGCAGCCCCGAGCAATCCCGAGCAACTGTAAACATCAATAGGATTAATGTTATACGTTGTCGCTTGGGCTGTCAATGAAATGGCGGCCTTAATCGGATAGCACGTCTTGGAAAAAAATTTCCTTAGCTCCGCTTTTGAAGTGTTTATTTAGTCGAATCCACTTGAACGGATTGGGCAATTCGGATCATTTCCGTCTCAGGAAGCGTGCTGCTTGTCAAACGAAGCTCGGTGCCGTCCACGATCCATGTGAGCGTCTTCTGATCGTCTCCGCCGGTCAATTCGCCAATCGTAAACCCGAGATCAAGGAAGGTGCCGCCCGAATACGTAGCCGCCATGTCTTTAGGCTGAGTCTGAATCAGCGAGAAGTCGTAAGTACCCGTATAGCGGGATACAACGCCAGGCAAGCCGCCAAATACGATATCCATGCTATCCTTCATGACGACGCCTTCCGGAAGATTTGTCGGCACCATAATTTGGAGATCGGTTGCCGCATCCGCCTGCGGATTAGCTGCCGTGTCGTCGGCATCCTCTTCGTCTTCCGCCGCCGCGTTTTTGTCGTCATTTTTTGTTGCTTTATCATCCGTTTTGCCATCAGCCTTGCTGTCGTCTTTCGAATCCGTGGATTTATCCGGCGTTACGGCATCCTTGCTGTCTTCGGAAGTACCGTTTGCGCTGCCGTTCACATCCGTTTGTTCCGGATCCGCGATTGTCGGCTGATCGCTTGTGCCGCCGCTCGAAGGCGAAGACTTCATGTTAGCTTCCGTCTCAAACGTTGTTTTATCAAAGCTTGGACCAAATTCGAAGCTCGTAAAGTCTACCTGTACCATCACGGATGCATTCGCATCGCTGACTTGAACCTGAACCGGCTTGTAATCCGATTTGTTCAGCCAAATTTTTTGTCTGGCGAGCGTGCCGTTATTATAGTTAGCCATGACATCAAAGACGTAGGATTTATCGTCAACCGCGAACTGGCGCGAGTTGTCTGTCAGTATGCTTTGAATCAGCGTTTGATAGAGATATACCTGCCCTTGATTTTGCGGCCAGTCGCTTTGGAAGCGGAACACTTTGTTCAGACGCGGCGTAAGAACAAACACGCCGTCATCGTTGCGCAGAACAATTTGTGTAATATCCTTCTCTGCATTCGTCAATTTAATGCGGTAATAATGGGGCTTTTGGTAAGAAACTTCAACGTTGTACGTCAATTCCTGCTGACCCGTATGAAGCTTCATTGTGCCTGTCCCTTGGTAGCTCTCCATGTTGCTGACAACCTTGTCGAGCTCCTTGACCACGGACTCGGCGTCCTTCTTCCCGCATGCGCTAAGTACGAGTGAAAACACTAACAAGATTGCCGCTGCCCATGTCATGCGACGCATTACAATCATCCCCTCTTCACAATGTTTTTCCCACTGGTAACATGTCTATGAGGGGACTTGGCCGATTATGCGGACTAGTTTGACAAGCTGGAGCTTGTATGAAAAATAATTCGAAAAAGCTGCCCCGCAAGGCCGATTGAACCCTGCAGAGCAGCTTTTATCGCATCTTATTTCGTATCCAGCAGCTTCACGATAACCGTAATGGCTTCCGCTCTGGTCGCCGTTCCGGCAGGAACAAAACGATTGTTCAGGCGGCCTTGGACAATGCCTTTGTCCGCCACGGCTTTCACCGCGCCTCTTGCCCATGCCGGGATATCGCCATTGTCGGAGAAGCCCGTCACGGCATCTTCCGCCGTTGTCAGCTTGAGAGCCTTCGCGATCATCACGACCATCTCGGCGCGGCTGATCTTGCTGCCCGGCTTAAACGTTCCATCCGGATAACCGCTTGTAATTCCAGCGCTGACCGCTTGCGCAACGGCAGCTTTCGCCCATGCGCCGATTGAAGCATTGTCCTTGAACGTCAAACTCGCTCCCGGCTCAGCAGGTTTAAGCGCGCGCATCAGCATCGCGATAAACTCTTCCCGGGTTACGGTAAGCTCCGGCTTAAAGGTGCCGTCGCTGTAGCCATTCACGATACCTGCCGCTACCGCGCTCCGGATCGAAGCTGCCGCCCAATGTCCGGCAATGTCGGTGAATTCCGGTACGGCAGGTCCCGCATCTACCGCGAATACGGCAAACTTGGTGAAATGGTCGGTTGCTACGGAAATCGTGCTGCCGTTAACCGTTCCGCCCATCTCGATCCATTGCTTCTTCGTCTCATCATAATAGAAGACAGACGGCTTTTTGCCTTCCTTGACCAGCGAGGCGTCAAATTTGAAGGTCAACGTGACAGGGACAAGGAAGCTGCCCGCTTTATTTTTGACCACTTCGAATATGGAAGACAGCAGCACATCATCCGCGTCAACGAGTCCGCCTGCCTGCGTCAGCTTTTGAATGGAGATGATAAGCTGCTCCTTGGACGCGCCGCTTGGAACCTTCACCGTAAGGCTGTTGTCAAAGACGCTCAACTCGCCGGATCCGCCGGAAGGAACGGTTAGTTCGTTGCTGCTCGGAGGAGTAACGGTTCCACCTCCGCCTGATCCGGAGCCGGTTGAGCCCGTTTTGAATGCGCCTGTCAGGCCAACGCTCTCATTTCCTTTATCGTCGTAGGCTTTAACCGTAAAGGTATAAGACGTATTGGAAGAAAGACCTTTTGCGGTATACGTTCTGACGGAGGAAGCAACCTTCGCGATCGGTTCCTCTTCCGAACCTTTATAGATCGCGTAACCAGCCACACGGGTAGTATCGGTTGCCTGAGGCCAGCCGATAGCAATGCTGTCCGTCGTTTGAGCATCCGAGGTAAGCGCCGCATTTGCCGGCCATACCGGCGGAGCCGCGTCATCCATCACGATATCCTGTGCCCCAACCGTCTCAAACCAATCTTTTATCGTATTAAAATCTTTGGAAAAGGCCAGCGACAGAAGAAGCATCATGCGGGCATGCTGCGGGTTTAGGTTATCCCCGGCAATAATGCCGTTGCCGCTGCCGGTCATCGTGCCCGAGCCTGTCCGGGTTGTCGTAACAAAGATAACACCCTTCTGAATCGCCGCGCTGCGCGCTTGGCTCATCTTCGAGGAAATGCCTCCCGCTCCGGTTCCTGCAGTAACAATCCCTTTAGCCCCGTCTTCGACCAGGGCGCGAATCGCTCCGCCACCCGCTTCCTGGTAGCTGTAGGCAATCTCGACCAGCGGCAAATCATCCTTCGAGATCGTCCGCAGATCAAACGGGGTCGACCATTCCGGCGTTCCCGCTTTCAAAGCCCGGGCATTCAGCCGGTACATCCGAACGGCTGGATCATCGACATAACCAAGCACCCCAAACATCGGAGTATCAAAGGTATCCAGGCGATGAGCATTCGACTTGGTTACTTCGCGCGCTGCCTGAATGACGTCGTTCAGCATAATAACCGTGCCGTACCATTTGGTCTTATTGCTAGCTGCCACCTTAATCGCCTGATAAAGGTTTGCCGGGCCATCGGTTCCGATAACATCCCATGGCCGCATTGCTCCGGTCACTACAACCGGCTTCTCGCTGCGCACCGTCAAATCAAGGAAATAAGCGATCTCCTCCA
This sequence comes from Paenibacillus glycanilyticus NBRC 16618, assembly GCF_004000805.1. GTDB lineage: Bacteria > Bacillota > Bacilli > Paenibacillales > Paenibacillaceae > Pristimantibacillus > Pristimantibacillus glycanilyticus. The sequence goes on from NZ_BILY01000054.1 coordinate 25,836, forward strand.
TCGTATCCGTGCCCGTAGTAACGACAACGCCATCGTAAACCTCAAGTGCTTGGTCGACGGCCAGGGACAGATCGTAGAGATCCTTCATCGAATAGCCGCCCGAGCCTTTATTGCCGAATTGGAAAGTAGATACGTCGGCATTTTTATGCTTTGGAAGCTGCGCGACCATATCCGCCATTTTGTAGGTGCCTGCCGCATAGTTCTGGAAGTTCGTTTTATCGCCTTGCGATGCCGCTCCGGCAATTGTGCCGCCGGTTGCAACGACCATAATATTAGGAAGCGGCGATGCTTGCGATTCCGCCGACAAGGCGGGTATATCAAAAGCAGGAAGCTGCGGAACCGCTTCTTCCGCCGCGCGCGCATATCCCATAAATCCGGAGAGCAGCGCTAGGATTAGCAGAGGAGAAAGAAATCTCCGCAGCATACGATTATTGGTGATGACAGTCATATCCGGTTACCCTCCCTTCGTGTAAGAATCCTGTTTAATGCGCGCCAACAGGCTCTTCTATCGCAGGTGCGGATTCTGCAGGCTCCGTCGCTGCCTGCTCGGCGGATGGTTCAACCGAAGGCGCTTCCGACGCGGGCACCTCCACCACAGGCTCTTCCACGACCGGTTCTTCTTCGATCGACGTTTTCAAAACCGTATTCTCGTCTACCGAAATTTCAACATCTCCCGTACCAAACGATTGGAACCAGGAATGGATGGTCGGCAGGTCGCTTGTGAACGCCAACGAAAGCAGAAGCAGCATGCGGGCATGCGCCGCATTCAGGTTATCCCCGCCAATCGTTGAGCCCGTTCCGCTGTCGTACATCGTACCGGAGCCTGTCCGGGTTGTCGTCACAAATACTACGCCTTTTTGAATGGCTGCCGAACGAGCTTGACTCATCTTCGAAGAGATGCCGCCAGCGCCGGTTCCCGCCGTTACAATCCCTTTCGCGCCGTCTTCCACGAATCCGCGGATCGCGCCGCCGCCAGCTTCTTGATAGCTGTACGCGATTTCGACAATCGGAAGGCTGTCCTTGGAGATCGTTTTCAGATCAAACGGGGTTGCCCATTGTTCCGTGCCGGCTTTGATCGCTCTTGCAGGCGCGCGGTAAATCCGTACAGCCGGATCGTCTACATAGCCAAGCGCACCAAACATCGGGGCATCAAACGTATCCAGACGATGCGCGTTTGTCTTCGTTACTTCGCGCGCCGCGTAGATCACGTCGTTAAGCATCAATACGGTGCCAAACCACTTTGTTTTATTGCTGCTTGCCACTTTGATCGCTTGGTACAAGTTAGCCGGAGCATCCGTTCCGATTACGTCCCAAGGTCTCATCGCCCCCGTAACGACTACAGGCTTTTCGCTGCGGACCGTCAGATCCAGGAAATATGCAATTTCCTCCATCGTGTCGGTACCCGTCGTGACAACTACGCTGTCGTAGTCCGCAAGAGCCGTATCAACCGCCAGGGAGAGATCATATAAATCTTTTATCGTATAGCTGCCTGAGCCTTTATTGCCGAATTGGAAAGTAGATACGTCCGCGGTTTTATGTACCGGCAGCTGCGACACCATGTCCGCCATCGTGTAGGTACCTGCCGCATAGTTCTGGAAGTTTGTTTTGTCGCCGTTTCTCGCCGCTCCCGCGATCGTGCCTCCGGTAGCAATAACGAGTACATTCGGTTTCTCCGAAGCCTCGAATTCAGCCGAGACAGGCGGAATGTTGAACGTTGGAAGCTGCACGGGTTCGGCAGCATTCGCCAAGTTCCTCGAAACAACGATTCCGACCGTTCCTGCCGCCATGGAAAGCAGCACAAGCAGTACAACAAATCTCTTACCCAACACACCTCTTACAACGTTTGTCATGATTTGTCTTCCTCCCTATTTTATCTATTTATGTCGAACATCTATAAGTCTATTTTATGTCACATATATTAACAAACACCATTACAAGGCAGTTAAGCGTTAACATCAGCATTTATCTAGTTTTTTCTTCATTTTTCCTGTTTACTTGAGAAATTTTAGTAGATTTTGTTGTTATAAAAACTTACATAGTAATAACATGAATTGAACAAAAGGGGATCGAGGAGCAATGGAGACGGAATGACGGAAGTAAAAGCCGTCCAAAAAAGGAAATTTACTTATATTTCTTTCGTGACCAGAAAAAAAGTGAAACCTAAGTCCTAAACTATCGTATAATTAACTACGGCTTTCCATGCGTAGAGAGGTGTGTGCCATTTTCATGCTCCAAGACATTGTAGACTTCCTAATGAAATTTGGCCCCTGGGGTTTGTTCGTTCATTCTATGATTGATGCAATCATCTTTCCGATACCGGCCTTATTCCTCCAGGTTCCATTAAGCCTAGTAAATCCGCATGACGCGTTTATGCTGGCTACCGTAGGATATATCGGTTGTTTGATAGGCACCCCTATCGGCTATTTCATCGGCAAATTATTAGGCAATTCCATCCTGTACAAAATCCTTAAGAAGGAATGGGTCGAATCTGCCACCAACATGTTCCAGAAAAATGGAGACACCGCTGTACTGATCGGTTCTTTCACTCCTATTCCATTCAAAGTATTTACGATTTTATCAGGCGCGCTGAACTTTCCGTTATGGCGCCTTATTATGTACGCGGCTGTAGGCAGAGCGGCAAAGTTCTATCTGGTAGGCGGACTTATTTACTTCTATGGCCAAGCGGCGGAAAAGATGGTTCATAACGCATCCTATTATCTGTTCGCTATCGCCGTCCCTTTGATTGTCTTGTTCCTGTTCTTCCGGAAAAGACATCGCAAGAAGAAAGCTGCCCAGGCGGCGGCCGCAGAAGCGGCTGCGTCTAGCGCAGAGGAAGAAACGGTTCAGGAGCATTCGGCTGCCGCATCAGCATCAGCAGCGGAATCGGCAGAGCCTGCAGAGCAAACAAGCGAAGTTTCAAAGGAGACCCGCGAGACTGCCAGCGAAACTCCCATCCCTACAACAACTCCCGTAAGCAACGCCTAGGCGGACATACAATAAGCCCCTTCCCAGCCGGGAAGGGGCTTATTTAGTAAATAAAACGCCCCTCGGAATCATCTGCTTCAGATGATTCCGAGGGGCGTTCTTCCGCCTATATATATTGCTATTACAGGCCGTATTGAGCAATCTTCACAAGATTGGTGGCGCCGGCTTTGCCTGTTGGCGTACCCGCCGTGATAACAACGTAGTCGCCTTTCTCCAGAAGACCCGTGCTGCCGCCGTTTGTTAAGGCCGATTCAAAAATATCGTCCGTCGATTTAGGACGGCCGCCCTTAACCGGGATAACGCCCCACATAACAGCCAGACGAGGCAGAACCTTCTCATCCGAGGCAACCGCAATGATTGGCGATTTCGGACGGTATTTCGATACCATGCGAGCCGTGAAACCACTCTCCGTTGGCGTCACGATCGCTTTTGCGTTCAGCTCGAGAGAGGAGCTTACGACCGCTTGGCTAATTACTTCCGTAATCGTAGTTGGCTGAGCGCAACGGCGCTGTTGGAACTCATCGAAGTAATCCATCATGGATTCCGCCTTCACCGCAATCGAAGCCATCATGCTGACCGATTCTACCGGATACTTGCCTGCAGCCGTCTCGCCCGACAGCATAATCGCGTCCGTGCCTTGAAGGACGGCGTTCGCCACGTCGCTCACTTCCGCGCGGGATGGGCGTGGGTTAACCTGCATCGAATCCAGCATTTGCGTCGCAACGATAACCACTTTGCCGGCCGTGTTACATTTCGCGATCATTTCGCGCTGAATCATCGGCACGTCCCAAGCCGGTACTTCTACGCCAAGGTCGCCGCGGGCAACCATGATGCCGTCCGATGCTTCGATGATCGAATCCAGGTTATTGACGCCTTCTTCATTCTCGATCTTCGAGATGATCTGGATATGCCCTGCGCCGCCGTCATGAAGCAGCTCGCGAATTTGCAAAATGTCTTCCGCTCTTCTCACAAAGGAAGGAGCGATGATATCGATCTGCTGCTCGATGCCGAACTGGATATGGCGGATATCGCGTTCCGTTACGCCGGGAAGCGTGGTGCGGATACCCGGCAGGTTGACGCCTTTTCTCGCTTTAATGACGCCGCCGTTCAAAATAACGCACTCGATTTCCGTTCCGTTAACCGATGCAACTTCCAGCTCGATAAGGCCGTCGTCGAGCAAAATTTTATTGCCAGGATTCACGACCAGCGGCAGCTCCGCATAGTTCACGTGAATCCGTTCGCCGTTACCGATAATCTCTTCCGTCGTCAGCGTCAGCTTCTCTCCAACCTTCAGCAGGTAGGAAGCCTCCTCCAGCTTGCCGATCCGCACTTCCGGACCTTTAATATCAAGCAAAATCGCAACAATACTGTTCGTAGCCGCAGCAGCTTCGCGAATACGCGCAATACGTGCCGCATGATCCTCCAGCTCTCCGTGTGCCATATTCAAACGGGCAACGTTCATCCCCGCATTAATCATGTCAATTAATACTTCCGTCGATTCGCATGCCGGTCCCATGGTGCAAACAATTTTCGTCTTGCGCATAATGTCGCTGATTCCTCCTGATTGTACAAGTCTGTATTTGTGGTAAACAAGAATAACCTTATTGTAGCTCGTTTCTTCCCAATCGACTATGAAATATAGTACTCTTATAGAAATATAGTACTCTAAACGACTGGAGGATGTAGGTCAACATGCTTACGCTGCAGCAGGTCAGACAAGACAGAGGGACCGATTGGTTCGACAACGGCGCTCGCCCGGAAGGCGCATCCACGCTTGTATTGTCGAGTTACGGCAAAGTCGTATACTGGGTTGGCAACGAGAAAATTATTTTGGAAAAAGGCGATCTGTTATATATTCCGGCCTGTCAATCGTATTATGGCAAATGTGTGCCAACCGTGTTCCATGAGAAATACGTCATTGAATTCACCGCGGATACTCCGCCGCTCCCGCTTCTGCAGAACAATCATTGGGTGAAATCGAGAACCGGCGCGTACGAGCTGATCCTGGAACGGATCAAAACCATGCATAACGAGTGGACGGAGAAGCATTTGTATGCCGATGTGCTTGGCCTAGCCATCTTATACGAATGCCTGGCTCTCTGGAATAGAGAGCTTGATGAAGGACCGGCCACATCCGCCGCTCATCAGCAGGTCGAACGGATGAAAAGCTATATCATGAACTACTATCAGCAGAAAATTACGAAGGAGGAGCTTGGCGAGTATATCCGCAAAAGCCCGAACTACGCGGCTACGCTTTTCCGGCGGGTTACCGGACAAACCATCAGCGAATACGTCCATAAAGCGCGGGTGAAAAAAGCGATCTATCTGCTCGTGGACTCCACTCTTACGGTAGGTGAAATTTCCGAATCCGTCGGCTACCGCGACCTGTCTTACTTCCAGCGAATCTTTAAGCGCGAGACCGGCAAAACGCCAACCGCGTACATGAAGGACCGCCCAAAACCACCGTCCTAATCTTTAGCTGAACAATAAGAGCGGAAAAGAAACATCAGGTGCAACATCCCGGTTGGATTCCCGTTTAATAGGGTAAGAAAACTGGAAAGCTACAATAAAATACGCTGAAACGGAGTGAGGCTTATGTGGCGTCTATTAAGTATTTTGGCCGTCATGCTCGTGCTTGGCGGATGTTTAGGTCTTGGAGGGAATGATAATACGTTGTCACCGATGCCCTCAGCATCCCAAACCGCCGAGCCTTCGGCCGAACCTTCACTTGCGCCTACGCCAATTCCATCTTCGTCTCCGACACCGGCACCAACTGCCGAAGAAACGGCAAAAGCTATTATGAATGCCCTAAAGCAGCAGGATACAGAGAAGCTGTCCAGCTATATCCATCCCGAGAAAGGGCTGTTGTTCTCTCCCTACGGTCATATCGAGAAAGATGCCGCTGTAACCTTTAAAGCAGGCGAGCTGCCCGCATGGGATGATTCAAAGCTGTATAAATGGGGAAGCTACGACGGCTCCGGCGAACCGATCAGCCTTACTTTCAAAGACTATTTCGAAAAATTCGTCTACGATAAAAATTTCGCGGAAGCCGAAAAAGTCGGTCATAACGAAATACTCGGCCGAGGCAATACGCTGGTCAATATCGGGGAAATTTACCCGGGAAGCACCTATTACGACTATTACTTCAGCGGGTTTGATCAGGAGCTTAGCGGCATGGATTGGGAAAGCCTGATTCTTGTCCTCGAGCAGCATAACGGCGCCTGGTACGTTTGCGCCATCGTTCATTCCCAATGGACCATTTAATGCATAAAGGGCGCTTCCCTCGTCATTATGACGGGGAGCGCCCTTTCCCTTGCACCTTATTCTTCCGGAAATTTGTTAGAACGGAATAATTCAACGAAGCGTTCCGGCGCAACCGGCGGACTGAACAAGTAACCCTGCAGCAGGTCGCAATTATGCTCCTTTATAATCTGCAGCTCTTCCGCCGTCTCCACGCCTTCCGTCACAACCTTCATATTGAGATTATGGGCAATAACAATAATCGATCGAAAGATCATCTGTTTGCGGATATCCGTCACAATCCCACGGATAAACGATTTATCCAGCTTCAAATAATGAATCGGTATGTTCTGCAGATAGCTTAAGGAGGAATAACCCGTACCGAAATCGTCAAGAGACAGCTTTAACCCAAGCCCCTGCAGCTCATGCAAAATTCGCAGCGTATGCTCCGGATTTTCCATAAAGATCGATTCCGTCAGCTCCAGCTCGATCTGCTCCGGCCGGACACCCGCTTCCTCAATAATCGATTTGATGCTGGACACAATGTCTTTCTGCTGGAACTGAAGCATGGACATATTTACGCTCACAAGCACCGAATCCAGCCCCATCTGCTCCCACTGCTTCACCTGCCGGCAGGCTGACCGGAGCACCCATTCCCCGAGCAAAATAATAAAGCCCGTCTTCTCGGCAATCGGAATAAATTCGAGGGGGGACACCATCCCAAACTCCGGATGCTTCCAGCGCAGCAGCGCTTCAACCCCATAAATACGTCCCGTCCGAATCTCCAGCTTCGGCTGATAATGAAGCATGAATTGATTGGACTCCAGCGCTTCGAACATACTGTTCTCCAAAATAAGCTCTTTGGTCGGAACATCGTTCATCATGGGAGAATACAGCTTGTACGTATTGCGCTGCTTCTTCGCTACATACAAGGCAATATCGGATTCCTTCACCAGACGGTCGCCAGTCTCAGGCGTCCATTCCTGATGAACGCTCATCCCGATGCTCGCCGTCAGATAGAAGAGTCGTCCCTTCATCTTGATGGGCTCTGCAATCACGCTCAAAATCCGCGCCGCAGCTGCCGTTGCTTGTCCCAGATAGCTGATGTCGTCCAATAGCACGACAAACTCGTCGCCCCCAAACCGGAATACCCGGCCGGACTGACCCATTACTTGAACGATCCGGTTGCCAACCTGCTTCAGGAGCATATCCCCCATCGTATAGTCAAGGGTCTCGTTAATAATCTTAAAACGGTCCAAATCGATGTACAGCAAAGCAAATTGACCGTTACTGCCCGTTTTTGTCTCCACATGCCGCGAATAGCCGTAACGGTTGGGGAACCCGGTAACCAGATCATGGGTCGCCTGATGCTGGATCAGATGCTCGGCTTCCTTGCGGAAATCAACCATCCGGTTAAAATGATTGGCCATCGTCTCGAACTCGTCGTTCGACCGGATATCAAGCTTCAGCTTCTCGTTGCCGATCGCAACGGCTGAAGTAACCTGAATGACCTTTTTTATATTTTCCAGAACAATTTTCTGAAGCATTAACCAAGCCAGCAAAGACATTAGTACAACCGTGGCGGCAGCTATCAGAATCGAGCTCCATAACGACGAATAATACTGCGTCAGCATATTGCCCTTTGGTATGACCATTTCGAAATGCCACGTAAAATCCTGAATCCGAATCGGAATCAGCATCCGGAACATTTGACCGCTCGCATGCCGGTCCGGCGTGTACTGGATAGTGGAGAAGCTCTTCTTATAGTCGTTAATAGAGCCCCCGCCCTCCCACATCTCATAAGGCTTCATGACAAGGCCCGGATAAGCGCCGTTAGCCAGATAATAGTTATTGGACGTAATGATGCTTGCATGGCCGCCCAGCGGACGGATGCTGCGGATCTTGTCCTGCACCGTCTGAAGCGAGATATCGCCGCCGACAATCCCGAGAAACTGTCCGTTCTCATCGAGAATCGGAAGAATAAAAGAAGTGACGACGATATCCTTGCCGTTCAGGTTGTAGGGGTAAGGATCAAACAAGGTGAATGTCTTCGATTGCTTGACGACCTGATAAAAGTCTCCATCCCCATTGAGCATGTTGTAATCTACGGTGGGGATTGCTTTTAAGCCGTCGCTGGTACGCACGATATAAGGAACAAACCTTCCGCTTTCGTCATCGTAGCCGCTCGCCAAACGGTTCATCGCATCCTTCCGATCAAAGGCATCCGGCTCCCACACCGTGTAACAGCCAATCAGATCCGGATTGTTGCGGACAACGGTTTCGAGCATATGTACGGCGTAAGAACGGTTCTGCACGCCATCCGAGCGCATTTGAAGCAAAGCATCTCTTATGGTAGTAAGAGATGCTAGACTCGTATTAATAGAAGTAGTGAATTGGTCGATATATTGTATAGACTGCTTTTGCGCGAGCAGCTCGCCCTTTTCCAGGCTGGTATGATAGAGCTTGGTGAGATAGAAAGAAACTAACAAAGAATAAGACGTCAGCATTAGAACTCCCAATGCAGTAATTAGTTTCTGTGCGATGCTGAGCCTTATTTTCCTCAAGATTCTATCCTCCTTCTCTGTCCATAGACCTACTCATGCGTATTTTCCAATTTATGATATGGTTCTAGTATACTTGACAAAATGTGATAAATTCAACGGAAAACTAGGAATTAATATGACAGAATAATCAATTCTTCGACAGGATAATGTCGAATTTTGTAACTTTACTAAAATTGTGAAAATAAAAGAGGCTGCTCGCTAACGGAGCAGCCTCTTTACCTCTGATTCTATAGTCCTGGCTTTGTTCAGCCTTGTTTGACATCCCGCTGCGGCTCTTGCTGAGCATCGCTCTTGTGGTGCATTCGGTGAAGCTTATGGAGCTCCTCGCGAAGCTGCTCCGCCGTTTTGCCTTCCGTTGCAATGCCGTTTTCCTTGGCCTTCTGACGCAGATGCTCCAGGATTTTCGCTTTATGCTCGGTCTTGAACGCTTCCCATTTCGCTTTATCCTTCTGCTTTGCCGCTTCCAGCTCCGTTCTGAGCTGCTCCGCAGTCTTGCCCTCCGTTTTAATACCGAAGTAATCAGCCATATAACGGAGCTTCTCCATCCGATGTTCTTCCGAGTTTTTGCCGAATTTGCCGTCATGATGATGATGGCCATGCTTAGGGCCATCCTCCATCCGGTTATCCTGAGCTGCTGGAGCCTTCTCCTCCGGCTGCGCCGCGTAGACTGGAGCCGATAGCAGCAGCATAGTCGCTGCGAATGCGCCGATGATTTTTCTTTTCATGCCTTGCCACACCTTCCTATCCAATTCGTGATGCCGGAGCTCGATGCCCCTCATGGATTATTTTTCCCAAGCATACGATTGGATAGACATGGTCTTGTCGCATTGCCGATTATTCTGTCGAATGGTTAGGCTCACGCTCGAGCTTACGCAGCACCTCAAGCACGGCATCCTTCGAGAAATGCTCGCCGATAAAGACGGCAACGTCATTCACTTCCCCTTGCGGCGTGATCCGGATAAAGTCCGTTTCCCGGTACGCGTATTGAAACAAGAAGCGGCTCGCCGTATCCGAGAACGTTACAATGCCCTTCGCCCGGTACACATGATCCGGCAGCTGCTTCAGAAACGCCTCAAACGCTACGCTGTCGACCGCTCCGTTCAGATAATACGTCATGACCATAACATGCTCATGGGTATGATGATGGTGATGCGAATCGCGATGCCCGTGTTCGCTTTCCGCCTCTCCTTTATGTACGCCGACGCCGGATAGCTGCGAAGCATCCTCCGCTTGCCGCTCGATGAAAGCCCAATCCTCAACCTGGCAGCGGACCGTCGTCATAACCGGGGCAACGGCATTGATCTCGCGAACCAGCTGCTGCGCCTCCACCAGCTCGTCCGGAGCCAGCTTATCCGCTTTGTTCAGGAGCAGCCTTGTCGCACACCGGATCTGATCGCGCATCAGCTTAAACGTCTTGCCTTTCCCGCTTCGGCTCCGCTGCAGCAGTTCAGGTCCGTCCACGACGGTAATGACGCTCTGCAGCTCAATCCGGCAATACAGAGCAGCCTCCGTAACGCCGTCCATAATCTCCATCGGATTGGCCGCACCGGTTGATTCAATCACGATGACATCCGGCTGATGCGTGTCAATGAGGGTTTTAATCTCCAGGCTGAGATCGCTTCGAATCGTGCAGCAGATGCAGCCGCTTAGCATTTCCGACATCGGGACTTTATCTCCGACCATCTGACCGTCCAGATTAATATCGCCAAGCTCGTTCATAATAACGGCCGCTTTAAGCCCTTGCGCCTGCCAATGGTCCAGCAAACCGGTTAGTAGCGTAGTCTTGCCGCTGCCAAGAAACCCCGACAGCAAATAAATCGGTATAATGTTTGTGTTCATCGCTGCTCTTCCCTTTCCGTCTGTCATCCCTTCATTATAGCGCTACCGCATCCGGCTGCAACCATGTCACGCCGCAACGAAAAAAAAGACTGCCCCGCGCCAAAATGGCGGGGGCA
>NZ_BILY01000055.1 GCF_004000805.1 Paenibacillus glycanilyticus NBRC 16618
CCCGCCAATCGACAGCCTGTCTTTGTAGTCCATAGCGGCTTGTGCAATCTGTGGGAGATCATGGCCTTCCGTTAAAAGCTGTCGGTCATCGAATAAATAGTAGGCGGGATACCCTCCGCTACCGGCTTCGAGCTGCTCCTCTGCTTTCTTGCCCTCCTCCGTATTCACATCGTAGATAACCGGCGTGAAGCTGCCCGCCATTGCAGCCACCATATCATTAACCGTCCTCGTTTCTTCATCCACCTTATCCTTCACCAATACAACGACTCGCAGCTCCCCGGCCTGTTCCGCGAGATAAGGCGCATAGTCCGGCACTGCCGCTGTATCCGGCTCTTTCTTCTGACTGCAGCCAGCCGCTATAACCAGCACCAGCGCAACAAGCCCTGCTGCTATCCACCTTCTATACACCATCCAACCGCCTTTCCGTCCAAATAGAAAGAGCCAGCCCCCTGAATGGGCCGGCCCTTCACGCATTCCTATTCCTTCGATAACTTCACGTCCTGCGGATGAGGCTCGCTCGCAAGCTGCGCCGCTAGCGCATTCGATGCGACCTGCTCCGGATCCTTGCAGCCCGGAATTACTGCCGTTACGGCCGGGTGCTTGAGGCACCATGCGAGCGCCCAGCTGGCCATGTCCACGCCCTGCGGCACTTCCTCGCGCTGGATGCGCTCGACTTCCTTCAGCTTTTCCAATGTGCTTTCCGCATCGTGACGATGGCGCACATCCGTGCTGCTGAACACGGCTCCCGGCTTGTACTTGCCACTGAGGTATCCGCTCGCCAGCGGTACGCGCGCAAGCACGCCGAGGTCCTGCCGCTGGCAGGACGGGAAGACCTGCTCCTCCGGCACGCGGTCCAGACGGTTGTACACGACTTGGATCGCGCGGGAGCCTACTTTTATCGATGCTTCCGTTTGATGAATGTTGGCGTTGCTGCCGATCGAAGTGCCAAGGAAACGGATTTTGCCCGCCTGCACCTGCTTGTCCAGCGCCGTCCACAAATCATCGTTATCAAACACTTGGTCAGGTCCGGAATGGAACTGATAAAGATCAATGTAGTCAACTTTTAAGGCCTTTAAAGATGCATCCAGCTGTTCGATCACACCCGCCGGGTCAAAAGAATCCGTACGCGTGAACCTTTCATGGAAGTGATGGCCGAATTTCGTTGCGATAATCCAGTCCTCGCGATTGCGGCGGCTGATATAATCGCCAATAAGCGATTCCGACAGATGATCGCCGTAGCATTCCGCGGTATCGATCAGATTGATGCCAAGCTCATGTCCTTTGTCGAGGATCGCATCCGCCTCGCCCTGCGTATACTCGCGGCCCCATTCTCCTCCGAACTGCCACGTTCCGATGCCAATGACCGATACGTTAAGATCCGTGCTTCCGAGTCTCCGGTATTTCACAATCGCCACTCCTTCCGATTTTCACGAACTAAACTGCACCTTATATTACCACATTGCGCTTGCAAGTTTCGAGTTACGGAAGGCTCAGCGGTTCTCTTCCCGCCTAGTCCTATACGCCGGAGTAAGCCATAAAGCCGCCGTCGACCGGAACGGTAATGCCGGTTACGAAGCCGGACACGCTGTCATCGGCAAGCCATACGAGCGTTCCGAGCAGATCCTCCGGTTTGCCAAAGCGGCGCATCGGGGTGTGGGTAATGATTTTGTTCGAGCGCTCGGTCAGGGAGCCGTCTTCGTTCGTAAGAAGCTTACGGTTCTGCTCCGTCAGGAAAAAGCCCGGCGCAATCGCGTTTACGCGAATGCCGACATCCGCCATGTGAACGGCCAGCCATTGCGTAAAGTTGTTGATCGCAGCCTTGGCCGCGCTGTACGCAGGCACCTTCGTCATCGGACTCGGAGCGCTCATCGAGGACATATTAATCACCGTTGCCCCCGGCTTGTTGATCATTTGCTGAGCGAAGACTTGCGTCGGAATCAGGGTGCCGAGAAGATTCAGATCGAAAACAAAGCCAAAGCCTTCTTTTTTCAGATCAAAAAAGCTCGTCACGTCAGGGTTCGCCAGATCGTCCGGATGGAACGTCTCTTTCGTCGTGATGCCGTCCGGATGATTGCCGCCGGCGCCGTTGATCAGAATATCGCAGCTGCCGAGCTGCTCCAGCACAACCGCGCTAGCCTCCTTCACGCTCTCCGCATCCACCACATTGCACGCAACCGCAATAGCCACGCCGCCTGCTTCGCGGATTTCGCGCGCCACGGCTTCGCCTTTTTCCGCCGTGCGGTTCAGAATCGCTACCTTTACGCCTTGGCGGCCCAGCTCTCTTGCCATTTCGGCGCACAGCACGCCGCTTCCTCCCGTAATAACGGCAACCTTGCCCGCTAAATTCTCATGATTAGGTACCATTTTTAGGCATTCCCCTTTCGAATTCGCTCAAGTCCGTCCCAGACGCCCCACAGATACATGATGCCAAGCGCACGGTCATACAGACCGTAGCCCGGACGGCATTCCTCATCCCAGATATGGCGGCCGTGGTCAGGACGCGCATATCCCGTAAACCCGCTCTCGTGGTACGCGCGGACAACCTCCGCAATATCTACCGTGCCGTCGCTCGATTTATGGGAAGTCTCAATGAAATCTCCGTTCTCGTACACGCGCACGTTGCGGATATGGGCAAAAGGAATCCGGTCCGCGAACTCCCGCACCATCGCCGGAATATCGTTATCCGGGTTTGCGCCAAGCGAGCCGCTGCAAAGCGTCAGTCCGTTATACGGGCTGTCTACCAGCTTCAGCAGTCTTGCCAGGTTATCGCGGCTCGTCACGATCCGCGGCAGGCCGAATACCGAGTAAGGAGGATCGTCCGGATGGATGGCCATTTTGATGTCATGCTTCTCGCACACCGGGATGATCTGCTCGAGGAAATATTTCAGATTGTTGAAGAGGTCCTCTTCCGTCACGTCCTTGTACGCTTCGAACAGCGGCGCGAGACGCTTTAGGCGCTCCGGCTCCCAGCCCGGCATCGAGTACGAGGAATTGCCCGCGATGTTGGCAACCAGCTCTTCCGCGCTCATGCTTTGGATTTTGGCTTTATCGAAAAACAGCGCGGTTGAGCCGTCTTCCATCTCCTTGAACAGATCCGTACGCATCCAATCGAAGATCGGCATGAAGTTATAGCAGATGACCTTTACGCCTACCGTCGCCAGCTTCTCGATCGTCCGCTTGTAGTTCTCGATGTAACGGTCGCGCGAAGGCAGGCCCAGCTTAATGTCATCGTGCACGTTAACGCTTTCCACCACTTCCAGATGGAAACCGTATTCGTCGGCCAGACGCTTGTAATCCATGATTTTGTCCATCGGCCATTCTTCGCCTGCCGGCACGTCGTGCAGCGCCCATACGAGGCCTTCTACCCCCGGAATTTGCTTGATCTGCTTCAGACTTACCGAATCATTGCCTTCCCCGTACCAACGAAAAGTCATTCTCATGATAGTTGTCCTCTCCCAAGGAAATTTGAATTTAATCTAATCGGTAAAATAATCCGGATTCGCCTCCCGCAGCTGCGGAAGCTCCTGGTCCAACTTGCGGATATGCTGCTCCAGCCGCGCCGCGGCAAGCTGCTCATCCCCGCTTCGTATCGCCTCGAACAGCTGGCGGTGTTCCTCAATAACGCGGTCCATATGGCCGAACTGGTCAATGGCCAGGTAACGGGCGCGGTTAAGATGCGCGCGCATGTAATAGATCATCTGCATCAGCGTCTCGTTGCCGGCAATCTCCAGAACCGCGCGGTGAAAAGCCTCGTCGAGCTGCATGAACAACGCGATGTCTTTCGCTTCGGCTGCGGCACGCTGCTGCTCCAATAGCGCTTCGAATGCAGCGCTTTCAGCGGAGCGGTCACGCTCGCCCCATTTGGCTGCGGCCAGACGGAACGCGCCAATCTCAAGCTGCTCGCGGATAAAACGGGCCTCGCTCACCTTGCGCGCCGAGATGAGGGCGATTCGCGTGCCCCGCTGCGGGAGCACCTCCAGCAGCTGTTCGCTGACAAGCAGCCTTATGGCTTCCCTTATCGGCGTCCGGCTCACTTTCATCGTCTCGGCCAACTCATTTTCGTAAATCATCGTACCCGGCGCCAGCTTGAACGAAACGATGCTCTCCCGGATCGACTCGTAGATCTGATCGCCCAGCGTCTTGCGCTGCTGCGGCTGCAGCGAAGAAATGAAGGTCATCTGCAATCCTCCTTCCGCGTGTTTCTCTTATCTTTACTTTACTTGTATTCTTGTATACAAGTAAAGTCCTAATTTTTATTACAAGGGGATGGCTGCGCTCGCGGAGGGATTTTTCCCCTCCCCGTCCAGCTTCTGCGCACTCTTTCCGCCTACTTTGGGCGATTCTAACCAACCTTAACGATGTCGCACAGCGTTAAGGTTCACGCTTGACCCTTATTTCATTGCCTTAACGATGCCGCGTATCGTTAAGCTCCGCCTTTTTCGCCCTTTCCGCCTACTGTGGGCGATTCCAACCAACCTTAACGATGTCGCACAGCGTTAAGCTTCACTTTTAACCGTTATTTCATTGCCTTAACGATGCCGCGTATCGTTAAGCTCCGCCTTTTCCGCCCTTTCCGCCTACTTTGGGCGATTCTAACCAACCTTAACGATGTCGCACAGCGTTAAGCTTCACGCTTGACCGTTGTTTCATTGCCTTAACGATGCCGCGTATCGTTAAGCTCCCCCGTCTCGCCAATTTTTCGCCCATCCGCACCCGCCCTGACGCTCGATCTCAGCATAGCGTACCCTCTTCTCGCGCATATAAAAAGCCTTAACGATGCCATACATCGTTAAGGCTTGTCCATCCTACCCATATTCCCTATCGCCTAGCTGAACTCCGTCAGGATCAGGATCAGCGTCAGCGCCGATATGCAAATAATGCCGCCGATAGCCGAGAACAGCATGCTGGCCGTTCTTCCCCGCCTCGCGTCTTCGTAGCTTTGAATAAACAGGACAACGCCCAGCAAAATAACAACCAGGCTTGTCGATAACCGGCTCGGGATCATTCCCGTTACGCCTAGTACAATTAGAACCAGATAGGCCACAGTGGCCGCGTATTTCGTACTTCGCCATCGTTTCAGTCTCATCCCGCACTCAGATCCCCTTTTGCCTGGATTCCACATCGCCAGCTTGTACTCTTGATTATACAGGATATGGAAGGGTTCGGCGACAAAAAAAGGACCAGCGGGCAGTCCAAGCTAGACGTTTAATTTAAGCATCTGCTGCCCCGGCAAGCCTCTGCCTTGGGGTCTCTTCGCAGCCTGCTCATTCCGTCGTAGCCGAAGTGCCGCTGATCCTTTGATTTGCAATGCATTAGCCGTAGTAAGTAACGTTCACCGTAGAACCAATCGGCATCAGTTCCTCGGCATAGTAGCGGATTTTGCTCTTGGCCGTCTCTGTGAAGGGGGAATGGCTGTACGCGGCCAGATGGACCGTTCCGGTACGGACATCGTACCGGTTAAAGGAGACAACAACACCGGCAAACAAATTGTTCAGCACCGCAAACACGGCCGACTGGTCCAGTCTACCCCGCAGCGCCGTCTTCGCAAGCTCCTCGTCAGGCTTTGCGCATGATACCTGATCCGCAGCCGCTTCATTGTACGGCTTCACCGACACGCAAATATCCGGTGACATCCATTCCATCGCATAACGGTGCAGCTTGGCTGCATCCGCTTCGGACAACTGAAGCTGGTCGTCCCATGCATAGATCGTCGCCTTATGATGTCCACAGCTGCGAATGGTGACATATCGAATATGCGGAAAACGTTGTCTGACTGCCTGCTCCCACCAAAGACGAGTTCCCATCGCAATACCACCTTCTCGTGTAAATTGGCCTCCCAACACGTTGATAGCGCTTACAATATTGTATGGCTCTCCGTTCAAACTATTCCACTACTAGCAGAATGGTTCAAGCAGAGCAGAGCAGAATGAGCACACCTTTATCCGGGCCCCTCAAAAATGAGCGGCCGCGTACATAGGTAAAGGGAAAGGTTCGACATCCGCCTCCCCTTTCCCTTCTGCTTCAATCTTCCTCAATATGGATTTAATACACTGTCGCGGTTGTTGATCAGATCGGAGACCGTTACCATCTCGTAGCCTCTTCGCTGGAGCTCCGGCAGAATGATCTTCAGCGCTTCCACCGTCTGCACCGAGCGCGGAACGTAATCGTGGAGCAGAATAATGTCCCCGTTGCGGGCATTGTTCAACACCTTGTTCACAATCTTTTGTACGCCCGGGCTGCGCCAGTCGTTGGTATCCTGATGCCAGGACCATAAGACGGTGGTATAGCCGTTTTTCTTGGCGATTGCAAGCATCTGATCGTTATAAAAGCCGCCCGGCGGGCGGAACAATAAGGGCTTTTTGCCGGTCACCTTCTCTAAAGCCTGCTCTGTCTTCACAATTTCGTTCTGCACCGTTTCGTAGGTCTTTTTCTGCAGGAAGTAGTGGTTGAACGTATGGTTCGCTACCTCATGGCCTTCCGCAATTTCCCGTTTAATCGTTTCCGGGAAGCTCTCCACGCGGTTGCCCACAACGAAAAAAGTCGCCTTCGCATGATATTCCTTCAACAGGTCCAGGATCGGTTCCGTTGTGTCCGGATAAGGCCCGTCATCAAACGTTAACGCGATTCTCTTGTTCTCGCCCGGTACTTCCCAAATGATCTCGCCCCGCTTTTCATAGTAGGCTCTGTCTTTGGTTGCCACTGGCGCCGAAAACCCGCATAAAAGCGCTGTGACCGTTACACCTAATACGAATCGTTTCATACCTATGAAGTTACTCCTCCCTGGATGGCATCATAGGTATTATTCCGCAATTGCTCCGCCATATCCCTAACCGGCGAATTCCTTCCCTTGTTCCTTCGCGAACCTTGCCACTTCTTCTTCCGCAGGCATGCCCGTCTGCGCTCCGAATTTCGTAACCGCCAGCGCGGACGCCATCGAGGCATAATCAACCGCGTCACGCAGGTTCCGTCCGGATGCCAGCGCCACGGCCAATGCGGCATTATAACAATCTCCCGCCCCTGTCGTATCAACTACCGGCATTGTATAACCGTTAATCCGAACAAGCTTGCCCTCTTCATCCAAATAAGCCGAACCGCTTGCGCCCAGCGTCGTCACCACATGAGCGGCTCCAAGCTCCATCATCCGGCGTATAGCCGGCTCCAGCGAATCGCCGTCCGCGCTCATATCCGCATAACCGCTGAGCTCGGTCCGATTCGGCGTAAAATAGTCTACCAGCCCGAACAGCTCTTCAGGCAGCTGCTGCGCCGGCGCAGGGTTCAGCACCACCAGCTTGCCGAGCGCTTTTGCTTTGCGGGCGGCATACAGCACGGTCTCCACCGGAATCTCCAGCTGCAGCAGCACGAGATCCGCTTCCTTCAGCTTGGCCTCGCTGCGGTCGATATCCGCCGGTTCCACAAGTCCGTTCGCCCCCGGAACGACAACAATGCTGTTGTCTCCTTCCGCGACATAGATGGAGGCAATGCCGGACGCCGTTCCCTCTACCCGCTTCACGCCGGCAATATCCACGCCGTCCTTCCGAAGGCTGCCGAGCAGCTCTTCTCCAAAGGCATCGTCGCCTACCGCCCCGATCATCACCGTATCGGCGCCAAGGCGCGCTCCGGCTACCGCCTGGTTAGCCCCTTTGCCGCCCGGAATAAAGCGGACGCGCTGGCCGGTAATCGTCTCTCCTACCTGCGGATACGCGCTCGTCTCCACCACGATATCCATATTCAAGCTGCCGATAACGACAAGCTTTGGTCGACGTTGATTCATCATTGATTCCTTCCTTCATCCGTAATTGCGGCATAAACCACAGCATTCTAATCCCGCTCTTCTTTGCTATAACAGCAGCTTGGCCAATTGCTCGTAATTTACTGCCGTATGATTCGGCGTATGCTCGCCCGATTCCGGGCTTGCCTCCCGGTGGTTGAACCAGATCACCGACCAGCCCGCTTCGAGTGCGCCAATAACGTCATTACGCCAGGAGTCGCCGATATAAACGCTGTTCTCCGGCCTAGTCCCTGTTGCTTCGTTCACGTGATGAAATACCCGTATATCCGGCTTGTCCCAGCCAATCTTGCCGGAGACGAACTGCCGCTCCGGCGGAATGAGATGATCAAGCTCCATCGCCCGGATTTTCCGGAGCTGATGATTCTCGGCGCCGTTCGTCAGCAGACCAACGACATAACCGGCTTTAACCAGCCGTTCAATCAACTCCTTGGCCCCTTCAAACATCGTAATGTTGAACTGGCAGCCAATATAAGCGGCTTGCATAGCGGATGCCTGCTCCTCGCTGAGCGTGATTCCAAACTCCGCAAGGGCCAGCTCGAACCGCCGCCGGCGCATCAGCTCCGTGCTTGAGCCGCTCTCCATCGCGCCTGCCCCGCCCATCTCGAGCGACAGCATGTCGCTATGGTAACGCATCCGGTGGTAAGCCTCTTCGTAAGGAAAGCCTTCCCGGTCCCCAACAATGGCGATAACCGCCTGACGGAAAGGGGATAAATGATCGTACAGCGTATCGTCTACGTCAAAAAAGACGCCTTTTTTCTCCATGCTTTTCTCTTGTACCATGCTTTAAAATAACCGCTCCTCTCTTGCTATGCCTTTTATTGTACCACCGGAACGATAAAAGACCCAGCCATAACGGCCGGGCCTTCTCACTTCAGGATTCCGGCTCCCCGCTGTCGGGATCGGACTCCGGTTCTTTATGATCTTCCCGCTCCGCCGCTTCCTCGATCGGTTCCGCCTCAGGCTGCACCGCCGCCTTGACCGGTGCCGGTGAAGCAGGCGTAACGGTCACTTTCACCTCGGACGGCTCCGGACGCGGCCTGCCATAGAGATCCTGATAGATCCGCTCGATTTCCTCGCCGGTCAGATCACCGTGCAGGAGCAGCTCCTCCGCAATCTTATGCACGAAGTCGGCATGATCGCGGACAAGCTTTTTGACCTGCTGCATCTGATCCTTCAGAAGCTCGTTAATCTGAGGTCGCAGAGACTTCAGGGCATCCATTCGGGATCCGGCGGCCAGGAAGCTGTACAGCTCGTCGCCCATCCCGACCATGCCCAGATAAGCGCCCGCGCTTTCCGTCGCCTGGCGCAGGTCGGAGGTTACGCCGTTCAGCTTCTTGCCGAGGAACTCTTCCTCGACGGCGCGGGCAGCGAGGCAGACCTGAATATGAGCCAGTATCTCGCTGTCGCTCCTGTTATACCGCTCATGCGTCGGCTTCGTAGCCGCAAGCCCAAGCGAGCCGCCGCGCCGGATAATGGTCACCTTCCATACCCGTTCATGCGGCTTGAGCAGGAATTGCGCCACCGCATGCCCTGCTTCGTGGTAAGCCACGTTCCTCTTCTCGTCGTCCTTCATGGAACGAAGAGGCTGCTTCAGGCCCCATTCATACGTCTCCATCGCGGCGCGGAAGTCCTCGTATCCCGCTTCCTGCGCACCCCGCTGATGGGCAATAACGACGGCTTCATTGACGATATGCTTGATTTGGGCCGGGCTGTATCCGATCGTATCCATCGCGGCCTTCTCCGGCGTAAGCGTAGAGTCGGTTTTTATCTTCATGAGATAGTATCCGAACACGTCAACGCGTCCGTCGTAATCCGGTGAGTCCACCCATAGCTGGCGGTCGAAACGGCCCGGGCGGAGCAAAGCCTGGTCCAGCACATCCGGCAGGTTGGTTGCAGCAATGGTCAGCACCGGCGGTCGTTCCGCTTTCTTCCGCAGCAGGCCAAGCTGGCGCAGGAACTTCTTAAACCTCGAGCTGTCGAGGTTCGGAGGGTCCATCTGCAGGAGCAGCTCGTTCAGAAGCCCGGTGCCGCCGCCCATGCCGAACATGCCGCCTCCACCGCCGCCGCTTTGTCTCGACATGCCGATGGCATCTACCTCGTCGATGAAAATAATGCAGGCTCCGTACATGCGCGCCAGCTTCCGGGCTTTTTTGTAGATCCGCATCACCCTCAGGTTGCCGACGCCAAAAAACATGTTCTGAAAGCTTGGAGCGGAGGCGTACGCAAACGGCACTTGCGCTTCGTTGGCAATGACTTGGGCCAGATAGGACTTGCCTGTTCCCGGCGGTCCGCATAGCAGCAGTCCCCGTATGGCCTCGCCGCCCATCTTCTTAAAGTCCTTCACGCCTTTCAGCAGGCTGACGATCCGCTTGGCGTTCTCCACGATCTCCGGATTGCCCCGGTAATCATCCCAAGTGGCGCCGGTCTCCCCGGGCAATACCCAGTAAGTGCGCCCCCTGGACAGAAACCAGAACAAGGCGGCAAACTGAATAATCATGAACAAGATGGCGAACAGCAGCTGAAACAAATAGCTGGAAACAACAAGCGCAGCATTCCAAGCCGTTGGTCCTCCTGACCAGATAAGCGATACGATGATGACGAGGACTACTAGCCTGAGGAGGAATCTACGCCACTTGATCCACTGATAACTCCTCATGGCTTCACTTCCTTTTAAGGTATGCCTTATTCTATGAAATGGCATACCGCCCCATGACTACCATTGCGGGAAGGAAGATTAACGCCGGCTGTCAGAAGGACGAACACAAACCTTAATAGCCAAGCTCCTTCAAAATGCGGGACAACGTGCGCAGACGCTCCCCGTTCAGCTCATCGTCGTCGCTCAGCGCCTGGCTGAACAGCTTGATATCCTGATCGATCTTCTCGTTATCCGTACACACCTCGACGGTCATTGCATCCCCCTGCAGGCCGATGCGGTCAATGACGGGCTTCTCCGGATCGTACAGGTTAGCGTACCGGTAAGATTCTTCGCGAAAATGCTGCATCGACCGGGTGATCAGGATCGCCAGATCCAGCACGCGGTGAAGCGGCAGCTCCTCGGATTGGCGCGACCATTTCTCGCCGGTGTAACGCCATACCTTCGCCGAGATTTCAACCTTGCCTCTGTCGTTCCATTGGGCAAGTCCAAGCGACAGCCCCTTGGCATCCGTATGCTCGGCATAACGTCCATCCACCTGCTCGTAATTTTCAGAGACGATCACCGGTTTATGCTTTAACGTTGTAGGAATTTTCATGGGAAGCTCCTCCGTTTTCAAAAAGAAATATTTATGTCATTAATGTGTTTACTAAATTACTAAATTAGTAGTCCAATTATACTTCCCCAGCTCGTCAGCGTCAAACTTACGTCCATCCTCGTCAATAAACACTTCTATTTATTGGAATCAGTGGCTTTTAAGTGGAAACCCGCTTTTCCTTTACAGAAAACGTACAACCATGGGCAAGCCTCCACTAGTCTATTTGACCTAATTGATCATAATTATGAGTATTTGCGTCCAAAGGAGGCTAATAGCCCATGCCTTTTGTCAATCGCTTTTTTCTAAACCGGACGGGCGGCGCTACCTTTACCGGCAATACGCTAGGTTTAAGCAGGTCGGAAACGGTTGGCGTGCCCGGAACGGTGGATAGTATCGGGGGGTTTACGACGACCAATACCGCCCTTACCTTCGGAACGTATCCCGCAGGGACAACCGGTAATTTTGCGCTCAACAGCTCTTCAGCCATGCTCGTTCTTCCGGCGGGAGCAACCGTGCTCTATGCCGAGCTGATATGGGGCGGTACTTATCTGAACAACGGGGTAGATCTAAGCGCGTTCATTAATAATGCGGTCAGCTTCACCACCCCGGCCGGAACGTTCTCGATCAGCCCGGATCCGGCTACGGCGCAGCAAGTAGTCCTAAGCTCCGGAACCAATGCCTATGTCCGCTCTGCCGCAGTCACTTCGCTTGTCACGGCCGGAGGCACAGGCACGTACACGACGGGCGGCGTAGTCGGAACCATCGTCATTCCCGATCCAACTTCCAACCATGCCGGATGGACGCTGGCCGTCTTCTACGAAGATGTTACTCAACCGCTCCGCAATCTGTCCCTGCGGGTTGGAGCGACCGTCATCCAAGCCTCGCAAGGTCCGGTCGATACGGTCATTACAGGGTTCGCAACCCCTTTTGCCGGCGCGCTTAACGGCAGAGCTTTGGTCGGGGCGCAAGAGGGCGATGCGAACAAAACAGGCGATCGAATGCTGTTCGGGCAAAATGCGGGCAGCCTGACGTCATTGTCAGGACCAAACAACTTTGCCACCAACTTTTTCGCCTCGCAAATCAATAAGAATGACGGAACGCTTGATACAAGCGGAACGTTCGGAACGCGCAATCAGGTAAACGGCACCCCGGGCTCCAATATCATAGGCGGGCGGCAAGGCTGGGACATTACGAATGTGAGCGTGTCCTCTACACTGGCGAATGCTCAGACAGCCGCGGTATTCCGGTTAACGACCAACGGAGACGGCTATCTCGTCGACTCCGTCGGCCTTCAGATCGATATTCAGCAGCCTCAGCTAACCATCGTCAAATCAGCTGACTCCTCAGCTACCGTTATTGGCGATACGGTGGAATACACCGTCGTCATCACGAACGTAGGGATGGTGGATACGACTTCGGTCGTTATGTTTGATTCTGCGATCGGCAATACGACACTCGTGCCGGGAAGCGTAACCTTGAACGGAGTGATGGTCGACGAAGATCCCGTGCTTGGCGTTCCGATCGGTACCCTTGCCGCCGGACAGGTCGCGACCGTCAAGTTCAGGGTAACTGTCGACTCCCTGCCGAATCCGCCTTTTTTGAAGGATCAGGCAACCGCGGCTTATACGTTCAAGGCGACACCGGATGCTCCGCCCATCTCGACCGTTGTCCCTTCCAACATCGTTGAAATACCTGTATTTCTGCCTGCGCTAGTGCTGGAAAAAGAAGCCGATCTCGCGTCCGCTATGGTAGGCGATATCATTACGTACACGCTGACGGTTACGAATATCGGAAATATCGCCTTTGCCGGTGTCGTGAACGACCCGCTGCCGGCCGGCACAAGCTTTGTTGCTGGCAGCGTTTATGTAAACGGCGTGAATCAACCGGGGGACAACCCGAACGTAGGTATCGATATCGGCGTGCTGGATTTTGTCCAAACGACCACGATCCAATATCAGCTTCTAGTGGAGTCGGTTCCGCCAAATAACATTATTCACAACTTGTTTAATACGGCTTATGTCGTCACTTTGCCTAACGGACGCGTCATTCGGGGTACGCAGCCATCGAATCCCGTTAATATCCCGGTTAACTCCCCTATGCTGACGACGGTTAAATCGGCAAATCTGCCCAGCGCCGTTGTGGGCGATATTATTACGTATACGGTTGTTGCGACCAATAACAACGCCACGCCTTTGACAAACGTCATTCTAAGGGACAATATCCCTTTCGGCAGCTCCTTTATTCCGGGAAGCGTCACGATTGACGGCGTTTCTTTTTCGACAGCCAGCCCGATTGACGGCATTCCGGTAGCGGTCCTGCCGGCGAACACAAGCATCACCCAGACCTTCCAGGTGAGGGTTGATTTCCTGCCCGATCCACCCGAGCTTGTCAATCAGGCCGTAGAAACCTTCACGTCCGGTTCCTTCACGGGCACCTCGTTTTCCAATGAAGTCATAGAGCCGGTCGTTCAAGAGGGAATTCAATTAGTCAAGCGAGCCGGCGTCACGGAAGCGAACGTTGGGGATATCGTCAATTACTCGGTTACCGTAACAAACACGGGCAATATCACTATCGTTCCGGTCCTGTTCGATCCGCTTAACGCATACAGCTCCTTTGTTGCCGGAACCGTGCGGATCAACGGCACGCTAAATGCTGCCGCAAGCCCGATTACCGGCATTCCGGTAGGATCTGTTGCTCCCGGCGAGGCTGTTGTCGTCTCCTACGATGTCATCACGACAGCCGTGCCGCCGTCCCAATACTACGTCAACCAAGCGAATGCGGCTTACACGTATACGCCGCCTGGCCGGACACCGCTCACGGGAACCGGAATATCGAACGAGGTGCTTGTCAAAAATCCGATATACACCCTGGACGTTGCGAAATCGGCCAGCGTGACAACAGCCATTGTCGGTGAAAGAATCCTGTACACCATTGCAATCACGAATAACGGCGCCATTCCGGCTACCGATGTCATTGTCACGGACGTCGTTAACGCCGGCACATCCGTCATTCCGGGATCGATTCAGGTAAACGGAGTCCCTGCCATCGGCGATCTTACCGCTGGCTTAAACATCGGCACGCTCGCTCCAGGAGCGACTTCCACCGTAACCTTCCAGTCCCTTGTCACTTCCATTCCGGAGCCTTTCCCGAGAATCGATGATTTCGCGGTAGTCCGGTTCGACGAGGACGAGGTCGACCGTACCCCCGCGGTATCCAACACGGTTTCCATCCGGGTGACGCAGCCCGTTATTACGGCTGCAAAGCAGGCGCTTCAGTCCACCGCTTTTGTCGGAGATACGATTAACTATGTCATTGAAGTCGAGAACCGCGGCTCCTATAACGCCTTGGCCACTTGGTTCGATGTCTTGCCGGAAGGGTCTTCCTTCGTGGCGAACAGCTTGACGGTAAACGGATTCTCCGTGCCCGGGGCGGACCATTATAAAGGGCTTTTCCTCGGAACGATGATCGCCGGAATAAAGAACATCGTTACGTTTATCCTTAAGGTTGAGTCCTATCCGCCCACCGGCGTGCTCGTGAATCAAGGCGATATTTTATTCCAATTCATCTTGCCGGACGGCCAGCTTGTGGATGATCGGGTACGTACGAACCCGGTTACCGTCACGGTACTGAAGCCGCCTACCGTGACCAAATCGGTTAATGTCGGGGAAGTGTTTGTAGGAGACTCCGTTATCTATACGCTGGTCGTGAATAACCCTGAGGTCACAACGCTGGATAGCGCTGTCCTTCACGATCTCGTGCCGGCCGGCCTGTCGTTTATCCCGGGCAGCGTCTCGATAAACGGCGTCAGCTCTCCTGCGGCTAATCCTGCGATAGGCATTCCGCTTGGCATTATCGGCGCGCTGCAGACGGTTCGCGTAACCTTTGCCGCCCAAGCCGTCCAGGAACCGGAGAATCCGCTCACCGTAAACAGCGCCAGCCTCACGTTCAACTATGTCACGCCAAGCGGCGCACGCCTACCGGGCACGGTTCCATCCAATCCGGCGACCGTGCTCATCTCCGACCACGAGGAATAAACAGAAAGCCCATCCGCCAAGTTGGCCGGATGGGCTTATTTTTTAATCATGCAAATTATTAAGGATGTTATCTTCGAGCACCGCTGCTTTGCTGCCGTATTCCTTGATAATGTGCTGCTCTCCCCAATTGCATAAGGAATCAAGGATCGGGCGCAAACTATCTCCGTATGGCGTAAGCTCGTATTCAACCTTCGGGGGCACCTGATTGTAGACAATCCGGTTCACGATGCCGTCGTCCTCCAGCTCCCTTAACTGCTGGGTCAGCATCTTTTGCGTGATAGAAGGCATAAGCCGCTTAAAGTCGCTTGTTCTTTTCTTGCCGTGCGTCAGATGGCATAAAATCACGCATTTCCACTTGCCCCCGATGACTTCAAGCGTTGCTTCCACGGAGATGTTGTATTTCTTCGGCGGTATTATGGTTGTCTCCATTGCTGATCCTCCCGTTCCATAGGTACTTTTTAGTGCCTATATTACTTTTTAGTATCTATATTACAAAATAGTGCGTACTAGTCACATCGACTGATTGCCTCCATAATAGCACTTACCGGCCGAACAATACAACCTTACGAAACGGAGAGTGTTAGCGAAATGGTTACAAAACAGAGCCGCTCGGCGCTGGCGCTGCTCGCGCTGGCCATCAGCTCTTTTGCCATCGGAACGACGGAGTTCATCAGTGTTGGACTCCTGCCTTTAATCTCGGAAGATCTGGACATATCCGTTACGACAGCGGGTTTATCCGTTACTTTATATGCGGTAGGCGTTACCGTGGGGGCGCCGCTGCTTACCGCCCTGACCTCCAGGGTGCCGCGCAAAACGCTGCTGATCGCCATTATGATCATCTTTATTCTCGGCAACAGCCTTGCGGCAAGCGCGGGCAGTATTGCAATGCTGCTCATCGCCCGCGTGATCTCATCCTTCTCGCATGGCGTGTTTATGTCGATCGGCTCTACAATCGCCGCGGATCTTGTCCCTGAAGACCGCCGGGCCAGCGCGATTGCGATGATGTTCTCGGGCCTTACGGTCGCTACCGTGACCGGAGTGCCGCTTGGCACGCTGCTTGGACAGCATATGGGCTGGCGCACCGCTTTTATCGCTATTGCCGTGATTGGCGTCATCGCGCTTATTTCCAATCTGCTGCTTATCCCAAATACCTTGCGCAAGGGTAACCGGACGAAGCTGAGCGAGCCTTTCAAAGTACTGAAGAACGGCCGGCTGCTTCTCGCTTTTGCCATTACGATGCTTGGGTACGGCGGTACGTTTGTCGTCTTCACCTACCTGTCGCCGCTGCTTCATGATATCACCGGGTTTAAAGAGAGCACGATTGCGGGCATTCTGGTTCTGTACGGCGTCGCGATTGCGGTAGGCAATATCATCGGCGGCAAAGCGGCTAACAAAAAGCCTCTGTCGGCTCTGCTTGTGATGTTTATTCTGCAGGCGGTTATTCTGCTGATATTGACGTTTACGGCGCCTTACGCGGCAGCCGCGTTAGTGACGATTACCTTGATGGGCCTGCTGGCCTTCATGAACGTCCCTGGTCTTCAAATGTATGTCGTTCTGCTCGCGGAACGGTATATGCCAAAATCCATTGATGTCGTCTCTGCCTTGAACATCTCGGCCTTTAACGCCGGAATCGCCATTGGCGCTTATGTCGGCGGTATTATTACCGATGAGCTTGGCTTGATTCACACCCCTTGGATTGGCGCGATTATGGTGCTTGGCGCCGTTGCTCTGACGGCATGGAGCCGCTCCATGGAAAACAAAGATACAAAAGGCAAAGAACTGAAAGCTTCGGCTTAAACGAGAACTTATCCGTGTGACCAAACATTAGGTCCATGCTTTCGAAGCATGAATCATCACAAATGGCCTTTATTTAAGGCCATTTGGGTGATAATTCATTTTAGGAGGATTCCCAACATGACAACAGCAAAACATTTAAACGATAAAGTGATTCTGCAAAACGGCGTAGCGATGCCTTGGCTTGGCCTTGGCGTATTCAAAGTAGAAGATGGCAGCGTCGTGATTCAATCCGTGAAAGACGCGATCAAAAACGGCTACCGCAGCATCGATACGGCGGCTATCTACGATAACGAAACCGGCGTTGGCCAGGCTGTCCGCGAATCGATGGCCGAGCATGGCATTGAAAGAGAAGATTTATTTATCACTTCGAAGGTATGGAACGCCGATCTCGGTTACGAGTCGACGCTTGCGGCTTTCGAGACAAGCCTGAACAAGCTTGGCCTGGACTATCTGGATCTGTACCTGATTCACTGGCCGGTTGAAGGCAAATACAAAGACGCATGGCGCGCTCTCGAGACGCTCTACAAGCAAGGCCGCGTGAAGGCGATTGGCGTGAGCAACTTCCATGTGCATCATCTGCAGGACTTAATGAAGGACGCCGAAGTTATCCCAATGGTTGACCAAGTCGAATACCATCCGATGCTTGCCCAGAATGAACTCCGCGCCTTCACCCGCGAGCATAACATTCAACTGGAAGCATGGTCCCCGCTGATGCAAGGCCAGCTGCTTGATCATCCGGTACTGAGCGGAATCGCAGCCAAGCACGGCAAGTCGGTAGCCCAAGTCATCCTGCGCTGGGATCTGCAAAACGGTGTCGTAACGATTCCGAAATCGATCAAGGAATCCCGCATCATCGAGAACGCCCACGTATTTGATTTCGAGCTGTCCTCCGACGATATGGCCGCAATCGACGCTCTGAACGAAGACCGCCGCGTTGGTCCGGACCCGGACAACTTCGATTTCTAATCATTTGTGAACGTGTTTTGAACAAGACAAGCCAGACGAACCTTTTTTGGTTCATCTGGCTTTTTTTTATCTTGCCAATTAATTTATCAAGCGATAAAATAATTTTCGAATCAGTTTATTTATCATGTGATAAAATAAAAGGAGGAAACCGTATTTCAAACAGAAGGAGTATTTAAACGATGGCACGCCGAAAAAAACAACCCCTTGACGAAGCAACCCGCTCGATGATTATCCATACCGCGCATGACTTGTTCATGGAGCATGGCTACCGGTCGGTTACGACTCGCCAGATCGCGGAAGCCTGCGGCCTCACGCAGCCCGCCATGTACCATTATTTCGCGGATAAAGAAGCTCTCTATACCGAGGTGCTGCGAGCCGTTACGGAAGAGACGAAAATCGCGATGAACGAGCTTGTCGCAAGCGAAGGCTCGGTAAGAGAACGACTCATCAAGCTTGTCGTTTATATTTTGAACAACATGCCCGATGATCTGAGCCAGATGGAACGGGACATCCGCCAGGAGCTCCGACCGGAAAACCGGCAGCTCATCAATCAATGGTGGCAGGAATGCTATTTGATACCCATTGCCTCCCTGTTCGAGGAAGGACAGCAGAAGGGCCATTTGAGAGGAGCGGAGCAGCTCGGACTGGATCCGATTCCTTCCGCCTTTACGCTGCTAAGCATGGTTCAACGCAAGCCGCGCGGAGGCGCAAGCGTCCCCATACCGGCGGAAGCACGGGCCACGCGAACTGTCGATATTTTGCTGTACGGGCTTGCCTCGGATCAAGGAAGAGAAGAAAAGATATAAGGTTTAGTTTATTGATAGGGAGATGAGAATTGATGAACGGATTGAAACGTATAGCGGATGCCGTGAGCGGCAAACGGGGACGATGGATCACTTTGGTGCTGTGGATTGTTATTGTAGGTCTTGCCAATGCCTTTCTGCCGTCGTCGAGCGATCATAAAGACGATGCCGCAGCCAATCTTGTGAGCAGCGCCCCATCCGTGCAGGCCGATGCCTTAAACGAGCATAACGGCATTCCGGCTATTATCGCCTGGCATAGAGACGCCGGTCTCACCGACGAGGATCTTGGCCAGATCCAGGCTTTATCCAAGAAGCTGGCGGATCAACCGCTGCCGCAGCAGACAGAGCTGCCGCCGCTTCACGAAATGCCGCTTCCGGCGTTAAAAGCGATGGTGTCGGAAGACGGCACGACCTTTCTGCAGACCGTTGTATTCGACAAGAACGCTTCCTCCGACGATCTGAAGATCAGTCTGGAGCAGCTGCAGGCCGATGCGAATGGCATTTTTCCATCCAAGCCGTTTGACGCCGCCCTGAACGAGGAAGGCCTTGTCGGCCGGATTACCGGACCCGCCGGTATCGGCGTGGACGCCACCTCGCTGTTCAAGGACGCGGACGTGTCCCTTTTGATCGCAACAACGCTGCTTGTGCTCGTTATTCTTTTATTCATTTACCGCTCGCCTATCCTTGCGCTTATCCCGCTGGTCGCGGTTGGCTTCGCTTACGGCTTGACCGGTCCGATTCTCGGCTGGATGGCAGACGAAGGCTGGATCACCTATGATTCGCAAGGTTTATCGATCATGACCGTACTGCTCTTTGGCGCAGGAACGGACTACTGCCTCTTCCTCATTGCCCGCTTCCGCAGCGTGCTGACGGAGGAGTCCAATAAAAAACAAGCCCTGCTCAAAGCACTGGGAGATTCCGGCGGCGCGATTACGATGAGCGGCTTGACCGTAGTGATGTCGCTGCTCGCGTTGCTGCTGGCGGAATACGGCGCGATTCACCGGTTCGCGGTGCCTTTCAGCTTGTCCATCCTCATTATGATGGTCGCAAGCCTTACGCTTGTACCGGCATTGCTTGCCATTCTCGGCCGCGCCTCCTTCTATCCGTTCGTACCGCGTACGCCGGAAATGCAGGCTGCCCGCGCCGCGCGCAAAAACAAACCGCTGCCCGCGCCGAAATCCAAGCCGGCCTTTGGCATCCGACTGGGCGAAGCTATTGTGAAACGTCCGAAGACCATCGCGATTTCCACATTAATCGTGCTTGGCATAACGGCAGCTTTTTCGACTCAAATCAAATTTACGTACGACACGCTGTCTTCCTTCCCGAAGGATATACCTTCCCGCGAAGGCTTCGATTTAATCGGCGATCACTTCTCCAAGGGAAGCCTGGCGAAGGTACAGGTGCTCGTGAAGACCGATGGCAAGAACCTTCCGCTTGATCAGAAGCTTGGAGAGCTGGCGAATATCAGCAGCGTTTCCAAGCCTGCGGCGAATACGAAGGATTCGAGCATCGTCTCCTATAACGTTGAGCTGGCGATGAACCCGTATTCGATTGAAGCGCTCGATATGATACCGGTGATCCGCTCTGCCGCGGAACAATCGCTATCGGATGCCGGCATTACCGATGCGGCGGATAAAGTATGGATTGCGGGCGCGACTGCCGAGCAGTACGATACCCGTCATGAAACAACGAATGATGCCTATCGAATCATTCCCGTTATTATCGGGATGATCGCCTTGCTCCTGCTGCTCTACCTGCGTTCGTTCGTGGCGATGCTGTACTTGATGGGCACCGTGCTGCTCTCCTACTTCAGCGCCTTGGGCATAGGCTGGCTTGTCGTCCATTACCTGTTTGGCGCCGAAGCGATTCAAGGTCTGATTCCGCTGTACGCCTTCGTCTTCCTGGTTGCCCTGGGCGAAGACTACAACATCTTTATGGTGTCGAGCATTTGGAAAAAGAGCAAAACGATGCCGCTTAACCGCGCTATCGTAGAAGGCGTTGCACAGACCGGCGGCGTTATTACTTCCGCGGGCATCATTCTGGCGGGTACCTTCGCCGTGCTCGCAACGCTGCCGATTCAGGTGTTGGTGCAGTTCGGCACCGTAACGGCCATCGGCGTTCTGCTCGATACGTTTATCGTCCGCTCCTTCCTCGTGCCGGCGCTGACGGTATGGATCGGCAAAGGGGTATTCTGGCCGTCGAAGCAAAGAGCCGCTTCCGTTAAGGAAGTGGAGTTGTAAACGACCCAGGTGGCGGTGGCGCCTTTCCGCTTAACGATGCGCGACATCGTTAGGCTAGCAGCTGAGGTCACTTTTAACGTGCTTAACGATGCGCCGCATCTTTAAGCTGGCCCAATGTGCTCCTTTCCACGCGATTCTGGCTGATTTTCAAGTCCTTAACGATGTGCGGCATCGTCAAGCTAGTAGCTGAGGTTACTTTTAATGTGCTTAACGATGTGCCGCATCGTTAAGCTGGCCCAATCTGCTCCTTTCCGCGCGTTTCTAGCCGGTTTTCAAGTCCTTAACGATGCGCCGCATCGTTAAGCAAGCCTAATGTGCTCCTTTCCACGCAATTCTGGCTGATTTTTAAGTCCTTAACGATGTGTGGCATCGTTAAGGACTGCATTGGGGCAGTTTTTAATGTGCTTAACGATGCGCCGCATCGTTAAGCTGGCCTAGACCCACCATTTCGAGCTATTCCGGCCAATTTTCATGTCCTTAACGATGTGCGGCATCGTTAAGACCATTAATAAAATTAAGACCATTAATAAAACAAACAGAGACGACCCCGCCATGCCTTCCGGCTGGCGGGGTCGTCTCTGTTTATGATTGCGGCTACGTTGTGCCAAACGTAACGCCAAGCTCGATGAGCCAGCGGCGGTAGGCGACGGACAGCGAGTCCGCCTTATGATTCAGCTCCAGCTGAAGGTCGAGCGGCAGCAATTCCGGCTTCTGCGTTTCGATAATCCACTTATCCTGCTCGAATACGGTGTCTTGGAAGTTGATGAACTGCTCATCCGGCACGTCGAAGCCGTAATTCCGGGAGACGGACATGTAGACGAGACATTCCTTCTCCTCGACCGGGAGCACCGTCAACAGGATCCACAGCGTCTGCCCTGTAACCGCATCGCGTTTGGACAGCCGGGCTGCAAGCGGGCGGAACACTTCCTTCACGTATACATACGTCGTCCCCTCCTCCATCTCAGAGCCGGAATGGGCTACGGGCTGGAAGATCGGAACATCCCCGGTGTAGACGCGACCAGGCTCCTTATACACCTTAAAGTCCGGCAGCTCCGCATAGTCCGGGTGACCAAGCAGACCGCCGTGTACAAACATCAGATGGGCAAAATCCGTAAAATTCTCGATAACGCGGGTTCCCGCCGCATGCACCGAGTAAGGCCCGCATGGAAGCGGACGGTATTCGGGATTTTCGAACTCTTCCAAATACGGCAGCTCGCTTGTCGGCTCTCCCAGGCAAACCCATACGAGACCATACTTTTCAACGGCCTGGTATTTGGTCGCCTTCGCCCGCAGCGGAATTTTGTCCGTCTTCGCCTGAGCCGGGATACATACGCATGCGCCGCTGCCGTCATACTTCCAGCCGTGGTAAGGGCAGACCAGCGTCTCCCCCTCCACTCTCCCCTTCGACAGCATGGCACCGCGGTGGATGCACAAGTCGCGCAGCGCATAGACCTGGCCGCTTACCGCGCGGAATACGGCCACCCGCTCGCCCAATACGATAACGGAGACAGGCTCTTCCTTAAGGTCTTTCGCAATAAATACGGGATGCCATTCGTTAAGCAGTACGGTATCTTTTACGGTTGCTGTCAGCATATGAGCCACTCTCCTTGTTATTGGTTGCCGATGACTTTCTCGCCGGATTTCAAAGATTCAACAATGGCATTAATCTTGTCCATAATATCCTTCGAGATTTTATCCTCGAAGCTATGGAATGGAGCCAGATATATCGCGCCGTCCTTAACGCCGAGGAGCTGGGATTCGGCCTTCATCTCGCCTTTTTGAATACGCTCCACGACGACCTTCATCGCTTCAGGATAATCCTGAATGACACTGGTGACGACCGTATCCGGACCGTTTGGATTCTGGTCCTGGTTCGAGCCGATGGCCAATACGCCTTTTTGCTGCGCCGCCTCGATTCCTCCGAGTCCGGCCTGGTTCGCATTGGTCATGACGACATCGGCTCCTTTCTCGATAAAGGAGATCGCGGTTTCCTTCGCTTTGGCTACATCGCTGTCGCCGCCCATCATCGTAGACAGCACTTTAATAGAAGGAACCGTCTCCTTCGCGCCAAGCTCAAAGCCCTTCACCGAATTTGTGATTGGAGGGATATCGGAGCCGCCGATTGCCGCAACCGTGCCCGACTTCGACATCAGGGCAGCAATCGAGCCCATCAGGTAACCTTGCTCGCTGTTGTTCAAGCTGAGGGAAGTGAGATTAGGCTCTTGCGAAACGGTCGAGCTGTTGACGAGAAACCAGGTATCCTTATAATCGGGAGCGATATCCTTCATAATGTCTCCGTACTCAAAGCCGTGACCGATAATAACGTCGTAACCGTCATCGGCATAACCGCGGATAAATTCAGCTGCATCGGAGTTGCTTACTTTCTCGGAATAAGCCGTCTCCGCGCCAAGCTCTTCCTTGATCTTCATCAGTCCGGCGTATGCCGTTGCGTTCCAGCCGTTGTCATTGACCGGACCCGGGGTGAGCAAGGCCACCTTCAAGCTTTTGCCGCCGCTGCCCGATGCCCCGGCAGTCCCCGATTCACCGCTGTTCACCGCTTTATTGCTTCCGCAGGCCGCCAATACAACCATCATTACACACATGCCTAATACCGCCATCGATTTCGCCCATTTCCCCATTCTCATCCTAACCCCTCCAAATTGGAATGATATGTCCCCCTCTATATGGCAAAAGAAGCATTTGGCCGGATCCCCGCCATCAACTGGCCGATGCGATCCCTATCCGCGCTTTCTCTATCCATCGTGCCTAGCAGCTCTCCCTTGTACAGCACCGCAATGCGGTCCGACAGCGCCATCACTTCCTCCAGCTCCGTCGAGATAAGCAGAATGGAGCAGCCCTGCTCACTAGCTTCAAGCAGCCGCTTGTGGACATATTCCGCCGCCCCGACATCCATTCCGCGCGTAGGCTGCATCGCGACGATAACCTTCGGATTCAGCATCAGCTCACGGGCCAGAATCACCTTCTGCTGATTGCCTCCGGACAGCCTGCCGACCGGAACCGAGGCGCCTGAGGTCTTAATCGCGAAGCTCTTGATCTGCTCATCCGCGCATTCCCGCATCCTCCTTCTGCTGATGATGCCGCCCTTGCTGAATCTGCGCTTCCGATATTCCTTGGCGATCAGATTCTCCTCCACGCTCATCTGAAGCATAAGCCCTTCCTTATGCCGGTCCTCGGGGATATAAGCGACCCCCTTCTCCTTCATGCTTCGAGGCTGCTGGCGCTGCAGCGCCTCTCCATCCAGCTCGATGATTCCCGCATCCTTGGAACGAAGTCCGAACAGCACCTCGCTCAGCTCGCGCTGCCCGTTGCCGTCTACGCCGGCTATGCCAAGAATCTCTCCCTCCCGGATGCGAAAAGAAATATCCTTAAGGACCGGTACGCCGCTTTCGCTGGCGTGGAGCCCCGTCACCTTCAGACGGTTCGTCTGACTCACGATGCCTGCCTTCCGGACCGGAGCGGCAACATCGCGACCGACCATCATGCGTGCGAGATCGGCCGGCGTTATGCCGTCAAGACTATGCGTGCCGATTAACCTGCCAAGCCGGAGCACGGTTACGCGATCGCAAATCTCCCGAATCTCCTGAAGCTTGTGGCTGATGAAAATAATCGTCTTCCCCTGCTCCTTAAGCGTCCGCAGCACCCGGAACAAATCCTTCACCTCCGAAGGTGTCAGCACCGCCGTCGGCTCATCCAGAATAATAAACTCGGCGCCACGGAACAGCGTCTTGATGATTTCCACGCGCTGCTGCTGACCGACCGACAGGTCGCTAACCTTCGCTTCCGGCCGAACATCCAGACCAAAGCGGTCCGACAGCTCCCGAATCTCCGCGCAAGCCTTCTTAAAGCGAAAGAACGGGCTGCGATCCTGCTTCAATCCAAGCAGCACGTTTTCCGCGACCGTCAGCGCCGGAATGAGCATAAAATGCTGATGCACCATCCCAATCCCCGCGCTGCCCGCCTCACGGGGCGATCCAAACCGAACCGGCTTGCCCTTGTACAGAATCTCGCCTTCGTCGGGCTCCAGCATGCCCGAGAGCATGTTCATAAGCGTGCTTTTGCCGGCACCGTTCTCGCCGAGAAGAGCATGAATCTCACCCTGCCGAATGGCGAGATTCAACCGGTCATTCGCCACAAAGGAACCAAAGCGCTTCACTAAACCTCGGATTTCCAAAATCGGCTCCATAAGCTTCCCTCCTAACCGTTCCGGTCTGCGAGACTTTTATAAGCAGCGGCCGTCGCGGCAGGCTGCTTGCTCTTGCCCGAGAACCAAGCGAGCGCCACCATCGTCAGCAGATAAGGAAACATCAGCATGAACTGGTACGGAATCTTAATTCCGAACGATTGGAACCGTAACTGCAGGGCATCCGCCCCGCCAAACAAGAGAGAAGCCCCCATCGTGCCAAGCGGCGTCCATTTGCCAAAAATAACCGCCGACAAGGCAATAAAACCACGGCCTGCCACCATGTTCTCCGTAAATTGATTCAGAATGCCAAGCGATAACGAGCACCCGGCTACGCCAGCCAGCATCCCGCCAATCAGGCAGCAAATATACCAGATGCGGTGAACGCGTACGCCAAGCGTATCGGCGGCCAGCGGATTCTCCCCTACCGCCCTAACCCGGAGCCCCCAATTCGTCTTGTAGAAAACAAACGCGGCAGCCGGCACCAGCAGGTAAGAAGCGTACGCAAGCACATTCTGATCAAACAACGCTTCCCCGACATACGGAATGTCGCTCAGCAGCGGAATCCGCAGGCTGGGAATCCCGTTCACCCGCACCGCCTCCTGCCCCATGCCAAGCAGGCTCCGGCCAAATACCGTTGTTATGCCTAAACCGAATAAATTAAGCGCCGTCCCGATCACAACTTGATCCGCCCCTGTCGTAATCACGAGAAAACCGAACAGCAGTCCGACAAGACCAGTAACGACAACGGCAAACCCTACGCCTGCTGCCGCACTGCCGAAATAATACGCGCCAACGACACCGGACAATGCGCCAATCAGAACCATGCCCTCCATTCCGATGTTCAGAATCCCGCTCCTCGACATGAACAGAATGCCAAGCGCGGCGAGCAGCAGCGGAACCGACAGGCGAATGGCGGAAGCCAAATAGCTGACAATCACTTCCTCGCTCATCTTGATCCCTCCCCTTTGTTCACGTTGAGAGCCGTCTCCCGCGCCGCTTGCACGGCCCTCAACTCTTCCGGACGGCTGTCGCCGCCGAATCGGGCCGCAAGCGAAGCGATCAGCCGCCGCTTCCATCCGCCGAACCAGTACCGGTTGCATACAACCAGCACAATGATCGTGGCCTGAATAACGTATACAAGCGAGGTCGAGGTACCCGTCATCCGCTGCATCGCATTGGCCCCGCTCCGCAATCCGCCAAACAGAATAGCCGAGCCGATATTGCCAAGCGGATGCGCCCCGCCGACCAGCGCGACAGCGATGCCGTCATAGCCGTAGCCGGGCGAAAAGTTCTGGAAGAGACGGTTCTGCACGCCGGCTATTTCCACGTAACCCCCGATTCCGGCAATTGCTCCGCTGACCATCATGACGAGCAGCATATTGCGGCTGACCGGAATGCCCATAACCTTCGTCGCCTGCTTGTTGAAGCCGACTGACCGGATTTCATAGCCCCAGACCGTCCGGTTCAAGACAATATACAGAATGACCGCCAGCGCAACCGCCAGCACAAAGCCGTAATGAAGCCTGGAGTCAAACAGCTTCGCAAGCAGCGCCGATTCCGGGAGCCTCGCGGACTGCGGAAGCGTACCGGACGGATCCTTCATCGGACCGGTCACCATGTAGCTGACCAAGTAGATTCCCATATAATTGAGCATGATGGTGTTGATAATCTCGCTGGCGCCTTTGAATATTTTGAGCGCCCCGGCAATACCCGCCCAGACCGCACCTCCAGCCGCACCGGCCGCAATGCAGAGAGGCAGATGCGCAAAGCCCGGAAGACCCGGTACATATAGCGCAGCCATCGTACCGGTCATCGCTCCGATATAGATCTGCCCTTCGGCACCGATATTGAACAAGCCGCTCCGGTAAGCGAACGTGTAGCATAGACCGGCGAACA
Organism: Paenibacillus glycanilyticus NBRC 16618; assembly: GCF_004000805.1. Classification (GTDB taxonomy): domain Bacteria; phylum Bacillota; class Bacilli; order Paenibacillales; family Paenibacillaceae; genus Pristimantibacillus; species Pristimantibacillus glycanilyticus. Next base: position 26,981 of record NZ_BILY01000055.1, read on the forward strand.
AGAGCGGAGTTGCCTTGACCAGCGTTTCCTTCACGCTGTTCGCATCGCCGGCTGCGCCGTCCCAGATAAGACGGTACGCCTCCAGCGGCGATACGCCCGCCGCCGCCATCACCAACCCCCCGGCGAGCAGAGCGACAAGCACTGCTCCGGCGTAAAACAGAACCTCGACCACGGCTTTCACCCATCGTTCCGCCTTTTCGTTAACGCTCCTTGCTTCACTCATGAAGACCGCTCCTCCGCCTTCTTTATTCCACTACGCTAAATACCGGATAAGCCGTGCCCAGCCTCTGCCTCAGCACATCGACCCTTGCCTGCGCCCTTCGAATAATTTCTTCTTCGTCCACCAGCGTGCATTTGCCGCGATGAACGACAAGCTGACCGTTCACAAAAACCGAATCCACGTCATTGCCGTTTGCGTTATACACAATGGCCGAGCTGACCCGGTGAATGGGCGCGATATGCGCCTTCTGCAGATCAATAATCACGACATCCGCTTTTTTCCCCGGCTCTAGGCTGCCAAGCTCCCGCTCTCTCCCAACGGCCTTGGCCCCGTTGATTGTCCCCATCTTCAGCACCTGCATAGGCGGCAGCAGCGTTGAATCGAGCTGATCCACCTTATGCAGGCAGGCCGTGAACTTCAGCACTTCGAGATTATCCTGGCAGTTATTGCTGCCGGGACCGTCCGTCCCCAGGGCCACATTAATGCCTCGCTCCAACATCTCGGGCACGCGCGCTACGCCGGAAGCGAGATACATATTGGAAACCGGGCAATGAATTACGGTAGCCTCATTCTTCTTCAGTAAATCCAGCTCCTTATCATCCAGCCAGACGCCGTGGACGACCTGCGTATGCTTGCCGAGCAGGCCTACCGCTTCTACCAGTTCCAAATTCCGAAGCCCGAAACGTTCCATCGTATTGTCGATCTGATCCTTCGTTTCCGCGACGTGAAGGTGCGTAATCAGCTTGTTCCGCTCGCTGTACTCGGCCGCCTGCCTCAGGAAGCTCTCCGAGCAGCCGTATAAATTAAGCGGGCCAAGCGCAATGGAGATCCGGCCTTCGGCCGTTCCCTGCCAGCGATCAAGCAGAACATCCGTACGGCCGAATATTTGCTCAATCGTTTCGCTGAGCCTTGGCTCGTAGCTGAGGTCAACGCCCCCCCTGGCCATATGACCGCGAATGCCCGACTCCTGCATGGCCTTCAGGACACCGTCATCATTGCCGGCATGAGTGTGAACATAGTGGTGGTCCATAATGTAGGTCGCGCCTGACTTCAAATTCTCAATGCAGCCGATCATGGCAGCCAGATAGAAATCCTCTTCCTCCATGGCTAGAGATGCCGGCCATATGATTTGCCGAAGCCATTGCGCCAGCGGCAAATCATCGGAAACGCCCCTAATAAAGGTCTGGAACAAATGGGTGTGCCCATTCACCAGTCCGGGAATGACGGCCTTCCCCTGCGCATCCAGCAACATATCCACCTGCCGGAGAAGCTCATCCTTTGAGCCGTCTGCCGGCCACTCTCCCACCTCCGAAATAAGATCCCCCTCCATGAGAACATAACCATTAGGGATCACCCGCATCTCCTCATTCATCGTGATGACGGTCCCGTTACGAATCAGCTGCTTTTTCACACCGATCACACCCTCATGTAAGTTGATTAACCCGCAATTTGAAGTTTTCGCAACCATTCCGTATGCTTATGGTTTCGTATGTAATGTTTTATGACATGATTATATGAGCGCCCTAGCAGTGCGTCAACCACATCGTAACTAAAAAAGGGCTTTTCTGGACTGTTTTGTCATTTCCTATAGACCAATTTGGTTACTAATGTTATATTAACTGACATAAAAACAACCAAATTCGAAACCAATACCTAACATTCATCTCGCACAAAGTAGCTTAACGTGAAATTTTATCGAAGAGGAGTGGCCTCATGCATTTACTGCACTTGGATGACACAGATCAGGAAATTATCCGCCTGCTGCACGATAACGGACGGATGTCGTACGCTAAGATCGGCGAGCTTCTCAATTTATCCAGAGTCGCGATCCAGAAGCGCGTGGATGCGATGGTGAATAACGGGATTATCGAGAACTTCACCGTACGGTTAAACACAACCAAGCTCGGCAAATCCATTTCCGCTTTTTTCGAAGTTGAGGTTGAGCCTCGATTCGTAGAGCAAGCCGGGGCGCTGTTATCGGAGGAACCGGAAGTGATCAGCATCTATCAAATGACGGGACCAAGCTCGCTGCATATGCATGCGCTGCTGAAGGACGAGGAAGCGCTGGAGCACTTTTTGTTCAAAAAAATCTATGTGCTTGAAGGGATCGTAAACGTCAACACCCATATGGTTATCAAACGCTTTAAGCAGGGTACGGGGCTTGAGCTGTAGGCAGCAAAAAAAAGCCTCGATCCCGACGGGACCGAGGCTTTGGGCTATTTTTTCAAATGGTAAGGCACGGTGGTGATGATAACATCCTTGCGGTAAAGAAGCTGGGCACGGAGCATTAGGCTCGTTTGGTTATGCAAAATGTTGTGCCAGCCCTTCTTCGGAATAAACTGCGGAATAATGACGGTTACCTGGTAATTGTTCTCGCTCGCCTTGCGCTGTACCGTATCGATAAACTTGAACAGCGGATTCGAGATCGAGCGGTAAGGCGAGTGCAGAGTTACGAGCCGGACATCCGGCTGGAATCTCTCCCACTTCTCTTCGAAGATGGCTTCATCCTCTTTTTCAAAAGGAACGTACACGGCAATGATCTGTTCAGGCTTCAGCGACTTGGCATATAAAATCGAATGCTCGACAACATGCGTAATCCCCGATACCGGCAAAATCATCACGTTGCCCTCAATCGGCATCACGGGCTCGCAGGTCGCGAGGCGAAGCTGCTCGCCAACCGCTTCATAGTGCTTCTTGATCCGGTGGAACACGAAAATAATAAGCGGCAGGAAAATCAGAATCGACCATACTTGCTCGAACTTTGTTAGGAAGAACATCATCGTTACGATAAAGCTGATCAAGGCCCCAATCGAGTTAATGATGAACTTGCCAATCCAGCCCTTCGGCCTTTGGCGGAACCATTTGACCAGCATCCCCGTCTGCGACAGCGTAAACGGTATAAATACGCCAACCGCATACAACGGAATGAGATGCTCAGTCTTGCCCTGAAACGCAATGATCAGGATGATGGACAGAATCCCCAAGCTGATAATGCCGTTCGAGTAACCGAGACGGTCGCCGCGAGCCGTAAACATTCTTGGAATAAACTTATCCTTCGCCAGGTTAACGGCCAGCAGCGGGAAAGCCGAATAGCCGGTGTTTGCTGCCAGGATCAAGATAAGAGCCGTAGTACCCTGGATAAAATAATACATCGTATGGCGTCCGAATATCCCTTCGGCGATCTGCGACACAACCGTTACTTCTTCTTTCGGCGCTATACCGTAGTAATACGCCAGGAAGACGATACCCGAGAATAGGATCGAGAGCAGGCCGCCCATCGCTAATAACGTCTTGGCCGCATTGTTAGGCGCAGGATCCTTGAAGTTCGGGATCGCGTTCGAGATGGCCTCAACCCCGGTCAAAGCCGAGCTGCCGGATGCAAACGCACGAAGCAGCAGGAACAGGCTGATACCCGCAACCGGCGTTCCTAACGAGGTGTGAAGCGTAGGCGATACGTCGCCTGTGGCGATTTTGTACAAGCCTACAATGACCATGACAACAATCGCAAGCACAAATAAGTAAACGGGATAAGCAAGGATAGACGCCGATTCCGTCACGCCCCGCAGGTTTAAGATCGTAATAAAAAGGACAAACACGATAGAGATTAGTACCGAATGCTCGTGCAGGCTTGGAAAAGCGGACGTGATCGCGTCCGTACCCGCCGACACGCTTACCGCCACGGTCAATATATAATCGACCAGCAGGGCGCCGCCGGATATGAGGCCGGGGAATACCCCGAGATTTTCCTTCGATACGACATAAGCTCCCCCGCCATGCGGGTAGGCAAATATAATTTGCCGGTAAGACAGGATAAGTGCCGTTAATAAGACCAGCACCCCGACACCAATCGGAATCGAATACCAAAACGCCGCTGCGCTAACGGTCATCAAGACGAGCAAAATCTGCTCTGGCCCGTATGCAACGGATGATAAGGCATCCGAGGACAGGATCGCAAGCGCCTTCGTTTTAATGAGCTTCTGTTCCCCTAATTCCGTGGACTTGAGGGGACGCCCGATCAGTAATCTTTTGATAAGAGTAAACACACAGGTCACCGCCAACGTTGAAGTTAAACATCTAATACCTGGATACTTGGTTACTCAAACACTTATCAGTGCTAATGTAACCACTTTTGCTTTTTTCTACGCATAGAAAAAAGACCGCAGAGTATCCTCCCGCGGCCCGTAAAAATAACCGAAGTTCACCCTCTCTATCAACGCTTACAAGGTTAGCTGACGGATTCGGGCGTCTAGAGTCGCCCTACAGCCTGCTGCCGCAACATTGCGGCCGGCATGCCGATTCACCCCGGCGACAAGCATGCACTTTCCTGCCTATCGCAATTGGTTCCCCTGCTCTCCGTTTCTAACGGAAACTCAGCGAATACGAACATATGAAGTTTTGCAGATTTGATCATAGACCCGTTCCCCCATTTCTGTAAACTGCGATATAAACGCGAAAAGGGGCAGATTAGTCCATTTTCCATTCATGAATGCGGATACATATTAGGTTCACTCTCGGAATGTCGGAAATAAACCGCCATGCTTTCTTTTACCGTGAAATCGGCAGATAATCCCTGATATAGCAGTGGAGATTGGCTATTACCTGACGGGCATGCTCTATTAAAGTCGCTGTAAGCAAAAAAAGCGCGAACCTGCCTGTGGCCGGCCCGCGCTTTTTTTGTTTTTATTTCGTAAGGCGGAACGATTTCGCTTCCGCATCGCGGCTGTTAGGGCCTACAAAGACATGGAATTCGCCTGCATCGCTCTTCAGCTGCAGATCCGCATGGTAATAACGAAGCTGCTCCTCGGTAATCTCAAATGTCACCGTCTGCGTCTCGCCCGGCTGGATAGCCAGCTTGCGGAAGCCCTTCAGCTCCTTCAGCGGACGGACCACTTCGCCGGCTAGATCGCGCACGTACAGCTGGACAACCTCTTCGCCGGCAGCAGCTCCCGTGTTTGTCACGTCAACCGATACCCGAAGCGTATCTCCTGCGTTCATAACGTCCGTCGACAGGGTGGCCTCGCTGTACGAGAAGCTCGTATAGCTCAGACCGTAACCAAACGGCAGAAGCGGCGCATTCGGCATGTCCAAATATTTCGAGACGTAACGCTCATTCGCATTCTGAGGCGTAAGAGGACGTCCGGTATTGTAGTTGTTGTAGTACACCGGGACTTGGCCAACGGAATAAGGGAAAGACATCGTCAGACGTCCGGACGGATTCACGTCGCCGAACAGCACATCCGCGATCGCATTGCCGCCTTCCGTACCCGGGAACCAAACCTCGAGCAGCGCATCCGCTTCCTCGATAATACCATGCAGATCAAGCGGTCTGCCGTTGAACAGCACCACCACGATTGGCTTGCCAAGCGGCTTCAGCTTCCGAATAAGCTCCAGCTGCGCCTCTGGCAGACGGATGTCTCCGCGGCTTCCCGCTTCCCCGCTCATCTCGGAGCTTTCGCCCAGCGCCAGCACGATTACGTCGGCTTGCGATGCCGCTGCGACCGCTTCCTGAAGCTGCTCCTCGGTCACGGCATCGATGTCGGAGCCTTTCGCTACCGCAACGATATCCGCAGCCTTATGGGCAGATAGACCCGCATGCAGCTGCACCGTTTCCTCTTGCTTGCCCCAGATCGACCAAGGGCCCAGAATATCCCCGCTTTCCGCAAACGGTCCGATAAGCGCAAGCTTTTGCCCGCTGCGGAGAGGAAGCGCCTGCTGTTCGTTCTTCAACAGCACGAAGGACTTGGCCGCGATCTCGCGTGCCGCAGCCCGGTGCTCGGGCGACAGCAGCACTTCCTTCTCCCGTTCTTCGCTTGCGGCGCGGTACGGGTTCTCGAAGAGACCCAGCTTGTCCTTCAGCTTCAGAATACGGAGCACAGACTCGTCAATCAGCTTGATATCCACTTCGCCTGCTTCCACAAGCTCCTTCAAATGGTTCGCATAGTGGGAGGTCATCATTTCCATATCGACGCCGGCTTCAATCGCCTTCAGCGCGGCTTCCTTGCCGTCCGCCGCAACGCCATGCGGAATCATCTCGCCTACCGCGCCCCAGTCGGAAATCAGCATGCCGTCAAAGCCCCACTCGTCGCGAAGCAGGTTCCGCATCAGCCACTTGTTGCCGGTGGCCGGGATGCCGTCAACCGTGTTGAAGGCCGTCATCACCATCTCGCAGCCCTCGTCCAGCGCGGCTTTATAAGCCGGCAGATAGGACTCGCGCAGCTGTCTCTCCGACATGTTGACGGTATTGTAATCGCGTCCGCCCTCCGCTGCGCCGTAAGCAGCAAAATGCTTCACGCAAGCGGCAACGCGGTCCATATCGCCAGCCAGGTCATCGCCTTGGAAACCGCGGACGAAGGCACGCGCGTATTCGCTGTTCAGGTACGGATCTTCGCCCGTCGACTCCATTACGCGGCCCCAACGAGGGTCGCGGACGAGGTCCACCATCGGCGCAAACGTCACGTGGATGCCCGTAACGGCCGATTCCTTCGCTGCAATCGCGGCGCTTTTTTCCGCCAGCTCCAGGTCCCAGGTACTGCCGATCGCCAGCGTCACCGGGAAAATCGTACGGTAGCCGTGGATAATATCCGCCATAAGAAGCAGAGGAATGCCGAGGCGGCTGTTCTCCATGTATTTTTTCTGCAGGGCTATCGTTTCCTTCGCGCCAACGGCACTCAGCACGGATCCTGCATTGTTCACCATATTTTCCGTAACGCCCATCCAGGCCAGCGGCCCCGTCAGGTTAGCGTCATCTTCGCTGAGAAAATTAGGAGTAAGCTGCATCAGTTGAAAAATCTTTTCTTCCAGCGTCATTTGCTCAAGTAGAGCTGTCATTGATTGCTTCGTCACGTGGACAAACCCTCCATTTGAATCGGATGATTTCTTGTTCTCTTCCATTATACCGGTTGCCGCCGCGCCGCAATATGTCGGGAATAGCCGAAAAACTCTACAATCTGGCTGTGTGGCTGTTGAACAGATGAGTTTGGCGGGCG
>NZ_BILY01000056.1 GCF_004000805.1 Paenibacillus glycanilyticus NBRC 16618
AGCAAGCTTCGCTTTCAGAGCCGCTCTTGTTTCAGCCTTCGCATCCTGATTGATAATAATATACATAGGGTGGTTGCCTTGCTGCGGGCCAGCTTGATAGGTGATCTTGCCAACGATTGGATCGGTAAAGCTTGCAATCGCATAATCATAGACATGACCGATAACGGCATTTTCCGCATTGTAAATCGAAGATACCTCGATAGGCGTAACGCCATCGATGACAAGCTGCAGATTGATGCCGGCGCTCAAAACGCTTACGCGCAAATACTTTTGGCCATCAACCTCATACGTTTTGGCGTCGTAATAATTGGTTCCAACCGTTGCATCGTAAGAAACGGTTTTATCCGAAAGTTTTACGTAATTTAGAGTAACATCGGTAAGCTGTACATCCTCAGCCGCATAAGCAGCTTTAGAAAAACCTGAAAATAAGGCCAGAACTAATGCGATAATCATCATTATGGATATCTTTTGTTTTGTTTTCTTTTGCAGAACACTCTCCAACATTTCCGACAACCTCTCCTTATGTAAAAATGAATAAGTTCAAAAACCTTTTTTATGGTCTGGTCGAACGCTTGCGCCGTTGGACGATGAACATCACTGCCCCGGCTATAATAACGCCAGCCAGAATATATATGCCTTTCAAATTCCGGCCGTTGTCGCCTGCCGGCTGCAAAGCTTCCTCTGCCAGCGGGGCGGAAGCCGTTACTGCATCGGCATCGTCCGCGATTCCCGCGGCTGTTGCGTCATCGCTGCCCGGCTCGCTCGCTTCCGCTGCCCCCGGTTCCTCCGCCCCGGCTGAATCTGCTGGCGTGCTTGGAGACTCGCTCGCCTCCGGACTAATCACGTCGGCTGCCGGTGCTGCTGACGGCTCCTGAGCAGCGGAAGCGCCAACCGCTTCCGGGCTTCCTTTACCGTCGCCGGAACCGGTAGCCACTGCGCCGCTTGCCCCCTTCTCCTCCGTGGAGGCTGGCTTCACCGTTGAAGCCGGGGAAAGCGACTGCTCCTTGCTGCCGGATGGCTTTGCCGTGCCGGTGCTTGTGCCCTTATCTGCTGCCTGCGTTTCCTTCGGTATTTCCTTCGGCGTCTCCGTCGGTTTTTCCGCAGGCTTCTCCGCCGCTTTAATCAACTTGAAGCTGTTCGCATCAAAAGAGAAGCGGATCGTGTATTTATGGTCGTATCCGATATCCTCAACCGTCACGTGGATCTTGGCGGAAATAGGCTTCGAGAGATCATCCGCCCGGAACTCAACCGTTCTTTTGTCCGCGGCTTCATCCGTGCCCACCACTTTCACGGCGGAGTAGGATCCGCTTCCTGACGGAACGCTGAACTCTTTCACCCACTTGCTGTGATTAATGGTCATCCGAACCGTCTTGGCGCTGCCAGCAATCGTGACGGTCGCTGGCTTCTCCCAATAATCGTTGGCAATCGATGCGGAATCATCCTCGGCTCTGAGCACCACGTAATCGGCCGAGTAGCTTCCGGCTTCCAATGAGGCTGCGGCGGCTGCGTAAGCTGGAATACAGGCGATGATGACCAATAACGAGAGGATCCACGCGCCCATTCTCCCTATTATTCTTTTCACTGAAACCTCCAAAATTATTTTACTTAATTACATTTATTTACTTTAAAATAATGGATACAAGAAAAAATAATTATATAAAAAATTAAGGCATTACTTTATTGATTATCATTCTCAATAAAGATCAAAAAAAATAGGGATCTACACCCTCCTTCCTAACTGATAATAAAAGTTGGGGCTATAAGCAACCCTAATCCTTGTATAATAAGGATTCCGGGCATGAAGAAGTACATCGGGCGCATAAAACACCCGTATCGTTCTCCCTCGCATGCCAGACCTCATGTAAACTCAATGAGAAAATTATCACAGTTTAATTGAGAACGTCAACCATAAATATGAAATTCAGTTCATTTATTTTTATTTTTTATCACTGAAAATTTTTATCTAAAAAATTCCTGAAAAACTATTGACGTTTTAAGTGAGAATGAATATCATTATTGTCAAACTGAGAATCGTTCTTGATTACTTGGCCATTTTTACCCATAAAGGAGGGCAATCATGCGTAATCGCTTATCGCTATTAGCAGCCACTGTAGCCATTATCGTTATAAGCTGTTGCGCTTGCGGCAATACATCGTCGCCCGCTGAAGCAGGCAGTAAAATCGCGATCAAGGACTTCACCGGAAGAAGCCTAAGCTTTAACCATGTCCCGGAACGAATTGTTGCGCTTGGCAACGGTGAAGCCGATATTATCTACACGCTTGGCGGCAACCTGGTTGGTCGCCCTACCTCCGAGCTACCTCAAAGTCTGGAAGCCTTAAGCGAGGTGAAGCAGATCGGGACCGCGCATGAGGTCGATCTCGAGAAAATTACGCTGCTGCATCCGGATATTGTGCTTGGCAACAGTCCAATGAACACGAAGGATATCCCGACCATCGAGAGCATCGGCTCCAAGATGCTGCTTACGAGCGCTAATTCCGTGGAGGAAATTACGTTGCAAATCGAATTGTTCGGCAAGCTTCTTCAACAAGAGGACCGGGCAAGCGAGCTCGTGGACCAAATCAACGGCCAGCTCGCCGAGTATAAGGCAGCCGTTGCGGCAAACAGCCCTAAAGTGCTGCTCGTCTACGGAGCTCCCGGGACGTTTATGGCCGCCCTTCCGTCTTCGCTTGGCGGCAACATTCTTGAACTCGCCGGAGGCGTAAACATCGCTGCTGACTATCCCCGCCTGCAAAGCTACCCGCAATACGCGCAGCTTAGCAATGAACGGATCGTACAGGCGAATCCGCAATACATATTTATCATGACGCATGGGAATGCGGAGCAGGTAAAGGAAAGCTTCTTGAAGGAAATGGCGGACAACGCGGCTTGGAACCATGTAGACGCGGTAAAGCAAGGTCATGTCGAGATTCTTCCCAATGATCTGTTCGGCACCAATCCGGGAACCAGGGTCATGGAAGCTTTGACACTCATGCGCAATCAATTGTCCGCAAGCTGAAAGGGAAAATCATGAATATCAAGCAACGTACCAAACGCCGAAAACTCGTTCTCTCCTTCGCGCCTGTTCTCGTTATCGCAAGCCTGCTGCTAGGCCTTATGGCGGGCTCCGTGCCTGTCGCGCTTGAAGACATTTGGCATGCCTTAACGACCCGGGGCAACTCTCCGCAGGATACGATCGTCTTCGATCTCCGGCTGCCCCGCGTACTGATCGGATTATTAACCGGCGCTTGTCTTGCCGCGTCCGGCGCTATCCTGCAGGGCGTCATGCGAAATCCGCTTGCCGATCCCGGCGTGATCGGCGTATCCTCCGGCGCTGGCCTGGCAGCCGTTATCACGATGGTTCTGCTGCCGCAGTTCAGCTATCTCTTGCCGGCGGCAGCATTCCTTGGCGCCTTACTATCGTCGGTTATCATCTACACGCTGTCATGGGATAAAGGCGCTTCCCCGGGCAAAATCGTACTCGCCGGCATTGCCTTAAACGCGTTGATCGGCGCTGTCATGAACGGCGTGATGGTCATGTACAGCGACCGCATTCAAGCCGTGCTGCCTTGGCTGTCCGGCGGACTTAACGGCAGAAGCTGGCATCATCTCTCCTTCATGCTGCCTTATGCGGCGGCAGGTCTTCTATTGTCCTTCCGGGCCATCAAGCCCGTCAATCTGCTTATGCTCGGGGATGATTCCGCCAAGCTGCTTGGACAAAAGGTAGAAACGCAGCGCATGCTACTTATTCTTCTCGCCTCCCTGCTGGCGGGAACGGCCGTCAGCGTTGCCGGGCTGATCGGCTTTGTTGGCCTGATTGTCCCGCATGCGATAAGACTGATGATCGGCGACGATTACCGCTACCTGATGCCGGCATCCATTCTTGGCGGCGCTGCGCTTGTCGCGCTGGCGGATACGGCCGCCCGGACGGTGTTCGATCCCGTCGAACTGCCCGTCGGCATTTTGCTGGCTTGCCTTGGGGCACCGTTTTTCTTATATCTGCTTAGGAAAAGGAGCAATTGGCGATGACAGCAGCAGAGACAATAGGACTGACGCTGGAGCGGGGCATGTTCAAGCTTTCGAACGTCAATGCCATCATTCCGAAGGGGAAAATAACCGCTATCGTGGGACCAAACGGTTCCGGCAAATCCACCCTTCTCTCTCTTATTACCGGACTGTCTCCTCCCGACGAGGGCAGCATTACGATATTAGGCAAGCCTGCCGAGCATTACTCCAGGGCGGATTTCGCCAAGGCGGTCTCCATGCTCCCGCAGTCCAAGGAGTTTATGCCCAATGTCACGGTCCGGGAATTAATCGAATACGGCCGGTCTCCTCACCGATCCATGTTCTCGCGGAAGCTCTCCAAGGAAGATCACGACGTGATCGAATGGGCGATGCGCCTGATGAGAATCAGACGGCATGACGACCGCATGTTTGCCACCCTCTCCGGAGGGGAGCAGCAGAAAGCCCGGATCGCCATGGCGCTCGCCCAGAAGACCGGCCTGCTTCTGCTGGACGAACCAACGACTTATCTCGATATCGCGCATCAGCTCGAAGTGCTTGAAGCGCTTGTCAGTCTTAACCGTCAGCAGCAGACAACGATTGTTATGGTGCTGCATGACCTGCAGCAGGCTGCCGCTTATTGCGATCATCTGATTGCGATGAAGGACGGCGAGATTCATTCGGCCGGCGAGCCTAAGACCGTATTATCTAAAGGATTCATGAGAGAAGTGTATGAACTGGAGGCAAAGGTCAGCTTCGACGGCCATTACCCCATTATTATTCCGGTTCGAAAACAAAACGAGGAGGAACAAACGATGATTATTGTAACGAACACATCGCAGATCGTAAAAGGCAGCGGTGACAAGCTTGTTGAGCGTTTTGACCGGATTGGCAAGGTTGAGCAGATGGAGGGCTTCCTCGGACTCGAGGTATTGTGGACGCAAAATCTGAAAGAGTATGACGAGGTAGCCGTTGTTACCCGCTGGACATCCAAGGACGCTTTCCAGGCGTGGACCAAAAGCGAAGCGTTCCGCGAATCGCATAAACACCGCAACATCCCGGACTATATTCTCGATAATAAAATTACGTTCCAGGAAGTAAAAATCAGACGCAATCCGATTACGGAAACGGCGTTGGATGAGACGGCAGCGCAGTAAATAAATGAAAGATCCGGCAAAGCTCTCGGTTTGAGGGCTTTGTTTTTTTTGCGACAAAAATTCACGTTGCACTGGAAAATATACAGTATAATTGCCCGGTAATACGTTTTTGTCTTCGTACATTGGATTTCATGCAGTACAAATGAGCTTTAGAAGCCAGTTTCCTCTCTCTAAGCGCTCTACGTTGGAGGAATTCCACTATAGAACATGCGAAGTAGCTTAAATGGCTAATTTTAATGGAGCAAATCCAATGTAGGCAAAATCGCCTCAAGCGGGGAGGCCAAAAGCGCTCTTCCCGACACAAGCTTTGGCTCAAATCAGGCCGTTAATTAGGCAAAGTTATCTTAGTATTAATAAAAAAACGCCGCCGCGCAGAGGCTTCCCCCTTCACAGCAGCGTGCTTTTCTATTCATCAGTCGAGGCGCTCGCGCAAATATTTGCGCACTTCCTCCGACAGATCCTCCCGCTCCAGCGCGAAATCAATCGTTGCTTTCACGAAGCCCAGCTTATCGCCCACGTCATGGCGTTTGCCCGTGAACCGATGCGCCAGAATCGGAGCGAAATGATTCAGCTGCTGAAGGCTGTCCGTCAGCTGAATTTCTCCTGCCTTGCCGGGCCTAGCATGCTCCAGCATCTCGAAGATTGCCGGGTCCAGCACATACCGCCCGACAACCGCCCAATTGGATGGCGCCTGCCCCGGCGCAGGCTTTTCGATCAGGTCAAGAATGCGGTTATGGGAAGGGTCGGCATTATCAAAAGCGGCAATGCCGTATTTATGCGTCTGATTCCAAGGCACCTCCATCAAGGCGACAACCGAGGAGCCCGTCTCCTCGTACTGATGGATCATCTGCTGCAGGCATGGCGGCTCGGAACGAAGGATATCATCGCCAAGCAGCACCGCAAACGGCTCATCCCCGATAAAACGCCGCGCGCACAAAACGGCATGTCCAAGCCCAAGCGGCTCCTTCTGGCGGACGTAATAGATATCGGCCAGGTGCGAGATGTCGCGGACAATGGCGAGCATCTCTTCGTTGCCGCGTTCCTCGAGTTCCTTCTCCAGCTCGTAAGACTTGTCGAAATGATCCTCGATCGCCCGCTTATGCCGCCCGCTGACGATAATGATGCTGTCGATGCCGGACTGCACCGCTTCTTCCACAATATATTGAATAGCCGGCTTATCGATAATCGGAAGCATTTCCTTCGGCTGCGCCTTGGTTGCGGGCAGGAAGCGCGTACCTAGTCCCCCTGCGGGAATAATGGCTTTGCGTACCTGCTGCCTCTTCTTCTCATGAAACATGGCCGTCACCCTTTCTTGTTTCACATTGGCGGGTCGGGATTGAGCGGCAGCCGGACGACAAATACCGCCCCTTGCTCCGCATCCTCGATCTCGATCATTCCGCCATGAATATCGATAATCTTCTTCACAATAGATAAGCCAAGCCCGCTTCCGCCCTCGGAACGGTCCCTCGACGGATCGATTTTGTAAAACCGTTCGAATACCCGGTCCCGTTCCTCCTCCGGTATTCCGCTGCCCGTATCGGAGATCCGGACGACGGCATAGCCGTTTTTCTCCGAGAGCTGGAACGAGATTTTCCCTTCCTCGGGCGTAAATTTAATGCTGTTGGCAAGCAGGTTGATCCATACCTGGCTCAATTGATCCTCGTCGGCTTTAATCACGGTCTCTTCCATTAATAGCTCTACCGTCAGCCGCTTCGCAAGCCAGGTCGGCTCGCAGGACAAAACGACGTCGCGAAGCTGCCTGTCCAGCCGGTAGGTGACCGGCTTGTACGGATGATGCTCGGAATCGAGTGACGCCAGCTTCAGCAGATTTTCGCTTAACCTGGATAGACGGCTGCTCTCCTGCTTAATAATACCAACATAACGATTCCGGTCCCCTTCCGTCAAATCCTCGCTTCGCAGCGCTTCGGCAAAACCGCCGATCGAGGTGAGCGGCGATTGGATTTCATGCGATACGTTGGATACGAAATCGCGCCGCATCGTCTCCAGCTGTGACAAGCTATGCGCCATCTTGTTAATGCTGTCCGCAAGCTCCCCCAGCTCGTTCTTATGCGACATCGGAAGCTGTACGCCAAAGTCGCCTTTGGCTATACGGGTGGTGGCGGCCGTCATCATTTTGAGCGGCTTCACCAGATAACGGGCGGCGAACAGAATCAGGATACAGCCGACGACCAGCAGCGTAATCAGAATGGTGAACGTATTCCGCTGGAAGCTTCGGACCTGCCGGACATGATCCGGAGTAATAAACACAGCCCATTCCGTATTGCCGAATTGAGCCAGGCGGCCGTATGCCGGAGGCGAAGGCGGCCCGCTCTGATGCTCGTCCGCGAAGTTTACCCGTTCCGTTTTGCCTCCAAAAATGTTCTCGACCGTCTTGTAAGTCAAATGGTTCACGATCGCCCGGCTTGTCCGCCCGACTTGAATAACAAGCCCGTTCCGGTTGACCGCAACGATCGACATCTCCTGAAGGCTTGAGACCTGCTCGAGGAACATCGGCAAGGACCGCGGAGACGAATCGTTGTACAACCGCTCCAGCCGGGTAATCATCATTTCCTCCAGGCCGTTCTGCCCCTGCAGATCCCGCTTGAACAGCTGGTTCGCCGTATAGTAGGCAATACTAATACTTACTAATACGATGACCAGAAAAGTCACCGCTATTCTTACATACAAGCTGCGGATCATGCCCGCTCCTCCAATCGATAGCCAAGGCCGCGGATCGTCACGATGCGGAAGCCAAAATCCTCCTCCGGAAACCGCTCGCGAAGACGCTTAATATGTACATCAACCGTGCGCTCGTCCCCTTCGTAGTTCATCCCCCACAGCTGCTCGATCAGATGCTCCCTCGTGAAGGTTTTGCCCGGATAGCTTGCCAGCTTGAAGAGCAGCTCGAATTCCTTCGGCGGCAGCAGAATCTTCTCGCCGTTCGCGGCAAGATGGAAATCCGAGCGGTTCATCGACAGCCCGCCCAGCTCCACTACCTGCGAGGAAGCAATGCGGTAACGCTTGAGCAGCGCCTTGACCCTGACGATCAGCTCCGGCGGATCAAAGGGCTTCACCACGTAATCATCGGCGCCAAGCTCAAAGCCTTTTACCTTATGAGCCGTCTCGCCCTTGGCCGTCAGCATCAAGAGCGGCATGTCGAACGACTCGCGCAAAGCCGAGCATAAAGCCCAGCCGTCCATTTTTGGCATCATCACGTCAATCACCGCGAGATCGGGCTTAACCGCCTCCAAGCGGGTTAAAGCGTCTTCCCCGTTGATCGCTTCAATCACTTCATAACCTTCTCTGCGCAAAAACAAGCTGACCAGCTCTCTTATATTGGGATCGTCGTCCACGACGAGTATTTTCGGCATAATGGAGCACCTCCTGTACACTATCTTTCTACAATAATACATCTAGATGAAAATAAGATGAACTGTGTTGACAAAGTTTACAGATTGTAATAATTTTAAACTAGAAATTGCGACATATACCAACAACATATAGATGAGTGGAGGAATTCTTCATGTACAAAACAGTCATTATCGGTACCGGCCCTGCCGGATTAACGGCGGCGATCTATCTGGCGCGCGCAAATATGGAGCCTCTCGTTATCGAAGGCTGGCAGCCAGGCGGTCAGTTGACGACTACAACGGAAATCGAGAACTTCCCGGGCTTCCCTGAAGGCATTCTCGGCAGCGAATTGATGTCCAACATGCGCAAGCAAGCGCAGCGTTTCGGCGCATCCTTCCGCAACGGCTCCGTAAAAAGCGTCGACTTCAGCAAACGTCCTTATACGCTTGACGTTGAAGGCATCGGCGAGATTCAAGCCGAATCCGTCATTATCTCGACAGGCGCTTCCGCGAAATACCTCGGCATTCCGGGCGAGCAAGAAAACATCGGACGCGGCGTCAGCACTTGCGCAACTTGCGACGGCTTCTTCTTCCGCAACAAAAAGCTGATCATCGTTGGCGGCGGCGACTCCGCTATGGAAGAAGCGGTGTTCCTGACTCGCTTTGCATCCGAAGTAACGGTTGTTAACCGTCGCGATGAGCTCCGCGCTTCGAAAATCATGCAGGACCGCGCACGCGCGAACGAAAAAATCAGCTGGAACCTGAACAAAACTCCGCTTGAGATCGTTCCCGGCGAAATGGGCCTGAAAGGTCTGAAAGTACGCAACAACGCAACCGGCGAAGAAGAATTCGTGGAAGCGGACGGCGTGTTTATCACGATCGGCCATACGCCTAACACGAAATTCCTCGGCGGCCAAATCGACACCGACGAGCAAGGCTACATCATCGTGAAGCCTGGTACTTCGGAGACTAACATTCCTGGGGTATTCGCATGCGGCGACGTACAAGACCGTCAATACCGTCAAGCGATCACGGCGGCAGGCAGCGGCTGTATGGCAGCTCTGGATGCGGAACGCTTCCTGGAAGCGCAAAGCCATGACGCGGTGCATGCTTAAGATTTTATAAATTCAGGATTGCTTGTGGCTCGTTCGGACGGTTCATAGTATAATGGGGAAGTTCGAACGACAATTTAAAGGCAATGCTACCTATAAAGGTACAACCTCGCTGATTTTTATAATTAGCAGGTTGTGCCTTTTTCTGTTTTCTACCCATTATCCGATTGGAGTGATCTTACCCTTATGCTGCTGGAAGCGATCTATCACAGGCCGAAGCAAAACTGGGCTTACGCTTATAACCATACCACCCTGCATATCCGGATCCGCACGAAAAAGAACGATGCCCGGAGCGTGGAGCTCATTGCGGGAGATAAATACAACTGGGCCGGAACGTTTACCGTTGCCCAGATGAGCGTGCTCTCCTCGGATGCGCTTTTTGATTACTGGGAAGCTTCCATAGAGCCTCCCTTCCGCCGGCTTCGTTATGCGTTTCGCCTGACCGGTGCCAATGCCGACGACGAGACGGTCTATATGACGGAAAGCGGCTTCCCGGCCGAGCTGCCGGATAATCCGAATACGTTTTTCGACTTCCCATATATTAATCCGGTGGATGTGTTCTCTCCTCCGGCATGGGTGAAGGACGCGGTGTTTTATCAGATCTTCCCGGAACGCTTTGCAAACGGCGATCCTTCGTTGAACCCGGAGCTAACGGAAGCCTGGGGCGGCACGCCAAGGCCAACGAACTTCTTCGGCGGAGACCTGCAAGGCGTGCTGGACCATCTGGATTATCTGGCCGAGCTTGGCATTAACGCGGTCTACTTCACCCCGCTCTTTGAAGCCACAACCAACCATAAATACGATACCGAAAACTATATGCAGGTGGACCGTCATTTTGGCACAAACGAGAAGCTGAAGGAGCTGGTCGAGGAATGTCATAAGCGCGGAATCCGGGTGCTGCTGGATGCGGTATTTAACCATGCAGGCCGTACGTTCCCTCCTTTTGTGGATCTGCTGAAAAACGGCGAGAAATCCGTCTATGCGAACTGGTTCCATGTGCGGGAATGGCCGCTTCGGGTGGAGGACGGCATCCCTACTTACGAGACGTTTGCCTTCGAGCCGATGATGCCTAAGCTGAATACGGAAAATCCGGATGTGAAGGCCTACTTATTCAATGTGGCGCGCTATTGGATCGAGAAGATCGGAATCGACGGCTGGCGGCTTGACGTGGCCAACGAGGTGGATCACCAGTTCTGGCGGGAGTTCCGCCAAGCGGTGAAATCCGTAAATCCCGATGCGTATATCCTCGGCGAGATCTGGCACGACGCGATGATGTGGCTGGAGGGCGACCAGTTCGACGCGGTGATGAACTATCCGTTTACGAACGCGGTGCTCGACTTCTTCGGGCATCAGACGATGGGGGCGAAGGCTTTCGCCGATGCGATCGGCAAGCAGCTGGCCGCTTATCCGCAGCAGGTGACGGAAACGGCGTTTAACCTGCTGGACAGCCATGATACGCCGCGTCTTCTGACGATTTGCGGCGATGAAGTCGACTCGATGAAGCTGGCGGCTTTGTTCCAGCTGACCTATCCGGGCACGCCGTGCATTTATTACGGCGATGAAGTGGGCATGAACGGCGAGGGCGATCCCGACTGCCGGAAATGCATGATGTGGGAGCCGGAGCAGCAGGATCAGGAGCTGCTCGCTTTCTATAAGCAGGCGCTTGCGCTTCGGCGCAAGCACGCCGCGCTGCGCAGCGCGGACATCCGCTTCCTTCAGGCAGCGGATGGCGAAGACGGCGGCGTTATCGTGTACGAACGCCGCGAAGGGGACGAGCGCATCCTCGTCGCGATGAATGCGCGAGGACGCGAGGCGGTTGCCGCCGTGCCAGCCGGCGGCAGCTGGGTGTCGCTGCTCGGCGATGAGCAGCGGCTTAAGCCGTCAGCCGGGAAGCTGCAGCTGCGGCTCCCGGGGTACGGCTACGGCATTTGGAAGCAGCTTATATAAGCGGAAAGACGGACACAGCATGAAGCTGTGTCCGTCTTTTTGTGTTTAGCCTATTACCATTCCGCGAACGAACCGTCGTCATAAGCCAGACGCGGCGTATCCCAGTCGCCTCCGAAGCTGCGTTCGATCAGCGCTTCTTCGTTTATTTCAATGCCAAGTCCCGGTCCCTCCGGGATGGCGACATGGCCGTCGATGACTTCGAACGGCTTGCTTAAGTAGCCTTCGCCCAGATCCCACTTCTCCGCCATCGAAGGATGCTCCTGAATGAGGAAGTTCGGCGTGCAGGCATCAAGCTGCAAGCAAGAGGCGAGCGAGATCGGCCCAAGCGGATTATGCGGGGCGACCGAAGCATAGTAGGTTTCCGCCATGGCGGCGATTTTGCGGCCTTCGAAGATGCCGCCGGCATGGCACAGGTCGGGCTGCACGATCGCCACGGCGCCTTTCTCGAGCGCCTCGCGGAAGCCCCAGCGCGTGAACAGGCGCTCGCCGGTTGCAATCGGAATACTCGTCGATTCGGCGACGCGCAGCAGCTGATCCACGTTTTCCGGCAGGCATGGCTCCTCGATAAACATCGGATAATAAGGCTCCAGCGCGGCAGCCAGACGAATCGCCATCGCCGGGCTGACGCGTCCGTGGAAGTCGATGGCGATATCAACGCTGCTGCCAACCGCCTCCCGCGCTGCCGCAAACTTGTTCACTTGGCTCTCCACGAAGGCAAGCGAATCCACGTTGCGGACAGGCGCGTCAACTCCTGTCTTAATGGCCTGGAAGCCGGCTGCCACTCTCAGCTTGGCGTTCGCGGCAAATTCCTCCGGCGTTGCGCCGCCGCAATGGCTGTACATGCGGATCTTGTCGCGGACGCGCCCGCCCAGCATTTCATAAACGGGCATGTTATGGAACTTACCCTTAATATCCCAAAGCGCCTGCTCAATGCCGCTTATCGCGCTGACGAGAACCGGGCCGCCGCGGTAGAACGTGCCGCGGTACATGATTTGCCAATGATGCTCGATGCGCAGCGGATCTTCGCCGATCAGATAGCGCTTCAGCTCTTCGATAGCCGTCGCAACCGTCAATGCGCGACCCTCTACGATTGGCTCGCCCCACCCGGCGATCCCTTCATCGGTCTCAATCTTCAGGAACAGCCAGCGCGGCTTGACATGGTAGAGCTTCATATCGGTTATTTTCACGATCAGGACTCCTTTATTTGTTGAACTCGGCTGCTGCCGGTTAGCCGTTGTTTCCTTTCTCCGCCCATACCGGGAGAAGAGCACCGCCATCCATGTAAAGCGTTGTTCCCGTGACGTAGCCCGCGCTGTCCGAAGAAAGGAATACGGCAGCCGCCCCAACCTCCTCCGGCGTGCAGAACCGCCCCATCGGAATGCGGGAAGAAATATCCGCGATGGCCTTCTGTACGCGTTCATCGCCTTCGGTCCAGCTGTTTCTCGTGTAGCCCGGGGCGATTCCGATGACCCGAATGCCGTGAGGCGCGAGATCCAGCGCCATATTTTTGGCCAGCTTGTTCACGCCGGCCTTCGCCGCCGCGTACACCGTCGAATTCAACCAATTGCCTTCCGCATGATTCGAGCTGATATGGATAATGACGCCGCGCGTGCCCTGTTTGACCATCAGGCGCGCCGCATGCTGCGAACAGAAATATAGACCGCGCAAATCGGTATTGATGACCTCTTCGAACAGCTCCGGAGGCGTATCCAGGAACGGCTTCATCCGCGTGATGCCCGAGTTGTTCACAAGCACGTCGAGCCGGCCGAATCGGCTCTCCACCTGTTCGATCAACATCGCGATCTGGTCCAGATCGGCGATGTTCGCTTGGACCGCTTCCGCCCTCACGCCATATTCCAGCAGCTGCCGGACAACTTCCTGCGCCTGCTCGGCGCTTTTATTGTAATTGACGCACACATCGTAACCGGCTTTTGCAAACTCATGCGCGATCCCTTTGCCGATCCCTCGTCCCGAACCCGTTACTAAAGCGACTTTTCGTTCCAATTCGATCCCCTACCCTTTCAGTCCCGTGAAAGAAACGCCTTTCTCAATCAGCTTCTGACAGGACGTAATAATGATCATAAGCGGTATCGTAGCGATGACGAGACTTGACATAATGACGTTGGAGCCAAGGCTTCGCCGCTGCTGGAAGTCGTTCAGCGCAACCGTAAAGGTCCAGACGTTTTGCGTTCTCGCAACAACAAGCGGCCACAGAAATTCGTTCCATACCGCGATAAACGTCATGACCGCAACAACCGTAAAAATTGGCGCCGACATCGGCACAACAATGCGATAAAAGATCTTCATCTCGCTTGCGCCGTCAATCCGGCCCGCCTGCAGAAGCTCGCCCGGCAGCTGCTCGAAGAAGCCTTTGAACAGGAAGATTACAATTCCCCAGGCGGTATGCGGCAAAATAATCCCCCACAAGGTGTTGACCAGATGCAGCTTATCCATCGTCAGATAGAGCGGTACGAGTATCGCAATCTCGGGAATCATGATGGTCGCAACGAAGAAAAGCGTCAGCCAGCCGCTGATGGTACCTCGCATGAGATGCGCCAGCGCATAGCCAGCCGTGCCGCCGATGATAAGCTGTAGGATAATCGTTGCGCCTGTGACAAAGACGCTGTTCAGCAAGAAGTGAGGAAAGCCGTATGATGCGGCAGTCGATTTGCTGTCCGAACTGCCGGTCATTTCCCACAGCACGATGTAGTTGTCGAACAATCGCTTCCAGTCGCTTATTTCATCGATGGTCAACACCTTGCCTTTGACCACTTTTGACTCGGACAGCCATTTGAGCGCATTGGCCGCCTGCTGCGGCAGCTCCGAGGGGATCGCCGTTTCGCCGCCGTACTTGCCGCCTTCCTCCATATAGTCAAAGGTCGTCAGCTTGCGGTCCCGAATTTTCTGCAGCTTGTTCTTCATCGTGGCATGGGTGGCGACCATCGTAGGGACGATCTCGGAGCGTCCCACCGTAAACTTGTAGGAAGGCATGGAGGCTTTGTAGACAACTACGCCGTCCTTCACGCCTGTTATCTTCATCGCGCCAACCGCTTCATTTTGCATGCGTTTCCAGGTAAACCAGATCGCTTCCATCGCATCCAGCTCGTAATCTTCCTTCTTCAGATCCGTGCCGTCGTAATTAAGGGTCACGCTGACTGATTTCGGCACCTCCGGAACCCAGGTCGGCGGAAACTTGTAGATGGTAATGTTGTCCTTCATCGATGAGCTGACCATCCAGAACAGCGGCACGATGGAGGCCAGGATAAAAAATATAGCAACCGAATAAGAGACGATTTTTACCGACAATGAACCCTTCTCCTTGATGCGTCCGCGTCCAGCCATGAGATGCTCCTTCCTGCTTAGCCAAATTTCTTAAGGGGCAATTAATCCTTGTTCGACAATTTGATTTGCAAATAGGTAATGACTGCAATAATGACAAACATGACAAACGAAATCGAACCCGCCACGCCGAACCGGAACTCTTTAAACGAGCTGTTAAAAACAAGCATGGAGAGCGTCTTCGTGCTGCTGGCCGGGCCGCCGCCGGTCATAATATACATCGGGTCGAAGGTTAAGAACACGCCGCAAATAAACGAAATAAATTGAATGCCGATAACGAATTTGAGGCTTGGGAACACGATGGAGCGCATTCGGCGCCATGGTCCGGCACCGTCGATTTTGGCCGCTTCGATATTCTCGCTCGGAATGCCCTGCAGCGCGGAATAGTAGATCAGCATCCCCATTCCCGTTGCGAATACGCCCGGCAGGACGATCGACCACTTCGCCATGGAAGGATCATTCAGCCAGCCGTAAGGGCCAAGTCCGATAAAATGGAGCAGATAGTTCAACAAGCCGTAATCCGGATTGTAAAGCCATTTCCACAGCAGGTAGCCGGCAACCGCGGGCACCGCCGTCGGCAGCAAATACAAGGACCTTAACGTTTTGCTCGCGAACTTGATCTCGTTAAGCAGCACCGCCTGTACAATCGGCACCCAAAACGTGAGAATGAAGTAGATAAAGAAGAACGCAAAGGTATTTCGGAATGCATTCCAGAACTCGGTGGAATGGATTAAATACTTATAGTTATCCAGCCAGACGAATTTGCCCGGCGGGTTGATGACTTTGTAATCGAAGAAGCTCATGTACACGGCTTGAAGAAGCGGATAATACTTGAACAACAGGAAACAGACAATGGCAGGAGATACGAAAGCGATTGCTGTCCAGGAGATCTTAATCCGGGGTCTGACCCGCGCTTGCACCTGAGGCTTCCGGCCTTCTATGGCTGCTTTCAACGTTTGACGCCTCCTTTCCAAATGGCAGGCGGAGCAGCTTGCGGCGTTTGCGCTTTACGCCCGCTAATCAACTCCGCCTTCCTTCAAGTCGTTTTATTTCTTCACGGATGCGTTATACGCGTCTACCACTTCTTTTTGCGCGGCATCCTGAGCTTCCTGGAGCAGCTGCTTCGGATTGGATTTCTCGTCCGTAAGCGCCTTTTGAACCGCTTTAACGACGTACGGAGTCAAGCGTTCCTTCAGGAAATATTCCAGATGCGTATCGGAAGCCGCTTTGTTCACGGCCGCTACAAGCTCAGGCGAAATGTCTTGGGCGAATTGGGATGGATCAACGTCGGAGCGAACGGACAGCAGGTTCGGGAAAATTCCGTTGTCCTGCTGGAACTGAAGGTATTTCTCGGCGACCTCTTTGGAGTTCAAGTACATGATGTATTGCCAAGCCGCGTCTTGCTTCTCTTTGGTCGTCTTTGGATTAATGATCCAGTAAGCGCCGCCGATTTGTCCCGGACCTTTGCCGCTTGGGCCTACCGGATAAGGCGCAAAACCAACGTCGTTCAAGTCCATTCCTTGCGCGACATAGTCGCCGAATCCGCCGGACGCTGCGTTCGACATCGCCGCGCGGCCTTGGAAAATATCGTTCATGTTATCCTGATAGCTCTGGAGCACGTTGTTTTGCACGATTTTATCCTTCCACTTCAGATCTTTATAAAATTGCAGCGCGGTTACGGAAGGCTCTTCCGTAAAGGCCAATTGCACCGTACCGTCCGGATTGACATGCGTCAGGTCGCCGCCCGCCTGCCATACGTAGTACTCAAACCACCAGTCCGCCCACTCCATGCCCAGCAGAGTAATGCCGTACTGCTTCTTGGCCGGATCCGCCAGCTTCTTGCCGAATTCAACAAGCTGATCCCAGTTCGCCGGAGGGGTATCGCGGTCAAGCCCCGCTGCTTCGAACATCTTCTTGTTCCAGAACAAGCCCGTTACGTACATATCGTGCGGAACGCCGTACACTTTGCCGTCAATGGTGCCCGCTTCCATCGAGGATGGGATGAATTTATCTTTGTCCGCGTAGCTGTCCCAATACGGAGTCAAGTCAAGCGCAAGACCTTGGCCTACCCAGTCCGCGATAATCGGAAAGTGAGCCGAATGGTAAGCATCGGGGCCATTGCCGCCCGCCATCGCCGTTACGAATACTTCACGGTCGTTTGTGCCCTGCGGCATCAATTCGTGCTTTACTTTAATGTTGGGATGCTGCACTTCGAAATCCGCGTAAACCTCTTCTTTGATGGATTTCATCGTGTCGTCCGGATTCGGCTGATCCCATACCGTAATTTCGACTGTGCCGCCGTTTGAAGCCGTATTATCCGCCGTCGCTTCCGCGTTATCAGACCCGTTGTTTGCCGCCGCGTTCGTGCTCGAAGAGTCATTAGTCGCTTCAGAAACGTTTGTCACGTTGCTGCTATTTCCTCCACTGCAAGCTGATACCATTAGCATTAAGACAAGAGCAATTGCCAGACTGGACCACGTTCTAAACCGCTGCTTCTTCTTCAATCGAACGCCCCCTCAAATGGTTATCGGATTTACAAATTCAGTATAGGACTTAAATGATAGCGCTTTCTATGCAATATCTTAACCTCCTATTAGGAATATTTTAAGCAACTTTGGAATCAGGACTCTCCTAGAAACAGGAAAATAGTCAAAGCTATCGAATACCTTCTGAGTAAGCGGTTACAGATGCGTTGGGAGGTAGCTTGAACATGTGGTCTCGTTTCCTCAACCTGAACATGCAGTTCCGCAATAAGATGATTCTCTCTTTCTTTATCGTCATCGGCCTTACCGCAATCATTATGGGCTACTCCTACTATCGCATGATGAGCCGCGAGCTCGAAGCCTCCACGCTGCAAGGGCTGGAGAGGATGACCACGCAATCGGTCGATACGCTGGATCTTCATTTCAAGACGGCCTCCAATATCGGCTACAGCTATTTCAGCGATACTTCGCTGCAGAAGTTTCTCGATGGTCCTCCCAATACCGACAATGAACAATATTACCGGAACCGGATTATCTCTAATAAGCTGCAAAATCCTCTCATTTCGTTCATTTCCATCACCCGCCTGGACGGCCAGCAAATTTCGAGCTACTACTATTACAATCGAAACGTCAAATCCCTTCTGGATGAAGAGCAGGCGCACCTGTTCGATAAAGCGCTCCGAATGGACGGCACCCCCTTCTGGACCGTCTCGCATACAACCATAAGCACAACCGTCACGCCCGTCAAAACGGTCAGCTATATTCAGCTGCTCAAACGCATTACGATGAATGAACAGCACCCGATCGGGTACATCAAGATCGATATCGACCCCGGCGTGCTGGATAAAATTTTCCCGGAACCGCAAAAAAGCGACGCCAGCAAGTACTATATCGCGGACCGCTCCGGCCATATTATTTTCGCGCAGAACAAGGAAGACATCGGCAAGTCCATTGCGGGAAGCCCCTTGTTCGCGGCTTACAAGAAGGCGCCAAGATCAAGCGACTACGTAAACTTCCGCTACGAAAACCGGAACAAAACCTATATCGGCTTCTATGAACGGCTGGATGCCGGCGACTGGATTGTGATCGGCAACATTCCGCTGGATCAAGTGCTAAGTAAGGTAAACTCCTTCCGCCATACGCTAATCGTGATCGCCATGATCAGCTTTCTTGCCGCCATGCTCATCGCTTCGCTGATTGCCGCGGGCGTTACCCGTCCGCTGAAAGAGCTCAACAAAAAGATGAAGCAGGTGGAAATGGGCGATTTCGGGGCTACCATCGAGGTAAAAGGCAAAGACGAGCTGTCTACCATCCAGCATAGCTTCAACAAAATGACCGCCGAGATCAGTTCGTTAATCTCCAAAGTATACGAGACGGAGCTGTTGAAAAAGGAAGCGGAGATTAAGGCGCTTCAGACGCAGATCAACCCTCATTTTCTCTACAATACGTTAAGCACGATCGACAGCATTTCATCGGTTGACGGGGACGAACGGGTCTCTTTTATATGCATCGCGCTCGGAAGCATGCTCCGCTATAATTTGAACGGCGGCAGTCTCGCCACCGTTCAGGAGGAAATTACGCATCTGAATCAATATTTATCCATCTACCAAATTCGGTTTGCCAATGTGTTTGCTTACGAGATTGAAGTGGAGCCCGGTATGGAGGATCTCATTTTGCCGAAGTTTCTCATTCAGCCTTTAGTCGAGAATGCCATCATTCACGGCCTGGAACAAAAGGTCGGGAACAAGAAGGTGCGCATCACGCTTGGCAGCGTAGACGATTCCTTCTTGAAAATCATCATAGAGGATAACGGGGTTGGCATGGACCCTGCCATGATCGAGCTTTTTCACCGCAAATTGAATAACCCGAACGCGATCGTGTCCAGGCAGACCTCTTCCAGGACGATGATTGGACTAGCGAACGTATTCAAACGGATTCAATTGTATTACGAAAGCGATCCGAGGGTTGAAATCTACAGCCAGCCGGGCGCAGGCACCAAAATTTATTTCGAGCTGCCGAAGCGGACGGCATAAGGGGATGATCGGATGAAGGTACTTATCGTGGAAGACGAGCCGCTTCTGCGGGAAGGTTTAATTCGCAAAATCGATTGGAAGACGCTTGGCCTTACGCTTGCGGGAGAAGCCGGGGACGGATTCGAAGCGATGTCCCTGCTCGTTAGCTGCCAGCCGGATATCGTCCTTACCGATGTGCGAATGCCGGGCATGGACGGACTTCAGTTCATTAACCAGGCGCGGACGGTCTCCCCGAATACGAAATTCGTCATTATTAGCGGCTTTAACGAATTCGAATATGTACGCGAGGCGCTGCTCAATCATGTGAAGGATTACTTGCTTAAGCCGATCGATAAGGAGAAGCTGCGCGCGCTTCTTGCCGGCCTGGTGGAGGAGCTGCGGGCAGAAAGGCGGCAGGAAGCGGATCTTTCCAAGCTGAACGCGCTGGACGAGATGATCCGCCAGAGCCATTTGCAGCCTCTGGATTTTCAGCTTACGCATCTGATCACGGAGCAGGATGCCCACTGGGATGGTCTCCCTGTCGAGCTGCTGCAATGCTGCTCGTTCGTTGGCATCTCCGTGCGTATCGTCTACCGCAACGAGACCTCCCGCTTCAAGGAGAACGAGGAGCCGCTCGCCCGCTTCGCCGTCCAGAACAGTATTGAGAACGCGCTCGCGGCGCTCCCCGTTGAAATCCTTGCCTTCAAGCATGCTTACCACTCGGAGGAGATTGTTGTCTTTCTCGCCTCTCCGAATCGTGTACTCGAACCGGAAAGCATCGTGGAAACGTTAACGCAGACAGTTGGCTGGATCCGCCAGCATCTTGGGCTTATCGTATCCATCGGTGTTGGCGGCGTAAAAGAACAGCTGACCTTGCTAAGGCTCTCCTGTCTTGAAGCGAGGAAGGCGCTACAGAACCGGCTGCTATTCGGCGGCGGCAACGTCTACACGGATACGGTTAACCAGTCGCATGCGGCGACGGTATTTCCGCTCCTTCATCAAGCGGAGCGCGGATTAACCGCCTTGCTGGAGGATGGACAGCACCGCGAATTTCTCGCTTTTGCTTCCGAGCTGTTCCACACCCTGGCGGAGTCGCCTGACGCACGGTACGAGCATGTCGAATATCTGTACACCGAAATCATTCACGTTCTCCGCAAACACGCCGCCAAGACGGCCTTCGAACTGCCGAACTGGAATCTCGGGACGCCGATCGCTAGTCTCGAGAGCTTTACGGATTGGCGCCAGATTATTTCGGTTATCGAACAGCAGCTTGAAAGGCTGAGCAATGTGCTGGGTGACGGAGCCGAGCGTTCCTGCGACGACATAATCGATAGCGTGCAGCAATACGTACAGCAGCATTACGACGAAGACCTGTCGCTGCAATGGGTCAGCGACAAATATTTTATCCACCCCAATTATTTCTCGAAGCGGTTTAAGCAGATCGTTGGCATCAGCTATAACGACTATGTAACGCGAGTGCGCATCGAACGGTCCAAGGAGCTGCTCAAGACGACAACACTCAAGATCGCTCGAATCTCGCAGCTAGTCGGGTACGAGGATCAAGGCTATTTTTGCAGCGTGTTTAAGAAAGTGACCGGCGTTAGTCCGTCGGCCTATCGGATCTGAATTTAAACCGGATTAGAGTGATTACCGATTGAATCAAAAGCAGCAGCAGGATGCCGCTTAAGAACGAGTAAAAGTTGATGTAAATCGTATTGGTATAGGGGTTCAGCCAGCCGAATTCATTCGTTCGGCCATCGATCCGATCGCGTATCCGCTGGGCTTTATCCACCTGAAGCAGGAGCGATACCGCCAGCAGAGCAAGTAAAATCACCGATACCCGGACTCTATTGTACTGCACCAGATACCGCTCTCTATGTACGATAAAGGCGATACCGGTCAACAGCAGCAAATACGCCGGCAACTCGAGAAACCACAGAATAACCGCGGGGTTCGAGCTGCCGGAAATGCTTTTGCCCGGGATCATCTCGATCGTAAGCCAATCAACAAGAAAAATTAGAATAACGTTAATCAGGAACACAACAAGCGTCACGATCCGCAGTACTTTCGTATTCAATGTTCCGCCCCTCCCGCAATCCGAGCTTACTCAGCTATCAATTACCGCAGACTACTATTGTACCGCTCTAACGGTTGGTTCAAACCCCCGTTGCTCCGGTTCCTCATCGGAGCCTTCACACCCGCCATCCGCCAACCTCAAACCAATCTGCCAACATTCGCTCCTCTTCCGAACCGAGCGCTCTCGCTTCATCCGCTGTAACACGGTTTTTGCCTGCTATTCAGCTACTTCGGAACCGAGCACTCTCGCCCCAACCGCTGCAACACGGTTTGTCCCTAGCGGGACGACGGGGTGGCGAGGCCCCCGCCGCCCAAACAACAAAAAATCCGGCGCCTAAGGCACCGGATTCGTCTATTTCAATATAACGCTGCTATATGGCGGCAGCGTGACGACGCCGCCGCTTAGCTCAGCGGCGTTATCGCTCTTACGGCTCAGCTTCGCGAATGAGCCGTACTCTTCGGCCAGCTCCGCCTTCTGCGGCTGGCCGGACAAATTGTGCAGCACGAGCACGCGCTCGTCTGCTGTTGCCCTCACATACGCGGATACTTGCGGTACCGCGTTCTTCAAGCTGTACGCGATGATTCCCCCATCGCGCAAAGCCGGCTCCTCGCTGCGCCACTTGAGCAGCATCCGATACCAAGCAAGCAGCGACTGATCATTCTGCTGCTCGCTTTCCACCGATACGGCCGAGCCGGCAGCATTGTACTTGCTCTGCTCCCAGCTGGTCTGACCCTCCCCGCCAGCGGGGTCGGCATACCAGATCATCGGCTCGCGCAAATACTCATCCGGCTTAGCCCCGGCCATGCCAAGCTCTTCGCCGTAATAAATAAACGGATTTCCCGGCAGGGTGAGCAGCATGGCGGCAGCCATCCTGGCATGGGCCAGATTGCCGTTCAATGCCGTCATCACCCGGGTCTGATCATGGTTGCTCAGAAACGGCGCGTCCACATACGTTCCGCCCGAGGACTTCTCGTACAACCCGTATGCCTTGCCAAGCGTAAAGGCCAGATCCGAATCCCGCTCCCGGTCAGCCGAGCTGATCAGCTTGCCGGCAAGATCGAAATCAAATGCCGAGTCCAGCGCCTTATCCAGATAAGGAGCAATAACAACGGGCGAATCCCATACCTCGCCGACCAGGTACGCATCCGGCTTCACGCCGGACAAGCCGCTGCGGAACTCCTGCCACCATTTTTGATTCGCACCCTGAATCTCCGGGCTATTAATGGTTGAAGCATAGTCTCCATAAATATGCTTGGCCGCATCGAGCCGGAAGCCGTCCAGCCCCTGCTCCAGCCAATATTGGCCGATGGACACAAGCTCATGGCGTACATCTGCATTGTCAAAATCCAAATCCGGCATGCCTTCCCAGAACACGCCTAGATACTTTCTTTTCCCATCCGCCGTCACATGCCACGGATTGCTGCCAACCGCGCCGTCCGCCTTCGCATCCTCATCGGCCCCGGCAAAATGGTACCAGCTTCGATACGGACTATCCGGATCCGCAAGCGCCTCCTTAAACCACGGATGCTCCGTGCTGGTATGATTCACAACAAGATCCATAATGACCTTGATGCCGCGCTTATGCGCCTCATCCGTCAGCTTCTTCAGGTCATCAATCGTACCGTAATCCGGATTGACCGCCCGGTAATCCGTCACATCATACCCGTGATAGCTTGGCGAAGGATTAATCGGCATCAGCCAGATCCCGCCGACACCGAGCTGCTGCAGATAGTCCAGCTTTGCCGTTACGCCGTTCAGATCGCCAATCCCGTCCCCATTCGAGTCATAGAAGGACCGGACAAAAATCTCGTAATAAACGGTGCCCGGCTGTTCATCCACCGGCTCCGCGGCACCATCCTTCACAGCAGCGGAAGCAACAGGCTCACCTTCTACTTTCCCGCCGCCAGCGTTATTTATCGAGCAGCCCGCAAGCGAAGCTGCCAAGGCGGCAGCAATCGCGGCACGCACAAACCATCCTCCATACGCCATAGCCAAGCCTTATCCTTTCGAAGCGCCTGCCGTAAGCCCTTGAACAAGGAACTTCTGCAGGAAGACGAAGAGCAGCGTGATCGGAACCGCGATAAGCACGGCGCCGGCGGCAAACATCGTAAAGTTCGAGTTCTGATACGAGCTGACCAGATCCCACATGCCGACGGCAAGCGTCCAGTTCTCTTTCGAGCGGAGCACCAGCCGGGCGAAAATAAAGTCGACCCAAGCGCCAGCAAACGTCGTCAATGCCACATAGATCAGAATCGGACGGGCAAGCGGCAGCATAATGCGGTAGAAAATTTGCAAATGGTTCGCGCCGTCAATCCTTGCCGACTCGTCGAGGCTGCGCGGAATCGTATCGAAGAAGCCTTTTATCACAAACCCGTTCATCAATACCGAACCCGCGGAATATACGATGATGATCGCCGCATGGGTATCCAGCAGGTTAAGCTGAAGCAGGAAAATATACACCGGCACAAGGCTCATAAAGCCAGGGAACATGCCGAGGACTAGCAGGGTTGTCAGCAGGGTTTTCCGCCCCTTGAACCGGAAGCGCGACAACGCGTACATGCTCATCGTCGAGAGTATCGTCGAGAAAATCATGGACAGGAAAGCAATTTTGAGCGTATTCAGATACCATCTGCCGTACAGGAATACCTTCGAATGGAACAGCTCCGTGTAGTGCGACAGCGTAAACGTCTTTGGAATAAACGAATCGCTGTATAGCGAGGTGCCCGGTCGGAACGAAGACAGCAGCACCCAAAGAGCAGGATAAAGACAACAGATCGCGATGACAGTCAGCACCGCGTAGCTAAACGTCAGCCGAATAAAACGGCTCCTCGATTGACCAGCCTTCATTGGATCATATCCTCCTCTTTGAACGACTTCGTGCGGCGGTAGTTAATGATCGAGAACGTTGCGATAATGATGAAAATAATAATGCCAATCGCCGAAGCCATATTGAATTGGCTGTTGTTCAGCGTCAGTTTGTACAGCCACGTGACAAGCAGGTCCGTGCTGCCCGCATATTGATAATTGCCGTTCAGCGGTTCCCCGTTTGTCAGCAGGAAGATCAGGTTGAAGTTGTTGATATTGCCCGCAAACTGCGTGATCAGAATCGGCGCCGTGGCGAACAGGACAAACGGCAGCGTAACGATCCGGAACTTCTGGTAGCCGGAGGCTCCGTCCACGTCCGCCGCTTCGTAGAGATCCTTCGGAATGGCGGTAAGCACGCCAAGAATAAGAACCATCGATACCGGAATGCCCACCCACATATTCACGAGAATAGCAGTCGCCTTCGCCCAGGTCGGATCCGTCAGCCAAGGCAGCTTGCCAAAGCCGAAATACGACAGGTACTGGTTAATCGGCCCAAACTGTCCGTTGAACAGATTGCGCATAACGAGCAGCGAGATGAGCTGCGGAATCGCGTAAGGCAGAATGAAGAGCGTCCGCCATAGCTTTTTAAACTTCACATCCTTCTGTTCGATAAGCAGAGCGACAAGCAGGCCGCCGAAATAGCAGGTTGCGGTCGCCAGCACTGCCCAAATAATCGTCCAGGTAAATACGCCAAAAAACGTTCTGCTCCAGGATTTCAGCGTCAGCAGGTCTTTAAAGGTGTTGAAGCCAACCCAATCGACCAGCTTCGCCGGCGGAATATGTTGAGGCAATGAGTAGTTCGTGAAGGAAAGCAAAATCATGAAGACAATCGGCATAATCGTCAGGAACAATACGCCAAGGCCCGGAATGGTCAGCAATAGATGAGGAAACTTGCGGTCCCACACATAGCTGATGGACTCCCTGAACGTCGCGGCCTGAATGCCTTGCTCTCTTTTTGCCCCCGTACGGTACGCATCGCGGATATTCATAATGTAAATGGCAATAAAAAGCGCCAATACTAAAATCGTAATTAGACCGTTAATCATCAGGAAGATCGAATGATCCCCTTTGACCGTCTGATAAACCTTGCCTACCTTCACCATCTTGGATGGCGTATCGCCAAGCGTCCAAATCCCCCATAGGTCTTGCACGAGGCGAGGGATAAAATATACAAGCGCTGCCGCCTCCGTCAGGAGCAGCAGTATTCCCTTCATATATTGCCGGTTGTACAGTTGGCCAAGCCCCATAGATATGGCGGACAAAATAGCACTGCGACGACCATTCATACCCGTGTACTCCTTCCACGGCTTACGCCCGCCGAAACTGCTTTCGGCGGGCGAGCCATCTGTCTCTTATTTCGCTATGCCATTATTTCGTCGTGCCTTTAGCCGCCTCTTGCACTTGCTTAACCGCATTGTCGAGAGCGGCCTTCGGATCTTTGTTCTCGTTCCAGATGTCGGCCAGAGCCGCGCCGATCGGATCCCATACGCTGCCCATTTCCGGAATGGAAGGCATCGCTTGCGAATTTACGAATTGCGCCGCAAAGCCGCTCGAGATTTCATCCGCTTTGAACGTAGGATCTTCCATCGCTTCTTTGTTCGCCGGAATCGCGCCAGTCAGCGAGTAGTCTTTCAGTTGGCCTGCTTTGGAAGAAATAAAGTTAGCAAACAGACGGGAGGCATTCGGGTATTTCGTAAACGAGTTCACGTACCAAGCTTTTACGCCGGAGAACGAAACAGCTGGTTTGCCGTTGATCGTCGGAATTGGCGCTACGCCAAAGTTAATGCCGAGGTTCTTGAAGTCGCCGACTTTCCAAGGGCCCGTAATCGTCATCGCCAGCGATTTGTCGGCGAATTTGCCTTGGATAATGTCCGCGGAAGCGTCGCCGGATTTGATCGGCAGAATTTGCTTCAAGGATTGGAAGTACTTCAGACCTTCAACCGCGCCGTCGTTGTTCAGACCGATGTCGGCAGCGTTTGTGCCGTTCTCGCCGAACACGTAACCGCCTGTCGATGCGAAGAAGATGTAGTTGAAGTAGAAGTTGCCCATTTCCCACATGAGGGCATATTTATTTTTTGCGGGATCATTAAATGTTTTCGAGAAGGTAACGATGTCGTCAAACGATGCCGGAGGCGTCTGTACCAGGTCTTTGTTGTAGAACAGCGCGTAAGTTTCTACCGAACGAGGGTAGCCGTACAGGATACCGTCCGAAGTTACCGCGTTAACCGCAGCTTCCGCGTTTGCTGTTTTTGTCTCTTCTTCGAAGAAATCGTTAGGAAGAATAAGTCCGGCTGCTACCGCTTGGCCAAGGTTGTCATGCGGGAACGTTACGATGTCGGCACCGATGCCCGCAGGACCGTCGGTTGTCAGCTTTTTCACTTGGTCCGGCGACTCTACTTCTTCGATTTTGACCGGAATGTTGTATTGCGCCGTAAATTCCTTCGCCATTTCTTCTACGAAGCCGCGTTCGTTCTTCGAATCCCATACAGTGAGCGTTGCGCCTTCTTCCGGCACGATCGCCTCGTCTGCCGGCTCCTCGCTTGCGCCTGCATTGCCTGCGTTAGCAGAAGCTTCTTCCGTTGCCGCGGGTGCGTTTGTTGCCGCGGAATTGCCGTTGTTATTGCTGCCGCCGCTTCCGCAAGCCGACACGATGAATAATGCCGTGATCATCGTCGTTACAAACCATTTTTTCATTCTTAATGATCCCCTTCCGTAATGTATGACTTGGGATAGATGCGCCCGATCTTACCCGTTTTCCGTGCCTGCAGCGGGTATGCCGCTATTTGTCGTTTTGTGCAAACGTTTGTGCAAATGGCAGAAGAAAAGTAAGGGTATACGTCGTTTTCATCCGTTTTCGGCTGATTATACGCCGATTCTCGCAATGAAAGCGTTATATCCACGAGTTCATCATACAACAGCCTATTAGGTTTGTTAAAACGTTTGCACAGATGATCTGTGCAAGTAATTTTATGGTTATCTCCCGTTTTCTTCGATTTTCTTGGATTTGCCCAATATTTCACTTATGGCTTGGCAAAATTCCGAACTGCCAGTTTACTTTAAAGACCCGTTCAAGTAACATGGATGCATAGAGTTCAAACGATTGCATAAAGAGTAAGGGGATCACGATAACGATGGTAACCATTAAAGATATTGCGAAAGCTGCAGGCGTTTCCCCTTCCACCGTGTCGAGGGTGGTATCCAATCATCCTCGAATCAGCAAGGAGACGTCCGCCAAGGTGAAAAAGATCATGGAGGAAATGGGCTATCACCCGAATGTCATGGCCAAAAGCCTGGTCTCCAAGACAACCAAAACGTTAGCCATCATGCTCCCCCGCCCTGCGGAAGAGCTGTTCCAGGACTTCTTTTTCGGGGAACTGTTAAGAGGAATACTGACCCACTCCACCAGAGCGGGCTACGATATGCTGCTTACGACGGCAACAAGCGCGCATGACGAGACCGAGACGATCTCCCGCCTCGTGTTCGGCAGGCGCGTAGACGGCGTGATCCTGCTGTCTGCAAGAGTGAATGATCCGCTTATCCGTTATTTGAACGAGCAGGATTTCCCCAGCATTCTGATCGGACGCGCCGGCGAGGAATACAGCCGCGTGATGACGGTCAACAACGATAACATACAAGCTGCTTACGACGCCACTCAACATCTGATCAAGCAAGGCCATAGCCGAATCGGTTTTGTGAGCGGACCAACCAACCTGACCGTTTCGAACGACCGGATGGAAGGCTATAAAAAAGCGATGCGCGAGGCAGGACTGCCCATGCAGTCGGAGTGGATTGTGGAAGGCGAGTTCCTGCAGGAAAGCGGCTTCCGGGCTATGTCTTTTATTATGGGACTGCCGGAGCGCCCGACAGGGCTTGTGGTCATCGATGACGTGGTGGCGTTTGGCGTGCTTCGCGGCTTAACCGAAATCGGCTACAAGGTGCCTGATGACATCAGCCTTGTCAGCTTTAACAATATTGCGTTGTCCGAGCTTGCTACGCCGCCAATCAGCTCCGTAGATATCGGAACGTACCAGCTCGGCTATACAGCCTCGCAGCTCTTAATCCGCCAAATTCAGGACGAGCCGATCCATCAGTCGGATGTCATTATCCCGCACCGGCTGATCGTACGCGAATCCTCCGTTCGACTTGCCGCCAGCCGCGGTTTTTAAGTATGCAAAACCTTTCCCGTGCGCACACTACTGCCTAGGAAAGGAATGTGAAACCGTATGACACAAACAAATGACGTTCTTAATAAACAAATCGCCAATTGGAGCGTCCTGTACATCAAATTGCACAACTTCCATTGGTATGTCAAAGGCACTCAGTTCTTCACTCTGCATGTGAAGTTCCAGGAGTTCTACGAGGAAGCAGCTCTTCATGTCGATGAGCTTGCCGAACGGCTGCTGGCGTTAAAAGGCTCACCGGTTGCGACGATGGCGGAATATCTGCGCATCGCCAGCATCAAGGAAGCGAGCGGCAGCGAATCGGCCCACCAGATGGTGGAGACGTTGATTACCGATTTCTCCATCGTCATCAGCGAGTTGAAGGAAGGCATGGATATTGCACAAGACGCAGGCGACGAAACGACCGCCGATATGCTGCTTGCCATCCATACCACCCTCGAGAAGCATGTCTGGATGCTGACCGCGTTTAACGCTTAATTATTTTCGTTATAAGACAAACACCCCCGCCTCAGCCTTCCGGCCTCCGCGGGGGTGTTCGTTATATTGCAAGAAAGGTCTATGCAACCGTTTGTCCGGCTTCCTGCTCTTCCGCATCCTCATGCTTCGTGAGCACTTCCTTCTTCAAGAACCAGGTGATTATAAAGGATACTGCCGCAAATCCAAGCGCTATAACGAAGATATGGTCAAAGGAATTGGCAAATACCGTTTGAATCTTCAGTACGAGATCCGATGGCAATCCGGCCGGAATTCCGCCTGTCTTGATCGAATCTACCGTCCCCGGATCCATTCGACTGGACAAGCTGTTTATGCCGTCTTTAATGCTCTTGGCGAGCACACTGCCGAATACGCTGAGCCCAACCGTAGCGCCAAGCGACTGGAACAGCTGAACCGTGCCAAGCGCTACTCCGCTATGCTTTTTCTCTACGGACTCCTGCACGATCAGGTTATCTCCGCCAAACAACGCTCCAATGCCTAGTCCCATAACAAAGAAGGCAATAATAACAAACAACGGAGTTGTGCTTACGGCCAGCTGCGTGAGCATGAATATTCCCACAAGCGGCAGGACGAAGCAGGTAATAAACAGGTTGCGATAAGCGACGCGTGTAATCAAAAAGCCGTTTACGATACTGGACGGGATGGCTCCGGCCATAAAGGCGAACATCAGATAACCCGCTTCGGTTGGCGTAAGTCCCATCACATTTTGCGCGAAGAACGGGAAGGTTGCGATTCCGCCCATAAGCCCAAGCATTAACGTAAAGACAAGAAGGGACAATACAACGACATTCCGGTTGCGGAACAGATGCAGCGGAATGATCGGCTGCTTCGCTTTCGATTCAATCCGAATAAACAAGCCGATTAGTACAGCGGACAAAACAAGCAGTCCTATAATAATCGGGGACGACCAGCTTAATCCTTGATTATCGATCAGTACAGGCGCAATCAGGAAGGACAGTAATGCGGCGACAAGCGTTCCCGCCCCTGCCCAGTCAATCGTATGCTTTTCTTCCCCTTTGGACTCATGCAGTCCTTTGAACAAGAAGGCAACCGCGATAACCGCTACGGGAATATTGATCAGGAACAACCAATGCCAATTGAGGTTTCCGACAAAATAACCGCCGATCGTCGGTCCGATTAGCTGCGGTAGAATCATTAATGGACCAATAAGGCTCTGTACCTTCGCGCGCTGCTCGAGCGGGAAGGATTCTCCGATAATAACTAGAGCGATTGGCATTAATCCGCCTGCGCCGATCCCTTGAATGCCTCGGCCGATAAGCAGCTGGGCCATGGAGTCGGCGGAGCCGCACACGATGGAACCGAGGCAGAACAAGGCCATACAGCTCATGTATATTTTTTTCCGGCCAAATACATCCGCAAGCCTGCCCAATATCGGCATAGCAATCGTCATAGCCAGCATGTATACGCCTGCTACCCAGCCGTACAGCGATAAACCATGCAGCTCGCGGATAATCGTCGGCATTGCGGTTGAGACGACGGTCTCATCCATCTCGGCGAATATAAGGCCAAGAAGCAAGCCGATCAGGATGAGCGTTTTATTGTTTTTATTCACAGTCACAGATAAGCACCTCTCCACTTCTTTGATCTGGAATCATCTTAACCGCCGAATTTAAACGGAATTTAAACCGAAGCAAAAAAAAGACTGTCGATTCTAGCTCGACAGTCTAACTCGTTTATGAGATGCCGCTATACCAGCTTCACCGTGCAGCTTGCTGCTTTTTCGCCGTTAAACAGCGCTTCGAGCACGTCGCCGTCATGCAAAGCGGCTACGCCGGCAGGCGTGCCCGTAAAGATAATGTCGCCTTCGCCAAGGCCGTAACGCGAATCGATATGACGCACCAGCTCGGAGATGCTGAACAGCATATCCTTGGAATTACCAAGCTGCGCTTGCTCGCCGTTGCGAATCAGGGCAAAATCAAAGGCTTTCAGCCCTTCCTCACCCGGATAAGCCATCCATTCGCCAAGCGGAGCGGAGGCTTTGAAGCCTTTGGCATCCAGCCAAGGCTGGCCTTTTGCCTTCAGCTTGCTTTGCACGTCGCGCAGCGTCAAGTCGAGTCCTAGCGCCAATCCGTCAATAATCTCATCCGGCGACATGCCCGGTTCAAGACGACGCGCGATGCGAAGCACCAGCTCCAGCTCGAAATGCACTTCTCCGCGTCCGCCCGGAATTTCGACGACGTTGCCGTTCATCGGCGCAACCGCATGAGAGGGCTTCGTAAAAACAAGCGGCTCCTCCGGTACTTCATTGCCCAGCTCAAGCGCATGCAGCCGGTAGTTCCGGCCGATGCAATAGATGTTGCGAATATCGTTTGCCATGGTTGGAGTTCCTCCTAATAAGAATTGCGAATAACAATTGCGAAGTCATTTTTGCTCCGCAAGCATAAGACTATTTCTTCTGAGCCGCGATCTTCTCCGCCAGCTCGTTAAGCTCCGCCCAGCGGTCCATCAGCTCTTCCAGCTTGGACTCCAGCTGCTGCTGCTCTTCCACTAATTGCTGCAAGAGCGCGGAGTCGCTGCCCGCGTTATTCATCTTTTCCGTCACGGCCGTCAGCTGGCTTTCCGCTTTCTCGATCCAACCGTCAATCTGCTCGTAATCCTTCTGGTCCTTGTACGACATGCGCAAACGTTCGCCGGATGGCTTGCTTCCGCCGTCTACAGCAGCAGAAGCAGACTGTTCTGCTGCTGGCTTAGCTGCCGCCTGTGCCGGTTTTACGCTGCCTGCCGAGTCGGCAGTGATACCATACTTCTCGACATATTCCTGGTATTCGGTGTAGTTGCCGACATGCTGCGTAATGACGCCATCGCCTTCAAAAGCAAAGATTTTATCGACGGTCCGGTCAAGGAAGTAACGGTCATGGGATACAACAAACACAACGCCAGGGAAATCGTCGAGGTAATCCTCGAGTACCGACAATGTCGCAATGTCCAGGTCATTGGTAGGCTCGTCGAGCAGAAGCACGTTAGGCGCATTCATCAGGACGCGCAGCAATTGCAGACGGCGTTTCTCGCCGCCGGACAACTTGCCGATAATCGACCATTGCATCGCAGGCTCGAAAAGAAACCGCTCCAGCATCTGCCCGGCAGAAATGGTCGTGCCGTCTGCCGTCTTCACCTGCTCCGCTCCTTCGCGGATATACTCGATGACGCGAAGCGACTCATCCATCTCTTCATGCTCCTGCGAGAACCAACCAAGCTTAACGGTCATGCCAAGCTCGATCTTGCCTTCATCGGGCTTCAGCTTGTCCGCGATGAGCTTCAGCAAAGTAGACTTGCCTTCTCCGTTACGGCCAACGATGCCGACGCGGTCTTCCGGTACGGCGATATAGCTGAAATCGCGGATAAGCGTGCGGTCGCCAAACCGCTTGCTGACCGATTCAATCTCCACGATTTTTTTGCCGAGGCGCGTTGACGCTACCGATACGTCCATTTTGCCGCCTGATTGCTTCGGCGCTTGCGCCTTAAGCGCTTCGAACCGGTCGATCCGGGCCTTCTGCTTGGTCGACCTGGCTTTCGCTCCGCGCCGGATCCATGCCAGCTCGTTGCGCAACAGATTCTGCCGCTTGTCCTCCGAAGCCGCTTCCCGCTCCTCGCGTTCCACCTTCAGCTCGAGGAATCGGCTGTAGTTCGCTTCATAAAAGAAAGCCCGCCCTTTATCCAGCTCGATCACGCGGTTGCTTACCCGGTCCAGGAAGTAGCGATCATGGGTAATCATAAGCAGCGCGCCTCTGCGTTTTTGCAGCATGCTCTCCAGCCAAGCAACGGATTCGTTATCAATATGGTTGGTAGGCTCGTCCAGAATAAGAATATCCGAAGGCTGCAGCAAAGCCGCCGCCATCGCCACGCGTTTTCTCTGCCCGCCGGAGAAAGTCTCTACTTTATCGTTGAAGTTCTGAATACCAAGACGGCCAAGCGCCGTCTTTGCTTCGCTTTCCAGCGTCCAGGCGTCCAGCTCGTCCATCTTCTGATTAGCTTTGATCAGTCGCTCCTGCAGTGACTCGTCGCTTGGCTTCAGCTCAAGCGCTTCAAGCGAAGCCGTATATTCGCGAACGGCGCGCAGCTGCGGTGAATCGCCGCCAAGCACATGCTCGAGCGCCGTCTCGCCCGGTGCAAATGTCGGGTCCTGCGCCAGCATCCGCACAACGACGCGGTTGCCGATCGAGATGCTGCCGGAGTCGGCAGGCTCAAATCCGGCGATAACCTTCAGGAACGTCGACTTGCCCGTTCCGTTG
Source organism: Paenibacillus glycanilyticus NBRC 16618 (assembly GCF_004000805.1). Classification (GTDB taxonomy): domain Bacteria; phylum Bacillota; class Bacilli; order Paenibacillales; family Paenibacillaceae; genus Pristimantibacillus; species Pristimantibacillus glycanilyticus. The sequence continues at coordinate 33,268 of NZ_BILY01000056.1, forward strand.
ACGCCGATAATGCCGATTTTGTCGCCCTCTTCGACGCCAAAGGTCACGTCCTCGAAGAGCATTTTCTCGCCGTAGCTTTTCGTTATATGTTCAACCGATAATAAATGCATAATAAGTTACCCTACTTTACATCCAAAATGTGCAGCCGCCCTTGCGGCAACTGCCATCCGTATCATACCATATTCCGCCGCCCCCTGGCACCCGAAGCCATGCAAACATGATGCTTAGCAAACCCGCCTCACGCCTCATCCCTTACGCAAACAGCTTAACGATGTCGCGCATCGTTAAGCACCACTAACTGCCCCATTTCTGATAGCTTAACGATACGGCGTATCGTTAAGCTTAGCCAAAACCGCCCATTTTGCTCATTCCGCCAACTTTCCTCTTCCCTTAACGATGTCGCACATCGCCAAGCCCCCGCACTTCCC
>NZ_BILY01000057.1 GCF_004000805.1 Paenibacillus glycanilyticus NBRC 16618
ACCCGATAAGACCCTGCCAGGGTCTTATCCCAGCAATACTCGTTTGCAACTCCCGATATGATGCCGCGGGCTTAACGATGCCGCGCATCGTTAATTCCAGCCAAGCGCTGACTGCTATAGCTCCAGCCTCCTGAAATTCGGAAACGGCTGGGCAGCTTCCTTGAGCGATCCGAGCCCCGTCATTTCCGCGACAGCCATCATACGTTCCCAGATCGGCCAAATGACAGGAGAGCTATGCGCCTGCCTTTTGGCCTCCTCGGATTTCCATTCGAAAATCTCAATAACGGTCCCGTCCTCCGCTTCAAGCTGAAGCAGCGGCAGCTCCGTAATCAGTCCCTCCCGCTTCAGAGCCGGTCCATGCTCCCTAACGATCTCATGAAGCTCTTGCTCCTTGCCGGCATGCGGCCGGTACAAGGCAATCGCGATATTTTTATCCGTCATCTCGGTCTCCCGCTTTCTGCCGGCAATAATTCATACAGCTCATTAACCGTGCATCCAACCGTGTCCGCAATGGAGATCGCCGTCTTTAACGGCATTAACCGCTTATTCTCGATATAGTCGGCCAGCCGCTCCGGCTTATACCGCAACTCTCCGGCTAATGCCTCCCGGCTCATCCCCCGCTCCTCCAATCGCTCCTGCAGCAAACAGCGGCCCAATTCATATTTCATGGCATAAATCTCCTATCGCCTTAAGTTCCGCAGAACGTCCGGTACGGACGCGGCGATTGTTCCGGAAGGGCGGCGTACGCCTCTTGCTCGCCCGAATAGGCATACGGGTTCACAAGCGCGGCAAGCAGATTATCCAATACGCACAGGTCTCCCTGTTCCGCCGCCTCCAGCGCTTCCTCTACCCGGTGATTGCGGGGAATAACAGCCGGATTGCTGCTCCGCATCAGCCGGAGAGCTTCTTCTTTGGACTCCGCTTGCCGTCCCAGTCTCGCCTGCCATTGCTGCTGCCATTCCGCAAACTCCGCCGTACCATGCAGCACAGTATCCTCAGCCTTATCCATGGATAAAGCCCGGAACGTATTGGTGTAATCCGCCTGATTCCGCTGCATCAGCAGCACAAACGCTTCAACCAGCGCCTCATCCTCCGGCTCCTCGTTAAAGATCCCCAGCTTCGCGCGCATGCCTTGCAGCCAGTATTGCTGGAACAGCTCGCTGTAATCCGACAACGCATCCTGAGCCAGCTCAATAGCCCCTTCTTCATCCTCGTCCATTAGCGGAAGCAAGGCTTCAGCAAGTCTAGCGAGGTTCCATGCACCGATAGACGGCTGATTGCCAAACGCATAGCGGCCTTCCCGGTCAATGGAGCTGAAGACGGTAGCCGGATCATACGTATCCATAAACGCGCATGGCCCGTAATCTATCGTTTCTCCGCTGATCGCCATATTATCCGTGTTCATAACCCCGTGGATAAAACCAACCAGCTGCCATTTCGCAATCAGCGCCGCCTGGCGTTTAACAACTTCCCTGAAGAAGCTGACATACCGGTTGTCACCGTCCTCCATATCCGGGTAATGCCTCTTGATGGCGTAATCCGCCAATGCTTGAAGCTCCTCGAGCGTCCCCCATTGGGCTGCGAACTGGAAGGTACCGACACGGATATGACTTGCGGCAACCCGGGTCAGAATCGCGCCAGGGAGCAGGCTTTCGCGCACGATCTCTTCGCCCGTCGTCACAACCGCAAGGCTGCGGGTTGTCGGAATGCCAAGACCATGCATCGCTTCGCTAATGATATACTCCCGAAGCATGGGCCCCAGCGCCGCGCGTCCGTCGCCGCCGCGGGAATAAGGCGTCCTTCCGGAGCCCTTCAACTGAATGTCGACTCTCTCTCCTTGCGGAGTAACCTGCTCGCCAAGCAGCACGGCGCGGCCATCGCCAAGCCGGTTGAAATAAGCGAATTGGTGTCCGGCATAAGCCTGGGCAAGAGGCTCCGCGCCTTCGGGAATCTGATTGCCCGCAAACACCTGAACACCTTCGCTGCCGCGCAGCGCTTCGGCATGAAGCCCCAGCTCCGCCGCCAGCGGTTCGTTTAACTTGATTAACCCGGGAGCGCGCACAGGGACAGGATTTTGCTTCGTATATAATAAGTCCGGCAGATCAGCATAGCTATTGTCTAGGTTCCAACCCGCGGTTGTTTTATGGTCCGTCATCTTTTGTTCTCCAATCTCTTTTTTCCTTATTATACCCTTTTCTTTCGCTCCGCCATAAAAAAAAGACCGCCGGCCGTAAAAGGCCAGCGATCGATTCTTATTATTCCGTGTACATCGCTTTCAGCTTCGCGCGTTCTTGTTTCGTAATACCAAGGCCTTTTTCAAGGAAATTGTCGATCGAGCCGTATTTTGCCTTCATCTCGTCAATGGCCGCTTGCAGGAATTCTTTCTGAACGCCCATCAAAGCCGTAATCGCCGCGACAACATTCTCATCCTTCACCTGAGCTTTAACGGCTTCAATCGCCTTCTTGTTCGCTTCCTCACGGTATACGTTGCTCAAGAGGTAGTCATCCATAACCGTCTTCTCGTCTACGCCAAGCGTCAGAAGAATGATCGCGGAGCCCAGGCCCGTACGGTCTTTACCGGCTGTGCAGTGCTGAACGAGACCGATATGGTTAGGGTCGTTAAGCAGCTCCATCAATTGGACGTAGAACTTCGGAGTGTCGACCATTTGTTTGTTAAAGCCAGCCATCATGGCAACCGCGCTAGCTTCATCTTTCATCAGGCCGGAAGCAATCATGGAGTTCAGATCCGCTGCCGAACCTGCATTCCCGGCATCCGTGCGGATATTAGTGATACCCGGGATTACCGGATCCGCCAGAGCTTTAACCTCTGCATCCGTACGGTAGTCCACGTTTGTTTTGATGCCCATTTCCTGAATGGTCTTGATGTCCGCGTCCGTCAAATGCCCAAGCTCTTCGCCGCGGAACAGCTTGCCCCATTTTACGGTTTTGCCGTCGGTTGTTTTGTAACCGCCGAGGTCGCGGAAGTTGTATGCGCCCTGCAGATTTACTTTGCGCTCCGCAACCGTTACGGTCGCGCCGCTGCTTGTTTTAATGTAGAAGTATAAGCGGGAGCCCGGCTTCGGATCCGCTGTGACATAGCCGTTATAGCTCGCATTGATGCGCTTCAGCTGCTTGCCGTTTTTGGCAATGTTGTCGGGCGAAGTGCTCCACAGGATTTTTGCGGCGCCAAGGTCTGCATTGGAGTTCCAGTGAATTTTCAGCTTGCCGTCAGCCGTCCGCTCAACGCTTGCTTGCGTGAATACGCCTTGCACTTTCTTCTGCGATACCGCAGCAGGTGCAGCGAAGCTTGCTGACGGTGCGGCTACCGCGCCAAGCGCAAGAGATGCAGCGAGTACGGTTGCTGCGTAAATTTTGGATACCTTCATTTTCATTTGCCCCCTACAATTTGGTTGTGTTCCGGTTGTATATAAGTTGTATTCTTGTCCTTATTGTAGGGGGGCTTTATAAGGGCCATTTTAAAATTTGATAAAGAAATTGTAAAAGCGAGGGGCCGCATATTTGCATGCGAATCCAACCATATTATGGCTATGCCTTAGGGACAATGGGAGGATTCTATGTTTAAAACATCTCGGGAATGGGTGAGCCGGCGTTCGCCTGCCCAAGTCATTACCGGCTACTATATTCTGGCTGTGCTTATATCCATTCTTCTATTCAGCATTCCTGCCGTGCGGAGGCCCGGAGTCGAGATCTCTTTCTTCGATACCGTCTTTACGGCCGTCAGCGTCGTAAGCGATACCGGTCTGAGCGTATTTAACGTGGCGGAAACCTACAGCGTGTTCGGCTATTTCGTTATTATGCTCGTCCTTCAATTCGGGGGGATCGGCATTATGGCGATGAGCACGTTCTTCTGGCTGTTGATCGGGCGCAAAATCGGTCTCCGCGAGCGCAGGCTTATTATGGTCGACAACAATCAATTCGCTTTATCGGGCCTAGTCCAGCTCGTAAAAGAAATATTGCGGATCACCCTTCTGACCGAGCTGATTGGCGCGGTCATCTTCGGATTACGCTTCCTCCGGTACTTCCCTACCTGGCAAGAAGCCTTCCTGCAGGGGCTGTTCGCCTCCGTCAGCGCAACAACCAATGCCGGAATGGACATTACCGGCCAATCGCTGATCCCGTTCAAGGATGACTATTTCGTTCAGCTGGTGACGATTCTGCTTATTATTTTCGGCGCGATCGGTTTCCCGGTCTTAATCGAGCTAAAAGCATTTCTCTCCCGCAACAAGCTGGATCTGAATCATCCCTTCCGTTTCTCGCTATTTACGAAGCTGACCTCCTTTACCTATTTCGCTTTGCTCGCGATTGGAACGGTCTGTATCCTGCTGTTCGAGTCGCAGCATTATTTCAAAGGCCTAACCTGGCACGAAAGCTTCTTCTACGCCTTCTTCCAGGCGGCTACGACGCGGAGCGCCGGCCTAACGACGATGGACATTACCCATCTGACGCTGCCGACGCTTCTGCTGATGTGCGTCTACATGTTTATCGGAGGATCTCCCAACTCGGTTGGCGGGGGGATCAGGACAACCACCTTCGCCCTCAATATGCTGTTTATCTACCACTTTGCCAGAGGGAGGCGGGACTACAAGGTATTCAAGCGCGAGCTGCATATAGACGATATCCTAAAATCCCTTGCCATCTCCATGATGGCAATCGTCATGTGTTCGCTGTCCGTGCTTGCCATCAGCTTCTCCGACAAGCAGCATCAGCTGGTCGCGATCATTCTGGAGGTGTGCTCCGCCTTCGGTACGGTGGGCTTATCTACCGGGATTACGCCGGATTTGAGCATTTTCGCCAAATGCATTCTTATGCTGCTCATGTTTATCGGAAGAATCGGACTAACGTCCTTCCTCTATATCATTGGCGGCCAGCAGACAACCTCGAAGTACCGTTACCCGGTAGAAAGAGTGATGACGGGATAGCCGTCTTCAAAATAATCCGATCGGAGTCTTGCCCTATTTCCCGGACCGCGTTATGCTGGGTGTAATCATATGGGATAGGAACGTTGTAAACTATGACGATCGGTATTTTCGACTCCGGACTCGGAGGACTAACGGTATTGGCGGAAGCGCTGAAGCGTCTTCCTGCCGAGAATTATTTATATATGGCGGACACGAAGCATGTTCCGTACGGGACCAAATCGGAAGAGGAGGTCCGCGACTTCGTGCTTCAGACGGTTGAGCAGATGGTTGCGGAGGGGATCGATGCGCTGGTCGTAGCCTGCAATACGGCGACGAGCATCGCGATCAACGAGCTGCGGGAGCGGTATTCTTTTCCCATTATCGGGATGGAGCCTGCCGTGAAGCCTGCCGTGGAGATGAACCGGGCAACGGGGAAAAAGGTTCTCGTCTGGGCGACTCCTCTCACCCTGCGCATGCCGAAATATTACGCGCTTGTCTCCCGCGTGGATGAAGAAGGAATCGTAGATTCCCTTCCAATGCCCGAGCTGGTGCAATACTGCGAGTCGCTGCAGTTCGATAAAGAAGTGCTGAAGGATTATTTTCTCTCCAAGCTGGCGCCTTACGACTTGAACGAATACGGCATATTGGTGCTGGGCTGCACGCATTTCCCGTTCTACACGTCTATTCTCCGGGATGTTCTGCCTGCGCATATTCAGATTGTGAACGGCAATCTGGGAACGATCCGGCGTTTAACCGCGATGCTGAGCCGCTACGGAATCGGCACGGGGCGCGGTAATGGCCAAGTACGGTTCATGTGTACCGGCGGAGAAGCCGCTTATATCGAGAAGATGCGCTCCGCGCTCTCCTATTTGAAAGAACAGGATCTATAGAACCGGTACCGCTCTGATGCGGTGCCGGTTTTTTTGTTGCGCCGCCGCCGATACATAAGATCGCACATGTTCATCGTAGGAATGCATCTTCAGCCTGGCAGGCAACTGGATTATGCTATGCACATACGACTGCTCTTTCGATTACAACCTCATGACGAAAAGATTCGAGACCGCCAATACCGCACGCGTAACCCGTTAGGTATTGGTTTTTTGTTCATTCGAATGGATGCTTGCAAAGCAAGAATGATCGGAGATAAGCGAATTCTTTCGAGGAGGTGGTTGAATGCAGCTATGCCTTAAAATGTAAGCGCATTAACGATTAAACTAGCAACCTATTTGACTAGGAGGTTTTTTATGTTCGCCAATAGTAAAAGGCTAAGCCGCAATCCGTTTATGATGTTCTCTCTTGCATTGGCCATTTTGTTATCGCAGCTTACGCTCTACCCTTCTACCTCATCGGCGGCGGGCGGTTCCAACCTTGCCATAGGCAAGACGGTAACGGCTAGCGGCTACGCGGATGTTTATGTCGCAGGCAATGTAGCCGACGGGAATCAGGCTACATATTGGGAGAGCACGAACAATGCTTTTCCGCAATGGATCCAAGTCGATCTTGGCGCAAGCACCAGCATTGATCAAGTCGTTCTGAAGCTTCCTGCCGGCTGGGGCACGCGCACCCAGACGTTGTCCGTGCAAGGCAGCACGAACGGATCGACATTCACCGACATTGTTGGCTCCGCAAGTTACGTTTTTAACCCTTCCGTCAGCAACAACGCGGTAACCATTAACTTCTCGGCCGCAAGCACCCGTTACGTCCGCCTGAACATTACGGCCAATACAGGCTGGCAGGCCGGCCAACTCTCCGAATTCGAGATTTACGGAGCAGCCGTAACTCCTCCGCCATCCGGCACTTATCAAGCCGAAAGCGCGGCTCTATCCGGCGGTGCCAAAGTGAATACGGATCACACTGGCTACTCCGGAACGGGCTTTGTTGACGGCTACTGGACGCAAGGCGCCTCAACGGCCTTTACGGTCAACGCGGCTTCCGCAGGCAGCTACGACGTCACGCTCAAATACGCTAACGCCCAAGGCTCCGCGCGCACGTTGAGCATTTACGTCAACGGCACCAAGATCCGTCAAACCACGCTGAACAGCCTGGCGAACTGGGATACTTGGGGCACCAAGACCGAGACGTTGACTCTTAATGCAGGCAACAACACGATTGCCTACAAATACGACTCTACCGATTCCGGCAATGTGAATCTGGATCAGATTTACTTGACAGCTTCGGCGACGCCTACTCCTACGCCAACACCGACTCCTACGCCGACTCCAACACCTACACCTACACCAACGCCTACACCGACTCCAACACCAACGCCGACGCCTACTGCAACGCCTACACCAACTCCTACTCCTACGCCTCCGGCCAGCGGGAACGTAGCATTAGGCAAAACCATAACCGCTTCTTCTTCAACCTTTACGTATGTAGCGGCTAACGGCAATGACGGCAGCACGTCCACTTACTGGGAGGGCAGCGGCAATCCAAGCCAGCTGACCGTTGATCTCGGCGCCAATCATGACATCACTTCTGTTGTAGTGAAGCTGAACCCGGCAGCCGATTGGAGCACGCGTACGCAAACGATTCAAGTATTGGGCGCGAACCAAAGCACAACAACCTTCAGCAATCTGGTATCCGCGCAGTCCTATACGTTCAACCCTTCCTCCGGCAACACGGTTACCATTCCGGTCACCGCTACCGTGAGCAAGGTCCAGCTGAACATTACGGCGAACTCCGGAGCGCCTGGCGGTCAGGTAGCGGAATTCGAAATTTACGGCACGCCGGCTCCTAACCCGGATCTGACGATTACAGGCATGACCTGGACGCCGGCCAATCCGGTTGAGACGGATGCCATTACCCTTAACGCAACCGTAAAAAATATCGGCAACGCCGGCTCCCCCGCCTCTTCGGTGAACTTCTACCTGGGCAGCGAGCTTGTTGGCACGGCTCCCGTAGCTGCCTTGGCTGCCAATGCGACAGCTGCGGTATCGGTTAATGCCGGGGCAAGAAATGCCGGCAATTATCCGGTAAGCGCGAAGGTCGATGAGAGCAATACGGTTATCGAGCAAAACAATAACAACAACAGCTACAGCAATTCGGCGGGCATCACCGTTGCCGCCGTGCAAAGCTCCGATCTGATCGTATCGACGACCTGGAACCCAAGCAATCCAAGCGCGGGCAATACGGTTACTTTTACGACTAACCTGAAGAACCAAGGGAATATCGCTTCCGCGGCCGGCGCTCATCCGATTACCGTGGCATTAAAGAACGCATCCGGCGCAACCGTTCAGACCTGGAACGGCTCGTATACCGGATCCCTTGCGGCAGGCCAATCCGTTAACGTAACGATGGGCACATGGACGGCCGTTAACGGCAGCTATTCGGTAACCACCACGGTTGCCGCAGACGGCAGCGAAGTAAGCACCAAGCAGACCAATAACAGCAATACGGTAAGCCTGTACTCGGGCCGCGGTGCAAACATGCCTTTCACCATCATGGAAGCGGAATCGACCTCCAATGCGACTAACGGCACAAAGCTGGCTCCTAACTTCAAGCCCGGCGATTATGCCGGCGAAGCATCCGGCCGTTCGTCCGTCTATCTGGACGCTACGGGAGAATACGTGGAATTTACGCTGACTTCCCCGGCTAACGCGTTTGTTCTCCGCAACGCGGTTGCCGAGAATACGACCGGAACGGTCAGCATTTATGCGGATGGCGTAAGCAAAGGCAAATTTAACGTTTCCTCCAAGTTCTCTTACCTGTACGCAACGCCTAGCACGCTTGGCCGTCTGGGCTACGACAATGCGCCTGGCGCAGGCTTAACGGCTTACTGGCTCTATGAGGACGCGCAGCTGATGCTGGATCAGGTGTATCCGGCCGGAACCAAAATCAAGATTCAGAAGGATGCGGGCGACGTATCCTGGATCTACGTCGATCTGCTCGAAACCGAGAATGTGGCACCGCCTCAAGCGAACCCGGATCCAACCAAATACGTGGCCGTATCGGCGTCCAAGTCGATTGACCAGGCGCTGACGGAGTTCAGACAGGATAATACGAAGAAAGGCATCTACATCCCAGCCGGCGAATGGACGATCAACAGCAAGATCTTCCTCTATGGCCGCGCAACGGAAATCGTAGGCGCCGGTCCTTGGTACACGAAGCTGGTTGCTCCTCAAAGCCAATCCAATACGGATGTTGGCTTCAACATCAGCGCCGCGGCTAACGGTTCAACGATCCGCGACCTGTCGGCATGGGGCAACTACATTAACCGGGTGGACGGACCGGGCAAATTCATCGATGGCAACGGCATGCAGAACGTAACGGTTCAGAACATTTGGGTCGAGCATTTTGTCTGCCTCTACTGGGGGGTTAACTCCTCCTACAACACGTTCAAGAACAACCGGATCAAGAACACCTTTGCGGACGGCATCAACATGACGAACGGCTCCTCGTACAATGTGATCGACAACAACTATGCGCGCGGTACGGGTGATGATTCCTTTGCTCTATTCAGCGCTACCGACTCGGGCGGCTCTTACAACGTAGGCAACAAGTACACGAACCTGACGGCGACTAACGTACGCCGCGCGGCTGCTTTTGCCGTATACGGCGGTTCGGATAACCTGTTCCAGAACCTGTATGGCGCGGATACGCTGACGTATCCGGGCATCACGATCAGCAGCTACAGCTTCGGCTACAACACGCTTGGCTTCGGCGACCAGGATACCGTCATTGACGGAGCCACGCTGGACCGCACGGGCGGCGACTTCTGGACCAGCGTTGGCGCCGACGACAAAATTAACGATTACCAGAACTTTGGCGCAATCTGGATCTACGGCGGCGACCGGGCAATCAAGAACATTCTGATCAAAAACGTGGACATCAACAATCCGGTCTACTTCGGCCTCATGTTCCAGTCCATGTCGCCAAACAATATGGTGATGCAAAATATACGCGTCGAGAACGTCAACATTAACAATCCGTCCCGCTACGGCATCAAGCTTGTCGTACGCGCCGAGCAAGGCCAAGGTCCTGCTTACGGCGGAGCAAGCTTCACCAACGTGAAGGTCAACAACCCGGGCATCTCCGCCATTTACGGCGAAGCGCAAAGCCCGAACTTCACCGTCACCCGCGTATCGGGGAATAACTGGTAAAAAATAACGAAGGCCCTCCCAGTCGCCAATGACTGGGAGGGCCTTTCCGTTCCGTTGCTCGCGGCGGCGATCCGGATAAAAGCCTTAACGATGTGGCACATCGTTAAGATCACGCTGCGGCTGCTTTGCCGTCGGCTTAACGATGCAGGACAGCGTTAAGGCAGTTGGTTTTGCCTATTTTCGCGCGATACCGGACATTTCCGGCCAGCTTAACGATGCGGCGCATCGTTAAGACCACACGATCACCGCTTCCCCATGACCTTAACGATGCCGCATATCGTTAAGCTGCCTGGATGCCTGGATGCCTGGATGCCTGGATGCCTGGATGCCTGGATACCTGGAGCACATCATAAACTGGCCTTGCTCGTAATACTTGCTCCTTCTTCGTATAATATAGTCAATACCATTAAAGGAGCTGATCCAAATGAACTTACTGGATGTCGCGATCGAGTTTGCAGCAACCGCCCATAAGGACCAATACCGCAAAGGAACCGGCATACCTTATATCTCCCATCCTTTCGGAGTGGCCATGCTCCTATCCTCGTACAACTACGGCGAAGAAGTGATTATAGCAGCCCTTCTCCATGATGTGCTTGAGGATACGGATACAACCGAGCAGCAACTAACCGATCTTTTTGGTCCCGAGATTACGTTTATCGTGCAGGGCTGCTCCGAGCCGGATAAATCCTTAAGCTGGGAAGAGCGCAAAACCCATACGATCGAGACTCTCCCCTCATCTTCGCTGGAAATCCGCTTGGTAGCCTGTGCCGACAAACTGCATAACCTGAGAAGCATGAAACGGGAGTTCGAAACATCCGGTCCATCCTTCTGGTCCCGGTTCAAAAGAGGCGAAAAAGAGCAAGCCTGGTATTACAAAAGCCTAGCCGAAGCGTTCGCTAAGCCCGAGGACAACTCCTCGCATCCCCTGTTTGCCCTGTTTATCCAAGAAGTGAACGATTTTTACGGTTAAAACGCCAGAGAGGCGGAAGCTGCGGCACAATCATGCCGACCAGCATAAACATGCAGCCGATTCCCGCGCGGACGCCAAGCACCTCGTCCAGCAGCAGGTAGCCGCCGATGGCAGCAAACACCGTCTCCAGGCTTAGAATAATGGCCGCCTGCGTAGGATGCGCGTTTTTCTGGCCGACGATCTGCAGCGTATACGCAATACCCACGGAACAAATTCCGCCGTATAACAACGGAATGAGGGCATCGGACAGACCTGAGAGCTCCACCTTTTCCGTAGAGAAGGCTGCGATAAAGCTCAGCACCGAGCAGGTCGCAATCTGCACAAGCGACAGCTTCAGCCCGTCCGTCCTGCGGGAGAAACGGTCGATCATCAGAATATGAACGGACCAGAATAAGGCGCCGACAAGCTCGTACAAATCCCCTTTGCCCAACGTGAGATCATTGGTCATGCATAATAAATATAGGCCGATAACCGCCAGAACGGCGCCAATGCCGCTGTTCACGCCAAGCCGCTGCTTCAGAAACAGGCCGAAGAACGGCACGATAACAATATAAAGTCCCGTAACAAACGCCGCTTTGCCCGCGGTTGTATACATCAGCCCGATTTGCTGCAAGGAAGCCCCAATGAACAGGATAAGCCCCGTGCATACTCCGTATATAGAAGCGCTCTTAAAGGAACCGCGAAGCTGCGCCTTGGTCTGGCCGGATTTCCGGTCCATGATCCAAATTAACGGCAATAACGATACGGCGCCCAATACAAATCTAACGGCATTAAAGGTAAACGGCCCTGTATGCTCCATCCCCTGACGCTGGGCTACAAAAGCGAACCCCCATATAAAGGCAGCAAGTATTAATAGCAAACTGGATTTCAATTGCGCTTGTTGTTTCATGAACGTTCTTCTCTCCTACCGGCTGACTAACTGCTGAAAGATTCATTATACAAAAAACAAAGCACAGCGGTAACCCGCCATGCTTAGTTTTAAAAAACCAATTATTAGTTTCCGTCTAAGGAAGCCCGGCATGCCACTTGATCAACTTCCATTCCCATTGTAGATGATTGCTCAACCAAGCTGCGAACCGGCACTTCAAGCTCCTGCTCCGGATCAGTTAACGGATAGATGCGCGCTGTCTCGTTTGTATCATCCACGTGCTGAATATAGACCTGCTTCCCGTTATACTTCACGTCCTCCATTACCGGAGAAGCGGCAATTTCTTTGGCGCGGTTAATGTCCACTGTATAATCCTCCTCTGCTTCAAGCTCCTTACAGTATGAGCGAAGGAGGAATGGAATATGCGCCCAATCGGTTAAGGAACGTTGCCTTCTTGGGCAAACCGTTCATAGTTAAAACGCAGCAGCTCAATGGCATGGGCAAGATCGTCTTCGGTGTTCAAATAGACGGAGACCCAGCCGGATTCCGGCAGGATATGATGAGACCTGGCTTTTCCGGTCGTTACCGCCTCATCCCGCTTGGCCTTTGGCAATAACAGATCCACCAGCCGCTCGCCGTGAAGATGTCCGATCTCCTTACCGTTCACCGCAAATTCGATACCGCCGAACCGGTGAGGGTCCGTCGTTACGCCCGGCCAGGATAATAGCAGCTCTTCCAAAACAGCTTTATTCCCCATAAGACCACCTCCGTATCCCCACCGTTAAGAAGCCTTATTTCCATCGTATTCCGAAAGCCCCGGAGAATTGCCCCTTCACCTGCACTTAACTTAACTTACACTTCACTGATCTCGCAATCACCTGATCACGTCTAGGTCCAACGGAAATCGTCGCGATCGGAACGCCAATTTCGGACTCCACGAACTCTACGTATTTTTGGGCGGCAAGAGGCAATTCATCGAATTGCCTAATATCCGAGATATTGCTTTTCCAGCCGGGCATTGATTTGTAAACGGGCTTTGCTTCTTCAAGCCTGGAGGTAATAGGGAAGCAATCGATAATCCCTTCATCCGTTTCGTAGCCGACGCAAACCGGGATCTCGTCTAAATAACCCAAGACATCCAGGTTCGTTAATACGACGGAGGTCGCTCCCTGCAGACGGCAGCCGTATCGCGTAGCAACGGCGTCAAACCAACCGACGCGTCTAGGCCGGCCGGTCGTTACGCCGTATTCCCCTGCATCTCCGCCCCGCTTCCTAAGCTCCTCCGCCTGTGCTCCATGAAGCTCGGATACAAACGGACCGGCGCCAACGCAGCTGGAATAAGCCTTTGTTACGGCAACGATCTGCTGGATGGCATACGGAGGAATTCCTGCCCCAACCGCCGCAAAGCCCGCAAGCGTCGAAGAGGAGGTGGTAAAAGGATAGATCCCATGATCGGGATCCCGAAGCGCCCCTAATTGTCCCTCCAGCAGAATAGGTTCTCCATGGATACAGGCTTTCTGAAGCAGCGATGCGGTGTCGCCTATATACGGTGCCAGAAGCTTCGCTTGCTCAAGCAGCTCCGGCAGCAAGTCTTCCGCCTGCACGGGAGGACGGCCGTAAAGATGCTGCAGAAGTACGTTTTTCGATTCTAACAGCCGCTCCAAGCGCTTAAGCAAACGGGCAGGCTCCAGCAAATCGGCAGCCTGAATCCCAAGCTTGGTATATTTATCCGCATAAAAAGGCGCAATACCGCGTCTCGTGGAACCAAAGCTGTTGCTTCCCAGCCTCTCCTCTTCCAGTTCATCGAACAGCCGGTGCACCGGCAATACAATCTGGGCTCTATCCGAAATGATTAATTTAGGAGTTGGAACTCCCCGTGCCGACAAGGCCTCCAGCTCATCCAGCAAAACGCCCATATCCAGCGCCGTGCCGGGACCGATCACATTCGTAACGTTTGGGTTAAAAACACCCGAAGGAAGCATATGCAGGGCAAACTTCCCGAAATCGTTAATAATCGTATGCCCCGCATTGCTTCCTCCCTGGAACCGGACAACATAGGAGGACTGCGCCGCCCATGCGTCGGTCATCTTCCCTTTTCCTTCGTCTCCCCAATTTGCGCCTACAATCGCCGTTACTGTCATTCTCATAACCTCCGCTTCATCAATTGCTTACTTACTAATGATAAAGCCCGAGAAGTATATTAGAATAATTCATATAACTAATATCTGATATAAATGTGAGGAATACCTATGGAAGTGAATTTGGAGTGGTACCGCGTTTTTTATTGGATTGCCCAAACCGGAAGCTTATCGAAAGCCGCCGAGCAGCTGCATATTACCCAGCCTGCGGTAAGCCATACGGTCAAGCAGCTGGAGAGCACGCTTGGAGGACAGCTTTTCTTCCGTACGCCTAGGGGAGTCACTTTAACCCAAGAAGGAGCCGTGCTGCTGCAATATATCGAGCAAGCCTTCCAATCCGTTCAGATCGGCGAAAAAGCGATAGCCGAAATGAACAATCTCCATACCGGGGAAATTGCGATAGGGGCGAGCGACACGTTGTGCAAGCATTATTTGCTGCCTTATCTGGAGCGGTTCCACGAGCAGCATCCCGGCGTCCGCGTCAGGGTTACCAACCGGACAACCCCCGAGACGCTTGCGCTCCTTAAAGAGGGCAAGATTGACTTCGGCATTGTCAGCCTGCCCGTATCCGACAAGCAAGTCGCTATACGCGAAAGCACGCTGCTTCAAGATTGTTTTGTCGGGGGCAAAGGTTATCAATCGCTCTCTGACGGCCCGCCGATTACCTTGGACCAGTTGAATTCTTATCCGCTGTTACTACTCGAAAAAGGAAGCAGCACAAGAAGCTATCTGGATGATTACGCGGCGGCCCGCGGTATCGCGTTTACCCCTGAATTCGAGCTCGGCAGCGTGGATCTGCTTGTCCAATTCGCCAAAAGCGGCTTTGGCTTGGCCTTTGTCATTCGCAACTACGTCATGGAAGAGCTGCAGCGCGGAGAGCTGGTTGAAATCCCTCTAGCCGAGCCTTTGCCCGGCCGCCATATCTGCATTGCTACGCTGCGGGGAATACCAATGTCCTCGGCGACAAAGTCCTTCCTGGCTCTATTGCCTTGAGGAAAGCTGATCATGCCAAAAAGCCCTCTGCCATACACTTGCAAAGAGTGTCGGGCCAGGGGGCTTTCCGCGCTAACGAAACGTCATATGCCTATTTGGCGAAAATCGGCCGTTTCCCAAGTCTAACGAATCGTAGTAACGTTATTGGACACTTTGGCGGTAAAAAGCAGGGTTGAAGCATGGAATAGCGTGATGTAGTTTCGTTAGAAATAAAAATCCCGCCAGATCAGCCGAATAGCGTTACCTAGATTCGTTGGCGTGATGCAGGGTGCACAAGGGTGCACAAGGGTGCACAAGGAGGAAGATTGGTTCCACGGCGGCTTCTGCCGTCCGGTTGGCGCAAAACTAAAGGCCGGAGCCCTCCCGTAAGAAGCCCCGGCCTATCCTATCCGAAGATGCTCAGCCCTTGTATAACCGCTTGCCGACTGCCGCATCCAGCATGGATTATAATTTTCCTTTCAAGTCCATGAGATACTTCAGGAGCACTGCGAGCGCGCCCAAGTAATAACCAACCAGAACGACCCAGCCCGTTACGTCCATTAAAGAAAGTCCCGCAAGAAGAAGCAGCGGCATCACGTAGTACAACAGGTCTTTCAGGTAGCCCAATACGAAGTCCAATGAGAATTTGCCGCCTGTTACCGTTTTGAACAAGTCAACCAACAGGTTTAAACCCATCGAGCCCAGCACGACCCACAAAGCAACTTCCATCCAAAGTGTAAGCGATCCTAGCACTTTTCATCACCTCCGAATTCGAGGAATGTGATACGCTTACATTTTATGCGGGAGGTGCGAAAGTTGTCTCCTTCAATAGCCTGTATCACCGACATATTGTTCAAAATAAAAAAAAAGACCCTCTAAAGGGCCTTATCGTACTTTATAGTCGCTGGGCTCAAGAATGATCGGCTTCCCCTGCGGATAGGTCACCCGCCCGCTCTTTGGAGCATCACGCTTATCCTTCTTCGCCGTCCATATTCTGTAGACCATAAGCGCCGCTACGATCATACCCGTCGTCCCGTACATCGCCTGCGCCCAAGGATAGCTTGAATCCGAGCCGATCAGAAGACCGTGCAGGAGGGCTAGAAAATACCCGGGAAATGCCAGCATATGCGTCAGCTTCCACGCTTTCTTGCCAAGCTTTTTCATCATGTCGGAGGACAGGATAACAATAAAGCACATATAAAACGAGAGTGTCCCCATGCCCGTTAGAACGGGATGCGATTCGGACGTGAACGGGATCAGCAGTCCGCTTACGGAATAGCCCACGTATTGGTCGAACAGCAGCACGGCTCCGTGCATCATGCCGAACAGAAAGCCGAACCAGCCCGCGGATTGATGAATGGTCAGCACCGTCGCTTTGGCTTTATTTTTAATTAGCCGCGATCCCATGGAAATACCGGCAATCGTGGACAGAAACAGGAACAAATACGACGTAATGCCCGCCGCGCGGGTTGTGGTCCATACGCTTAGAGCATCCAATATCTGATTCATACGCATAACCCCCTTTCCTCCGCATACTGACCGATGGCGCCAACCGTCCGGATCGATCCGTCATGCAGCACGCCTACCGCCGCGCAGGCCGGATGATTGCCCGCAAGCCATTCGAAGCCCTGCTCCCGGCCGAGAAGAAGGACGCATTTCGCGTATACCTCGGCGTCCGCCAGATTGGGCGCAAACAGCGTCACCTGGGCCAGATCGGATTCGACTGGCGCTCCCGTGCGCGGATGAATAATATGATGGCGGCTTTGGCCGGCGCTATCCTTCCATTGCCTTCTAACCGTATTGCTTGTGGCGATGCCCGCCGGGTACCTTACCCGAAGCGTCATCAGATCCCGGCTTGTTTCCCAAGGATCACCGATGCCAACCGACCAGCCTTCGTCCGGCACGCCCCACAGCGCAATATCTCCGCCCGCTCCAATCGCACCGGAACGTACGCCCGCATGCTGAATCATGAGGGACAGCTGATGGGCGCTCCATCCTTTCGCGAATCCACCCAAGTCGACCGCAAGCTTCAAATTCAGCGTTAACGCTCTTGTGCCCGGGTCCAGAATCAAAGGCTGCTCGCAATCAAAGGGATTAGCTGCAAACACCGGCTTCACATGCGCCGACTTCTCCGCCAAGGATTCAAACGTCCCGGAATATCCAAGCTCGCGAATGACATGTCCCATATAAGGATTAAACAGACCGTCTGTCGCTTCATAATAACGGTTGGCCTCAGCCATTACTTCATAGAGCAGCGTGGAGGCGGAAAAAGGTTGTCCGGCAGACCGGTTCATGTGGGACAGCTCGCTGCGCGGATTGAACCGGCTCAGCTTCTCTTCTACGACAGTGATCCAGCTTTCCGCCATCGCCTGCGCGCCTTCATGCAGTCCTTTTGTGAAAAACTGCGAATTCATCGCCCGGAATCTATGCAAAGCCATCTATGCTCCCTCCCTGCTATGAAGCATGCGTCCGCATGCCTTCGTCGCCGGAACCTGTTCCGAAGTCCGTTCCCGAGCCGAAATCCTGTCCCATGCCGTGTCCGCGGCCAAACGGCCTTTGCTCGAAGGAGCCCGTGCCGTCATTACCCTGGATTCCTTCATCGGATGGACTGCTATTTAGAACGTCGCTGCTGACCGGACTTGTTGTTGAATTTGCCGAAGAATGATTGATAACGCCCACCATCCCCGTAAATAACGCTACGCTGGAAAGACCGACAACCCATTTCACCCATTTGGAATTTGCCATAATATTGCCTCCTCTACACCCGTCAAATGTCCTATAATTGACAGTGTATCTCCTCTTCCTTAAACGTAGCTGAAATAAGATTCCGGATTAATTTTTACGAATAACGTCTTCCAACCGTTTCCTGCATCCTGCTATAATCGGCAGTAACGGATATTTTTCTCGTCAGGCTGGTGACCACCATTAACATACTGCTGGATTCGACAACAATCCTTATTTTTCTTGGAATTGCTTATTTATTTACCTTCATCCTTATAAGCGCTTATTGGCGGGATGTGATCAGAGCCTTGCCGGTCAGAATCTTTTTCCTGGCCAAATGCCTTCAGTCCTGCTCCTGGTTTCTTGTTGTCCTGCGCGGAGATATCCCGGACTTTCTGACTATCTCCGTTGCCAATTCCCTCATGTTCATCGGAGCCTCCCTTGAGACCATCTCCATGTTACGATTAAGAAACGAATGGCGGACACGCTATAAAATCATGTACAGACTGGCTATCCCTCTCAGCATTGCGGGGTTTCACCTCATCATGCTGCTCCATAACGAAGAGGAGGCCCGAATCGCCTATTGCTCTGCCGCTCTCGCCATCATACTTGCCCCTATGTACAGGCTGATCAAAGGACCTTCCCCGCTTATGAAAGTCATAGGATATATTTATCTGTTTGTGATTGCGGCCAATCTGGTCAGAGGAACAACCGCTCTCTTTACGGATATTCCCGCAAGCTTTTATACGCCGGGGATCTACCAATTGCTCTATCTGGTGACGATCTATATTCTTACGATCCTGGGGATTATGGGCTTTATGCTGCTGTGGAAGGAAAAGACCAACCAGGAGCTGCTTCATTACGCAAGCTATGACGATCTGACCGGTGCGTTAAATCGAAGAACGTTTATGACCAGCGCCAAGAGGTACTTGAATCACTATGCCAAGAAAGGCGAGGCGGTCTCGTACCTGCTGTTTGATATCGACAGCTTTAAGGACATTAACGATAAATACGGCCATCATACCGGCGATCTCGTGCTGCAGGACGTAACGAAGCGAATCCGGCATTACTTGGACAAGGACGACTTGTTCGTGCGTTACGGCGGAGACGAATTCGGCATTCTGCTTCCCGGCAAGGGCGAGCAGGAATCAAGCGCGCTGGCCGAACGGATTAAGATCATGCTGCAGTCCGCTCCGACCAGCCTGCCTGTCTCCTACACGATAAGCATGGGAGTGCTCACCGTCGTTCCGGATCAGCACACCCATATGGAATCGATGTATACGAAATGCGACCAGGCCCTCTACACGGCCAAAAGAAACGGCCGAAACACCATCTACCGAAGCCAGTTCGGCTAGAATCGGTCCCTCTTGGAAGAGCTTGCCGGATAACCGGCGGGCTCTTTTTTTGCTGCTCCAAGCAACGCTTACACTCCCTAATATTTTTGAGGTAAAATAAAATAGATCTACATTCGACAGCAAGCAGGTGAGCGCATCATGTTAGTCATTGACCGTAACGTTGTATCCGAATTATTAACGATGGAAGCCTGCATTCCGCTTATGGAAAACGTCCTGTCCGATTTGTCCGCCGGACAAGCCGAGCAGCAGCTCCGGTCCGTTGTTCCCGTCCGCCAGGGCGGCTTAATGGGACTCATGCCGGCGTATCTCGCCTCGCAGGAGGCCGTTGGAGCGAAGCTGATCAGCGTCTTCCCTCACAATCATAACCGCGGCCTTCCCTCCCATCAGGGCGTTATTGCTTTGTTTAACGCGGAGAATGGCGCGATAAACGCCATTGTTGACGGCCGTAACGTAACGGCCATACGTACCGCCGCCGTCAGTGCGGCCGCAACGAAGCTGCTCGCAAGAGAAGACTCGCGGGTTCTTGCGTTAATCGGAACAGGCGAGCAAGCCCGCACTCATCTCGAGGCATTGCTTCTTGTCCGCCCGATCGACCTTGTCCGTATATGGAGTCCTAACCTGGAGCATGCGACCAGATTTCAGAATGAGATGGGCGCCAAATACCCGGAGCTGACGATCGAGATATCGGCTACCGCGCAGCAGGCCGTTGCGGAGGCCGATATTATCTGTACCCTCACCTCCTCTACAACTCCCGTTCTGCAGGGAGAGTGGATTCCCGAAGGCGCGCATATTAACGCCGTTGGCGCTTGCCGGGCTCCCGACCGGGAGCTCGCTACAAGCGTTGTCCGGCAGGCGAAGCTGTATGTCGACCGGCATGAATCGGCCGTAAACGAAGCCGGGGACTATCTGATTCCCCTTCAAGAGGGGGTGATCGGCAGCGATCATATTATCGGCGAGATCGGCGAAATCCTTCTTGGCCTTGCTCCGGGCAGAGCCTCGGACAAGGACGTTACTCTCTTCAAATCGCTTGGCCTGGCCGTTGAGGATCTGGCCGTGGCGGCTTATCTTTATGAGCAAGCCAAGCTTCAAGGCAAAGGTATAACTATCGCAATCTAGGAGCGTGTCATCATGAAGGATCATCAAGGATTGTACGACTTTCACCTCACCCCGGAGCAAGAAAAGCGGGCACTGGATATCCATGAACGCAGCATCGTAATCGACCTGCTGTTCCAGGGACCTTTATCCCCCCGCGTTGTTCCCGCCGAAGTATCGGCGCAAATCAAAGAAGAGTGCGAAGCCCTGAAGGATGACCCGATGGCATACAGCGCCCTCCCTGCCAAACGTCTGCGGCAAATGTCCGTAAGCGGCGAACTGCCTGCCTTCAAGGAAGAGTGGTACCGCTCCGGAATCACGGCCGGCAACCGGGAAGTGGATTTGTCCAGCCCGGAAGCAATTATAACGAGCATGGGCGAAATGCAGGAGCAGTTCGACCGGTTCGACTGGCTTGTGAAGGCGCTAACGGCAGACGATATCCGCGAAGCCAAGCGCAAAGGGCTTAAAGCCGGCATCGTCACTTCGCAGGATCCGGGCGGTCTCGGCAAGAACCTCGACCTGCTCGAGGCTCTTCACGGCTTTGGCCTTCGGGTGCTTCAATTAACCTATAATAATCAGAATGCCATCGCTTCCGGGTGTATGGAGCTGGCGAATGGCGGCGTTTCTAACTTCGGCATGGCGTTTATAAGCCGCATGAATGAGCTTGGCATCGTTGTCGACACCAGCCATTGCGGCGAGCAAACCACGCTGGATGCCTGCCGTCTCTCCACCCAGCCGGTTATCGCTTCCCATACGGGCGTAGAAGCGATCTATCCTCACCGCCGCTGCAAAAGCGATGCCGAGCTTCGCGAGATTGCCGCTACGGGCGGCGTAATCGGCGTCTTTGCCATGCCATGGTTCGTTAATGGCGATCCGCAGGCTACAACCATCGATCATGTGCTCGATCACATCGACTATATCGTTCGTCTAGTTGGCGTTGACCATGTCGGTATCGGAACAGACTGGCCCATGAGCGACGTCGACTGGTCCCTCGTCTATTTCAAGGAGCATATCGCCCCTAAGCTTGGCTTTGCCAAAGGAGACGGACCGTCCACCGAGCTTGTCGCCGGACTCGAGCAATACGGCTTGTTCATCAACTTTACCCGGGGACTGGTGGCAAGGGGTTATTCCGATGAAGAGGTCAGCAAGATCATTGGCGGCAACTGGCTGCGTATTTTCGAACAGGTATGGGGATAGGAGGAGCTGCATATGACGATTTACAACTTTTATTGCGCGGGCGTATACGAGGGTAAGCTTCGTTTTACGGAGGATAAAGTGATGCATGCCCGAGTAGACCGCAGACGGCGTACGCAGATGCGGGAGCATGCGCTGGACCCGCAGGCGAAATACATTCTCCCGCTTCAGCAAATTCGCGAGAATCTCCCGGTCTACAGCAAGACCGAATGGTCCGGAGAGCGCGTTGTGACCGCGAATGGCGAAGCCTATCACCGTCATCTCACTTATACCGATGAGCAAGGACGCACTTCGCAGGTATGGGCCAGACGGAAAGACACCGCCGTGGATATCGTAACGCTGGACGGCGCCGTTATCGCCTTCCTCTGCCCGAACCGCTACGGCATGGAGATTATCGTGCAGGAAGGAATGGAGAAGCTCACTCCGCTTGTCGTGTACGACGATCCCCTGCTGTCCAAGCCCGAATACGGCGTAAATGATCTCGGTACGTTCCTGGTTCCAATGCGTGACGGTCTGAAGCTCGCAACCGACGTCTATCTGCCGGAAGGCATTCAGCCGGGTGCAAAGCTGCCTACGATTCTTGTCCGAACCTGCTATGACCGGGCCGGCAAGAAGGAGCATTTCCTGCGCTGGGCGAACAAGGGGTATGCCGTGGTGAACCAGGATGTCCGGGGACGCGCCGACTCCGAAGGCGAACTTGTCCCGTTCTATTACGAACGCGAAGACGGCAGCGATACGATCGACTGGATTATTTCCCAGGAATGGTCGAATGGCGATGTTGGCATGTGGGGCGCCTCCTATCTTGGTTACGTCGTCATGGCGGCATCCACCAGCGGACATCCGAATCTGAAGGCGGTCGTGAACGAAGTTAACGTCGGGTCGCCGTTTGTCGATACGGTCCGCCGCGGCGGCACCGTCTGCTCCTGGCCGCTGCTCTCCTGGACGCTTGCCCAATCGGTTGGCACCCGGACAGACTTCGAGATCTTTGGCGGCATTACCATTGACCCGGCCAAGGCCGTTGAAGCGCGTCCGATCAGAGACATCCCGCAGCAGATGATCGGCAGGAATTCCGGTCCTTGGGACTTCTGGAGCCAGCATCCCGAGTACGACGAATACTGGAAGAACTGCACCCACTCGGAGCGTGCGGACCAGATTAAAGCTCCGATGTTCGTCATCTCCGGCTGGTACGACGGCGACAGCCCCGGCGTATCGGAAACGTGGCGCCTGCTCACCGAGCATGACGTTCCGAACCGAAAAATCTGGCTTGGCCCGTGGGAGCACGGTCCAAACCGCGCCCGTGACTTGGAAGGCACCGCCTTTGGCGAGGATGCCGTCGTCTACGACTACGACGTTAACGTCCTCCGCTGGTTCGACCATTTCCTGAAGGGTACGGCAAACGGCATTAACGAGGAGCCACGCGCTCGCTACTACGTGGTAGGCGAGAACAAATGGCGGACATCGGCGGATTGGACGCCGGTCGAAGCGGCCGTTACGCCTTTCTACCTCGGAGGCGGCGGACGGGCGAACTCGGCCTTTGGCGACGGCAAGCTGACGCTGCGGCAGCCGCAGCAAGGCAACAGCCCCGATGTTTATATCTATAACCCGGCTGATCCGGTCGTGGATGCCGGGGAGCGGATCCCGGAAAACCGCCGTACGATCGAGCTCCGCCAGGACGTGCTCTGCTATACCGGCGACAAGCTGGAGCAGCCGCTTAAGATTGCCGGCGAACTGTCTGCCGTTCTCTATGCGGCAAGCTCGGCGGTCGATACCGACTGGGTTGTCGCGCTTAGCGACGTGGATGAAGCCGGCAATTCCATTCTGCTCTCCAGCTACATCGTACGCGCCAAATACCGTCACGGCTATGACAAGCCGGAGCTGCTGACGCCTGGCCAGGTAGAGAAATTCGAAATTTTCCTGCCGAATATCGCGCATCAGTTCCCTGCCGGACACCGCATCCGCTTCTCGATTACGTCGTCCAGCAAATTTGTCGCGTTCCCGAATTCCAATACGGGTCTGAACCCGTATGACGATCCGGAGCCGATTCCGGCTACGCAAACCATCTATCACTCCGAGCAATACCCAAGCCACGTTCTGCTGCCCGTGCTTGGCGAATAATACGATGCAAGGCCGGGCATCTCTTCCAGAGAGATTCCCGGCCTTTCCTCACATTCTTATAAATGCGACCCTCCGCTTGCATCTATGCACTGTCCCGTAATCCAGCGGCTGTCGGAGGAAGCGAGAAACGCGGCGACATCCGCGATATCCGAAGGCTCTCCCCATCTGCCGAAGCTCGAATACCCGGCACCGAATTGATAGCCCGATTCATCCTGCAGCATAGCCTTGTTCATATCCGTGGCGACAAAGCCGGGCTGCACAGCATTAACGGTTATCCCGCGGGGCGCAAGCTGGGTGGATAACGATAACGTAAGCGTATTGACCGCCCCTTTGCTCATGCTGTACGCCGCGACCCCCGGCAAGGAAATTCTAGTTACCGCAGAAGACAAGTTAATGATCCTCCCGCCGTCTCTTAGTCGGGGTAATGCTTGCTGAATAAGGAAAAACGGACCCTTCACATTGGTATTCATCACAAGGTCGAAGTCGGCTTCCGTTGTTTCCTCGATGGACACAGGGAGTCCCACGCCTGCATTGTTAACAAGAATATCAAAATACTTCTCTCCCGTACGCCGTTCCAAGGCCAGATCCAATTCTTCAAAAAGCTTAGCAGCGCCGGCAGCCGTATTAAGCTCCTGCCCTATGGCAAAGGCTTCTCCTCCCAGCTGTCCGATCTGTCTTACGACGTCGGCCGCCGCATCATGATTAGAACCGTAATGAACGGCTACCATCGCCCCCTCCTCTGCAAGTCTCAGCGCAATCGCGCGGCCAATCCCTCTGCTCGCGCCGGTTACCAGTGCCATTTTTCCGTTTAATCCGTTCATGCTCTGCTTCAGCTCCTCCCGTTTTTTACATCTTTATTTGTACCATGGGAGCTATTTTGTAATGTTGCGGTCTCATTCCCGGGCCGAGGAAAGCTTATGGAAATCGAAAGGGATTTCTGTATCGATAAGCGAATCTATACAAAATAAGCCAATACGATAGATTGGAGCGCATCATGACTTTCCCTGTCTGGATTGATCTCGGGTTTGTAAAGCTGCATCCCCATGCGGTATTCGAAACACTCGCGTATTTTATCGGCTTCCGCGTCTACCTCTACACAAGAAGCAAAGACAAAATGCCGATCGTGCAGGGCATGTGGGTTATCGTTGGCGCCATCATGGGCGCGGCGGTTGGTTCCAAGCTGCTGTACTGGTTCGAGGACCCTCGCTTAACGCTTGAGAATTGGAACAGCTACACCTATCTCATGGAGGGCAAAACGATTGTTGGCGGGCTGCTCGGCGGCCTTATCGGCGTCGAATGGACGAAGAAGCGCATTGGCTATTCCCGCTCCACGGGCGACGACATGGCAGTACCTCTTATCGTAGGAATGGTCATCGGGCGAATCGGCTGCTTCCTGACCGGTCTTGACGATCATACGTACGGCGTGGCCACGAGCTGGATTACCGGAATCGATTTCGGTGACGGGGTACTCCGGCATCCGACGCAGCTGTACGAGATTGCTTTCCTCCTGCTGCTGGGCGCCTTCCTCTTCCGTTCGAAACGAAAAGGCAGCTTGCCGGGCGGAGCCGTCTTTCAATTGTTTATGACCGGTTACCTGCTGTTTCGCTTCGTTATCGATTTCATTAAGCCAACACCGCATTTCTATCTAGGACTCAACAATGTACAGCTTGCCTGTATCGCCGGACTCGCCTATTACGCCGTTCTTTTATCCAAGTGGCTTATACGGCCGCAGCGCTCGCACAGAAAGGAATTGTAACGATGACAACCAAAAACAGACCTTATATTTTCTACGAGTTGACGAGCAGCGTATGCTCCAAATGCCTGCGCAAGGTTGAAGCGAAAGTGATCATTGAGGACAATCAGGTATTCCTTCTGAAATATTGCGGACAGCACGGCCGCGAAAAGGTACTAATCGCAAGCGATGCGGAGTATTACAAAAAGTGCCGGGAGTTTCTGAAGCCCGCGGAAATGCCGGAGGTATGGAACACTCCGATCCGCTATGGCTGCCCCTACGACTGCGGGCTATGCCCCGACCATGAGCAGCACAGCTGCCTGACGCTGCTCGAAATTACCGAGCGCTGCAACCTGCAATGTCCGATCTGCTACGCGGAATCCTCCCCGCATGCCGGCTCCTATCGTTCGCTTGAGCAAATCGAGTTCATGCTGGATGCGATCGTCCGCAACGAAGGCGAGCCGGATATCGTGCAGATCAGTGGCGGAGAGCCTACGATTCACCCGCAGTTTTTCGAAATATTGGACCTGGTGAAGAGCAAGCCCATCAAGCATGTCATGGTGAACACCAACGGTCTGCGGATCGCCCAGGACAGAAAGTTCGCCGAACGGCTGGCCCAATATATGCCGGGCTTCGAAATCTACCTGCAGTTCGACAGCTTTGAGGAAGAGACGCTCCGGGAGCTGCGCGGCGTGGACCTTCGCGATGTGCGGCGCAGAGCGCTAGAGCATCTGAACGAGTTCAACATTTCGACCACGCTGGTTGTTACGCTGAAGAAAGGCCTGAACGATCACGAGATTGGCGATATTATTCAGTTCGGCCTGAAGCAGCGCGCCGTGCGCGGCGTCACGTTCCAGCCGATTCAGGCAGCGGGAAGACTGGAAGAGTTCGACCCGGCCAAGGACCGGCTTACGCTTAGCGAGGTACGGCAGGGCATCATTGATCAATCGGGCATTTTCCGCGCGGAGGATGTCATCCCGGTTCCTTGCCATCCGGATTGCCTTGCGATGGGTTACGCGTTAAAGCTTGGCGGAGGGGCCATCCCGTTAACCGGGTTAATCGATCCCCAAATTTTGCTGGACGGCGGCCGCAATACCATCGTGTTCGAGCAGGACGAAACGCTGAAGTCGCGAATCTTCGAGCTGTTCTCAACGGCCCATTCGCCTGCTTCCTCGGCTTTATCGCTGAAGAGCCTGCTGTGCTGCCTGCCGCTTGTTTCCGTACCCGAGCATATCAGCTACGACAATGTATTCCGGGTCATCATTATGCAGTTTCTGGATCCGTATAACTTCGATGTGCGTTCGGTCAAGAAATCCTGCGTGCATATCGCGCATCCGGACGGCAGAATCATTCCGTTTGATACCTATAACATGTTCTATCGCACGGCGGAGCAGGAGAAGAAGCTCGCCGAGCTGAGAGAGGAATTCGATATGCGTCCGGGAGGGAAGGTCTATGACTGGAGTCAATAACGGGGATAACGGGGATAACAGAGATAACAGAGATAACAGAGATAACAGGCAGCCGGGAAGCCCCAGCAAATCGCCTTACGAAAAATCGCCGCATCACGTAAAGCATGTATTCCTAGGCATCGGAATATTGGCCTTGCTGCACTGCCTGCTGTTCCTTTTCCCGATCGGCTTCTTTTTCATCAGCATTGCTCAAATTGTCTATCTGCTTCCGGCTATATTAGTGTTCAATAAAAAAACCGGCATCGTTCAGGGCCTCCTGATCGGCGCCGGCATTACGTTTCTTGTGAATGCGGCTTGCTTCGGCCTTCTGGTCAGCGGCAATCTCTCGCTTTAGGAAATCCCCTGTGGCATTTGCCTATTAGCGGAATAGCTTAATAGAAAAGCATTCCCTATTCGGTCACAAGGAGATTACGACATGGGTTCCCATCTTCCAATAGGCCCCGTAAATCTATTCGCGCGGTTTATTAGCCCTAATCCGGTTACGTCCATTAATCCCGTAGAGCGGTTTCCCTCTATCCGTCCTACCGCTTACGTAAGTCCGTTTACGAGCGTGATTGGCGATGTGCGCATCTGCGACAATGTGTATGTTGCCCCCAGTGCCGCCCTTCGGGCCGACGAAGGAACCCCGTTTCTCATCGGCTCGAATTCGAATATTCAGGACGGCGTTATTTTGCACGGATTGGCTAATCAAAGCATTGAAGTGTGCGGTAAAAGCTACTCCATCTTTATTGGCAAAAGAGTCTCCGTTGCGCACGGGGCTATTATCCACGGTCCTTGCCTGATCGAGGATGATGTGTTCGTAAGCTTCAAGGCGATTGTCTTTAATGCGGAGGTGGGACGCGGCTCTTATGTCTCGATGGACGCGATTGTGACAAACGGGGTAAGGATCCCGGCTAACCGATTTGTTCCGCCAGGCGCGCATATCGATACGCAGGCAAAGGCCGATTCGCTTAGTCCGGTACCGAAGAGCTCCGAAGAGTTCGCCGAGCAGGTCATACGGATTAACACGGAATTCCCGCCTTCGTACAACGCGATGTTCGGCACCAGCCGGTGCTCCTGCGGAATCGCTTATAACCATGCGAATCTATTGAGTTAAAAAAGCCGGGAGGCCTCCTTATCGGAGTCTCCCGGCTTTTTATCTATTGTAATGCCTTTCTCCAGCGTTAACCTCTCGCCCGCTGCACGGGCAATCCCTTAACATCCAGCTTCACGCGGAAAATAGCTCCGGCGAGAGGCTGTTCCATAAGCTGCTCCTCGTCATTGCCGATTCTAGCTGTCGTAATGTACAGCTCGTCCAAATTCTCGCCGCCAAAGGCGCAGGAAGTGACATTCCGGACGGGAATTGGGATCGTGGCGAGTTTTTCGCCGGTTAAGGGGTTCCATCTCCCGATCTGCCACCCTCCCCAATGTCCAATCCACAGCATCCCTTCCGAATCGATGCTCATGCCATCCGGACTGCCTTCCCCCTCCGGGAATCTGATCACAATCCGCCGATTAGCGATCTGTCCGCTGGCAGCGTCGTAATCAAAGGCGTATACCTCATTCTCGAAGGTATCTATGTAGTACATGACCGTTCCGTCCGCCGTCCACGCCAGCCCGTTGGAGCAGCCAATCCCGCTTAACCGCTTCGATAACTTGCCGTCCTCCAGAACGTAGAGATGACCGTTCCGTTTCCTCGTGGAGATCATGGTTCCTGCCCACAACCGGCCCGCCGGATCGCATTTGCCGTCATTCAGCCGGTTCGTCGCCGTCTCTTCCTCCGTGCGGGCAATCAAGGATATATCGCCTGACTCCAGATTCAACCGGTAAAAGCCGTCCGCCAGCGCGATTAACCAGGTGCCATCCTCTGCCGGAACCGCCGCGCTGATCATTTTCTCCGTCTGGATCTGGAGCTTTCTTCCGTCGTTTGGACGGTAACGGTGTAATTGACGGCCTTCTATATCGACCCAGAGCAATTCCTGAAGCCGCTCATCCCATACCGGGCCTTCCCCCAGCTCATTTCGCGCCTCTAGTAGGCATTTCGCCTCATATTTTTTCAAAATTGACTTCCTCTCCTATCCAAGAAATACAAATGAATTCCGATATAAACAGTATGAACCTGGAAGACGGGGTTTTGCAATGGATTGTCTAAACGGCAGGGATTGCATTCTAAGGGGAAGGAATGATAATGATGAAAAAGAAAATCGCAGGCATTGCTTTAGTTATACTTCTCTGCTCATACGCTTCTTTAAGCTTTGCCAACAGTAAGACCTCCGCTGATTTCACGGACTTGAAGGACCTGGACGCGGCAACAAAAGCCAAGTTTGACGCCATGATCAGCGCGGGAATCTTCGACGGCGTTTCCGACACCACCTTTGGTCTGAAGGAGGAAATGAACCGTGCCCAGTTCGCGAAGGTAGCCTCGCTTATTATGGGGCTCAAAACGGACGAATCGCTGAAGACGTCCAGCTTCAAGGACGTAAAGGCCGATGACGCGGCCAACGGCTACGCTCTGCCATACATCGAAGCGCTTAAATCAGCGGGCGTAACGGAGGGGTACGGAGCTGGCGTTTACGACCCTGCGGGCAAAGTGACCAAAGAGCAGCTGGCAACCTTCCTGGTTAGAGTTCTTGGCAAAAACGCTGACGCTAAAACAAAAACGGGATCGGATACGACCGTATCGGATTGGGCACAAGGTTATGTTGCGTTAGCCCTCGAATTAAAGGTGCTGAGTAACGGCGCAGACGGAAAGTTCGGCGGACAAGCCAATGCAACGCGCGACCTGCTTCTGACAGGCGCGTATGAAGCCAAGCAGCAATATGTACCGCCGGCTACACCAACTCCGACGCCTACACCGACTCCAACTCCGGTGTATACGCCGACTCCGTCAACTCCGCAGCCGAGTGACAACAATGGTGAGAACAACGGAGGCGAGCAACCAGGCGACGGCTCTGGCGAGCAACCAGGCGACGGTTCTGGCGAGCAGCCAGGCGACGGCTCTGGCGAGCAGCCAGGCGACGGCTCTGGCGAGCAACCAGGCGACGGCTCTGGCGAGCAGCCAGGCGACGGCTCTGGCGAGCAGCCAGGCGACGGCTCTGGCGAGCAGCCAAGCGACGGCTCTGGCGAGCAACC
>NZ_BILY01000058.1 GCF_004000805.1 Paenibacillus glycanilyticus NBRC 16618
TCCGGGGTTCCGGGGTTCCGGGGTTCCGGGGTTCCGGGGTTCCGGGGTTCCGGGGTTCCGGGGTTCTAGGCTCCCGGAGCTTACCTGGCTCCCAGGCACCCGAACTTTTCGGGGCTCCCGAACTTTTCGGGGCTCCCGCCCCCTCGACCTGCTTTTTCTGACCGGGCTGCGCTTGCTAGCCCAGTCTACCCGCCCTTACCCAGTCGCCCGGCGAGCACCGCCGGCCGCCCAAAAAAAGACTAACCCCGCAAGCAGAGCTTGCGGGGTTAGTCCCTTTCAATCATTTCAAAGCAAAATCCGGGCGGATCTCCCGGACGCAGTCCGGAGATTCGTAAGCTTCGTCGTTCACCGCGTTGGTGACCGGATAAGCTCTCATGCGGTAGCTGTCCATCGGCTCCAGATGCTTGCGCAGCGAGCGGAAGTCCGAGATGCGGGGATTCAGCCAATCCTCCATCCCCTCTTCGTCCATAATGACCGGCACGTTAGGCTGCCATTGCGACATCGTCCCGGTGGCGGGAGCGGTTATCATCGTAAAAGCGCGCACCTCTTGCCCGCTGTAATTCCGCCATACGTCGAAGAAGCCGGCAATCCCGAACACTCTGCGGTTCGGCACCACGATATGCATCGCCCGCGAATCCTTCTCCTTCTGTCCCTTCTGCCAGCCGAAAAATCCGCTGCAAGGCACAACGCAGCGCTGCTTGCGCAGCATCCGCTCGAGAAAAGGCTTGTTCGACAGCATCGAGCTGTCCGCGTTAACGGAATCTTTTGCCCAGAACGGGAACAGTCCCCATCTGGCGTCATGCATCGTCCGGAGTCCCCAGCGATCGTTCATCACGATGGACACCGTCTGCGTCGGCGCTACATTAAACCGGTTCGTGTAGCAGTTAATCAACTGCTCCACCTTAAAAGCCTCAATCATATCTCCAACATCCGCGGTAATGGAATAACGTTCAATCATGTGCAATAACCCCCAGCGCTTTTTAACCACAATAGACATAATGTCAGTTGAAAAACTGGCATTCGATTTGGCGATAAAACCTACCCATAAACGAGGTCGCTCATCTTCGAGAAGCCTCTATAGAGGTTTTCTCACCAAGTATTCTCAAAAGCGCAGGATGATTATGCGTTCCTTTCCATTAATTCGTGAATCGTTTGCGGAATTTAAGCGGCGGCATGCCGGTCTGCGCGGCAAAAAGCCTGGAAAAATGCGGCGTCTGACGGAATCCCGTCTCCTCCGCCACTCTCGCGATCGGCCAGTCCGTCTTGATCAGCAGCAGCTTCGCCTGGTCGAGACGGTAATACAGCAAATATTGCTGCGGCGTGCAGCCGAACACCTCGGTCATGCAGCGGGTAATGTAGTTCGTATGCAGCTGAAGCGCTTCGCTCAGCATCGTATTCGTAATGACGCTGCGGTAATTCATTTTCAAATAAGCGGCAGCGCGTTCCGCAACCGATACCCCGGCCTTCGCCGCATCCGAGCGCCAGCCCTCGTCAAGCATCTGCAGCAAATGGAGAAAACGCTGCTGGCGTTCCCAGAAGGCGCCATGCGAGGAGCTTTGCGCCGCTTCATGCAGCTGGGAGAACAGAAGCTTCGCTTCGTCCGGGAACGATAAATGCATTTTTTTCGGCAGGCGAATGGCATACGTGTAATAATCCCCGCGCAGCGAGCCTTGGCTTGCCTCCGTTTCCTCCCAAGCTCCAACCGTCTGGAAATGCACCCAGTCAAAAACGGTCTCCTCTTGGCAAGGCTTAAAAGAGTGATGCCAACGATCCGGCCGCAAAATAAGCACATCCCCGGCTTGAAGGGTCCAACGGTTGCCCTCCTCCGCGATATAGAGCGCCCCCTGCTGAACGAACAGCAGATCGAATACGCCCAGATTCGTCCGGTTCGGATGCTCTTCCCCCGCTTGATAGGTTCTCCGATTCGATTCTATGAAAAACGGCAGCGGCGGCGACCGAAAGGTCAGCAGCAATTCCTCCGACACAATAAACCTCTCCTTGTTGTCTCAATGGTGTGTATGTATGCAAAAACTTCATAAAAGCTATTGCCATGTTACCGAAATCATAGGCATTTGTCTACAAACTTCGACAGATCCCGTCTATGAAAAAAAAGCCCTATTCTTCTAATAGAAGAATAGGGCTTTCCGGTTACATCATAATAGCTTCGGCCGATTCCTCAACCGGGCTCAGGCATTCTCCGAGAAACGGGCAGCGGCGGCATTCCGCGGACCCTTTCGAGTTGCGCAGCCGCCCTGCCGCAGAAGATGCTTCCGGCATAAAGCTTACCGCCAGCTTCATATAATCCAGCGACTTTTCAAGCGACTTCTTATCGGGATACACGATAAGCCGATTGCCGCTTAAGACCGACAGCACTTCAATCCGATACGGCAGCCGCCCGAAGGCGCTTGAGCAAAAAACCGCCGTCAGATGCTGGAACAAAGCGATGATCTCTTCTTCCTCGTCAACGAGGTATTTGCGCACGATGTAATCGGATGGATGACCGTTATCGCTTTTAAGCACCGCCTGAAAAATTTGCATCAGCTCCACCCGGAGCTCCGGCACAAAAACCCGATGCTGCTCGAACAGAATGATCGGAGTAGTGGATTGTTCGCTTGCTAATAAGGAATGCAGGCCGTCAATTAATCGCTGCCTGATCAACCAATAATGCTCCGGAGACTCGAATTTCGCTAACTTGTTGGTCCACCAACGATCGAGCGTGTCAGGGATAGAGAAATGAGACCGTTCTCCCTCGGGCGTCATAAAAAAAGCGTTCACCACTTGGCTGACGGCCACCTGGGCAAGCTGCACCCAATTGACCTCCGCCTTAGCCGATGGAGCAGCTCCCTGCCGCTTGGCATACCGGTACGGACATCTCAGGAGCTCCTCCAGCTTATAATCCTCAATTACCGTCCCCTTTGCCGCAGCTTCCACAGCCGGCCACCTCCCCGGAACTTCATCGCTCTATTTAACGGCAGGCACTGATCCGGCAATCAGCCAGCCTGCCGCCTTGCACTCGATCATCTGATCCTTGGACGGATCGAATTCAACCTTCAGGCCAGGCAGCACCAGCTCCGCGCCAATCTCCCTCAGCTTCGCTTCAATCGTATCCACCGCCCCGCAGAAGATCGGGTACGAAGAATCCCCGGAGCCAAATACAACGGCCTTGCGTCCGCTTAAATCTAGATTGCTTAACGCTTCGTAAAAATCTATGAATTCATCGGGCAGCTCACCGTCTCCCCAAGTATAGGCGCCAATCGCAATGCCCTCATACTGGTCCAGCTCGGAAGCATCCGCATCATATGCATCCCTTACGACAACCTCCGCGCCTGCTTCCCTTGCGCCGGCGGCAATGGCTTCCGCCATCTCCTCCGTATTTCCCGTCAAACTTGCATACGCCACAATGACCTTCATGAAGACCTCCTGAATAATGTGCGAAAAATGCAGCTGCTCTCCTTAGAAGGAACATCAGCCCGCTTAGATATCTAAATATTGAATGCCTTGAAATAAGGTCGCCATGTACAATCTGCCATCCCGCAGCTCTACGTCCGTTACCGGAAAGCCAAGCTTTACGGACAAAAGCGCGAACCGGTTCTGAATCATGCTGAGCCGGAACAGACCATGATCCGTGCACAAGTAGGTATCAATGCCAATCGATACAACGGAGAAAATAAACTTGCCGCTGAAGCGGACCCGATCGAACAGGCCCCTTTTATCCCCGACCAGCAGCTCTCCCTTCTCGCTTGCTCCAATCAGATGCCCCCGGAATACCGAAAGGCTTGTGACTGCCCGGTTCAGCTCGAACTCGGCCCATTCGTCCATAAACCGGTCATACAGCGCAATTCCGCTCTCATGGCCAACAACGAGATATTGGGGAAGGTTCATGAAGTCGAATACCTTTTTGCCCGGGCAGGCAAACTTTTGCCATTCGCCTCGCACTTCCGACCACAGCCCGTATTCGGTCGCCGCATAGCCGGTTCCGCCCAGGATGCGGTATTGGGAGCATGGGACAGCAAGTCCCGTGTCCACCCACTCCTCGTCCTCGTACAGGAATAACCCTTCGCTCGTGCAAGCATGCAAAATACCGCTCTGCAGCTGAAGCCGGTTCACGCTTGCCTGAGGCGGCAGCCCCGCCGCCAGCTTCGTCCACTCTCCGGACTCGTCAATCTCGTATACGCCGTAACCGACCGACGCGGCTATGATCGAATCTTGGCTAACCCGCACCGACGAAAAAGGGAACAGCATCCAGTTCCACGGCTTGCCTTCGTGACTGATCTGATCCGCCGTATCCCCCGGCTGACCATTCTGATTAAACCGACTTTCCTTCACATTTTTCAGCTCCAATGCTATGTAAGGCCTGCCCGCGCAGGCTTACTTGTTGTGTTCTTTCCGTTCATCTGCCTTATGAATGATGATGGACTCGACCTGCCACGGCTTTGATTCCCGTTCTTCGCTTTCCGTCTGACGGACTGGATGTATTTGCTTTCTCTTCTTCAAGACCATTTCGTACAATAAACCCAACGTTAGAACCTCCCTTTGCGCGAAGCCCGGACCTTTGCCCGGTGGTGCGTATGCAACTACTGCCCATCCTATTAATGATAATGATTATCAGTTTCGTTACATACATGATAACCATTCTCAATAGCACTGTCAACCGTACCTAAGTCCTTAATCCTTCGCCTTCTTCTAAAGCTTTGGATTGCATGGTCAGCGGCGTGAAATTCGACACCAGTAGCAGCCATGCCATACCGACATGACTGCTCTCGCTCGCAAATGTTGTGCGTAATGTTACAAGGTATGCCTGCTCCCGCCAAAATATTAGTCTTGCTGACAAATTTTCCGTTCAACTTGTCAGACCGGCTTGTCACTACCTTGCACATTATGCAGTATATTGCACTCCTTTAAGCCGATTCTGCGTTCTACGTTGCACGAAATGCAGTAAATATCCCTTTTTGGCATCGGAATGAGCCTATCTAAGCGAAATATCCTGCAGATCGTGCAGCATAAACGGACAAACAGGCGTTTAGGGCCGATTATGCTGTAAAACGTGCAACGCAGCCCGCCTCCCCCATCACATAAAAACGCCCGCCGGTTGCAGCCGGCGGGCGTCGAACGCTCTGGCACAAGTACCCCGAAAATAAGATAAGAAAAAAGGCTGTCTCCATGAATGGGAGACAGCCTCTTCTATATTCCTACCAGCGGTACGTGCCGACGGTTCCGGCGGGAAGCGTCGCAACGAACTGCTTGCCGTCGCAAAGCACGCGGAACGGCTGTTCCACTTCCGTCTGATTGATAACGACCATAACAAGCTTGCCGTCCGGATTGCGGAACGCCACATTGGTTACCGTCTCCGGCGACCCGCAAGTGCTGCCGATCCGGTAAGCGCCGCGCTCGACAAAGCGGGAATATTGCGCAAGCAGGTTAAACTCCGGCGTACGCCAGAACCGGCTTGGCTCATGCGCATCCTGCACAAGCATCGTTGGGCCGGGCTGCCCCAGCCATTGATGCGTGCCGATCTTGCTGTCGAGCATCGTTACCCAAGCGTTATAGCTGCACGCATAGTTGCGGAAATATTGCGCCATCCGGTCTGCGCCGGCCGTTCCCCACAGGGAACGCTCCGTCAGATAAATCGGCTTCTCTGGATAAGCCGCATGAATCTCGCTCATCGCTTCCGGCGAACCGTCATAGTCATGGAGCGCGATGCCGTCAACCGCCGCATAGCCTTCCGAATCATTCAGTATAGGCGTGACATAACCCATCGCATCCGCAAAGTTATGATCAAAGATCCATAGCTCCGTTGCCAGACCATGCTCCTCGAACTCGCGCTTCAGGGCAATCGCCAGCTCGCGCTGACGTTCAGGCGACATGTAGCAGCTTGGATAGTCGGTTTCGAGCAGCGGCTCGTTTTGCAGCGTCATCGCGCAGACCGGAATGCCATGCTCCCCGTATGCCTGAATAGCCAGGCGGTAATATCTCGCCAGCGCTTCCGTGTACTCGGCGCCTTCCTTCAGGCTTCCCCGCTTCAGATCGCCGTTAGTCTTCATCCAGGCCGGCGGGCTCCAAGGCGAAGCGAAAATTTTTGCATCCGGCACGGCCTTTAGCAGTCTCTGTACCGTTTCGAAGATCGACAGATCGATATCCTTCTGCACGCTGAAATGCTTCAGCTCGAAATCGGTCTCTCCCTCGGGAAGATCGTTATACGTATAGAACGGCTGCGCGGTGAAATCCGAGGTCCCGATTGTAATCCGGAACAGATTAAAGCCCAGACCCTGCTCCTTGTCCGCCAGCTGCTGAATAAAGCTCGCCTGCGAAGCAGCTTCCATCTTCAATAGATTGTTGATCGTTGTCTCTTCCACCGAAGTCCCGATACCCAGCATCTGTTGGTACGTATGTGCAGGCGTAACTAGAATCGTCGTTTGATCCGAGACGGAAGGAGCGGTTAATGCCAGCTTCGGCTGGCCGCTTAACGCATAGGCCGGGTTCGTTGGCCCTTCAAACCAGCGGGTGTTCCCCGGGGTCAATTCCGAGCTGAGCCACGCTTCAACTTCTTTTGTCGATACTGCCGTTTTGAGTATTGCAGACACTTGCGTCTCCTCCTCTATCCCACTTTGTATTGTTATTTGCTATTAGCCGTTCCCGGCCATACAAACGTAGCTACCGCGCCTGCCGGCATCGTGTAAGCAAACGATTTGCCGCCGAGCTTAACTTTCAATTCTTTGTCTTCGCTTGCCGCATTGAGCGCAACCAGTACGATGCTGCCGTCCGGATTTTTGAAGGCGACCTGCTCGATCTCCCCGCTTACCGACTCGCCGGATTCAATCCGGTATGCACCGGATTTCACGAATTTACTCGCATGGCCGAACGAATAGTATTCCGAATTAAACGTCACATCGCCGGAGCCCTGATTAATCGTTACGATGCCCATGCAATCCTTGCAGCCGCCGATTGTTGGCCCATAATTCTCGTCGAGCGCAAGATTCCATTTCAAGACTACCTTCGACCAGTTGCGGGTTGCGCCGATGATCAGGTTCTCCATATCCCATTTCAGGTTGCCGCCGAAGTCCGTTGACCAAGCCCCGCCGCTGCTTTCGGTGAAATAGAGATTTTTGTCCGGATGCGCGTCATGCACCTGCGCCTGATTGCCAACCTCGCCGGCATAGCCGTGGAAAGCTGTTCCGTCTACGTATTTCGAGGCATCCGGATCGTTCAGAATGGTCAGCGGATAATACGGCTCATCCCAGTTATGATCCCAAACGACGATCTTGGACTTGATGTTGTTCTTCTCAAAAGCAGGACCAACAAAGTTCTTGATCAGTTCGGCCTGCTCGACCGGCTCCATCCGCATGCCCGGATAATCCTCCGGCGTATAATGCGGCTCGTTCTGAAGCGTGATCGCGTCAAAAGGTAAGCCTTCCGCTTCGTAGCCCTGAATCATTTTGACAAAATAATTCGCAAACGGCTCATAAGCATCCGGCTTCAGGCTGCCCCCGATCACGGAATCGGTTGTCTTCATCCAGCCCGGAGCGCTCCACGGGCTACCCATCAGCTTCAGATCCGGGTTGATCTTAAGCGCCTGTTGAAGCGTCGGAATGATGTACTCCTTATCGTGATCGATCGAGAAATTATTCAGCTCCGGATCGCTTTGACCGGAAGGCATATCGTCGAAGGTATAGTTCTTCACGGCGAAATCCGATGCCCCAAGCGGCACGCGCATATAGCTGATGCCAATTCCCTTCTCATGGTCGAACAGCTTGTTCATCAGCTCTTCCCGCTGCGAATCGTTCAGCTTATTGGCAATCAGCCAAGCCGAGGAATCCGTCAAGGAAGCGCCAAAGCCATCCATTTGCTGATAGACCTTGCTGTCATCGATCATAATGACATTCTCTTCGGAATCCTTGGCCTTCGTCAGCTTCAAGCTTTCCTCCTGCTGCAGCAGCTTGCTCTTGTCGGGAGTCGTCAGCCACACCTGAACCTGCCCGCCAGCAGAGCTTGAGCTGCCCGAATGGCCACCGCTGCAGGCCGTGACCAGCAAGGCTACCAGCAAGACGGGAAGCATAACGGTGCTAAACCTTCTCATTCGCCGCTCCCTCCAGCTTTTGGCCCATGCCGCCTTTATGACGGGTAATTGCGCCGTAATCGCGGCGGATGAGCGGTGCAACCGGCTTCTCCGTGCCGCGGTCCATATGGATAATGCCAAACGTATCGATCCAGTTGTTGTGGTTCACGTACCAGTCGTACATAATCCAGAAGTCGATGCCGGCTACATAGCCGTCCGGATTGTCCTCTCCCTCCGCATTCAAGGTCCCCTTCTCCATCAAGGCGCGAAGCGTTTCTTCATAAGTAAGGACCTGCTCGCCTTCCATGCCGCCGGAGGACCAATGGCCGAACTCGGTATTAAGAATGGGTTTATCCGGGAAGATGCGGTTTGCTTCCTCCAGGAACTGCCGCGTCCCTTCGTAATACGTCCCGCCATGGAATATGCCAAAGTACATCGTCCAGGCGGCTACATCCAGCGGTGCCATCGACGGATCATGCGGACCCGGCTGGTCGGCGGCAGAGCTTTGCGTCAGAAGCCGGCCATCGTTGTAATTCTCTCTTAAGTCACGGACAAGACGTTCGTTGTAAGCGAGGCGAAGCCATACGTCCTTGGATTCGTTTTGCGTACTCCACATAAGCACGGACGGACGGTTATACTGCGAGAACACCATCTCGCGCCACATTTGATCGGCAAGACGCTTCTCATCCTGCGCCTCGTAATGCTCGGTCTCGAACTGCCAGAGCGGAATCTCGCTCATCGCCATAAAGCCCATCCGGTCAAGCAGCAGATACGTGTACACATGGTTCGGATAATGTCCGGTTCTAACCATATTCACGTTCAGAGCGCGGATCTGCTCGAGATCCGTGCGAATCCGGTCCCAAGCCGCCGTGCGTCCGGTATCCGGCCATTCCTCGTGACGGGCAATGCCGGCCATAAAGACGGATTGCTCATTGAGCAGAATTCGGGTTTTATCCGTCCGAACCGTCCGAATGCCGAATTGCGTGCTGAACGAGTCCTGCGCCAGAGTCGCGGATCCTGCCGCTGTCAGCCTGAAGGTTGCGACATACAAATACGGCTGCCAGACCGACCACAGCTTAGGATCCCGTACAGTCACTTCGAATTGCACAACCTTCACTTCATCCGGCTGCAAGGCGAGTTCCGTGCGCATCGGTTTATCCGTAACGGCAGGCACGCCAATAAGCGAGGAAGCCAGCGGGGATTGCAGGAAGTTAGGCGCTTCCGGGTCTGCCTCCAGCAGACTGCCTTCCAGCCCTACTTGAACCGCATCATTGCCACGGTTATGCAGCACAACCTTCACGTCCAGCCTGCCGCTCACATCCATCGGAACGATATCCGCCCGGACGATCGCGGCCTGTGGAGTGATTTCAATATAGAGATCATGAATAATGCCCGTATAATTGAAGAAATCCGTTCCCGTTACGGCCGGAATCGTATCCTTCCGGCTTCCCCATGGCGGGTTATCGACTCGGATGCGGATCTCATTGTCTCCCGTGCGCAAATAGGCCGTTAGATCAAAGGCAAACGGAGTAAATCCGCCCTCATGGCAGCCCACCCATTCCCCGTTGATCCAAATATCCGCTACATAGCTGATGCCAAGCGATTTGAGCGTGTAAGCATAACCTTCATTTTTGCTTGCAATCGTGAATGCCCTGCGGTACCAGACACCGTCCTCATACGTTTCCGCCGCATTCGCTTCAGGCAAGCCGGTCAGCTTGTTCTCCGGCGAAGGAACCGTATGCGGCTGCCACAGCTCGGACGTTGTACCGCGCACGTAATCCCCTTCCCGGCTCTCCAGCTCCTTCAGCCAGCTCTCGCTGCGGTCCGCCATCGAGAAATCGTGATCCATCGACAGGCGGCGCTTCTGCCACTCGCCGTTCAGCGTGATCTTGCCTCTTGTCTGAGGCTCGAAGGAAGGTACCGGAATACCGTTCTGAAACGGAACATTTACACCGTTTACTTTTTCCAGCGTTAAGGTTGTCTTCAGCATGATGTCTCTCCTGTCTCTCTTTAATGAAGTGAAATAAAAAAGGAGGATGAGGACGAATGCGTACGCCGATCCCTTACGCACAGGTCACACATCCCCCTTGGTCATGCAAAACCTATTATTTTATTCCTTGCGCGTCAAACGATTTATTCGCTTGCTCTTGCACGTATTTCAGTACATCGTTCACGCCGGCTGCTTCCAGCTGCTTGCGGTAAGTCGCGAGCGCCTTATCCACGTCTGGAACAAGACCCATCATCAGAGGCATGCCGTATTGCTGAATAACCGAGTTAACGGCTGCTTGCTGCGATTTCACAGGAGCATAGTCCATGATAACTTGCGCGAAGATGTTTGGTTTGCTTTGCGATTTGAACTCTTCAAGCAGAGCGTCGAAGCCTTCCCAGCCGCCGGCTTGCTTCACGCGTTCCATCGATTCCACGCGGTAGCCCCAGCTTGCGATACCATAGCCTTTGAAGTCTTTTGCATCTACGCCTGCAGGAGGCGTAACGATATGCTTGCCGTCTGCATCCATCGAGTAGTCCGTGCCTTCAAGACCGTAGCTCATGAGATCATAGTACTTCGGATCGCTGCGCAGCTTGTCGAGAACCATCAGGGAACGCTCTGCGTTAGGCGCGCTCTTTGGAATAGCCATTGCATTGTTAACCGACAGCGTAGGTACAGTCAGGTTGTGGAAACGGCTGAACGGGAAGTAGCCAAGCTTGATATCCGGATTGGATTTTTCCATACCCGTGATGAAGCCGCCTGCGCCTGGAGCATTACGCCAGTACACAGCACCTTGACCGGTTTTGATTGCGTCGCCGGCTTCTTTTTGATCAGACAGAGTATCGGATTTCCAGAAGCCCTTCTCCGACCAAGTCTTCATCTTCTTCACCCATTGCTCAAACTCCGGAGTGAACGGATAAGCTACGATGTCGCGCGGAGTGTCGTACGATTTCGCTACGATTACGCCGCTGTCGCCGCCGATTTGCTGGTAGCCTTCGAATGCTTTGAACATCGTGAATACTTCGTTGTAAGCTTTGCCGTTAATCGGCGTGATACCTTTGGCTTTCTTCACGCCTTCCAGGTAAGCCTCGATGGAGTCAACGTCCTTGATCTCTGGAAGACCAAGCTCTTGTCTCCAGTCGTCACGGTACACAAGGCCGTCCGGCGTGTATTCCGGATAAGTGGCGGGAACCGCGTAGATTTTGTCGTTAACGGTAGCTTCTTTCCAGTCCTGCTCCGATACGCTGCTCCAAGTTGTAGGAGCGTATGTTGGCAAGAGGTCGTTCAGAGGCATAAAGGCGCCTTGGTTTGCGAATTTATAAAAGTCCGCCCATGAGGAGGCGAAGATCATATCCACTTTCTCGCCGGAAGCAAGCAGCAGGTTATATTTGGTCTGCCAGTCCGTCCACGTCGTGAAGTTCAGCTTAACGGTCGTATTCAAGTCTTTCTCAAGCATTTTGTTCCATTCCGCAACAACCTTCTCCTGATCCGGAGCCGGATCGCCGAGCAGGTACCAAGTCAATTGAACCTTTTTCGAAGTGTCCGGAGTTTTTGCATCCGTGCCTGTGTTCGAGCTTGCTTCCGTACCCGGATTCGCGCTTGCATTCGAAGATTTGTTCGAATTGTTATTGTTGTCGGAACCGCAGGCTGCAAGCATACTTGCCATAATAGCCGTCGAAACGAGCACAGTGCCCATTGTTTTTATCTTTCTTTTCATGCTTGATGACTCCTCCTTTTATTTAGTGAACCTATATGTTAGCCGGCCTTGAGGCCGGTTCTAACCTTTCACGGCGCCGATCGTCAGCCCTTTGACGAAGAAGCGCTGAACGAACGGGTACAAGAATACGATAGGACCGGTCGCGATAACGGCTGCGGCCATCTTGAGCGTCTCGGCCGGAGGCTGGAACGTAGGAGACAGGTTGCCTGCCACGTTTGTCTTCAGGACGGCTGCGCTTGCGAGAATCTTGTACAGCAGGAACTGCAGCGGATAATGGGATTCGCTTGTAATGAACAGATTCGCCATGAACCAGTCGTTCCAGTAACCAAGCGCCATAAACAAGCCGATGGTTGCAAGACCGGGACCGGAAAGCGGCAGGATCAGTCTCAGATAAATCGTAAACTCGCCCGCGCCGTCAATCTTGGCCGATTCAACGATGGAATCCGGAATCGACTTCATGAAGTTTTTCATGAGGATGATGTTCCATGCGCTCAGGAGCGACGGCACGATAAGCGCCATATAGGTATCTTTCAAATCAAGGTGCTTCGTAATGAGGATGTACCAAGGAATCAGGCCGCCGCTGAACAGCGTCGTGAAGTAGATGAAGAACGACAGCTGATCGCGGTACTTGAAATCTTTGCGGGACAGAACGAAGCCCGCCATGGAAGTCAGGAACAAGCCAACTGCCGTACCCACAACCGTAATAAAGATCGTTACTTTGTAGCCGTCAAAAATTTGCTTCGGATTACTGAAAGCGGCTTTGTAAGCATCCAGGGAGAAGGTCTCCGGAATAAGGCTGAAGCCTTTCGATATAATCTGGATCTCCGGCGTAAACGAGCCGGAGACGATAAGCAGGAATGGCAGCAGGCACAGCACGGTCAGGATGGTGATCAACACGTAACCAATGATGTTAAAAACGATTGTTGCTCTTTCCATTTTAATTTTCATGTCGATTCCCTCCTTAGAACAGTGCGTAGTCCTTCTGCACTTTCCGAATGATATAGTTAACCAAGATAATTAACACGAAGCCAAAGAGCGATTGATAAAGACCGGCTGCCGTACCCATACCGATATCGAAGTTAACCGCAAGCGAGCGGTATACGTACGTATCGATAATGTCCGTCGAGTTGTAAAGCATGCCGTTGTTGCCGATGATCTGGTAGAACAGATCGAACTGGCCTTTCAGAATGCCGCCGAGGCTGAGCAGGATCAGCAGGATAAACGTTGGCACAAGCAGCGGAAGCGTAATATGCCTAACCCGCTTGAAGATGTTTGCTCCGTCGATCTTGGCTGCTTCGTGGTACTCATCGCTGACGCTCATAATCGCCGCCAGATAGATAACCGTACCGTAGCCAAGCCCTTTCCATACATGGAAGAAGACAATGATGTATTTCCAAGGCGCCGTATGCAGGTAGAAGTCGTAAGGCTGCAAACCAAGCGACGTCAGCATCGTGTTCACAACGCCCGCATTCGAGAAAAGGTTAAATACGAAAGCGCCTACAAGGACGAACGAAACGAAGAACGGCAGGAACATGATGGACTGCGTCGATTTCTTGAACCATTTGCCCGGCAGCTCGCTTAGGAAAATCGCGCAAGCCAGCTGCAGGACGTTGCTGATAATAATGAAGGCGATGTTGTAGAGCACCGTATTTTTCGTCAGATTCCACAATACCCCCGAGTTGAACAGGAATTCGAAGTTCTTGAATCCGATGAACTCTCCCCCGAACAACCCGCCGTCAAAGCTGAACCGGGTGAACGCGTAGTAGACCCCCACCATCGGAACGTAGGCAAAGACAATAAAGAATAACAAGGCAGGCGCAATCATGAGGAACAAAATTCGATTCCGTACGAGCTCCTGGAAAAAACCTTTCATACCGGCATTCCTCCGTGACTTCAAAATAAGCTGAATGAATTAAAAATGTAATCGATTTCTTTCCTCTGCAAAAAAAGAGGCCTTACTGCGATGCTTGGCTGCTCTTCACGGGATTTCTGTCGAACATGGATGATTCCCGGATCAGCAGCTTGGACTCGACCTTGAAGGTCCGTTTGTCCTTGAATTCATTGTTGTTCATCTGGTCAATCAGCTTCTCCGTAAGCAGCGCCCCCATCGTGTATTTGGGCTGATCAACCGTGCTGAGACGAGGCACAATGTACTTCGTAAGCCTGATATTATCGACGCCTACAATCGCTAGCTGCTGCGGCACCTGTATGGATAATTGCTTGCAGGCTTTGTACACGCCTAAGGCCATCTCGTCGTTAGCGGTAAAAATCGCGGTAAAGTCATCGTTCTTCTCGCGCAGCCTCATAAAGCTGAGGTAACCGCCGTCTTCATTGAAATCTCCGTTATCGATGAGATCCGGCACGAAGGGCATCCCTGCGTCTCGAAGCGCTTTCATGTAACCCTCAAGACGTTCGTAGCTGTCGATGGCATCCGC
This sequence comes from Paenibacillus glycanilyticus NBRC 16618, assembly GCF_004000805.1. Taxonomy (GTDB): domain Bacteria; phylum Bacillota; class Bacilli; order Paenibacillales; family Paenibacillaceae; genus Pristimantibacillus; species Pristimantibacillus glycanilyticus. The sequence continues at coordinate 14,193 of NZ_BILY01000058.1, forward strand.
GTATCCGCTCAGGAACGCGATCTTCTCATGCCCCTGCCCGATTAGATGATTCACAACGTCCCTGGCGATCTTCACGTTATCGGTGAAGGCGCAAGGAATTTGTTCGTGGTCGATATTTCTCCCGATTACGCCTACACTGTAGCCATCCTCCACCAGAGCGATAAGCTCCTTGTTGGTCATTTCGGGGGTAACGAAGATCATGCCGTCAACGGTTCTGTTCTGCAGCAGGGAAACATATTCGAGCTCCTTCTGCTTCTTGTTCTGCGCATCGCAGATAATGACGTTGTAATCGAGAGAGTTTGCCATATTCTCGATGCCTTTAATGATCTCCGCGAAATAAGAAACTTCGATGTCCGCGACAACAACGCCAATCTTCATTGTTTTCCTGGACCGCAGGTTCTTGGCCATGGCATTTGGCGTGTAATTCATCTCCTGGATGGCCTCGAGCACCCGCTTCTTCGTTTTCTCGCTTACTAGCTCGCTTCGATTCAACACTCTTGAAACCGTGGCTACGGACACTTTTGCGCGATTCGCTACGTCAATGATCTTACTCTCGTTCATTGCATCACTTTCTTTTTGCCTGACTTTTATACACCGATATTAGCACGTGCTGAAATCGATTTCAATAACATTTTTCAAAGTTTATCCGGTTTTTTTTCGAAAACCCACATAAACCGCGTAGTTATGGGCTTTCTCTTGTTTTCGTGGATGATGACGTAAATCAAATCTTTGTGAAATCGATAACAAAGTAGAGAGGAAATCCGCTCGTTTTCTGAAAATAAGCCTAAGTTTCGCTGGTTTTTGCGTTTCGATTACATTTCGCAACGCATTCTAGCGCATGTCACTCCTGATACAGCACGCAGTACGTGGAAATGCATGCGCCCAGCATAATTAGCCTGCTCGGCAGCATTTGATGCGCCATTTAACCAAGTAACTAGAGTTAGTTGAAGTGCCGCCGCACGCTTACGTTGCATGAAATGCACCATATTGGTGGAATTACAGCAGGTAGCTCGATATATCCTGCACGGAATGCAGGATATCAGATAAAAGCAGCTCCAACGAGCCCATTTAGGCGCATTATCCTGCATTCTGAGCAGCATATTTCGCCCATGCTGCCCGAAATGAGCATATACACTGCACTTTGGGCAGCATATAGTTCGGTCCAGCAGCCTGCTGGCACGTACGCGTACGAACCAAGTAACTAGAGTTAGTTAATGTGCTCCACCATTAACGAGGCGTCTGCGTCCCCGCAAGGTTACAGCTCTGACCAGACAACAAAAAAAGCTGCCAAATGGCAGCTTCCACGTTCAAGAACGATGGCTGGTCAGCCGGCCAAAGTTCTCCTACCATCTATTCGGTTCCCTTTATCAGCGCTTAAAGCTGGATGATTCCCTTTTGATCAGCTTGGACTCTATCACGTACTTTTTCTGAGCGTTTTGCTCGTTTCCGTTCATCTGGGCGATCAGCTTCTCGGTGAGATGGGCGCCCATCTCGTATTTTGGCTGCTCCACCGTGCTGAGGGACGGCAGCAAATATTCCGTAATCCGGTTATTGTCGACGCCAACGACCGCCATGTCCTCCGGAATGCGGATTCCTCTCTCCCGGCAGGCCCGGTACACCCCAAGCGCCATTTCGTCATTCGCGCAATAGACCGCCGTAAACGATTGATTACGCTCAAGCAGACGGCTGAACGCCTGATAACCCCCGGTCTCCTCGAAGTCGCCATTGTCTATCAAGGTAGGCAGGAACGGAATCTTCCCTTCCTTAAGAGCCTTCATGTAGCCTTCCATCCGCTCATAGTTCTCAAGGGAATCGGAATAACCGCCGATGTAGGCAATTTGCTGGTGACCCTGCTCAACCAGATGCCGCACCGCCTCATTCGAGAACTTTACGTTATCCGTCTTGCAACTGAGTATATTCTCGTGTACGACTGCCCGTCCAACGACGCCTATGACATAACCCTTCTGCACGTAATCGTTGATGGTATCGTCGCTGACGCGCGGCGTAACGAGAATCATGCCGTCCACTGTCTTGTCCGGCAAGAGTCCCAAGTACTCCATTTCCTTCTCGATCTGGTTATCCGAGTCGCAAATGAGCACTTTATATTTATGCGCATACGCCTTGTTCTCAATTCCTTTTATAATCTCGGAGAAATAAGAGACGTTAATATCCGGAACGATAATGCCTAGCGTCATCGTCCGCTGGGAACGCAGATGCTTGGCTGCCGCATTCGGATGGTAATCCATCTCCTCGATTGCTTTGAGAACCTTTATTTTCGTTTTCTCCGATACTAGACTGCTCTCGTTCAGCACACGCGATACCGTAGCGGCGGATACGCCTGCCCGCTTCGCAACATCCACTATTTTTTTGTCCACGATATGATCCCTTACCGTAACGTTTTTTCTAATTATATGGGTAAATTCTAGCAAGTTCAATATGGCCGCACCCTATTGATAGCCCTTTGGAGCAAAAAGAAAACCTCTGTCATACGGACAGAGGCTAGGCTTACAGCTGAAGCCGCAGCTTGATCACAATTTGATCCTGCTGGAACTCCATATTGCCTATCGCAATCAGGCTGGGAAGCTCAATCGGGACAACGATCCGGTCAAGCCGGCCCTTCCCCAGATCATAATTCTTCACGGTCAAAGACAAGGGCTCGAAAGTCAGATTCGGCGCCTGCCAGCTCATCTTGTAAGTAGCAAGCATGCCTACCGGCAAAAAATCGCGATAAGTCATATTCAGATGAGCAATCAGCCTGTCGCCGTTCACCTCAAAACGCGCACCGTCCAAGGTCATATCCGGAGGAAGCGACGCGGGGCTGCTTTGCAGCTGGCTTTTGATCAGATTGTTCACATCCGATTCCGACAGAACGATCTCCGGCTTCAGATTCGCAACCATCTCAACCGCTTTATCCTTTATGGAGACCGGATCATAAGATAAATCGAGCTTTTCGTCGGGAGCAACATAGGATTTGAGCCACAATCCCCCGCCTGCGGCAATGGCAGCAAGCAGCACCACGATAACGATCAGCCATTTCAGCCAGCGGAACATTTTGTCTACCTCCTTTTCGCCTACATAACAACAAAGATAATGCTATAATGAATCATCAGTGTTTGTCGAATCGCGACTATTAACGAGGTGACTTTTATATTATGGAATTCCAATCATCCTATTCCTCCAAGATCGGACTTGAAGATATCGTTCATGCGCAAATGCATCTGAAGGATGTCATTACCCGTACGCCCCTGCAATATAACCGCGTTCTCTCCGAGCGCTATGGCTGTAACGTATACCTGAAGCGCGAGGATCTTCAGATCGTCCGTTCGTTCAAAATCCGCGGCGCTTACCATCTCATGCGCTCCCTGCCGCCGGAGCGTCTTGCCGTTGGCGTTGTCTGCGCAAGCGCAGGCAATCATGCCCAAGGGGTGGCATACTCCTGTCAGGCGCTTGGCGTACAAGGCAAAATCTATATGCCAAGCACGACGCCTCGTCAAAAGGTGAATCAAGTCAATTTCTTCGGCGGCGACTTTGTCGAAGTGATCTTGACCGGCGATACGTTCGACGATGCGTATGCCGAAGCGGTAGCCGAATGCGAACGCGCCGGCATGGCTTTCATCCATCCGTTTGATGATCCAAAGATCATCGCGGGCAACGGAACCGTTGGTCAAGAGCTCATGGAAGCAGCCGAGACGGTGCCGGACTATGTGCTAGCATCGGTTGGTGGAGGCGGCCTGGTAGCCGGCATTGCTTCTTACGTGAAAACAGTTTCCCCTCATACGAAGGTGATCGGCGTGGAGCCGGAAGGCGCACCGTCGCTTCGCGTCTCCTTGGATGCCGGAGAAGTGACGCCGCTTGAGCATATCGACAAATTCGTGGACGGTGCCGCCGTCAAACGGATCGGCGATCTGACCTTCTCGATCTGCCGTGAGCTTCTCGATGACGTACGAACCATTCCGGAGGGCAAGATCTGTACCACCCTTCTTGATCTGTACAACGAGAACGCGATTGTTGCGGAGCCTGCGGGCGCTTTGCCGATTGCCGCACTCGACATGCTGCGCGATGAAATCGCGGGCAAAACGGTCGTTTGCGTCATCAGCGGCGGCAACAACGACGTCGACCGGATGCAGGAAATCAAAGAGCGCTCGCTCATCTATGAAGGACTGAAGCATTATTTCATGCTTAGCTTTCCACAGCGAGCAGGAGCGCTCCGAGAATTTCTCGATGATGTCCTTGGACCAAATGACGACATTACCCGATTCGAATATACGAAGAAGCATAATAAAGACAATGGGCCGGCCCTTGTCGGCATTGAGCTCAAGCAGCGCGAGGACTACGCGGCGCTTATCGGGCGGATGCAGAAGAAAGGCTTCCAGTTCGTCGAACTGAACAAAGACCCTGTCCTCTTTAATCTTTTGATCTAATCAATAATAGGCTTTATACGGCGCGCCGACGGCTTACCGCTTGTGGAACTTTTACCAAGCGTAGGCTTTCGGCGCGTCTCCGCCTGGACCCGGGAAAATCTCGTCGATCCGCTTCAGCGTCGACTCGTCAAGCGTCAGCTCAACCGCGCGCAGCGAACGCTCGAATTGCTCCAGCGTACGCACCCCGATAATCGGTGCCGTAACGGCAGGGTTCGCGAGCAGCCATGCCAGCGATACCAGATCCTCCGGCGCTCCCAGCTCATCGCATAACGCCCCGTAAGCGTCCAACTGCGGCTTCACCTGCGCGAAGCGCTCGTTTCTCTCGCCGCTTCTGCGGCCGGCTCCACCGTGGCGATGGCTGCCGGACAGCAGACCTCCGTCCAGCGGGCTCCACGGAATAACGCCAAGACCAAGCGCCTTCGAAGCCGGAAGCACTTCCAGCTCGGGCAGACGGCAAAGCAAATTGTATTTATGCTGTTCGGAGACCAGACCAAGAGCCCCTCTCGCCTTGGCTTCCCCTTGCGCCACCGCAATATCCCAGCCTGCAAAGTTGCTCGATCCTACATAGCCGATTTTGCCTTGGTGAACAGCCGTTTCGAAAGCTCCCCACAGCTCGTTCCAGTTCACGTTGCGGTCAACGTGATGCATCTGGTACAGCTCGATATGATCCGTTTGGAGACGGCGCAGCGAACCTTCCAGATGGCGGCGAATTTTATAGGCGGAAAGACCTGCTTCGCGGTTCGGACCGTCATAAGGATCATGCATGTCGCCGTATACTTTAGTAGCGAGCACTGTTTTCTCGCGGCGTCCTCCGCCTTGCGCGAACCAGCGTCCCATAATTTCTTCCGTGCGGCCGGAGTTCTCGCCCCAACCGTAAATATTCGCGGTATCAAAAAAATTAATGCCTGCGTCAAGCGCCGCATCCATAATGCGGAAGGCTTCCTTCTCGTCCGTATCAACGCCAAAATTCATCGTTCCCAAGCAAAGCCGGCTCACACGAAGGCCGGATTGGCCCAGATAAGTGTACTTCATCTCCCGATTCACTCCCACTTTGTGAGTTTTCCCTGCTGCGCGTGCGGCAACACAAGGAAAATCTCAGATTAAATTTTGGATACATGTCCCATTATACAAAATTAACATGAAGGAACCAACATGATCACAATGCGTTGACATTGTTCCGCTATACTTGCGGCAGGAGGTGTGCATCAATTGGTTCGTGCTAATAACGGCTATCAGCCTAAGGTGCTGATTTTGTATGCTTCGTATGGGGAAGGCCATTTGCAGGCCGCCAAAGCGATCCGCGACGCGCTGGAAGAGGCGGGCAATAACCGCACCGTCATGGTCGATCTGATGGCCGAGTCTCACCCTTGGCTGAACGAGATGACAAGACGGGTGTATTTGAAAAGCTATACGCATATCCCTCATTTGTACGGCTGGGTCTATGATGTAACGCGGCCCATGAAGCATAACTCCCTGTTCGGCGGCTTCCTTCACTCCTTCGGCCGCGACAAGATTAAGAAGCTGCTGCAAAAAGAACAACCCGACGCGGTGATACATACCTTTCCTTTCTTCGCGCTGCCTGCCCTTCACCGCCGCCGGCTCAGCAAGACGATCCATCCTGGAGCTACTATCCCTACCTACACGGTAATTACCGACTTTGATTTGCACCGCCGCTGGGTACATCCCGGGATCGGCCGTTATTTTGTCGCTACCGACGATCTGAAGCAGGAGCTGGGCTCACTTGGCATTCATCCCGGACGCGTATCCGTTACCGGCATACCGCTTGGGCGTGGCTTTCAGAGCAGCCTTACTCCTTCCTTTGAGCTATTCGAAAAATACGGACTCCACCCCGAGAAGCCCGTCATTCTTCTTATGCCTGGCGCTCAAGGCGTCATGCCGGACTGCGATGAGCTGTGCCGCCTTCTCCTTGAACAACATCCACTCGCGCAGATTGCGCTTGTCTGCGGGCGTAACAGCCTGCTTAGAACTTCAATAGCCGACCAATTCAGCTCTCATCCTTCAGCGGACCGCCTTCATTTGTTCGGCTTTGTGGATCAGGTTCATGAGCTGATGTCTCTTGCGACCTGTCTCGTGTCCAAACCGGGCGGCGTTACGCTTGCCGAAGCGATATGGGCCGGGCTTCCGCTCTTCCTCTACAGGCCTGTTCCCGGACAAGAAAAAAAGAATGCCCGTTATCTGCAATCCAAAGGAGCTGCCACCATCAGCTATGACCCCGAAAGACTGGTGACAACGATTATAGAGCTGATCCGTAACCCCGATCGGCTGGAGCGCAGCAGAATCGCTGTATTGCGTCTCCGGACGGAGGATGCCGCAGCAGGCAGCATTGCCCATCATATTTTGCAGGAATGCGGTTGGAATGCAAAATTTGGTCAACGCTATAGTTAAGGGTGAAATCGTAAAGGGGCCTAACCACTGTGAAAAATATGGGGATGAGGTTCGGAGCGGAGATGCGGCTCATCTCCGTGATTTTGTTTCTGGTGGAGTTCGTACGGGGCGCGGTGCTGATCAGCCTGCTCCCCATTTACGGAACGAGGGTTCTGGGTTTATCTCTGGATGTCATCGGCATCGCGATTACCGCGCATTATTTGACCGACACGCTGCTTAAAATGGTTATCGGCTATCTACTCGACCGATTCTCGATCCGGTTTGTCGTGCGGACAGGCCTGCTGATCTCGCTCGCCGGCGTGTTTCTGATTCAGTTCGCCAATGTAGCCTGGCTGTTCATACTGGCCGCTGCTCTGTACGGCATCGGAATGTCTCCCATCTGGATCGTCTGCCTGACAAAGGTCTCCGACGATAACAGGGCCAGCCAAATGGGCTTTCTGTACACTGTCTGGCTTACCGGGCTAGGCGCCGGCCCTATCGTATGCAATATTTTGCTCGACTATTATGTTAACGGCACGTACTTCCTGCTGCTTATTCTTTCGATCTTTGCGGCGTTTCTTGCTTTCTTCATGAACGGCGCAAAAGCCGGCGGGCAGCAGATTCAAGCCATTCCGTTAAAACGGCAACTTGTTGCCTTAACGGAACGTATAAAAGCTATGCGAATGCTCCTGCCGGGCATGATTCTGCAGACGGCAGGCGCCAGCATGCTTGTTCCCGTCCTTCCAAGCTTCGCGGAACGCGAGCTTGGCCTCGCAGGCGCGCAATATTCGCTTCTGCTTACGGCAGGGGGCGTATGCGCGGCAGCCGGTCTTATTCCGATGGGACGGCTGTCGGACAAGCTTGGCGGCAAAAAGTGGTTTCTTATTTTCGGCTTTGCGATTTTCGCTGCCGGGCTCTATATGTTGGCATGGCGGCTTCCGTTTTGGTATTGTTTAGTTATTGTCGTAATTCTTGGTTTGTCTTATGCAGCTATTCTTCCGGCCTGGAATGCTTTGCTTGCGGCTTACGTGCCTCCCAAACAGGAAGGCTTGGGCTGGGGACTGCTGTCCACCGTTGAAGGTCTCGGCGGCATGATTGGCCCTCTGGCTGGAGGAGTTCTCGCTGCAAGCTTTGGCTCTCGCACGGTTATTTGGGTAAGCGCCGTGCTGTTTGGACTCATTGCCCTGCTGTATGTGTTGATTCCGGCAACTAAAATGAACGGCAAATGAGGAAGAACGAACTATTTTCCCGGTTGGGGTTAAGTGGGGTAGGTAACAACCATGCATGTGATGGAGAGCATGAATAATTTGTACGTCCAAATGAAAAGTCTGGACCTTGAGCATTTGCAGCGAACGCTGGAAAGCTACTCGCAATTTGGCATTTTGCCCGGCATTCTGCTGCCGCTTCTCGAATCGTTCCTGCCTTTCCTTCCCTTGATTGTCATTGTTGCGGCTAACGCGAATATTTTCGGGCTGTGGCTGGGCTTTCTGCTCTCCTGGGTCGGGGTGTCGATCGGAGCAATCTGCGTATTCCTGATCAGCCGCAAGCTGGGGAAGAACGTAAAGTCGAGAATCGAACGCAGGTTTCCCAAGACCGAACGGTTCTTCCGATGGGTGGACCAAAAAGGCTTTACGCCGCTTTTTCTGCTGGCCTGCTTCCCATTCTCCCCGTCGTCGATCATTAACATTGTGTCGGGCTTCAGCAAAATTTCATTGCGTACCTTTGTTCTTGCGACCGTGCTTGGCAAAGGGGTCATGATTCTAAGCATCTCGCTGATCAGCTTCAACATCGGCAGCTTCCGCGAGGAGCCGTGGCGCATCTTCGTAACCTGTGCCGTCATTATCTTGATGTGGTTCGGCGGCAAAAAAATCGAATCCCGCTATCATGTGAATTAAGCAGTAATTTGTTCCTCTTGGCCCGGGCAGCTCATACATAACCTCCTTTCGTGGCACACTTCTAAAGGATTAACTGCCGAAAGGAGGATGGCAGCATGTCAGGTGAATGGCCGTCCCATAAACAAGTCGAAGCCAGCAAAGCGCAATCATTAGCCGATCGTACCGGCAAAGGCAAAGAGCAAGCTAGTCGGAAGCAATCCGAAGCCGATGCAGCAGCGGTACCTAAGCACGGATTATAAGCGAAGGAAGGACGAGTGGGCCATGAGCGAGCAAGAGCAGCAGCATAATCAAATGGAGCCGATGTCAGGCGAGCATGTCGAGGTGTCGGGTGTTTATAAAAATGAAATCGGCCGCGTAGAGAAGCTTGAACGCGGCGACGTATTCCCTGCCGATCCGCAGATCGGCAATACCGAATGGGAGCTTGTCGAGCTTGACTTCGACAATCACCATGAGGGCCGTACCGATCCGCGTCTGATTGCAAAAGACGATGATGATGATCCGGAAGCTCATATGCAGCATCCGCGGCGCCATAAGGGAAGCAATAAGACGGATTCCTAGTTTGCGTTTGGCAGGCTGCTAAGGTGGCTTGGGTTCGGGGGTGACGGGAATGTATCTCCACACATTCCCTCTACCCCTTTCCCCTGCGCTGCAGCTGGGCAAAACGCAAAAAAGCCCCCCTCAATTGAATGAGGGGGGCTTTTTCGGTCGGCTACTCAGTTAGCCGACCGCCAGGCCACGGGCCAATGCCGGCTCCTTTTCGAGGGCTTAACGATGTCGCGCATCGTTAAGGTGGCAGCTGAGCTGCTTTTTTGCTGGCTTAACGATGTGGCACATCGTTAAGCCAGCTCGAAACTCCACTTTTGGCCCTCCACGGGCTATTTTTCTAGTTCTTAACGATGTCGCGCATCGTTAAGGTGGCAGCCAGGCTGCTTTTTTGAGAGCTTAACGATGTGGCACATCGTTAAGCCAGCTCGAAACTCCACTTTTGGCCTCCGCGGGCCATTTTTGTAATCCTTAACTTACTGAGTTACTCGAACCCGGCACTCCAGCGCCCGCACCTCTGTAACACGGTTTTCCCCTCTTATTTCGCGCCTCGCACCAGCCGGACTATCCGTTCACCGGCTGTAGCACGGTTTTTCCGGCTTATTGAGTTACTTGAACCCCGCACTCGAGCGCACGCACCTCTGTAACACGGTTTTCCCCTCTTATTTCGCGCCTTGCACCAGCCGGATCATTCGTTCAACGGCTGCACGGTTTTCCGGCTTATTGGGTTACTAGAACCCGGCACTCGAGCGCACGCACCTCTGTAACACGGTTTTCCCCTCTTATTTCGCGCATTGCATCAGCCGGATCATACGTTCAACTACTCGAACCCGGCACCGGCTAGAGACGGCAGCCTACTCCCGAACCGCCGCGGCGTCGGCTTTTTCGGCGCTGCGGCGCTCTTCGGGTTCGCCGTGGGGGCGCTGAATGTGGTCGACCAGCTTCTCCAGTCGCCGCAGATGATAGGCGTATTCGAACAAGGCGGAGGCGACGAAGATCAGCCGCTTATGCTCGTCCGGGTCCTCGCGGACATAGTCGGTAAGGTCGGCAACAAGGCGTGCCTCCCGCTCTTCTCCAGGCTCCAAGGACATATTCGGCTTCATCTTGTTCTCGATCTTCAGCACGATCGATTCATGGTACTTCGTCAAATCCTCGATTTGACTGTCGAAGCGAGCGGCCCAGTCGCCTGCCTTCGGCGCGGAGAAGTAATGCTCCTCTACGACCTCGAGCAAATCCGAACCCTTCTGCAGCGCCTTGATCATCTGCTTGGACACCAGAAGCTGGCGGGCGTGGCTGATTTTTGTGCGGGCCAGTATCTTCCGCTCTTCCTCGAATAGATTATAGCTGTCCTCAAGCTTGCGCAGCGTCTTGTGCAGCTTCTCTTTCTCCTTGCGGTACACCTGCTCCTTCATCTCGTTCGAGATCGCGGTCCGCAGCAGCAGCGACATCTGAGAGAAAGCGTGATGCACCTGCTCGGTGAACTGCTTTCTCGGCCGCGGCGGGAAGACAAGCACGTTGACGGTAAACGCCGCTCCCATCCCCGCCAATACCATCAGAAAGCGCTCAAGCGCCACCGTCGTTACCTGGCCGTGCGCTTCCATAATCGCGACAACCGTCACCAGCGTAACGCCGATGGTTGTCTCCATTCTCAGCCGGATACTAACCAGAATAACTAAGATACATACAAGTCCTACCGCAATCGGCGTTTGCCCGAACAGCTTCATCGCAGCCAGCGCCATCGCTGCCCCAAGCAGATTGGTCTGGAACTGATCCAGCACCTGCTGCCAAGAGCGGTAAATGGACGGCTGGATGGTCAGAATGGCTGCGACCGTTGTAATCAACGGAGATGCAAAACCAAACATTCCGCTCAGGTAGATGGCAAGTGCGACTGCCATGCCTGTCTTGAGCACCCGCGCTCCAATCGTCATACCCAACTTCTCCTTCATGAGCGAGATTCGCCCTTCCTTGTCTTCCCTTTATTATGCCACAAACGCTAAAATAGCCAAGGTTTCCCCCTTATTAACCAGAGGATTGGAGGCTGAATCAAATCAAGCGTTGTTCTCTCCGTTGTTTGGCCGCCACGAATCGCCCGCCATTACCGGATTCACGCAAAAAAGTCCGAGACGCCCCTACGGAAGCATCTCGGACCCGTCCCGATTAATCGCAATCGCTTATCCCGGCCATATAGCTTAGCTAGATCGTTCTGGCAATCAACTCGGACAACTGACGGGCAATGACGGTTGGCCCTGCCTGCAGCTGCTCCTCGGTAAATCTGCAGCGTACAAACGTTTCATCCAGGTCCAGCGCTTCCGCAAACAAGCCTCCCAGCCCCCGCGCACGCCGGTCTACCTGAAGCAGCAGCTCCAGCTCGCGATCGGACGAATAGAACATAACCTCCAGCTCATCAAGCTGACCCCGGAACTGGCTGGTTGGCACAAATTCAAATTCCTGCACGAACGGCATTCCGCCGCCATGCCGCGGGGAATATTCGCATTCCGCCTGGCGCAGCCGGAAGCCAAGAAGATCCAAAGCATGGAACACCGTGTTAATGGCGCCGGTAGGCAGAACATCGATCCGGTCGTTATCCCCCGGGTCCACGCCGCCGCGCACCTCGAGCTCGGTTTTCACCCATACCGGCGCCCTGCCGATCGTAAGCGGCGTTTGATGGGGTAAGCGGAAGCTGAAAGGCACTTCCTTGGTCTCGCCAGCCTCCAGAGTAAACGGCGCACTCACAGGATAGCGCCCGATTTCGCCGTGCTGTCTGAATTTATTGTCGTTACTCTCGCGAATGTATTCGGTCATGACTGACAATTGAATGGTATCTATGTTTTGCGGAGCGTTTCCCCCTCGAATATTGACTACACCCCGGACCTCTTCGCCAGGCACGTATTGTGACTTTTCAAGAAGCGTATCGATTTTGGCGGAACCAATTCCAATACTGGCCAATAAACGATTAAACATGTCATCCATCCCTTCGCTCTTATCATTGGATTAATATTGCTTAAGCCTATTACGGCGCATTGGAAGGGAAGTTGCATTTTTCGGGAAGCGATTTACCCTATCTGGCCCCAGCCCTTTCTATCAGAAGCAAGATCGACTAATATAGTAGAGTAGATTACATAGAGTTTGGTTATAGTAGAAAGTAGAATGCTTTCTGCGCGAGAATCAGCTCCATTGTCACTGTAGGAGGAATTGTAATATGAGAAAAATCATTCAGGAGTTCAAGGAATTCGCCATTAAAGGGAATGTAATCGATCTGGCGGTCGGTGTTATTATCGGCGGCGCCTTCGGCAAAATCGTTACTTCTCTCGTCAACGATATTATTATGCCACCCATCGGGCGTATGCTCGGCGGAGCGGATTTCAAGGACTTATTCATTAACTTGGGCTCGGACAAGCCTTTGCCGGAAGGCATTGCGATGCACGACATCCACACTCTTGCCGACGCGACCAAATACGGAGTAGCCGTTATCGCGTACGGTCAATTCATTAACGTATTGCTGGACTTCTTCATCATTGCCGTATGTATCTTCCTGCTCGTTAAAGGGATTAACATTCTGCGCCGCATGAAACCCGAAGAAGTCGCTGCGCCCGCGGCGCCGACGGAAAAAGAATGTCCGTACTGCTTGTCCCAAATTCCGATTAAAGCTACCCGATGCAAGCACTGCACTTCCGTGCTGGAGGAAGGAACGGCAGCAAGCAGCTAGGATCCGGATAAAAGATGGAGGTCCCGATGGCAGAAGAACGCTTCGATATCTATGACGAACAGCTTAACCCTATTGGCACCGCAAGCCGTACCGAGACCCACGCGCTGGGCTATTGGCACCGGTCCTTCCATTGCTGGCTGACGCGCCGCGAGGAGAACCGCCGCTTCGTGCGGTTCCAGCTGCGCCAAGCCGGGAAGGATACCTATCCCGGCTATTACGATATTACGGCAGCCGGCCACCTCTCTGCCGGCGAGACGATGCAGGACGCGGTCCGCGAAATCGAAGAAGAGCTTGGCGTAGCTGCCCGCTTCGAGGATCTGATCCCTCTTGGCGTAGCACGCAAGGAAATGTTCGGCGAAGCAAAAGGCATGCCGTTTATCGACCGCGAAGTCAGCGACGTTTTCGCGCTTGTATGCTCATTGCCGTTAGGCGATTTAAAGCTGCAAGCTGAAGAAGTGGCGGCTGTATTCGAGGCCGACGTCGAGCTGCTGATCCGGCTTTTCGAGGGAGAATTGCCGGAGCTGATTTGCGAGGGCGTTGCGTCATCGGCTGATGGTGGCCTATCCAAGGCGACGCGAGCCGTCCGAGCTGCTGAATTCGTACCTCGGGAGCCGAGCTACTACGCGTCGATAATGAGGGCTTTGCGCGATTGTACGTAACCGATACGCCGCTTGGGAATCCTGGCTTGCTGACGCTGCTATCAAAGCCGTCAGAGCGAACTCCCCAGGCCGCTTCCCAGTTCCGGTACCATTGATCAACCATGCCATGGATGTTGTAGAACTCGGTCTGCCTTGTGCAGAGGTCAAAGTTATCGATCTCCGGGTTGTTAAACAATCGCGCAGCGGTGGCATGGATACAGCCGTGAACCCCGCTGTACTCTATAAACCGGCCAAACTCATCAAGCGAAGGAAATGATCGCGGATTGTAAAGAATCCGGTATAAAGCCTGCTGGTTCATGCAGGGCGCCCGTAATATTCCGGCAGGCATTTCCGGCCAGCCGGCAACGACCCTTTTGTCGTAGCCCATACGGTCGAACCAGTTATACACCTTATTGATATAATTTCTGTGGAACCGTAAAAACTGCTCGCCAAACCCGACCGGAGGTATAGTGCCCGGCGTCACATGATGCTGATGATGCCATACTGTATGCTCCTCCATCCATTCCCGAGGGAAATTTGGGATAATCGGCATTGTCATTCGCCTCCTGTACCGTATCTTACATATCGTATGCATAGGCCGATGAATGAGTGTAGAAATGCCCGGTCAGCACAAATAGGCAAAGCCCGCTATGCCGCCATTGTTCGGGGCTTCATGCATCGCGCAATTTTTATTGGCCATATGCTGAAGCCCTCTCATTACGCTCCATAGATTCATAGTATAAAGTACGATGATAAAGCGTGGAGCGAAGGAAGTGGCGGTATGTCGTGGGAGGATATTACGAATCTCATCGATCCCCGATTAATGATTGTTGTGGCAGCCTGCTGGGTAATCGGCTATATGCTGAAGCAGACACCGATCGTGCCGGATTGGACCATTGTGTATGCGGTTACGGCGGTAGCCATCCTCTGTGCCTGCCTCATCTTAGGCTTTCATGTGGAAAGTGTACTGCAGGGTATTTTATGCGGAGCCTTTTCCGTGTACGGAAGCCAGTTGGTGAAGCAGACGTTTATAAAAAGAGATAAGTGAGAAAAAGGCACAGCCGTCCGGCGAGGACGGCTGTGCCTTTTTCATGTTAGTGCTGGATTACGCCGCAGGCTATGCGGCTGCCTGAATTGCCTGATGGGTCTGTCTTATAGTCATCCGCTTTTTCATGAATAACAAGCGCGGTGCCGGCTGCTGGAAGCAGAGAGTTTGGCGCATCTGTGTCGAGCGTTACATTTTTCGAAATAATTTCGGCCTTCACGGTACCGTCTTTGTTTACCGTAATATTCGGCAGATCGCCGTCATGGAAACCTTGCGGATTATCAAAGCCATGCTGTTTGTTCTTCGGATTCAGATGGGAGCCAGCGGATTCGAAAGACGGCGCCTCGCATTTGCCGACATTATGAAAGTGAATGCCATGGACGCCTGGAGTAAGGCCTTTAGCCTCCAGCTTCAGATGCACGCCGTCTTTTTCCTCCGTCAACACGACAGTCCCGATCTGATTGCCTTTCGTATCGATAAAAGCTGCTTTTGCTTCCATCACATGACTGCGAGTGTGGTGGCCATGTCCTTGGCTTGCCATTGCTGCACTGGAAAAACCGCAGCTTGCGACGAGGAAGCCAAGCGAACACAGCATCATTGATTTGTTCATGTTATCCTCCTTGGGGCGTAATTTCCAAGTTAGCTTTTACCAGGAAGAGGATAAATATTCATTCGTTGCCTAAATAATTTGCTCTATAAATCTATATGTCTATTAAATTATGCGTTTCGACTAAGTCAGTCGTCCATACCACTCTTGTAAGTCTGAATAGTATAAAAACAGATTCTCATATTTGATATGAGGTTCATTTGAGGAGGTTAAAAATATGAGTTGTGGTTGTGGTTTTAATGGTGGGTTTAATACTGGGTTTGGTGGAGCTCCAAGCATTCTATTCCGTCTCTCTCCAGGGGTACGC
>NZ_BILY01000059.1 GCF_004000805.1 Paenibacillus glycanilyticus NBRC 16618
TTGGCGGCTTTTACGAGTTAGCTTCATATTTAGCAAGATACTTGGGATAAGAGGACAGATGAATAGCTTTTGATTTGCGCTGGGCTTCTTCTCTAAATTCGGGCACTTGCTCCGCTTCAACATAATCGGCGAGAACATCAATGACATCATCCAGAAGCTTAGCTCGAAAATAAAGCTCAAGCCGTTCGACAACGCCATCTCCGGCAGCTGCAAGTACCTTTTCCCTCCAATTCGGCCATGAAGGATCATCGGCAAGCGGCCAGAGGAGCACGGAATAATCCATCGCCGCATCTCCTTGTCCGGTCAGATCATCCCAATCGATAATCCGGAACGAGCCGTCTCCCCGCACCAATACGTTATTGCCATTCAAGTCGTTATGGACAACATCGACAGCCGCCTTTTGAAAAGCTGGGGTCTGTGAGATGATTCCCCTCAATTTCTCTATCTCTTCCCCAAACCAGGTCAGGGTCTCATCCGTCACAAAATCCTTCAGAAGCTCCCTCGATTCCCGGATTCCGTCCAGATCCTCCGAAAAGCGGTTCAGGTATTCCTCTTCGAAAGCTTCGTCATAGGATCGGGTCGCCGTCACGGGAAGCTGCTCGCGAAGCTCCTCATCGTGGTGCAGCTTGGCAATGATCTTCAGCACGGCGGATCGGATCTCATTCGCGTTAAGAAGCTCGGCAAGCGGAACCGCTCCTTCTATGTATTCGAAAACAAGTCCATACGGATAACCCGGCACTACTTCTTCATTGATTTCATGAATGAGCTTAGGTGCGGAATAGTGCAAGGCTAAATAGTTGCTTACTTTCGCCCACTGCTGCAGTCTTGCCCGTTTGTAAGGAGGTGCAAGCTTAACGTGAAGACGCGAGGCTCCATCCGTTAACCGGATAGACAAGTTGCCGAAGCCTCCCGGGTTATAAATATAACTAGCCTGTATGCGTTCCGGGCTCATTCCAAGCGCTGCAGCGTTTGCTGACGCCCATTCCGCGATTTTCCGCTCTGCTAATTGAACATTCATTCCGGTATAAGGCCTCCTCGAAAAATGGCTTATCATTACCAAATATTGTAGCATGGCAATGATCGTTAACACAGCTAAATAAAAAAGAAAGAACCCCCGGATTACCCGGAAGCTCTTCCCGACACCCCTTATTCACTTGCGCACCTCAATGACGTACACCGAATGGGGCTTCAAAGTCAGCAGAGGCTTGCCATCTTGGAATTTCAGAAGGCCCTCCTCCGCCGTTACGGCTTCCGGTTCAAATACATCGTTGATTAACTCATAATCATTGCCGGACAACTCCCATATTGCCGCCACTCCGGAGTCCGCAAACGAACCGATAGCCAGCTCAGCGTCAACCGCTGAAAGCCCGCGATTAACGGCAAACAAGGTTAACACGCTGCCGGATTCATTAACACCGGCTGCCACATCAAGCGCCGGCAAATTCCCTGGATCGAGTCCAAACCGCTTCGATCCGGATGGCCAATCGAAGGTTGGACTGTCCGTATGCACCTTCAATACACGAGAGATGTCGTGATTCGCGTAGGCTTTCATCACATGGAAGGTTGGCGTGCCGTATACCGTTCTGCTGCGACCGCTCCAGCCTGTTTCTTTGCCCCGGTACTGATCCGCATAGCAATCCCCAACCCGAATGCATCCGCCAAGCCAGCCGTTGACCAGGTCGGAGTAGCTGCCGATTTCGATCAGATGGGATTGCCTGATAAATTCGTTCAGGTTTGCGGCGTTGGCTACCGCGGCCTCCAGCGTATGCTCCATCGGGCGCCCTGCTCGAATCGTGTTCGGATAATACATCGTGTTATACTCCGTGATCGCGAGCTTCACATGCGAATAGGCGGGATTGCCGGTAATGATCTCTTCCGTCTTGCTGATTGCGGCACGGCTTACCTCAGGGAACGACATCACTGCCGGGTACCGTTCTTCTTTTGGCGTGTCAGGCGTAATTCCGACCGTGCCGAAGCCATGATAAATATGCAGCGTCAGCATGTCCATTTTGTCCGCCGAAAGGCTAAGCACCGTCCGGTTCCATTCGGGATCGCAATCGCCGCATGCCAGAAGCACGATATCCGGATCTACCGCTTTCATCGCATCCGCAAAACGGTTATACCGATGCGCGAATTGCTCCGCCGTGCAATGCCCATGCTGCCATGGTCCGTAAATTTCGTTCCCGATCTCCCAATACTTGACGCCATAAGGCTCCGGATGGCCGTTTCGAGCCCTCAGCGCGCCATACTCCGAGTCTACGCTGCCGTTGCAATATTCCAACCAAGCCGCTGCTTCCTCAGGTGAACCCGTTCCCGCATTGACACAGATTAAAGGCTCCGTCTCCGTATCCCGGCTGAATGCAAGGAATTCATCCGTTCCAAAATATTTGTTGGTCCAGCCGCCCCATGCTTCGTTAATCATGTTGGGCCGTTCCAGTACGGGGCCAATGGCGTCCTCAAAATGATACGCGCTGATATAATTACCCGCGAGACGCATCATTCCCGGCTTTAATTGTTTGGTCAGCTCTACGACTTCCCGTTTTACGTAACCTATGCTGTCCGAAGGAAGCATCGACACATGATCCAGCCACAGCATGCCCGATCCCATGCCGTCACGCCAGGTTTCTTCCTCCGAGGAGAGCAGAATACGGAACTCCGCCCTTTCGCACGAACGGTCAGGAATCAACTCTAATTTATATTCGTTCCACTTATGTCCCCGCAGCCCAACTTCAGTGCGGCTCAGTACCTCACCGGAAGCACGGTCGACAATTTCGCAGACAGCAGCCCGAAGATCCATAGCGGCACGCGCTACGATGCTAATGCGATAAGGAAGGCCGCCCTCGACACTGACCTGTTGACCAATTCCGCCGTAGCAGCGGTCCGCGCTGAAAATCCGAATACGCTGGCTATGGCCGGAATGCCGCGGAGCGGCAGGCTCCAATGTATATTCCGTATTCTTGCCATTGGTTACGGCATACCAGCCTGAGGATACGCCGCGCGCATCGGCTTCGTCCTCAAAGTCCATGTCCTTCAGCGTAAAGGCTAACATGGCATCCATATGATCGCGGATGTCCTCCACGAAATGGCCGAAAATATAAGGATTCAAGCGGTGCTTGGAAGGTGTTTCAGTGTTTACGGTAATTAAGGCCCTCTGGTTCATACGATTTCTCTCCCTCATCTATCAGACTTCCGCCTACTCTTCCCATGCGGATATGGACTGGAATTCATATTCATGATAGTGTTTTCGTAGACAGATGAACATAGAGGAAAAGGAAGGTGAAGTGAGGAAAATGGACATGGCACATACTGATGATAACCGTGAGCAGCATAAATATGGCGATATCCACGCACTGCCGTATTCTCCGGATTTATCGGTATACATCCCGATGATCGGAATGAATATTTGCGCGCCGACCTATAAGAATATTCGAAATAAAGCAGATATCACTGTGCTTGGATATGTGATAAACGGACATGGAGAAATTCAGGTTAACTCGGAGAAGCATCGCCTGGGTAAGGGCGACGCCTTTATTTTGAGGAAAGACAGCAAGCATGAAGTAACGGCCTTGTCGGATTCAAGCGATCCATGGACGTATTACTGGTACAATCTCCACGGCAATAGTCTCCCGCTCCTCGAAGCCTTCCATTTGTTTCATACCCCGTATATTCCAAACGCTGATATTGAAGCTTTGTTCTTGAAAGGCTTTGCTGCCGCAAAACTTAAGACCGAAGATGGCATGGATACGCAAACCTCCTTAATCCTTAGCAGCACGGAGATATTCATTGCCCTGCAGAAATCCGTGAAGCAAGCCGCCGAATATACCTCCCCTATGATGGGACGAATGAAGCTTTATCTGGATCAGCTGGTCGGTGAACCCTTCCAATCGGAGGATTTTGCCCATCAAATGGGATTGTCCTTCAAGCAGCTGAACCGTATCTTCAAACAGCATACCGGCAGCACCGTTTATCAATACGTGCTGACGCGCAAGCTGGACATTGCGAGAATGATGCTGCAAGACACGGAGCTGCCCGTTAGTGAAATTGCCGTACATCTTGGTTATGAGGACCCGCAATATTTCTCGAATCTCTTTAAGCAAAAGACAGGCATAGCTCCTACGCTATACCGGCAACAAGCCAACGCTATCCGCTAGTTGCCGCGAATAGCCGCCCGGGATAATTGATCGGCCGATTTGTTCTCGGAGCTTGGAATCCACATCATAAAGAACAACTCAAATTGCTTCGTCAGCCGAAGCGCTTCTTGAAGCAGCGGCGCAAATTTCTTGTTTTTCACAAACTCGATCTCGACAGCCCGGTTCACGAACTGGGAATCCGTCCGGAAGGATACCGTCTTATATTCCTTGCGGATACATAACTCAAGAGCGAGAATAAAGGTACGGAACTCCGCTTCGTGGTTGTCCATTACCCCTAACGGAATGGAGTGCCGTTCAACCTCCCCGTTATTCTTGATGAAAATGCCTGCGCCGCTGGGCCCGGGATTTCCGGCGCTGGCACCATCCAAATACACTTCAATCATAAAACCTCTGCCCCTCGCTACAGCTAAGAATGAAACTACTGGCCGTCTTATTGAACGCTTATGACATTTATCAACGCGACGTCGAGATAATGGATCCATTTTGATCCAGAGTTCTAAACACAAAACCGGTTGATACACCGGGATCTAATACTTGATAGGTTGCCGCATACCCATTCGTTACAGGCAATTCTATAAAAAAAGTGGAAGAATTCTTAATCTCTTCTATATGATCAGCGATATCCGCATCCTTGCTGTCATTACTGACAACGATGCTTTTCACTTTCGGATCAAGCGTTTGAGCAGCGATAATGGCCTCATATCTTTTCTTGCCGTTCATTTGTGCGGACCACGTCCGGAACAAGGTTTTTGGTTCACTTACGCTTGGATACATTTGGGATACATCTTCAACACGGTACAATAATCCCCATTTTTTCTTCACAAGAACGACTTGATCCTTATGGACTGCATGCCATATGACTATGGTGTTTGTACCGGATGTGATCTCATAGACGGAGTCACCGCCATGAAGCATATTGGAATTTTTCAAGGCATTCGCTTTGCTAAAGGCATACCCTCCGTTTACCCCAAAGTAAATGACGGAAAGACAAATAACGAGCAAGAAGATTTTAAACCCGCTTGGTTTTCGTTTCATCATGCCTCCTATTAGGGTACGTAATTAGCCGAACAATCCCCGGCGAATAAAATTAGCGGTCACAGGGGCTTTTCCTAGTTCTCTCGACCATACCGATAATTGGCCTATATGGTGTATTTCATGAGAAATGACATGCCGCATGATTTCCCCGTATTTGAAGTTGATAGGGTCTCCATTCGGGTATACATCGGACAATACCTTCATCTCCATGTCATCGGTCCATGCGGTTACAAACGACCGGACTTCTTCGTGGAATCGATCCGAAAGCTCCATGACCTGTTCAAGACTGGCATAAGACTCGAACGGTTCCGTGAAATCGGGCTTCCCTTGCAGTCCTTGGATCCAGCTGTATTCCACGTCCACAATATGAAACAAGGTATGAAGAATGCCTCCTATTCCTCCAGTCCGCTTCTTCAGCAGCTCTTCCTGGGAGACGTCCCGGCACCATTCGAAGCAATCTTTTCGTACCTGCCAGTTATACTCGAATAATTTCAACATGAATAATCCTCCTATGGTCAACTATAATTAGCTGCATTAATTATTTGACTTTAATAATTTCTCGAAATAGTCAACGACAACCTCGCGAAAGGATTGAGCAGCCCGCGATACATAACGGCTCTTATGCCATAACAAAGCGATTTCCCTCACGAGCTCGTTTTCTTCTACTTGTAGATAAACAATCTGTCCGTTTTGATTTCTAGCCGTGCCCGGTATAAACGCAATGCCGATTTCGGCTTCCACAAGCGCATTAATTCTCGCAGGCTCATCCCCTTCATAGACAAACTTGGGCTCAAAGCCGGCTTTTTTGCATATAGAGTCTACCAGATCACGGGTACCGTAACCCTTCTTCACCCCAACGAACCATTCCTCTTTCAGCTCGGATAAGGATACGCTGCTCCGCCCTGCCAGACGATGCGATTGGGGAACCGCTATAAGGATAGGATCTCTATATAAGATCTGGCATTCGATATCTTCTCCTTCCAGGGACGGCGAAGACAAGCAGAAATCAATATCTCCCCGATGAAGATGCGCCACCATCTCCCGCGTCGTCAGCATTTGCACGTGGAACTGGATATTCGGCTTTTTCTTCCGGAACTCTCGGAGGATACTAGGCAGCATGCTGGCCGTGTTTACGGCAAGTTCGATCGTCCCCTGTTCCGAGCTGGACAGATCGTTCAGCTCCTGCTTGCCCTGGTCAAGCTCGAATAAAGCCCGCTCCGCACGCAGCAGGAATCGGCTGCCCGATTCGTTAAGACGCAGCTTTCTGCCTACCCGGTCGAATAGTGGTACGCCTAAGTCTTCCTCCAAGCGTTGAATCGTCTTGCTAAGCGACGACTGCGTGACATGCAGATGCCGCGCGGCTTCGGTGACATGCTCCAGCCGGGCTACCGTCAAGAAATATTGCAATTGTAGAAGCTCCATGAAAATCACCATCCGTTTATTCCTTCAAGTCCATGAAATTATAACATGAAATGCGTTGGAATAAATGACGCATATACCGTACGATAAATGCAAGATTAATCGAGGAGTGACTTTCATTGAATACACGCAATAGGTGGCTTATGATTGCCGTCGGATTAGGGATTCTGCTGAACCCTTTAAATTCGTCCATGATTTCCGTGGCAATGGCAAGGCTTCAAACTGAATACAAGCTTGATTATACCGGCGTTTCCTGGATCATATTTTCTTTCTATATTGCGAGCGCTGTTGCCCAGCCCGTAATGGGCAGAGCCAGCGACTTATTCGGCCGAAGAAATATTTTTCTAAACGGTCTTGTTGTAGCTTTTCTAGCGTCGCTATTAGCGCCATTGTCGCCAAGCTTTGGTTGGCTGATCGTGTTCCGAGTTATTCAATCGATAGGCACAAGCATGATGGTGGCCGTAGGCATGGCTATTGTCCGTATCTATATAACGGATAAGCAGGCTGCCGCGCTGTCCGTTCTGTCCATCTTTTTATCCGGCGCGGCAGCTATTGGTCCCTTTGTTGGCGGGGTGCTCATCCACTGGTGGGATTGGCCGGCGATCTTCTTCGTCAATATTCCGTTTGCTATTGCCAGCTACTTGCTCGCGTGGAGAACCATTCCCAAGGACAAACCGGAGACTTCTCCCGTCCGCGGACTTACCTTCCGCAAATGGCTTGAACTGATCGATGCGTCAGGGATTCTGCTATTTACCGCAGGACTGGTTGCTCTGCTTGTTGGATTATTGTCCGCAAAATCTTCCGGGCAGGTCTCGTTTAGTTACGTCGTTATCGGATTAATTGGACTTTTATCGCTGGGGGCTTTTGCCAGACATGAGCTAAAAGCAAAATCTCCTTTTATCCCGTTACGGACTATTGCCCAATACCCGGCGATGACTTGGGTTAATGTTCAATTCATACTCGTGAACGTTTTGTTCTACTCGTTATTTTTTGGATTACCGTCTTACTTGCAGATCGTACGGCATGTCAGCGAATTCCACACCGGCATGCTGATGCTTAGTTTAGGGCTGTGCTCGCTTGTCGCTTCCCCGATTGCAGGCCAATGGATCGACAAATCCGGACCTCGGCCCGCTTTGTTCGTGTCAGCGATTCTAATGGTATTTGGTTCCGTATGGATTGTGACATTAAATGAAAATTCGCCCGTAATAAGCGTCTGTATAGCCTTAGCTGCCTTCGGAATAAGCAACGGACTGAACAGCGTGGGCATGCAGACGGCTTTGTTCGACAGCTCGCCAAAAGAAATCATTGGCGTCGCTGCCGGCCTATTTAATACCTCCCGATATCTCGGCACCATCATTTCGTCCTTATTGACCGGCATTGTAATGGGAGGAGAGTTCAGCTTCACCGGATTTCGCATATTAGGAATTATTTTAACGGTTATTGCCTTAACTTTGGTCCTGATGAGCTGGCGGCGAGCCCGTTCCGCGCAATTGAAACAATCGAAGGCCTAAAGATTAGACCGGGTCGGCCGGTGCATGTCGGTATTTGCTTGCCTGCTCATAAGCATAGGCTAACTTGAGGAGCACCGGTTCGCTGTAGGCCGTACCGACAAACGTGATGCCCTGCGGACCTTTGGTCGTATAGCCTCCTTCAGCGATAATGCCCATCTCCGCGTAACCGCCTGGAACGGTAATGGCGGGATAACCCGCACGCGCGGAAATATCGAGCCCTTCTTCGTTGCCGAGGAACAGCAAGGCGTCAAGCTGATGCGCCTCTATAGCATGGTCAATTCCTTGCTTCCGCGCGGTTTCATGGTTAAGCCTGAGGCTTTCGAGATATTCGGGCTCGGTTAACATTCCGCTCGTTTCATTCGACCAGATCAGTACGTTTTGCCCGTATTTAAGAGCCGTATCGCGATGGGCCTCATTGTACTCGATTAGTTCGTCTAAAGTCCGGATGAATGCGCCGCTTCCGGCTTTGGCTAAATAATCGTTGAGACCTTTTTTGAACTCGTAACGCATAACATCCCAATCCCATTTCGCGCTCTCGCAAGGCATTGTTACGGGATCAACGATAACGGCCCCAAGTTCAGCGCACATTGCGATTGCCCGCTCTATGATTTCGGCTCTCGCGCTATCAAGACCTTGATAGTAATGCCGCGGTATACCAATCCTAGCACCTTGCAAGCCATTGGCATCCAGGAAGCTCGTATAATCCGTATGCGCTGTTCGCCCAGCATCATGCATAGCTGAATCATCCGGATCCGAGGCTGTCATTGCCCCCAACAAAATCGCGGCGTCCCTGACCGTCCGGGTCATTGGCCCAGCCGAATCTTGGCTATGAGTAATCGGTATGATCCCTCTCCGACTGACAAGACCTATGGTTGGTTTCATCCCAACAATGCCATTTTGCGAGGAAGGGCTGATAATGGAGCCCGATGTTTCCGTTCCGATTGCAGCCGCGCATAGATTAGCTGCTACAGCCGAGCCCGACCCGGAGCTTGATCCACCTACGAACAGCTCGCCCGGTCCGTAAGGATTCAAGGTAAGTCCGCCTCTGGAGCTGTATCCCGCCCACATGGAGCCGGACATAAAGTTCGCCCATTCCGTCATATTAGCCTTTCCGAGAATGACGGCTCCTGCTCCTCTTAATTGCTCGGCCACAGCTGAATCCGACGGGGCAACATGCTCCGCGAGAGCTACGGACCCCGCACTGGTGTGCATCCGGTCTCCCGTATCGATATTATCTTTAAGCAGAATCGGAATACCGTGAAGTGGTCCTCGCGCACCAAGCGCCAACCGTTCCTTATCCAGTTCCCGCGCAATGGAGATGGCATCGGGATTCACTTCGAGTACGGCTCTTAAAGTCGGATTTATCCGTTCAATGCGTTCCAAATACCAGCGTACGCATGCCTCTGACGTTAATTCGCCCGCTTCCATCGCTGCTTGCAACGATGAAATATCCGCTTCTAATAATTTTTCGTTTATCATTTCATTCATATAGATCCTCTCCCAGGCTTACATTCTCCTCAATAGTCTACCATTTATAACCAAATGCCGGTTGGTAAAAATCATCTATAGTTGTGTTTTATTTAGATCGTATAGAACACTCTTTGGCTGCTTAGCAGCGGCAGACAGATATGCTCAATCAGCCCGGAAATATGATCTTCAATCCAACTTAACTTATCGGGCTGGCTTAATACAAAGGTATAATAGCCAACGATTGCAAGAAACATAAAAGCTTCTAGCCGAGCGTGGTCCAACCATCCTGTCATGCGGCTGCCGTAGCCGGCGAGCAAGGCATCCCGATGCTTGCTCTCAACGAGTAAAGCGCCCATAGCGAGATCCATCGCATAGTACCCGTATCCCGACAAACCAAAATCAATCATTGAAACTCCTTTGGGTGAACGTATCAAGTTGCTGTTATTGATATCCGCATGAATGAAGCCCCAGGTTTCGGGATTCGTTTCCCATAAAGTCATCCATTCGATCATCAACCGCATCGTCCGCTCGAGAATGTGAAAATCTTTGCCGGAGAGAATCCCCCGCTCTTCTCCGCCCCGCAATTTCAGGATCATGGAATGAATCCATTCCGTTCCATATGCCGGCCGGATACAATTCGGTCCCGCCTCATAGCTTTGCGAGAATCGATGGAGCATCGCGATTCGAGTACCTAGGGTACGGGCTTCTTCCTCGCTGTTCATCTCTTGCATTGACAAGACATCGCCATCAATCCATTGCAGGACGGTACAGGGGATCTCTTCTTGACTGATTCGAATCATTGTCACCAGTTCCCCGTTATTATTGGCAACCGGAGTCTGTACAGGCAGATCGGAATGCGCAGACCAAGCGAGCAAAAAAGCGAGTTCGGAGCGGATTGCTTCCGGCGTGGTCTGAGTCCCTTCCATATTGCGGGCTATCGGCTTATGAAGCCGCAGCAAATAACGGGCACTTTTATCCGTGATCTTGTAAGTCATATTTTCGTTATGACGGATGAATTCAAACGCCGGTTCATCAAAAGAGTAGAATCGTAAAGCCTCTTCCAAATATCTATTGTAGTCCATGAGAAACCCTCCTCATTTAGAGCTGCAGAACGGTTATCTCCTCTTCATAGAGGACCTCATCACAATCCCGAAAGCCAAAGTGCTCATAAAGCTTCCTTGCTGGCGTATTTTCTTTCTTGTACGGAATCCAGCAATAACGAGCGGGTCCTGCCGGGCAGGTTCGGATAAACGCCAATATTTTCGCCATGGCTTCCCGTCCGTATCCTTTGTTTTGATGCTTCGCATCGATCATCAGTCGCAAGATGCAATAGCTGTCTCCAGCAAAGGACGGCAGATCATAGCCGGTTATTTTATACGTAATCATGACGAATCCCACAGGCTGCTCATTCGCATAAATAGCAAGCGGAAACGGAGCTCCTCCATTAACAGCAAGTACATAACAAGAAGCTACGCTTGAGAGATTCGAAGCAACATAACGTTTCTGATCTTCGGTTACCTCCAGATTAAAAATGTCACGACGGTTATCCAACGTAATTTTTCGAAGCGAGATCATGCAAGGCTTCCTCCCTTTCCTATATTGCGGCCGCTTTAATACGATACAATTAATGCCAAAAAAGTAATAGACTTATGTTGAAAAATTATGTATTGTATTATGTATCCATGGTATTTTTAGGTCTTCTTATAACACAAAAAAAGAGACAGTCAGCGTCTGCCGACTGTCTTTCTTATTCCCTAATAAAGTCCCCGAACCCGCCCTCACCGCGTTCATACATCAGTACATGGTAGTTACAATTAAAAAAATACGGCCTAGTTGCGTGCTACTCGCACTCTTGTTACAATATCGGGCTAAATCATGATGTTTTGCAGGCATGGCCCAGCACCTGCATCGGAGGTCCAACTACCCGTTGGCGGGTTGTACTCGCCTGTATGATTTCGGTTACCGACTTGATTAGTTATCTATTAAATCCGTGCTCCAATTTTTCTCTTGAATCTTAAAGTCCAATTCCCTGTATTTCCTCGACAGCTCGTCAACCTCGCTCTGGAGTTCGGAGATCTCAACCGTCGTATAATATTTCACTTCTTGCCTCGAGTAGCGCTCCTGCCGGATGGATGCCGTGCCGAGCAGTTCATTTAGAATATTGCGATGCTGCATGATCCGATCACGTTCGGCCAATGCTTCCGCCAATGTTGCGCTGGCATCAAAGGCGCTTAAAGAGTTGGTCTTGTTAATCTTCTTCACCCAGACAGCCAGCTCTCCGAGCGTCTTCTTCAGTTCGCTCAGCAGCTCCGCGGGTGATTCCGCAGGCTTCTCGCCTTCTTGAACCTTTATGACTCTTTCCAGCCGTTGCTTAATCTGCGCTACTTTCCGCTGGCAGTCCGCCCTCAAAACAAGCGCTTCCGCTAATCTCATCGCCTGCCTCCTCTATGAAAATGACAATTAATAGTACTATATCAGTAACTGCATGTATTTTCCAATTTATTTTTCAGCCTTCAATCCATCAAAAGCCGTCAATCAATGATTTCCCGTTCGTTATCCGCTCCCAGCTATCCTTCAGAAAATCCCGCGTCCAGTCGTCAGGTTGACCTAAATCCCAGCTCCTATGCATGCCTACCAGGACGATAATGTCCCGAAGCCGCAAGAATAACCCGAGCTGCTCCTTCCAATTGCGGGGCATTTGGCGGCCATCTTCCGTATAGCCCCGTTCAAAATGCTTCATAAACAGCTCGTATTGTTCTTTTCGTTCCGGCTTCGAATCTTCTCCAAACACATAAAGCAAGTAATAGAGCTGGATCGCAATATCCTCGGTATACCAGCTGTATTGGCATTCGTCGAAATCAAAAAGCGTCATTTCTCCTGCCTCATCAATCATAAAATTGCCTGCATTGATATCGCCATGGATAAGTCCGAATTGCTCCGGGGTTTCGGGCAGTCTCGCAAGTTCTAATTTCATTTCTTGGAGCGCCTGAAGAATCGGTTGATGATCTTGCGGCAAATAGTCCTCGGCATGGAGCAGATATTCATTCTTTTCCCATGTATGTCTTTTGCATGCACCAGTTGGCCTATACAATCTGGACAGTTCATGAAGACGGCCGGTAATACGCCCGCATTGCTCATATAGGAAGGGATTGCCCAGACATTCGGGGTATCCGATCCTGCGACCCGGCGCATAGGTAAACGAACTCGCGTAGAACGAAATTTCTTTCCCATCGATTTGTTCGAATGGTTTCCCTTCCATCGAGTTCACCGGAACGGATACGGACAGTTCATGCCGTGCCAAATAACGAACCCATTCCAGTTCGGCCGATACTCCATCCTGAGAACGAAGCGTGCTTGGCGTGAACCGGAGGATGTATTTCCTGTCCTTGCGGCAATAGGAATAAATAAAATTTTGAAAGCCCCCGATAAACGTCAGCTCTTCGGGTTTAACGCCGTACCTTGCCGCACCCTCCTCCGCATATTCGTCCAGAAACAAAGCTTTTATCTTTGGGTCCATCATTTTCTCCCTCTCGTCTTAACCGATATGCACGACCGTGTCCCCGCGCCGAAAGGCACTCGGAAGTCCCGTTTCCAGCAGCTTCAGCCTGCGCAGCATATGCTCCTGCGCTTCTCCGTCCATCTTAACGGTTACCCACTCCTTCAGCTTACCGATCTCCTCCAGGATGGCGGGAACATCTTCGTACTCGACATCCGTCCCTCCTTGGAACAATGCCGTCCATTGGAGTCCCAGTTCCTCGGTTGCCGGCTCCCAGTACTGCTTATAGAATGCTTCCGTAGCAACCGGCAGCATAAATGCACGTTCGAATTCATCTTCAGGATCAAGTATAAATGCGCTGATGGACATGTCTATTTCACTCCAAATCTGATTGAGAATGTGTAATCGGGAAACTCCTGACGCAGCCGGTTCAAGCTGTTTTCCGCGGCGGCTCGCAGCTCCGGCGTGTCTCCGTCAAGCTGAAACTGAAAGCGGCGAATGCTTTTAATATCTTCCAAGCTTGGGATCTCGGATGTCCCGTCAGGCGTCGTGCGCGTGCCTACAGCCTTTTGCATCAGATTATTAATCCGGGTCTTAGTTTTCTGGTATAGCTGTTTATCCGTGAACTGCTGAGGTGTCTGCTGCGGTTTGCCGGTTTTCGGGTGAATACGGTTCAAGCCTTCGGCTGATTTCGCTTCATAGAAAATACCGTTCTCAACGTCGATGCCGTCGAACTCGCCCAAAGCTCCGTTTCGGCTGTCATACAGTTCAACGCCTTTGTATTTGGCCTTGCTCCAATGAACGTAATCTTCCTCTTCCGGGCTCTTGGAAGACTCCTTCTCTTCCGGTTTGCCGCTATCAGGCTTCTCTTTCGGCCCGTCAACGTCCGGCTTTTTATGCGGGATGTCCGGTTCAGGCTTACCCTTGCGCTTCAGCAGCTTCTCCAGCCATTTCTCAAGACGCTCTCCGCCTTTCTTAGCCAAGCGCCCGAAAGGCACTCGGCTGAGAGCCAGCGCAATCAGCGCGGCAGCGGCGTTCTCTGGGGTAAGCAGCCTCTTCGGATCTCGAATGTCCTTTGCTATTTCATGGCCGCTGGCAGGAATGCTTATCGCGGTAAAGGCAAAGCCCAGCGCCGGCCAAAAGCCCACAAACAGAAGCGCGAGAGAAAAAGCTCCTAGGAGAATCGCTCCCTTTTCCCTTAAGCTGAGACGGTCCCACCAATTCTGCAGCGAATCGAACATACAGGAGAAGCAGGCAGAGGGTTCAACCTGCATATGTCCTTGCCAATAAGCAGTAAAGCCCGCGACGATGCCCATGCCTAACAATAGCAAAACAAGCACTGCAGCCACCTTGTGGTGATGCAGCATCCTTATGCGTAATTCCTCTTGAACGGATATCGCTTCGGCATTCCCATAGAGCAACGAAAAACCCATCTCCCGCCGTTCCCGTGTCAAAGCCATAACCGTGGAAAAGCTTTCCCTCTTCGCAAAGAAGGCTTTCCACATTTGAATCATCTCGCTAAGAGGATCAAGAAATCGTTCCCCTGCCATCATCGGTAGCTGGCTTCTTACGCGGTTAAGCGCGATGTAATCAAGAACAATGCCCAATAACAGCATCAATAGAAAAACATTTTTCGTATGATACCCGCTGCCGGTCCACTCGCTTATCGTCATGAACCATTCCGGCAAAGAATTTTGCCCGTTATAGGCGGCGTGATCCAGAATGGACCATGCCAGCAGGAGCACAGGCAAAGTAAAAATCCAATGGGTCAGCCGTTTGCGGTATCTTACCCCAAGCCCCAACCCTAATGCAACCATTGCCGTATGTACAGGGTGACTGACGGTCATGATGGTCGGGAATATGCTTTCTTCGAATCGGCCGGGAAATAACGTCCAGAAATCCCAGTGGATGGTTTCCCCGCCCAGCATCGTTGTGCTGTAGCCGTATGTCCGCCCGATGATCCCGGAATTTAGCCATCTTCGGCTTAGCTCCTCCATCAGCTGAAAGCCCACCCCGGATGCCGCTCCGGCTAGCATATAATCGCTTAGACTCATGGCAGATGCCCGCCGCGAGAATAATAAATACAAGCCAAGAGGAAGCAGCTTCCATATTTCCTCCGCAATGGGAGTAATAACCGCTTGTGACCAAGTGTCCGATGTACGGCCTCCTACCAGCCCATGTACGCCCATCAGTGTCCATGCCGTGACTGGGATAACAAGAAAGATTCCAAGAAGCATAAACATGGCCGTCTTTTTCCAGGTAAAGGTCTTGCTGCGGCATAACAGCCAGAACTGCAGCAGCACGTAAAATGACCATAAATATTGAACCAGCATCGTACGCGAATCGCGATACAGGAATAATCCCGCGATAAACAGCAGCAGCGATATCCAGCACCAGACCGCATAGATCTTTGTCAGCCAAGTATATCTGTTAGGTATTTCTCGGACGAATCGGTACACTGCTTCCGCGTAACCTCTAACCATGCTTCGGATCCGCCATATCGTATCCGTATTCATCACTCCTTACCCGGCCTCCCCATGAACGCCGGCTAATTCCCTTCCCAAATCATACTCGATTATTTGGTCCGCGAATCATAAATAAGAAGAAATTAACTAAAACTGGACTTTGTTCCCAATTACAACGCAATGCGATCGGGATTACTTCCCCCACGCCATGAAATCCTCTCCGCATTTCGTCCGGGTTACGGCTAGATCCGTATGTCCAGTAACCGTTGAACCGATTTCGGAAGACCCATTGCCTTTGACGCACACGCATAGCTTATCAATCGGAGTACGCTCTCCGGCTGCGTTTACATAGAAATAGAGATCCGTTACAAGGCCATATTCCATTTCAGGTTTCGAGGTGTTATAGATTCCATCTGTCCCAACAGGGATAACATCATATTTCCCTTCCTTCAGGAGTAACGGTGCGCCTTGAACGTTGTAATTCACCCTAATATCTCCTTCATACCCTTCAGGGATTAAGTAAATATCGTTCGTAGAAGAAGGTGAATAGGGGTGGATCACTATGAATCCTAACGTCCATAACATGGCAACAAGCCCAAATAGGGCTGTGATTACATTTCTGCTCATCTTCTACTCCTCCTTTCTCCAGCGTATTATCCAGCGTCTGAACAAAATAATAACCCGTCTGCCAGTTCGTCATCAGTTCTAACTTTCATAGAACCCCTCTGCATCACAAATACGCCTGCCCCGGCATAACCGGCAGCAGGCGTATTTACGTTTGTTATGCTTCTAACGCAGAAGCTCCCGCAATCTAGACAACTCGAGAGTTGCATGCGGCTTAAAGTGTTCGGATTTCGCATATTGGTATAAGCTGTGCAGGAACTGGCGTCCCTCTATTGTTTGCCCTGCTTGCTCGGCATCCACGGTACAGACCAGCAGGCTTCCCGCTCCAACCTTGCATTCGAACACCATTCCAAGCTTATGGTTGCGTTCGAAGTTATCGATGGTTTGTACCATAGGCTGCAGATCCCGGTCCGTACCGTCCATAATGATGGAGACGGAGTTTTCCACAATCTGGCGCCATGGCTCCGTGGAATGCATCTCGGACGGGAACAGCTTAAACAAGGGATGGTCCATATCGATCAGAAGTCCCATTGTACCAACAGGTACCGGCTTGTTCATGCTCTCCGAGATTGACCGGAACATCGGATAGCACCAGAAATCCACGCAATAAGTTCCTTCAATGGCATTTTCCAGCTCCGCGGGATGCGGCATGATGAGAACGCGTTCACCCTTCTCAAGCAGCGCAGCCGCTTCTGAGGTCAGCCCGTCGAACAGGTTTAACCCACTGTCGTCGGCTTCGATTCCATCCGGGTAAATCCACAGATCATAAGATTTCCGGATATCGGTGCCGGCAATGCGCAGCTGGAGGGATACCTTCGTCATCGTCCGTACATCGGGCATGCTGAACGAAATCCGTCCGATATCCACATAATCTCCTGACAAATGGGCCGAAGCAATCGCTTCCCCGCTGGCCAGTTGAGCTTCCCCTGCTGCCAATGCCCATTCCAGCTTAAACCCGGGAAGAGGTTCCGGTCTCAGGTAACGAAGCTCGATCAGAGCTTCGAAGGATTCCTTCGCTTTGTAATTGAACTTTGCGAACCTAGCCAGAAGTACCGCATCCGAACAGAAGGTCCGCCATACCTCGGGAGATACAAGCCCCTTGGATTCCATAAAAGCATCCAGCACGCCAACAAGCGCGGTTCCTTGCCCGCTGAAATCCTGCAGGTCCAGCAGCTGGAAGCCAGCCAGCTGCTTTGTGCGGAATGCGGCTTCCAGTTCTTCCTTGTAGCTGTCGACCGCAAGCTGGCCGGAGGCAGCATGGTATTTTTCCGCGAGATGGTCCAATCCCTTTTCTTCCAGCCGCTGCTTGAATACTTCAAAGTTACGCGCTTTAAGTGGACCTGTGTATTTGGCAATCTCGTTAAAGTCGGGATACGTCTGATATTGTCCAATTTCATGGGAAACAACCGGTATATGCGGTATGAGTTGGCCAACGGCCGCATCTGCTTCAACGGTTTTCGCTTCCGTTCCGTATTGTATCTGGATCGTTCCGCTTTGTCCGGAGGCTCTTCCGATAATCCCCATGCCAGGTTGCGGCAGGATCGCATCATCATAATCGGTGAGCGTGCCTTGCGGTCCAAGCTGCACATGTCCTTGCGGAGCATCGCACATCGCGTATGAACCCCGGATCAAACGGTCTCGGGAGAAACGGACGCCGCAATAGAAATCCTCGTGCTCCAGGATGACGGGAACAAACTGAAAATTATTCGAGCCTTGCGTATACAGCGGACGACTGTCGAACGCCTTGTAATCTTTTAAGATTCCGTCAATGCGTTCCTTGCTCCCCCACAGTTCATTGCCAAGCGACATCATAACAAAGGAAGGATGATTGCCGAAAGCCTTCAGCATCCGGTAGCCCTCTTCGATCAGGTACTGCTGTTCTTCCTCATTATGATTATCGTACGTCTCGTCCGTTACGGTGCCCCAGAACGGCAGCTCCGGCTCCATGTAAATGCCGAGCAAATCCGCGGCTTCAAAGGCTGCTTCAGGCGGACAGGCGGTGTGAAACCGATAATGGTTGATTCCGTAAGACTTGGCGGTATTAAGCACCTGCAGCCATTCTTCCACCGTTGTTGGAGCAAAGCCTGTCAGCGGGAAAATCAAGCCGTCATGCTTGCCGCGCAAAAAAGTTTTTGCGCCGTTAATCGTAAAGGAACTGCCCTCCGCTCGGAATGACCGCAAGCCGAAGGTCGACTCATGTATGTCCGTTGTTACGTCATTCTGCCGTAATTCGAGCTTCAGGTATACAGATTCGGCGACCATTCGCTCCAGAGGAGCGCTTCTTCTCCCAGCAGATAACAAAGCTCGAAATCCCCGCCAGAGACGTCGTAAGTTCTGGCCACCGCTTCATGCCGGCTAACACCGTTTGCGCATACCGCTGATACGTTGACCGTTCCTGCGGATGCGCCCACCAGCTTGGCCTTGACGGTTACCGACCGATCCGGAACATTGGGGTATGTTCTTACATCCTCCAGAAATGCCATACCGTAAAACTGCAGCTCCAAGCGGCCCGTTATCCCGTTCCAGTTGGTCTGCGTGTCCCTCGACGTCATGTGCCCGCCTTTGGTCGGATAGCTCGTATTATCCACCCGGACCGTTATCGTATGCCTGCCCTCGGTCAGCGGCTTCTCTAATTCATATAGATGAGGCGCGCTTAAGCTGTTCCGCGTCCCCAGCTCATCCCCGTCGATCCAGACCGTTGTTACGCGCGTACGCTCGAGGTACAGCTTAACACCGGCTCCTGCAAGACCTGCCGGAATATCGAATTTACGGGAGAACCAAGCCCAGCCCTCGAACGCATACTCATCGGTGAGGTAATCAACGTTTACGCTTTGATTGCGCTTTCCTTTTCTTGCATGCGATGTTGTTCCGGGTAAAGCAATGGTATCGTTAAAGGGCTCCTGCAAGCCTGTTTTTTCTTCGTCCAGTTGAAGCTCCCAAGTGCCAACCAAATTGATTTTTCCAATCATCGTTACGCATCCTCCATATCTATCTGTTCGAATGCGACAACTATAGCACAACCAGTCTGCTCAAAATACCGCATAAATTAGTAACGTTTTCATAGCAGATTTACACCGGTATTACGCGCAGCACAATGATGCTTTCACTTAAAAGAAGCAGCAAAAAACCGCGCACCAGCGCGGTTTTATCATTTACTATAAAGCCAGCTAACTCGTTACTTTCCTGCGCTTGCCTTCCAAGCATTTCTGAATCACGGTAAGAATAGCCGAGCTGTGCAGGGGCTTGCTTATATATTCGTTCATCCCCGCACTCATATACCGCTCCCGGTCGCCAACTAGCGCGTTAGCCGTAACGGCAACGATGTACGGCAGGTTACCCGGTTCAATGGTCTTGCGCAGAATTCTTGAAGCTTCCATTCCGTTCATAACCGGCATCTGTATATCCATAAATACGATATCGTATTTCTTCCTGCGGACCTCTTCCACAACTTCGGCACCGTTGGATACCGCTTTTGGTCGATAGCCAAGTTTCTCCAGCATGCGGATTAACACAAGCCGGTTAACCTCGTTATCTTCCGCGATCAGAATGGATAGCTCCTCCTCCGGCTGCGGTGCTTTTTCCGTAATGGATTCATGTAAGGGAATTGCCGGCAGCAGCTCGGCTTGGATCAGAATATGAAACCTGAATATCGTTCCTCCTCCAGGATTGGGCTCGCAGTAAATCTGGCCGTCCATTAATTGAACGAGCTTACGCGTAATGGCAAGCCCTAGACCGGTTCCGCCCTCCTGCCTCACCATAAAATGATCCGCTTGATAGAACGGCTCGAACAAATAAGGCACCTTGTCCTCCGGAACTCCTATCCCTGTATCCTTCACGGCAAAATGAAGTCTGACGTACTCGCCTTCGGCCTCGGCTTTGTCTACGGAGACGCCGATAGAACCTCTTGGCGTAAATTTGATGGCATTGCCGATCAAGTTCAGCATTATCTGACGAATCTTGAGTGAATCGCCAATAATATTTTGCGGAATTCCAGGTTTGATGCATACTTTGAACTCCAGGTTTTTTTCCATCGCCTTGGGCATTAAGGTATCAAAGGTTTCCGCGATCGCCTCGTTTAAATTAAAAGGCTCCACCGTTAATTCCGCATTGCCGGATTCCACTTTGGAAAAATCAAGAATATCGTTAATAATGCCAAGCAGCGTGTCTCCGCTTTTACGGATTATCGTCACATACTCCTTCTGCTCGTCATCCAGCGGCGTATCGAGAAGTAAATCCGTCATGCCGATCACTCCGTTCATCGGAGTACGTATTTCGTGGCTCATCATCGCCATAAATTCGCTTTTTACCTCATTTGTTCGTACGGCCGTTTCCTTCTCGATCAGCAGCTTTTTCTGTTCCGTAATGTCTTTGATCAGCAAATAGAAGCCGATACTTCGGTTATTTACGATAATAGGCGCGATCGTAACGAGAACCTCTAAATAAGATCCATCGACATGCAGAAGATGGTTGATCGAGCTTTCAATCTCGGTATACGGTTCATTGTCGGCCAGTATGCGCGCCAGACTGTCCTCGCCGATAACGCTGGCAATGCTTGTCCCGATTAATTCCGATACCTGACGTCCGGTCAGCTTTTCCGCCATCACGTTACCGCCGATAATCTTGCCCTGCAAGTCGAAGGAGATAATCGTATCGTGATTGTATTTCTTCAGAGACGTATACCGCTCTACCGATTCCAGCAGCTTCTGCTCGGTCATCTTGGTTGCGGTGATGTCTACGATCTGCGCGATATAATACCAAGGCTTCCCGTCGGCGCCTTCTCTAACAAGCGAGATATGAAGGGATACCCATACGATATCGTCGTTCGTAAGCAGATATTTCTTCTCCAGACTAAAGGTCGAGATTTTCCCTTCCAGCAGCTCCCCAAACTTTGAGCATAGATCGTCTGTGCCCGAAGAGAAAATGAGCTCGGTGGGATCCATCGTCAGCAGCTCCGCCCTCTTGTATCCGAGGATCTGGCATGCAGCCGGGTTAACATCAATCCATCTTTGATCCAGTGAGATCAATGCGATTCCAATCGGAGCATAATTAAAAACATGCGCGAACATGTTCTGTTGGTTAAAGGTTACTTCGTCCACGGGTTAGTCCCCTCCATGTTCAGAATGTTATTACCCGATATTTACGCAAAAGACCCGCAAGCTGCGGGTCCTTGTTTAAATTTCTTCTATTAAGCCTCTGATACGAGGATTGAGCTCTTTAAGGACTGATTAAGTTCTTTCATCCGCTGCAGCTTATTGCGGGAGGTGTAGGTGTCTGTACGATTCGTATCGACAAACAAAACCGAATCCTTCGGCAGCTCGGGCAATTTGCTTCCCGTTAAACCAATCGTAATTCCCTTGTTCACGATGACGACCTTGGTTGCAGGGTTAAAATCAGGATGAATCGTATATTTGGGATGGTCCGTGTTCTGAACCCGTCGCATCTTAATTTTGTTCAAGCTCATTTTTGCAACCCCCTCAAGGCGGAATGGATGAAATCAAAAATCATTACATTGGAATGTGCCATCAGTATACCATTTTTTATATCATCCGTGTAGTCCACGTACATATTTTGGTTCCATTTTGTTTCTTCTGGGAAATGATAAGAGATCACGTACTCTCCAACCTTGTACAGAAGGTAGAACATGCGCTTGGCCTCCGTATAGAACAGTACGGGCTCGCCTTCAGCTCTTGTATTGTAGGTGAAAGATACGTAAGAGTTAGGATCGCTCACATGAAAAGAATAACCGCCGGCCGTGTCTCCTGCGGCCTCGATGCATGACAATACGTCATTGCTATGCTGAAACAGACAGATCGCCGTACAATTTCGAAGCTTGCCGAGTGTAAGATCATGGATGCGTAGCTGCTTGATCTCCGCCCCTTTAATAATGCCTTGAAGTCTTGCCAATAACAGCCTTAGCTGTGACAGCTCCCGGATTTTGAGATGGTCCTTTACAACTTTCTGAACAAATTCGGAAAACTCCACTAGCGCCGCAAGCGTATCGATACTTTCCATGTACTCCGCTTTTTTCGGGAAATAAGAAGCCCCTTCTCTTAATATATCGCTAAGAACCGGCTTCCAATCAATACCTACTCCAATTGGCATGTCCAGCATATATTTACCGTGTCTGTCGATAATGTCATAAAGCATGACCCAAATATACGGCTCCACTTCGTATTTGCTTGGAATTTCAGAGGGCTGAGCTTCCGCTGTCAGCTCAAGATGATCCATTAACTCGCGATTGGACGGCTCTCTGCGATGACTTTGCCTGTATCGTTCGATAAAGCTGTACACGACCCGGCGAACGGACATAAAGTACTTCTTCGTAATGGTAGGCTCCGCATAGAGAAATAACGTTTTTCCTGCGTTAAGAGCCGTTAAGAACTCCCGATGAGTGACCGTATAGCCGGTATCGGTCATACTGCCGCCTTTATTATAAAGGAACAAGCAAAAAATATCGGATTCCCTGACCTTGTTCAAGCAGTGCTCTACCCCGCTCACATCCATCGGCCACGGCCCGAAAGTTCGTTCATACATCTCCGGCTGGTGGCCCAGCAAGGTAAATTCTTCAAATGTCCGGTTTCTTAGCGGTGTCAGTGCATCCTGAGCAACGGAGCTGATAAATAGCTTTGTAAGATTAGGCATCAGTTCAAAGGCTCCTCGTTAAGATAGGAAATATTCCTCTATTATACCATATAGAGTATGGTTAACTAATAGAGTCCCCGTACCTGTTCCTATCCCTCCGCAAGACCAAACAATGCCGGGATATCATTCAAGCAATCGTCCGATAGGCTCGGCTGCATATTTTACGATCCAATTAAGAGGCTTGGTGCGCTGCTTTCCATTTTTGACGCACAAATCCAAGACCAAATAACAGAACCGGGACAATGATTCAGATAAAAAGACGAAGCTTTCCCCCATACCTTCTGAATAATTTCGCCTACATAAACGGTGTTAATATAGGTATTCCATGCGATTATGATAAAAATAACGGCAAGCGGCAGAATGTGATGACTGGGATCCTTCATTCCGAATACGGTAAGCAGACCTATCTATGAAGTACGTATAGACGCGGACCTTGGCCGTATTAGCCGCGGTATACGAACCGTGCACGTCCACCCAACCCGATGTCGTCGTACCGCTGTAAAGCGTGGAGCTTGCCGCCGAGACGTTTTTCGGACATTCAGGAAATTCAGGAATGTTCTTACCGTCAAAGGGACATGCTAGTATTCAATGTCTGATTAGCCGATGTTGCGAGGAAGGCTTGTGAAGTAAACTTTTAGGAGGATAATTATCCATGATTGAAACCCCTCACATTACAGCTGCAAATGAGCTGAAAACGGATGAAGAGATCCGGAAAGTGATGGCTTCCAAGGAGCCAGTTATCGTCTATCAGGACCGGATGCGGTTAAGACCGCCTCTTCCGATCATTGCCTACAATGACGATATGGTCAAAATCGCGGACGGGACAACGTTTCTCCGCAGCGTGACGCATTTCTATACGTTAAGCGATGAAGAGAAAGCCAAGTATAATATTAGCGAGCCCAAAGCATAAAAAAAAACGGCTGCCCAAGCTTTCGCTTGCGGCAGCCGTTTTTCGTTATCCGTATTAGAAAATAGTCGGAACCATTCCCCCATCCATCCGGATAGGCGAACCCTTAAACGCAGAAGCATCCGGGCTGCAGACGAAAGCAGCTAATCTGCCAATCTCGCTTGGCCTGATGAATCTCTGAATTTCAGATTGGGGAAGATTTGCGGCCATGAATCTTTTCTCTTTTTCCGCAAACGGGATGTCCTCATCCGAATACAGATGCTCGATAATCTGATGCACGTTTTCGGAAAGGGTTGGTCCCGGCATAATGGAATTCACCGTTACTTCCGTGCCTGCGGTTAATTTGGATAAGCTTTTGGATAAGGACAATAACATCGATTTGGTCACCGCATATTGCGGCATTTGACCTGACGGCATAAGCGCTTCTTCGCTTGCAATAAAAAGAATGCGGCCAAAGCCGTTGCTCAGCATTCCAGGCATATAGTGCTTGCATAAATCATGGGCTGCGAGCACATTCGTATGGAAGTATCGCTCCCAGACTTCATGACTGACGTCTTCGTAAGCCATTATTTCGTAAATGCCCGCATTGTTCACTAGAATATCCGCTTGCGGGTGCTTCTCAAACAAGGCTTCCAGCTGCTTCCTATCCGTAAGATTGGCTGCCGCGTTTTGCGGAGTGGTTGCAGGGAATAACGCTTTAATCTCTTGTACGGTTTTCTCTGTCTCTTCTACGTTACGGCCGTTAATCAACACATGAACGCCTTCCCTTGCCAGCTCTATAGCAATGGCTTTGCCAATTCCTTTGGTCGAACCTGTCACCAACGCAGTCTTGTTCGTTAATCGCATATCCATATTCTCTGTCTCCTTTGTTGCTTGGGGATAGAGAATATACTACCTTGTCCGGAGGGATAGGTAACTAGTTCCCCGCGCCAATCTTCTTGCTTAACGCGCCAAGGAACAGGAGGCATCGGCATGCCGGCCACGCCAATTCGCCGGAGTCTCCCCTTCCCATAAGCGAAATGCCCGGTAGAACGAGTTCTGATCTTCATATCCGATTAAAAAGGCTACTTCATGAATCTCAAGGGTAGAATCCTTCAAGTAAGCCAGCGCCATTTCATGTCTGACATGAGATAAAATTTTCTTAAAGCTTGTCCCTTCCTCCGAAAGCCTGCGCTGAAGCGTTCGCTCGCTCATGCCCAGATCCCTGGCGATGATCAGCATATCAGGACGACTGCCTGCCAGATCGCGTTTAATTATTCTTTCGATGATTTGAACAAGGGAGAACCGGTTTTTCCGTTCATCTAAAGTGCGCTCCAGCGCAGGCGTCAGAATTTCGAGCAATTCTTCGTTATAAGAGAGAAATGGCCAATCCAAATCGCTGCGACTCAGCGTCAATCGATCCTGTTCCGCGCCAAAACGGACAGGACAGCCAAAATAAGCCTCAAGCGTACCGTCATCGTTAAGCGGAAAAGAAAACTCAACAAGCTTGGCGTTGATCTGCCGGCCCGTTCCTCTCCGGCCAAGTTCCACAAGCGTCGCTAGCGTAATCGCCACAAGCATTGGCGGACCGGGCTGCTGTTGATCTGACCAGCTTAGCTGAATATGGCAGTTATCACCCTCTTCCGAGATATGCAGACTTTCGGGTGGACAAAGCCGTTTATATTTTGCCATTCGCTTTAGGGCATCACGATAGTCCCGGGCATGGTAGGTGGCCAGCATAGACGGCGGGTATTGCGTTGTTTCGTATGCGGTTGAAAGCTTAACAACCGCCTTGGATATGTCGCCAACAAGCTCGGAATACGCCTGCCATATCGCGAAATATTGCGTCGGAGTAACCCCTTCCGGCTTCTCGATTTGGTCTAAGGTCAGCTGCGCCTTAGCCGCAATCTCTTGCACGGAAAAGCCTATTTCACGCAAGCCGATCCAGAATCCCGGCGGGATTTTAATCCGGTCATGAGATGCCATGTTGCGTATCCCCCTTATGGGTTTCTATATTCGCATCAATCATTAGTTAACATAATATATTTTCTGTTACCTTATTTTCTGATTCCAATGTTTTTCGGCTTGCCGTTTGATGCACTCGTTCCGCTGCATTAGAAATCGTTCCATATATGAGCGTAAAAATAGGACATCCGCTATCCTGCCAAGCGGCCCAAGCGGTGAGGTATAGTCGAAAATATCCGTCATAAGCGTTCCGCCATCACGCTCTTCAAATCGATGCTCATGCCTGAATCGTTTAAAAGCTCCGCTGACCATTTCATCCACAAACCGGTATGGCCGCTCGTATTCCGAAATCACTGCCGTAAGCTGCTGGCGGACGCCAAAATGAGTAGCTTCCCAGGTGACGGTCTCCCCTCGTTCGATTAACCCGCTTGTCCTGCCTCTCACCGCTCGTTCCTTGGTTTGAGAAGTGGACTCCATATGGATCTCAATGCTGCGGGAAAGATCAAAGCAAATTTCAATTGGCGCATGAATAACAAGAGTTTGTACGATAACGGGCAAGTGAAAACCTCCGATCTTACACGAATGCAATTTCCTTTTCCATAATGAAATCGTCCATAACGTAGCCATTGCCAATGTCCGCTACTTGCTCACGCACGTTAACGAAGCCTTTTTTCTCGTAAACCGCGATACTGGATGCGTTATCCCGATTAACCGTCAGCCAAATATGGCTTAATTCGCGTTCTTTGCACAGCTGCTCAATAAATGCCATGGCTTGACTGGCATAGCCGCGGCCGCGGTGTTCCTTCGATACGTAAAACTTGCTTAAGAACAGCTTCCCGTTATCTGCTCGAATGGACAAATAGCCGGCTGCAGAGCCGTCTTGTTGCTGCAGCAAGTAATATTCGTATCCTTGATTTCGAATCTGATCGGTAATCGCGGATACGGATTGAAACTTCTCGATCATATAGTCAATCTGCTCGATGGTAATCATGGATACGTAATGCTCACGCCAGATTTGCCCCGCCAGGCGGGCAACAAGCGTTATCTGATCTGCAGTATGGACCTTCGTAAATTCTATCTTCATCTAAGTACCTGCCTTTTCGCGTTATCCTTCCATTTTAACCTATCCACTCTTCAAATTCATGCGTTCTCCAATCGTAGTTGCTGGTTTGATACAAAAAAAAGACAGCCCTA
>NZ_BILY01000060.1 GCF_004000805.1 Paenibacillus glycanilyticus NBRC 16618
GGACGAGCAATCGTCCAGCCTGCCGCATTGGCGGGCAAATCATATCCGGTTCTACTTGTCCTGGAAATCGATAATAAAGCCATTTAGGGCATGCGGGCTCTCCTGTTCGGACACAGGTGCCGGCACACTCTCCTGCGCCGCCCTGCTGAACGGTTTGCTGCCCGCAACCAAGAGCTTTCCATTGCCGATACTCCATTTCATGAGGGAAGGAATAAAACCTTGGTAGACGGCCGTTTGGGACAATAGGTTGTTGCCTTGAAGCTTGCCTACGTAGATAATTTCCCCGTCGTTTTGCGTATAAGCAATCATTTCTCGATCCGCTGACAGACTAAAGCTTACGGTCTTCTCCAGCAATACGGTCAGCTCTCCGTTTCGGCTGTCGTATTGGAACAAAGTGCCGTCGGCACCCAAGAATATAAACCGGTTCGCATCTATCCAAAAAGAACCGTTCATCGCGGAAGGATGGTCGTATATGACTTCAAAGCGACCCTCATCGTTTAATTTAGCCATCGAGACTAGCGTGC
Source organism: Paenibacillus glycanilyticus NBRC 16618 (assembly GCF_004000805.1). Taxonomy (GTDB): domain Bacteria; phylum Bacillota; class Bacilli; order Paenibacillales; family Paenibacillaceae; genus Pristimantibacillus; species Pristimantibacillus glycanilyticus. The sequence goes on from NZ_BILY01000060.1 coordinate 525, forward strand.
CGTTATCGACTAAGAGAAGCCCGCCGTCCTCGGACAAGGCGGCAGAAGCGCTGTTTTTCATATCCGGCATGCCCAGAAGAGGCAGCTTCTTAGACGTTCCCTGCTGAACGTCGTATACAACAAGGCTCAACTGATCGCGGCGGTCTCCCGGCACTAGATACGAGAGATACCGGCTATCCCTCGACCATTGCAGGCTGCGGGAAAACAACCGCTGCGTCTGTGCTGGCCCCTCCATAGACTTGCCGGTGCTTCCATCTACGGGGAACAAAATCAACGAATAACCGTTGCCGGACTTCGTCAGGCGCGCGAGCTGCTTGCCGTCCGGCGATAGACTAAGCAGATCCTGTCCTGCGTTCAAGCTTGTTGTTAACCGTTTCAGCTCATTATATGGCGGCGCGAGCAGCTGCAGGCCGTCATACGGAGAACCGGGAACGCTGCCCGAATAATAACCAACAAGCTCTTCCTCGTTCGTCCAACCAAGAACCCCAAGCTTGTCAAACCACTTCCCCAAAGGATAAATCGTCTTCACCTGAAACGCCTTGCCGACGCTTGCTCCAACCGTTGGCTGTCCGGCTTCCGAATCCGGGATCACGATTGTCTCGGAGCGGGGACTGCCCATGCAGCCGGAAGCCGTCAGGAGCAGCGCTGCCAAAACCAAGTAAAGACGGAATCGCGCATTCCGCTTAATCCTGCAACGCATTATACTTCGCCTCCCTTGCTGATGGCGGCCGGAAGCTCAACGTATACGGTTGTCCGTCCTTTGTCGCTCTCCATTCGAATGGTTCCGCGATGGTCCTCCACGATGGATTGTACAATGCTGAGTCCCAAGCCCACGCTTCCTTCTTCCTTGAAGGTCCGGTCGCCGGAATAGAAGGGTTTGAATGCGCTGGCTATCTGACCGGCCGACAACGTTTCTCCCGGATTGCTTATCGTGAAGCGGAGCGTCTTCCCATTCGGCCCATGCTCTCCGGCAACCGCAATCTCCGCCAACGGTGCGCTGTATTTAATCGCGTTATCAAGCAAATTGATAAACAATTGCCGCAGCCTGTCCGCTTCCCCAAAAACAACAAGCCCGTCTCCCGCCGTCAAGACGATGCTTTTCTTATAACGTTTGGCGCGAATCGACATGGCATCGCATAGATCGCGAAGCAATACGCCTGTATCAATGGGTTCCGCATCCTCCCTGATGGCGTCTCGCCTGGACACTTCAAGCAGGTTCAACACCATGCCGTGAAGACGCCGGCTTTCGTCAACGATATGAGTCATTCCTTTTCGGAAAAAGGCAGGGTCGCTCTCTCCATTCTCCCGGATGATCTCCGCGTAGCCAAGTATGGAAGTAAGCGGCGTCTTCAGCTCGTGCGTGACGTTATCGAAGAAGCGCTTCTCTTGCTCAATAAGCGACTGAAGTCTGTCGCGATCCCGGCCGATCGTCGCAATCTGGCTGTCAATCCGTTCGATCATATCGTTGAAGTTGTCCGCGAGCCGCCCGATTTCGTCCCTGCGCCTAAAGGCGAGACGGACATTCCGATTACCCCGTATGACCTCCGTGGATGCGTTAGTCAGCTTAATGAGCGGAATCGTGATATGCCGGGACAGCAGATAAGAGAAGACAAACGCGGCCAGGAAGATGGCAAGAGCGAGATAGAAGATGAGGTTTAGGATTCGTCCGGTCTGCTCATACAGCGAAGAGAAATCTTTCGCAAACCGCAGGATCCCCACCTTTACACCATCAATCACGACAGGATAGGAATAAAGCACGGAGCCGGCGCTGCCTTTATACGAAATGGTATACGCCGTCTTGCCTTGCAGGGCAAGCTTCAGGTCATCGGTGGAACGACCCGCGAATTTACCGGCGTCCGTGGAATACAGCAAGTTGCCGTCTATCGTATAAGCGCTGACATCGCTGGAAGTGGCGCGGCGAAGATCGCCGGCCATCTCCTCGGCCATTTGACCGAAATAAAGGTCGTTGTTCGCGAAATGATTAATGAGGAAGGCTTGAGTGACGTAAATATTGCCGTTGTTCTTGAGATCGATGAGATCCGATGTGACAATACTTTTGTTGCTGCTTCGGATATATTCTTTTAGAGAAACGTTCAGCAAGAGGAACGAAAGGCAAAAAATCAGAAAAAATCCGATAACGAATTTGGACCGCAACGTATGGAGCATGCGGTTAATCCGTCCTTTTCTCGAATTTATAACCGATACCAAACACGGTTGTTATCAGCTCAGACGCATCAAGCTTCTTGCGAAGCCGCTGGATGTGCGTATCCACGGTCCGCATGTCCCCTGGAAAATCATAGCCCCACACCGACTCGAGCAGCTCCGCGCGCGTAAAGATTTTGCCCCGTACGCCAAGCAGCGCCAGCAGCAAATCAAATTCTTTCGGCGTTAAGTCAACCGGCTCCCCATCCTTCGTTACAAGCCGCTCCGCTCTCGAAATGGCGATGTCCCGGAACCCAATCACGGGCGGCTCAGCCTCCTTGACCGGAACTTGAGCCTGCGCAATCCGACGCAGTATGGTTCGGATCCGAACGACTACTTCTCGAAGATCAAAAGGCTTTGTAATGTAATCGTCCGCCCCTACTTCGAGTCCGAGGATTTTGTCCGTAATGTCCGATCTAGCCGTAAGCATGAGAATCGGGATGTTATATTGAGCGGTAACCTGCTTGCAAATATCTAGTCCGCTTTTGTCCGGTAGCATCCAATCCAGCACAAGCAGGTCGGGCATGAACCTGTCCATCTCCCGAAGCCCGTCCGCGCCCGTTCCGGCGATACGCGTCTCGAACCCTTCACGCCCTAGACCATAGGCAAGCAAATCCGCGATTGCCTCCTCGTCCTCGATGATGAGAATTTTTGTTTTGTCCATGATGAGGCTCCAATCTGTATACGTTTGTACCTTATAGACTAACTTCCATTTGTTACGGGATTGTCTAGAAGCTGCGTCCAAGTTGTCTCGAAGATGTCAACAAAATGTGTCGGAGCCCGACACATTTTTAGTTAATTCCATTAATTATAAATGACTTTAACTACTCCATTAGCCTTCGCAAACTCTTTGACCGCTTTCTTCACGTTTTTGCGCAGCTGGGCGGATATTTTAACGTCCGGTTCAAAATGCAGCAGCTCTACCTTCAGTACATTTTCTTTCCGGTCGAGCCTTGGATCCATCCTGCCGATTAATCGGTCCCCGGCAAGAATAGGCATCGCATAATAGCCATACTTCCGCTTAACCGCAGGCGTGTATATCTCCCAGCGGTATTCGAAATGAAATAAATCTTCCAAGCGCTTTCGGCTCCACAGCAAATTATCAAGCGGCGGCAAGAACGTAATTTCAGCGGCCTCTGCTTCAAGCGCCTGCTCTTGTTCTACGGCAGCCGTATCATGGTGTGCCAGCACCCGTTCCGCATCGGAAGACAGTACATAATACGGATGCTTAAGACCTTCCACCTCAACCTCTGTCAGGATGCCGGATAGAATAAATTGCTTGATTGCGTCACGACGCTGGGCGGCACTGTATCTCAGCCAGCCAAATCGGGAATCGGAGGGCTCAAAGACGCGGTAAGCGCGGAAATATTTCAGCAGCATAAGCCGTTCCGCTTCTTCCATCCCCATTTCCCCGGCAACTTTAAGGAGCTGTGACGGTACGCTATGGCTCGTCAAATCGAACAACCTCTGATTGCCTTCCCTGCCGACAATCCGGATGTGAGCCGAATCGGTAAGCAGGTTGATGGCATGCGAGGTTGCTTTCGTTTTGGCAGCCGCGTTTGTATTTTCCCAATAACCGTGTACCCGGATATCCGATTCGAACGCCCTGGCCGGCAAAGCTCCTTCCTGGCGAAGCTTGTCCATAACCTGCTCCGGAACGGGCTGCAAAGCTTCAATCGCGGAAGACAATCGCTCTCGGATTCTTGCCCGGGTAGGTTCGAATAAGGGGTAATCCTCCATCGGAATAATGCAAGCCGCATTAGCAAAATATTCGAATACCTTATGATCGCTTAATAAGTCATTAAGAAAACTTGGCTCATAGCCCTTCAGCCGGGCGGACATGACCAAATGCTGATTCGCCCGGACGGCAGCCACCGGGTCGATCTGCAGGCATTCCAACCGCCGAATGATGTCAAGTACCTGATCGCAACCGGCATTGTTGTTGCTTCGCGGTGCGAGGAGAAGCTGCTTTTCCAATAAAAATCGCCTGAGAGCCCGTTTGGTCGTTTTTATCATTGGTTTGTTCCTTTCTAAGTTCAGTATGATCAAAGCGTTCATGGGAATACTTGGTTGTAGCCAATCGGTAAGGAAGGAGTCGACGAATGGAGTCCGCGGAAAAAGTCTCGGGAACGCAATTATGCCTATTAATGTTTTCTTTTATCGCCCCTACCGTCATTCTTGTCATTCCGGGCCTGATGTCAAGCCTGGCCAAGCAGGATTCGTGGCTGACGATTCTCCCTACGTTATTGATAGGTGCGTTAAATATAGGAATCATGCTCACCTTGTCGAAACGTTATCCGGGGATGACCATCATTCAATATAGCGCTCATATTATAGGCAAATGGCCGGCGAAGCTTTTAAGCTGCTATCTAATTTACGTCTGGTTTAATTTCGATTTCATTATCCTGAATCAACATATCCAATTTATTAATACGGTTTTTCTAATGAAAACTCCTTCTGTCGTAATCAGTCTAACGCTGGCGATCTTTTGCTGTATTGCGGTCTATATGGGTATTGAGGCCATCGCAAGATGTAACGAATATCTTGCTTTGCTCAATATCGTGCTGCTGATTCCGCTTCTGTTTCTAATGCTGGCGGAATCCGATCCCGAGAGGCTGCGTCCGGTGATGGGCAATGGCATTGTTCCCGTTTTTCAGGCGAGCGTTTTCCCTATTGCTTACATCACTCAATTTTTCACTTTGGGATGGCTTCTCCCCTATCTCAATCAACCGAAGCAAGCAGCCAAGGCTTCCTTCCTTTCATTGGGCATTATCTCGGGGCTTCTATGCATTACCCTGCTCCCTCTTATCATGGTATTTGGCCCGTTGACGGAAAAGCTGACTTTTCCGGTCTTAAGCGTCATCCAATATATCGGGATAAAAGGCAGCTTTGAGAGATTGGAAGCCTTGGCCGTGGCGATCTGGGTGATGAGCTGTTTTATCAGCGGCAACCACATCCGGACGTTCCGTGCTGTGGACCTGCGGAAATGGCGAATAAGGCTGATCCTCTATGAATTCTTCGATAGAACCCGAGTCAAGAACGCCATCTATTCGTATGGAGCGCAGCCGGCTCCTAACCTGCTCGATTACCTTACCGTCCGCAATACCCTCAAGATACGTCATGACGATTTGCGTATGGGACAGCTCTCCCAGCGTAACGCTTTCCGTCTTTAGTTTCGAAGTTTTGAGTCTCGCGCGGACCAGACCCAGATTGGTTGACAGCTGCTCGATAAAGCCCTCCTTGGAACCGCGGATAACGGGTTCGGAGGAAGGTTCTTCGAGGCTTCTTTTTTGCGATTCCGGGAATCGCCACCGTAATAACGCTGCTGCTCCCTGCCGTTAAGATTGCCGCATGGCCTTGCAGAAGGTTGCGGATAACCTCGGATACGCGATCAGAGTAGGCCGTAGTTCCAATGGAAATCCATTGGTCGGCCAGCTCTTCTGCTATTTCGGGAAAATCATTCTCAGCGGAATGCCGGAGTAAAGGTTTTAATACATGCTCTTCCAGCATCGGTTTATCAATCAGGCTATCTATGTATACAACGATCCACTGCAATTGGTGATGAGCTTTTATCCTTCTGTACTCCAGGTCATAGCAGTTCTGAAACGTTTCTTTGATATAACTTTCGTTCTGCTCTAAATCGGAACCAAATGATTTATCGTAATCTTCCTGGAGAATGCTGCTTTTGGATTTAAGGATATTGAAGGCTTTACCGGATGATCTAATTCTTAATCTCCTCATGAAAGCTCCTCCCAGGCGGTATCGGGACCATAATGAATTCCATTCCCATAGTATGGATGCGGCGATTCAAAATATTCAGCCCGGAGCGCATAAATAAAGCCTGGAGCGCAGTTAAGCTCCAGGCTTCGGGATCAATAGGATTGGGCAATCCGGTCGGCACGGCCGATCCCAAGCGGCAAGCTTATCGCACCGGCGAGGACGATTAGCGCTGCTCCGATCAAAGCTGCAAGATAGCTGCCGTTGCCGGAGATCAAATGACCCGCAATAAGCGGACCGATGATCTGCCCCAGGCCGAAAAACGTAGTCAGCAGGCCAATGATTTTTCGATTGTTCTGCGGGAACAGATCCTTGGCATAAGCAACAAACATCATAGTAATTCCCATGAAAGTAGCCCCGAACAAAATAGCGCCGGCAAATATCGCCGCCGTATTCGGAATGAGCACAGGAACGGCTATGCCAATGGCTTGAATGGCCATCGCAAGGGACAACGTCCACTTTTTCCCCCACCGCGTTGCAATCATCGACCATGCGACGCAAGAAGGAATAGCTGCAGCGCCAACAAGCATCCAGCTGAGCGAAGCCATGTTCGGTATGCTTGATACCGTCTTGGCGTAAGCAACGAGATAAGTTCCCGTCACGATATAACCCAGGCCTTCCAATCCATAGGCAAGCGTCAAACAGATCAAAATCCGGCGGACGGAGGAGGAAGTCCGGTTGCTTGAAGGACTAGCCTTAACCGCACCGGAATTGCTTCCCCCTAATGAATACCAGGCCGCCATGCCAAGGACAAGACTAATCAAGCCTAATCCCTTCCATATTCCCATCCACTCCCTGTTGTGAGCCAGCAGCGGAACGGCAATCCCGGTCAGCAGGATCCCGGCACCTACCCCTCCGTAGAAGATACCGGCCTGCAGGGCGGACAAACGCTCCATTACGATGCTTGTGACGATAACAAAGACCGTAGCGCTTGCCAAGCCGGACAAAAACCGTAGAAGGAGCCACGCTTCCAGACCGTGGAATTCCCCCATGCCCCATGTCGTCCCTATACTGATGACGATACCCGCAAACAATAGCGTTGAGCGGTTCTTGACCTGTATGAGCGTTAAGAGAAATGCACCGATTAAATATCCCAAATAATTGCTCGAAGCCAGATAGCCGGCGCCTGTTGCGGAAAACAGGCGATGATCCATCATGATGGGCAGAATCGGGGTAAAAGCAAACCTTCCGATCCCCATAGCAACCATCATGGCGGCTACACCCCCGGCAAGTACGATCCAAGTGCGTCTTCTCATTCATGTTCCTTCTTTCTTGGGACAGCCTGTTCATGATGGCTTAATTTTGTTATCATGAATATTGGATAATATATAAATCAAATATCTATATTTCAGATATCAAAGACATAATCATACGATGGAGGCCGCAATGGACATTCAATTACTCAAAGTATTTTCCGCTACCGCTAAAGAAGGAAGTATCTCGAAAGCGGCTCAAAAATTGAATTTTGCCCAATCAAACGTCACTCACAAAATTCAGCAGCTGGAAGCCGATTTGCAAACCCAGCTCTTCTACCGCCATAACCGGGGAATTACTTTGACCCCTTCCGGACAAATTCTCGTCTCGTACGCGGAGAAAATTCTGCATGTCATTCAGGAAGCCAGATCGGCTGTCGTAGATTCCAAGGTTCCGACGGGACCCTTGTCTATCGGTTCGATGGAAACGACCGCTGCCGTCAGGCTGCCGGTTCTTCTCGCCAAATATCATGCCGATTATCCGGCAGTCGATTTCAATCTGGTTACGGGTCCCACTGAACGCCACATTCATGGCGTTCTTCATTACGAGCTGAACGGCGCCTTCGTGGCCGGACCGGTTGATCATCCCGAATTGGAGCAGGAAAACGTGACTGACGAAGAGCTGGTCCTTGTGACCGCGGCCTCCCATCCGCCGATTGACAGCATACACGAGGTTCAATCGCGGACGTTGCTTGTTTTTCAAAACGGATGCTCTTACCGGGCAAAATTTAATCAAATGCTTCAAGACGAAGGCATTGTACCCGTCAAGCTGATGGAATTCGGCTCGCTGGAGACGATTATCGGCTGCGTCGGAGCAGGACTCGGCATTTCTTTATTGCCACGCTCCATTGTCATCGAACAGGAGCAGCAAGGGCAAATCCGCACGCACGCGATTCCAAGCAAGCATTCGTTAGTCACAACGGTATTCATCCGGCGCAAGGATGCCTTAATGACTCCCGCGTTATCCGCGTTCCTCGCGGAAATGAGAGCCCATTTCAGTTGAATGGGCTTTTTTCATTGCATTAATGCGGCAGCTTGACTAATAATCTCTTCTACAATTTGCCGGGCTGATTGACCGGCAGTCAGCATCCGTGTCCCCTGCCCTGCCCATAAGGACAAGAACTCCGCCGTCTGCTGCTTGCTTGCCGCATTGCGGATATCGCGCGTTGCGGTATTTTGTGTCGGAAATGGCAATGGCGCTATACCGCTGGCATCCCACTGCTCGATAAAGCTATTTTTAATGCCGCGCGCCGGCCTTCCGGAGAATGCATGGGTAATGACCGTGCTCTCCTCGTTGCTGGCAAGAAGCGCCGCCCGGTAAGCTTCGTTGGTTCCGGCTTCAATCGATGTCAGGAAGCGGGTTCCCAGCTGCACCCCTTGGGCGCCAAGCATCAGAGCGGCAGCAAGCCCGCGGCCATCCATAATTCCCCCTGCAGCGATAACGGGAATAGAGACGCGATCCGCAATCTGCGGAATAAGAGCCATCGTACCGATATTCGCTCCCATTGGATGAACGTCCCCGCTAAACGTTCCGCGGTGTCCGCCGGCTTCGCTTCCTTGCGCTACAATGGCGTCACAGCCCTTCTCCTCGGCAAGAAGCGCTTCCCTTACCGTAGTTACCATGGCCACTACCTTAATCCCGGACGCCTGGGCCTTCCTCATATGCGGTTCGGGCAACACGCCAAAAGCCGTGCTAATTACGGGAACCTTCTCTTCGATCAGCACTTCGAACTGCTCTTCGAACCAATTAGGCGAATGGACCTCGGTTCCTTCTGAAGCGGGGATCCCCAGCTGCATTCGGAAATCGTTAAGCTTGTCCTGAACTTCTTGGATCCGCGTGTTCTGATCGGCAGGCTGATTCACGAAGAGATTCACTCCAAACGGTGCCGAAGTGATCTCTCTGATTCGGTGGATAGCTATTCGGATATCCGACGGCGCCATGTAAGCTGCACCTAAGGTGCCAAGACCGCCCGCCTCGGAGACGGCTGCCGTTAATTCCGGCGTGGAAGGCCCGCCTGCCATCCCGGCCAGGAAGAGCGGATACCGGATACCGAATAATTCGCACAAAGCCGTCTGCAGAGTTATTTTCATCGGGATTCACTCCTTTTTTATCGTCCAGCCTTTTCTTGCTTCAAGTATACAACGATCCGGCTTTCGCGAATAATACAGAAAAATGCTATCTGCTATCCTAAAATGAGATAGCAGATAGCACATTTATTTCAATCATCTTTTATCGGAATGGGAAAAAGGCGCGTTATTCATATAGATCACTTCTATTTTCTCATGCAGAGGACCGTTTGTTTCGGTTTTCTCTACAATAGCCCGCCATTCGGGATCCTCCATGAAGGCTTGGAAGTTCCGCTCGCGCGCAGCCATATCCGGATGCTCCAAAATGTAATATAAACGGTTCTTTGATGCATCGGCATCTACCCAAAAATTCGGAACCCGCATCCCATGCTTATTAAAAAATCCGATTGTATGGTTCTCGAACCGATCCAGCAGGGCATGCAATCGACCGGGAATCACATCGTAGATTCTCAGCTCGTAAAGCATGAACATCATCTCCTCACGAGATATAGTCTTTCCAAATAAACGCGGAAAACAATCCGTTTACCACTTGCCCGCGCTTTGACCGCCATCCACATGCAGGACTTCGCCCGTCACGAATTGCGCGGCTTCGAGGTACAGAATAGCTTCCACAATCTCATGAACCTCGCCCATTCGTTTCATCGGGTGAAGCTTAGACAAGAAATCATGAGTTTCGGGAGCATGCATAGGCGTTTTGATAACGCCTGGCGCAACCGCGTTGACACGAATGCCTTTGTCCGCGTATTCGATCGCAAGAGACTTGGATACCGTCGTCAAGCCACCTTTGGTCAATGCGGCAAGTGCCGACGGTACGTCTTTAATCGGTTGCTCGGAGACGCCGCTTGCCGTAATATTCACGATGTGTCCGGAGCCTGCTTTCAGCATTTCGGTCAGCACCCGCTGCGTAATATGGAAGAAGCCAGCTACGTTTGTCGACAATACCGCGTCAAAATCCTCTTCGGTATATTCCGTAAACGGCTTTGCGAGAAAAATACCGGCATTGTTAACCAAGGTATCCACCCGGCCAAAGCGTGCGATAGCTTCGCTAATCAGACGTTCTGCCACCTGCGGTTTGGAAATGTCGCCTGCGACATACGCAATATTCAATCCGGTTGGATCGATTTCTTTTGCAGCTTCCGCAAGTGTTTGTTCGCGGCGGCCGTTAATAACGACCTTCGCGCCTTTCTTCACGAGTTCAATGGCTACAGCCTTGCCGATCCCGCTGCTTCCGCCTGTAATAACGGCTACTTTATTATGAAAAGTCATGATGTTTGATCTCCTTTAGTTTACCTATCAATAGATAGTTAATGGGGATGCCTATTTATTAAACTTTTGCCAAAGGCTTAACCGATTTCAGATGCTGGACGTAGTCGGCACTGCTTTGCGCCAGACGCTCATCCGAAAGATTGGATACGTCGTTTAACGTAAAGTGCGGCAGATAGGTTGCGCTAATGAAATGGGCAGTTGCTTCGAACGGACGCAGGATTTCCTGCACGGTAAACCGGTTAAAGCCGGTTGGCTGGTAAGACTCTTCCGTACCGTAAGTGGAGACGGCCACGCCAAATTGTTTGCCGGTTGTTTTGTCGCCGTCCGGACCAAACGCCCAGCCGTATTGCAGCACGGTATCGAACCATTTTTTCAAAAGCGCGGGCGCGCTGTACCAGAATACAGGGAATTGGAAAATAACGCGGTCATGGGCTTCCACCAGCGCTTGCTCTTTCGCCACGTCGATGTTCTCGTCCGGATAAGCTTTGTAAATTTCGTGGATCGTATATTCGCCTTGTTTCTTTAATTCCTCGATCCAAGCTTTATTTACGCGGGAGGCTTCCAGATTAGGGTGTGCTACGATTACCAATGTTTTCATGATAAATTGCTCCTTTAATGGTTTATTTGTTATTTTGGAAGAACGGTACGTCCTTCATAAAGATGCTTTCTTGTTTCTTCACCAATGGTCCGTCAAGCTCCGAGACCCGTTTCACTTCTATCCACTCCGGATCGTTGCGGAAACGATCGTAGTTAAGGTTGCGTTGCTCCATATCGGCATGCTCGACAACATAATATAAGCGTTCTTTTGCTTCGTCCTGGTCTTCCCAGAATAGCGTGATCTTCATCTCATGCTTCGCGAATAATTCGATGACATGATCTCTGAATCTGTCTTTAATCGCCTGCAGCTTGCCAGGATGCATATCATAAATTCGCAGCTCGTACAACATGGTCTCACCTCCTTCAATTTCGTATTTATTCATTACCTATTAGTAGGTAGGTAGTGCTTTTTTTCGTTTAGTTGTCCGCTGCTTCATATTACTATATCTCCGCTAACGTGCCTAATACGAAATCAAGATAATGAATATCTCAAAAGATGATAGCAAAAAAGCAGCCATTGCCTGGCTGCCGTACAAGTCCACCGCCATACCTTAGTGCAGTAATTTCAAAGCTTTATCGGGATCGACCAAAATACGCCCGTAATATTGCTTGGATTTGAAGTTGTGAATTTCTTTGCACGCCTTTTCCATGCGGCCCATAATGATTTCTTCCTCCATTTCGACTGGCGACCAGTATAAAACATGCATGGGATAGGGATGGCCATCGAAATCCTCGGGAGCATACACAATCCTTTTAGCTTTCCGGAAGCCATTCTTTTTATAAAAAGCAAGACGCCTGCGGGTATCCTCGTTATCGGGATCATTCGGCTCGGCTTCAAGCAGGATCATTTTCCCTTTCGTCTTTAACAAGTTAAGTACTCTGGAACCTATCCCTCTGCTTCTCGAATGCGGCGTAACCAACAGATAATCGATAAAAATAAAGGTTGTGAATTCGGCATACAAAACGATGTAGCTGTCGGTTTCTTTAATGTGATAGACGTCGGTCTCTTCAAGCAAGTCAACGAGTTGATGAGGATCCTTCATCTCGTGCTCCGGAAAATAGTCATGCAGCTTATCGTACCATTCCATATTTTCCACTAAGATTTGCTCCTTTGTCCAAAACTCGAGTTCATCTGCTTCATTTACAATTGCCTTGTTGATGCTCCTCTATTCACGATACAGCTTCCAGCTTTTCGATAATTCTGCGCTTCCGGTACATGATTCGGCCAGTCTCGGTCACATCCTGAAGGGTAGAGCGATTAAGATAAGCCCCGAACAAAATTCCCGCGATCGGAATCATTTGAAAGAGCTTTTTCCATCCGAAATTATCCCTATACGACAGCATGACCTCCCGCCAGCCTTGCAGCTGAGACAATACCTGCTTGCTCTGCTCGCCTGAACGGAAAGCGGCAAGATCCTCGAGAATAGCCTTCTTCCCTACGATGTCGGAGGAGGAAAACTGCAGGCATTTTACGATAAAAATACGTTCGGATTTCTCTGACGGGTCATAGCCGTAGCTGATTGCGATTTCCTGCAGCGCTTTGATGGAAATCCCAAGCAGGAGCGGAATATCGATGGCTAGCGTAAAGATTCCGCCGATACCCGTCGTGGCGCCTTGAACAGTCGCCGTGTTGCTGCTTGATTTGCTTATGCTTTCGGCGACTTCATCCATTCTGCTAAGCGGGAGCTGCGCTATCCTCTCCAATGCCGTATCCGCATCCGGTTCTTCGTGCGGCAGCATTTTCCGGTACATTTGCTCCTTGCTTATTAAATAACGGCCGCCGCTCTGCACATAGCTTCCAAGCTCGTCGAGAACGACTCCTATTTTGTCCTGGATGAACTTTGGCGTTAACCGGTCCAGGATGACAAAAGGCAAGCGGCCCAGCTTTTCCCAGAAGAACAGATCCTTCTGCTCCTTCTCCCACTGTTCGATTAACCTTAACTCTGAATATAGGTACTGAAGATCTTCCGTCGTTGTCATCGCAGTCCTTGACCCCTTCGCATCTAATAATCGCTTTAGCCTTACATACTGTAAAATGCTCCTTTACGTTTCATAAAATATCCGTTGCAAAAATAAAAAAGAACCTTCGCTTCAGATTAGGCGAAGGTTCTTTCCGTCTTCCGTTATGGCCTGGCAGGCTCTGCCGCTATAGCTTCCGCATTTTTACTTTTCTTGATGGCTAGCGTAAACGTCGTTAGGGCAAGGACGGCAATAATGACCGACATCACGCCGATTGCGGTACTGAAGCCTAGCGTGCTGGAGGCAACTCCTCCGCCGTATGCACTGGTTCCTTGGAACAAATAAGCGGCTACCAGCACGGCGGACAAAAATTGAACGCGGTTATGGGCTTGGGAGTTGATCGCCGCTATACCGATGCCTCCGGATGCGGAGAACCCGTACGCAAGTCCTCCCAGCACGGATGAGCTCATGAACAGCAGGAACGAATGAACCTCCGCCGCAGTAAAGAGCAATACGGCTGCCACTACGATTGAAGCCATGCCGATTCGAATGGATACGACCGGTTTTAAGCGACCGGCAATCGTTGCACTAACCGAAGCCAGCAAATAAGAAACGGATAATACGGTGCCAATGACAAGAATATCCTGCGTGCCAATAACGTCACGGGCGATCTGCGCGCCAAGCGACAGCAATAACGCCCCATTCGCGAAACCCGTGCCAATCGCCAGGGCAGCCAGCAAGTAGACTCCCCACTGTCCTTTCGGAACTTTTACCCCTTGAAGCTGAAGCTTGAAGACTGGTCTAGCCGCAGATTGCGTTTTGCTCTGCTTAGGCAGAAAGAGGCAAAGAATGATGCTGGCCAATACAAGAACGGCCAATACCCAATAGCTGAAATGAAGCGGTGCCGGCGCGTATTTGATCAATGCCGCTCCCACGATTGTGGCAAGGAATAGCCCAACCGCCTGCGTTATCGTGTTAATGGACCCCGGCAGCTTTTTATTTGAGGTCGGGTTGAACTCCACAAGCGCAGCCGCCCCGGATCCGGCCGTTAATCCCACCCCAAGACCTTGGAATACCCGTCCGGCAAACAACCAGATCACGTTCTGCGCCGTCGCGAATACCAAGGCTCCGACAAGAAGAAAAAGCAGCCCCGTTATTAACGTATTTCTGCGTCCGATATAATTGGATAGATTGCCCAGAAGGAACAGTACAAGAATAAGGACGATTGGATACACAGAGAAAATACCCGTTGTTACCGACTTGGAAAGATGCCACTGCAAGGCATAAACCGGAAATTCGATGGATGGTGCCGTACTTGACCACAAGCTGATCGTGAGTACCCAAGCCACAATCCAAAAGGATGCTTTGGAAGATATTGTACGCATGATATGACCTCTCTTCGTTGTTTATAGGATGACCAGAATAAAAAATGAAATTAAAGAATGTCCGTTCTTTAATCATTAAAAAAAAATGGTTTACTTTCCTTGTCTGAAGCGGGGCGATCAAATTAATTGCTTATCGCTTTCTCGCAATATTTCGGAACGATCGTTCTTTAATGATCGTGCAGACATGATTTCCACATGTCTCAGTATATTTATTTAAGAACGATTAGTCAACAATAATATGAACCTCGTCAGTCAAGGATTGACATCGCTACTTTCGCAGCGTCTTCGAGCACTTGACGATCCGTTGCGATTTTGGCTAGCACATACAAGCCATTTCGCGTATTTAACAGGAATCTGGCCGTTGCCTGCACGGTATGCTTCGTTCTCAACTCGCCTTGCTGCTGCGCGCGCATCAGAAATTTCTGAAAGTTTGTTTCCATTTCCAGCGTATAGGCCTCAATGCGGAAAGCAACAACGGGATCTACCTTCCCCATTTCCATAGCGGTATTGGCAATCAGACAGCCGCGGCGGCCATTCTCGTCGCTCATTGCCACGTCGATTAACCGTTGGAAGTAACGCCATAACACGTCTTTAGCAGGGCCCTGCTCTTCAAGAATGGTGTAGGCATGGCCTCGGTTCCCTTCACGGAATCGGTCCAGACATGTTAGAAATAGCTGATTCTTATCGCCAAAGGTATCGTATAAGCTGCCTCTGTGCACTCCGGTACGTTCGACCAGATCTTGAATCGAAGTCCGTTCGTACCCTTTTTCCCAAAATAATTCCATCGCCTTCTGCAGGACAGCATCTTGGTCGAATTCTCTTGGTCTTGCCATGATTCATACCTCCCTTATATCCATCATAGCGGTTTAAGAACGATCAGTAAACAATTTTCGAAAGCCATTTGCTGTTAGTATGATGCGTTGGTACGCAATTAATCCCCTAAATTCCTTTTATTTAATGGGGTTAAATTAAAAAAAGCCGCGGGATACGCGACTTTGTTGAGTCTAGAGAACAGCTGCTTTGCCGCCGTCAATATTAACGGATGTCCCCGTCACGTAAGATGCGGCCTCCGATACGAGGAACGCGATTACGTTCGCCGCTTCCTCCGTGCGGCCAATGCGCTTAAGAGGAATATCGTGGCGCGGCTCCGCTGCGAATTCGTCCCAGGTTAAATGCGGAGCCGTTGCCTGCCACATCCGCTCGATCTGATCGCTCCGGATCAAGCCGATGCAGACGGCATTTACGCGAATCCCGTCGGCCGCCAGATCCTTGCTCATCGCTTTCGTCAGCGCAAGGCCGGCCGCCCTGCTTACCGAAGTTGGCAGCGAAGAACCGGAAGGCGTCTTGCCGCCGATTGCCGTTACATTAACAACCGCGCTTCTTCCGCTCTGGCGCAGGTAAGGCAATGCCGCCCGCGTAAAATGGATTGCGCCAAATAGCTTTAGATCCAGATCGGCAGACCAAGCTGCCGTATCCACCGCTTCAAACGGCTTTGCTGCCGAAGTGCCGGCATTATTGACCAATATGTCAATGCCGCCAAATCGTTCGGCTGCCTCTGCAACCGCGCGCTGCACCTCTTCTTCGACAGATACGTCAGCAGAAATAATAAGCGGCTCTACGCCGGTCTTTTCGACGATTTTTGCTGCCGCAGCCTTCAATGGCTCTTCGCTTCTGGCAACAATGGCCACCTGCGCTCCTTCTGCTGCAAGCAGAATCGCTGTTTCAAGTCCAATCCCTTTGCTTCCGCCGGTAATGATGGCCCGTTTTCCTTTAAGCCCTAATTCCATGCTATCTACACTCCTTCTTCGCTATGGTTGCTACTGTATGAACCGAATAATCCTCTGCCAATTAGATTCGCGCTAACGGGTGCCTTGCCAATCTCGCGTGCCCACACGGACAACTGACCGATATGGTGGATTTCATGGACGATGACATGCCTCATAACTTCACCGCATGCATGGGCTTCTTCTTCCCCGTCATCCGTAATATCAATCATCACGCGGTTCTCCAAGCTGTCATTCCATCCATAGACGAAAGGCGCAACTTCCTCATGACAGCGGTTCGAGAAATCAATCACTTGCTTCAGGCTGGCCACTTCGTCAAACGCGGGTATGTCTATTTCCTTCCCTTGTATTCCGCCGCAGATCCAGCCGTATTCGACGGCGGCAATATGATAAAGCGTGGGCAGAATATAGCCTAATCCGCCGGTACGCTTTTTTAGAAGCTCATCAGGGTTGATTTCTCCGCACCAATCGAACCAGTCCTTGCGAACCTGCCAGTTATATTCGAATAACTTGATCATGAACAGCCCTCCCGCACAGCAAGTATATTCCTATTATTCTACTCGGATATATAAACTCCTGCCCGTTCGACCGAACTATTTCCTCCAGAACGTTGTGCATTCCGCTTTGTCGGCGATATTAAATTCGATCATCTTCTTTAGAAGGCTGTAATCCACCGGTTTTTCCCACCGAATCCGCAGCAAGAGGTTGGTCTGATCATAGCCGGCCTTCTTTATGTCTTCCGTAAAACGAATCATCCCAGCCCTTTCGGGCGCAACGGCCAGATGCTGTTTGGCAACGCTGAATCCGATGATATAGGTATCGTGATCGGTGAACATAGGCTGGTTCCAGCCGATCTTCGGAACTAAAGCCGGGAACGTTTCCCCGACCCAAGTCAACACTTCCTCCGTCCTTTCCCGATGCGTCAAGTTATCAATGCCCGCCAGAAAATCCGCAAACACTTCCATAAGTTCTCCCCCTAAACTATCAATTCGTTCTATTATCCTTCCCTTATGGTTGACGTATTCGCGGCCGGTGATCCGTTATCCTCTCGACTCCTTAAGCTGCATAGCTGTTTCGAGGTTTTCCGCTGTAGTTGCTCTAAACTGGTAGTTATTTTTCACGTTAAAATCATAGATCCGTTCTATGGAAATCATAGATTCTCTTTAATTGATTTATCATTATGATGCTTTTATACTAAGTTAAAGAAGGATTTTTGATTTTTGATGAGGTGTATCACATGGAGATTAGACAGCTGGAGTATTTTCAAGCGATATGCGAGGAGCTTCATTTTACGCGTGCCGCCGATAAGCTTGGTATTACTCAGCCGACGCTAAGTTATCAGATCAAGCAGCTGGAGGAAGAACTGGAAGTACCGTTATTTCATCGGATCGGGAAAAAAATCGCGCTTACGGAAGCCGGTTTCATCCTTCTTAACCATAGCCGCAACATCTTCCGTTCGATTGACGGGGCACGTGAGGAAATTGCCGAGCTGCATCATATGGAGCGAGGAACCTTGACGATCGGGACATTAATCGGAGAAATCAATGATCTTGTTTCCGGTTTGCTGGTTGATTTTCACAATAAATACCCGGGGATTAGCATTAAGCTGTTGGCCTTGGAGGATGTGGTGGATCCCCTTTTGCAGGACGAGCTTGATTTTGCCGTAACCATCTTTCCGGTAGATGACGACAGATTCTGTAAAGTTTCTTTGTACGAGGAAGAATTTTATTTCGTTGCTCATTCCAGCTCTCCGTTAAACGGCAAGTCTAGCGTGACCATAGAGGAAGCGATGAGAGAGCCCATCATTATGTTCCCCAAAACCCACCGTTGCCGGCAGTTGATTGACGCGGTGTGCAGCATGCATGGCGTTGCCTGGGAGCCTGTCATTGAGACGTCGGCAATCAAATCGATTCTCTCCCTCGTGCAATCCGGTGCGGGAGCCTCCATCCTATCCAAAACGCTGCTTGAACTGTATCCGGGTCAGGATATGATCATGATTCCGATAAGCAACCCTTCGCTACGCAGGGAAGTCGGAATTGCCTATCTTAAGGACCGGTATATCGGAAAAGCAACCGGTGCTTTTATGAAGCAGCTTACTTCCCGCTTTGACGGAATCGAAACGCTGTAATGCAGAAAAAGCTGCCGAACGATAGGTTCGACAGCTTTTTCTTTTTCGCGATAGGGAAATGGGTTACTTCAAGAACTTCCCTGTTATCGACTGTTCTTCCAGAATGATTTGAGACGGAATCCCTTCGAACACAATCTGCCCGCCTCTGCTGCCCCCATCCGGTCCCATGTCGATAATCCAATCCGCCTGGCTGATTACTTCGAGATTATGTTCAATGACGATAACCGTATTGCCGGTATCCACAAGCCGGTTCATAATCTCCAGAAGATGGCCGATATCCGACATATGCAGGCCGGTTGTCGGCTCGTCCATGACGTAGATGCTGCCCTTCTTATGAAGCTCGCTTGCAAGCTTGATGCGCTGGCATTCCCCGCCGGATAACGTGCTGAGAGGCTGGCCAAGCGTAATGTAATTCAAGCCGACATCGCTCATTGCTTGCAGCTTTTTCTTTACTTCCTTCAGCTCGAAAAATTCCAATGCCTGCTCGACGGTCATCTCCAGCACTTCGGCAATATTTTTGCCATTCAGCTTGTATCCGAGAACCTCTTCCTTGAAGCGTTTGCCTTCGCAGACCTCGCATGGCATCTTTACGCTTTCGAAGAAGGACAGGTCCGTATACACAACGCCAAGACCTTGGCAGTTCTCGCAAGCTCCTTTTGAGTTGAAGCTGAACAAGCCCTGATTTACCTTATTAACCGATGCGAATGCCTTGCGCACATCGTCCATAATCCCCGTATAGGTTGCGGGGTTCGAACGAGTCGATACGCCAACGGCCGATTGGTCGATAACTACCGCATCCGGATGCTGGCTGAGAAATACATCGTTAATAAGCGAGCTTTTCCCCGAACCGGCTACTCCCGTTACGACGTTTAATACGCCGGTTGGGATATCAACGCTTACGTTCCGCAAGTTGTGCAGATTGGCGTGCCGGAAGGGAAGCCTCCCGCTAGCCTTCCGGCAATCCTGCTTCAGCTCAAGCGGTCTCTTCATGTGCGTGCCGGTTAAAGTACCCGACTCCAATAAGCCCTGGAAGCTGCCTTCGAACACAATGTTCCCGCCGCGGCTGCCTGCATGAGGACCAACGTCAACGATATGATCGGCAACTTTAATAACATCGGGATCATGCTCAACGACGATAACCGTATTGCCCTTATCCCGCAGCTTAACAAGCAAGTCGTTCAACCGGTGTACATCCCGGGGATGCAGGCCAACGCTAGGCTCGTCGAATATATAAGTGACGTCAACCAGGCTGCCGCTCAGATGCTTAACCATCTTCACGCGCTGCGATTCGCCTCCGGATAACGTATCGGTCTCCCGGTCCAGCGTTAAATAGTCCAGCCCGATGTCCACCAGATGCTGAAGACGCTCCGTCAACGATTTGACGATTGGCGCTGCCTTGGCATCGCTGATTTCTTGAATGACCCGAATGAGATGTCCCACCTCCATGGAAGACAGCTCTGCGATGTTCATCCCGTTAATCCGGCAGTTCAGCGCAGCTTGACTTAGTCTCGAGCCGTGACAGCTGGAGCACTTCCCTTCGGTAATAAACGGCATAACCGCTTTTTGCGTGCGTTCGGACTTCAGCTTTACGTCCTGCTTAATATATTTGTTCGTGAACTTCTCGATAACGCCTTCGACGGTAATGTTGGTGGCTTTGCCGGCGAAGTCCATCTGTACCTTCCGCGCCTTGGCAAACAGCAGCTGGTCCAGCTCTTCCGGCGAGTAATCCTGCAGCTTCTTATCCGGATCAAAGTCGCCCGACTGCAAGAGCATATTCATCTCCCAACCATTTACCGTATAATCCGGAAGCATGATTGCACCTTCATTAAGCGACTTGGACTTATCTATGGCCTTGCCCATATCCACGCCGAGTCTGCGGCCGATGCCGTTGCATTCCGGACACATGCCTTGCGGATCGTTGAAGGAAAACATATTGGCCGATCCCACATGCGGCTGCCCTACCCGTGAGAACAACACGCGGAGAATCGGAGAAATATCGGTGATGGTGCCCATTGTGGAATGGGAGCCGCCGCCTAGTCTTTTCTGGTCGACAACGACGGCCATACTGAGGTTTTCGATTCCGTCCGTATCCGGCTGTGGAAAGCTCGGCAAGAAAGTCCGAACGAACGTGCTGAAATTCTCATTTAACAGTCTTGTGGATTCAGCAGCAATCGTGTCGAAGACGATGGATGACTTTCCCGATCCCGATACTCCCGTAAAAATCGTGATTTTCCGCTTCGGGATACGCAAAGAAACGTTCTTTAGGTTGTTTTCCCTGGCATTCGTAATGACGATGTACTCCTGGCCCGTTCCGCTCATTCCTTACATCCTTTCGGGTCGTAGATTTATATTCTTCCAATTGTACGAACCAGACATAAACCGGTTGCAATCAATTGCAACCGGTTTATGTGGCTTTGAGTCCAAGAGGCTCAACTATGCGATTATTGCGCCAGCAGCTTGGCAAGCTCGTTATGCCAATTCGTCCAGCCGTGTCTAGCTCCTTCAAGCGCAGGTACGCTCGAGAAGCCGGTTTGTTCGAGGTGAAGGTTAACCTTGCCCTCTCCCAACTCCTGAATCGTCCAGGTAACCGTATGCTTCTCCGGACCAACCGCCCAAGAGTAGGACAGCAAACGGTTTGCTTCGTCTACGGCAAGCACTTCGCCGTCAATAACGCCGTCCCAATATTGATTAGGCTCTGCCCGGAACTGAAACCGGTGTCCAACCTCCGGTTTAAAATCGTTTGGAAGCACCCATTTGGCAAGCATTTCGGAAGTGGTTAACGCAGCCCATGCCTTTTCAACCGAAGTATTGTATTGAAAATCCAGTTCTAATTTCAAACTCATTCTTCTTCCTCCTCTAATAATTGCTGCAGACGCAGCATATTAACGGTCCAGAATTTCCTGTAGTAAGAGACCCAATCCTGAATTTCTTTCAATGGAGCGGCATTCAGCCGAAAGCGCGTTTCCCTGCCAACCTTCCGGTCCGTTACCAGTCCTGCTTCTTTCAGGATGGTCAAATGCTTGGATACGGCCGTACGCCCCATATCGAATTGCGAGGTTAGCTCATGAAGCGGGATTTCCGCTGTCTCGGACAATAGCTGAATCAACCGGCGCCTGGTTGGATCCGCAATCGCGTCAAAGACATCCCGTGACGGATGATTATCGTTCACAACACCCCCTCCTAGAGTTCGACTTCATAAAAGAATAGTTGGTGTTAGAATCCATGGGTTGCGACTGCTCCATTCCTTTCGTTACAATAGAATGCAAGGTAACTTTTTCTTGTTCGATTCATTCATGAGACACCATTTGGTGTCTAAAAGAATTATAAGACACCAAATGGTGTCGTGTCAACAGCGTAACAAACCTATTCTCCCGCACATTCCCATTCCAATTCCCAATATGACGAAACGCAAAAAAGCCGCAAGCACTTCTCGCGGCTTTCCTTCAATTTATCGTTTATTTCAAAGTGATCGTCTTCTTCCAAGTAAGCTCATTGCCAGCATCGTTTACGAATGTGAAGCTTACATCGCCTTTTTGCCCCTTCAAATCGTCCGGGTAGAAGAAGCCCATGAACTGTCCATCTCCGCTGATGTAGAAGCCGTCTTCTCCGTTGCCGCCATGTTCAATCGCTTCTTGCGTCGTGTTAACTATGCTGGTTTTGCCGGATTTCCATTCCATCTTGGACAGCATGTAGCCTTCAGGACGCTTGTTGACTACGAAGTCAAAGCTGTTGCCTTCGATTGGTTTTTCGGTCTGATCAATGATAATCAGAATCTCTTCACTAACATTATCCCCTGCGGCGTTAGACGAATTCGTAGCGTCAGGAGTTGCTGTCGCAGGAGAGCCAGATTCCTCGCTGGGAGCAGACGACGCTGAATTGTCCGGCGTGGCGGATGACGGCGCTTCTGTCACGGTATTATTGTTAGTTGTATTCGTATTCCCTGTTTCCGCTTTGTTGCCGCATGCGCTCAGAACAACCAGAACGGCTAACGATGCTGCCAGTAGGCTTACGGAAATTTTATTCATGATGAATCTCTCCTTTGTTTTCTTGTAAAGTGAATGAAAATGCTACACCGTTGGCGGTATTAACGGCGCCATATCGACTACCGTGCAGCTCCAATATATGTTTGACAATAGCGAGCCCTAAGCCGGTTCCGCCGGATTTGCGATCACGGGAACGTTCTACCCTGTAGAATTGATCCCAAATTCTGCTCAGGTCCTGCTCTGCAATAGACGGGCCTGTATTCTCCACGGTGGTTTTAATTGCTGCTCCTTCTGCCTTTTCCATTTCCATAACGATTACGCTGTTCTCAATGGCGTGCCGAATCGCATTGCTGAGCAGATTGAGCAGAACTTGCTCGATCCGTCTACGATCCGCATAAACGAACAGCTCCCGTTCTCCATCCTGCCGAACTCTTAACCTTAGATGTTTGCTCTCCAGCTGCTGCGTGAAGGAGCTTGCAAGCTCTCTAACGAGACCGGTCAGGGAGAACCGTTCGTTCTGCAGCTTAACGGCCTTCACCTCGAATTTGGACAGCTCCAGCATATCCATTATCAAAGCGTTCATCCGGTCCGTCTCGTTCACGATCAAGGCAAGGTAACGTTCTCGCTTGTCGTCTGCTACCCCGTCCTGAAGCCCCTCCGCAAAGCCTTTTACGATGCCAAGCGGAGTTTTGAGCTCGTGGGATATATTCGCTACCAGTTCTTTGCGCAGCTGCTCGGACCTCTGCTTCTCTCTCACGTCCTCCTGCAGCTGCTCGTTAGCAAGCTTGAGCTCGCTAAGTGCCGAGTCCAGGTTTCGGGATAAGGCGTTCATATTCCTCGATAACTCTCCGAATTCGTCCTTGGAGCGAATCTCCGGATGGTCGGTGAAATCAAGCTTGGCGAGCCTTGCGGCCGAGCGATTCAGGGTGAGCAGCGGACGCGATACAATTCTCGAATAGATCAGCGATAACGCAAGAACGAGAGCAAGTATGACCGGCGCCAAGTAAATTACGTACTTTTTCAAAATATCAACCGCTTCCCCTACCGGCTGGAGAGAAGCCATAACGAACATGTAATGCTCATCCACTTCCGTACCGGAAAGTGATTTTACGAGTACGGCGTACTCGACTCCGCTCCAGGGATCCTTCCATTCGCTCCGTACCGTCTCTCCCGCATGCAAGCGGGACAGTCTCGCCTCCGCCGATGCTGTCCAATCCTGTAGTGCTTCGTCAACAAGAGCATCCTGGTAAAGAGGGTTGAACGACCGCTGCTCCGGCAGCAAAAAGTCCGTCACTCTTCCTTCAATCCGTACTAATCCTTGATCAAGAGGCGCGGCATTATCGGACCAGAAAGTAATCGGGTGCAGCACCGTATCCTTCTCGTCCATAAAAATCCCGTCCACGATCATACTGCTTCCAATAGATACTCCTCGAGGAATGCTATTGACCGTAGCGCCTGCGGTTGGGATTGGAACGGTAATGCTTTTACCGCCCGACTGAAGCTTTACATAATACGGGTTGAGGTTGGCTTTATTAAAGCTTTTATTCAGTAGGGCCGAGCTGGTATCATTCCGGTTCATAAACGTTCCGAGCAGACTGGAAAGCTCCCGTTCATTTCCCTTTACCTCGTTATACTGATCGCTAAACCCGTTAATGGCCGATTCCAGCTGATGAATCCGGGACATCCGGTAAAACCGTTCAAAGAACAACCCTTCGGCCAACATCACCAGCGTAAAAATAAACAAGATCAAAGCAGACGTGATGACGAACAGCTTGAGTACGACGCCATGTTTTCTCATGCTTCCGATTCAAACCTGTAGCCGGATCGGATGACGGTCGCAATCAGCTTGCCGGCGTCCCCGAGCTTGGCTCTTAATTTCTTGATATGAGTGTCCACGGTTCGCAAATCTCCAAGGTACTCGTAGCCCCATACCGCATTCAGAATATAGTCCCGGGACAATACTTTTCCGTCATGCTTGATCAGGAATAGCAGCAGATCGTATTCTTTGGGCGACAGATTAACGAGTTCCCCAGCCACCGTAACCGTATGGGCCTCGCGGTTCACCGACAATTCCCCGTATTGAAGCAGCTCCGCTTCTCGCCCTACCGTTCTTTCCGTTCTCTTCATTAAGGCGTTTGCCCGGGCGACCAGCACCCTTGGACTTAGCGGCTTCGTAACGTATTCGTCGGCCCCCAGCTCGAAGCCCATTAATTGATCCTCGTCCTCGGCCCTTGCCGTGATCATAATGATAGGAACATCCGATTTCTCGCGGATCCGTCTGCATACGGACCAGCCGTCCATCTCCGGCATCATAATGTCTAACACAACCAGGTCGACGGAGACCCGCTCGAATAACTCAAGCGCAACCCTTCCGTTCTCCGCCTCGTGGACATCCCATTGCTCTTTTTTGAAATAATCCGTTATAAATTCCCGCATAAGCGTATCGTCTTCCACTAATAAAATACTTCGTTTCATTTGAATCCCGCCTCTTTCCGGCAATGGTTCCTTTCTCGTACGGAACCGCAATCGTATATCCTATGCTATCACAGGTTTACCCGAAATTCGGCATTCTTATCATCCGATTGCACCTCCATTTGATCTACAAGTTGAAGTATAGGGGGTTCGTGTGTCCAACGTGTGTATTCGAAATGGATTCTTGGAGAAACCTATACGCAAAGAAAAAGCCGCGAA
>NZ_BILY01000061.1 GCF_004000805.1 Paenibacillus glycanilyticus NBRC 16618
GTTAACCTAAAGAATTGTCACGCGCTTTTTGTGGCGATTCTTGCTTCGTAAGCATGAACCTAATTGCTTCATCTGGTGCGCTTCGTTATAATAGTCGAAGACTTTCATTATAATACAACGAAAATTATACACCAAGGAAGGATTACAATAACATGTACGTAGCAGATAAATGGGTTGATTACGAGGTCATTGATACTGGTGCGGGGGACAAGCTTGAACGCTGGGGCCAATATATTCTCCGCCGTCCGGATCCTCAGATCATTTGGCCAATCGCCGATGAATCCGGAGCCTGGAAAAAGGCAGACGGGCATTATCACCGCAGCTCCTCCGGAGGCGGACAATGGCAGTTCAAATCCAGCCTGCCCGAGCGCTGGACCATCGCTTACGGCGAGCTTAAGTTCCACATTAAGCCGACCAACTTCAAGCATACCGGCCTGTTCCCCGAACAAGCGGTGAACTGGAGCTGGATGATGGACAAAATCCGTTCCGCAGGCCGTCCAATCCGCGTGCTGAACCTGTTCGCCTACTCCGGCGGAGCTACGGTTGCTGCAGCGGCAGCCGGCGCGGAAGTCGTGCACGTGGACGCTTCCAAAGGCATGGTGCAATGGGCGAAAGAAAATGCGCAGCTATCCGGCCTTGAAAGCGCGCCAATCCGGTACATTACCGATGATGTCTTCAAATTCGTGCAGCGCGAGCAGCGCCGCGGCCGCCAATACGATGCGATCATCATGGATCCGCCTTCTTACGGACGCGGACCTAACGGCGAAACCTGGAAGCTGGAAGAGAACCTCTATCCGTTCCTGGAATTCTGCACGACTATCCTTTCGGATAACCCGTTGTTCCTGCTGATCAACTCCTATACGACCGGCCTGTCTCCGACCGTGCTTCACAATTTGCTGCATACGACAATGAAGGGCAAATTCGGCGGCATGATCAACTGCGGCGAAATCGGCTTGCCGATCACCCAATCGGGCCTGCATTTGCCTTGCGGCATTCTTGGACGCTGGGAGTCGGAATAATGGCTGCAGGGAACGAAGCAACTCCAATACCGGTATTGTATGAAGACAATCATATTATTGCCGTAGTCAAGCTCCCCGGAATCCCGTCCCAAGAGGACGAGACCGGGGACCCTGACATGCTGACGCTAATTAAACAGGATCTGAAAATCCGCCATAACAAGCCGGGGAATGTCTTCCTCGGCCTCGTTCATAGACTGGACCGGCCCGTTGGCGGAGCGATGCTGTTCGCAAAAACCTCCAAGGCGGCGTCCCGCTTGTCCGAAGCCGTCAGAAGCCGCACTTTCGGCAAAACGTATGTCTGCGTTGTTCACGGCAAACCGGCTAAGCAGCAGGACCGTCTTCGCCATTACATACGCAAAGACGCCAAACGCAATCAAGTAACCGTATTCAAAGAACCCGCAGCCGAAGCGAAGGAAGCCATTCTGGAATACAAGGTATGCGCACAGGCTGGAGGTTACTCCCTGATCGCCGTAAAGCTGCATACCGGCAGACCGCATCAAATCCGGGCTCAAATGGCTTATATCGGCTGTCCGCTTGTCGCAGACCGCAAATACGGCGCTCCGGCCACGGCGTCCGTAACCGATATCGCCCTTTGGTCTACTTCGGTGGAAGCGCCTCATCCGGTTACGAAAGAGCTTCAATGCTTCCGGTCCGTTCCATACGGTTCTCCCGCATGGTCCTGGTGGACAAGCGATCAGCTCGAGGAAGCATCCAGCATCTACCTTTAAGGAGGGATTCGCCCTTCATGCGCAGAATGCGAAGCAAGAAGCGCTTGACCATTCATTTCTTTCTCCTGCTGCTTTCGGCAGCGGGTATCTTGATTATCGTTACCGCAACTCTCAAGCAGGACTCCGTCAAACCAACTGTCGTCTCAAACAGTCCTGAGCCTTCCGCAGAGCCTTCAGCCACTCCGGACCCTACGGTTGCACCAACCGCGACGCCGGAGCCGACGCCAACGCCGGTGCCAACCCCGGAATACGAGGAAGCCGTATGGATGGCCGTAGGCGACATCATGATGCATAAGCCGGAGCTTCCCGGCGCGTATGACAGCAAAACGAAGAAATACAACTTCAATTATTTCTTCGACGAAGTCAAACCGATTCTTGAACAAGGCGACTGGGTAATGGCGAATCTGGAGACACCGGTTGCCGGCCCCGCATACGGCTATACGGGTTATCCAAGCTTTAATGCCCCGGTGGAGCTGCTGGACGCGCTGCAGTATGCTGGATTCAACATCCTGACCAATGCCAATAATCATTCGCTCGACAAAGGCGACAAAGCACTGATGCTCACCTTGCAGCATCTCAAGCAATATCCTTTTGTCATCAAAGGTACGGCGGAATCCCAGGAAGAAGCGGATACGCCCGTCATTGTCGAGCATAACGGCATCAAGATGGGGCTGCTCGCTTACACCTACGGAACTAACGGAATCCCGCTTCCGAAGGGCAAGCCGTACGCCGTCTCCTTAATCGATGAGCAGAAAATGATAAACGATATTCATCGCTTGAAAAAGCTTGGCGCGGATTTTGTAACGATAGCTTTGCACTTCGGCATCGAATATCAGACAACGCCTAACGATGAGCAGAAGCAGCTGGCCCGCAAGCTGGTTGCCGAAGGAGCGGATATCATTGCCGGCTCCCATCCCCATGTTATACAGCCGTACGAGGTACTTGATACGACCGACGCGAGCGGGCAGGAAAGACACGGACTTATTATTTATTCTATGGGCAATTTCATCTCCGCACAGCGCGGCGACACTAAGGATTATGGCGTAATCTATAAAGTAACCGTACGAAAAAATAAATCCGACGGCTCAATCGAGCTATCGGATATTGAAGCAACTCCTACATGGGTACACCGTTACTTGTCGGGCAGCTATTATAAATACCGCATCCTGCCGGTCGAGCAGACGATTACAGCGGCCAGCGACAGCTTGCTTACGGAGAATGACTACAGCTCCATGAAGCAAACGCTTAAGGTTCTTCGCAATCGTCTGCGCGCTATGTTAAACACGGATTCACAGTAAAGCTAATCAAGCATTTGCAACCTTGCCCAGCAGATACACGAGAAGCTGCTGGTTATGGGAAGAAATACGGTCCAGCGAATCTCCAATAAGCTTGGAGCGGACTTCCGCTCCGCGCTGGGCCTCGCTTCTTCCTTTTTCCGATACGGAAACCCATACGATCCTGCGGTCTTGATTATCTCTTGTACGTACAATTAACTCGTTGCGCTCCATTCTGTCGAGCAAAGTTGTAATGGCAGCAGGAGTTGTCGCAAGATACTGCAGCAGTTCAGAAGGCTTCATTGGCTCATGCCGCAGCAAAATATCAAGTACATTCAATTGACCTTCCGTCAGAGGCGCAAGTCCATCTTCCAAACTATCCTTCCAATCTCTTGTCATCTTCATCCACAGCCGAGTAAATTCTTCTGAAACCATATGAGCACCCGCTTCCTGTCCAATTTTCTCATTTATACCAATTATAACATTCGCTAATGTCGAATAAAAGGTTAACCCGATTAATAATTTGAGTCATTAATCGCGATAAAGTCGAACATTCTGACAACAGTAGACATACAATGGGCATAGGCATCTGACCAATTCGTCGAATCGATGCATGAAGGAGTGATCCCTATGGATGACCAAAAAGCAGAAATCATTCGCAAGATAAAAGCCTACGGCATCATAAAAGACCCACAATGGCTTGACCGCCCGGATGAGCTGGTGCCAATGTGGGTCATGTTTGATGCAATCATTCGGTTGATTGAACGGTTTGATCCGCCTAACCGACCTTATGATTGAGGAGATATTTCAGGTCTGATAAAGATCGTCGCAATAACATCGTTTTTCTCGAGCGGAAGCAGGATGCGTCCAATGGACTTCCGGTCTTCAATCGGCGCTTTTTCCGAAGACGCCGCAAGCTGGCCGCCTTGCGATGTAAGCGCTATAATGCCTAACTCTTCCTTGCAGTACAAAGCTGCGACGAGTGCGGAGCCGTTCGGCTTCACGCGCTTGCCTTCCTTGAATTCGAAGGTTTGAACGCCTTTGCCGCCTCTTCCTTGCAGCGGATAGTCAAGCAGCAGCGTGCGTTTCGCATAACCCAAATCCGTCACGACGAGCACTTCGCCTTCGTCATCCGCAACCCATTCCGCCGCAATCAGCTCATCGTCTTCTCTAAGCTGCATGCCGCGTACGCCTGCGGCGACGCGCCCCATTGCATTTACTTCCTGCTCGCTGAATCGAATGCTCATGCCAAGCTTGCTGACGAGAAGCAGCTGCTTCGTTCCGTCGCTTAGCATAACTCGGATAACCTCGTCTCCGTCCGCAACCTTGGCGGCTGCAATGGCGGTTGAACGGGTGGTCATGTATTCTTTAAGCTCCGTCCGTTTCACCTGGGCGCGTTTCGTAACGAATACAAGCGATGCTCCAGGCAGATTGAAATCTTTCACCGGAATAATGGCTATGATGGAATCGTCTTTCGGAATCGGTACGATATTGACGACCGCCGTACCCGTATCCTTCCATTTGAACTCCGGAATTTGATGCACGGGAAGCATGTAGTACTGGCCTTTGCGGGTGAACAGCAGCAGGTTATCAATCGTATTTACTTCGTAAACGCTGCTGATGGCGTCACCTTCCTTCACCCCTGCCGTCTGCAGATCGCCGCCCGACCGGGTGAACGACAGCATGCTTGTCCGCTTCATGTAGCCTTCTTCGCTAAGCGTAACGATTACGTCTTCGGATTGAACCATAACCTCCAGGTTCACCTTCAGCTCTTCCACTTCGCCGCGGATCGACGAGCGGCGGTCGATGCCGTATTTCTCGCGGATCTCCGTAAGCTCTTCCTTGATTACGCCAAGCAGCTTCTTCTCGCTCTCGAGGATCGAACGCAGGTAAGCGATCTTCTTCTGCGTTTCTTTCAATTCCTTCTCCAGCGACGTAATCTCCAGGTTCGTCAAACGATACAATTGGAGTGTCAGAATGGCATCCGCCTGCCGCTCGCTGAACCCGTATTTCGCTACGAGGTTGTTTTGCGCGTCAGCGCGGTTCTTGGAAGCTTTGATGGTCGCAATTACTTCGTCGAGGATATTCAGCGCCTTTACGAGGCCTTCCACGACATGCGCACGCTCTTCGGCTTTCTCAAGCTCGTATTTGGTGCGGTGAGTCACGACTTCCTTCTGATGCTCGATATAAGCGCTTAGAATCTGCTTGATGCCAAGCTGCTGCGGCGCTTTGTTCACAATCGCGACCATGTTGAAGTTGTAAGTGACTTGAAGATCGGTTTTCTTCAGCAAATAAGCCAAAATGCCGTTCGCATCCGCTTCCTTCTTCAGCTCAACAACGATTCGAAGACCGTTGCGCCCGCTCTCGTCGCGAACCTCGGAGATCCCCTCTACCTTCTTCTCGAGACGGATATTTTCCATCGCGCTGACAAGGCGCGATTTCACGACCTGGTACGGAATTTCCGTAATCGTAATCTGCTGGCGGCCGCCGCGTACATCCTCGATCTCGACTTTCGAGCGGATATAGATTCGGCCTTTGCCCGTCGTATAGGCTTCGCGGATTCCTTCCTCGCCCATAATAATGCCGCCGGTCGGGAAGTCCGGGCCCTTCACGATGCCCATCAGCTCTTCAACGGTAATCTCCGGACGAGCCATGACGGCAATGCAAGCATCGATGGTTTCTCGAAGGCTATGCGGCGGAATTTCCGTCGCAAAACCGGCCGAAATCCCGCTTGTGCCATTCACCAGCAGGTTTGGATAACGGGACGGCAATACAACCGGCTCTTTCGTCGTATTATCGAAGTTATCCTTGAATTGGACGGTCCGTTTATCGATATCGCGCAAAATTTCCATGGCGATTGGCGACAAACGCGCTTCGGTATAACGCATTGCCGCTGCCGGGTCGTCGTCCATCGAGCCCCAGTTGCCGTGTCCGTCAATCAGAACATGGCCCATCTTCCAAGGCTGCGCCATCCGCACCATGCCTTCATAGATCGAAGAGTCGCCGTGAGGGTGGTAATTACCCATAACATCCCCGACGGTTTTCGCCGATTTGCGGTATGGCTTGTCCGGGGTATTGTTCGAATCGTACATCGCATACAAAATGCGGCGCTGAACGGGCTTAAGCCCGTCCCTTACGTCAGGAATAGCGCGGTCCTGAATAATATATTTCGAATAACGGCCGAATCGGTCTCCAACGACCTCTTCCAAATACGCCGGTAAAAACTGTTCCAGCATGCCCATGCCGTTACCTCCTATTCTACGTATTCTGTGAAGTCCACGTTCTCGATAATCCAACGCTTGCGCGGGTCGACTTTATCGCCCATCAGCGCTGACACGCGGCGTTCTGCTTTGGCCGCGTCCTCGATCTGCACCTGCAGCAGCGTCCGCGTCTCCGGATCCATCGTGGTCTCCCACAGCTGGTCAGGGTTCATCTCGCCAAGTCCTTTATAGCGCTGAAGCTCAAAGTTCTTGCCGAATTCCTTCAAATAGTTTTGCAGCTGCTCGTCCGTCCAGGCGTACCGAACGGTCTCCAGCTTGCCTGATTTGCGAGTAATTTTGTACAACGGCGGCTGAGCGATATAGACGCGCCCGGTGTCGATCAGCGGCTTCATGTACCGGTAGAAGAACGTCAGCAGCAGCACCTGAATATGCGCGCCGTCCGTATCCGCGTCGGTCATAATAATAATTTTGTTGTAATTGCATTCATCGGCGTCGAATTCCGGACCAACGCCCGCTCCAATCGCGCTTATAATCGCTTTGTATTCCTCGTTCTTCAGAATATCCAGCAACTTCGCTTTTTCCGGGTTCATCGGCTTGCCCTTCAGCGGCAGTATGGCCTGATGCTTCGAATCCCGGCCCTGCTTCGCCGAACCGCCCGCCGAATCCCCTTCGACGATAAACAGCTCGTTGCGCGAGAAATCTTTCGACTGAGCCGGCGTCAGCTTGCCATTCAGATTGGAGCTTTCGCTCTTCTTCTTGCCGCTGCGGATTTCTTCGCGCGCTTTGCGTGCCGCTTCTCTTGCCTTGGAGGCTTGTACCGCCTTCTTCAGCAGCATTTGCGCGACCTGCGGATTCTCTTCCAGGAACACCTGCATCTTGTCGGAGACTACGGCATCTACCGCGCTGCGAGCCGACGCGCTGCCCAGCTGGTCCTTCGTCTGGCCGACGAATTCGACCTCGGACATCTTGATGTTAATGACCGACATCATGCCTTCGCGCAGGTCATTGCCTTCGAGATTCTTTTCCTTTTCCTTCAGGAGACCAGCCTTGCGGGCATATTCGTTCATAACCCGCGTATAAGCGGTTTTGAAACCGGTCTCATGCGTACCGCCGCCGCGTGTCGGGATCGAGTTCACGAAGGATGCGATCGTCTCGGTATATCCGTCGTTGTACTGAAGCGCTACTTCCACTTCAATCTCGTCCTTCTCTCCTGTGAAATGAACGACATCGTGCAGGACGGTCTTGTCGTCGTTCAAATATTGCACGAACTGGCGGGCGCCGCCTTCGTAGTGGAAAATATCCTCTTTGCCGCTGCGGTCGTCCTTGATCGTAACCTTAAGGCCCGAGTTCAGGAATGCAATCTCCTGCAGGCGCTCGGCCAGGGTATCGTAGTTCAGCGAGGTGCCGCCCTGGAAGACGCGCGCGTCCGGTTTGAACGTTACCTTGCTACCCGTCCGGTTCGTGTTCCCCGTAATCTCAAGCCCTGTTACCGGCTCGCCGACATGCTCCTTGCCTTTATCGTCTACCCAGTATTCGAAGCGCATCTTATGTATTTTCCCGTCACGGAAAATTTCCACTTCAAGCCACTCGGACAATGCGTTTGTTACCGAAGCGCCTACGCCGTGCAGACCGCCGGATTTCTTGTATCCTCCGCCGCCGAACTTGCCGCCCGCGTGCAGGATGGTGAATACGACCTGCGGCGTCGGAATTCCTGTCTTATGCATCCCTGTCGGAATGCCGCGCCCGTTATCCTGCACGGTAACCGCGCCATTCTTGTGCAGCGTGACGTCGATCGCCGTACAAAATTTCGCTAAATGCTCGTCCACGGCGTTATCGACGATTTCCCAGACCAGATGATGAAGGCCGGAGCTGCTCGTGCTGCCAATGTACATGCCCGGCCGCTTTCTGACAGCGGTCAAGCCTTCGAGCACTTGTATGTCATCGGCCTCGTAATTCCGTTCCGGGGCCGCTGTTTTTGCGAAAAGATCTACTTGCTCTGCCATGGGTATGCCTCCTAAATTTTGCGAAGCTTCACGTTTCCATATCTTCAAGCTATTTTAATTCAACTTATCCCGATTAGTAAAGATACGAGTATAACGACGGTTATGAAGTTTGTGCCCTTATCAATATCGGTCAAATGCGCTCGATGGATTAACAGAATAACATAAATTCGCGTCCCACGCTAAATTATTCATGCTCGTTATCGCCAAGTTCCATTCATGACTCGCCAAAAAAGGAGCGGCTCCTCCTTGTTATCGCACAAGGGAAGCCGCCGCTAAGAAGTCTGATTAGTCGTACTGAATATGGAGTGATTCCGCCGCTTGGCGGGCCAGATCGCGCGCCTCGTCAACGCTGCCGGCCGAGCTCAAGGCTACGGCCATCCGGCGGCCGACTTTCGTCTCCGGCTTGCCGAAGACGCGTACCTGCGTATTCGGCAGAGCGAGCGCTTGTTCAACGCCGCCGATGCGGAAGGAAGCCGATTCGCGGTCCGCCTTCAGCGTATGGGTTGCCCCAGGCGTCAGCAGTCGGATCGTAGGGATCGGGAAACCGAGAATAGCGCGTACATGCAGGGCGAACTCCGACAAATCCTGCGTCGCCATTGTAACCATGCCCGTATCGTGAGGACGAGGAGATACTTCGCTGAACAGAACGCCGTCCCGTGTAATAAACAGCTCTACCCCGTACAGCCCGTAACCGCCAAGCTCGTCCGTAATACGCAATGCAATATCTTCCGCTTGCTTGATTTGCTCCGGAGTCATATTATGAGGCTGCCAGGACTCGATATAGTCCCCATCCTTCTGAACATGGCCGATTGGCGCGCAGAAGCTTGTTCCGGATACCGAACGGATCGTAAGAAGCGTAATTTCGGATTCGAACGTAACAAAGCCTTCCACGATAATCCGCGCTTTTTTCGCGCGGCCGCCTTCCATCGCATAATTCCAGCAGCTTTCGATGTCCGCTTCCGTCTTGCAGACGCTTTGCCCTTTGCCGGAAGAGCTCATGATCGGCTTGATTACGCAAGGCAGACCTATCTCTTTGACTGCGGCCTTAAGCTCGTCAAGCGAATCCGCGAACCGATAAGGAGCCGTTGGGAGACCAAGCGTCTCGGCCGCCAGACGGCGGATGCCCTCGCGGTCCATCGTCAGGCGAGCCGCGCGTGCGGTAGGGATGACGTTAAAGCCTTCCTGCTCAAGCTCCAGCAGCGTTTCGGTAGCAATCGCTTCAATCTCCGGAACGATAAAGTCCGGCTTCTCGTCTTCGATAATCCGTCTGATTGCGGCACCGTCAAGCATATCCGTAACATGGCAACGATGGGCAACCTGCATGGCCGGCGCGTTCGCATAGCGGTCAACCGCGATTGTCTCTACGCCAAGGCGCTGTGCCTCAAGCGCAACCTCCTTGCCAAGCTCGCCCGAGCCGAGCAGAAGAAGCTTGCGTGCATTCGTTGTCAATGGTGATCCATACATAATAAAAAAGAACCTCCCGGAAGAACCCAGCGTCGAGCGAACGGAATATCCTTGTATTCCTCGAAGTCTGGTTTATTTTCTTCCATTGTGGAGGTTCTTTAACTAAAAATCAATACTAGGCCGACAAGAATCGATATTGGGCCTCGATAAGTCCGTTATAAACGCCGTTTTTCTTGATTAAAGCTTCATGATTGCCCTGCTCTACGATCCTGCCGTGATCCAGAACGATAATTTCGTCCGCATTGCGGATCGTTGACAGACGGTGAGCGATCATGAAGGACGTGCGTCCCTTCAGCAGCGTCTTAAGCGCCTCCTGAATCTTCAGCTCCGTCTCGGTATCGATGCTTGCCGTCGCTTCATCCAGGATCAGCACGCGAGGATCCGCCAGCAAAGCGCGGGCGAAAGAAAGCAGCTGGCGCTGCCCCATCGACAGAACGTTCCCCCGCTCCTCGACTTCCGTATCGTATCCGTCAGGCAAAGACATGATGAAATCATGCGCGTTAACGGCTTTGGCAGCCTCTACAATCTCGTTGTCCGTTGCGTTCAAGCAGCCGTAACGGATATTGTCGCGGATGGTGCCGGAGAAGATAAAGGTATCCTGCATAACCAAGCCTACTTGGGAACGAAGACTGTCAAGCGTAATGTTGCGAATGTCTTGACCGTCAATCCGGACAACGCCGGAAACCGGGTCGTAGAAGCGGCAGAGCAAGTTAATAATCGTGCTTTTGCCGGAGCCGGTATGGCCAACAAGCGCAATGGACTGGCCGGCTTTTACGTTTATGCTGATGCCATGCAGCGCAGGGCGCCCTTTCTCGTATTCGAATACGATATTATCGAATTGCACGTCGCCTCGAATACTGGCAAGCGGCTTCGCGTATTCCAGTTCGCCTACCGTCGGCTCTTCGTCGATAAACTCGAAAATCCGCTCCGATGAAGCCATCGCGACTAGCAGCTGGTTATATACTTGGCCCAGGCGGTTGATCGGATCCCAGAAGTTGCCGACATAGTTGGCAAAGCCGACGAGCAGACCAACGGTAATCTCCTCATGCTCAATGAGATAAGAGCCGTACCAGAATAAAATAAACGTACCGATTGCCGAAGTAACCTCGATAACCGGGCCAAACGTCTGGTTAAGCGCCGAAGCCTTATTCCATGCTTTTACGTTGACCGCATTCATGTTATCGAAGAAACGCATGTTTTCTTTTTCCTGTACGTAGGCCTGCGTAATTTTCATCCCTTGAATGCTTTCGTTCAAGTGGGAGTTGATCCGCGACTGCTTCTTGCGCACATCCTGCCAGGCGAAGCGGATTCGCTTGCGGAGCGCGGAAGAGACAAGGAACATAATCGGAACCGTAATCATCACGGCAAGACCAAGCTTGAAGTTCCAGATCAGAAGGATGATCACGATTCCGGCAAGCTGCACGCAGTCCATAAGCGAGTTGACGACGCCGTTCGTGAACAAATCCTGCAGGGCGTTAACATCATTGGTTACCCGCACAAGCACGGAGCCCGCGGGACGCTTGTCGTAGAAACGGAACGACAGCTTCTGAATATGCTGGAATAGGTGATGGCGGAGGTCGTAGATAACCTTCTGGCCGATAATGTTCGTATACTTGATCCGATACTGGTTGGAAGCCCATTGGATAATGAATAGAGCCACCATAATGCCTGCAACCAAATAAAGCTTACCGTAGCTCGTTTCTCCGCTCTCCGGCTGAATAGCCTGATCAATCGCCACAATGGTTAAGGCCGGAATGGTCAGCCTGGTGATCGTGCCGATAATCATGGCGACAATTACCGGAATCAATTGGCGCGTATACGGCTTCATATAAATGAACAAGCGCCGCATCTGCGACCAGTTAAACGGTTTTTCGATCGCATCGTCATCCTGGTAAATAAAACGTTCTTTCTTGCCGTTTTCGCTTGCATTCTTGATTCTATCCTTCAGTTCCTTATTCGAACTGCTCATTGAACAACGCTCCTTTTCCGCTCCGGTACCGAAGAATCGAGGTTCGCAAGCGGCCGATCGGCATATTGAATGTTATAGGTGTCGCGATAAGGTCCATGCTCGGCAATCAGCTCGTTATGCGTACCGCGCTGCACGATATGACCGTTATCCAATACGATAATTTCGTCTGCATGGCGGAGCGACGAAATCCGGTGCGCAATAATAAACGTAGTCCGGCCGGACATCAGCTCTTTAAAGCCTGCCTGGATCTCGTGTTCCGTCTCCATGTCGACCGCGCTGGTCGCATCGTCCAGAATAAGAATCCGGGGATTTCGGATCAAGGCGCGGGCAATCGCAATACGCTGCTTCTGTCCGCCGGATAAGCCCATCCCTCTCTCGCCTACGATCGTTTCATAGCCGAGCGGCAGCTCCATAATGAAATCATGCGCTTTCGCAAGCTTGGCTGCGCGGAAAATTTGTTCGTCCGTTACATTTTTTTCCCCGTAGGCAATGTTGGTGCGAATCGAAGCCGAGAACAGGAAGGTCTCCTGAAATACCGGTGCAATTTGGCTGCGCAGGCTTTGCACATCCAGATTCTGAATATCGATGCCGTCAAGAGTAACCCGGCCCGTTTTTACGTTATAAGCCCTCATCATGAGTTGAATAATGGTGGATTTGCCCGAGCCCGTCGCCCCAAGCAGACCAACCACTTTGCCCGCAGGCGCGTCGATGTTAATGTTCGTGACCGCAGGCGTTTTGTCCGGATAATTAAACGTCACGTTCTCAAAGCGGACATGGCCTCTAACCACTTCTTTATCCACTTCAACGGCGTTTTCGATGCTTTGGACATGGATATGCGTGTTAAGCAGCTCCATGATCCGCTCGCCGGATGCTTTGGACTGGGTATAGTTATTGATATGGAATCCAATTCCCCACATCGGACCTATGATGTACCAGATTAAGCTGAAGAAGGCAACAAGTTCGCCAAGCGTTAAGGAGCCGCGGATAACCATCGTACCGCCTGCCACCAGCAGGATGACGACGCTCAAGTTGGCGAGAAGCTCCATCGAAGGGAAAAACTTCGCCCAAATCGAAGAGGCGCCAATCTGATTCGCCTTGTATTGCTCGTTCCGCTTCGAAAACTTATCTACCTCATGCGGCTCGCGGGCAAAGGACTTGACCGTCCGCACGCCCGTAATATTTTCCTGAACCGCCGTTGTCAGATTGCTCATCGCTTTGCGCATTTCGCGGAAGGCGGGATGAATCCGTTTCTCAAAGCGGATTGCCGTAAAAGCAAGGAACGGGATCGTGACCAGCGTAATCAGCGTCAGCTTCCAGTCGATCGACATCATCATCGCTCCGCCGAACAGGATCATCAGCGCTACGTTCAGAATCTGGGCAAAGCCAAAGCCGATAAATTGGCGGATTGCTTCAAGATCGGCCGTTAGCCTGGACATCAAATCGCCGGTTTTCGCTTTATCGTAATATTGGAATGAAAGCGTTTGAAGTTTGTCGTAACAGGCGTTGCGCATGCGGAAAACTACCCGGTTGCCGAGCCTGCCGCCGAAAAATCCGTGCAGGAACTGCATGAAGCCCTTCAAGGTAACGACCCCTACGACGGAAAGAGCTAGCATCGGCACTTTGTCAAAGTCTTTTGGCTTGATAACATCGTCAATCAAGTAACGCAGCAAATTCGGATACACCAGGCCAAGCGCAGTCGCAAACATCAAACAAATAATGGATGACAGCAGATACCTTCGCTCAACCCAATAAAACCGCTTCAATTGCCTAAAGACGTCCAAGTAAATCCATCTCCCCGTTCTTTATTTGTATAATTATGCAATGAATATTAGCAGTAACGGCGAGACCCGCGCAAACAGTAGATAATCACGTATAATTAGCTGAAACAGCCGATTATGGCGAATCGGGAAAGATTAACGGGGTATCCTCCTAAATAATCCATAATCATCCCAGATGTGTGGCAATTCCTCCATTTTTGCACAGAAACACACAGGGATATGTAAATAGGCCAAAGAAAAGATTTTTTAAAAAATAAAAATGCGCCCTTTCGCGAGGAAAGGACGCTTCTTTGCATGGGGTACGGCAGGCCGGCGACTTGCTCTTGTTCCATCTTCATCCCCGAGTATAATGGGGTATAAAGAAACGAGGAGGATATGCCGAATGGATAAGCAAAAAGCCGTCCTGCTCGGAGAATTTCTGAAATCGCGCAGGGAGAAAATGAATCCTGCCGAAGCCGGTCTCCCTTCGGGTTACGGCAAACGAAGAACGCCCGGGCTCCGCCGCGAAGAGGTCGCCCAGCTTGCCCACGTCAGCACCACGTGGTATACCTGGCTCGAGCAAGGGCGGGCTGCCGCCCCTTCCAGACAAGTGCTGGACAGCGTCGCCCAGGCATTGAAGCTAAGCAAGAACGAGCATTTGCATATGCTTCACCTGGCAAATCTGGAGCTGCCAAATCCTTCTCCGGCCGTAAATCAGCTGTCCCCGGATATCAACAAGCTTATCGATCAGCTTCCTTACCCTGCTTTCGTTGCGACGGACCGCACGGAGGTTTTGAGCTGGAATGATGCCGCCTGCCGGATCATTTTCGATTTCCCCTCGGTTCCCGCGGAAGACCGCTGCATGGCCTGGCTGACGTTCATGAACGAGAATTTACGCCGTTCCTTACCGGATTGGGAAGAATATGCCCAATATACGGCCGGAGTGCTTCGCGGACGCTACGAGAAAAATTTAAACGACTTGGCCTTCCGCAATCTGATTGACCGACTAATAGGTGCAAGCCCGGAATTTCTCGCTTTATGGTCGACGCATGACATTATGGATAAGACCATCAAAACCATTCGTCTTCATCATCCCGAAGCCGGACTGCTTACCTTCAATATCAATACCTTCTCCCAGATTAACGGAAACGGCAGCGCGCATTGCTGCGTCTACATTCCCGTGGAAGGAACCGGTACGCAAGAGAACATGCAGCATCTGCTTAACAGCTAACGGTATGCTGTCAGGAGCCTACTTTTAAAACGATTTTGCCCGTGGATTTTCTTTTCTCGATTCGTCTATGGGCCTCTTCGGCGCTGTGCAGCGGCAGAAGGCCGGTTACATCCACTTTCACCTCCCCGCTCGCTACCAGAGCCAAGGCCTTTCTGGCCGATTCAGCCACCAGCTGCGGTGCGGTCATGCTCAATAGCTGCAAATTAAAGCCGGATACAGTTTTGCTTGTAAACCATAATTCATTGAGTGATTGCTTCACGTCTTCCGAGTCGCCGGCATTCCCCATTGCAATTAATCTTCCGAGAGGCTTAAGCAGCCGCAGCGACGCTTCCCTCATCAACCCGCCAACCGGATCAACCGCAACGTCTACTCCCCGTCCGCCCGTCCTTTCCGTTACTTGCTCCTCGAAATCCTCCCGCAGATAGACTTCGTCATAACCTAGGCTTTTCGCATAGTCCACCTTATCCGTACTTCCGACCGTTCCGATAACAAGTCCGGCGCCAAGCGTCTTCGCTACCTGGCCGATTGCGCTGCCCACGCCTCCCGCAGCCGCGTGGACCAGCACCGTCTCTCCACGCTGCATGCGGGACACCTGCGATATGATCATGTACGCAGTCGTTACATTCGATGGGAAAGCAGCCGCGCTCTCCATGCTGACTTGGCCTCCCGCTTCATCAAGCGGGAAAACAAGATCCGCATGCACTTTAACCACCTCCGCGTATCCGCCTCCGCTAACTATCGTTAAGGCTGCAACTGGCTGACCAGTGCGCAGACCCGTCACCTTCTCCCCTATCTCTCGAATCGTGCCGGAAACCTCTATGCCAGGTACGAAAGGAAGAGGCAAATTCGGGACGCCTCCTTTCCGGAACAACACCTCGGCGTAATTAACCCCGGCATAAGCAACATCTATCGTAACTTCAAAAGGTCCAGGTGCAGGGACCTCCAGACGGGTTAGGGTCAATACTTCGGCATCGCCAAACTGTGGAATCATCATTGCACGCATATCAAGCGCCTCCTTGTTCTTGTAAATTGTTCTATCCCATTATGAGAAAAACAAAGGAAGGCAGCCAGTTGGCGGTTATACAGGTACCCGGAGTAACAGGCAATAGAGAGAAAAAAAGGAAATCATGGATCATCACGATTGAAAAATGAACCGCGTGTCATTATAATTAAAATGACACGCGGTTCATTTTAACGAAAGGTTGGTAAGCAGGATGTCGCCTAAAATTTCAAACGATCAAAAGGAACAACGCAGGCTTCAAATTCTCGAAGCCGCAAAACAAGTGTTTGCGGTAAAAGGCTATGGTGCGGCAACGTTAAAGGATATTGTCATTGAGACGGGCATGAGTCGAGGGTGGATCTACTTATATTTTCAAACGAAAGAAGAGATTTTCGAAGCATTGATGGACCATCAAGACGAGGAATACGACAAGCAGCTAGAGGATGCTCTAGCCATGAACCCCCGCATCTGGCCAATCATCAACAATCAGATTAATCAGTTGAAAGAAGAGCTGTGCTTACCCGGTAACGAAAGCTTGCTTCCCGCCTTCTATGAATATTTCCTTACCGGCTGGAGGGACGAGGAGATAAGAGCATTATTGCTTCAACGTTACGAGAATGGAATCAACCGTTTATCGGGCCTACTCCAGAAAGGCATTGACAAGGGTGAATTTAATCCGGCAAAGCCGGTAACGGACATCTCCAGAATGATCTCTTCCTATCAGGAAGGCATCATTACCCTTACCGTTGCCGTTGGCGCTGAAATGGCGCGCACAACCGTTCAGCTTGAGGAGATGAGCCAATACTTTTATCGTTTATTAAAACCGTCCCTTGACGGATAGAACCAATAGGAGGATGAGCCGTGATCACTTTGTTTCGCAATCCCGCGTTTAACAAGCTATTTATGGCTTCGATCGCT
Organism: Paenibacillus glycanilyticus NBRC 16618; assembly: GCF_004000805.1. Lineage (GTDB taxonomy): Bacteria > Bacillota > Bacilli > Paenibacillales > Paenibacillaceae > Pristimantibacillus > Pristimantibacillus glycanilyticus. Next base: position 16,585 of record NZ_BILY01000061.1, read on the forward strand.
TCGCAGCTTGGAACGGTCATCGGCAATATGGCATTCGCTTATTATCTCGTTGACAGATTCGCTTCCCGACCTTCGCTCGCCTCAACCGCGGAGCTTATGTATTCGATCCCGACTCTCGCCGTATTCTGGATTGTCGGAGTTGCCGCCGACCGCTTCGACCGGAAGTTCATTGCGGCTTACAGTGACTGGATCCGTACTATGCTTACATTCGTCCTGCTTGTTTGCGTTCATACCGATTGGCTCTTTCTTTGTTTCCTGGTACTGTTCCTTCGCAGCGCGGTAGCCCGATTTTTCGGTCCTGCCGAGATGGGACTCGTGCAAGGATGCCTCGCGCAGGAACAATATGTTCAAGCAGCGGGATTAAACCAGATCGTCAGCGCTTTGTTCATGTTGTTTGGTTTAAGCCTTGGCGCGGCGGCCTATCACTGGCTCGGGATTGAAGGTGCCATTCTAATCGATGCGATCAGCTTTATTATCTCCGGCTTGCTTATAGCTTGGGGACGATACCCGGAAGCTGCCCGAATTCCGAACGGGAAAAGCCGGGTTCGCGACATTAGCGCTTCACTCATATGGAAAGATTTCTCGCAAGGAATTCAATATATTTATCGCAACAAACTGTTGTTGAACCTGATACATGGCTTCTTCTTTTTCGGGATCGTGAATGGCGTGTTTGCCGTTCTTCCGATTTTCGTCATGAAATACAAATTAAGTCCGGAAAATTATTTACTCCATTCCTCCCTCATTATGATTTTTCTCGGCATCGGATTCTTAATCGGGAGTATGCTTGCACCTGTCCTCATAAATAAATTTTCAAAGACCCCTGTCATGATTGCCGGTTTCTTCCTCGCCAGCCTTCTTACGTTTACAATCGGCTCTATAACGTCAATCTACGCGTATCTTGGCCTCATTCTCCTGACCGGGGTTATTCTTGCACCCGCTAATATCGTCATCGGCGGATGGATGCCCGAGCTTGTTGCGCCGCAATTCATGGGGAAAGTCAATGCTTTGACCGATCCCGTTATGATGCTGGGCCATTCCTTGGCTCTTGGCTTTGTAGCCTTGGCTTTTCCCTCCTGGATCTCCATCACCTGGCTGCATTACATCCTCGCCATCTGCATGCTTGGCGTAAGCATTTATTACTTTGTCGTGCTTCCCCCGCTTGTCAAAAATCAAGCGAAGACTCCGCAAACGGCATAAACAAGCGCAACCATTTCTCCTCTTTTTGCGTTATCTTTGCAAGGGAGGAGAACATGATTCGTATTCTTATCATCTTAAGCGTTGCCTTTGCGTTTCTCGCGGGATGCAGCAAGGAAACGAAAAAGCTTCAAATACCCGAGGATATGCCGGAGGATTTCCGATTCTCGGTCAGCTTCGGATACGGGGAAGACCATAAAAACGAAATCAACACGTACAACGGCACCGTCACCAAGGATCTCGTCACGAAGGGGACAGCCACGACAGCTTTGTCTTTTAGCAACGATGAGCTTCAATCGATTTACGGGAAAATGAAAGATATCGCCATCCTGGACGAGAAACGATTCCCGCGGAAGGGTAACTGTTCACAGACGCCAAGCAGTACCGACAGCTGGAAAATTACCGTTAACGGCGAGACGAAGACCTTGTCTTGGACAAACGAGTACTGCGACATGACGAAGGATGCGAAGGATTTGCTCGAGCTGAGGAGTTATATCCAGCAGATTGTAGAGGGAAAAGACGCTTATAAAGCCTTGCCCGCTGCCGAAGGCGGATATGATTAAACGGGGCGTCCCATAAGTCATCAATATGACAAATGGGATAGCCCCTTTTATTTGGCGGTCAGCCTAGGCGAAATTCTTTCGCCGTGACCTCGCAAATTTTCTATTCCGATTATTTAGTCCATTGCGATATCAACAGCTGGGCTTGAGAGGTCAGATTTTTGACGGCCGCATCCGAAACTTGATCCTTACCGGAACGCTTCTCTAACTGAGACAGGAATTTGACTACAAAATCAGCGGCTTTGTCCTTGGAGCCCTTCTCGTATTGACGCTGTGCTTGCTCTAGGGTATTAGTCAGCTGGCTGACTATTGCCCCTTTTACGCTGCCGTCCGCGATATAGCCGTTAAGGTTATTTTGCAGGCTGCTTAAGAGACCCGGAAGCGATGCGTTCGGAACCGGTACGTTGTTAAAGTTCGTATCCGAAGCAAAATAGAAGCTGGTATACGAAGGCTGGTTGTACGCCGTATTTTGACGGGCAACCTCGGCTCTGTACTGCGGATCATGCATCAAGGTATACAGCTTCCGGTCGGTCAGCTCGGTACTCATATAAATTCGAATGGCACTGCTGTCCGTTGTACGTACAAGCAGCTCCTCTCGCCAATCGCCGAAAATATCCGCCACAAGCGAAGGATTGCCCTTCGTATAATTGTTGGTCAAGGTACCGGTTGCCGTGAGCAGTTTTCCACGCTTCCAGTCCTCAATGGTTGGCGTAACGTCGATAGCGCCATTCACGATTTGCGTCGTCATATCCCCCGCCCACTTGATGCTCATATTCGTTCCCGGCGCCGTATTCCCCAGCTTCTGACCGTCAGCGCTCCAGAGACCAACTGCCCACGTTTCCAGACCAGGTCTTGCTGGATCCACATCCCCAATCATGCCGCGTCCCGTATCCTTGCCGGTATATCCGCCGTACAACACTTCCCCGGTCTTTGCATCGCGCAGCGAATAACCGTAAGGAGCATAAGCTCCGCCCTCATGAACCATAAAGATTTCAAGACCCGGTCGGTTCGGATCGATGTCCGTCACATGCAAAGCATCGCCGTGACCAAGTCTTGCTACCGCGCCTGGCGTTGCGCTTTGAGGAGGCATCACATCCATCGAGCTGTAGAGTAGGCTGCCGTCATGGTCAATCGTTGCGGAGCCGTAAACAATCTCCTGCTTGCCGTCGCCGTCTACGTCCGCCGCGCTTAACGAGTGCGCGCCTTGGGTAGTTAGCGTGCCATACTCCGGATCCGTACCGTCCCGGCCATGCGGTCCGTCGTTAAACGGATTCGTCATCGGCGTCCAGCCGCTGTCCACGTACCAATTCTCCTTCAGATGATGGCCATCCCAACCATAAGAGACAAGAGTTGATCTTGTGTAATACCCTCTCGCAAAAACGGCATACGGATTTTGACCGTCCAGATAAGCAACTCCGGCAAGGAAACGGTCAACCCGGTTAGCCGGCTCGATCCGGCTCATCGCATAATCGCCCCACAACAGTCCGTCATCCTCCCGAGGCGTCTTGAACGCAATGGTCTCCAGCTCTTTGCCGGTCGCTCCCTCGAATACGGTTAAGTACTCCGGCCCGTCCACAATAAAGCCCTCGAATTCGCGCAGCTTGTTGTTTACGCTCCGGCTTGGCGCGTAGACATCCATGAAATAATCCGTCAGGCTGCGCGCATCCTCAAGCGACAGCGGATAGCTGTATTTCGGCGTTATGCCGAAAGCTTCCTCCAGCGTTTTGGGCCAGCTGCCGTTCTTCACCTCTTCCCGGTCGCTCCAGCCCATAAACATGTTCACCACATGATCGTAATAGCCCTGCGCACTGAGACGGTAATCATCTTCATTGCTGTAGCCGGCCTCCAGATCCGCTTTTGGCATGGTAATATATTTTTCGGATTCGACCTTGCCGTCTGCTCCGTATTTCAACACTTTAGTACCCGGGGCGGTCTTGAACATCATCTCCGACTTGCCGTCCCCGTCAAAATCGTAAACCAGGAATTGCGTGTAATGCGCTCCGGAACGAATGTTAACGCCAAGGTCAACCCGGTACAGCAGCTTGCCTTCGAACGTATAGCAATCGATATAGGTTTTGCCCGTATAGCCCCGCTGCGAGACATCCTTGGAATTGGAAGGCTCCCATTTGACGAAAAACTCATACCGCCCGTCGCCGTCTACGTCTCCTACGCTCATATCATTAGCGGAATACGTGTAAGCCTCGCCTTTTGGGGTGACCCCGTCCGAAGGCTTGTTCAGCTTCAGGTCGTAATAAGCCTGCTCCCATGGCTGAACGGCCGCGCTTTGATCGGTTTCTTTCCCGCCGGTTACCGCCGCCACGTGATACTTGGAAGACGATGTTCCCGACCGATCCAGATAATTGGTGCTGTCCGTAACGGTAGCGATCTTAACCCCGTCACGGTAGACATTAAATGCCGGTCCCGTTAAACCTTTTTCCGTGCTGCCCGTTACCTCGTAGGCTAAAAGCCTCCAGCTGATAAACACGCCTTCAGACGTTGTAGCTGCCGCAAGTCCCCGGTCCAAATATTCTAATTGCACGCGTTCTTTACCCCCTTGTTGGCCGACGGTACCTTGCGCCGCAGGAGCTGCCCATGCAGAACCCGTCATCGTAAGCGATAAGGCTAGAACGCCAGCCATCATTGCACGAATGGTTTTCCCGCTAGTTGCACGTTTTGCCATTTATTAATTCCTCCCGAAAAAAAAGATTTGGATGCGCTTACAAAAGCAGTTGCCAAGGTTACCCTCCTTTCTTCCTATACCAGATAAATTCTGGAAATCACCCCTTCATTATAGTTGCAGGCCATGCATTTCCCATTTAAAAATCAGTGTATTTGTTCCAAAAAACCGACTTTGTGAGCAGTAACCTTTAACTAACCTAGCAATGATCATACTCGCACCCTGCATTCGAAGGATTGCTTTCCGAAGATATAGTCCGTAAGATTCACGGCGCTGCACCTCCCTAGACGCAAAAAAAGCCCGCAACGGCTCATAAAGCCGTTGCGGGCATAAAACGCGATAAATGCATGAAAAGGTTAGGCATCCGCCGAGGATTGAAGCTCCGCAATCTGCTGATGCAGTCTGCCAAGCTGCTCGGTATCCGCTTCGTCGGACAAGGAGGTCTGCATGCCTTGCACATAACGGGATAAATCATCGGCAAGGGCAGCGCCCGTCTCCTCCGCACATTGTCTCCACAAGCCGGTATAAAGGCCTGACCAGCTGTCGATATGCTCGTTCATCCACGCCTGCAAGGCAGGAGAAGCGGCCTCTTCCAGCTCTTTACGAAGCTGGCCTTTGCCATCTCCCTCGAAAAATTGGCGGGGAGATTTGAACCGGCTCCACAGCCATTTGGCATCCACGCCGGACATTTTCCATTCCGCAACGGCATCCGGGGTAGGAAGATCCTTAGCCGCGTAAGCCGCGCTGCTGTAACCGGCAATCAGCGATTCCAGCTGCTCGGTCAAATTCGCGTACAGCTTCTTGAGCAGGCTGTTCACCTTGCGGTCCATACGCAGCGTTGTCGCCTGAAGCTCCTGGGACAGCTCGGTCTGCACTTGACGCTGAAGCTCCAGCCATGCGGTCCAGATCATTTTGCGCAGATCGCGGCCGTCATCCTGCAGCGTTGAAGGGTTAAACGCATAGTTGTAAAACTCTCCGAAGCGAAGCTGAATCCGCTGCACCACATAATAGAGCAGCTCGTTCAGCTCCTGAAGCATTTGCGCCGGAGGATCGTTTTCCTGGAACGTCCGGATCGAGGCATTCGCCTCAAGCTGCAGCTGGCCTAAGCGTTCGCTTTCCGCTTGGCGGGACGCGGCATCGCCCGCGGCGCTCTTCAGCCAGCCGGCCACCGTGGAAGCGGCTCTTGCAATCTCCTGCTCTGCCGCGTCAATAGCCAGCTTGCCGAGATCGTTCTGCACGAAGCCAAGGAACGACTGTTCAAAGGCGCCGATCCCCGATTGGGAGAGCAGCTCCATATTGCCGTCCATCTTGGCATCCAAGCCTTGCAGGCTGGATACCGGGAACAAACGCGGGTTACGGATGCCATGCTGAAGCAGGTTGCTCTCGACGTGGCTTAGCACGCCCTCAAGCTCTTCGTCATCGGCTGCCAGGTCGGCTGCGTTGACCAGGAAGAACATTTTATCAAGCTCGAACTGATCCTTCACCCGTCCAAGCTGCATCAGGAACTGACGGTCCGCTTGCGAGAAGGCGTGGTTATAGTAAGTGACGAACAAAACGGCGTCCGCGTTCTTGATGTAATTAAAGGCTACGCCCGTATGCCGGGCATTCACGGAGTCTGCCCCCGGCGTATCCACAAGCACGATCCCTTGGCGCGTCAACGGGCAATCGTAATGAAGCTCGATTTCGCTGACGAAGCAAGAACGGGACTCCTCGGCTACAAACTTCTCGTATTCGTCCTGCGAGACCGAGATTTGGGTGCCAAGCAGCGCTTCATGCGCTTCCCAGCCTTTGCGGGCTGCGCGAAGGAAGCTGTAATGCGGACGTCCGCCGGCATGGATGACATCCGGCGTCAGCATATCAATAGCTAGCATAATAGCCGATGCGTTCGGCAAGGCGGATTCGGAAGCGTCCTCGCCAAGCAGCGCCAGCGAGTAGCGCAGGTCTTCGATAATGGCGTCATGGGATTTCATGACGACAAGGGCCGTGCCATGCTCGTGCTCGGCCGTCGGCGGCACGAGGCGGTTGATCGCTGCGGTTGTCGGGTTCGGCGACACCGGCAGCACCGGCTCGCCAAGCAGCGCGTTCGCGAGCGAGGATTTGCCCGCGCTGAAGGCTCCGAACAGCGCGATGGTGAACCGGCTATCCCGCAGCCGGTTGGCTTTATCGCGCATAGCGTCCGCGCTGGCTGTCAGCGGCGCGTAAGGCGCGAGCAGCGAAGCCGCGCGCTCGAGGCGCGCCGCGGCGCTATGCTGCTGCGCGAGCGCTGCGCCGCCGGCCAGCGCGG
>NZ_BILY01000062.1 GCF_004000805.1 Paenibacillus glycanilyticus NBRC 16618
CGCCCCGCTGCCGCGCCAGCCGGCAGCGGCAGCCCCATTACCGGATCGGGTACAACCTCGATCCGGCCAGCCGCAACGCCAATCCGCTTCAATAGCTCAGCGGATTCGGCGTCCCGCACAGACACATACGCGCTCTTCCGCATGCTTGAGCGGATGAGCGGATCCATCCAGCGGCGGTTCACCGGCCCGATCCCTTGCGAATAAATAAACGTCGGCTTGCCAAGCCATTGGGCAAGCTTGATGATTCCGGTGTAATACGGAATCGTCTTTGCGCTTGTGGCGTCCTGCAGCAGGCTTCCCCCGCCGCTGATCAGCCCGTCGCTTGCGCGGAGCGCGTTCAGCACGTCCTTCGGATGCATCCTCCGGACGGCTTCCACGCCGTACATGCGGCTTGTCCAAGCCGGGTCGGCCGACAGCACGACCGGCTGAATTTGAACACCGTTAGCTTTGCCCTGCTCGGCTAACGCTAGCAGGATCGAGCGGAGTACCGCTTCATCGCCGCTGTTGCGAAAGCCGTAGTAGCCGGAAATCACTATTCGGTAATTTTTTTTATCAGTCCCGGTGACCATTTACGCCATACCCCTTCCACCACTTGCCACACGCCGATCAAGATCAGGCCGATAATCGCGCCAAGGCCAAGACCGAGGAATACGCGGATAATCGAAATGTACAGCGGCGTATGAATGTGAGCGAACGTATCGACCATCGACAGCTGTCCGATCGAGCCTACAATAATGAACACCCACGCTGCGCGGTAGCGAAGCGCAAGGAACAGACCCGCCAAGAGCAGCGGATGCGCCAAGAGGAATTCCTTGCTGCGCGGACGAACGCCAAACGTCTGCTCCAGCCAGTTGCGGAACGTCAGCTCCAGCGAAGAAGCCGAACCTTCGTTGCCTGTCCGAGACAGGTAGTACATACCTACTACGGCAATTACCACAAAGGCCACAACCATAAACACCGTAATCGGCATATTGGCGAATTTGCGGATACGGCGTACCGGAGAATTGCCCGTATAGAGCAGCACGTAAATCGCCGTTAAGCCGATAGGCGCCAAATGAAGCAGGCTGACGCCGCGGAATTGCTGCAGCACCATGCTATACGTAATATTGTTCAGAAGACCAAAGACAAAAGGCACCGCCATCAGCGAAATCAGTGCGGTAACGATAAACCAGATCACCGCAAGGCCAAGGCGGCGACCTACCGTCAAGCCTTCGAATACCCATTTACCTTCACCAGGAGCGCCGGCTCGTCCATTCCAGGCGGCTCCGCCCACCGTGCGGAGGCTGCCCTCGGTACGGGAATAGACGCGATTCATGACCCAGACAAGCGCAAGGGTAGGAGCACTGATGCCGGCTCCAAGCGCCAGCGCCTGCTCGGCAAGCGGACTGTTGATCTGGAACAGGCCCGCAGCCCCAACGAGACCGATCAAATAAAGCGGAATCAGTGTACCTGGGATGAAGACATTAATGAGCAGGGCAATCAGAGCAACGGCGCCTGCAGCTACAACCATCTTAAGCGGCTTGATGTAAGACGGATGCTTCACGTCAAACGGCTGAGCCAGATTCGGAGAGAAGCCTTCATCGGTCATGCGCTGAACCAGGCCGTCCTTGCCCTTCATCGTGATATAGAGATTATCCAGACCGCTTACGACGGCCGACTTCTCCAGGCTTGTCTGCACACTGGCATTCAGGAAGAACATCCGAATGTTGCGGTCCTTCGCGGCAAGCAGGAAGCGGTCGGTAAGCACCTCCGGCGATTTGCCGATAGCATCTTCAGCCGACAGGGAGTACAAGCGTACGATATTATAATTTGTAATATATGCTAATTTATTTATACCGGATTGAGGTTTTTTCAAGTTCTCGATCGTTGCGATACCCATGCCGTATTTGTTCAGCAATTCAGCGAACGAATTAAGGCTGTGAAGCTCGACTTGATCCTTAAAGCCCTTCACCGTAGCACCGTCAAACAATACGCGGGTTACGCCGACTTCCTTCAGACGGGCCAGCTGCGCATCCGTTGCGGCCTCATCGTAAGGCAGCACACGGTCCGAGAACCGGGCCAGAATGTGAAAACCTTTGTCGTGCAGGGTCTGAAGCGTAATCGGGTCAAAATCCATCGGCTGCAGCAGCACGGACTGCAGCGGCATTTCAACGACAAGTCCGTTGCGTCCGTCAAAGGACCAAGGACGGTACGTTGCACCGGCATGATCCATTGCCTGACGGATGATTGGTCCAATCTTCTCTTCCTCTTCTGTACCGCTGAACAAAATATAAGTAAAGTTCTGTCCTACCGGCTCCAGCTTGCTTTGAAGAAGAGCGATATCCTTCGAGCTATAATATTTCAGGCGTCCGGCCTGGGAAAGCTCCTTAAGGGAGCTTTCGTACAGGGACATCGTCGTAATGCCGGCGACTTTCATTTTCTCCAACTGCTCGTCGATAAACTGCTGCGGCCGCGTCTGGTATTCCGAGATTTCAACCAGATCGCGATAATCGAATACGTATTCCACGGATTTCGAGGATGCTTCCATATTCATTCGATTCATACCGATCGGCAATGCGGCGATTACGCCAATAATTGCAATAACCCACAGCCAGAGTATCGCTTTGCGGTTCCATTGCTGCCAACGTTGAAGCACAATAATCCTCCGTTCAATCTCTTGCGAATGTAATCCCTATCTGACAATAACCCGCCTCGGCGGATTAAGCTTTGTTGTCTACGCGTTCCATGACGGCTCCGCGGAGTTTTCCAAGCAGCTCGGCTGCATGCTCCGTGGACTCCCCGCGAACGGCGAAATACACTTTAATCTTAGGCTCCGTACCGGATGGACGCAGGCAGAACCACGATCCGTCGGCGAGCATGTATTTCAGTACGTTCTCCGGACGAAGCCCGTCAAGTCCGCCAAGGTAATCAAGTACTTTCTCCACCTTCACGCCGTTGATCTCGGCAGGCGGATTGTTGCGCCAGTCATTCATAATGCCGGCAATCTGCTGCACGCCGTCAAGACCCTTCAGCGTACGCGACTCAAGACCTTCGAGATAGAAGCCATGCTTCGCATACAGTTCAAGAAGAACGTCGTACAACGTTTTTCCTTGACTGCTATAGTATGCCGCCGCTTCGCAAATCAATAACGAAGCCACAACCGCATCTTTGTCGCGGGCATAATCGCCAGTCAAATAACCGTAGCTTTCTTCATAGCCGAACAGGAAAGTATGCTCGCCCGTTTGCTCGTAAGCCGTCATTTTCTCGCCAATATATTTGAAGCCAGTCAATGTATTCTCTACGGCTGCGCCATAGGAACGAGCGATATCGGCCCCCATCTCGCTGGTAACGATCGTTTTGATCACGACGCCGTTAGCCGGCAGCTGGCCGCGTTCCTTCAATTGACTGAGCACATATTCGATCATCAGAGCGCCCGACTGATTGCCTGTCAGGACGACATATTCGCCATTGTTGTTTTTAACAACCGCACCCATGCGGTCTGCATCAGGGTCCGTACCCATAATAATGTCGGCATTAATCTCTTGAGCTAGCTTCATTGCAAGCGTAAAAGCTTCGCGCTCTTCCGGATTCGGGGATTTGACCGTGCTGAAGTAACCGTCAGGCGCCTCCTGCTCGGCTACGATATGAACATTGCTGAAGCCCGCTTTGCGCAGCACTTCGCGGACAGGCAGGTTGCCCGATCCATGAAGCGGCGTAAAGACCACTTTGAATTTCTCGCCAAGACCGCTTTGCAGCAGCTCTTTGTTCAAGCTTTGCGCAACAACGGTATCCGTGTATTGCTCGTCTGCTTCCGCATCAAGCCATACAAGAAGGCCTTGCGCTTCCGCGTCCTCGCGGCTCATTCTTTTCACTTGATCAAAACCGGTTACCTGGCCGATCGAAGCAATAACTTGCTCTGCGTCTTCAGGGATCAGCTGGCAGCCGTCCGCGCCGTAAGCTTTATAACCGTTATATTCCGGCGGGTTGTGGCTAGCCGTAATCACGATACCCGTCGAGCAGCCAAGCGCGCGTACCGCGTAAGAAAGCTGAGGCGTCGGGCGCAGCGAAGGGAACAGATAGGTTTTCACGCCGTTTGCGGCAAGCACCAGCGCGGAGTCAAGCGCAAACTCTGGCGAGTTGTTACGCGAGTCGTGAGCGATTACCGCGGATGGCTGACCCTTTACTCGGGAGAGGATCCAGTTCGCGAGACCTTGCGTAGCTTTGCCTACGGTATAAGCATTCAGACGGTTTGTGCCTGCGCCCATAACGCCGCGAAGACCGCCTGTCCCAAATTCAAGATCGCGGTAGAAACGGTCGGTAATTTCCTTCTCTTGTCCTTCAATGCTGCGAAGCTCTTCCTTTGTAGCCTCATCGATAAGCGCATCATTCAACCAAGCTTGGTAACGTTCAATTGCTTTTTCATTTTGATTCATTAAACAGCTTCACTCCTTTTTTTATAAAAAAATGATGGTTCTTTATGAGAAAACCTCTATCGAAGCCTTTCGACGATGAGCGACCGCGCTTAGAGGTAAGTTTTATCGCCAAATAAAATTTCAAATTCCATGATTCTGGAACTCGGAAATTTTATTGTGGTGAGAAAACCCCTATCGAAGCCTTTCGACGATGAGCGACCGCGCTTAGAGGTAAGTTTTATCGCCAAACAGAATTTCCGTTTTCACTATCCTGGAACTTACAAATACTAAAAAGTCTTAGCGTTCCGACAAGGCAAACATAAGCTCGCCTTCCGCAACCACCTGGCCGTCAACCTTTGCTGTCGCTTTCCCTTTGCCGATTGGCCCTTTAAGACGGGTAATTTCCACTTCCAGCTCAAGCGTGTCGCCCGGCTTTACCTGACCGCGGAAACGGAAGCCGTCGATGCCTGCGAAGAAGCCAAGCTTGCCGCGGTTCGCTTCAACCATCAGCATGGCAACGGAACCCACTTGCGCGAGCGCCTCAACGATCAGTACGCCAGGCATAACCGGATATCCGGGAAAGTGCCCAACAAAGTGAGGTTCGTTCATCGTTACGTTTTTGATGCCTACGGCTCGGACGCCCGGTTCTACCTCCGTAATGCGGTCCACGAGCAGAAATGGCGGGCGGTGCGGAATAATTTCTTGGATTTGATTGATATCGAGCATGAATATTCGCTCCTTTCACGGGTTAACAGGTATAAAATACGTTTACAATACGAAAACTAGTAGTACCCTTCATCAAACTGCAGGTTGTGAAGGTTGAGATAAGGGGGCTTGGCTGGCGGATATCGATAATCCACGGGCCAAGCCTCTTTGTGTGCCTACTGCCTATTGCCCCGGCCCAATGGTTTTGTTTTGTCCGGAGCCCGGCTTGTTCAGCGCCTGGAACAAAATAATGTACACAATCGCCGTAAGGAACGAGAAGGCAATAACTGCCCACAAGTACGAATCGGCAAACGGTGCTTCCAGAAATACAAACATGATGCCGATATAAAACAGCACCGTTGTCAATTTGCCCATCCAATTCGCCGGCACGGTCTTTTTCCCTTTAAAGTGAAACACCATGCCTCCGGCTATCATTCCCAAATCGCGCAAAAAGATCGCTGCAGCCGCTGCCCACGAGATGTGGCCGGCAAGGAGTAGCGATAAAATGACGGAAATGAACATTAGCTTGTCTGCGAGCGGATCGAGCATTTGGCCGACTGTCGTTACCTGCCCTGTGCGCCGGGCAATATACCCGTCAAGTATATCCGTGAGGCCTGCTGCCACGACAACCAGAAAGGCGTAAATCATGTGTCCCTGCGCGAAAATCGCGACATAGACGGGGATCATTGCAAAACGCAGCGACGTTAAAAAATTCGGCAGATTCAAACGCGCACGCCCCTCTACCTTTATCCGTTTCTTCCATACAAGGTTCCCAATCATTATACAACTACCATATGAAAATGAAAACAGCACCCACCGTCCGCGGGAAACCAAAAAAAGCTGCTCCCCAGTCACCATAACATAATGACTTCCGGAAACAGCCCTTCATTAATAAATATTCATGTTCTACGTATCGGAGAAAACCAAATCATACATATGCTGCCAGGTTTCCCAATGGAATACATCGCTGCCTGGCTGCTTGCCTACAACCGCATACCCGACATACAGACCGGTGATGAGCATAATAACCATGATGACCGGCACAATGCTTTTGCGCAAAATCCAAAATGTGATCCGCGCACCTGTGGAACGCTGCTTTTTCTCGGAATGGTCGCCGCCCACCGTGTTGCTTCTTTCCTCGACTGGCGGCTTTTCCTGATTTTTCGGCGCGCTCCGCGTCAGAACCGCCCGTTCATCCGTCATACTCTCACCCTATCTATTTGCGCAGGCTGTTGGCTAACCCCATCATGGTGTCGCTGGACGTTAAAGCTCTTGCGGCCATTTGGTAAGCACGCTGCACATTAATAAGCTCCGTCATCTCGTCACCCAGATTAACATTCGATTGCTCCAGGGCGCCCTGACGAAGCGCTATGCCATTCTCGCCGCTTGGCGTTACGTTCTGCAGCACGTCTGCCACGTTAATGCCGTCGGCTATTTCATACAAATTATCCGCTACCAGCGTTAAGGCTGCGGGACGGGTTGCTTGAACAAGCTTGATGGAGCCGAGCTCAATCGTGCTTCCGTCAGTAGCCACGCCCTCCGCCGTACCGTCCGGATTAACCCGAAGCTGATATCCGCTTGGCACGACCAGAGGTCCCTCGCCTGACGGCGTATTCGCAACAACCGGATAGCCTTCCGGCGTTGCCAAAATCGTATCACCGTTTGCCGCAACCGTCAACTGCAGCGCGCCATTGCGGGTATAAGCGCGGTCTCCGTTTGCGTTAACGGCAACCTCGAACAATGCGTCGCCTTCAATCGCAAGATCGGTATCCTTTTCCGTCGTTTTGATCGTCCCTTGCTGCAAATTCGGCTGAATCATTGCAAGCCTCGAGCCCCAGCCTTGGTTGAAGTTCAGGGAAGTCAATCTTCCGGGCTGATTGAACGCATCCGGCTGCTTCCTTGTATTGTTCAACAGATCCTCGAAGGTAGCTTCCTTACGTTTATAGCCTACCGTATTCACATTCGCAATATTATCCGCCAGCATGTCCAATTTCTGCTGCAGGGCATTCATCGATACGCTGGCATTAATCATCGAGCTGTTCAATTCTTGTTACGCCTCCTTCGAGCCTATACCCGGCCTACTTGATTCACCGCTTTATCCAAGCTTTCGTCATAAAATTGGATAACCTTCTGGTTCGCTTCATAAGCGCGCAGCGCGGCCATCAAATCTACCGAGGATTGCGCGGCGTCAACATTGGAGCGCTCTACGTAGCCCTGCCGCACTTCAACGCGTTCACCTGCCGCAACGGGACGGACATCCTGGGCATCGCCGGCCAGACGGAATTTCCCGTCCCCTTCGCGGGCTAGCTCATTGGGATTATCGATCCGGGTCAGCAATAGCTGTTTTCCCGAATCCGCCCCAGTCTTTGCGTCAACGAAACGCTGGTCCGCCGTCAAGGTCAGGCCATCCAGGCTGACGCCGGAAGGGAATTGAATCGGGTTGCCGTCCGTCCCGAGCACATTCGATCCGTCGCCGGCTACCAGGAAACCGTCCGAAGTCAAGGTAAAGGAGCCTCCGCGCGTATAGCGAATCTCCCCGTTCTTGTCCTGCAGCGTAAAAAAGGCTTGAGGCTGGAACGTCACTTGTCCATCCGGCGATACGTATTTGCCGGAGGCATCAAAAGCCATTCCCGGCACGTCAATATTGGAAACAAGGGCAAAATCCGAGGATTTGCCCGTCTGCATCAGGTCGCCCTGCAGATGAATCGCAAGGCTTTCTTCGGCGAACACGCCAGTGCTGACCTTGCCAATCTGCTTCTCTTCCTTCTGGTCTACTCCCGTCAGCGACAGCAGCATCTCCGGAAAAGAACGGGTTACCGCATAGGTCTGCTTATAACCAGGCGTATTAATATTGGTAATATTATTCGTTATCGTATCGTGTCTGCGCTGCTGCGCGGTCATACCCGCCGCAGCCGTATAAAGACCTCTTAACATGTGCGCCTCCCCGGCCGGTCCGCTTGCGAAGCCGTGCTCTTAGAAAAATCGTATCTCTTCTTATATAATATCGGCTTCGCGCAGAGCCGCCGTTATAGATCCTCCCTGCGACCTTGGACTCAATTTATGCCTTGGCACGCCCCCCACAGCGCCCTACCCGCACAAATTAGGCCCGGCTTTTTTTACCGAGCTTGTCCAAGTTATCAAGAAGAATGCCCGTTCCCTTCACGACGCAATGCATCGGGTCCTCCGCAATAAGAACGGGAACCTTAAGCTCGTCCGCAAGCAGAGCATCCAGCCCGTCCAGCAGCGCGCCGCCGCCGGTCAGAATGACGCCACGGTCGATAATATCGGCGGACAATTCGGGTGGTGTGCGCTCCAGCACCATTTTAGCCGCAGCCACAATCGACATCACCGGATCCCACAGGGCTTCTCGCACTTCCGCGGAACGAATTGTAATCGTCAGAGGCAGACCGGATACCATATCGCGTCCGCGAATGTCGATCTCGTCATGCCGTCCATCCTCGTACACCGTACCGATCTTGATCTTGATATCCTCGCTTGTCCGCTCACCGATCAGAAGACGGTACTTATCCTTGATGTACTTCATAATCGCCGCGTCGAACTTGTCCCCCGCGATTTTGATTGAGGATGAGGTCACAACGTCGCCCATCGACAGAACCGCCACGTCGGTCGTTCCCCCGCCGATATCCACGACCATGTTGCCGCTAGGCTGGAATATGTCCATTCCAGCCCCGATAGCGGCAGCCTTTGGCTCTTCCTCCAGAAACACTTCCTTGGCGCCGCTCCGTTCAGCCGCTTCGCGAATCGCTTTCTGCTCTACCGACGTAATATTGGTAGGAGCGCAGATCAGAATGCGCGGACGGCTGAACCATTTGCGGCCTTCAACACGGTCAATAAAAGCCTTAAGCATAATTTCCGTAATTTCGAAATCGGCAATAACGCCGTCGCGAAGCGGACGGATGGCAACGATGTTGCCGGGCGTACGCCCAACCATGCGGTGCGCTTCTTCGCCAACGGCGAGCACCCGTTTCGAATCGCTTTCAATCGCGACTACCGAAGGTTCGTCGAGAACAACGCCCTTCCCTTTCACATGAATGGATACATTTGCAGTACCCAGATCAATACCGATATCCTTGCTGAGCATAAGGCTATAGTCCTCCAACCAATAATGTAATCATCCCGTCCATAAATAGTTCCCACGACATAGGACATACTGATGTACATTATTCGCCAAAAACCACAAAATTCCTCTTATCTATGCGCACAAAAACTCGAAAAATGTTTAACTTTTGCCAGCTGCGATAACTTCCCGTTTCTTCGTGCTGGTCTTCTTGTATTTAATCTTTGTAGCTTCGCCTCCCCTCAGATGCCGGATCGACTTGTGGTACTCGAGAATGTGCTTCACCTGGTCCGCCAGGTCGGGGTTGATTTCCGGCAAACGCTCGGTCAAATCCTTATGAACCGTACTTTTGGAAACGCCGAACTCTTTAGCGATCGTACGTACCGTATGTTTGGTTTCAACGATGCAGCGACCTATTTTAATGGTTCGTTCTTTGATGTAATCATGCACGTTCCCGCCTCCCTACTCGAGATAGTTTGGTACAGTATATGAGGGGTACGGGTATATATTCTTTATGGTCAAGCCTTAGTGGCGTGTTTGGCCTAAAAATTTCATAAAAAAACGAAACAGGCAGAGGTTTTCACCCCTGCCTGTGAGACTTTCGTCCTATTTTTTTTCTTGAGCGAGCGATTGGCCAACAATGGAAGCCGGGTTAACCGACTTGCCGTTCTCCTGCACGCTGAAGTGAAGGTGAACGCCGAGATCCTTCTCGAGATCGTTGCGGCCCGCTACAGCGATTTTCGTTCCTTGCTTCACATCGTCGCCTACGGCAACTTGGATGTCGCTAAGGCTTTGGTATACCGTTACGAGACCGTCGCCGTGGCTGATCTCTACAACGTTACCGTTTGTAGGATGCTTCTCAACGCGGGTTACTTTACCGGAGAGAGCAGCGAGTACGTCAAACGGTTGATCGCTTGGATCCGCAAAGTCTACGCCGGTGTGAGGAGCAAGCGTGTTATCGCCGATTTGGATAACGGCTTTCGCTTTCTCGTCGCTTGTTGCGTTTACATCATAGTAAGGGAGCACTTCATCCAGGTTGTCTTTGTTTACTACCGGCCATTCCAATTTCTCGCCTTTTCTTTCCGCTTGGAGCGCTTGGTCATTCGGCTTCGCAGCATCGCTGCCTGCAACGGTCTCCGTGTTTTCGGAAGTCGTAGCTGAAGTTTCTTTGGTGGTGTCCGAACCCTGGTAGATCCACATTAAGGCTACGATGATTGCCGCGGCTGCCATAAACGCTGCCGGGGTTACCCATTTCTTCGACAGCAGTTTTTTAAAGCCATTGCTAGACTTAGCGGCAGATACTTCTCCTATTACGTTTTTAGGAGATTCTTGCTTGGTTTTGTTTTGATTTTCATTCATTTGATATCACCTCACTAGCCATTGTTGCCAGAACAACTAGCTTTATACGTGAGGGATTACTATTTTTTGAGAAAAGAAACTTTTAATGAAATTTCGCTGCAAGCTTCGAAGCTTGTTCGACTTTCGTACCCGTATAATAGTAGGTTACGATTTGTTCGGCGCTTTTTCCTTCCTCCGCCATGCCGTTGGCTCCCCACTGGCTCATGCCCACGCCATGGCCGTAGCCGAAGGTCGTTATCTCTATCTCGTCCCCGTCCAGCTTCCATGTAAACTCAGAGGAAGCCAGTCCAAGCTTCTCCCGGACTTCCCGTCCGGTATACGTCTTGCCGTCTATCCGAATATCGGCGATCCGGTTGCCGGCTGTTTTATCCAATACACGGATAACCGGCTTCTTCTTGCCGGCGAGCCCTAATCTCGCATAAAAATCAGAGAGTTGCAGCTTCACCGTCTCCTGATAGCGGGGCGAAAGCTGCTTGTCCCAAGGACTCGCTACGCTTCGAAGGTAAGGAAGCTCCTCCTGAAAATATTGCTCCGAGTTCTCCGTATACCCATTGCTTGTGGAGAAAAACACCGCCTGAATCGGCTCGCCTTCATAGGTGATTACTTCCCCGCGCGTGTCGCTTACCGCTTTGTTCAACTTCGCCATTCTGGATTCCTGTTCATCCTGGGGCCAAAGCTCCTTGAGCTTATCGAGCGAAATATAGATTTGATGGTCAATCGTATCGGTGACATCCGCACGGGAAGCCGCGCCAGTTGCCGGCATGCCGCTGCGATCATTCAGTTCCAGCCTTCTCACTATATAAGTACGAGCGGCGATCGCCTGGGCCTTTAACGCTTCAAGACCAAAATCGGCGGGCATCTCCCCCGCAACCACGCCTCTGACGTAAGTTTCCAGCGTAACCCGCTCCGTACGTTGTTCCTTTGTTAAATAAACCGTGATATACGTTTCCTTGCTGCCTGCCGCCGTCGCCGGCTTTTCGGATGAAGATGGCAAAGGCGCCTGCCCGAACCCGTCGGCAGACGCCTTATTGCTAGACGTTACGCCGCTCTTCTCCCCCTGGAACCGATCAAGTCCGGTATGGCTTGATTCGGCGTTCCGGTATGCGGAAGTCGCAAGCAATACGGACATACTCATCGCTATTCCAATTCCGAAGGCCGTCCAGCATATAGCGGCCAGCCATCTGCTTCCGGGACGCCTGATCGTCCGTTTCGGTCTGCCTATTACGTATCTCATAGATCTCCTCTCCGCCTATAAGCCGCTTTGAGAGAGTGGACTCTCTCAAAGCCGGCCTTGATGGATTTATTCTATGAGCCTGATTAATAGGATAGAACCCGCGGTTCCCGTTCAAGCACGACGTATATTCTATTGTTTTAGTCATGGCGCAGCGCATCTACGGGACGTAGACTTGCTGCCTTATTGGCTGGCAGATATCCAAATACGACACCTACGAAGGCCGAGAAGCCAAACGACAGAAGCATCGTATTCATCGGCACTTCGGTCGGCGTTTTCATGACCTGGCCTATGATATAAGAGGCTATATTGCCGATAAGGATACCTAGGAGTCCGCCGAGGCCGCTTATCACGACGGCTTCCACGAGAAACTGGAATAAGATGTCTCTCTTCTTCGCTCCCAGAGATTTCCGTATGCCAATCTCTCGGGTACGTTCCGTTACGGAGACAAGCATAATATTCATTATCCCGATTCCTCCAACGACAAGCGAGATGGCCGCCACGTAGATCAGCTGACGGTTCATCGTTTCGTTAACGGAATTCAGCGTCTTCATCGCTTCTTCCTGGTTCAGAACCCGGTAAGCATTCTCGTTGCCGCGGAACTTCTCGTACAAGGTTGATTCCACCTCGCTCACAACCGAACTCATTTGCTTGGTGTCCGTTACCTTCATATTAATCGTGGTTACGCCATTAACCTGAAAGATCTTCTGGGCCGTCGAGATCGGAATGAGAATCTTCTCGTCATTGGAGCCCGTCAGCGAGTCGCCCTTGGATTCCAGCAAGCCTACAATCGTAAAAATATAACCGTTTATCGTAATCTTGCGTCCTACCGCGTCCTCCGGATCCACTCTTTCATCCTCGAACAAGTCTTGAGCGGTCTGCGTACCGATAAGCGCTACCTTTGTCTTGTTATTGATATCGGGAGCAGCAATATACCTGCCGTCCTGTACGCTGAAGTCTTTGACTTCCTCATATTCCGGCGTAATGCCTTCTACGCTTACGGACACTTGAGTCCGGCCGTATTTGGCATAGCCGGTTGTGCTTGTAATGGGAGCAACTCCGCCAACGTTATTCAAGTCGCCTAGCTTCAGCGCCTCATCGACGGACAAAGAGGTTACCGTACCGCGTCCGGTAATCGTAACGGAGAGCGAATCCGGGCTGCCAAGCGTCGAGACCTGGCTTGCCACTTCATTGGATGATGCCTTGCCCATTGCCACAAGCGCAATAACCGTCGCAACCCCAATCAGAATGCCGAGCATCGAAAGGATGGTTCTAAGCTTGTTCGATAAGACGCTTTTGACCGCCATTATGAGGCCCTGCGAAATCTTCATGGCTGTCCCTCCTTTTCTGCTCCGTCAGCACCCCATCCCGGATGATTACCGTACGGCTCGCACGCTGAGCGACCTCCATGTCATGCGTAATCAATACAATGGTCTGCCCGGCACGATTAAGCTCCTCCATCATGCCGAGCACTTCCATGCCTGTCTTGGAATCAAGCGCGCCTGTCGGCTCATCCGCCAGCAGGAGCGGCGGATTGGTGGCTAGTGCCCGGGCAATCGCTACGCGCTGCTGCTGACCGCCGGACAGCTCATTCTGGCGGTGACCCATTCTCTCGCCAAGTCCAACGCGCTCCAGCGCTTCCATCGCCCGGCTGCGTCTTTCCTTCGCAGACAGCCCCCGGTAGATGAGCGGAAGCTCGCAATTCTCAAGCGCCGTCAGCCTGGGCAGCAAATGATACCCTTGAAAAATAAATCCGATCTTCTTATTGCGCATCACCGTGAGCTTGTTATCGCTTTGTCCGCGCACCTCCATGCCGTCAAGCTTGTAGCTGCCTTCATTCGGTACGTCCAGACAGCCGATGATATTCATCAGCGTGGATTTGCCCGAGCCGGACGGGCCAACAATGGCCAGAAAATCGCCATGGTTGACCGTCAGCGAGATATTATGCAAGACCGTCATTTTTTCTCCGGCCATTTTGTAATATTTGACGATATCATTCATTTCAATGAGTGCGGCTTGCCCGGTCATCGCGCACCACCGCCGAAGCCAGTTGCTGCCCGTGTCGAGGTTCTTACGTTTCCGCCTCCGCCTCCGCCGCCGAAGTTGCCTCCGCCGCCAAAGCCGCCTGCCGGGAAGCTACCGCCAAAGCCGCCGCCGAAACCGCCGAACTGCTGTTGCTGTTGAGTCGAGGACGAGCCCATTCCTTGCGCGCCTGATGCTACCGGAATCAATACGGTATCGCCTTCCGCAAGACCGGATTTGATCTCCACGTAAGTCTCGTTGCTAATCCCCACCGTTACTTCCTTCAGCTGCCCGCCAAGCGTAATGCTCTCTCTCATCTGATTAGCCATGCCGTTTCTTCCGCCTTGGCCGCCGGCAGCGCCGTTCCCTCCAGGAAAATTACCGCCCGATGCATTGCCTTGGCCATTTCCTCGCGGGGTCGTACCCCTGCCGTTTGGCGCGGTACCTTGCGCTGCTCCTCCCGGCTTTGTTCCCGTTCCGCTCTGATTGCCGCCGTCCGCAGCCGCAATATTGCGTCCCGTGCTTTTTCCTCCGTCTGCCGTCGTTGTCCCTCCGCTGGCACCGCCTTGGAAGCGTCCGCCCCCACCTTGACCAGCCTCGCCGGTACGGCCTTGGAAGCGTCCGCCTCCGCCTTGCCAGCCGCCGGCGGCAGCCGCTTCGTTACCCGCAGCCCCTTGCGCTCCTTGGCCTTGACCTTGACCGCGCTGGCCTTGGCCGGTTGGCGCAGCCCCCGTTCCCGTTCCGCTTCCGGTACCAGGCACGCGGACATAGGATTTTCCGCCGAATTCAACAACCGCGTTAACCGGCACAAGCACGGCATCCGTGCTTTGTTCCGTTACGATATCCGCCTGGCCGGACATGCCCACCATAACGCCGTCAATATCATTGAGCAGCAAGCTTACGCTGTAGGATGCGGAGCCGTTGGAAGATGTACCTTCCTTCGCAATTTCGGATACCGTTGCTTCAATGGTATGGTCCGTAATTGCGCTAAGCGTGATTTGAGCGGTTTGCTTCAGCTTGACCTGTGAAATATCCAGCTCGTCAATGCTTGTAACGAACTCGAGATGCGTGTAATCTACGATCTCCGCAATGGTCGTGTTTGCCTGAACCTCATCCCCAACGCTTATATCGCTGGTTGTGACCTCGCCGTCAATCGGAGCGATAACCTGCTTTACTTCTTTCGCTTGATCCTCATAGATCTTTTGCAGCTGATCGTTGTAATCGTCGATGGTGGACTGCAGATCGTCAATCTCATTCTTGATCGATTTCGTCGATTGCTCTTCATTCTCCGTGCCGATCGCCTGTTTATATTCCTCTTGCTTGTCTGCGATCTGATCTTTCGTTTTGGTAATATTTTTGTTGATCGTATCGATCTGATCATCGTAATTATCGTTGTCCTCGAAAGTAGCAAGCACCTGCCCTTTCTTCACCTTGTCCCCTTCCTTGAAGGAGAGCGTTGCAATCGTGCCGCTCTTGCCTGCGGTTACCGTCTCTCTCGAGTTCGCCTCTACCGAGCCCGTACCGCTTATCGAGGTCTTAATATCACCTTTGATCGCTCGAGCCTGAACGGCAAGAGGCGTCTCGGTTGTTGCCTTATCGTCGCGCATGTAATAGTAGTAATACGCGCCCCCGCCGGCGGCAGCAAGAATAATGATGATACCAAGCCATAATGTCCACTTCTTCATTGACTGTACTCCACCCTCCATCGGTCATATCTACCGACGAATATATCACGGGAAAATGAACAGAGCATGAACAAGCCTATGAGCATAGGACTATGGGCTTCAGATGCTAGTGAACGTGAACACGTAATAACTCTTGGAATTGCGCACAAAAAAAGCTGCTTCCTTGTCAGGAACCAGCTTTTTGACTAATATATCCGTTACGCCCAAGTAGGCTGCACTTTCAAGACTGCGGCTTCGCGCTTGTAGGCACTGACCGGCTCAAGCTCGACAGCTGGCGCTGCGGCTACCGCGGCAACCGGAGCTTCCGGTTCAACCCGTCTGATATCCGCACCTAGTGCGGCAAGCTTGCCTGTAATATCGACATAACCGCGATCTACGTGGTAAATGCCGGATACTTCCGTCTCCCCGTCTGCACGGAGTCCCGCACAGATCAGCGCGGCGCCTGCGCGTAAATCGGTTGCGCACACTTTGGCGCCAACGAGCGGTACATTCCCGGTTACGAACGCCGAACGGCCTTCGACCTTAATCTGCGCGCTCATCTTCTTGAACTCCTCCACATGCATGAAGCGGTTCTCGAATACCGTCTCCGTTACGACCGAGGTGCCTTCCGACACGAGCAAGAGCGCCATCATCTGGGACTGCATGTCAGTCGGGAAGCCCGGATGCGGCAAAGTTTTCACATCCACCGATCTGAGCGCTTTTGGAGCACGGACACGAATGCCGTTATCCGATTCCGTGACTTCCACGCCCATCTCTTGAAGCTTCGAGATGACCGGCGTCAAATGGTCGCCAATCGCATTTTCCACAAATACGTCTCCGCCCGTGATTGCCGCAGCAATCATATACGTGCCTGCTTCCACACGGTCGGGAATCACGTTATGCGTTACGCCATGCATACGGTCAACGCCTTCGATCCGGATCTCGCCCGTACCGGCACCGCGAACCTTAGCGCCCATGGCATTTAAGTAGTTAGCAAGATCAACGATCTCCGGCTCTTTCGCCGCGTTCTCGATCGTTGTTGTGCCTTCCGCCAAAGCGGCGGCCATCATAATATTTTCCGTTGCCCCGACGCTGGCTACATCCAGATAGATCTTCGCACCTTTAAGACGCGCCTTCGTACTTGCTTCAATGAAGCCGTGTCCAAGCGTAATCTCCGCTCCCATTGCCTCGAAGCCCTTCAGGTGCTGGTCAATTGGTCTTGTACCAATCGCGCAGCCGCCCGGAAGCGAAATACGGACCTTGCCGATTCTGGCGAGCAGCGGGCCCATAACGAGGAAGGATGCACGCATCTTGCGAACAAACTCGTATGGAGCCTCAAAGGTGGAAATCGTACCCGCAGAAATCCGCATCGTCTCATTGTTGTAAGTAATTTTTGCGCCTAACGAAGCTAATACTTTCTGAATGGTCATTACATCGTCGAGGAGGGGAACGTCACAGATGACGCTGTCTCCTTCCGCCGCTAATAACGAGGCCGCCAAAATGGGAAGTACTGCATTTTTTGCACCGCTGACACGGACCGTTCCCGATAGACGCTGGCCTCCGCGGACGATAATTTTGGTCATCTTATAGTTCCCTCCGCGAACTGAATTTCTCCAAACATTAGTTCCATTTTTAGTATAAGAAAATGACAATTCCATGCTTTATCCAACCTTCATCTTATCATTCATTTACACAAATCGACAAGCGGTAAATTATTACCAGAAAGATCGTCAAAAAGCACTAAAAAAACCGCTTATGCAGAGTCGAAAGTACTGCCCTCCGTTGCCGTTGGGGCAGCATTTTCAATTCTAATCCGGGGCTTTATATATAGTTGTTCGTAGTCTCGTGTCATTTTCATACCGTCCTGTAGTATCCATTGTTGTCTTTTTTGAACGTTGTTATTCGACAAAATACCGCAGGAGCTTCGTCCAGTTCCAATAATCGAGTATGAAACCGGCGAAGCCGTGACCGATAACGACCGCCATGACAACCTGAAACATCCTTGCCTTGGGACTGCGCGGGAATTTAAAAAATACATCCAGCTTGATCTCCTGCAGGATATACCAGACGAATACAATACTGAATAAATTAACGACGATTGAAAATAACGCGATGGTCCCGGTTGCATTTTGCGCATCGTTCACCATTTGATCGATACCCATCTGGTTTAAATTTCCCTTCTACACAATATGTCTGATTCATGGTTATTGTCTATATACCCGGTATAAAATCGTTGTAAACTCCGCCCGGCTCGCTTTTTTGCCCGGCTCGTATACATTGTCCTCCGTTCCGCTGATAACCCCCTTCAGCTTCAGTGCGTTCAGCATCGGAGCGGCCCAATGATTGCGCCCTACATCCTTGAACGGATTGCCAAGCGGCGCTACGGGCCTCACCTGATCCGCATAACCGATAATCATCGCCATCTCCGCTCTTGTAACCGGCTGATCCGGGCGGAAGGTTCCATCCGGGAATCCTTTGATCCATCCCTTCTGAACCGCCTTGGCAATCGCCGCGTATGCCCAATGATCGTAATCCAGATCCTTGAACCGGACATCGGCAGGCATGCCGTACACAACCGGCTTATACGCTTTGATCGCCATCACTACCGCTTCCGCACGGGTAATCGGACGGTTCGGTTCAAAGGTATAAGGACCGGTGCCGCTCACGATGCCAAGCCGGCTCATCTCCACGACGGCATCCCTCGACCAGTGGCTCGCGATATCGCGGAAGCCTGCCACGAGCGGATCGAACTTCACTTGAAAACGGTAATACTGCTTGTCAAAAGCGCCGTTAGCCGTAAGCTTTATGTAGTACACGCCGGGCTGCAGAACCTTATTTGCGGCTTGAAGCGATCCGCTTCGTCCGGTCATCTGAGTGAAGACCAGCTTCTGCTTCTTATCGTATGCTTCCAGCTTCATCATTTTGCCTGCCGGAACGTTAAACAAATTGAGGTCTACGACGCTTGTAGACGCAAGGCGGATTTGGAACCAGTCCACATCGCTTGAGCTGCCGATTACCCCGACGTATTCCGTGCCGGAGGTGGTCATGAGCGCTTCGTAATATTTGTCGTTGGGTTCATTGGGATCCGCATATTTCGGAACGTAGTCTATCTTCAGCGTATAGGTTCCGACGGTGGGACTTGCTTCGGAAGATATCGCATTGTGAACCCGGATATAGTACTTGCCAGGCGAAACGGTCAGAACGGGGGACTGCTCGGCCTCGCCTTCCCGCTCCTCATCGTAAGACATAAGCGCCTGGCCGGCCTGCTGAACCGCAAGCTCGGGATCAATTCGCACCGTATTGGTAGTTACCCGGAGACTTAGCGTACCGCCCTGCGTAAAAGTCACCGCATACCAGTCCCTGTCGGCTAGCTGATGGAACGAACCGGTGATGCTCTGACTGCGCGGCTGAAGCGTAAACGCCTCATACGGTTTGTCATTAGGCTCGTAGCTGTCCGGAGCCATGCTGAAGGTTGCCGCCAACAGATATGGCAGCTTCTGATCCATGTCCTTGTTCATATATTGAATCAGAAAAGCTTGCTTGCCTTTTTTCACCGCAAAATCAACTACGCGGCTCCCCAGCTTGGTCTCTGCCGAAGCCTTCAGCGTATCGCCGGCATAATGCGATAGACGGACAGCCGGCGTCGCGCTGCCCTCTGGGGTCAGTCCCTCAAAATTCAGCGTGACGATGCCGTCATAAGGAGCATCTAACGTATACCAGTCCAGATCGCTGCCGCCGGAGAGCAGCGCCGTAACCTGCTTGCCCGCAGGCAGCGGCTTGGCGCTCGCACGGGTGCCGTTTGGTTCGAAGCGGTCGGACTTCGCCGTCATCGTAACGGCTTTATCCACCTGCAGCAGACCGTATCCGGATTTGTTATCCAGGCCGGGGGCGCCGATATCCTTGGCGGACTGGCGGAGAAGCTCCCTCACCTGGTAAGGCTTAAGCGAAGGATAACGGGCCCAGACCAGCGCTGCCGCAGCCGCAACCTGCGGGGCTGCCATGGACGTCCCTTCTTCTTTCTTATAGCGTCCACCTATTGCGGTTGTATATACATTCCAGGATGCCGCAAGATCAATTTCCGGTCCGGGGTTCGAACGGGGGTCCGGCGTATTGTCCGGCTTCGCTCCGCTGACGCCTAGCACAGTCGGGTAAGCAGCGGGGTACTTGACCTCCGCTTTATCCCCGTGGGTCAACCCGTCGTTGCCTGCGGCCGCCACAAGGAGCACGCCTTTGCTCTCGGCGTAATTGACGATGTCCAGCATATAAGGCGAGTAACGGTTAAGACCAACCGACATAACCACAATCCGGGCACCGTTACGGACCGCGTACAGGATGGCTTCCCCTAAATCGCGTTCCGTACCGTCTCCTTGCGAGTCAAGCGCTTTAATTGGCATCAGCTTGGCTTCCCAAAGGATGCCGCTTACCCCTAAGCCGTTATCGCCTTCAGCCGCAATAACGCCAGCCACCGCGGTTCCGTGGCCGTTATCGTCATCCGGCGGTTTGTTCGGCTGCACGAAGTTGGTGCCGGGAACCAGATTCCGCTTCAAATCCGGGTGATCCAGATCAATCCCCGTATCCACGATCGCAATGGTCAGATCGGTCTGCGTCCGCACGGTTTTCCAGGCTTCCGGCACGCCGATCTGCTTCAGGTAGGTCTGCTTGCCGATTTCGGGATCATCCGCCGCGGTTTGCTCCGCGGCGAGAATGTGCACCCGCTCATTCGGGTGCACGTATTCCACGCCCGGCTCGCGTTGCAGCCGGGCGGCCCAAGCGCTGGCGTCCGCCCCGCCGTCCGCGGGCTGGACGAGCCAGACCTCCGCCGCCTCGCTGCTCTGGCGGCGGAGCACACGCGTCCCGCGCAGCTCATGCGCCTGCGCGGGTTCGCGCCATTTGAGGAGCCAGCCTTGCGGCTCCTCTTTTGCCCCGGCGGGGGCGCCGGCGGCGGCTTTGCTCGCCGCAGCGGC
>NZ_BILY01000063.1 GCF_004000805.1 Paenibacillus glycanilyticus NBRC 16618
TTTTACTACCAATAAGACCCTTGCAGGGTCTTATTACGCTGCAACCCCACCATTTTCTCGCTTCCGTCAGCCATCCCGGTAAATAAGACCCTCGCTGGGTCTTATCACACCATAATCCCCACTGGCCCAGAAGACAGAAATAGCCCCGCCGCTGCGAGAATATCGCTGCGACGGGGCTCAAAATTTAAATCATCCTAACAGATCTACATATTCGAGCAAGCGTTTGATCATAACGATCGCTTCGGCGCGAGTAGCGTTTTTGGTTGGGCCGAAGGTGGTTTCGGTCTGGCCGGTGATAACGCCCATATATACGGCTTTAGCCAGATCGCTTTTCGCCCAGGACGCTACTTTCGTCCGGTCGCTGAATTTGGACAGGTAAGTCGTTTCCGACTGTGGAAGCGAGATCGTAACCGCAGCAGCCTTTGTCGCGCGGGACATCATTACCGCCATCTCCTGGCGGGTAATCGGGCTGTTTGGCTTAAACGTACCGTCGGTATTGCCCATTACGATGCCAGCTTTGGAAGCAGCGCCGATATAAGCGGCTGTAGCGGTTCCTCCTGCTACATCCTTGTACTTCGAAGCATCGCTCCGGCTTCCGGACAAACCGAGGCCTCGAACAATATAAGCCGCGAATTCCGCGCGGGTAATTGAGCTTTGCGGATCAAACTTCGTTGTGGATCCCGAACGTCCTTCGATAATGAATTTGTTCGACATCATCTTGATCGTTGAACCCGCCCAATGCGAGCCGATATCGGTAAACTTCGATGAACCGCTGACCAGAGCATAAGAGCTGTTGCCCTTCCGCTTGAACGATACCATATTCGTACCGTTCTCCGTCGAGAATGTGGTCGGTACGTACGACAGCTTGCCGGTTTGCGGATCCAGCCATACCACTGCACTGTTCGTAGCATTCACGGACGTCAGAGACTCAAAGCTCCGTTTCACATAGCCGCCAAATTCCGATAGATTCTTTTCGGTCGTCCCATTCACGACCGAGGTCTCGAAAGTGATCGGCGTCGACAAGAGCGATGCTCCTGCTTTGCTGATCGCCGAAATCAGGCCGCTGGTGTTCGAGTTAGAACCTTTTTCAATCTTAATCAATAGGTTGCCTGTGGTAGAGCTGGACCCGATCAGGGAAGCCATACTCTTAAAGGCCAGTGAGCTAAGCGGAATCTCATACGAGCTTGTTCCGTACTGTACGACGAAGGACGATCCGTTACTGGAACGGTAAGCCGTCTCCAATACCGTTAACGGAACGGCCACAACTGCCGCTCTCTCGGAGCTTGGCACCTGGAAAACAACGCGCGCATCGCTGATTCCCGCGCTTCTTGCTGACGTATAAGCGGTAGAAAGCTTATCTGCTTGGATCGTATAACGTGTAGTCGTATAGCCGGCAGGCGAAATATCCGATGTCTGCGTGGCCATTGATGTCGTTAATCCAATACCTCCACCGCTTGCTTCTTCATAACCGCCTGGCAGCGAATCAATAAGCGTCGTCTGATTGGCTACCGTCACATTTGTAAAGCTGTTGATAACCGTGCCGTCAGACGTGCGCAGGCTGTTAGTAGAAGTCGCGTAGTAAGTTACGGTAACCGCATCGCCAACGCCTGGCGCTTTGGCGAGGGTCAATACGACGGTATTGCCGCTGACGGTTATATTAGTAGCCGGGTCCGCCGAATTATTAACCTTCACCGAGAAGTACGCGGAGGAAGGTACATAGGAAGAGCTGAGCGTTTTCCAGAAGGACAAGGTCAATTTGGTTCCTTTGACAACCGCCCCGTATAACCCGGTATCCGAAGACGAACCGTTTCCTACCGAAGCCGTTGCATTCGTAAAGGCTGCCGCTTCATTGCCGGACAAATCAGCCACAGCTGTGTATAACTTGGAATAAGACACCTTCACCGATGAACCGGATGGAATATCCGGACTTACCGTAAGAAGGACCTGTGAACCAGAGACGGATACTTGCGTTACGCTGCGCAGCGAATTGTTAACAAGCACGCTGTACTGGCTGGTTGACGGTCTTCTAGCTGAATCCAACGCTTTATTATAAGTAATAATGATGGACGAACCGTAAGCGTCAATGGTTTGCACCGTCGGCAGCGATGTATCTATCGTGCTTGATAAGGAATAATTGCTGAAATTGCTTACCTTGTTGCCTGCGGCATCCTGCAGCGGGTAAGATCCGGCGCTGTAGGATACTCTAACGCTCGAGCTTGAATCGATTGAAGTATTCACAGCTAGGATAACTTTATTTGCCGTGCTATACACAGATGTTGGCGTGTAATAGTTACCCCCAACATAGACGCTGAATTGTGAATAAGCATAGCTGCTGACAGAAGCCAGATTTTTCGAGAAGATTAGAGTTATGATTCCGCCTGCAGCGGTTCCTCCCGTCAGCTGAGGCAGGGTTGTGTCCACAGCGGTAGTTGCCGTCTGGGAAGCCAGACTAAGCGCCTGATTGCCCGAAAGATCCCTAATTCCCAGCGTTGCAACCGAAGGCTTGGAATACGACAGCTTTACTTGCTGCCCGTCTACGATGTTGCTGGACAAGGTCAACGTAACCTTTGGTCCGGATACCGAAACCCCAATTACGGAGCGGTATGCTCCGTCAACCGTGATATAGAAGCTTCCTGCCGTAGGAATCGAATTCTCCATCAGATCTTCGTTATAAGTCATCACAATCGTTGATCCGTTAGCTTCCAGCTTCGATATCGCGGGAGGAGTCGTATCCCCGCCAAGCGTCTTGAATGCCCATTGATATTCATTCTGAATACCGTTAAACGTATTGCCCGCAAGATCGGTTACCGCATCCGGGTCAATAACGACATAATAAGCCGTTCCTGCCTGCAGAGCCTGGTTTGGCGTAATAATGAGCTTCTTGTTGTTCAGCGGATCTACGGAAACCGAAGTTCCTACCGAAGGTGTCGCGCATTGACTGCTGGTACTGCTCACGCACTGAATCCAGATCTGTCCGCCGCCCGGTTGTACGGCTTCGCTAAACGTGGCGGACATAGTCCCCTTGGGATCAGCCGAGGTGGAACTATTAGCCGGTGAAGTTGCGACCAAGGTCGGCTTCACATTATCTTGCGTAACCGTAAATCTCCAGCTGGATGAACTCGTTAACCCATCATAATACAATCCTACACCGTCTTTAAAAGCACGGCTTCCGACGGTGACGTAGTATGCCGTATTATTCACAAAAGCTTTTGCGGCCTCGCCGCCGTAAGCGCTTGTTGCGTCGATGGTAATCGTGTCCGTACCGCCGCCGGATACCCGGCCCGAAGTAACCGGAATGGAGCGGAACAACGTGCCGCTTGTTACCGTACGGATCTCGATCGTGCCGCTATCCTGGAAGACAGGCTCCGTAAACGTTAATACGAGCTTGCCTGTTGTAGCGGTTAGAATACCGCCTGCTGTTGGCAAGAGGCTTTTAAGAGCCGGCTTGGTTGTATCATTGCCATACCCGGTTGTAAAATTCCACGCCGCAGCATTAGCAATTCCCGGGAACGGATAATTAAAGCCCGAATCCGTCTCGACAAAAGCTCCTGCATCCACAAGCACATAATATGAGGTATTCGCGTTAAACCTAGGACTTGCCGGCAAATTAACGGTTGCTGTCGCTCCCGTAATCGCCACTTGAGACGAGCTTGTTTTGATTCTGGCAAAAGTCGTGTTGTTCTTCACGTCTCTGATTTCAATATACTTTTCGGCCCCGGCCGCAATGTTATGGTCAAACGTCATGGTCAACTTATCCGTCAGGACAGATACAGAGGTCGCATAATTGGCGGGCGTAACCGTGACGATATTAAGAGGAGCAAGATCCGTACGGAAGCCCCAGCTTACATAAGAAGCTCCGCCCAATTCCATCGCATTGCCCGCAGCGTCCTGAAAAGCAGTTCTAGGGATCGTAACCGAATAGTCGGCGTTGGAATCCAGCGGAGTATTTGGCGTAATCGTGATGGTGCTTGTACCGCTGCCTTGCACCATGCTTGAGGTTACCGGAATATTTTTCGTATCCGTTACGCTGCTTAGCGTCACGCTGCCGCTTGCCGCATAGACAGGCTCGTTAAACTGAAGAATCACTTTACTGTCCACGGCCACTTTGGTTGCGCCCGAATCCGGCGACTTCGCAAGGATCGACGGCCCCGTTGTATCAACAACCGCTGCCGTTCTGAAGTTCCATGTTGTCGCACTGGAAATACCGGCATAATAAGCACCGTTAGATACGTTGGCAAAAGCGCCGTAATCAATCAACACGTAATAATCCGTATTTACATTTAAGATGGCATCCGGATTAATGGTTGCCGTGCGGCCTGTCGCATCGAGTCTGATTTTGTAGGAAGACATTGGAATGCTTTCGACAATATCGCTTGTATTATAGTTATAAATGGTAATAACGGCTGAATCGGCGCCTTTTGTAACGGCCTCATCAAACGTCAGCGTCAAATCGCTTGCAGGCGTAACCCCAATTGCATTATCCGCTGGACTCATGCCTACAACGATAGGTCCGCTTGATGCAGCTTGTGCCACGCGAGTGTCCCCTGACCAACCCGAAAGAACGAGTTGGAGCACTAATAAGACAGCTATCATGAAACTTAATCGGCTTCGTACTAACATTTCCCGCAATCACTCCCCAGCTAAATACACTTGTACCCTATTTGTCGGCAAATCAACTTGAAAAATTTAGGCTAACTAGGTATTAGTCGAGGATCAGTGCGAAAAGGTTGCACTTTCCAGATAAAAAGAGCAAACAAAAAGCCCCGAATCCGAAGATTCAAGGCTTTGATGTGAAAGCAATTATTTCGCAGCAAGTGCGTCTGCTTTAAGGTTCTCTGCTTTGTCCACGCGCTCCCAAGGGAGATCCACATCCGTACGGCCGAAGTGACCGTAAGCAGCGGTTTGAGCGTAGATTGGACGGCGAAGGTCAAGCATTTTGATGATGCCTGCCGGGCGAAGATCAAAGTTCTTTTTGATCACGTCAACCAGAAGCTCTTCGGATACTTTGCCAGTGCCGTAAGTGTCAACGTTGATCGATACTGGTTGTGCTACGCCAATGGCATAAGCCAATTGGATTTCGCATTTGTCAGCCAGACCTGCGGCAACGATGTTCTTAGCTACATAGCGAGCTGCATAAGCTGCGGAACGGTCAACCTTCGTTGGATCCTTACCGGAAAATGCGCCGCCGCCATGACGTGCATAACCGCCGTAAGTATCAACGATGATTTTCCGGCCAGTCAGACCAGCATCGCCTTGAGGACCGCCGATTACGAAACGGCCTGTAGGGTTAATGAAGTATTTCGTTTGCTCATCGAGCCACTCAACAGGAACAACCGGCTTAATAACATGCTCAAGGATATCCTTTTGGATTTGCTCCAGCGAGATTTCTTCCGCATGTTGAGTCGATACGACGATTGTGTCTACGCGAACCGGTTTACCGTCCACGTACTCGATTGTAACTTGCGTTTTGCCGTCCGGACGCAGGTAGCCCAGTGTATCGTTCTTACGAACTTCGGACAGGCGGCGAGCGATGCGATGCGACAATGCGATTGGCAAAGGCATCAGTTCAGGAGTTTCGTTCGTAGCAAAACCAAACATCAGGCCTTGGTCACCGGCACCGATATCTTCGTTTTCCTTCTGAACGTCTTTCCCGTCGCGGCTCTCAAGCGCAGCGTTAACGCCTTGCGCGATATCCGCGGATTGTTCATTAAGCGATGTCAACACCGCACAAGTGCTGGAGTCAAAACCGTATTTTGCACGCGTATAACCAATTTCTTTAATCGTACGGCGAGCAATAGCGGAAATATCGACATAATCAGCACGGGAGCTGATTTCTCCAATAACAAGTACAAGACCAGTTGCAACCGAAACTTCGCAAGCTACGCGAGCGTAAGGGTCCGCTTCCAGAAACGCGTCCAGAACAGCATCCGAGATTTGGTCACAAATCTTATCCGGGTGGCCTTCTGTAACCGATTCCGATGTAAACAAGTGACGACCTTTTACAGACATCCGTATCAACCTCCTACAGCTAGTATGAAATAAGTGCAGACATCCTACACAAAAAATGAACCTTTTCCCGTAGGAAAAGGTTGTTAGACAACTCTCTAAAACAGTATAATACCGAAAATGTCGCTTGGTGTCAACGGATACCAATTTTTGATAAAATATAAGTTTCCGGATTAAAGTGAAAACGGCTCCGCCGTCCTTAGGCGGCAGAACGCGTTTCATCCGGACCATTCTAAGCCATATATATAAGAAGAAATTTATTCGCTTAGAATTTAAACGTAGCCGTTTAACACTTTTTCGGCTTGGGCAACAAGACGCTGCGTAATGCTGCCACCGATCGAACCGACATCGCGGCTTGTCACTTCCCGCCATTGAATGCGAGTACCGCCGCTTACTCCGCCAAGCTCGTCCGCAAACTCTGTGTCAGCACCTACGCTCACACCATGAGAAGCAAATAAGCCAAGTTCAGCAGCAAGTTCATACTTCATTTGGTTTAACGCTTCCTTACACTCCGGTACAACCACTCTGTTGGAAGAACGACGACCCATAATAAGAACACCTCCATTTATATTAGGAACGTGGCTTTATTGTGTGTCCTTCCGGGCGGTTTAAAGCGTATAACTTATTTACTGTACGGGTAAAATGTTCTATAACATCCAAGCTTATTGAATAACATAGCTGCCGCGTACCAATACAGTCAATGAACCTTTATAGGTAGGAGCAGTAGTAATACCACGTCCTGCGCGCGGGAACAAAATGTGATGGTTTGCCGTGATCGACTTGCCGTTGGTTAAATCTTTGCCATCCGTCAAATCCGCAATACCATTCGCGTCCGTACTATATACAACGGCTTTACCTGAACGCACGACTACCTCGGTACCTTCGTTCGCAATGAGGATTTTACCGTTAGGGACAGACACAACTTCAAGCTTTGCGCTTGTGCCGCCTGTTTCCGGCTGCGTTGTTCCGCCTCCGTTAGAACCTGAACCA
Organism: Paenibacillus glycanilyticus NBRC 16618; assembly: GCF_004000805.1. Lineage (GTDB taxonomy): Bacteria > Bacillota > Bacilli > Paenibacillales > Paenibacillaceae > Pristimantibacillus > Pristimantibacillus glycanilyticus. The sequence goes on from NZ_BILY01000063.1 coordinate 6,997, forward strand.
GCCTTGGCAATCTGTTCATCCACATAGCTCTTGGTTACAACTGGATCATCGGCAGAACCTGGCACAGCTGCATTTGATTCCGCTTCAAGGGTTGTCGGCCAGTTCACCCCAGCAATAATGCCTGCTCCTACTAGAACAACAGCGAGTACAATCCGTAGTGCATACTTCTTCAATTTCGACAAACTCCTTTCTTAACGCAATTACGCAAAATTACGCAAACAAATCTAGTATCTTCTATTAAGATACTAGATTTGAATGGGATTAACCAGTTATTTCTGAACTATTAATGTTCTCCGTCTAGCCAATTGATTAGAGAAGAGAAACTAATATCTTTGGAGAAGAGCTTTTTCTTGCTGCCGTTTACGGTTTCGTAGACGTTTAAGGTGTATTTATCCCAATATTTATTTTCCGCAACTTGTTTATTAAAGGAATTATAGTTATCTCCTAATTTCCAAGTCAAGCTGTTTTCTGACTTGCCTTCAAGATTGATACTTTGAGTCCACAGTACATCTCCAGATGGCTCGTATTCCAATTCCATTGTCAGCTTGGATTGTGTAAATCCGTCATAGCTGTAATCACGTTGCACTTTGCTGCCAATGTCAAACTCCAGTGTATCAGCATTTGCATATACGTTGAAATAGTTGAAATCAATGTTATATGGACCAACTTTTAGAGCATGATTATTTGACAACTCAGTATTCTCAGTTGGTAAACCGAACAATACACCACGAATGTAGCCTGTTGGAGTGCCCGTTGTACCTTTGATTAGACCATTTGTGTCAATTGCCTCTCCAAGTAGCAGTTGCAACCCATCACGGCTAACGTTACTAGGAAGCTGCGTATAAACTATAAGCTGTTCTTTATTTCCAGGTGTTATGGGAGTGGCCGTTTTTTGAATTGTTGCATCATAGTAATTACCTGCTGTAGATTTGAAGTATCCAGTCCACTGTGGCATAACCTTACTACGCGACTGATTATTTGTTACATCCATAAATACCGCGTAGGTATCGGAAGTATCACCTTTGTACGTACGAACATCTGTTACTTTGACACTCATTTCAGAGCCTATCGACTTTTGTGTATATACCTTGCCTGCTTCAATCGAGTAAATGTCTGTAATCGCAGATTTTGTTACTTCTGCTACTTGAACATTATCTGTGCCGGACTTCTCGTCCAATTGAAGCTCAAATTTTTTCCAATTGTAACCGTAGGGCAGTTTTCCGATGAAGGTTACGGTTGTAGAGGCTCCTGGTGCTAATCCGATATCACCAGCATTCTTAACGGTCTGACCATTAATCGTAATGTTCTCGTCCAGCAGCATTGTACCTGTTAGTTCAGGTAACGGCAGATAAACAGATTCTTTATTTTTAATCAAGAGTTTTGCAATCACATTATCATCATTACCCCACGGCATACGTTGTACGGATTGCAATTCTACCTCATAAGTTCCTTTTTCATCAGTGAAGGTTTGCTTTGCTGTACCCGGTTTTGTATCCAACGAGAAAGGCACCATAAACGATGCTACGGGCAGTTCAACCTGACTGCTATCCGTTCCTAATTTTTGAGTGATTATCAATTTCCAGCCAGATGTCGATACGGTGTTTGGAATCGAACCAATCAATCGGATGGAGTTAAGTACAGCAGGCTCAAGCGTTAGGTTTGAATCCGAAGTGTTTTTTAGCTTCAACTTGTACAAGCCACTAGATGTTTTTAAGTAGTAGTTAAATTCAGGAATGGCTACTCCGAACTGACTAGTATTACGAGCGACAAAAGATAAGTTTATATTGTAGTTGTCCTTTGTTTTGGAAACTGTATTTTGATCAATCCGCATGTTTACGTTAGAACTGCTGATTTTCACCGTTTTGTAACCACCAAGCTTAATATCATTATTATAGCCGGTAGGGAATGTAAATGATCCAATGGTTTTCTCATAACCAGAAACCGAGAAATCGAATTTCACGAAATTAAGAATGAGCTGATCAAGAGTAACTTTCGATCCTACCGCACTATAAAAAGTGAGAGTTGTGCTAGCCTTCGGGCTGATCGTTTTCTTGCTTGCCTTGTCTAGCAAAGTTAGAGTATATTTTGTTCCACTTGTCGATTTCAAGCGTGCCCAGTAATCTACCAGATTAATAGCTGAGCTATCACCATTATAGAATTCAAAGGTGAAGCTAGCCGTTGCACCATTGGCACTCGGAACTATGCTGGCATCAGTCAACTGCACAAACGAAGCTTTCGTTACGTACACCTTCTTGTTGACAAAAGAACTTGATGCAGCGAAAGACACTGGTATCGCACTGAGAAGCACCACAAAGGCAACGAACAGGGATACAAGCATAGTCGATCGTTTAAAGCTTTTCCGCATTGTCACATTCACTCCGTATAATTAGATTTACTTAAATAGACGAGAATGAAGCCCTATTAGTTTCGGCACATCTCAAAAATGTTTACTTCGCCTATATCCATAACTATATCGAATATATATGAACACCATGTGAACATGTCATTAGAAAACAAAAAAGAAAGCTGAGAGCATATGCTCTCAGCTTTCTTGCATTGATGGGTAATATTAGTTGTGGTAAACAACTACAACCACACCAGCTTCTTTGAAGTTGTTTCCATAAGTGTCCTTACCATCAACGATAACCAATTGGTATTGGCCTTTACCAGTACCGTAGTTACCCGATACTGTGTCAGCTGCAACACGTACATCGTTGAAGTAGCCAACTGCCAGACCAGTATCATCAGCGTTGATGTTGTAGAACTTAGTATTTTCAGTTACTACATAAGTAGTACCACCAACACCAGCCAATGTAATTGTTTTCGCTGATGCATCTACAGTAGGAGCATTTGCAATCAGAGTTTTGTGGTTTGCAACGCTCACACCAGCAGTCTCATAGTATGCATTTTTGCTGTCTTTATCAACAAGTGTTACAACATCGTACTTGTTCACACCAGTAATTGGTGCTTCAACTGCAAATGTTTTCTCCTCATTGTTAATGTTGAGGGTAACATAGTAAGCTGTACCAGAAGCACTATTAACCGAAGATTGGTTTACAAACAGGCCTTGAACTTGTGGCAATTCAGCTACTGAACCTTGGGTAGTTACAACTACAAACTTAGCAGTAGCACCTTCGTTGCTAACTGTTACATAGTCACCAACTTTAACATCAGAAGCTGCCAATGTAGCTACAGTGGAATCAGCATCTTTATCAGTTACTTTGAGGTATACTGTATTGCCGTCCAACACGTAAGTCGATGTAGCATTAGTGCTATCTTTCAGAGTAATTCTAGTTCCAGAAATGGAGTCTACTTTTGCCAACTTAGCATCAGCCAGTTGTTTAGGGTTTTTAACTTCAGTGATATAACCATCTTTGAATGTAAGTTGTGCGATCGAGTTATCTGTCAAAGCGCCAACAACTGCAGTTTCTTTCGTGTAAGCAACTTTTTTAGTCGAATCTTTCAAAGAGTAGTACACGATTTTGTAGTAGTCATCTGTAGACAATTGGTTGTCAATAAGAATTGGTGCACCTTTTGTAGCAACAGTGTAAACTACATAGTAGTCAGTAGCAGTAGCTGCAGTAGCTGCTTTGTACGCAATAGCTTTGCTATCTTTATTCAGATAGAATGTGTACTCTGCGTCAAGCGACAACTTAGTCACAGAATCAAATGCTGCTACATAAGTTTTACCGCCAACTTTAACTGTGAAGTCAGTACCAACTTTACCTGTTGCTTCTACTTTACCAGTTACAACACTACGTGTAGCAACTACTTTAGTAGCCAGGCCAGCTTTATTCTTAATAACGTCAATGATATCGTCAGCTTTAAGATCAGCAAGCGTAGCTGCTTTGCCATCCAAAGTAACCGAAGTAGTAGCATCAACTTTGAACGAACCACCGGAGCTATTAATTACACTGTAGTTAGTGTAAGCTACAATGTCACTAATTTGAGCGTCAGGAATCCACTTAGTCACAAGGATTGCTTGAACATCGCCAGCTGCGTTCAGAAGCAGTTGTACATCAGTACCATCAGTATAGGTTTTTGTATCGAAGTCTGTTGGGTCTGTATTTACAAACAGAAGTGCTTTATCAGCAACTTTATAGTCTGTAGTAGACGCCTTAGTACTCAAAGAACCATCATTAAGCACTTGATCGCCCTTAAGTGTAGTGGAGACGATTTTTGTAGATGCTTGATTATCAGTTACAGCAAGGACCTTACCGTCTTTGTTCTTCAGAACAGTTACGGAATGACCGATCAAATCAGTCAATTTTTTACCGCCAGTGATGAAGAAGTTATCCGCAACAGCCACATCGCCACTAACGAAGGAAATTTTTCCATCAGTTACAGCAGTTACATCAAGAATTTCCGAAGTGCTTGTGCCAAGTTTGTTGATCAGCAATTGTTCAACGTCTTTAACTTTAACGTTGGAAAGATCACCGTCAGCATTGTATTGAACAAGGTTTGCACCTAGTGCATTTTCTGCCAGTTCTGCAACAGTACCGCGAGTAGCGTTAGTACCATTCGCCATTCCAACGCCGCTGAACAGACCCACTTCGTCAGCTTGCAGCAATACGTTGTAAGGCCACGAACCGGACAGGTATTTATCTTTGTAACCCAATGCACGAACCAAGATCGCAGTTACTTCTTCGAACTTGATAGTGTCGTTAGGACGGAAGTTACCGTTGTAACCTTGGATGAAGCCTTTAGCTGCAGCAGCGTTGATGTAACCAGTGTACCAAGCGCCTTTTTTAACGTCTTTGAACGAAGGAGCTGTGTTAGCCATCAGGTTAGCAGCGCTTTCGTTGCCTGTAGCAACGATGACGATTTTTGCCAGCTCAGCGCGAGTGATCGTGTTGTCTGGTTTGAAAGTGCCATCAGCATAACCATTGATAATACCCAGAGCAGTAAGAGCCTCTACTGCAGTTTGTACCGGTTTGCCAACTACGTCAGATGGAGTAGCTGCAAATGCAGGAACTGCCAAAGCGGAAAGCATGGAGCCAGCGAGTGCCAGCGAAAGTAAACTTTTTTTCATAACCTTTTTTTCTCCTCCTCTAAATACCTTCGGTTGTTGAGAGTTTTGTTTAGAAAATGAATTGCTCGTTTTTCTCATAGCCGATTCACCCCCTTCCCCGAGTTAAGAGCATAAATTAATAAATTAATATAAATGATGTCTGCTTCCATGCTTCAACCCTATGTAAGAACATGTCGCAGAAACTCGTAAACCTACGAAAAAACCATATAAATATATTACTAGAGAAGACCTACCACTTAACATTATACAATGGGCTACTCACAGCGTAAAGAGGAAGTTGAGAAATCATTCCACTTACAGGAATAATAGTAGTCCCAAGGTACTACATGCCTCGTTTTTGCAATGTCATGTAATTAAACGCACAGTAGCTCAAAAAGTTGCGCTCAGTTCAAAAAACTTCTGAGATTTTTTTTCGATTCGGTTGTTTATGTATTGTTACCCTTCCCTAGGTATGTACTTAGTATAGCTTGGCCTATCAATCTCGTCATTGCAAAACATTTTCCATGGATAAACTTACTTTAGAAAATATTGCTTTAGAAATTAATAGTAATTAGTAAAAATTAATAATAGAGCAGACCGGCCAAGAGCCGATCTGCTCTGCCTCATTAATTCGCGTAAATTGCTGGCAATGTTTTGTTGCTTGCCATAACTTTGGCCATTATGATTGCTGCATCACTGCGCAAAAGTCTGGCTCTAGGTTCAAATACATATCCTGCCTTCTTATCATTCGGATCAATCATTGAACCCTGAATGAAGCCTTTCTTTTGAATGGCAAGAATGGATGGGATGGCGTAATAATCCGTATTCCCCGAATCTTTGAAAGCTTTATCCAAAGCTGCTTTTGCTTTAGCTGCATTGGTCTCAAGCTTCAGGTTAAGCGCCTTAGCAAGGATAACCGTAGCATCCTGACGTGTCAAGCTTGAATCAGGCTGGAAGCTTTTAGGTTGTGTGCCTCTTACAATCCCGGCTCTTGCTGCTGTTTCTATAAACCGATAGTCATAAAGTGCTTTAGGATTAATGTTCGTATCCACAATGACATCGCTAAAATGCTGCGTTCCCGCATAATTCAGAGGAATGTTGAGCGCCTTAACAATCATTCGCGCAAACTCGCCACGGGTCACATATTGGTCAGCTCCAAAGATACCGGTTGGATCTGAAGCGTTCATAATCCCTTTGGAGAAAATGGCTTCCATCGCTTCACGGGCATAAGGATGATCATTGATGTCGTTATAACCGTAAGTAAGCTTGCTTACCACATAGTAACCGAATTTGCTGAATGGAACTTTAATCGTATGTTTCTTCTCATCAACTGTACCGCCGATATTCTCCCACAAATCTTCTACGGGATCGTAACGGAATACGGTCACGGCTGTACCCGCTCCCTGCGCGATACTTGGATCATAGGACAATGTTAACGAACCAATCTGAGAAGGAACAACTTCTCTATTGTTGTTGCGTCTTAGGAAGAATTGCTTATCCGGATCCCCCTGTACCAAAGGATACGGATAAGGATCTAATCCCGTCGTGATAGGGTCATATCCAGATGTGCTGTTATCATCAGCTTGTCCACCGTCTATCCAGAACAGCGGGCTGACTTTAATAAACCGTTCAGAGAAGTATTTGCTCATAATGTAACTACCTGTTTGATTTTCCAGCCAGAAATCCGCAGGCTGTTTCCGATATTCATAACGATTGACAATACCGTCAGTTGGATTGGCAATCCCGAACAGCAGTTGATTACCGCTGTAAATCTGGCTGGAGTTGCTAGCCGTCGAATTATAAGAAGGACGGATCAGCTTTGTATTCTTAGGAAAAGTAAGGGCTACGCTACCATTAAAAGCCTTGTGTGAAGTCGCCATTGTTTCCGTGTACTGAGCTCCTGGAATATTAGCAGGCTGATAGTTTACTTTAAGAGTATCGGTAATCTTGTCTTTACCTCTCATAATGACAATTGGGATAGCTGTTTCCTTATTCTCTTTCAATCCCGTTACGCGCACCTTAAACGATTCAATAGGCGTTGGATTAACCGGATCATTAGAATAATCCAAATAATTAACTTTCTTCGCGGCGATCTTGTTAATAGTCATCGTTTCCGCGCCAGGCGATGTGATAATAACATCCACATAGTTCTGATTCAGATTACGCTCTTCCAAGACTGGCGCGAGTACCGTATAAGGGATAGAGATCGGATCCACCTGCAGACGATACGTCGCACGGGGACCGGTTTTGCCTGTATTAAATACGGTAATCAGATAAATCTGCGAACTTCCGTCATCCGGAACTTCCTGATTGTCCAAGATAAAATAGAAGTACTTGCCGTTCACGTCATAGAATACTTGCAGATTCGGTATCGTGTTATCTTGACTTGGCGTGCTTGGATTTATAATTTGAATTCGTGTGCCGTTCGACACCAATGTGAATTCCTTCGACAAATCCCATTCGATATCGCTCTTAAAATTCGGAGAGCTGATTTGCAAAATGTAATTGGTTTGGGATCCACCCAAAGCCGTTACTTTACCCTGGATAAGATCCGGTCTTTCGCCCAGGTCAAGAAAAGCAAATGTACCATATACCTTCATTTGAGCTTCCTTCGTGGAGAAGAAGCTTGATACCTTTGTAAAATTCGGATCGTTGGGTAAAGGTTCATTCCTGCTGATGCTGTATGGATAAACCCCATCCGTATTCGGTGCTGGAATAGTAGGTAAATTAGTCGGCACGATATTAAATTTGACTGTATTCTCGTAGTTGTTCTTCGCAGTGGTGAATACAATTCGAATCGTATTCTCGCCCGTCTTATTCAAAATATTAAAGGCAAGTTCCTCGTCTGAAGGATCTATCATGAATTGAGACAAGGATGAATTCTGAGTCAAACCGATTGCAACATTGTTCAAGTAGAAATACACGGTTTGCGGCTTCGTTGAAGTTGCCTGTTTCGAATATACGATGTCACTCTCATTAGCTACGTTGGAGAACTGTCCTGCAAATTTACCTAGTTGACTAAGCAAAAAGGTCTTCCCTGCATCATCGCCCAAAGTTGTATCATACTTAACAACTAATCCATCATAAATACTGTCGTACTTCGCAAAAGGACCATACAGCAGTTTCACCGCTACTTGCTTCATGCCATCCTTATCACCGTTCAACATAAAATACAGATTCTGCGTGCCAGCAGATGGCATCTTGGATATCTCCATAAATATGCGAAGGAAAGGGCGCGATACTCCATTAACATTGCGGTAAACAACCTGTTCAAATCCTAGCTGACGGAAACCGTCCGTTAACTTAACGCCCGACGAGTTCGCGAGGCTCATAATATCCGTATAAGAACCGCTTAAAGAAGAATAGTTGCCGATTAGAACTTCAACCCCCATGGGGAGCGCGAAAATATTAGCGTTTTCGATATCCGTACCAACAAGCGACTGAAGCTGCGATGCCTTCGTACTCATATCGGACGTATACCCATTCAAATAATTGACGTCGTAAATATAAGGCTTGGTACTGTTATGAAGCTTGAACGTCAACGTATCGGACTGTTCGGTCTGCTTTTTTACAACGTTATAACCTTTCAGATTAAAAGTGTAATTTTTTTCAGCAGTAAAAGCGTTAATACTTCCAAGGTTCGCCGAGAACTCGACTGTAATAAATTTGTCCGTTGGTTTGTATGTTACCGCATCCGGCGTAGTTCGGGTTACGGTAATCGTCGGAGTAGTCGTAAATTGAGCGTCAGGTGCGAATATAAACTTCGATACAACATCGGCTATATCCGAAACCTGCTGAACAGGAACAATCGCTTTACCTGTTAGTGATAACGAGCCAGTACTACTCGTATCAACGGAAAGATCCGGTCCTTGAGAAAGGTCAGCCGTAGTGGTCCCGTCTGTCAAGTTCACATCGTAGAAGGTAACGCTGCCGTTATAGAAAGCAAGCTCTCTTGTCGTTTCGATCGTCTGACTTTCATTCGAGACACGAATCGTGACAATGTTTTTACCCGCCTTGATATTGAGCGGAGAGGCGATAAACTTATAATCTCCCGAGTCGGAAACCCGATATTCGTAGCTCTTGCCATTCATGACAACAACAACCTTCGTTGCATTTGGCGCTACACCGCTGATGGAAATATCTTCACTATCTTTGCCTTCCGACATTGGAGATTGAAGAATCGTTGTTGCATCCTCCAGAATGCTATATTGAACGCCGCGGATATTCGCAGTCAAGTCATATAACAACGGGTTATCTCGATATTCGATATAAATGGATTCGGTAACAGTTGACGTACCGTATATCCCTTTGAACGTAATCTTGTTCAGACCCGGATAAAGCTCCAAGTTAGTCACAGTGAGATTATTACCAGTCAGTTTGATGTTGGAAGTCTGATTCTCAATACTTTTAACTGGAGCTTCTGTCGGATCGTTCCTCTTAATATTGTAGACACTATAGCTGATCGAGTTGCCTACAACACTATTAATCGTACCCGTCAGTGTGACGTACTTATCGGTAGTCATACGTGCATCCTTAGCTGCGTACATCTCGTTGTTGAACATAAAATACGTCCCCGCGGCCGATGCTTTGTGCGGTGTACTAAACGGCGGCAGCAGCGTAATTAGAAGCGCCAGTGACAGCACAAGGGATAATAGCTTTTTCAAAACGATGTTCCTCCTTTATGTAATGGCTGTTAGCGTAATGAATAAATGAACGATCGACGGTTCCAACTGGTTGACATTGCAATTAGAGGTCGATTGTAAATAAAGCTGTATGTCCCGATTTCCTTCCTCCCTCACACTCTTCGGCTGAAGAATAGTTCTGTACCATTGTTATCGGTCCGCCAGCCCTAAAATGTTAGTTCATTTGGCAGATTGGAATGATAAAGAAATTTTAATGATGGCATGAAAAAAAGGGCTGTCCTAAACGGACAACCCTTTGATCTTACTTGTATGAGAGAATAGCTTAATTATTTCGAGCTTCTTGCATCGACTTTCGAGCGAAGCATGCGGTTCAAGAAGTTAATAAGCGGACGACGCGACTTGTCTACGATACCGATAAGCTCCGCGCCAATCTGAAGGCTGAAGATCACCAGACAGATCACGATAAACGTAATCCAGTTCGCGGAGGACGATTGCACGACGGTGGATTGCAGAACCGCAAATCCGCCGAATACCGCAGCCACGCTCCAGATGATAAGAACGGTCTTGCGATGGCTGAAGCCAATTTCTTGCAGACAATGATGCAGATGTCCTTTGTCCGGCGCAAAGATCGGGCGCTTGTTCACAAGACGACGGATGATCGCGAAGAATGTATCGGACAACGGTACGCCGATGATAAGCAGCGGAGTTACGAACGATACGATCGTAATCTGCTTGAAGCTCGTCATCGAGAGCATCGCCAGGCAGAAGCCCAGGAACAAGGAACCGGAGTCACCCATAAAGATTTTGGCCGGATGGAAGTTGAAGTACAGGAATCCAACGATACCACCCAAGAGCAGAACGCTGAGCAAGATAATCGGCACATTGCCCATGATGATCGCCATCACGAGGATGGTACCGATCGCAATAGCGGATACGCCGCCTGCCAGCCCGTCCAGACCATCGATCAGATTGATCGCGTTCGTTACGCCCACGATCCAGAAAATCGTGATCGGAATGGAGATCCAGGCTTCAATCGGCTGCATCGTTGCGCCAAACGGCACGTTCAGCAGGTCGATCTTCACTCCGAAGCCGAATACCACGACGCAAGCCGCAGCGATTTGCGCTACCAGCTTCACCTTGGCCGACAGCTCGAAGCGGTCGTCAAACGCGCCAATGAGGATAATCATCGTACCGCCAACCAGAACGGCGCGGATCAGATTCTCTCCCTCATGGTTCAGCAATCCGTCCGGAATGAACGGCATCAGAATGAGAAATCCGACTGCGAAAGCAAGATAGATCCCGAGACCACCCATACGGGGCATAATCCGCGTATGTACTTTGCGGTGGTTCGGTTTATCGATCGCTCCAATCTTGAAAGCGAATTTTTTAACAAGCGGTGTCAAAACTAGAGCTATTATTAAAGATAAGATAAATCCTAATGTGTACAGTAAGCCTGCTGGCATATTGTGCAGCTCCCCTTTTTCTATCTACCGAAGTGAATTATACTCCGACAGAAGAAGAAACTCCAAATCCCGTTTTCACTTATTTTCAACGGTTTTGGGAGGTTATTACGTAGTAGGGCGTGGTTTCTTGACGTTTTCTTTATCGCGAACCACTTTCACGACGAATTTCGGCAATACCATCATTCTTGGCAGCCTTTTCGGCTCCTGTAATAACCGGTAAAACCACTCCAAACGCAGCTTCTGGAATAGCAATGGCGCTCTTTTCAGCTTGCCTGCAATAATATCGAAGCTTCCTCCAACTCCCATAATAAGCGGGACTCCAAGCTGCTTCTTATATTTGGCAATCCAAGGCTCCTGCGTATCCGCGCCCCGTGCCACAAACAGTAAATCCGGTGCTGCCTGCCGAACCGCTTCGATTACTTCCGCATCCTGTTCAGGACCAAAGTAGCCGTTGCGGCAGCCTACGATGCGAACCTGCGGATATTGCAGCTGCAGCTTCTCGGCCGCCGCTTCAATAATTTCCGTCGATGTGCCAAGCAAATAAGCTGTCCATTTCCGTTTTTCGCCCTCTTGCATAAGACGATGCAACAGGTCAAAGCCCGTTACGCGTTCTGTCACCGGGGTTCCCACATAATTGGCCGCCCATACGACTCCCGCACCGTCCGGTACGATAAGCTCGGCTTTTCTCATCATCTTGTAGTAATCCTGGCTTTCGACAGCCGACATTACCATAATCGGATTAGCCGTAATGACATGCGTCTGGCGCTTGTGTTCAATTGCTTCTGTTAGATATTTGACCGTCTCGTCCATGCTCATCTTGGAGAATGGAATTCCGTAAATCGGCACCGTTGGAACTTGTTTCGACAAGTGAAAATCACCTCGATATGGTATGACGCAATAACTGCGCAATTTGTTGCGCTGGCTGCTGCGATTGTTGTCTTAATCGTTCGATCGCTTCGCGATGCTCCTCTTTCCAGCCGTTTGCGTCGTCCAGCAGTCGCTGGGCGCTGTCCGCGAAAACGATTGGATCAAGCTGTTCGGTCGTGCCAACCGGCGTTAGACCAAGACGGTGAAGGAACTGATCGATCTTCGGATCGTACGATAAGCCAAGCATCGGAACCATCTGGTTCGCCGCGTAGATGAGCGCGTGAAGGCGCATGCCGAACAGCGCATCGCAGCGGCTTACCTCCAGCAGCATTTGCTGGGGATCGTCGCCAGGGGCGGTCAGCTCAGCCGAGCTTCCGCCGGCCAGCCTGCCGCTGAGCCGTTCCATGACCACCTTCGATGCTTCCGCATCGTCGGGGGTATGGAACGGAAGGAACCGCAGCCGCACCGGGCGGCGGCTGGCAAGCTCGGCCAGCGCGTCTGCCGCGCGGCCAAGATCGGCGCCGTCCTTGCGCCAATTCCGCAAGGACACGCCCAGCACGGGCACAGCCGCGGCTTCGCCTGCAGCGGCTGCAGCCCGCCCCGCTGCCGCGCCAGCCGGCAGCGGCAG
>NZ_BILY01000064.1 GCF_004000805.1 Paenibacillus glycanilyticus NBRC 16618
TCAAGACCCGCCGCTTGCTCTAGCGCTCAAGCCTTACGCTTCCCAAGGCGATAATAACGCACGCGTTCGCCATGGGAGGCTGACATCAAATACTGCTTATCTACCAGATCCAGCATAAGCTTCCGCGCAAACTGCGTGCTAATCCCCAATGCCTTGCTCACCTCCACCGGCGATACGGGATCTAGTTGATAAGATACAATCCGAATAATCTCCCTTTGATGCAGCGTAATCTCCTGGCCTGCTTCCTGACTGTACAGCTTCCCTAGCAGCTGCTGCAGCAATTGCTGGCATTGCCGCGGACGCTCCTTCACGTCGTCGAACGAGAAACGCAGCACGTTCCAGCCATCCAGCACCAAATGATTCTGCCTTTGCAAGCGGTCAGCGAAGCCCCGGCGGTCGATATCCCGGCAATGCGGTCCATAACCGTCAATCTCGATGGCAATCTTATGCGGATGACGAAGGTAGGCGAAGTCCAGAAATCTAACCCCATCCTTAAAGTCGCTCACCTCATACTCGCCATGCAAATACTCCGTCCGTCCGGTTGCCGGCCACCACACTTGCTCCAAGAATAACTTCTCCGCGTGTCCATGCTCTTTAAGCTTCCTTTGTCTCTCACTGCTGCCTGCCTTCAGCTGCTCTGCCAGCCACTCCTTGTAATAGGCCTCGAACATACAAATCCTCCCCAGAAAATAAAATAACCGCCCCCTTCCGTCAGCAACGGAAAAGAGCGGTGTGCTTCACACGCTATTCTAGCTAGTTCCATTATAAACCATGATTTGTAAATTCAACAATCATTCGGCTAAGGAAAGTTCAACAGAACTCCCCCTACCCCTCTCCTCTAATATGCTTTACCGAAGAGGCGATCTGGGCGTACAGCTTGGGATTGGAATGATAGCGGAACAGCTGGAACTGTGGTTTCGTATTGGCCTCAAGCAGCCAGACGCGGTGCTCGGTATCGATCGCGATATCCAGTCCAAGCTCGGTAATGAGCGGAAAATGCTTTTTCATCCCGCGCGCAACCTTAAACGCCATATCCCGAAGCTTCGTCTCCCACGGCTCGCATTCCTGCCTCGTAAGGCCAAGCGCCTGATGCAGCCGGATCGCTTTCCCCCCGCTGCTATGATTCGTCACGAACCGGTTAGGCGCCGCCATCTTGCCCATAACGCCAAAAAACTTCCACGTATCGTCCCGGCGCAAATGCAAAAGGATGCGAAAATCTATGGGGTTCCCGTTAATCTGAATCAGATCGATTCCCTGCTGCATGAGATACCGCTTGGTACCGATCAACTGCTTCAGCTTGATTGCCGCGAATTTCGCGGATTGGAATGAATAACGGCTGTCCTCCGTCCGAATGACGATTCGGCCATCCTTATAATAAACCTTCATGACGCCCTGTCCCTTCATGCCAAGATCCGGCTTCACGAACAGGACGGGGTAACGGTCAATCATGCTGATAAAACCCTTGGGCGTAAATTGCTCCGTATCCGGCAAGTAATCACGGAGCTCTTCTTCACCCGACAGTGCTACATGCTTTAACCATTTGCGCCCCGGATATTTAATCATATAGCCTTTCATGGTGGAATCTCCTCCATTGATGTACAGCAGTTACGTGTCCTTCTGCATGAGGCTAATCGCTTGCTCCATACTATTCCTCCCCCCCGCAAAAAGTACCTTCATCAGACGCCTCCCCCTTGAGGAATAGGCGTTTATCCCATGCCGGACAAATATCATGCTTCATATGATAATACACAGTTCCGACTACAGCTTAAGGCCACAGGACAGGAGAAACAAAGATGAGCGACATCTTAGGAATCATGACCCACCGGATCGGCCATGCGGGAAGCTTTGCTAGACATGCCAAATCAGCCCTCGCCGAGAAGTTCAGCGGCATTCTCGTTTACACCCCTAAAGATGTGAACCTGACAACCCGAAGAATAACAGGCTATGTATATAAAGGCGGAACATGGAGCAGGCAAACCATGCCTTTTCCCCGGATGAACATGGATATCGGATTTTACAAAGGATCGCAAGTCGCCAGAGCCACTCTGGTCAAAAAAGCACCTTCATTCCCTTTTACCGGCTACGGCATCGGTAACAAAATCCGGATCCAGAACCATCTGCTCACTTCCCCCGTTCTGAAGCCGTATCTTCTTCCTACTGAACTGGTGAAGGACTCTAGCAGCTTTTTAGCCTTTGTGAAAAAGTATAATAGCGTCATGCTGAAGCCGATTAACGGCTGGGGCGGCAGAGATATCGTACGCGTCACGCTGGAGCAAGGACAGTACAAAGTGCAAAAAAACGGCGAGCAAACGCGATTAACGAGCGCTGTGGGTATACGTTCGTTAATTAGACGCGCGCTGAGCAAGGAACGCCAAATCATGCAGCAGTGGATCGATATCCGGAACAAGCAAGGAATTATTTACGACATTCGCGCGTTGATGCTGAAGAAAAGCGAAGGGAACTGGGAGACAACGGGGATTGCCGTGCGGGAAGCGCAGCGCGGACGGATTACGTCCAATCTGAAGAGCGGCGGCCATGCCTTTGAAGCAAGCTCCTATCTAAAAAAAGAGTTTGGCGACGAGAAGGGCGAAGCGCTCGCCAAATCCGTCCGCGAACTTGCGGAATATATTCCGACGTTTACGGAAAAATCCTATGGCGCCCGCCTTTGCGAGCTTGGCATTGACCTCGCGGTTGATGTCCACGGCAAGCTGTGGCTGCTTGAAATCAACATCAAGCCGGGAAAAAAAATTATGCGGCAGCTGTATGGACTCAAAGCTTGGGAGCAATGCCTGCATACGCATTTTCAATATGCCCGCAGCCTGCTGTCAAAAACCCAATAAACGGAGATGAATCATGAGTACGGAAATAACGATAGCCGCAGTCGGGGATTTCCTGATGAAGACGCGTATTATTAACTCCTGCAAAGGAGAAAAAGGCTATTCCTTCGACCATCTGTTCGAACCGATCGCCCCTTATCTGCGCAATGCCGATCTGACCATCGGCAACCTGGAAACCGTATTTGCGGGTAAAACCTCCGAGGACGCTTACAGTGTGGTGAAACGCCATCCGCGTACGAACTGGCCTATGTTCAACTGCCCGGATGCTTTTGCCGATACCTTAAAAAATCTTGGCTTTGACTTTGTCTCGACAGCCAATAATCATTGCATGGACAACGGCATTAACGGTCTGAAGCGTACGCTCAGAATTTTGGATGCCAAGGGGATTGCCCATACCGGAACTTACCGGACGCAGAATGAATCGCAAAGTCTAGTCGTGAAAGAAGTCAAAGGCATCAAGATCGGCTTCCTTGCTTATACGAAAACCACGAATAAAATACCGGTTCCCTCGGACCATAAATGGGCGGTTGACCTGATCAATCCGGCCAAAATGGTCTCCGACCTGAAACGGCTGAAAGCCAAAAACGTCGATCTGACTATCGTATGCCTGCATATGGGCAGAGAATACTCGAATTACCCGGTTCAAAAGCAAAAGGATATGGTGCAATTATTATTCAAAAACGGCGCTGACATTATACTCGGCGCCCACTCGCATACCATTCAGCCAGCCGTCTTCTACAAAAGCGGATCGGGTATCCGCAGATTCGCCATTTATTCCCTCGGCAATATCATTTCGACCCGCCTCTATTACAACGACCATACTTTAACCGGACTCATTACTCAGCTCCAGGTGCGCAAGCTTGATGACGGCACGATTCGCATTAAGAAGGTCGACTTTATCCCAACCTGGACGCGGATCAGCAAAACGGGAGGCCGAAGCGCCTTTAAGGTCTTCCCGCTTACCGCCCATTTAAAAAAGCTCGACCCGTCCAGTGCCGAAGCCGTCCGCATGAAAAAGATGATCCAGCATGTCCGCCAGCATATCGTAAAGGATCCCGATTCCGTCAACGCGGAAATCATCTAACCGCAAAAAAATGCCGTACGGATCACTCCGTACGGCATTTCCCTGTCCTTTAAAGCAATTAAATAAGGTTTTACTTTTTAACTGCGGTTTGACTTAAACGGAGAATTCGAATGTTTCTTGAAAAGTGTAACGTCCGCCTTTGTTCGGGGGAATTCTCTTATATTAATAAATTCAATAAATCCCCCGAACAACAGCGGTTGAAAGAAATATTCGAATGCGCAGTTTCTAAATAAAACCGAGTTAATCAGTCAATCCTAGTTAATCACGCGACGTCCCACGATGAAACGCTGTTTATAGTAGCTATCGTTAACGTTCGATACGATAACGTCCTTCGAAGGGCTCGCGTTATGAATCATTTTGCCGTTGCCGATGTAGATGCCGACATGGCCTACGTCTTTATGGTTTTTCGAGCCGCTGTTCCAGAAGAACAGAAGATCGCCTTTTTTGAAGTTGCCGTAGCCTACTTTCGTACCTACTTTAGCTTGATCATCATCATCACGGTTAACCAGGGTAACGCCAACATTAGCAAGTTTATATACAAGTGCTGTGAAGCCGGAGCAATCCGTAGCGTAAGGGGCTTTTTTCTCCTGACGGTTCTGCCAGCTTACATAGTTCACTTTGCCTTTCAGGTTCAATGCGGTGGAAACAATCTTGTTTCTCTTTGCATCCGCAGACATGGCCGCATCCGCGGTCGTGTGCAACAGGGCCGTTACCGGCAAGGCGATAGCTACCAGCAGCATAGCAATTTTAGTCATGAATTTCATTTCAATACTCACTCCCTAACTTGTTGATAGGGCTATTATAGATTGGCTCAGAACCCCAAGGACACCCGCAAAAATTGGAAACGAGCGGTAAATGAAAGCGTTAAGAATGCTGTAATCTAGGCGTTTCTTGAGTCTTATCCACTTTCTGAGAATGCGATGAGTCTTTATGAGTATTTTCTTACTTGTTGCGTCCTATCAACTATGCTATAATCCTGATTTTTCATATTTCGTGTGCGAAATAACGCAAAAAAGCCCGTTCTTCCATCAAGGAAGAGCGGGCTTGGAAAAACTATCTCTTCTATTATAGTGCTTTCAAAGCATTTGCAATTTCGATACACAAATCCTCGGCCTGCGGCACAAAGCCCAGTCGGTCGATAAAAGCATGCGTACATCCCTTGTACCGGATCGTCTTGACCGGTACGCCGGCTGCCGCAAGCTGCCTGCTGTATACCTCCGACTGAATGCGCAGCCCGTCAAATTCAGCTCCTACGCACAACGTACGCGGTAATCCTGCGCTGTCAGCCAGAAGCTGACTGACATAAGGATTACGGACCTCCTCCTCATGCGGCAGATAAAGCTCCCAAGCCTTTCTGCCTTCCGGATCGGCATCGGTAGGCCGTCCAATCCCCAGCATCGGATCAATCATCGCTTTTTGCTCATCCGACATTTCGAATTGGGACAACTCCCACTGATAACCGTTCACCCCGTTAAGGAAGGTCACGCATGGATAAATGAGCACCTGCTGAGCTACCATGCGAGTACCCAGATCCCGGTCCTTGGTTGCTACGGCGGCCGACAGATTGCCGCCGGCACTATCGCCGCCTACCGCAATCCGGTTCCGGTCGATGCCGTATTCCTCGGCATGCTCGTAAATATATTGAACGGCATTAAAGCAATCGTTAAATCCGTTAGGGAACTTATGCTCCGGAGCCAAGGAATAATCAATATTAAAGACTACGGCATCGGCCAGCTCGGCAATCAGCCGGCAAGGGTTCTCCACCGCAAACACGGTACCGCCGATCCAGCCGCCGCCGTGAATATAAATGAGACAAGGTTTATTAGGCTTCCGCATCGATTTGCGCGGATAATACCGCCATAGGCCAACCTCATTGTCGCCAAGCTTTACGCGTTCGTAACCGGTGTAAATCTCCACCGTATTCAAATTACGGTTCGGAAATCCCATGGAATCGCGTATAAGCCGAAGCTGCTCCTCCGGCGACGGAGGCTGGTCCGTGGCAGCCTTTTGTTCCCCCGCCCATTTCCTAATAATCTGAAGCTCGTAGGGATCCAGATAACCGGCCCTTGTCTCTTCCGGATTAACCTTTACAATAACCTGCGTGCCTTTCAAGTTTGCTTCTTCCTGCTGAGCTTGCAGGTCGTTCACGATTTCCTGGCCGTATACTCTCATTGACAGAAGCCTCCCGGGATGTGAAATACGATCCCTTCTTACTTCTCCTTTTGCTTATGAACATCCTTTATTTATTCTTGGCAGGCTGACCGGACGGCAGATAGACCATATGATCATCGTGCTCCGACAAATCCTCCAGCCAAGATGCTTCAGGAGGACAATCCAGCATGATAAAACGGCCTTTTCCTTCTTCTTGATAGTGATGGTATTTCACGTAGGCTTTGCCGCCCTCTATATCAAGCAATTCAACCTTGCCATAATCATGGGCCATCAGAAGCCGGATCCGCTTCCCAAGCTCCGCGGTTAGTTCTTTTGCTTGCTGAACGATGGAGAACTGCGTTTGCAGGGATAGACTAGACTCGGGATAAGAAGGATTAGGACGGTTAATGATAAAGGAATATGGCGAAACCCCGGCCTGGGACAGCTGATCGATCAGCTTGCCTAGCAGAAGAGGATCATTGTTAACGCCCTTGACAATAGGGGTTTGATTAAGAACGATTACGCCCGCCTGGTGAAGGGCATTAAAGGCTTTCTTCGCTTCGGCCGTTACTTCCCTCGGATGGTTAATCGTGGTCATTAAATAGATGCGTTTCTCCGGACTCGAGAACCGGCTTAACATCTCTAACAGTTCATGGTCCTCGTAAATCCTCATCGGATTATGAACCGGCATTCTGGAATCCAGCCTAATCGTGCCGATATGCTCGATATTCCGCAGCTGCTCGATTATTCGGGTCAGCTTTGAAATACCTAACATCAGGCTATCGCCCGTCAGCACAACCTTATGAATTTCGTTATGTTCGGCGATGTACGCAATTCCTTCCGCTGCCTGGGACACGGGAAGAAGAACCATCGACTGATAAATGTGCTTGCAGCCGGCAGCTTCCCAAGTAAACTCCTGGAGCCCGTGAGGGGCTTCCCCCGCAGCAGCAATCAGATGCTTGCGGATCGGATCCTTCGGATCATCCCAGTCAATCAGGTTTAAGTAATAATCATTGACGCGAAAATGCTTCTTAAGCCGTTCTCTTTCCGCCTCCGACAGACCTGCCGATCTACTGTTATCGGCCATTGGTTGTACCATTTCGCATCCCTCCAAAAGGTTATTAAAAGCATCACCTATGCCGGGAAGTCCATCCCACCTCCACGAAAAATGAAAAAAAAGACCCCAGCAGCACAGAGCATGGGTATGGTCTGTGCGCATTTTGGGCCTTTAAAACAGAAAAAGACCCAGCAAGGGTCTATCGTTTGCAATGTTATTCGCAAAAGACCCATCTCAAAGCTGACGAGGTTAGCTGACGGACTCGGGATAGATGGTTCCCTACAGCCGATAACCGGCTGATTCGCCCCAAAAGATTGGTTTCCCCGCTTCTCGGCAACGCCGAGAACTAAGCTTATTATAATTATCTCACAATTCGTAATATTGTCAACAATTAATCAATAAAAATCCCCACCCAATTTCCCGAGGAAGATTGGGCGGGGTTATGTTAAATCTCTGCGGTCATTTCTTATCCACTTGAAGAAGAAATAAGTGCTTAACCGAAAACGTATCCTTGATGGTATCCTCCGAAATAACGTTCAGCTTGATGAGACCGGCGATTTTGGAGGTATCGGGCTTCGAGAGAAGCCGCCATACATCGGGATCGGGAAGAGCAGCATAAAGCTTGCTCTCATCGAATTCCTTGCGCTCCTGGGAAACAATCTTCACCTTGTAGCTGCCTACCTCCAGTTCGGAGAGGTCCAGCTCGGCGCAATGCTGTATAATTTCACCGCGCAGCTCGGATAATTCCTGCTCGATTTCCTTCTGCTTTTGCTTAAGCTGATAATACCGCCTGACTTTGTTATCCTCCACCTTATTCACGCTCCTCTTCATCATATGTATGACGGGGAGCGCGGAATTAGGACTGGATCTTGTCCCGCTATCTAACGGCTAGTCCTCTCTTGCGATAGGCCCAATGATTCGTTGGGCCATGCCCGCTGCCGATGGCAATGCCATCTTCAATGGCGGCCTGTATATAGGCTTTTGCCTGGCGGACAGCTTCCTCGATATCAAGCCCTTGCGCGAGACCTGCAGTAAGAGCAGCCGAATACGTACAGCCGGTCCCATGGGTACGGGCCGTCTCGATCCGTCTGCCTGCCAGCTCGCTGTAGCCGCTGCCGTCGAAAAGCAGATCCACCGCTTCGGTTCCCGCTTCATGCCCGCCCTTGATCAGGACATAACGGGCGCCAAGGCTGGACAGCTTTTTCGCCGCTTCAAGCTTGTCGGCCTTGTTGCGCACGGCCATACCGGTCAGATGCTCGGCTTCCGGAATGTTTGGCGTTACGATCATCGTCAGAGGCAGCAGCTTGCGGGTTAAAGCCCGCACGGCCTCTACCTGAAGGAGCGACGCGCCGCCTTTGGCGATCATAACCGGATCGACCACAACCTTCTTCCAGCCGAAGAAAGCAATCGCCTCGGCTACTTCCTCGATAATCTCGGCACTGAACAACATGCCGGTCTTTAAAGCGTCAACGCCGATATCGCTGCCGACGGAGTGAATCTGGGCCTTTACCGCTTCCTTGGCGAGCGGGAATACGCCTTGCACGCCAAGCGTATTTTGCGCTGTAATCGCCGTCAAAGCAGACATCCCGTAAGCGCCAAGCTCCTGGAACGTTTTTAAATCCGCCTGAATGCCTGCTCCGCCGCCGCTGTCCGAGCCGGCAATCGTCAAAGCCCGGGCTACATTGCCGTTTATGGATTCCGCCATTTGTATTTCACCCCGTTTATCGTTTAGTAGGAAAACCGTTCCGGCGCAAACGCCGGCAGCCTGCTGCCGTTATCGATATAATCGGCCACAACCTGTGCCGTTACCGGGCTTAGAAGAATGCCGTTGCGGTAATGGCCCGCCGCCATAATGACGCGGCCGCCCGATTCCTCTAGCGGTCCAAGCAAAGGGAAACCGTCCTGCGTGGATGGCCGGAGGCCTGCCCAGCGATGGAACGGCTCCCGCTCCTCCAGAAACGGAAACGCCTGCTTGTTCCATTTGCGCAGCCGCTCGATTCCACGCTCCGTAACGGTTGTATCAAAGCCCGCCACATCCTCGGAAGCTCCGCATACGAGCGTACCGTTTTCTTTTGCAACCAAATAGCCCTGATTGCAGAACACCATGTGCTGGACCGGCTTTACTTCCGCTTCATAAGCGCAAATCTGACCGCGGATCGGGTACACCGGAATACGGATGCCGAATATATCCTCAAGCTCCTGTGCCCAGGCGCCGGAGCAGACGATCAGCCGATCCCCGGTAAAGCTCCAGCCGGTCTCGGCGGTAACCACGACATCCTCGCGCCACTTGTCGACGGTTACCGAGCCTAGCTGCTCGAAGATTCGAACGCCGGTCAACCGGCATGCCTGCTCAAGCGCCAACACGTAATCCGGCGCGTACACATGGCTTTCCTCCGGCGTGTAGAGAGCGGCCTTCACCTCGCGGGATAACATCGGCTCCTGTCGGAACAGTTCATCCCCTTCCAGCACAATACCGCTTGATCCATGCTCGTTCTGCCAGAGGCGACGGCCCTCCAGCGCCAGACGGTCTGCCTCGTGATAGGCAATATACAGACTGCCCGAATCGGTATATTCGAAGGTCCTGCCGGATACCTGCCGGACCTCGTCGCGCCAGGACGGATACAGCCGCAGGCTTTCCCTGCACAAGCGGAAGAAATCATCCGGCCCTTCCACATTTTCCGAATAGGGGGCAAGCATTCCGGCCGCAGCCCCGGAGGCCTGCCCGCCGCAGCGGCCAATCTCCAGGACAATAGCCTGATGCCCCCGCTTCTGAAGCTCGAAAGCGCAGGAGAGACCAACTACGCCTCCGCCCATAATGACAATCGTTTCTCCCATGATTAGACCAGCTTTCTATCAAATAATCGGCCGTTACTTCACAATAAACTGCTCGTGACCGCTGCTTGCCGACGCGTAACGCTTTTTCGAAATCCGTCCCGACAAATACGACAGACGACCCGCTTCAATCGCCAGCCTCATCGCCCGCGCCATGCCAACCGGATCCTTCGCTTTGGCAACCGGCGTATTCATTAAGACGCCGGACACGCCAAGCTCCATCGCCTGCGCCACGTCGCTGACCGAGCCAAGGCCCGCGTCCACGATTATCGGCACCTTCGCTTCCTCCACGATCAGACCGATATTATACGGATTCAATATACCAAGCCCGGTACCGATAGGCGCCGCTCCCGGCATGACGGCCGCCGCTCCGGCCTCCTCCAGCCTTTTACACAGAATCGGATCGTCCGAGGTGTAAGGAAGGACCGTAAAGCCTTCCTTGACGAGAATTTCCGTTGCCTTCAGCGTCTCGAGCGGATCGGGCAGCAGCGTGCGCTCGTTGGCGCTAATCTCGACTTTAATCCAATCGCTTAGCCCCGAAGCTCTTGCGAGCCGGGCAATACGAACGGCTTCCTCAGCCGTGCTTGCGCCGGACGTATTCGGCAGAAAGCGGAAGTTTTCCCCTTCCACATGCTGCAGAATCGAATCATCCTCGGTAGAAGCGAGGTTAATCCGGCGAATCGCAAAGGTCAGCACCTCCGCTCCTGACTCCCGGATCGCTTCCTTCTGCACGTAAGGGCTTGGGAATAATCCCGTCCCGATAAAGAACCGCGAGGTGAGCACATGATCCCCGATACGCCATACATCCTTTTTCATCCTACGTTCAGCCTCCCCCGACAAAATGAACCAGCTCTATCTTCATCCGTGGCCTTACTTCCGTATCCGGCCACTGTTCCTTCGCGATAATCTCGCCATCCGCTTCAACGACGACCGGACGCCCTTCCAGCCCAAAATGATGAATGACATCCCCGATCGTGCGGGCATCCAGCTCTTGGGACTCGCCATTAACGATCAGCAGCATGCGAATCTCCCGCTCCTTCCAGCTTGCGGAGGAAGGCCTGGCACGTGCCCGCGACATCGGAGCTTCCGACAATCTCGCTCACCGCGCAAATTCTTGTTGCTCCAGCCGCAAGCACTTCATCCACGTTGCCCAGCTTAATTCCGCCAATCGCGACAAAAGGAATGCGGACCTTTTCCGCTACCTGCCGAACGTATTCGACCGTTACCGGATCAACGACATCCACCTTCGTCTTTGTCGGGAATACCGGCCCAACGCCGATATAGTCGGCGCCTTGCTCCTCCGCAAGCAGCGCTTCCTCAATGGCATGCGTGGAAATGCCAATGATTTTATCTCCGACGCGTTGTCTTGCTTCCATGAGCGAGACATCGTTTTGCCCGAGATGGACACCGTCGGCGTCTACTTCCAGCGCGATATCGATATAGTCGTTGACGATAAACGTCACGCCATATTTCCGAGTCAGCTCCCGCAGCGCCCTCGCCTTGCGCAGCACCTCTTCGGGGCTGCTGTCCTTATCCCGCAGCTGAATAATATCCACGCCACCTTTGATTGCTTCCTCCATCACTTCCAGCATGTCGCGGCCGGGATGGAATTGTTCTCCCGTGATCGCATACAGACGAAAATCCTTCATCCTGCTCTCATCTCCTCTATGTTCAATATCCGATATATCTCGCGTACAGCGTCTTGGCGCGGACAAGATCCTCCGTCCCCTGCACAAGCACCCTGCCGTCCGGGAACAGCACCAGCCGCTCTCCTTCCGGCAGCTCGGCTTTAAGCAAATAAGCGTTAAGCTCTACCTTCACCGCAGCCGGCTCCAGCCGCTTGCTCCATTGCCCCAAATCCAGCGGTCCGTGTCCGCTGATCTGAACCGTGCTGCGGCCGCATAAGGATACCGTCGAATCCGTCTCCGTCACCTGCAGCGCCGGATATTCCTTCAGCTGGCAGCAAGGGCAGTCTTTCTTCGCCTCGCCAAGCTTCATTTCGTAATAATAGTTGCTCCATAAATCGAAGGTAACCAGACTATTCCGTCTGGCTCCATCCGCTTTAACCAAATATTTAAGCGCTTCTACCGCCTGGTAGGAAGCGACAATATCCACAACGGGCGCAATAACGCCAATCGTATCGCAGGTTTGGCCGCCGCTGTCCGCCGAAGGGAGGAAGCAGCGCAGGCAAGGCGTCTTGCCCGGCACCAGAATCGCGCTCATGCCTCGCGAGCTGACCGCGCCCCCGTAGGTGAACGGAATGCCTTTGCTGAAGCACGCATCATTGAGCAGGAACCGGGTCTGGAAGTTATCCGTTCCGTCTAGTACAAGGTCCATGCCGTCAAGCAGCTCATCAATGTTATGGACGGTCACATCCGCCACAACCGCTTCGATCCGCACATCCGAATTGATGCGGCGGAGCTTGCGTTCCGCGGCAATCGCCTTCGGATAACCCTCGCGCACATCGTCTTCGTCATACAGCATCTGGCGCTGCAGATTGCTTTTCTCCACATAATCCCGGTCCACAATGCGGACCCGCCCAACGCCGGCGCGAACCATATGATTCGCCAGCACGGTGCCAAGCGCACCCATTCCGATCACGCATACCGAGCTTTCGCTCAGCTTCCGCTGACCTAATTCGCCGATTGGCGCAAACAGCATTTGCCTTGAATATCTCTCCAGTGTCTCATCCATCTGCCAACCCTCCTAAAAAGAATTGTCACACAAATGGCCTCTTTAAGGCCATTGTGACGATTCTTACTTCGTAAGCATTCGCTTAAAGAATTGTCACACAACTGGCCTCTTTAAGGCCATTGTGGCAATTCTTACTTCGTAAGCATCAACCCATATAACCTATAAGTTGCGGAAAGCATCCGCCGCCTTCACCGGCTTCTTAATCTCACCATGCTCCGTCAGCCAAGTAATAATGTTATTCCAGGAATCCTCGGATTGGCTGGCAAAAGGCTCGTTGCCCGCATCCATCAGTGGCAGCAAAATTTGCAGGCTCTGCTTCTCGATATCCGCATCCAGCGGGAAGTCGGTGCTTTGCTTATCCAGCAGCAGCTTCAACGCTTCATCCGGATGGCTAGCGGTATATTCCTGGCCTTTCGCCGCGGCTGCGAGGAACCGTTTGATCGCGTCGCCTTTGCTATCCAGCTCTTTCTCGCTTGCCGTCAGCACCAGCTCGTAATAATCCGGAACGCCGTAATCCGCGGGGTTAAACGAGATCAGCTTCTCGCCTTCCTTCTCGAGCAGCAGCTTCTCGTGATTGATATAACCGCCGATAATGCCATCGACGCGGTTTGTTGTCATCGCCGGAATCAGATCCCAGCCGATATCGACATAATTTAATTTCGACGGGTCGCCCCCATCCGCCTTCACCATCGTATTAACCATGGCTTCATCGAGCGGTAAGGAAGGATAGCCGATTTTTTTGCCTTCGAGATCCTTGGGCGTCTTGATCCCTGTACCCTCGGCCACAAACAGCTGATTCAGCGGATGGCGCACAATCGCCCCGACCGATACGACCGGGATATCCTCCGAACGGGCAACGGCCACCTGCGTCTGATAGCTGAGCGCCAGATCGGCTTTGCCCGTAGCAACCAGCTTCAGCGCGTCGTTCGTATCGGCAGGCGTCTGAAGCTTGACCTTAAGCCCTTCTTCTTCAAAATACCCTTGTTCCTCCGCCGCATACAAAAACGTATGTACCGCATTGGGGTACCAGTCCAGCAGCACCGTTAACTCTTCCGTCTTTTTCCCGGCGCTGTCGGAGCTGCTGCCGCTCTTCTCCGATGAGCACGCTGTCAGCAGCAAGGCGAATGCAAGACCTACAACTAATCCTGATTTGATGAATCGATTATGATAAGTTCCCAGCATGATACGATATCTCTCCTTAAGAATAAATGGCTATTTAGCGATTTCTTACACGATCTAACTCCGCCGATGCCCCAGCACCAGTCTCTCTATCATTTGCGCGGCAACAAACAAAGCAATCCCCATCAGCGACAAGAGCAGCACGCCGGCGAACACATCGTCGCCGCGAAGCATATTCGCTGCCCTCTTCGTATAGACGCCAAGCCCGGATTCTCCGCCCAGCCACTCCCCAAGCGTAGCTCCGCCGACGCTGATGGCAGCAGCCATTTTAAGCCCGGTGAAGAAGGAGGGCAGCGCGGAAGGAATCTTCCATTTCAGAAACAGCTGCGTTTTGCCCGCCCCCATGGAACGGAGCAGCTCCCCGATCTCGCGGTCCGCCGCGCGGAAGCCGTCCGCCGTATTTACCGCTATCGGGAAGAAGGTAAACAGAATAACAACCGAGATTTTGCTTCCGATCTCGTAACCAAACCACATGACCATAATCGGCGACAACGCGATAATCGGAATAGTCTGCGAAGCTACGATTAACGGATAAATCGTCTTGCGCGCAAGGCTCGAGCTGTCGATCCAGATCGCGGACAACACGCCAAACACGACCGAGAAGGCTAGACCAAGCAGCGCTTCCCATAACGTCAGGGCAAAATGCTTACCCAGCAGCGCTGCGTGATTTAGAAGCGCGGCACAAACATCCGACAGCCGGGGAATGATATAAGCCGGAACATCGAATAGCCGAGTCCCAAGCTCCCAGCCTCCGGCCAGCAGCAAAATAAACAGGAGGATTGGAAGCTTATCCTTAAGCAGCTTCATCACGCTGGACCTCCTTCCGCATGGGAAGTGATCCGGCCAAGCTGCCCAAGAAGCCGTCGCTTCAAATAGGCAAAACGCTCGTCAAGCGTTGTCTCATAGGTACGCGGGCGCGGCAAGTCGACGACAAGCGATTCAAGCTGCGTAATTGGTCTTGATGCCGCAACAAGCACCTGATCCGAGAGCAGCAGCGCTTCGTCGATATCATGCGTAATGAACAGAATCGTCTTCCGGTGAACTTCCCACACCTCAAGCAGCCATTGCTGCATGCTGATCCGGGTCATGGCATCAAGCGCACTGAACGGCTCGTCGAGGAGCATCAGCTCCCCGCCGGCAAGCAAGGAGCGGAGGAACGATACCCGCTGACGCATGCCGCCCGACAGCTCATGCGGATATTTCGCTTCCGTGCCCGCCAGCCCGAGTTCAGGCAGCATCTCAAGTACTCTGCGCCTTGCTTCGCGCTTAGGCACGCCGGCAAGCTCGAGACCGATAGCGGCGTTATCCTGCACCGTCCGCCAAGGCATCAAGCAGTCGCGCTGTGGCATATAACCGATGGTGCTGCGCTGACCGGGAACGGCGCCAGCTGCCGTAATCGTACCGGATTCGGGCTGGAGCAGACCGGCGAGCAGGCGGAACAGGGTGGTTTTGCCCATGCCGCTTGCGGCTACGATACTGACGAATTGCCCCTTGAGTACCTCCAGATCAAGTCCGTCGAAGAGCGGCTCCTCGCCTTCGAACCGGTAGGTCAGCCCTTGAACAGTCAAGCCCGCCGAAGCCGGTAAGCTTTCTTCCCGAGCCCTCTCTACGGTAACCTGCTGCCTGTTCACGCCGGCCACTCTTCCTCTCGGTAGGCCATATCCCAGAACATGTATTCAAGCTTGGAAGCCATGATGAAATGCTGCTCGAGCTTCGCGAGCTCCGGCTCCGGCAAACCTTCCGCCAGCTCATCCATGATGCCGATGCACCAGCTGGTCAGCTCGCCAAACTCCTCGGAGCTGTACATCAGAATCCAGTCACGGTAAAGCGGATGATCAAGCGCTCCGGGCGCTTCGGCGAACAGGACGCCGATCTCCCGATAGCTCCACATGCAAGGCAGTACAGCCGCCGCAACCTCGGCGAGTGAGCCATGCGCGGCAACGTCAAGCAAATATTTGGTATAAGCTATTGTGGTAGGCGACGGTTCCGTACTCTCCAGCTCTTCCCTTGTCACGCCGAATCGCTCGGCGTATTGCCGGTGCAGCCCCATTTCCACGTTCAGAATGGAATGGCACAGCTCGGAGAACTTCCCCATCGTAAGGAGATCGTTAGCCTTAATGCTGCCGTAAGCGAACATTTTGGCATAATCGATTAAGTAAACGTAGTCTTGCTTGAGGTAAAAGATAAACTTCGAGGGATCAAGTGTCCCTGCCTTCAGCTCTTCGAGGAAAGGATGACGGTGACTCCGTTCCCAGATCCCCTTCGAGCTCTCGTACAATCTCCCGGTGAATTTCCCGGTTATTATCGTTTCCGTTTGCATTGCCTTCTGCCACTCCTTTGCTTTAGTAACCTTAGGTAACTAACGAGGGGGCGCTGGAACAACAGAAAAAGCCATCCGCGAATACACGAATGGCTGTAATTCGATCGGTTCTCTACGCCAGCATTACCTGGTTCAGATTAACGGTCAGGCAAACAAGTTGCCTATCTCAGCCGGACTTTATCCAGCACCCGCACGCTTTATGCAATTACACTCACTATAACGGATCTGTGAATATTAGGCAATAACCTATTATTCTTCGCTATCCGGTTTATTCGCTCCGCCGGCTTCTTCCTTCTTGCCTGCTCCGGCCTTCGGCCCTTTGCTGAATACCCGCTTCGCGCTCTTCTTCTTGGCTGCCTTATCCCAGCGGCTCCAGCCCTTCTTGCCGGTTCCTTGCCCGATGCCGCTCTTTTTTGCTTTCGTCAATCGATACCGCTCCCTTGTCCTCTAATACGGTGTATTGTACCAATAGCAGGGCGGTAATAGCAATGTTTAAGCTTAAGCCTCTGGCTCAATCCCGCAGACGCCGTAAAAGAACAAGTGGAGAAATTCCTCGAAAAACTGCTCACCCTTCCCGCTTTGCTGCGCCTCTTCCAGCAGCTTTTGGGATTGCGCGACAAACATGTTCACGTAAGTCAGAATCATCCGCGTCGATACCTTGTCCGAGATTTGTCCCTTCTCTTTGCATTCCTCTATAAAAGCATGCATAAGCGGCATAGCCCGCTGCTGCGTCACCTCGTCGATATAGGCGGTAAAATCCGGATCGCCGCTCATCATCTGCTGAATGAATGCCGGCGTAAAGCGGCGGAACGCTTCCGTATCGGCCTTCACCACATACTCCACGAACTGCTGAAACGTTGGACCGCGGCTCATAAATACTTCGAAATCGTCAACATGCTCCGTAACGTAATGCTTGAAGGCTTCCCGAATGAGAATCTCCTTGCTGCCAAAATAGTTATAGATCGTCACCTGCGACACCCCTGCCTCGGAAGCAATGTCGGCAATGCGGATATGTTTAGGCTCACAGTCCTGAAGCATGGCGAGGACCGTTTCCCTGATCTTTGCTTTAAGCAGCTCGGCTCTTTTTTCGAATCCGTTCATGTTACCCTCCGGCTCTCTCCAATAAATATGAACTAATGAAATTATAGCACATAAATATTTCATAACCCCATTGACTTCTCTTTTAGCCGAGCCTATCATAATGATGAAATATAGAACTAATAAAATTTCATAATTTTTCGAAAGAAGGTGCGGTCAGCATGCTGGTCGTAGACGGGTTGACGAAGCTTTTTCCGGGCGGCAAAGGGATTACCGATGTGTCCTTTACCGTGGAGCAAGGGGAGGTATTTGGCTTTCTTGGTCCTAACGGCGCCGGGAAATCCACAACGATCCGCCATATTATGGGCTTCATGAAGCCCGACCGCGGAAGCGCGTCGATTAAAGGGCTGGATACATGGAAGCAGCAAGGGACCGTGCAGAGGCTGGTCGGCTATTTGCCGGGAGAGATCTCTTTCATCGAAGGCATGAATGGCAAGGAATTTCTGGCGTTTCTCGCCCGCATGCAGCGCGTGGACAGTTCGGCCCGGCGCCAGGAACTGATCGAACGGCTTCAGTTCGACGTCTCCACACCGATCCGTAAAATGTCCAAAGGGATGAAGCAAAAGGTCGGCATCGTTGCGGCTTTTATGCATAGACCGGAGCTGATTATTCTGGATGAGCCGACTTCCGGCCTCGATCCGCTCATGCAGCAGCTGTTCATCGAGCTTGTGCTGGAGGAGAAAGCCCGCGGCACCACCTTCCTCATGTCCTCCCACAGCTTCCCGGAAATTGAGCGGACCTGCGACCGCGCCGCGATTATAAAGGACGGTCGTTTGGTCGCGACCAACAACATTCACGAGCTGCAGTCGATGCAGCGGAAGCTGGTTGCGATCGTGTTCGAGCATCCGGAGGATGCGGAGGCTTTTGCGCAGAGCGGCCGCGTGCCTGTGGAATCCCGTGACGGAAGGCGGGTTACCGTTGCCGTGCAAGGCAATTATAACGAGCTGATTCATGAAGCCGCGAAATACAAGGTGCGGAGCCTGGACATTACGGCGCAAAATCTCGAAGACGTCTTTATGCAGTACTATGACCGGAAGAATGGAACGGGCGGAAAGGAGGCTGCCGCTTTATGAACTTTCCCCTATTCAAGCAAATGATGAAGATCCATTTGAAAGGCATGAGCAATTATGCGTTTGGCTCGGCCTTCTACATTCTGCTTATGTTCTGGCTGTATCCCGGCATAGCCGACAATACGGGCGCTTTAAATGAATTGATTAAATCGATGCCGGAAGGCGTTGTTAGCGCCTTTAATATCCAAGGCGGCTTCGGCAGCATGGAGGCTTTTATCTCCGGCGAATATTACGGGCTTATCCTCCCGCTTCTGCTCTCGATCTTCAGCATCATGCTGTCGACCGGTCTCATGGCAAGAATGGTGGATCAGGGCTCGATGTCTTATCTGCTGTCCACGCCAACGACCCGCAGGCAGGTTGCCGTAACCCAGGCAAGTGTTTTGTCCATGGGCCTTCTCGTTATTATGCTGGTCACAACAGGTGCCGGACTTCTCGGCTATGTATGGTTTATCGGAGATAAGTTCGAATTCAACGGAGCTCGTTACTTGGAGATGAACGTGGTTGCCTGGATGCTGTTTATCGCGGCAAGCGGCATTGCCTTCCTCATCTCTTCCGTTATGAACGATGAGAAAAAGGCGCTTGGCACCTCCGGTTTTATCGTCATCGGCATGTTCGCGCTCGATATGCTTGGCAAAATCAGCGACAACGTCGAATGGCTGCGGTACATCTCGATCTTCGCGCTGTACCGGCCAAGCGATATTGCCGCCGGCAGCGGCGATCCGCTGCTCTCCTCGCTCGTGCTGCTCGCGATTGGCATCGCCTGCTTTGCCGCGGGCGTTATCTCCTTCAGCAGGCGGGATCTGCCGCTGTAACGGGAACCGATAGCTGGCGGCGGCGTGGCAAGATGCGGAGCTAGTCAGCGAGGCCGCATCCGGCCACCCCGCCGGCGGCACACACTCAATCTCGTCGGGGTACTCACGTGCCTGCCTTTAATTGCCGTTAAGGTCCCTAAAGGGCCTTAACGGCTTTCTTTTTGTCTTTGCAAGTCAGCTTAAGGTCCCTGAGGGATCTTAAGTGCGCAACCATTGGCTTTTTACTTGCCAATTCAAGCATAACGTTAATCCTTAAGGTCACTAAGGGACCTTAAGGACCTCAATTTTCACCTTACGGAGCCGCTTAAAGCCCATTAGGGACCTTATCTGGTTAGCTCTCCAACACACTTTAAGCCACCCCACCCTTAACACCGTCGGCATCCCACTAAACCTAAGCAAATAAGACCCTCGCGGGGTCTTATGATCACCAATATTACTTCACTTT
>NZ_BILY01000065.1 GCF_004000805.1 Paenibacillus glycanilyticus NBRC 16618
GATGAACTCCAATGTAGCTCGCAAGCTAAGCTATGCTTCCGTTTCATTAATGGGGAGCAGGTGATCGAGCGGCTGGTAATTTGGCAGCCATGCCGGAGGCACATGCTCTTGGGTCAGTGCGTAAACGGACTTGAGCAGCTGAGTAATGGAGTGTACCTGCTCTTCGATAAGAATTTCCTTGATCTCCGAAGGCTTGACCGGGACCGCGTGATCCGTTCTGCGTCCAAAATCCGCAAGGGATACAAACATCGCCGGACTCTTCCGGTAGTTGCAGCTCTTCGGAAAACGCGGTGAGCTGCCCGAGTCGTATTTGGACAACCGGACAGACTCCTTGTGCGCGAGGAGCAGCTCGCTTGCTTCGAATTCGAGCACGGCAAATGCTTCGTCTGGCTCTCGCCGCATGTATGTCGTCAGCATCTTGAGGCAATCCCTTTTGGTAGGCCAGAAGAAGATATGCTTGTCAATAAAGTTGCGGAACTCTTCCACTGAGCAGCCCGTCTCCATCATAGCCTCGGGTATGCGAAGATGCGAATTAACCGTAATCGAAGCTCCCTCGTACGATACCTCTTCTCTCGAGGTCCGGCGCTCGCCAGTTGATTCCGGCAGTAAATGCTGACTCGACCAGATCGAGTCGAAATGGGCGATCCCCCGCAAATTACTTGCCCGCGTAAAATGATAAGACGACCTTCTGCCGCTCGCTTTCGTGATAAGCGCGATCGTTTCCTCTATATCGTTCATGAGCGCCACCTTCTGTTTGAACCATTCTCACGTATTATGAGGCAGAAACGCTCCGGTGTATACTACTTGGCGAGGGGGAGGCATTCCCATGAGGAGAAGGGGGGGACTTAACGATGTGGCGCATCGTTAAGTCCAGGGAAACTTCCGCAAACGGCGGAACTTAGGCGTGTCAGGCAAGCTTGGCGATGTGCGACATCGTTAAGGTGGCAAAAAAGTAACCGTGTTAGTCCCTTAACGATGCGGCGCATCGTTAAGCAAGAAGAAAATGGCCGCAAACGGCGGAAAAGAGGCGAAACAAGTAAGCTTAACGATGTGCGACATCGTTAAGCTGGCAAAAAAGTAACCGTGTTAGTCCCTTAACGATGCGGCACATCGTAAAGCAAGAAGAAAACGTCCGCACACGGCGGAACTTAGGCGCAACGGGCCACCTTAACGATGTGCGACATCGTTAAGGTGGCAAAAAAGTAACCGTGTTAGTCCCTTAACGATGCGGCGCATCGTTAAGCAAGGAGAAGACGTCCGCAAACGGCGGAAAAGAAGCGCAACGGGCAAGCTTAACGATGTGCGACATCGTTAAGGTGGCAAAAAAGTAACATAGCTAGTCCCTTAACGATGCGGCACATCGTTAAGCCCGGGGAAACGCCGCGAACCGCGCCGAGTGCCCGCCCAACATAAAAAGGCCTTCCCCTAGGGAAGGCCTTCCATATGTTATCGTTCGCAGCTGATCGTCAGGTTGGCGTTTAACGCCTCGCCGGATTCGAGCATTACGAGCTCTTCCTGGCGGTTCAGTTCGCCGGTCATAGCCATCCATGGCTCGACGCAGACGAATGGCTTGTCCTGCACGGACCACACTTGGACGTATTTAAAAATATCGTCATACGTCATGCGCACGCGAGCGCCGCCGCTGACCGGGAACGCGATCTCGCGCTTCTTGGCGCCAAGCAGGGTAACGGATTCCACCATGCCGTCCAGATCAAGCTCGCCGGTGTAAGGCTTCTCAACCATGTCGTTGTAGTCGAGGTAGGTAGTCGCATCGGTCTCGTACGGAAGCTTTTTCGAATCGGCATTGAAGTAAGGGTGGAAGCCGGCGTAGAAAGGCATCGCTTCGCCTTCCGTCAGGTTGCGGTATTGCTGGCGGATATGAAGCTCGCCATTCACCAGCGCATATGTGAAGCTTACTTCGAAATCAAACGGGAAGCTTTGCTTGGTCTCTTCATTACTGCGAAGCACAATGGTAATCGAAGCCTCGCCATCGGTATTGATGCCGGCAACTTCCCATACGGAAGTGCGGGCTACGCCGTGGTTAGCCATCTCGTACGATTGGCCGTTCCAAGTATAGGTTTTGTTCTCGAGCTGTCCGCAGATCGGGAACAGGATCGGATTGCCGCCGCGGATGTTCGCAGTGGGATGCTCGAACGTTGCTTTGTCCAGGTAGAATACTTCAAGTCCGTTCAGCTGGCAGCCGATAACGATGCCGCCGCGCTCCGGACATACCCGAATGCGGGACGAAGTGCTCTCCTCGATTAGTTCGTAAATCTTAAACGTGTCGGTATAGCTGTTCACTTGAAACTGGCTCATATGGCCCTCCTAAGGATCTGTTTTTCTAATCACATCATACCATAAATAAGCAAAAAGGCTGTCCTCAAGGGGACAGCCTTTCGATTTATTTCGCTGTGTTAGTCGAAGCGTTGCCAGCCGCCGCACTTGCTTCAGGGCTAGCTCCCGAGCTTGCCGCCGGGGACTCTTCAGCCGCAGCAGGATCAAGCGTATTCGTGATTTTTGCTTTAGCTTTCAGGTCCGCCATCCAGTTGGAGGACAGCTCGCTTACTTTTTGCGTAACCAGCTGGTACTTGATGTCTTCTTTCTTCTCTTCCAGCGTAGGCGTTACAGCTGCTTTCTCATCGGTTTTCTTGATGATGTGGTAGCCGTAGCTTGTCTGAACAACGCCGCTCAGCTCGCCTTTTTTCAACTTGAATGCCGCGTCTTCGAAAGCGGGCTCCATGGTGCCTTTCGCGAAGAAGTTCAGGTCGCCGCCGTTGTCTTTCGTGCCTGTATCCGTCGATTTCTCTTTCGCCAGAGTAGCGAAGTCAGCTCCGCCTTTCAGCTGCTTCAAGATATCTTCCGCTTCTTCCTTCGTAGCTACGAGGATATGCGAAGCACGGATTTGCTCAGGCGTCGACATGGACGCTTTGTTCTGGTCGTAGTAAGCTTTAATGTCTTCGTCCGTTACTTTAACTTGCGGCTCCAGGATTTTGCGGATTTTCACTTGCACTTCCGCGTCTTGACGCAGGCTGTCAACGGTCATGCCGTATTGCGCCAGCGTCTGGTTGAACTCGTCCTCGGAACCGAACTGTTTCTTCAGGGTTTCGATTTCTTTGTCTACGTCTGCTTCCGTAACCGTTACTTTTGCGTCTTCCGCTGCTTGGTCGATCAGCTCTTGCGTGATCATGTTGTCCAGCGTCGACTTGCCGCCTTGCTCCACGAGGGAATCATACAGCTTGTCCTTCGAAATTTTAACACCGTTAACCGTTGCAACCGCTTTGTCGCCTGCGCCAAACGGTGGTTTAATCAGAACGATAATAAGCACGATGGCGAGAATCGCGGAAACGGCGATCCAAGCTTTGCCGCCGCTGCGGCCGCCTGCTGCTTGAGCCGGAGTCTCGGAAGTAAGAGCTTGCTTGCGCTCTTCTTCTTCGACCTCTTCGTCTTTCTCGTCTTGAAGGGCATCTACGGCTTGATCGTCTTTGTTGTCATCCTCATAGACGTATTGTTGATTCTCTTGCTCCGCAGCCGTGTCGAGCTCCTCATTTTCTCTTTTGTGCTGCGAGTCTTTGTTTTCCATTGTTAATAAACTCCCTTCAACAAAAAGGCACTATTTTTACAATCTTCACCTACTATAACAAAACAATCGTCGAAAAACCTTAATTCTAAATAAAAATATGTTGCATTCCGTCGCTTTTCGTATAATGGTATATGTATACAAAAAGCATTAGACTTTAGTCACATCAGACATGTCCGGAGAACTAGTCTCGGAAGGTGGGGGACGTTTGGTCACATTACACGGAGAGTATAACGGCGGGGTTATTCTTCTCTCATTCATCATCGCGTTATTCGTTTCGTACTCTGCCTTGAATCTGGTGTACAAAATCTCGCAGTCCAAAGGAAAGGTGCAGCTGGGCTGGATGCTCGCAGGCGCCTTTGTAATGGGCAGCGGGGTGTGGACCATGCATTTTATCGGGATGATGGCGTTTCATATCGGTATTCCCATTGCCTATAACGTACCCATTACCCTATTGTCGATTACCGCAAGCATCTGCGCTTCCTACGTCGCCTTCTATTTAACGCTGGCAAAAGAAATTAACCGCCTTAAGCTCCTAGGGGGCGGCTTTATCATGGGGGCGGGAATTGTCGCCATGCATTACACGGGAATGGCTTCCATGCATTCTCCCACAATGTCTATACAATATAACCCAATTATAGTCATATTATCCGCAGTGATCGCCATCTTGGCCTCCTGCGCGGCGCTGTATTTCTTTATTAATTTCCGGGATGGCAGCAAGGCGGCATGGTCCAAATGGGCGGCTGCTTCGCTAATGGGGCTGGCGGTCTGCGGGATGCATTACACCGGAATGGGAGCCGCGTCCTTCTGGTGCGGCGAAGCGATTTCCTCCTCGTTAACGGAAGATATCCCGATCAATCTGTTTCTTCTAATAAGCGTTACCTTGGTAACCCTCTTAATAATGCTCGTTACCTGGATCGCGATTTATCTGGACCGCACCGTGCTTGAACGCATGGCCTACAGCGATCCGTTGACCGGACTTGCGAACCGCCATGCGATGAACCGGTATTTCGATCAAAAGCTGGATAAAGCCCGTACGTACGGCTTACTCTTCCTCGATCTCGATCAGTTCAAAATCATTAATGACACGCTGGGCCATGACGTCGGGGATCTGCTTGTGCAAGCTGTGGCCAAGCGGCTTCGTTCCCATGTGAGCGAAGGGGCTCAGACCTTCCGCCTAGGCGGCGACGAATTCCTGCTGTTGACAAGAGGGATGGAGCCTTATGAGGTGGAGCAGCTCGCCAATCGGATTTTGGAAGACATCCGCAAGCCTTATCTTCTAGAGGGCAATGAACTTTATATCACCGGCAGTATTGGAATCAGCTTGTCTCCGCAGCACGGGAATGAGAGATCGTCGCTTCTGATTGCGGCGGATACCGCGATGTACCAGGCGAAGCGCAGGGGCAAGAACCAATACTGCCTCTACGACGAGCAGATGGAGCGGGAGCTGCTGCGCCGGATGGAGCTGGAGAAGGATCTCCGGCTTGCGCTGCCGAGAGAGCAGTTCGTTGTTCATTATCAGCCCAAGTGGGATGCGGCCGCTAACCGGGCAATCGGCGTAGAAGCGCTCTTGCGCTGGAATCATCCTTTTCTAGGCCGGATTCCTCCGGAGGAATTTATCCCGATCGCGGAGGAGACGGGACTTATCGTTCCGATGACCCGCTGGGTGCTGGGACAAGCCTGCCGGGACTGCTTCGAATGGAATGAAGGCAGAGCGGAACCGCTAAGCGTCTCGGTTAACATGTCCGTCAGCGTGTTCGACAGCAAAAATCTCGAGGATATGGTCATCTCGGCCCTTCTGCATTCCGGACTGGATGCGCATCTCCTGGAGCTGGAAATTACGGAGACCATTGTAATGCACAATGTCGAGGATGTTATCGAGCAACTGAAGACCATCCGGGAGATGGGCGTTCAAATATCGATGGATGACTTCGGGGCGGGTTATTCCGCGCTTGGCTCCATTGATCTGATTCCTTTCCAGACGTTAAAGATAGATAAGCTGTACATGCAGCAGAGCGATTCGCCTTCGAAGCGCGCCATTATCCAGACGATTATTATTTTGGCCAAGCAGCTTAATCTGGAGGTAATCGCCGAAGGGGTGGAAACGGAGCAGCAAATTGCGTTTCTGCAGTCCGCGGGCTGCAGCATGATGCAGGGCTATTATTTCAGCAAGCCGATGTCGCGCGCTGATCTTGATCTTTGGTTACAGCAGTCGATGGTTATTGATAGAAGTCAAACGTCGCAGAGCTTGATCGGATAACGTATGCCAAGGAGGGCGTCAGATTTTGAACAGTCAGGCGAAAATCTATCTGTATCTTCTTTTATCGCTCGCAGTCCCGCTTATCGTATTTATGGTCCTTCATATGAATCCCGCTTGGGATTATCATCTGCATTCTCCTAACGTGCATTTCTACGTGGTTAGTATCGTGTCTGGATTGGCCTTTGCTCTTGCTGTGGCGGTTGGTGTAGCAGCCATTCGGCTTCGTAATTTGAAAATCAGCTTTTTATCGTTATCCTTCGTCTCCTTAGCTGCGTTATTCCTTGTTCATGGGTTATCGACTCCAAGAGAGGCATATCACACTACGGCACTGCCAAGCAATGCAGCTCAGATGAGCATTTTGCTCGCGGTCATGTGGCTGTGGCTGTCGTCGATGTCCTCGGACCGCCGCATGATCAGCTGGCTGTCGGCGCATCAGCGTTGGCTGCTCCCGATCTGGACGGTGTCGATTGCCGTGATTTGCGCGCTGCTGTGGCTTTTCTCCGACCAAATGTCCTGGCTTCAAATGAAGCAGGGTCCCATCAAATGGACGGCAACCTTGCTTATTGTCGGGTTAAACGGCTGGACGATGTACCGGTATCTGGAGACGTATCTGTCTACCCGTTTTCCGCTGCAGCTGGCGATCGTGTACAGCTCGGGCTGGATGATTGCCGCGCAGTTCATTAACGTAACGGGCAAAATGTGGATGTTAAGCTGGTGGATCTACCACTTGCTGCTGCTGGCTTCGATCAGCGCCATGATTGTCGGCATTTATTATCAGTACCGCAGCTCCGGCTCTTATACGATGTCGCTCAAGCAGCTTTTTCAGAACGATCCAAAGGGATGGATTCACACCTATATGTCGCCGGCGGTTCGCGAGCTTATCCGGACGACGGAAACGCGCGACGCTTATACGGCGGGCCATAATTACCGCGTTGCGCTCTACGCGATACAGCTCGGGGAAGAGCTGGGGCTGAATTCCGACCAGCTTCGGGCTATCGCGCAGGGCGGCATCGTTCATGATATCGGGAAGCTGATAGTTCCGGACAACATCCTGAACAAGCCGGGAAAGCTGACGCCGGAAGAGCGGGAAATTATCGAAAAACATCCGGTGACCGGGTTCAACCTGTGCCGTCGGTTAGGCTTCATGCAGGAGGAGCTGGCCGTCATCCGTTCCCATCACGAGCGTTGGGACGGAAGCGGCTATCCGGATGCGTTAAGCGGGGACAACATTCCGCTGCTGGCCCGCGTAACGGCCGTTGCGGATGTGTACGATGCCTTGACTTCCTCCCGTTCTTACCGGGCAGCGTTGTCGCATGAAGAGGCGATGGCGATTATTTTGAAGGAGCGGGGAAAGCATTTTGACCCGTTATGCGTGGATGCGCTGATTCGGATCGCGGGCGAGAAGGGCTGGGCCTTTAAAGCGTCGGCAAGCTGAAGGTTTTCGCGGAAGGTTTAGGCGTTTAGCCCGGGTTTATTTCCGTAGGCCGCAGGTGTATGATAAAGGGGTTACATAGCCTTTTCAGAAGGGATGGATAAGAAGTAATGACATATGCAGCAGACAAATCTCGTTATGAAGACATGAAATACTTCCGCGTCGGCAAAAGCGGCCTCAAGCTGCCAGCCGTATCGCTTGGCTTATGGCATAACTTTGGCGGAAATGACCGTCTGGAGAACGGACGCGCCATGATCCACCGCGCCTTCGATCTGGGGATTACCCATTTCGACCTGGCGAACAACTACGGACCGCCTCCGGGCTCCGCTGAGGAGACTTTCGGCAAAGTTCTGAAGCAGGACATGGCGGCTTACCGCGACCAAATGATTATCTCCACTAAAGCAGGCTACTATATGTGGGAAGGACCTTACGGCGATTGGGGCTCCCGCAAATATCTGGTATCGAGCCTTGACCAAAGCTTGAAACGGATGGACCTGGAGTATGTGGATATTTTCTACCATCACCGTCCGGATCCGGAAACTCCGCTTGAAGAGACAATGGCTGCGCTTGACCATATCGTACGTTCGGGCAAAGCGTTGTATGTTGGCCTGTCCAACTACAGTGCTGAGCAGACAGCTCAAGCTTCGGCTATCCTGAAGCAGCTGGGCACGCCATGCCTCATCCATCAGCCATCGTATTCGATGTTCAACCGTTGGATCGAAGACGGCTTGCAAGACGTGCTTGATCAAGAAGGCATCGGCTCGATCGTATTCTCGCCGCTGGCCGGCGGCTTGCTGACGAACCGTTACCTCGACGGTATTCCTTCGGATTCCCGTGCGGGTGGACCAAGCGTCTTCTTGAACTCGAACAATATTACCGAAGAAAAGCTCGCTAAAGTTCGCGCCCTGAACGAAATCGCGCAAGGCCGCGGCCAATCGCTGGCGCAAATGGCGCTTGCATGGGTGCTTCGCGGCGGACGCGTAACTTCCGCCCTGATCGGCGCAAGCCGCGTCGAGCAAATCGACGACAATGTTGCCGTGCTCAGCCGTCTCGATTTTTCCGACGATGAGCTGCAGGCGATCGAGAGCATTTTGGCGTAGGAATATCTAAGCGAAAGGCTGCCGACTAATCTCGGCAGCCTTTTTTTGAAACATTTGCTGCTCATCCTAAGGTCGGCGCTTCGCTAACGAAACTGGGTATTCTTATTTGCCTCAGAATCGCTTTTTTCAAAATCTAACGAAACCTGGTAACGTTATTTGGATGGTTTTGGGTTAAAAGAGGCCTTTAAATAGTAAATAACGATATGAGGTTTCGTTAGAATCTTTAAGAGTTCAATTTTGGACCAATAGCGTTATATAGTTTCGTTAGCCTGTTTTTTATAAATAGGAGGGATAGCATGGAAGTGCGATTGAGCGATTACAAGGATGAATGGGCGACGATGTTCTGCGAGGAAGCGGAGTATCTAAGGTCTGTCTTTGATGGAGTGGAGATCCGATTCGAGCATTTCGGGAGCACGGCTGTTCCGGGGATGAAAGCAAAGCCCGTTATCGACATGATGGGAATCGTTGACGATATTAATAGATTGGATTTGTTCAATGACAGGATGGCATCGCTTGGATACGACGTAGCAGGCGATTGGGGTATCTCCGGCAGACGGCTGTTCCGCAAAGGCGGAGAGCAGCGCACTCACCATATCCACTTCTACCAATCGGATAGTTCCCAAATCGGACGGCACCTCATCTTCCGCGATTATCTGCTCTCCCACCCGGAGGAGGCTGCCAGATACAGCCGCTTTAAAGAACAGCTGGCCCAGCGATACGAACGAACCAACGAATACAGCCCTGCCAAAAAAGCATTCGTAAGCGAAATGGAACAACTCGCCCTCGCCTGGCACTCACAAACAAACGAATAATCTTCTCTTCTTTTTGTATGCTCTACACTTTTACACTGCACGATTTACACTATATTTGCCCAAAACGCCTTTATTCGTAAAATACGCTGCACGAAATACACGATATATGCCCAAAACTCCTTATTTCCCCCCTAATTAATAGAATATCCTGCATTCCATACATCATATTGTCCTCTACACCCCTAAACCCCTCATATATCCTGCAAAATGTACAACGTACCGGGGGAGGGTGCAGTGATGAGCTCAAAGTGTTGCGCATAGAAGGCGAGTGCGGGTCGGGTTTTGTATCTGCCCATCAAGACTAGCTAGTATTAGCTCGAAGTGTCGCCTCAGGGGGGAGCGAGTACGAACCGGTACCGTGTGCTGAGTAAGAGACTAACTAGTATGAGTTCGAAGTGTTGTTGTATCAGGGAGAGCGAGTGCGATCCAGTCGTATGTTGCACAACAAAGACTAACTAGTCTAGTTAGATCCCGAAATGCTGCGCATTGAGAGCGAATTTATGCCAGGGAGGCTCAGCAAAGGGCTTCCCTTTATTCTTTATGCTGCGCATTACGCAGCCCCGCATTCCCGCATCGGGCAAGCAATATGCCCGACGCTAAAGATGCTATTTCTTCGACCCAGGGGCGAAGAAAAGAAATGCCTGCCACAGGCAGGCAAACCGCCAAGGAACGGAGGCGGTTGGCTTCCGCCCTCCCAAACGAATCGAAGACGAGTGGAGGGAGATGTTTCTCCTGGAGAGCGAAGCGCCTGCCTTTGCGTACACTTTGCAACCTTGCCCAATTGTTCAGGCAAAGTGTACGCAACAGCAGCGTAAGGAGAAACATCTCCCGGAGTGAGCCCACGGTTCTACCAATCATCTCCTCCTCACTCCCCATCCGACAAATCGTCTATCGATTCCACCCCCTCATGACGATATAATACATGTAGATTTACTCGGGAAGGGGACCGCGCGTCTTGAACAACTTATCATTGCGGACAAAGGGCCTGCTCATCATCGTCTTAATCACCTTCATCCCGCTTGGCATCGCGGGGGTCATTAATTACCTCTCCATCAAGCAGGAAATGATCAATACCGCATCCGATAGAGCGGCCAGCCAACTGAGCGTCAGCGCCAACTATCTGGCTTCCTGGCTGCAGATCAGGCGGGCCGAGGTAGTGGTAATGAGCCGTACGGATATCGTCCGTTACGGCACCGAGGCGGAGAAGCTGAAATATTTCAAGGACGAGCTGTATCGCACGGATTATACCTATCATGCGATTGGATATATCGATCTTAACGGCCGGGCCATCCGTACGAACGGCGATCCGGTTAATATGAGCGGACAAGCCTTTTTCCGCGAAGCCGTGAAGGGCAAGTCGACGATTACGGATCTGTTCCTTCCTTCCTTTGATAACTTGAAGCAGTCCCTTATTGTTATTCCGGTATTTGATCAGAACAACTTTATTAACGGTGTGATATACGCATCGATGCCAATGTCGACGATGTCGCCTTATTTCCTTGTGGATAAAGATCCAAGCTTGGAGTATTGGCTCTATAACGACCGGGGAGTGGTCTTGTTCCATTCGTACTCCACCTCCTCGGGTATTAAGCCGATTCAAGGGCTGCTTAACGGGCAGCCGGGTCTAAGCCTCGAGAAGCTGCTCAAGCCTTCCGGGCAAATCCATATACAGCGCGGGAATATGAAGCATGTGCTCCTGTATATGGACGTAGACAGCGCAGCGCCTTGGCATGCGGCACTCGAAATACCGCAGGCCAGCCTGAATAAAGGTCTGTCCAAAGTATTATGGTGGACCTTTGCCACGATCGCCTTGTCCGAGGTCGTGATTGTTATCCTCTTCTCCATCTATTTCAATATGATCATTAACCGGCTGAAAGGAATCCTGTCCGTTACCAAGCAGGCTGCCGACGGTCAATTCGAAGTGGAGCATCTGTCTCAGGAGCCCGGGGATGAGGTCGGCAAGCTGGCTGAATCGGTTAACGGGATGATGGAGCATCTGAAGGACATGTTTGGACGCCTCGAGGCGATTATCAATCAGAACGAGTACTCCTTTATTTTGCTGGATGAGAATTACCGCGTGAGCTATATGAATCAGGCGGCGGAGAGGCTGATCGGTTA
The DNA here is from genome assembly GCF_004000805.1 of Paenibacillus glycanilyticus NBRC 16618. GTDB lineage: Bacteria > Bacillota > Bacilli > Paenibacillales > Paenibacillaceae > Pristimantibacillus > Pristimantibacillus glycanilyticus. The sequence continues at coordinate 11,300 of NZ_BILY01000065.1, forward strand.
TACGACGGACGAGCTGAAGGGCCACGCGACGCCTCTTCTGTTCATGGATCCGGACGAAATCGAACGCGAAGCGGAGCGGCTGTCGCAGAAGCTGGGTGAACACGTCGAGCCTGGACTCGAAGTATTCCGGATGCTGCGCCAGGTGGACTTCTCCTATGAGCGGCAGTGGACGTATGTCCATAAGGACGGGACCAAAATCCCGGTACGTCACTTCTCGAACGGGCTGCGCGATCAGCAGGGCCGTCTGACCGGGGTTCTTGGTATGGCGTACGACATCTCCGAGCATGTAAAAGTGGAAAAATCCCGCAACCTTCTGCTCGATATTATCGGCTCGGCCAAAGACCTGATCGCTTCCATCGACCATAACGGGAAGGTCGCCTACATTAACAAGGCGGGCAAGCGGATGCTGGGTCTGCCGCTGGATTACAAGCCGAAAGACTATAAGAGCTACGTGGAGCCGTCCATGTACCTGTATCTCATAAAAGGCTCCCGGATTGCCATGAAAATGGGCTATTGGGAGGGAGAAGCCGAGCTTCTGACGCAAGCCGGGGACAAGGTGAATGTCTCGCTTGTTATCGTAGCCCATCCATACCGAAATACCGGCGAGCTGTACTTCTCCTGCATTGCGCGCGATATTACGGAGCAGAAGCATATTCAGGAGGAATTAATTCAAGCAACGCAGGAGGCTGAACAGGCAAATGCGGCCAAGAGCCGCTTCCTGGCGATGGTCAGCCACGAGATCCGCACGCCGCTTAACGGCATTATCGGTCTGTCGCAGCTCATGCGCCGCACCGGATTATCTCCTTCGCAGAAGGATTATATGGACAAGCTTGGCAACTCCTCGGAATCCTTGCTGCGCATTATTAATGACCTGCTCGATTTCTCCAAGATCGAAGCGGGCAAGGTTGAGGTGGAGCGGGTTGCCTTCCAGCCTCAGGAGATGCTTAGCCGATTGACGGATCAGCTTAGCGTCTTTATGGGCGGCAAGGAGCAATTCGAATTTATTTTGGAAGTGCCCGAGCAGCTGCCTACGACCCTCCTGGGCGATCAGATGCGCGTTGAGCAAATTTTGCTGAACCTGTGCATGAATGCCGTCAAGTTTACGGAGCGGGGCCACGTGAAGCTGAGCCTCGCGGTGATGGAGCAGTGCTCTGACGGATTAAAGCTGCAATTCATCGTGGAAGATACCGGTATCGGCATGACGAAAAAACAAATCGACAGGCTCTTTACCCCGTTCACGCAAGCCGACGGCTCAACAACCCGCAAATACGGAGGCACGGGCTTAGGACTTGTGATTGCGAACGGTCTCGTCAAAATGATGGGCGGGAAAATCCAGGTCGACAGCGAGCCCGGCTTAGGCAGCCGGTTCAGTTTTGTCCTGTCCTTCCCGGTCCTGTCCTCCATCAGTGAAGAGAAGCTGATTGTCAGCAAGGAGCTGGAGGACCAATGCATCTGGGTCGTGGAGGACAGCGACGAGATGCGTCAGCATTGGTGCAGCCTTGCGGAATCCTTCCGCTTGACCCCGGTGGCGTTCTCTTCTTGGGGAAGCGCGAGGGAAAAGCTGCGCCGCATGGGTGCGGGGGCGATGCCTAAGCTGATTATGCTGGACATGGAAATGCCGGATATGTATGGAGCGGAAACCTGGCTGGAATTCCACAAGCAGGCTACGGCCGCAGGGGTGAAGACGATTGCGCTTACGACCTCCTTTGGCCGTGACGAGCTGATGCAAATGCCGGATTCCGGCCGTCCTTATGCGATCCTGACCAAGCCGGTTACCCGACTGGCGCTATACCATGCCTTAACGGGAACGCTGGATCAAAGGCCGGTTGAGGTGAAGGAGTGGACAATGGCGGCCCGGGAGGCGGCCGTATCCACGGAGCCTAGGGACAAAATACGGGTTCTCCTTGCCGAAGACAATCATATCAATCAGCTGGTAGCCATCGAGCTGCTGAAGGAACGGGGCTTCGAGGTAGGGCTTGCGGAGAACGGCCGGGAGGTGCTCGAGAAGCTGGAGCAGGGGGACTGGCATATTGTCCTGATGGATATTCATATGCCGGAGATGGATGGAATGGAAGCCACAACGATTATCCGCAATGATTCCCGGTACGAGCAGCTGCCGATTATTGCGGTAACGGCGAATTCGCTCCGTGCGGATCATGAGCATTATCTGCAGCTTGGCATGAACGGAGTGGTGACGAAGCCTCTGGACCCGGATCAGCTCTACATGGTTATTATGAATCTGCTGAACAACAAGAAATTTCCGGTGCTGCAGCAGCAATCATGGGGTGCTTCGGGCCAATCGGTGCCGGAGCTTGACGGGATTCAGGTTGAGACCGCACTGGCCAGAGTAAGCGGCAAGGTCTCTATTTTGCGCCAAATGCTAGTTCATTTCCTGAAGGATTACGAAGGCTTCGCGGACAAGCTGATCGAGGAGCTGACGAATGGCCAGGCTGCAAACGCGAGACGGATGATCCATACGCTGATGGGAGCCGCCAGCCACTTATCGGCGAATGATGTAGTGCAGGCTGCCGCAAGGCTGAACGAGATTCTGAAGAAAGAGGATGGGGAAGAGGATTGGATGGCGCCGGCCGAATTGCTGAAAAAGGAGCTCGACCGCGTGATAACCGGTCTGCATTATGCATCGATTTCAACTTTCGACAGTTTCTCCTAACAATCTTCTAACATTTTATTGTTAACCCTTACAATCGTATTGTATATTAGAGATAGATTTATATTTTTTGACAGAAATCTTCTTTCCCTAAGGGGTGGCGCCGGTGTATAAAGTTTTAGTAATTGAAGATGACGTCATGATGAGGGATATGCTGTCGATGTACTTGTCGGAAGAAGGGTATTCGGTTAGGCAAGCAGGAACGGGTGAAGAAGGCTTGCAGACCGTTCAGGAATTTGTGCCTGATGTTGTCTTGCTTGACCTGATGCTGCCTGATATGGATGGTATGGGGGTTTGCGCCTCTATTCGTGAACGATCGCATGTGCCTATTATGATTTTGTCGATGAAAAGCGAAGTCTCCGAACGCGTTCAGGCCTTGAAGGCCGGAGCGGATGATTATATGTGCAAGCCATTCAGCATGCATGAAATGACGGCAAGGGTGGAAGCTCTGATCCGTCGCTCCCAGTTCAGTGCGGCGGAAGCGGAGGCGGCAAGCGCGGCAGAAGCGGAAGAGGTGGATCTTGCGCCGATTCAGCTGGACGCAGAGCGCAGAATGCTTCTTGTCAGAGGCAAGCTGATCGAGACAACCTTTTCCGAATTCGAGATGATGAAGCTCTTCTTATCCCACCCGGGCAAGGTATTCAGCAGGGAAGAATTGATCAATACGATTAGAGGGTTTGATTCTTTTGTAACGGATAGAGCCATTGACGTGCACATCGTTAATCTGCGCAAAAAGATCGAGCAAAACCCGAAAGAGCCCCGTTTGATCCGCACGGTATGGGGCTTTGGTTACAAATATACGACCGACCACAGTCAGGAACATGATTAAGGTAAGCGACCTGAAGATCACCTCCGCTGCAAGGTGATCTTTTTTATACCCACTTGTCCGAATGCTGGCAAATACCTAACATACTTCTAAAGAACAATCCGCAATTTTTCTAATACTTATATGGGACTATAGGATTAACAGTAATGACAAAAGGATGGTGTAGCAATCGTGCATGGGTTAGCCAGTTTACCTGAACGGCAGGAGGCTTATGCTCAGCTGGAGGTAGCTTTAAGCCGCGCGCGGGCATCAGGACAGCGGCTCGTTGTGGCGTTGATTCAGATCGATCGTTTCTATGGTGTGAATGAGGCTAAGGGCTTAGAGGCATGCAACCAGGTACTTGAAAGTATCGGAGGAAGGTTAAGTCAAGGGGCGGATACGGCCTTTGTTACCTTGATCAGCGGCGATACTTTTCTAATGGCTAGAGAAATCGGATACACGCAGGCGGAATGTGCCAACGCGGTGGAAGAGATGAAATATGCAGCGCAATACCCGGTTTCCTATGAGGGAGCGGAATTGAATTTGACGGCAAGCATCGGTACCTGCCTGTTCCCGCAGAACGGACGGACAAGCGAGAGACTGCTCGGGCATGCCGAGACGGCGCTCTTCAAGTCGCGGGAGCAGGGCGGCAACCGGATTACGTTTTATAGCGAGGAAGAGACTGCCCAGATGAACCGCTGGCTGGAGGTTGGAGCATTGCTGCGTCCGGCCCTTTATTTGCGTCAGTTCCATCTGAGCTATCAGCCGATCTTCCGCACCGAAGGCGGGCGTCTCCGCGGATTCGAAGCGCTTCTCAGATGGAATCAACCGGAGCTTGGCGCGATTTGGCCGGCGGAATTTATCCCGATTGCCGAGCAGAATGGCTTAATCGTGCCTATTGGCGAATGGGTGCTGCGCGAAGCCTGCAAGATGCTGGCGGGCATGCAGGAATATGGCCTGAAGGAGCTTGTTATCGCGGTTAATGTGTCGCATGTCCAGCTGCTGGACAGCAGCTTCTGCAGCATGGTTGCTCATGTGCTGGAGGAGGCGGGAGTCGAGCCTTCTTGTCTGGAGCTTGAGGTGAAGGAGGATGTTATTCTTCATTTCACCGACAAAACTTTAGCGGTACTGAGTCAACTGCGCGCATTAGGCGTCAGAATTACGCTGGATAACTTCGGAGAAGGTTATGCCTCGCTTGCGAATCTGAAGCAGCTTCCGGTCAACAGCGTAAAGATCAGCAAATCGTTCATCCGCCAGATTGACGTGCAGAGCGTGGAACGCCATATCGTTGAAGCGATGATCGGGCTGTTGCACAAGCTGGAGATCGAGGTTATTGCGGGCGGCGTCGAATACGAGGAGCAATATAAATTGCTGAAGGAATGGAGCTGCGACTTTGTGCAGGGCTTCCTTCTGGGATCTCCGATGCAGCCGGATTTGTTAGACATGTCGATCATCCGGAAGTCGCCGCAAACGGCGTAAATAGTAAACAAGGTAAAATCTAAAAGCCCTGAACGATTCGCGCTTGGCGGATCATTCAGGGCTTTCGTATTAGCCGGGTCATTGGTTTGGTTAATAGCCGTTGTTAGCTCACTTCAAGATACAGCTTCGTCCCGTCGTTATATTGGAAAATGGCAACATCGCGGACAACCTCGACCTTCGATATACGTTTCCACTTTTTGCGGAAATCGAAGTTGTATTCCATCTCAACCAATTTATGATGAAGTTGTTCAACGGAAGCCGCCTGTTCGTTAACGTAATAAACGGGAACCGAACGGTCTTTGAAGGTGATGATTTTCATCATACCATTCGCACCTCCACTCGTTTTTTTTTCCAGTTTACTAGAAACGTTTTAGCCGCTTATAAAAAGGTCATAAGGTTATTGTTTAGTTTGCTAACATTCTTCTAACAATTCCCTTAGCTGCTGTAGCTGCCATATTTTTTCTTGTAATGGCTGTGACCGTATGGGGGTTGCTTCGGCGGATAATAGTTTCCTTTTTTGTAGTCGCTGCTGCTATGACTGTAATGACCGTAATGACCGTTGTGTCCATGTTTATTATAATGTTTACCGGTAACGGAGCCGAGGAGTCTTTGCAACAAATGTCTAATCATGGGATAACCTCCTACCTATAATTAAGTCTTTGTTAAGAAATTGAAACAGCTTAGACTTACGGAATAGTACGCAAATCACTCAACGCCGGTTTCATGAAAAACGCCTGCTCCGCTCTTCCAAGAGGAAACCAAACCTGCTCTTATCCCGTATGCAAAGGGTAAGGAGGGATTCCTATCTGGTGGAAGCAATGGATGAATAATTGGATGGACTATCCGCTGGGACATGGGATGGTCTGGGGCAGGACTTACCGGATCGAGGAATTTCTAGGGATGGGCAGCTATGGTCAAGCTTATCGTTGCACGGATCTGAGGAGCGGAGAAGCCGTTCTGCTGAAGCGGGCAAAACCAAGCAAGCGCGAGACCGGCAGGAGATTGCTGAGGCGGGAGGCCGATATTCTTCAAAAGCTTAATCATCCGCAAATGCCGAAGCGGTTGGACTGGACAGTCCACCGCAGGGAAGAAGCGCTTGTTATGACTTATGTGGAAGGCATTACGGCTGAACAGGCTATTCTGCTTGAGGCGAGAACCTTCACGCAGTTGGAAGCCCTGCGAATCGTAGAAGCTTTATTATCCCCCTTGAAGCATTTGCATGAGAAGGGTTATGTGCATCGGGATGTGCGGATCCCGAACGTTGTAATGAATGAAAAGGGGATTTATTTAATTGATCTAGGCTTGGCCTGCAGGATTGGGGAAGAGAACCCTGACGGCCGGGACGATTCGGGTCAACCAAGCGGATTCGCGGACAGCTGGGGAGCGGTAAAGTTCCGCATGCGCCAGCCAGACCGGACCAGCGACTTATATGGGCTCGGGCATCTTTTCCTGTTCCTGATGTATGCCGGATATACCCCTCTGGAGGGCGAGAAGGAACGCGGCTGGGAGGAGGAGCTTGCGCTTGAGCCGGAAATCAGGAGCTTCGTTAAGGGGCTTCTTGACAGCAGATGGCAGACGGCGGCTGAATGCGAGCGGGTATTAAAGCAGATCCTGGAGCATTATTCCTCGGGAAATAACGAATAAAACAGCAAAATGTCGAATGATTTAAGCGGTTGACTTTTACCCCTAAAATAAGTATCCTAAATATTGTCTCGCTGATGTAGCTCAGGGGTAGAGCAACGCACTCGTAATGCGTAGGCCGGGGGTTCAATTCCCTTCATCAGCATTCTTTTACGAAAAGCCCGTTACATCAACGTTTTGTTAACGTTGAATGGTACGGATGAACATACGGGGGGGGGCTATGCATTCCGCGCAAGTATTCGGACATGCGTAGCCCCACAATTAGGGGCCTTTCGCGAAGTTTGCGGAAGGCTTTTAAGTTATCAAATCAATATATCTCTTACATTCAGATAATTCTGCGATACCAATCTAACAATGCATTTTTAACTGCGGTTTTAATCTCTTTTTCGATGAAACTTCCTGAGTATATACGGGTCGAATACGAATCAAACACAGCATCGATGTTGATGCGATCTAAACTGGTTGCCGACACCAATAGACCATATACCCTTGAGTTTGCATACGAGATATAAATAGCTCGAGATCTATTCGATTGTATTTCTAAAGTGCGATCCGTATCAACAAATGCTGTGATAACTGGCAGCATTTCAGACTTCACACGTTTTATCACATCGTTTACATCTTCTTGATCCCAGTTGCTTTTGTTCTTTTTCTCATTTTTCAATTTCTTTAATTGGTCTCGGAAGTCTACGAACTCATCTTCTTTACTCATTTCGTGTTACTCTCCTTTCCAAAATGTAATGCCTTGGCAGGGCTGCGTATCTCATGGTAAAAGGGTACGGATTATATTCCGTACCCTTTAAATAGGCACCTACAGAATGGATTTGACTTAACGACGAGATGAATGAATCGAGATTGCTTGAATGCTACGAGGATTAATGAACAAGACTTCATTATCGACCAAGAACAGTGCAGAATTCCCTTCAAATCCAAGGAATGTGGCTTGAATCCCTCTTGGACCAGTGTGGTCAAATACAACGTCTACACGTACCCCTGGAGAGAGACGGAATAGAATGCTTGGAGCTCCACCAAAACCTCCAACAGAACCACAACTCATATTTTTTTCCTCCTTTCAATGAACCTCATACAAGATATGAGAGTTTGTTAGCAAACGGCAAGGCTAATCTACTAATGAAAGAATGGATTTTGTGAGATTAATAGGGTACGGATCCTATTCCGTAGCCTCTAAATTAGGCAATCGCAAGAAGCTAGTGACTTAACATTCTTCTCTGTGATTTCGAGGTGCATGCAACGAGATTGCTTGAATA
>NZ_BILY01000066.1 GCF_004000805.1 Paenibacillus glycanilyticus NBRC 16618
GGCTTGCCGGCGGCCCCTTCCAGCCGATAAGCAAGCCGAACGCCATCTCCCGTGGTGAAAAAGCTTAATCCATTCGTTCTATTTGTTTCATTAATAGTAGCAGTCATCGTTATCCATCTCCTTCATTGGTTATTAGTGACAGTTTATTGGAATCGGCTTACAATTTACATAAGAGGATGAAGGAGTTTGACGCCCGAAAACTTAATTATTACGTTAGTAGCTGTCCAAAACCTTTAATTAAGAGGTGATTCCATTCATGGACCAAATTGATCGAAAAATACTGTCGATCCTTCATGATAACGCCAGGATTACGATCTCGGAGATGAGCCGCATGATCGCCATGTCGCAGCCGGCTGTTACCGAGAGGCTTCGAAAGCTCGAGGAGCAGGGGGTCATTACGGGCTACCGGGCAGAGCTGTCTTTATCCAAGCTTGGCAAGCATACAACGGCGTTTGTACTGTTTAAGTCGAACAGCTGCAAGGAATTCGAGGCTTTTAGCGAGGCTGCGCCCGAGATTGTGGATTTCTACCGTACAAGCGGGGAGTTCAATTATTTGCTGAAGGTCGTGACGGAAACAAGCGAGACCTTGGAGGGCTTCCTTGAGAAATGCCATACGTTCGGATTTTCTTCAACGCTGGTCGTACTCTCCACCCGATTCGAGGATAAATTTTTTCCCGCATTTCTCCCTAACGAAGCATAAATGACGAACAAACCGCGTACTAAGTGAAGCAAGACTTCCTATGTGCCGCGGTTTTTTTGTTCCTTCTAAAACGTTTTGTTTTTGCCTAAAGATGCCATACTTAACCAATAACGAGCAGGGATTTTAAGGAGTGATAATAGATGAAGCTATATGACTGTGCCATTATCGGAGGCGGACCGGCTGGTCTTAATGCGGCGCTTGTACTGGGAAGAGCGAGACGGCATGTTGTGCTGTTTGATGATAATAAGCCGCGGAATGCGGTAACGCGCGAGTCGCATGGATTTATTACAAGGGACGGCGTGAAGCCCGATGAGTTCCGGCGGGCCGCGCATCTAGATATAAGCAAATATCCTTCCGTTCAAGTGGTTCGGAAAAAGGCCGTCGATATGATGAAGCGGGGGCATGCCCTGTTTCTCGTGCAGGCAAGTACCGGTGAGGTGTATCAGGCACGTACGATTATTCTTGCGCTTGGACTAAAAGAAAAGCTGCCCGACATAACGGGTGTTGCCGATTATTACGGCTCGTCCTTGTTCAGCTGTCCTTACTGCGACGGATGGGAGATGAGAGACCAGCCGCTTGCGGTGATCTCGGAGAATGAGTCTCACCGGTTCTCAATGGTATCCACGGTCTACAACTGGAGCAAAGATCTGATTGTGTGCACCAATGGGGTTGGATCGTTTGAGCCGCAGCAGCGGGCGAAGCTTCTGAGCCGGGGCGTACGGATCTTCGAGCAGCGAATTGCTTCTTTGAGGGGAAAAAGCGGCCGCCTGCAAAAGATCGTTTTTGCCGACGGGACGGAAGTGGCCCGTACGGGAGGTTTTGTAACGTCCGACTGGTATCTCCCGATCCGTGTTGCCGAGAAATTAGGCTGCAGATTAAATGAAAGCGGTGGTCTGGCGATAGACGATTACGGAAAAACAACGGTAGAGCATGTCTACACAGCCGGCGATGCAGCGACAATCTCGCCCGCCCAGCTTGTAGTTGCGGCTGCCGGCGGGAGCAAAGCGGCGATGAGCGTGAACACCGCGTTGACGCATTTGGACTTTTAAGCGCTATGTTATTTAAATGTTATAATAACTTACATATAGCATTGCGCTAAACCGTTCTTACCTGCTAAAATCTTGATAAATTGCTAGCTGATTGATAGATTGCACGAGCAGCTCAATTTGTGCTAGGCCAATGTTGAGAGAGGTGGAATGGACCATGGGGAAGCGGTTATCGGTACTTCTGGCAGCAGGAATTCTCATCATGACGATGGCAGCATGCGGGGCCAACAAGGAAAACGGCGGCAATACGGCAAGCGGCGGCGATAAGCCAAGCAGCAATGCCAGCGAGAAGGTGTACAAGTTCGCGACCGACGCGGCTTATGCGCCAATGGAATTTATGGATAAGGATAAGATTACGGGCTTTGACGTTGATTTTCTGAAGGCGGTTATGGATGAAGCGGGACTGAAGTATTCCATTACGAATACCGGCTGGGACGCGATGCTGACGGAGGTGCAATCCGGCAAAAGCTATGATGCGGGGTTATCGAGCGTATCCATCACGCCGGAGAGGGAAGAGTCTTACGACTACTCCGTTCCTTACTTTGAATCTACCAATATGATTATGGTGAAGGAAGACAGCACGGTCGCAAGCGCGGCCGACCTGAAAGACAAGAAGGTGGCGGTTCAGGGGTCCACGACGGCGGATACGTTGATGTCCGGCATTATGGGCAATGACAATACCGATCTGAAGCGGTTCGACAGCAACGCGGTAGCGATGCTCGAGCTTGACTCGGGCGGAGTGGATGCCGTTGTGGCCGATATTGCCATTGTCCGCGAATATATGAAGAACAATCCGGAGCGCAAGCTGAAGGCGATTATGGATACAGCGAGCTTTGGATCGGAGTTTTACGGCATTTTGCTTCCGACCGGCAGCGAGCTGAAGGCGAAGCTGGATCCGGCAATCAAGACGGTGCTCGAGAACGGCAAGTATACGGAGATTTATAAAAAATGGTTCGGGGAAGAGCCGAACATCGACAATGTGCTAAACGCGAAGTAAGCGGCATAAGGCATGCGTAATGGGTTCAGGTTGCGCATGCTTTTTTCTTGACTGGGGAGGACGAGCGCATGCATTTTCGATTCGATATCATTGTCGACTATATTCCGTTATTGCTCAAAGGGGCCGCGCTGACGATTGGGATCTCTGCGCTTGCGATAGTGCTGGGCTCCATTCTGGGGCTGGCCGTCAGCTTCGGTAAAATGTCGTCCAGATGGTATCTCAGCTGGCCAACGAGCGGATATATTCATTTTTTTCGCGGTACGCCGTTATACGTTCAAATTCTGATCGTGCATTTTGGGCTTGTGCCCGCTTGCATTGGACATACCGATGCCATTGTAGCGGCGATTACCGCGCTTGCCTTGAACTCGGCCGCCTATACGGCGGAGATTTACAGAGCCGGCATCCAGTCGATTGATAAAGGCCAGACGGAAGCGGCGCAATCGCTGGGGATGACAAGCGGGCAGACGATGCGGTTTATTATCTTGCCGCAGGCGGTTAGGCGGATGATACCGGCCTTTGGCAATGAATTTGTCGTGCTCATTAAGGATTCCTCGCTTGTTGCTCTCATCGCTGCGCCGGAATTAATGTACTGGAGCAATGTGATGCGCGGTCAATATTTGCGAGTATGGGAGCCGTATCTGGCGGCCGCCTTTATCTATCTGATTCTGACCTACTCGCTTAGCAAGCTGCTGGGCTGGATGGAGAAGAAGGGGGTGGCGGGATGACGGCGGGACCGATTATTGAAGTAACGGGAGTCCATAAATCGTTTGGAGCGAATACCGTCCTGAAGGACGTGTCCATGCAGGTAGCGCCGGGGGAGGTTGTTGTTATTATCGGCCCTTCCGGCTCGGGAAAGTCAACGCTGCTGCGCTGCCTGAATGGATTGGAGAGACCGGAGCGCGGCGAGATTCGGATTGAAGACCGCTCCTTGCTGGATGCCGGGTCTTCTATTACCGAGATACGATCGCGGATGGGGATGGTCTTCCAGCAATTTAATCTGTTTCCCCATCTAAGCGTGCTGCGCAATATTACGCTTGCACCCGTGCAGGTGCGGAAGCTGGAGCCGGCGAATGCCGAGGAGCTTGCGCTATCGCTGCTTGGCAAGGTGGGTCTTGGCGAGAAAGCGGGACAGTTCCCGGCCTCTCTGTCCGGCGGCCAGGCGCAGCGGGTTGCGATTGCAAGGGCGCTTGCCATGGAGCCGCGCATTATGCTGTTCGATGAGCCAACTTCGGCGCTTGATCCGGAGATGGTTGGCGAGGTGCTTGCCGTTATGAAGGAGCTAGCCGCGGAAGGAATGACGATGGTCATCGTTACGCATGAGATGGGCTTTGCCCGGGAGGTTGGGCATCGGGTGCTGTTCATGGAGCAGGGCATGATTGTGGAGGAAGGGGCTCCGCGGCAGCTGTTCGACGAGCCGCGTCAGGAGCGGACGAAAGCTTTTTTATCCAAGGTGCTGTAACAGTCGAGCCGCTGGACGCATAAGGTGAATTCTCCGCGGATACCCTACTTAATGGCAAAGGAGGGGATTCGAACATGGAATCGACTAGCGAATTTGTGGCAAAGGTTCATGCCACGCAGGCCAAGCAGAAGAAAAACCAGGTCCGTTACGGCAAAGGCAAGGCGTCCCAGAAGCTGCAAAACGTGCAGCATACGAACAATCCATAACTTCCAGATCCGTTCCGCCCGCAGTCTTGGTCAAATCCCAAGGCCGGGCGGATTGTGCATTGAGCGAAAAAAGCTTATCCATGGATTGACAAAAGAAGGCGATTACGGCATCATAAACATATGAATAGTTGTTCATATATTTCAAGTGAGGTGCCAGTCTTATGAGTCATGAACATAATCATCCAGAAAGAGAGCATAAGCATTCGCATTCCGGCAAGGATCATGCGGACAGCTGCAGCGGCGGACATCAACATGGCCAAGGCCATGGGCATAGTCACGGGCATCATGGTCATGACCATGGGCATCACGGGCATCATCATCATTTTGATATGACGGGCAACAAGACCGGATTATTTATTGCCTTAATCATTACAGCAGGCATCATGGTACTGGAGTTTGTTGGGGGACTCGTGACGAACAGCCTTGCGCTTCTGTCCGATTCGGGGCATATGTTGAGCGACGTGAGCGCATTGGTGCTTAGCCTTGTAGCGGTATGGTTCGCGGCTCGCCCGGCTTCGGCGGTCCGCACGTTTGGTTTTCACCGGTTTGAAATCTTGGCGGCTTTATTTAACGGGATTACGCTTGTTGTTATCTCGGTATTTATTATTTGGGAAGCCATTGGCCGTCTGTTTGATCCGCCGTCCGTGGCCAGCGGCTCGATGATGCTGATTGCGGCAATCGGCCTGCTCGCCAACCTCGCAAGCGCTTGGGCGCTGCTCCGCAAAGGGGATGTCCATAACAACCTGAACGTTCGAAGCGCTTACCTACATGTGCTAGGCGATGCGCTTGGCTCGGTGGGGGCCGTGCTTGCGGGGCTTCTGATCTACCTGTTCGACTGGAATATTGCCGATCCGATTATATCGATGGTTGTTGCCCTGCTGATCGTAAAAAGCGCCTGGAGCGTGCTGAAGCATACCGTCCACATTCTGATGGAAGGGACTCCGGTGAACGTGGACGAGAAGGAAGTGCGCGCTGCGCTTGGGGAGATCGGCGGCGTCGTTGACGTGCATGACCTTCACATTTGGACGATTACTTCCGGCCTGGATTCCTTAAGCTGCCATCTGCAGGTGGCAGACGGAACGGACTGCCAGGGAGTGCTGCAAGCGGCGATCAAGCTGATCGAGGAGCGCTTCGGCATTCAGCATTCCACGATTCAAGTGGAGAGCTCGCGGATCCGGCATATGGAGCTACGGGTTTAGCGGGAGCTCCAAGGTGCAGCGAAGGTGCAGCGGTTAGCGATGCGGGCAATTTGCGGCGGGTAGGAGCAGTTGTTGCTCGAGCATTTGCTCGAGCATTGAAGCTGCACTATGCAGTTGGGAAGCACCGCCGCTCGCCTACGTTGCATGAAATGCAGGATAAAGATGCACATTGCCCCAGTAACCTGAACTATACTGCACGGAATGCATCATATTCGTGATTTATAGCCCTAATCGGCTCGAATGGACGCAATATCCTGCATTCTGTGCAGCGTAACTCTTGTATCGGCCTGCAAATGTGCGTATATCCTGCATATGGTGCAGTGTATTATCAGCAAGCCGTTCGGCTGGGGAGGGATAGCGATTTACCTCGGCATAGCCCGTTGATTCTGATCAAGACCAAGCCGGAACATGCCCGCCAAACGCAAGAACGCCGCCCTTCATAGGGCGGCGTTTTATTTTAGCGCATTAAAGATTGATATAACGATCGAAGATGGCGCCGAAATCTTTTACTTTGTACTGCTTTTGAGCTCCCTCGAGCCAGTTGAAGGCGGATTGGTTCAGCTTGTTGAACGTATCGGCTACATCGTAGTCGCCTTTATGGGCATGGCTTAACGTCGAGGAAGCGAGCTCCAGGCTTTGACGGGCAAAGCTAAGGCTAATTTCGTTCTCATGGTGGATTTCGGATATTTTGAATAGGGATTTGTACAAGTCCTTCACTTGCTCGATATGCTTCTTATTCACGTCGATGGAGAATGGTACGGAGCCAATCGAGAATTTGATCTCGACGTCCAAGTCGACCGTGCCGGCCGTCTCCAGCGCTACGTTGCTGATCTTGTTCGTCGCGTAAGGGTAACGGTGCAGCATTCGTTTCTTGCTGACCGCGCTGGTGCCGTCCAGATGAATAAGGGCGAAGTTGGTGAAGCAATACTCATCGGTTTTGGATTTGATCAGAAAATAAATCTTTTCACCGTCTTCGTGCATGACGTAATCATCAGAATCCACCTTATCATAATTCTCCGGCCGGATAACCGACCCGATATCGCTGAGGCCGAGTATGTCGGCAGCTACTTTTCCGAACAATCTTACCATTCCTCTCCATAGGTAGATTCAATCACTCTACCATTATATATGCGGAGTGGGGGAATATTCTAGATTATCCTTAACGTAGCTTAGGACTGCTCGGCGGCGGCTTTGGAGGCGGCCATTTTTTCCTCCATATGCTGTCTCTTCACCAGAATGGCGGCAATCATCAGCATAACGCCGTTAATAATAAACACCCATTTAATCGGGATGATGCCGCCCAGCACGCCCCCGATAACAGGTCCCAGCATGGTGGCGAACTGGGTAGCCGACTGGTTCAAGCTGAAGGCTCGTCCGCGGAAGCTTGTCTCCGTCGACTTCACGATCATCGCGTTAATAGCCGGGGTAACCCCGGCGAAGAACAGGCCGTATACGAAGCGCAGTATTCCGAACTCGGCGATATGCCCAACGAAAAACTGCAGGCAGTTGCCGATCCCGCCGCCAAGCAAGCCGATAAAGAGCACCTTGGAGAACCCGATTCTCGAACCGAATTTACCCCACTGCGGAGCGGCGATCAATGTCGCAATCCCGACGGCCGAGAACACAATCCCGGATTGGAGCGAAGCATCCTGTTCATTCGTCCCTAACTGCAGTACATAGACGGTAAGCAGCGGCTCGAGAATCATAACCGAGAACATCGCAAGTCCGGACATGCCAAGGAGCGTTAGGAAAGCTTTATTATGCGAGGCATGCTTCAGGTCATCCAAGACGGAGGAGCGCACGCCGGAGCGGTTGAATTTATGTTCCGTGGCGAAGAAGGTTGCGATAAGCGCAGCCACAAGCACGATACAGCCGGAGAAAACGAACGATTCCCGGTTCCCGATATAATGGCTGACCGTACCGCCAATGAGCGGTCCCATAATGCCGCCAGTTGCGCCGGAGGTTGCCATGATGCCAAGGGCGTAGCCGGATTTTTCTTCGGGCGTATTCGTTGCGACAAGGGCGATAGCCGCCGGCACGTAGCCGGCAAGCAGGCCTTGGAACACCCGCAGCACCAGGAATACATACGGATCATGGATAAAGAACGTAATGAAATAAAGTGCCGCTAAGCTGAAGCCCGAACGAATGAGCATCGGCTTGCGGCCATATTTGTCAGCTAGAGATCCCCAATAAGGCGCGATAAGCGCACTGGCCAGAAACGTAATGCCAAACGCGAATCCCGACCACATTTCCAGATGGCTATTCACTCCGAGATCATTGTGCAGGAACAGCGGAATGAACGGAATAGATACCGAATAGGCCGTGCTGCAAAAGAAAACACCAATCCATAAAACGATCAAATTGCGTTTCCACGAGTAAGGCTGGGTCATGTCAGTCACATCCTAAAGAGTACGTCAGAGTACAATTTTTTCTTTTATTGTAAACCTATTTTTACAGAATCTCCATGTTCGGAGGGAAAAACAATACTTTTGTCCTTGCGGCCATGGGAAAAAGCCTCCGTATTAAAGCTGGCGGAAGCTTAATTAACGATGTGAAATTAATACCGCAAAGCCTCCAGCAGGCAGGCATTAAACAGATCCAGCTCCTCGTAAAAAATCGCGTGACCGCTGTTATCGAACCGGAGCAGGATAGAGTTCGGGATGGTTTCCTTCATTATAATGGCCAGCTCGAACGGACAAATCCGGTCATACACCCCGTGGAAAATGTACGTCGGCACCTTGATCCGTGCCAGATCAGCCTTCACATTCTCATCCCTTAACGTATATCCGCAGGCGATAATAGCCCGAGGCGACTGGTCAAGCTGCACGGAATCGAACCATTGCCTGAACGCCGGCGTTGGTTCGTTATGGAAGAACAGCTTGCCGAATTCCTGCAGCATAAGCGGGCGGTCGCGGTACGCGAGTCCGATGAGGGCATCCAGTCCTTCGGGCGGCATGCCCTGCGGAAATCCGGGCTGCTTCGTAATATAAGGGGCCGCCGCGGCGAATAGGAGCAGCTTGCTGACGCCATGACCGGCATGCCGCCCCATGTAACGGACGGCTACCGCACCGCCCATTGAGAAGGCAGCAAGGGTAAGCTCTTTGAAGCCTAGCGTATCAATAATGCAGCGCACGTCATCGGCCATTCGGTCCAGGCTGTAGCTCTCCCACGGGGAATCCGATTTGCCAAAGCCCCGGAGATCCATCCGGATGCAGCGGTATCCGTACTTGGGCAGCTCGTTGATCTGGTACTCATACATACGGTGATCCAGCGGATAGCCGTGCAGGAACAGGATCGGCTTCCCTACGCCCGTGTCCTCCACGTACAGACTAACGCCCGGTTCCACATCAATATAATAATTCAAGGCTTCCGTCTCCTTCTCTTAAAGTAGTTGTAGTTAAGGTATGAGAAATGCCGCCGCGTTAGAAGATAGCGGGGCAATGGAGTGAAGGTTACCGGGCTGCGGCGCACCATAATGCGGATGAATTTCAACGTAGGCGGACGGTGGTTCTTCGAAAGTAATCAGATTGTTGGATAGCGGGTAGTGGCACCCATGATGCGGACGAACTCAACGTAGGAAGGTGGCAATACTTGAAAGTAACTAGATGTTTAGCTAGGTAGTTCCGTCAAACGTCACCTACCTCTACCGGTTCTCGGAAGTGAGCGAATTAGAGGAAAAAAGCGAGTTGCAGCGGGGCGAGCGAGCTGAAGAGGTGCGGATATGAGTGAATAAGAGGGGAAAAACGAGTTACAGAGGGGCGAGCGAGCTGAAGAGGCGCAGATGTGAGCGAATAAGAGGAAAAAAACGAGTTGCAGCGGGGCGAGAGAGCTGAGGCGGGACGGAAGTGAGCGAATAAGAGGAAAAAAGCGAGTTGCAGCGGGGCGAGCGAACCGAAGAGGTGCGGATGTGAGCGAATAGGAGGAAAAAAGCGAGTTGCAGCGGGGCGAGCGAGACGAAGAGGGGAGAAAGCGGGCGAATAAGAGGAAAAAACCGAGTTGCAGCGGGGCGAGCGAACCGATGTGGGGTAAGGAAGTAGTCAGTAGTAGGCAAAAAGCCTGCTGCAGTAGGCAGGAGGGCCGATCGATGCCTGCTGGTAGTGGAATAGCAGGCAAAAAGCCTGCTGCAGAGGCAGATGGGCCAGCCGGTGTCCGCTCTGGCCTTCGCTGCCCGAGCCGCAGCGAACAAAAAAGCTGCCCACCTGAAGGCGGGCAGCCTTAAATTAAATTCGCGCCATATTCATCAGGCTGCTGTAGGCAACCGTGCGGTTGCGGCCGTCGCGCTTGGCTTGGTAGAGCGCCTGGTCGGCGAATTTGAACAGCTCGACGACTTCCTCCGCCGCATCGGGGAAGGTCGCGACCCCAAGGGACATGGTTACCGATTCGCCAATTGGCGTAACGGACTGCTGGATCCGCAGCCGGATGCGTTCCGCCACCTGAACGGCCTCAGCCTCTGTCGCATGTGGCAGCAGCATCGTAAACTCCTCGCCGCCGAACCGGCAGCAGTAATCTTCCGGCCCCTTCTCGCTTACCATGATGCCTGCCACAAACTTCAGCACCTCATCGCCCATCTGATGGCCATGCCGGTCATTGACGTTCTTGAAATGGTCGAGGTCCATAATAATGACGGAGAACGGCGTGCCTTGCTGCTTCCATAAGGTAGTGATCGCGCCCATGGTCCGGCGGTTCGTCAGGCCAGTGAGCGCATCGGTATTCGCTTCGGCATGCAGCTCTTCCTTCTGCGCGCGCAGCTTGTTGAAGGCGACGGCTACCGTATCGACGAGCTGATTCGCCTCATAGTTCCAGCTGACGTCCGCCTGAAGCGGCTTCAGCTTCTCGTCTCCGCCGGAGAGGCGGGAGGCGTAAGTAGCCAGCCGGTTAAGCGGGTGGGCCAGCTTGCGGGACAGCCAGAATGAGAGGATGACGAGCAGCAGCACGAACGGCGCCGAGAATTTCACCATCTCCTGAATGACATTTTCCGAGATATTCGTAATATGATTCTGCGGAGTCTGCGACACGATGCCCCAGCCCGCGGCCGGTACCGGCGCAAAGCCCGCGAGGAAATTCTGCCCCTGCGAGTTGATGACGCGCTGCGCGCCGGCCATTCCCTTCATCAGCTTCTGAACAACCGGATTGCCGCTCACATTTTCCGAGATGCGGTCTTTGTCCGGGTGATAGATCAGGTAGCCGGAGGAATCCACCACATAGAAGTAGGAACCGCTCGTTGTACTCGCCTGAACGCCAAGAATATCGCGGAAAATATTCGCCTGCTGCAGGTAGATCGACCCGCCGACAAAACCCTTGTAATTGCCGTTACGGTCGAAGATCGGCGAGCTTACCATTACGATTAAGCGGTTCGTTATCGCATGAAACGGCTTCGAGATATACGGCTTCTTCAGCCGGAGCGATTCCGTCGTTGCTTCCGAGGTCGGCTTGCTGCCGATCAGATTCAGGTTGTTCGGCGAAGTAGAGACAATAACGCCGTTCTTGTTCACAATCGTCAGCGAGTTGAAGTAAGGGCTTGTTCCCATGAAGAAATCCAACTGGGATAAGACATTCTCGTCGTTCAGCTCAGTGTCCGAGAAGTAATTCGCGGTTACTTCGAGACTTTTCTGCATGGAGATCACAAGCGACTGCGTGGTTTTGCTTAAGTTCAGCGCCGCAATGCCGTTTAACTCGATTGTATTATTGAAGAGCGATTTCCGCTCGGTATTATAGCCAATAACGGTGCTGATGAAGATTGTGATCAGAACAGACAGGATAACGACAAATGAAATGATAGAGGATAGCTTAAAGCCTTTGCGAGGCCGGATCTTGTAGATCATAAATGGTAGGCAATGCTCCTTCCCAATTCTTACTAATCGATAGTGTATCACTTTTTGTCGAAAGTTACGATAATCGTTCTAAAAAAGAGCGATTCTGTCGAATCGCCAGCTTTAGCTGACGATAGACGCAAAAAAATGCCCACCCGGCCTGCCGCATGCATGGATGCGGCAGGAGCGGATGGGCATTAATGCCATTAACCTTTAACGGCGCCGGCGACAACGCCTTTAACGATATATTTTTGCAGGAAGATAAACACGACAATTGAAGGAAGAACGGCCATCACCATAGCAGTCATTGCATACTGCCAGTCCGACGTATATTGGCCAACGAAGGTGTAAGCCGCAAGCGTCAGCGTCTTCGTATCCGGCGAGCCGTTAACCATAAGGAGCGGCAGCAGGAAGTCGTTCCAGATCCACATCACGTCGATAATAACGATCGTTGTCGTTACCGATTTCAGCAGCGGGAAGATCACGCTGAAGAAGAGGCGGAAGCCGGAAGCGCCGTCAATCGTTGCGCTCTCGTCGATTTCTTTCGGAATCCCTTTTACGAAACCATGGTAGATAAACACGGCCAGCGGTGCGCCGAAGCCCCAGTACAAAAGGCCAAGTCCCCAAGTGCTTTCGGTAATGTAGAGCTTTTGGGACAATTTCAGAACGGTAAGCATAATCGATTGGAACGGAATCAGCATCGGCATAATGCAGAGCATGTAGATCAAGCCGCTCCATTTCGATTTCGTGCGTGCAAGCTTATAAGCCGCGATCGAGGAAACGAGGATAATCCCCACGAGACCAAGACCGGTGATGACGAAGTTGTTAAGGAACAGCTTCGGATAGTTGATCACATTCCACACATGCTCGTAGTTGCCGAACGACAGCTTGGTCGGAAGAGCAATGACGTCTCTCATAACCTCGCCAAAGCTCTTGAACGAGTTGATGATCGCCAGGAACAGCGGATACAGGAACAACAGAGACAGAAGGACCATCACCACTTCAAGCGTGATGCGTCCGGCTTTGGATTGACGGTTCATTATGCCTCAACCTCCCTGCGTTTGAAGATCGTCAATTGAATAACGGTAATGATGAGCACGGCAACGAACAGGATCAGCGCTTTCGCCGTACCATAGCCGTACAGGTTGTTCTGGAAGGTATCGCGGTAGATGTCGTAAGCGATACTGTAAGTCGTGCCGCCGGGACCGCCGCCGGTGAGCGACAGGATCACGTCGAATACTTTGATCGAGTTCGTCAGGGCCATAAAGACCGAGATCGTAATCGACGGAGCCAGAAGCGGCAGGATCACGCTGAAGAAGCGGCGGACTGGGCCAGCCCCGTCAACGGTAGCGGCTTCCTTCAGATCATCCGGCACCGACTGCAGGCCGGCGATATAAATCACCAGATAAAAGCCGATCGACTGCCAGATGGATACGAACAGGACGGAGATAAAGGCTAGTCCCGGTTCGCCGAGCCAGCTGAGCTTGAAGATGCCCCAGCCCGTGCTTGCGCCAAGCGATTCGAAGCCTTGCATGAAGATGAATTTCCAGATGAAGCCGACGATAACAAGGCTCAGGATATACGGGATAAAGAATGCCGCACGCAGCCAAGGCGTCGATTTGAGCTTCATGTCGAGCACCAGTGCCAGCAGGATCGCAAACACGTTAATGAGCACAATGTAAAGAACCGCGTATTTAATCGTGAACCATGCCGATTGGGTAAAGTTCGTGTCATGCAGGAAAATTTGCTTGAAGTTATCAAGTCCGATAAATTTAGGATGCTTGGAGATCCCGTTCCATTTGGTTAGGGAATAGCGGATCGTCATCGCGAACGGAATGTAGAAGGCGATCGCGATACAGATGAGAACCGGCAGCGTGAACAGCCCGAACTCGACTTTCTCGCTCACTTTTCTCCCCATTTTCTTAAACATATTTGCACCTCTTCTCGATGTCGTCAGTTGTCGCCTAGTGTGTCTTGTTGTCGTTAGCCGACTATACATCAGTACCTTATTCGATATACTGAGTATTATAATTGCGCCTTAAGGCAGCCAAAATGGATATATGAAATCTGTTAGGGGTAAAAAGGTGAACTGTACGCAGGCACCTTGAGTATGGGGGAGTGGATGGTTATCGCAAATCATTTCGCAAAAAGCTGGGGCGTCTTGACCGAGCGTGTGTCCAGCCGGCTGGTGAACAAATTAATTTTGCTTTTTACGACGATCATTATTCTGGTTGTGGGGTGCCTGACCTTCATCTCGTACAAGATGCTGCAGCGGGAAGCGCTGAACAACAGCGTTGCCAGCACGTCGAACAATTTGCTTCTCGTCAACAAGAATCTGGAGGATTACCTCGCGGGGATGGAGCAGCTGTCGCTGCCGCAGGTGAATTACGACGAGCTGGCTTTCGCCATTACGCATGCGTCTTCGGATTATGCCTCGAAAATGTACGTGGAGGATTATCTCCGCAACATGTACTTTTCCCGCAGCAATGAGGATCTCGAAGCGATTTATTTGTATTTCGTCCGGAGCGGCACGTACTACACGATTGCCAAGGAGAACTTCGATATCAAGATCCGGTCGGGCCAGGCGGACAGCATTCCGACGATGTCCTGGTACAAGCAGGCGATGGACAGCCGAACGAATCAGGCGTATCAGTCCTTCCTCTTGTCGAACGATGAACGGGGCTATGATATGGACCCGAGCCGCAGCTTTATGGCGTATCACCGGGTGCTCCGGTCGATTTCGACTCGCGCGCCGCAGGCGGTCGTGTCTTTCTATTACAACAAAAGCACGATGAACAAAATCATGCAGGACATTCCCGAGGACAAAGGCCAGCATTTGTTCTTCCTAAGCCCCGACAACGAGCCGTTCGCGCTCGATGACAGAGCGTTCTATGAGTCGATGGAGGGCAGCGGCATTATGAAGCAAATCAAGACGGATGGAACGAAAGCGAGCGGCCTTACCTGGAATTCGGCGGATAATAACAAATATCTGGTCGTCTATAACGTTGGGGCGCAGGAAGGCTGGAAATTAGTGAAGCCGATACCTTATACGGAGCTTTACGCGGCCGCGAAAACAACCCGTAACTTGAACTTTATGATTGGTCTCTTGTTCCTGCTGCTCGCTGTTGTGCTGATCACCTATTTCTCCAATGCGGTCACCAAGCCGCTTAAGTTGCTGTCGCAGCAGATGAAGCGCTTTAGTACCGGGGATTTCGAGGCTTCTACCGAGGTGGTCGGCCGGGATGAGCTGGCTTATTTGTCCCGTCAATTCAACCAGATGGTCAGCCAGACGAATGAGCTCATTAACGAGCGTTACAAGATGAAGCTGGTGGAGAAAAATGCGATCCTGAAGGCGCTTGAAGCGGAAATCAATCCGCATTTCCTCTATAATGCGCTGCAGGCGATATCGACCAAGGCTCTGAAGGCTGAACGCTTCGATATCGCGGATATGGTGGATGCGCTGGCGCTTACGCTCAGGTATTGCATCAGCGGCAAGGATATCGTCCGCGCGAGCGAAGAGCTGCTGCATATCGAACGGTACATGTCGCTGCAAAAGGCGCGGTTCGGGGGCAGGCTGCAGCTGGTCATCGACTGGGATCCGGAGCTGAAGGAGCTGGAGCTTCCGAAGCTGTCGCTTCAAACCTTGGTGGAAAATGCGATCAAGCACGGTGTCGAGATGGTCTCCAGCCCCGTCACCATTCGGATTAACGCAAGGGCGGCTGGCGGACATGCCTTTATTATCGTAAGCGACAACGGACCGGGCTTTGCCCCGGGCAGATTGAAAGAAGTGCTTCAATCCTTCGAGGGTGATTGGAATGAACGAACGGAAGAAGAGAGAAGTGTGGGACTGGTTAACCTGAATACGCGGCTTAAGCTGCTGTACGGAACAAGCTCGCAGCTGGTCATCCGGACGAGTCCGTCCGGCACGGAGATGGAAATGCTAATACCGCGGGGAGGCGGGCAATATGTATAAAGTTCTTATTATTGATGATGAAGAACCGCTTCGCGAGGCCATTCGGATTCTGGGCGATTGGAAAGGGCTTGGCGTAGACGAGGTGCTGGAGGCTACGGACGGCAAGATGGGCCTTGAGATGATCGCGAATCATTCGATCGACCTCGTGATGGTGGATATGAAGATGCCGGGCATGAGCGGCGCGGAGCTGCTGCAGGTGCTGGAGCAGGATTACCCGGATCTGCCGGCTATCGTGATTAGCGGCTATAACGATTTTGAATATACCCGGCAAGCCATTCGCTCCAAGGTCGTCGATTATCTGCTTAAGCCGATTAACCGGCTGGACCTGAATGCCGCGCTGCGCAAGGCGGTAGATCTGCTGGAAGCGCGCCGCGTACGGGAGAGCGAGTTCATTAACCGCAATATTACCCTCAATATGTCCCTGCCCAAGCTGAAGGAGAAAATGTATCTGTCCATTATCGACCGCAGCTTCCGCAGCCAGACGAACGAGGCTTTTCTTCCGCTGATCGGAGCGGATGATCCGGACAACCGGTTTGCCGTCGTTGTGCTTAGGATGCTCAACATGGAGAAGATACGCAAAGCCCGGTTCCATTCGGACGTGGACCTGCTTCATTTTGCCGTGGGGAATATGCTGAACGAGATTGCCGGCGAGTACTTTCAAGCGTTCAGCTTCGCCAGTCCCAAGCTGGACCGCGAGCTTATCGTTATTTTGACGATGAAGGGCGCCTACCAGGAGGATATCGCATATCGTTCGCTGCACCAGATGAACAAAGCGCTGGCGGCGCTTCAGGATCTGCTTGGCATCGTGGCCGTGGCCGGGATCGGCACGCCCTGCGAGAGCATTATGGAGATTGCCTCTTCTTACGAGACGGCCAAAGCCGCGATCAACGGGATTGATCTGCTCAAGCTGAAGGGTTATTTTGTCGCCAATGCCGTAACCAAATCCGCGAATGAAGGCTATCCCGTTACGGGACGGATGCAGATGTTCCGCGCTGCGCTAGAGTCTGGCAATACGGCGGGGGCAAAATCGATCCTCTCCGAGGAGCTGCGGAAATGGGGCGGCGCGGACCTGTTCACGCTTGGAGACGCGGACCAGTCGCTTAGCCGGTTCATTATACTGATGAACGATATGTCGCTGGAGCTAGGTGTTCCAAGAGACAAGCTACCATTAATGGAGGAGCATCCGGTTCGCTTCATGGGCCTGTCCGACGATTTTGCAAGCTACGAGCAGTTCAGCCGGCTGCTGGAGGACGCGCTTCACTTCTATCTGGAGCAGATCCGCCTGACGTTGTCCGCGAATCGTCCCTTCGAGATAGGTGACATTAAAGCCTACATCGACAACCGGTACTATGAGGACATTAAAATATCGATGTTCGCCGATAAATATTTTCTGAGCAGGGAATACATCATGAAGCTGTTCAAGCAGCAGTTCGGATGCGGGATCCATGAATACGTGCAGCGTATTCGAATGGACAAGGCGAAGGAGCTCCTTGACGATCCAAGCCTGAAGATCCAGGATATTTCCGAGATGCTTGGCTACAAGGACAAGAACTATTTCAGCAAAGCATTCCGGAATTATTTCTCCATTTCACCGACGGAGTATCGAACCGCTGGCAAGGAAGGATAAAAAGTGAACTGGGGCAACACTCCGCTTTTTTACCCTTAACTAGTCACTTATGTGCATTTTTATCCCGATCCGTATTCATTATGATAAACGTGTGCATAAGGTCAGCTATAGAGCAGCCCGCCATCAGGACGGGAAGCCAGAATGCTGGCAACTATGAGAAATGGGGGCGTTACAATGTTCAAAAGAATAGCTTCGGTGTCGCTCAGCCTTGCGCTGGTCGGCGGCATGCTTGCTGCTTGCGGCGGCAACAATGGTGGCAACGACACAGCT
Organism: Paenibacillus glycanilyticus NBRC 16618; assembly: GCF_004000805.1. Taxonomy (GTDB): domain Bacteria; phylum Bacillota; class Bacilli; order Paenibacillales; family Paenibacillaceae; genus Pristimantibacillus; species Pristimantibacillus glycanilyticus. The sequence continues at coordinate 17,288 of NZ_BILY01000066.1, forward strand.
AATAACGGTGGTGCGGCGGGTAATGGCGCGGCTTCCGACAAACCGGTAACGATTAATATGTTCACAGCTTCTCCGGAGTACACGGATGCGTTCAACGCGTACATCGCCGAGTACAAAAAAGTGAAACCAAACGTAACGATCAACCTTGAAATCATGCAAGCCGATTACAATACAGTTTTGAAATCCAAAATCGCTTCGGGCAGCACGCCTGACGTATTCCAGACGACTGCTGGCGGCGACATCGATACATTCGCGGAATACAGCGCAGATCTGACTAACGAGCCTCTTGCGGCTGCAATGACAGACGGCGTTAAAGCGAACATGACTTCTTCGGACGGCAAAGTATTGGGTCTGCCGGTTAAAGGCAACTTGATGACGCTGATCTACAACAAGAAGCTTCTGACGGATGCCGGCATCGCCGAGCCTCCTAAGACAATCGCGGAGCTGAATGACGATATCGCGAAGCTTGAAGCAAAGAAAATCACGCCATTCGCCAACGCTTATAAAGAGTGGTGGGTATGGAAGCACATCTTCCAACACTATGTGAACGCAGCAGCTGAGGATGCGGGTATCGCACCTAAAGAACTGGTACAACAATTCATCGACGGCAAAACAACGTTTAGCGATCATCCGGTTCTGAAGGACAATTTCTTCAACTTCATCGACCTGACGGTTAAGCATGGCACGGACAAGCCGCTTGAGCGCGACAGCAATGCGGAAGTAAGCGACTTTGCGCAAGGCAAAGCAGCGTTCATGACGGGTAAAGGCGCATGGGATGAAGAAGCGATCAAGAAAATCAGCCCGGACATCCAAATCGGCATCGCTGGCTACCCTGTAAGCGACAAGGCTGAGCAAGCGCAAATCGTAACAGGCGCGGACCAAGCGCTTCGCATCAACAAAGATTCCAAAGTAGCCCGTGAAGCGATCGACTTCTTCAACTGGCTGTACACTTCGGATTACGGCAAACAATGGTTCTCCAATGTAGCGAAGGTCATTCCGCCAATCAAGGACGCTCCGCTTCCTGACCTGGATATGCCTAAGCAAATGGAAGAGATCCTGAAAACGCAAAAATCCGGCGACCTGTCGGTTAACTACTCGCTCGATACGTTCCATCAGAAATTCGGCGAAATCATGCAGGCTTACATCGGCGGCAGCAAGAAGAAAGATCAAGCCATCAACGAAATCCAGACTGCATGGCAGCAATTCGGGTCGGCCGAATAAGCTACTTTAACGAGGGGCTGTCCCAGAAGCCAATGGCTGATGGGACAGCCTTTTTTATTCGCCGGTTGTGGCATGCGCCATCTGCAGGGCTAACGGGCTGATGATAGCTTGCGATGCCAATTGGGGGCATGCTGCCACCTACGTGGCTAGCGGGTTGAAGAGGCGTGTGATGCCCATTGGGGCAAGCCCCACCTGCGGGATGTAAAGGCATGCGATACCCGTTGAGGTGCGCCCCACCTGCGGGGCGTAACGAAACTAGGTAACGTTATTTGGGCATTTTGAGCCGATTTGTGAGTGTAACGAAACGAGTGCAACTAGAATGGAAAGTGGACACCCGTTAAGAGAATTACCATAATGGTCTTAAT
>NZ_BILY01000067.1 GCF_004000805.1 Paenibacillus glycanilyticus NBRC 16618
TGTTGCTCCCGTCTCGCCCGTGGCTCCTGTAGCTCCCGTGGCCCCTGTCGCTCCCGTGGCACCCGTCGCACCCGTCGCTCCCGTCGCACCCGTCGCACCCGTCGCTCCCGTCGCCCCCGCGGCACCCGTCTCGCCCGTCGCTCCCGTTGCCCCCGTCGCGCCCGTTACTCCCGTTGCTCCTGTCGCACCCGTTTCGCCTGTCGCACCCGTCGCTCCTGTTGCGCCTGTCGCTCCCGTCTCGCCCGTGGCTCCTGTCGCTCCTGTTGCTCCTGTTGCTCCCGTCGCACCTGTCGCCCCTGTCGCTCCTGTGGCCCCTGTCGCACCCGTAACTCCTGTTGCTCCTGTTGCTCCTGTTGCACCTGTTGCTCCCGTTGCACCTGTTGCTCCCGTCTCGCCTGTCGCCCCCGTGGCACCCGTCGTCCCCGTCGCTCCCGTCGCTCCCGTGGCACCTGTAGCTCCCGTCTCGCCTGTCGCCCCCGTCGCACCCGTTGCTCCCGTCGCTCCCGCTGTCCCCGTCGCACCCGTTGCACCTGTAGCTCCCGTTTCACCCGTCGCCCCTGTAGCCCCTGTAGCTCCTGTTGCACCCGTTGCCCCCGTCGAACCCGTAGCTCCCGTTGTACCTGTCGCACCTGTAGCTCCTGTTGCGCCAGTATTACCTGTAGCTCCGGTTTCACCTCCGCTACTGCCTGTTGGCCCTGTTACACCGGTAGCCCCTGTTGGCCCAGTTGCTCCTGCTTCACCGGTTGCACCGGTTGAACCCGTCACTCCCGGATCACCTACCGCCCCAGTCGCACCGGTTGCTCCAACAAGCCCTTGCACACCTTGTGCTCCTTGCGCCCCCTGAGCTCCTTGTGCCCCCTGCGCACCTTGCACTCCTTGCGCACCTTGAGGCCCCGCAGGTCCTGCCGGCCCGGTAGCTCCCGTGGCACCCGGTTGGCAATGGCATCTTAACGCATCCGCCAATATCGCCTGAATAGAAGAAATAATGGTTACGAACCGGCACGTATAACTGGGATCCAGACAACCCTGCCTCACGATAGACAACAAAACATTCATCAGTTGCTGTAAGGCAATACCGACGCTCAGGGTTGCAAAAGGAGTTATTTTAGCCGTTACTAGTGCCAGCTCTATTCTGGCAACCAGACGGGCTTTGTTCGCATTTTTTATTCTCGAGCACTCCGTTATTTTCAGCACCCTGCTTAAAAGCTCCTGAAGGTATGCGATTGCTTGGGGAGTTGGAGCATCCTTCAGCACAATTGGTATAATCGTCCTTAACTCTTGCAGAAGCTGCAAAACCGTACCCGTTTCTTGCCCAAATCCTTTTATTTGGGATTTATGTCTATTCTGGTTTCCCAAAGCGCCTTTCATCGGTTTCCGGCGTTTCAACCGTTCCACCTCCCCGTGCTTCTCCAAAGGCTCAACGTACAATTACAACCGCTGCTGCAACCTATATATTTACGTGCAAAAGGTTTTTAACATAACTAGCTGTTCGCATTTCTCTATTGCCTCTCCAAATTCCTAAACGGTATAATTGGTTCCATATTCCAATATTTCATATTTTTTAGGAGGACAACCTATATGATCCCTCAGCGTGTCAGCTTGATCACGATTGGTGCTTACGATTTGCCTGCGCTTCGTGCTTTCTACCAGAAGCTTGGCTGGGAGGAAACCGCCCACAGTTCGGATAACTATGCTGCATTTACGACTGCAGGCGTCATTTTGACCCTATTCCCGATTGAAGAACTCGCCAAGGATGCCGGAATAACCTTTACCCAAGACAGAAATAGCTACCGTGCGGTTTCATTTGCCATTAACTTGGACGAGCCTTCGCAAGTAGACTCGGTCATTGAACAAATCCGTGAGATTGGCGGTACGATATTAAGAGAGCCTAGCGATGCGTTCTGGGGAGGCCGTACGGCGTATTTCGCCGATCCGGAGAACAACCTGTGGGAAGTGGCCTGGAATCCCTCTGCCGTATTCGACGAGCGGGGCGCAATGATCTCGTACTAACTTCACAGGGGAAGAGGTAATCCATACGTGGAAATCCGAAGCATTCGCGAATCTGAGATTGACCTGTTTATTGAGGTTTTAATGGAAGGCGCAAGTTGGATAGCCGCTAACAAAAAACGGATGTGGGATGAAGCCGATCTTCAAGCGCACAGCTTGATGGACGGACTTACGATAAACAATTTTTTTGCGGCCTTTATGGATGGTAAGATTGCCGGGGTTATGATTTTGCAGGATGAGGACAGCTTTTTCTGGCCGGAAGACCCGGAGGGCGAGGCTTTATACCTCCACAAGCTGTGTATTAGGCGAAAATATGCGAAGACCTGATTATCTGACAGAATGATCGGGTATGCGAAAAATCTTGCCGAAGTCTCCCAAAAAAGATTTCTGAAGCTGGACTGTGCCGCCGACCGTGCTGCTCTGCGGCAATTTTACGAACAGCATGGATTTGCGTTAGTGAATGAGAGACTTGCCATGGAGACGTACCCGGCTGCCTTTTACCAATTCGAAATAAAGAGCTATGCCAAGGCATAGCTCTTCTTCTCTCTATTCAGCTTGCGGTCGCAGATCAATTACCGTGGAAGCCGTTTCAATACCATTTACCATCAACACGATACGGTGCTCTCCCACGTAATGCCGCCGGGTAGATAATTCCGCGAACCGGTGAACCCTGCTGCCAGAAAGCTTTGAACCGCCCGGAACCGTCTTGTCTGATAAGAGGAACAACTTGCGTGAAGTTTTGCCGCCCGATTTCACGAAATCTATTCCGTATTCAATTCTAAGATGCATCGGCTCCCCCTCTTGGATTTGCAAGGCATATTCCAGTCTGCAGCTATCGCCGATTGCCAGAATGGAAGGCCGGGCCTGCAGATCTGCGGACGTAACAATGGGGGTCGAATCATCGGACATTGCATAACCGAAAATAGCCAGCGCCTCCGGATGTGCTTGGCGAACCAGATTCCGGCAAGCATGACGGATAATCCAATCCGTGTAAGGATCCTGCCCCTGCCAGCGCCGGGCTATGCCCAGTACAACATCCGGATGATCCTTCGCGATATCGTTCAGATTGTTGGCGACGCTCTTGCGCACGTAAAGCGAAGGATCCGCCTTCAACAATTCCAGTACCGGAAGCAGCGGCGAAGGGTCTTTCTTAAAGACGGGAAGAGCTTGGCCCCATGGAAGACGAGGCCTGCAGCCTTCGCTTGCCAGTCTTCGCACATGTTCATTCGGGTCGCTTGCCCAGGTCAGCATTTGCTTCATCATACGCTCGGGATCACGCAGCAAAAACACGCGGACGGCGAATTCCGCCGAAGATTTCGGAGTAAATCTCTCCAGGGCTTGCATGGACAGCTCCCAATGCTCCTCGGCTCCGCCGTACACCTCAACGAAATCCGGGAAGAACAGATACGGGAATCCGCTGCACTCTTCGCAGATCGCATACAAGACTGCAAGCGCGTCGCCGTAATTTGCCGGCAAATGCCTGCCCAGTACCGTTGAGATTTGCCTGATCCTCCCTTTCAACGCCAGCTCGTTCCACTCTTCATTCATAACTTCAGTCACAAAAGCCTCTTTCGCAAACGCTGGATAAGCGGCCAGCACTTTATCCGCGAATTGCCGCAGGAAAGCTTCGTCGTACATATCTTTTAACGGCTCAGCCAATGGAGTACCTCTCTTCGATAATCTCTTTGTCGTAGTCATATGCCCATTATAGAACATTTGTTCTTGTTTTGCAAAGTAGCGTGAAGGAGGAACCGCATGTTCCCTGTTCTAGAGACTGACCGATTGCTATTAAGAGAGATCACGTGCGAGGATCGATCCGACATCTTTGCTTGCTTTTCGAACAAACAGGTTACCATGTATTAAGGACAAGAAGCGTTGGAGCATATGGACCAGGCACAGGCACTTATTGATTTTTTCTCAAGAAGCTATGCGGAAAAGCGCGGCATTCGCTGGGGAATTGAACGTAAGGAAGCAAAGAATCTTATCGGTACCATCGGCTTTAATCAGTGGTCTCCCAAGCATAGAAGAGCCGAGGTTGGATATGAGCTTCTTCCCGAATCCTGGAGGAATGGATACGCCTCTGAAGCGATTTCCGCAGTTCTGCGGTTCGGATTTCAAGAGCTTAAGCTCAATCGCATTGGTGCCGTAGTGTTTAAGGAAAACGTAGCCTCGAATCATCTGCTGACAAAGCTGGGGTTTCAACAAGAAGGCATTCTTAGGGACTATATGGTTCAAGACGGGAAGGCGCATGATACTTACATCTACTCTCTGCTAAACCGTATTTAAAATTTGCGATACCAAAAAATAGCCTTCTCCCGTGCCGTGGAAAATTTGGAGTAGAGCATCGTATCCACCCCGCCGATGATAAAATGATTCCTGGCATAGAAACGGCATGCAGATAAATTGACGTCTTGCGTCTCGAGCATAAGACCAATCTGATGATTTTGCCTTGCCCACTCGACCGCTTTTTCTAGCAATCGGGTTCCGATGCCTTGCTGACGACTGCTGGCGGATACCCCGATATCTACTACAAGCGCAAAGCCGTTCCAATTGGAACGGAGTTTAATCCGGCCAATGCATTTATCGTCAGCGTAGTAGAAAAAAACAGCCTTTTCGGCATGCTCCATATACGATTCGTCAATATCATCGTTCTCATATTTCTTCAAGTACGGTTCAGAAAAGCTCTCTTCCGTATAGGTCCAATGATCGTTTTCAAACTTGGGGATTATTCGTCCGGTTACAAGGAAGCTTTCGTTGGACTTGTTATAATCATCTTTATTGGAATGCGTCATCTTCTTAATCATGCCTTATGCGATACTCCTTTCCGGTATAAAAAAAGAACCAGTACCTGCCCAAACAGACTACTGGTTCCTTCTATTTTTGTTAGATAACTATTAGTTAGTATTCGCCAATTCCGAGATTGAACTGCCAATGAATACCGAATTTATCGGTAACCTGACCGTACAGCTTGCTCCAGAACGTCTCCTGCAGCTCCATCGCGATGTTGCCGCCAACCTTCAGACGATCGAAGGCCGAACGGAGTTTGGCTTCATCTTCCTCCACGAAGGCCAGCGAAATATTGTTGCCTACCGTAAACGGCATGCCCGGGAATACGTCGGAGAACATCACGTTGCTGCCGCCAATATTCAGGCGCGTGTGCATGATCAAGTTTTTCGCTTCTTCCGGCAAAGGATATTCCGGGTTGGGAGGAACTTCGCCAAACGTCATCAGTTTAGGCTTGTCCAGTCCAAATACTTCGGCATAAAACTCCGCCGCTTCACGGCAATTTCCGTCAAAGTTCAAATAAGCATCAACTGACATCTCAATCTCTCCTTGTATGACGATTATAAAATCGTTGGATGGCTACCCTTCCATACTGTACCATTTTCGATATAAATAATCAAAACCTGTTAATTCGTTTTGAATTTCGACAGCACTTCCTGCAAATGCTGTGCCATATGGCTCAAATCCTCGGCGGACGCCGAAATATCCTTCATGGATGACAGCTGCTTCGAGGCCCCCTGCGAAATATCTTGAGAATGGTTATGCGTGGTTTGCGTCATCGATACAATCTCGGTCATCGACGCCGTAACCTCTTCCGTCCCCGCGGACATTTGCTCCGATGCGGCAGACACCTCTTGGATTTGACTGGAGATCTCCTGGAAGGTTGCGGTCATGCGGCCAAATACTTCGCCCGCTTCATTAATAAGCTCCGATCCAATCTCTACATCATTCACGCCTTGATTCATCGCATGTGCGGCGCGTATCGTTGTTCCTTGTACTTCCTGGATCAACGCCGTAATTTCGGACGCGGATTGCGCCGACTGCTCCGCCAGCTTTTTCACTTCATTGGCGACTACGGCAAAACCTCTGCCATGCTCCCCTGCCCGTGCAGCTTCAATGGATGCATTAAGCGATAACAGCTGCGTCTGATTCGTGATTTCCTGAATAACCGATACAATGCTGCCGATCTGGTTCGACTTAAGCTCCAGATCGCGGACTTCATCGGCCGACTTGATTGCGGACGCGTGAATAAGCTTCATCTGCTCAACGGCATGAGTGACGGCAACCTGGCCAAGCTGCACTTCTTCAAGCGAGGTCTGCGAAGCTTCCGCAACGACCGATGAGGATTCGGCAATCCGCTGCACGCCGGAAGCCATCTCTTCCATCGCAGTAGAGGTCTGCTCGGCAGAGATCATTTGATTCTCCCCGGCTGATGCCACATTATGTATCGCTTCTCCGATACGGCTCGAAATATCGACGGAATCAATGGATGAAGCAGTCAGCTCTTCGGAGGAAGCGGCCAGCTGCTCCGCCGCGAAGCTGACTTTGCCGATCGTATCGGAGAACGAATCAAGCATCTCATTCATATTATCCGCAAGCTGGCCAAGCTCGTTTTTCGTCTTGACTTCCAGTCTTGGCCGCAGATCCCCGCTTGCGAGGGTTTTAATGACATTTGATATGTAAACAATCGGTTTCGCCATTTGATTGGCGGATATATAGGTAGCGATTAGAGCAAGAAGGGTTACCGCGAGAGCAACGCCGATCGTTTTCCAGAGCATGTTCGTAACGGGCTGCATCGCTTCTTGCTCCGAGATCGATAATTGAATGACATAGCCGTTCCGCGTCGCTTCGGCATAGCCGATCTTTTTCTCCCCGTTAAAGGTATAGGAGTAGTTCGTGTCCTTGCCCTGCTTAGCCATTTCGAAAGCCTTCACGGTTTCCGGCATGTTCATGTCGTAAACGGTTTTCTTCATGACCAAGTCTGCTTTCGGATGACTGACAACAAGCCCGTTGCTGTCCAGCAGAATCGCGTAGCCGGTTTTTCCGACTTTCGTTTCGCTAACAATCGCCGCGGCTTTGTTAATTTCATAACCGAATGCATAGAAGCCGTAAGCTTTTCCATCCTGTTTGAGAGGTGCTGCGATTACGATAGATACCTTGGAAGGATCGAGTTTATTCACCAGCGGATCGCTGACCGTCAAATTGCCTTCCGACAAGGATTTGAAATACGGCCGTTCCGACAAATCAATCTTGTCGCCGGATTGCGCGGAAACAAAATTTTTGCCTGTCATGTCAAGCGAATAGCCCGGGGACATCAATTCCGGGTTTTCTTTAATGAAATGCTCAATCAATTCCCGGTGCTTCCCGGCATCCCGGCCATAGTATTGCCCAACTCCCGCCAGGGCGTTGATTTTGGATACCTTGGACTGCAGATCTTCGTCGAGCCTTGCGGTAATGACATCGGCCTTCTGGGCAAGCTCCCTCTTGATCTGGCTCTTGAACAACGAGGAGTTCGCAAGAAATAAAGCTGTCGACATGGACGCTACAATCGCAATCGCGATAATCAGCGTCGTGATCAACATGCGGTGGGCAATTTTCCGCGTTTGAAATAACCTGGGTAGTTCGAACCTCTTCTTCAGCATTTCTCTCAATGACTCCCTCTCTGTAATGTCGGCGGCGGCATGTCAAAAAGACCTCTGTCTGAGGTGGTTGTTCATGTTGATCGAGGTCCGTTCGAAAAAATATATACGCGATGCCAGCACGACATATCCTACACTATAAATTTGAGTTTTCGATTTCGTTTTAGTTAGAAATATGTTAGTTTTATATTCCTGCTGGGAGCTTTGCCCAAGTTTCTTTTCCCTAATGGATAGTGTAAGATGTAGGAAACGAATCAACGAAAATCAATGGCAGGAGTTGTCGAGCTTGGCACAAAACGAAATCATTTTAACCCCTGAAGGACTAAAAAAATTAGAGGATGAGCTGGAAGAGCTGAAGACGGTCAAACGCTCCGAGCTGGCGCATCGTCTGAAAGTAGCCATCAGCTATGGAGACCTGAAGGAAAACAGCGAATACCATTCGGCGAAAGACGACCAAGCCTTCATGGAGACCCGCATTGCGCAGCTGGAGAAAATGCTCAAGACGGCCCGGGTATCCAATTCGAAAGATACAACGAAAGTTGGCGTAGGCTCCATTGTGGTTTTGAACGACATTGAAGTCGCGGAGAAAATCGAATACCGCCTCGTAGGACCTGCGGAAGCCGACGTATTCGAGAACAAGATCTCTTACGAGAGCCCGATGGGCCAGGCGCTTATGGGCAAATCCGTTGGGGACGTCATCAGCGTGGATGCGCCAATCGGCGTCATCAAATATGAACTTCTCGAGATCAAAGTGAACGGATAAAGAATAGGATGCAGCATACGATGCTGCATCCTTTTTTTATTCTTCGAACAACCGGATAAAGTTCCGGGCACTCTTCGACAGGTACCGGTCCTTCAGCCAGATAATGCCGACCTCCGATTGAAAATCGGCATCCGAGATGGTAAGCATTTTAATGGTAGGAAGCGGAAACGAGGCCATAACCGATTTGGGAAATACCGTCGCGCCGATACCGGCCGCCACAAGGGCTACAATGATCGCAACGCTGGAGCATTCGCAGATGACCTTTGGTTCGAAGCCATGCGCCCTCGCTTCAATCATTACGCGATGATGCATCCCGATTGTTTTGTCCGTCTTGAGGGTCAGAAACGGCATATCCGCAAGCTCGCTCATCAGCATCGTATTTTTATCCGGGGCACTCACCCAGCTGGCAGGAAGAACGGCTACGTACGGATCGGAAGGAAGCGGAAGCACCGAATAGGGCTGCGTATGCAGCGTCGATTCAAAGGGAAGCCTCGCGACAATCAGCTCGATATCCCGCTTCTCCAGCAAATTGCCGAGAATGAAGTGATCGCCTTCCCAGATTTTGAACGTTACATTCGGATACAGTCTGCGGAATTGCTCGATGGGCGGCGGCAACAGCGAAATGCAGGACACAACCGAACCGATAGCCAGCATGCCGTGCAAGCCCGCGTCGAGCTCCTTAACCTCATGCATGGTTTCGTTAAATTCCTGCAGCAGCTTCTCTGCTTTATCCCGCAGAAGCTCGCCAGCATGCGTCAGACTTAGCCCCTTACCGCTCCGGTCAAACAAAGTTACGCCTAATTCATCCTCCATCAGCTTCAGTTGACGGCTTAGCGGCGGCTGCTCCATATTAAGCGCTTTCGCTGCCCGGGTAATTTGTCCTTCCTTGGCGATCGCCAAAAAGTACCTTAACTGTCGAATATCCATAACCAGCCCCCAATATACCTTTTCGGTATGCGTTCGCGATAAAACAGATACTTTAAATATATCGGCTGGCATGGTACGATTCAACTATAAACGAGCAACAAGGAGAGATCAAAGACGATGAACAAGGCCATTACCATAGAACTTTCTACTAACAAAAAGCAAAAACCTAAAGCATCCGAGCTTGGATTCGGCAAGTACTACACGGACCATATGTTCATTTTGGACTATGATGCAGCCAAGGGCGGCTGGTACAACCCGCGTATCGTCCCTTATCAGCCGATTACTCTCGATCCGGCGGCAAAAGTGTTCCATTATGGCCAAACGATCTTTGAAGGCCTTAAAGCTTACCTGACCGGCGATGGCAAAATCCGTATGTTCCGTCCGGAGCAGAACATGGCGCGCCTCAACCGTTCCAATGCGCGTCTCAGCATCCCTGCCGTTGACGAGGAACTGGCGCTTGAAGCACTAAAGCAGCTTATCTTGACAGACCGTGACTGGATCCCTTCCGACGCGGAAACTTCCCTGTACGTACGTCCATTCGTTATCGCAACCGAAGCCCAGCTTGGCGTTAACGCATCGACGCAATACATGTTCATGATCATCATGTCCCCGGTAGGCTCTTACTACGCGGAAGGCATTCATCCGGTTAAAATCCACGTGGAATCCCAATACGTTCGCGCGGTACGCGGCGGCGTGGGCAACGCGAAGACTGCCGGCAACTACGCGGCAAGCTTGAAAGCGCAAGAAGAAGCGTATGCGCAAGGCGCATCCCAGGTTCTGTGGCTGGACGGCGTTCACCGCAAATATATCGAGGAAGTCGGCAGCATGAACGTCTTCTTCAACATTGACGGTACGGTTGTAACCCCTGCCCTGAACGGAAGTATCCTTGACGGTATTACGCGCGACTCGATCATCCGTCTGCTCAAGCATATGAACGTGCCGGTAGAAGAAAGACAGCTGTCGGTTGACGAAGTGATTACGGCTCATCAGGAAGGCCGTCTTGTGGAAGCGTTTGGTACGGGTACTGCCGCTGTTATTTCTCCAATCGGAGAATTGTCTTGGGAAGGTACGCGTTACGTCATTAACGGAGGAAATACCGGCGAGCTGTCGCAAAAGCTGTACGACACGCTGACCGGTATTCAAAAGGGTACGGTTGAAGATCCGTTCGGCTGGTCTATCGTTCTTGAACCTTCCGAGCATCTTATTTCGAATTAATTGCCATACGTCTTGACAGCCATTTGATCGAGACTTTTAAATTCATAGCCTTGCTTGCGGGCTTCGTCAATAATCGAGCCGAGCGCGGCGGCATTGTCTTTGGATACGGTATGAAGCAGGATTACCGCTCCGGGATGAAGCTGCGCGACGACTTGATTAAAGGCGAAGCCCGCTCCTTTTTGCTGATTGACGTCCCAATCCTTATAAGCGACGGACCAGAAAACGTTCGTATATCCTGAATCCTTGCTTACCGCAAGAACATTATCGCTGAAGATTCCTCTTGGCGGCCGCAGGTAGGTCATGGCTTGCTGACCGGTCAACGATTGGACCTGCTCTCTTACCTTTTCGAGCTCCGTACGGATCTGGTTCGACGAGATCTGTGTCATATCCGGATGCGTCCAGGAATGATTGCCAACCAGATGTCCCTCATTGACCATTCGCTTTACCAGCTCCGGCTGGTCCTTCACGTAATGCCCCGTCACGAAAAAGATCGCGGGCACTTGCTTCTCCTTAAGCACGTCCAGCACCTTCGGGGTATACCCGTTCTCGTACCCGTTATCGAAGGTCATGTACAGCTCCTTCTTGGTTGTGTCCCCGAGAAAAATCGCCCCATGCTTCATGACAATATCCTTGAAGCCCTCTTCATTAATGGACGGCAGCTGTCCACCTACGCTTTTCTTGAATCCGAAATGAAACGGCCCCTGCTGTGCTTCAGCCGGATGCTGCGCAACCAGCAAGGACAAAACGGCTGCGATCCATAAGGTATGGATCCATGCTGATGTTTTTCTCATTCCTCTTTCTGCTCCTCTATGTGTAGTCCGTTTATTTTTCCCGCATTCTCCGTTTCCAATCCACTATTTTCGAATTGACAAAATTAGTTGTCAGGCATATAGTTGTTATAACAACTAATTTTGGAGCGTGATTCGCTATGCATCAGAAAGGATTGGATCATTCGATTGGCTTCCTGCTTGGAGCAACCTACCGGAAGCTGACGAATTTCTTTAGCTCCCGCATTAAGGAATTTGGCTTAACACCCGAACAATGGGCCGTTCTCTACCGTGTCCGCGAGGAAGACGGCTTAATACAGAAGGAAATTGCCGACCGTGCGGGCAAAGACAAGCCTACAACAACCCGAATCCTCGATTCCCTGGAAGCAAAAGGCTTTGTTACGAAGCGTGCCAGCGAGCATGACCGGCGTTCCTTCCAGGTTTTTATCACCGAGCAAGGACGAGCGACGGCGGATGCCATCGAACCGATTGAATACAGCACGATGGTCGAAATCGCGCAAGTCTTGTCTACGGACGAATACGAGCAAATGACAAGCCTTCTGAAAAAGTTAAATGAACATGCAAAAGGCTTAATCGATCAAGAAAAGGAGTAATGAGCAACATGAACATACAAACAGACAAACTATGGAGCCGGTCATTCGTAACCTTAACGGTCAGCTATTTACTGCTGTTCTTGAGCCTGCAAATGCTGCTGTCTCCATTCCCTACTTACGCGAAAGAACAATTTCATCCGAATAACTTCGCGCTTAGTCTTGTAACAAGCCTATTCGCCTTAGCCGCAATCGTTACGCGGTTTGCCACCGCTGCCTTGCTTCGCAAGGTTCACCGCAATGTTATTTTGTTCGTGGGTCTTGTATTGGCAGCAATAGCAACTGTCCTCTACCCGTTCGCGGGCTCCATGACATCGCTTCTTATTCTTCGCGCGTTGTTTGGTATCGGCTTCGGGATGACGAGTACCATTATCCCTACCTTGGTGTCGCAGATTATCCCGAAGAAAAGAACCGGAGAAGGCATCGGTTACTTCGGTTTATCGACCAGTATCGCTATGTCCCTTGGTCCTATGATTGGTCTTTCCGTCATTAAGCAATTTGGATTTACGACCCTCGCGATGATCGGTACGATTGCCCTCGTTCTTATTATTCCGTTGCTCCTTGTTATGCGCAGCATTCCAAAGCAGCCTGCCAAACCAGCTCCATCGGCAAACAAGACCGGAGCAGGAGAATCGGCTTCCGGATCTTCAACCGGCCGTATGATGGTGCCCGCTATTCTTAATGTGTTAATGTCCGTTACTTACGGCGGTATCCTTGGATTTATTGCGCTCTATGGCGCTCAAAAACATATTGAACAGATTGGCCTGTTCTTCTTATTTATTGTATTTACCGTCTTTATTATCCGTCCGATTTCCGGCAAGCTGTTTGACCGCCGCGGACCGATGCCCATCGTTATCCCGGGCGCGCTTGTTGTCATTGCCAGCTTAATCATCTTGTCCTATGCAGACTCCCTTCCGTTGATTATCGTATCCGCATTGCTGTACGGGTTTGGTTTTGGCGCCATCCAGCCGACAACGCAAGCATGGATGCTGCGCGAGGCAGCTCCTCATCAAGTCAGCTTCGCGAACAGCTTGTATTACAATACGATTGATTTTGGGGTAGCCGTAGGCTCCATGCTGCTCGGTATCGTCGCTTCGGCTTCCAGCTATTCAATCATGTACCGCTGGGCAGCGGTAGCCATGGTCATCTTTATGCTTGTTTACCTGGTCAGCTTGGTCATTGAAAGAAAGAACCGGGCTGCCGCACCTGCAGCCGCTCGCGAGAAAACAGCAGTAACTTCGAGATAACAATAAAAAGCCGGCAAAGAAGTCCGGGGTCGCCAATAATTGGTTGATGCCCCACTTCTGTTGCCGGCTTTTTATAGGTATGGATAAAACCCCACCTGCTCTTTTATCGCTTGCCAGACTTGTAACTTTCGCCGAATAGAGCTACTCTAATTGGAAATAGATTCTGAATTGGAAAGCAATTCTGAATAAAAAGGCGTTGGTAACCATGACTAGTAAAGGCATGCCCATAAGCTCATTGGAGCTAAACCGGGCAATCCTTGCAAGGCAAATGCTGCTCGAACGTTCAAATACGCCTGTTCACCATGCATTAGAATGGTTTATCGGTTTGCAGGCCCAAGCTCCCCAAGCACCTTACTACTCGCTTTGGACAAGGCTTGAGGGATTTGTCCCAGACAATCTATCCACGCTTATCTCGAATCGGTTGGCAGTAAGGATCGCTTTGATGCGCTCCACTCTTCATTTGGTATCGGCAAATGACTGCCTGCTTCTCAGACCATGGGTCCAGCCGGCTCAAGAGCGCGCGCTCAAGGGCAGCTTCGGCAAACGGCTTGCCGCAGTTGATTTGAACGTCCTTGCATCGGAAGGAAGAAAACTCGTAGAGGAGCAGCCCCTTACCTTCAGCGAGATCGGCAAGCTGCTAGCCCCGTATTGGCCGGATTCCGATCCGGAGGCACTTGCAGCAGCTGTACGTACCTATGTCCCTCTCGTTCAAGTTCCGCCACGCGGATTGTGGGGAGAAAGCGGTCAGGCCATTCATACTTCCGCTGAAGTTTGGATGGAGCAGCCTATGCTTGAGCAGCCGGACGTCGAACAGCTTGTACTGCGTTATCTGGGTGCCTATGGCCCCGCATCCGTTAAGGATATGCAAGCTTGGTCCGGGCTTACACGACTTAAGGATTATTTCGAGAAGCTTAGACCGGGCCTTGTTATTTTCCGAGATGAACTAGGAAATGAGTTATTTGATCTGCCCGATGCTCCTCGTCCGGATCCCGGCAACATGCCTCCGGTCCGCTTCCTCGGAGAATTTGATCCCATGCTGCTTGGTATCGCCGACCGAGCGCGAGTAATGAATCTTAATTATGGCAAACGAATTTTCACCGCTAACGGCATCCTCCGCTCAACGATTCTTTTGAATGGTTACATCGAAGGATTATGGTCCATCGAACGCGACACCGGGCTAGCCGCACTCCATATCGATCCATTCCGCCCTCTCACGAAAGAGGAACAGCTAGATCTCATTCAAGAGGGCCAAAAGCTGTTGGAGTTCGCTGTACCAGGCGCTACTCATGAAATCCGTTTCTTAAAATAAATAAAGGGCCATCCCATTGTCAATGACAAGTGGAATGGCCCTTTTGCCTGCCTTACGGATTAACGGCGGCCGTAGCTTTGTTCGTTCCAGCGCAGCTCTTGGCGGAACTGGCGGATTGTTGTGTTGTTGTCAATAACGACAACCTCGATGCCGAGCATATCTGCCCAGTCAACAAGCTGATCCGTCGTTACGACATACGACAGCACCGTATGATGCGCGCCGCCTGCATAGATCCATGCTTCTGCCGAATCGCGAAGGGATGGACGCGGCTTCCACAATACGCGGGCAACAGGAAGCTTAGGCATTTCCTTCTCAACCTTCACCGCGTCAACTTCGTTGATGATCAGACGGAAACGGTTGCCTAGGTCGACCAGGGATGCGTTTACGGCTTCGCCTGCTTTACCGTCGAAAATGATACGCGCAGGATCGGCTTTGCCGCCGATTCCGAGCGGATGAACTTCAATGCGAGGCTTGCTCTCCGCAATTGTCGGACATACCTCAAGCATATGAGCGCCAAGAATCATCTCGTTGCCGTTTTCCAGATGGTAAGTATAATCCTCCATGAACGACGTGCCAACATTGCCGGCCATCAGCTTCATAATGCGGGTAAGCGCTGCAGTCTTCCAGTCGCCTTCGCCGCCGAAGCCATAGCCTTGCTCCATCAGGCGCTGAACAGCCAGACCCGGAAGCTGCTTCATGCCATGCAGGTCTTCGAAGGTTGTTGTGAATGCCGTATAACCGCCTGCTTGCAGGAACCGCTTCATGCCAAGCTCGATTTTTGCCTGCTCTTCGATAGCTGCCCAAGCTGCGGCATTGTCGCGGACGCTGCTTGCAATCTCGTAACGCTCGGTGTACTCGTTCAGCAGTTCTTGTACCTCTGCAACGCTCACTTCGTTCATGCTGGCAACCAGATCACCGATGCCGTAGCCGTCAATCTGCCAGCCAAGTTGGATTTGCGCTTCGACTTTATCGCCTTCGGTAACGGCTACTTGACGCATATTATCGCCGAATCTTGCGATCTTCAGGTTCTTGCTCTCCATGGACGCTGCAGCGGAGTTCATCCATGCGCCGATGCGGGATTGAACCTCGCCCTCCTGCCAATGTCCGGTAACCACTTTGCGGTCAAGGCCAAGACGGGCAAAAATATGACCGAATTCGCGGTCGCCGTGAGCCGACTGGTTCGTGTTCATAAAGTCCATGTCAATGGAATCCCAAGGAATATCGCGGTTATATTGCGTATGCAGATGAAGGAGCGGCTTGCGGAGCTCGGAAAGTCCTCTGATCCACATTTTCGCCGGCGAGAAGGTATGCATCCAGGCAACAACGCCCGCGCAATTTGGATCCGCTTTCGCTTCAACGCAAATTTTGTAAATTTCCTCCGGAGTTGTCACTACCGGTTTGTATACAATCTCAAATGGAAGGTTAGAAGATTCGTTTAATCCCGCAGTAATGCTTTGCGAATGCACGGCAACCTCTTCCAAAGTCTCTGGACCGTACAAATGCTGACTGCCTGTTACAAACCAAAATTGATAAGGTTTAATGGATAACACCATAATTCCTCCTAGCTGAGAATGAATTTGTACGTACATGATCTGAAAATAAAATAAAAATAGAGGATAAGTTGTACGTACAACTTATCCTCTATACTACTCCGAACATGGCCGGATTTCAATATGCATTTTGATAATTTTTTTGTGTTTTATAGCTTGTCCATACGGTAAGTGTATCCGCAAAACTTACATTTAAATAGTACTCCGTCTTCTCCGACGATATAAGTCATGCGGTCATCGTCTTCCAGCTCGATAAATTCTCTTCCTGTTTCATCGCGGTCTCCGGTTGCAAACAGCCCTGTTTTGTTGCCGCATTCGCATTCAAAGGTCAAAACCATAATTTCCAATCCCCTTTCCTATTTTTTTCTATTATATTAGTAACTTTCTCATATAAAGCTTGACAATGATACGATTCGTATCATAAATTACTATTAGTGAGTGTAACATATTGCTTGATTGATACCAATGTGAGGAGCGAATGACCTTGACGATGGGAGATCGCCTAAAGGAGCTGCGCCGAGAGCGAAGCTTATCGCAAGAAATAGTTGCACAATCCATCGGAATAACGCGATCCGCTTACAGCCACTACGAGATCAACAACCGGCAGCCCGTGTACGAGACTCTGATTAAGCTAGCGTCCTTTTTTGAAGTCACTACGGATTTTATTATCGATGGTGATACACGCGGTACAGAGCCTCAAGTAGCAGCAGATGCGGCTGAGATCATCCGTCTGCTCAATAACATGGACGAAGACAAACGCAAGGAATCCATCGACAAAATGCTGGATGCTATCCGGGAGTCTTAATTAGCCGCTGTCCAACATTGACTAGCGGCTACTAAGCCTCTTCCCCCCGGCAAGAGCCATTACGAGGCATACGATTGCAAATCCGGCTGCATAACCGCCGATTATGTCAGTGGCGTAATGCACGCTGAAATATAAACGCGATGCTCCCATTAGTATGATCAATGCAATAGCTATAATAGCCGTCAGCCACTTCACCGTACGGTTTATACCGCTATCCGCTATAACCCAGGCCGCCGCCAGACTGTACATCACAATAGCCAGCATGGCATTGCCGCTCGGAAAGCTCGATCCGTCAGCTTCGATTCCCCAAGCCATTGCCGGTCTTGCCCGGTCAAAGCCGGACTTCACGAGCGTATTCACTACATAGGCCCCTGCTACCCCAGCAATGAGCAGAACCGCGCTCTTCCACCCCTGCTTCCAGGCAAACCATATCGCAAGCAAAAGCGTAATTGCGATAATGCCTACCGTTGACCCCAATGTTGTCATTGCCTTGAACACATCGGTTAAGGTACCGCTATGTATGCTTGCAAACCAATCCGCAACCGATTCATCCAGCTGCGAGACATTATGGCGCGAAGCCAGCATTGCATCAGCGATAAAGATAATCAAGCTTGCCGTTAAACCGATTAACCACCCTTGTTTTCGAATAATAAGTCCCTCCTGAAAATTGTGGCATTCTTGCTTCGTAAGC
>NZ_BILY01000068.1 GCF_004000805.1 Paenibacillus glycanilyticus NBRC 16618
AGCGGAAGTGGCTCAGCGGTAGAGCATCGCCTTGCCAAGGCGAGGGTCGCGGGTTCGATTCCCGTCTTCCGCTCCATATAATAAACACAAGATTACTTCAGATAGGAAGTAGTCTTTTTTTATATTTACACACAAAAACGCTGACACTCGGTCAGCGCTTAAAGACATTAATGAGTTTTATTTTTTCTTCGATAAAGAAAGTAAACGGCTATTATGCCGAGGATAAGGACAAGAGAGGCCATATAGCTTCCTTCTGCGCCAAACTCTCCGCCTGACAGCTGGATCGGGCCGTTGTCAGTTACTTGAAGAACGGCCGGTACCGGCTCCGTTCCGGATACTTGAAAGCCGTATACGTAGCCTTGGAAGAAGTTCCAGCTCATATGAAGCCCAATCGGCCACCACAAGCCTCCGGTTAATTCCCTTGCTATTGAGAAGAGGATGCCTGCCAGACAAATATTAATGAACGGAAACGGCGTCTCGTACATATTCGGATTCATGCTGTGCATAAGTGCAAAAATAATCGAGCTTACGATAATGGCAGCCGGTGTTCCATAATGATATTTGATAAGTCCCTGAATGTATCCACGTGTGAATAACTCTTCGGATAAGGCGACAACTATGTATAAAATAATACCCTCAAGCAAGGAAAGGATTAAGGTCTGATTCCATTTTGAGGCTTCCCAGCTTACACCGCCTGCCGCCCAAATCAGAATGGCAGAAAGGGTCATAAGGAGAATTCCTGCAAAAAAACCTTGAAGGCCGCGGTCTATTCCATGCTTTTGCTTTAGTCCCAGCGGCCACTTGCGCTTTCGTTCAAACCACGCGTACATCGCCAAGGCAGACCCGATAAAGAGCACCGTCTGCAGGTATTGCGTCCACCGCGCCTCTCCAACCTTAGTGATCTCATCCATATCGGCGCCTGTTGCGGCAGCGTAGATGGCGTAACCGATACCCACAATAATCATAATCCCAATAGGGATTAACCCGCTTAATACAATTTTGCCCGCCACGCTAAAAAACTTTTTAATCAGAATCACCATCCGTTTTCTAAATTTAAAATACCATATAAATCCAATAATGCTATAAAATTATAGCTTTTTGATTATTTTAATGTCAATTCTTTATGTGCGAAAAATTTACATTTCTTGACTAGGTCTATTGTGCTATGATGAGGGCAACTATGGATGGAAGCGTTTTAGTAGATTGTTTCATAGACAAAGGAGCCGACAAATGAGGAAACTCGTCATTGTCCTGTTATCTGCTATATGCCTGGTGCTGCTAGGGTTTACCCTCTCTTCCTTTATACATGTGTTCCATTATAATTTGTCAGCCCCTGCCGATGTGGGCAGCGCGAATAAATCCGGTTACCGCCTCATTCTTATTACCCAAGAAATGGATACGCCGTTTTGGGATAAAGTTGAGAACGGAGCATCCAAGGCCGCCTCCAAGTATGGAGCCGAGCTTGAAGTATGGGGCAGCTACGGAACCAATCAGGAGGATTTTCTGAAAAATATGGAGATCGCGATCGCCTCTAAAGTAGACGGCATTCTGGTACAGGGACTAAATACGGATGAGTTTAATCAATTGGCAACGGTTAAGGCTGCCGGAAACGGAATTCCGATCTTTACGATTGCTAACGACGTGCCAATTGAAGACAGCTTAAGACGGACTTACATCGGTTCGGACCATTATAAGGCTGGCCAAATGATAGGAACACAGCTTGCTGAAGATCTTGGGCATAAGGGCAAGGTTGTGCTTATGGTATCGGATCGTCAGGAGGACTTTCAGAGCAAGCGGCTTAACGGCATTCTTAACATCTTGAAGTTCTATCCGGACATAGAACCTATTACGGTAGTAGCAGGGGACACGAGGGAGAAGGTGGTTGCGGCTACCAACGAAATTATGAATAAAGAGCCGAATGTAGCTGCTTTCGTATCGGTCACGGCAAACAATGCAAGCGCGATGGTGCAGGAGATTGGCAAGCGCGCGCAGCTAAGCAAGTTCCATATCTACTCCTTTGACGACAGCCCGGAGATCAAGACCTTGCTGAAAGAAAAGAAGATGAGCGGCATTATCGAGCAATCCCCGGAAATGATGGGCGAGCTTGGCGTGCAGTTAATGGTGCAGTGGCTGAAGGGCGAGACCTTCCCCCTAAAGTATGATGGTTATTTTACGGATATTCGGCTCCTTAAGGCGGATGAACTCCAATGAATACAGTCCAGAAAAAGATATTGTCGCTGACCGCTATTGTCTTGTTTATCATGGTTGCGATCTGGTTTATCCTCACTTATTACAATCAGAAGATGCAGGATCAATATAACGATATTTTGCAGCGCTACCTGCAAATGAACGAGGTAAGCGCGTCCAGCCAGCAGCTGGTCACTTCGCTCAACAACTACATACAAACGCCAACCCCTTCGAAGCTTTCTAATGTCGAGGGCGATCGGAAGAGACTATTGGACGCGCAGCTGCATATTGCGGATCTGCGCAACAACAGCAATCATTTTACCTTAACCAATTATTTGAACCTCATCGACAGTCTGGTGGACTCCACGAATCGGTCAATCCGTCTTTTGAACGAGAAGAACAATGAAGAAGCGCTTAATGATTTTACGGAGGCGACAAGGCTATCGAAGTATATTTCGGAGATGACGCTAACGCTGCTTGGGACCGAGCTTCAGACGTACGACCAGTTCTACCGCGGCATGATTATGCAGTCCGTGGAGCTGAAGAAGCTTGGGGTGTGGATGCTGGCGTTGATCACCTTCCTCCTCCTGCTGTTTACTTATTGGTTCTCTCTCAGCATCACTCGTCCAATCCAGCGTCTTACCCAAGCGGCCCGCGAGCTGTCGCGGGGAAGATTCGATACCCATATCGAAATTTACGCCAATGACGAGATCTCTTTCCTCGCCAAGACCTTTGACCGGATGAGGATCAACATCAACAATCTGATCTCGGAAATTCAGACGAAAGCGCAGCTCGAGAGCGAGCTGCAGAAGAATAAACTGCTTCTGCAGGAGAGCCAGCTGAGAAGCCTGCAGAGTCAGATCAATCCGCATTTCTTGTTTAATACTTTGGATACGTTATCGAAAAAGGCTTATTTGGAAGGCTCGCTGGAAACAAGCGATCTTCTGACCAGCGTGGCAAGGCTGCTCCGCTATAACCTTAAGCGGTTAGACAGACCGGTTACGCTTTATGAGGAAGTCCGCGTATTGCGCGAATATATTTTTATCCAGAAAACAAGGTTTACGGAACGGCTGCGCTTTGTGGAAGAGGTGGATGAGGAGTGCTTGTACGTCCAGATTCCGGGGCTTACGATCCAGCCGATTATCGAGAATGCCGTTATACATGCGATAGAGCCGCTTGAGGATGGAGGCACGATTACGTTTCGCGTCCGGGACGAGGGCTCCGAGATCAGGATCGAGATTGAGGACGAAGGCAGCGGCATATCGGAGGAGAAAATATCGCACATCATGGAGGACCGGTTTGCCAGCCAGGAGGGAGACGGGCATTCGACGGGCATTGGCTTCGGCAATGTAATTAACCGGCTGCGTCTTTATTACGGTCGGGAGGATGTTATGGCCATTCAGAGTGAAGTGGGCAAAGGAACAAAAGTGATATTGAAGTTGCCGAAGGAAAGGGAGGCCGGTTAACGCATGTATAAGCTGTTGATTGTGGATGACGAGCAGATTGAGCGCGAAGGTTTAAAGGCCATCCTCCAGCATGGATTGCCGGACATTATTATTGAGCAAGCGAAGAACGGGAATATAGCGGTACAGCTGGCGGAGGAATTTCGTCCCGACTTGATCTTAATGGATGTGAAAATGCCTGGAATCAACGGACTTGAGGCGGTCGAGCTGATAAGCGCAAACCAGCCGTCGATCAAATTCATAATGGTAACGGCTTACGATACGTTTGACTACGCGCGCAAAGCGATCAAGCTTGGCGTCAAGGACTATCTCCTCAAGCCAAGCAAAGCCTCCGAGATCGTAACAACCGTTCAGCGCGTTCTTCATCTCATTGAGGAGGAGCGGAAGACGGTAGAGACAACCGAGCTTCAGCGAACGGCTCTGCAAAGAGTTATGCCGATTATCGAGACGGATATCGTTACGCAATTATTGTTCGATCATGTTCATGAGGTGCATTTGGATGAGCTGGTAGGGCTGCTTGGCGTGCATACGGCAAACGAGAAGTACGCGATGACCGTATTACTGCCTCCAGGCGCTGAAAGCTGTTATATCTCTATTAAAGAAAAGGTTCGAAAAATGGGAAGCGGATGGGTTGGCGCGATGTACGGACGTCAAATTCCGATCATCGTGTTTCCGGAGGCCGACAGGTCTTACCGTTCCCAGGCGGTGACAATGGCACGCGAATTGCTCGCCGTGGCGAAGGCGGACGGCAATGACGGCTGGTTTGTGGGGATCGGCGGCGTTTATGAGTCGCTCGATCAGATTCGGCAGTCGTATCAGGAGGCGTTAATGGCTTCTATTGATCCGTCGCTGCCGGTTAAATACCGGTTTTATGAGGATACCCCTGTTCTTGGCGTGACGCGCGACGGCTATCCGGTCAAGCAGCTCGAGCAGCAGCTGTTCGACCGGATCCGGCTTGGGCAATGGGAGCAGGTCCGCAACGATTTGACGGATTTCGTCCGCCGTTACGAGAATGAAGGGGCAAACCTCGTGCATGCGCAGCAGCGTGTACTCGAACTGCTCTGGATTGCCTCCCGCGTGCTGCTTGAGATGGGAGTCGAGATTGATACGCCGATGTTCTCCTACCAGGCGCAGGATTACAGGCAGCTTAGGACGGAGTCCGAGCTTCTGCTGGAGCGGATGAGACAGTCGTATACGGAGCATCATGAACGGATTGAGCCGGATGCGATACAACAAATCAAGCAGTATATTGCGGATCATTCGCATGAGGATATTTCGCTGGAAGCGATCGGGCGAATGGTTGGTTTGAGTCCTTTTTATATCAGCAAAATGTTTAAAGACCAGCTTGGCATTAACTATATCGATTTTCTGACCGAATGCCGCATTAAGAAAGCGATCAAGCTGATGGCCGATCCCGAGCGGAGTTTGAAGGAAATTACTTACATGGTTGGTTACCATGATCCAAATTACTTCAGCAAGGTATTCAAAAAGATGTGCGAGGTTTCCCCAACGGAATACCGCAAGACGCTCCTTGGCAAATCGGCTTCGAGCTAAAAATTTGGGATGAAGGAAGAGAAGCGAATGAAACTGGGCTTCGCGAGGAGAAGGTCTACTCTATTTATTGCCGTTCTAATCGTCTGTTTTCTTTTGTCGGCTTGCGACAGCAATAGCGGCGGTAGAGCGACAGCCGAGAACCTGAAAAATGAACCTAAGGCCACCATATCCCCTTCCGATCAGACGAATAAAAGGATTAAGATCGGCTTTTCGATGGATACGCTCCTCGAGGAACGCTGGCTGAAGGACCGGGATTTATTCCGCGAGGCATGCGAGGCGCTTGGCGCGGATGTGGAGATTATTGCGGCTAACGGGGATGACGCCAAGCAGATTTCCCAAGCGGAAGCGTTAATCAGCCAAGGGGTCGACATTCTCGTTGTTGTTCCCCATAACGCGGATGCAACGGCAGCCATCGTGAAGAAGGCGCATTCGGCCGGCATTAAAGTGCTTGCGTACGACCGTCTCATAAAGAACGCCGACGTGGACTTGTACGTATCGTTTGATAACGAGGCGGTAGGAGAGCTGCAGGCGGAGGCGATTACCAAGCTTGTGCCGAAGGGCAAGTTTGTTTATATCGGCGGCGCCGATACGGACAATAACGCGCATTTATTCAAGCAGGGCGTATTTAATGTTTTGCAGCCTTTTATCGACAGAGGGGAAATCACGGTTGTCTATGATCAATGGACGAAGGATTGGACCCCGGTGAATGCCTTGGCCAACATGAAGGATGCGCTTGAAGCGAATAACAATAAGATTGATGCGGTTATTGCGGCAAACGATGCTACGGCGGGTGGTGTCGTCCAGGCGTTAGCGGGGCAAGGGCTGGCGGGCAAGCTGCCGGTTGCCGGCCAGGATGCCGAGCTTGCCGCCGCGCAGCGGATTGTGGAAGGAACGCAGACGATGACCGTGTATAAGCCAATCAAGCTGCTGGCCGACAAAGCCGCCGAGCTTGCCGTCAAGCTGGCGAAAGGCGAGGATACCGGCGCGGACCGGACTGTCAATAACGGCAAGATCGAAGTGCCTTCCGTGCTGCTGTCCCCAATCGCCGTAGACAAATCCAACATTGACGAGACGATTATTGCCGACGGCTTCCATTCCCGCGAAGACGTCTATAAGAACGTCGTTAAAAAGTAAAAGCGAATAAGACTAACCCGTTTCAGACGGGCTAGTCTTATTTTTTTGCCGACGGCTCCCGCAGTTCAAAAAAGTCTAGGCGGTTATAAAAGAGTGCTATATAACAGCGCTTTCATTGGAAGTTCCCCGTGCTATAGTTGGTCGTGTAAGGAACAAAGACATTATTGGAGGGGTAACGAAGATGAAAAAAGGCTTCAAATCGTTTGCGCTTTTAATGGTTGTTCTGCTGCTCACGGCTTTGGTTGCGGCTTGCGGTAAAGGCGACAGCAAAGTCAGCGTTGGTATCGTTCTTCCGACGAAAGACGAACCAAGATGGGTTCAAGACGAACAGCGCTTCAAGGATGCGCTGAAAGGCTCCAAATACACGACGGAAATTCTGTTCAGCCAAGGCTCCTCCGCGAAAGAAAAAGAAAACGTAGAAACATTGATCAATAAAGGCATTAAGGTACTTATTATCTGTCCTCAAGACGGCGACGCAGCAGCAGCAGCGGTAGAAGCCGCGAAAAAAGAAGGCATCAAGGTTATCTCCTATGACCGTTTGATCACCAACACGGACGCGGTTGACTATTACGTAACCTTCGATTCCGTAGCGGTAGGCGCGGCACAAGCTCAATACCTGGTTGATAACGCTAAAGGCAACGGCCAGCCATTGTACTTGTACGCAGGCGCAGCTTCCGACAACAACGCTTTCCTGTTCTTCCAAGGCGCTTGGAACGTTCTGCAGCCCAAAATCGCTGACGGCACTTTCAAAATCGCGAACTCCAGCGAAGCTGAAGCTCTGAAAGCTACAAAAGATCTGTCACGCGATCAGCTCAGCAAAATCATCGGCCAAGTGACAACGAACTGGGATGCCAACGAAGCGAAAAACAAAGCTCAAACTCACTTGACCGCAGCAGCTGCCGATATGAAAGGCGATGTAGCCATCCTGGCTCCAAACGATGGCACGGCACGTTCCATTGCTGACGTATTCAAAGCGGACAGCGCTATTAAGAGCTATGTGGTAACCGGTCAGGATGCTGAGAAAGCTTCCATCCAATACATCATTGACGGCAAACAATCGATGACGGTATTCAAAGACGTTCGTACGCTTGTTAAAGACGCAATGGGTATGGCCGTAGACATTCTGGACGGCAAAGATCCTGCAACAACAGGCTCGTATGACAACGGCAAAGTAGAAGTGAAAGCAAAACAAACCAACGTTATCGTCGTGAACAAAGACAATGTGAGGGAAAAACTGATCGATTCCGCTTACTACGCGGCGAGCGATTTTACCGGCCTGTAATCGTAAACGAATAAAGGTTTAAGGGGGAGTAGTGATAGATTCGTCTATCACTATTCCTTACTTGCAGAGTTGTTTGCTTAAGGAAATCCTTACGATGTGAGAATTATCGCAAATTACGCGAAAATTCTTTTAGGAGTGCATAGTGATGAGCAACTACATTTTGGAGATGAACAATATCTCGAAGGAATTTACGGGAGTCAAAGCGCTCTCGGACGTAAACTTCAAGGTGGAGAAGGGCGAAATTCATTGTCTCATCGGCGAGAACGGTGCCGGCAAATCAACCTTGATGAAGGTTTTGAGCGGCGTTTATCCCTATGGCACCTACAAAGGCGATATCGTGTTCGAAGACGATATTCAGGCCTTCAATAAAATCAGCGACAGCGTTAAAGCGGGCATCGCTATTATCTATCAGGAGCTTGCCTTATTCCCGGACCTTACGGTTTACGAGAACATTTTTACGGGCAACGAGATAAAACGCGGGTCTGTGGTGGACTGGAACAAGACGATTGTCGAAGCACAGAAAATGCTTCAAAGGGTCGGACTGAACGTAAATCCAGAAGTATTGATTAAAGAACTCGGTGTCGGCAAGCAGCAGCTGGTCGAGATCGCCAAGGCATTAAGCAAAAACGTAAAGCTGCTTATTCTGGACGAACCAACGGCAGCTTTGAACGAGAATGACAGCGAGAACCTTCTCGAACTGCTCCGGGAGCTGAAGAAGCAGGGCATTACCTGCATTATGATCTCCCATAAGCTGAAAGAGGTCATCTCCATTGCGGATAAAGCGACGGTGCTTCGCGATGGACGTACCATTTGCACCCTGGACGGATCCAAAGGGGAAATCACGGAAAACAATATTATCCGGAACATGGTTGGCCGCGAAATTGAAGATATTTATCCGAAGAGAAATAGCAAATCGTTTGGCAGCACCATCCTTGAGGTGAAGAACTGGTCCGCTTACGATCCCGAGCTCGGAAGACATGTCGTCAAGAATGTGAACCTGCATGTTAAAAAAGGAGAAATCGTCGGAATAGCCGGCTTGATGGGCTCAGGACGCACGGAGCTTGCTCGCAGCATCTTCGGCAATCCAAAGTCTTATAGACTGCAAGGCGAGCTTTTGGTGAACGGGTCCGCCAAATCGCTCAAGCATCCTAAAGATGCAATCAAGGAAGGCATTGCTTATGTAACCGAGGACAGGAAAGGCGACGGGTTGTTCCTCATCCAGGATATTAAGAACAATATCTCTGCGGCTAACCTGAACGGAATATCCCGGAAAGGCGTCATCAACGACAATAAGGAAATCCGGATCGCCAGCGATTATAAAAGCTCGCTAAACGTTAAGGCTCCATCCATCGAACAGATCGTGGGCAATCTTAGCGGCGGCAATCAGCAGAAGGTATCGCTTGGCAAATGGCTGTTCGTAGGGCCGCAGCTGCTTATCCTCGATGAGCCGACACGCGGTATCGACGTAGGAGCGAAATTCGAGATTTATACCATTATGAATAAGCTGATTGCGGAGGGAATGAGCATTATCATGATCTCTTCCGAGCTTGGGGAAATTCTCGGCATGAGCGACCGCATTTATGTCATGGCCGAAGGCGCGATTAAAGGCGAGCTTCCGATCGAAGAAGCGAACCAAGAAAATATTATGCAATTCGCAACGCAATAGATAAATCGCTTACGAAGCATGAATCGCCGCGATCGGCTTATAACCGCCTTTTGCGCAGCCATTCATTTTAGGAGGATCACCCATGAACTTAGTCACTCAGGGCAAAAAGGAACAACAGACAAACATTCTTACGGAAGGTAAAACCTTGCTGAAAGTAAATATTCGCGAGTACGGCATGTATATTGCTTTGTTTGTGATCATGCTGACGTTCTCGATTCTTACCGACGGCTTGTTTATGTCTTCCCGTAACATTAGCAACCTTCTTGACGCGACCGGTTATATTGCGGTGCTCGCGGTAGGCATGACGCTTGTTATCGTCATCCGCCATATCGATTTGTCGGTTGGCTTTGCCGCAGGCTTCCTTGGAGCCATTGCCGCTATTTTGCTGTCGCAGGCGGGTGTCCCCGTATACCTTACGATTCCGATTATCCTGATTTTCGGTATTATTGTAGGTTTGTTTAACGGCGTGCTTGTTGCGTCGCTGGGTATTCCGTCCTTCGTAGCCTCTCTCGCCGGCATGCTGATCTTCCGCGGCGCCTTGCTTCGCGTAACCGAGAAGACCGGTACGATTATCGTTAAGGACGAGCATTTTAACGCGCTCGGTAATGGCTATATCCCGTCGTTGTTCAAGCTGGACGATCTGAATTTCCTGTCCCTCCTGCTTGGCGTGCTTGTTATTCTTCTCTTTATTTACTTTGAGGTCTCCAAACGCCGAAACAAGATTAAATACCAATTCGAAGTAATCTCCAAGGGCATGTTCACCGTTAAGCTGATCTTCGTATCCGCGATTATTGCTTACATTACTTATATTATCGCAGGTTATAACGGCTTCTCCTGGACGGTTATTATCATGCTGCTCGTTGTTGTGATTTATCACTTCCTGACCACAAGCACCGTGCTTGGCCGTCATATTTATGCGGTAGGCAGCAACCCGGAAGCGGCGCATTTGAGCGGGATCAACGTGAAAAAGATTACCTATATCGTATTTGGTTCGATGGGTCTTCTATCCGCCTTGTCCGGCATTCTCTTTACGGCGCGTCTGCAGTCGGCAACAACAACAGCCGGTACGCTGTTCGAGCTTGATGCGATTGCGGCAGCTTATGTAGGCGGGGTATCGGCAGCAGGCGGCGTGGGTAAAGTCACAGGTTCGATTATCGGTGCAATCGTTATGGCTTCCCTCTCAAGCGGTATGAACCTGATGGGGGTCGGTATCTCTTATCAATACATGATTCGCGGCGGCGTGCTTGCGATTGCGGTAATCTTCGACGTAATGACGCGGAGAAAAAGAAGCTAGTTCAAGTATAAAAAAAGCCCAGCGGCCAATTGGCCGCTGGGCTTTTGCGTTTTAATGACCGGAAGCTTCCGAATCATTGGACAAGCGAGTAATTTCGAAAATCTTGAAGAGCAGGCTCAGGATAATCGCTGTTACGGTTGCAAGCGCCATTCCCGAGAGGGAGAAGTCGCCGATTGTAATTTTCGCGCCGCTAAGGCCGGTTACGAGAACAACCGTTGTGAGATATAGGTTGGTTGGTTTGCTGTAATCGATTTTGGACTCGACAAGCATCCGGAGACCCGAAGCCGCGATAACGCCAAACAGCAGGAGCGATACGCCGCCCATAACCGGAGCGGGAATACCTGCGATCAGTGCCGAGAACTTGCCGAAGAACGACAGTACGATAGCGAATACGGCTGCTCCGCCGATAACAAACGTGGAATAGACGCGCGTAATGGCAAGAACGCCGATATTCTCCCCGTAAGTCGTATTAGGCGTAGATCCAAGGAAGCCGGACAGAAGCGTCGAGATGCCGTTGCCGAGCAGCGAACGGTGCAGGCCCGGATCTTTGGACAGATCTTTTTTGACAATGTTGCCGGTTACGATCAAATGGCCGATATGCTCGGCAAGAACGACCAGGGAAGCGGGAACGATCGTCAGAATAGCCGCCCATTCAAAGGTTGGCGTCGTAAACGTAGGGGCCGCAAGCCAGTTGCTCGCCGATACGTTATCGAAGTTTGTATAGCCCAGGAAGTAAGAAAGCAAGTAGCCGCACACGATACCGACCAGAATTGGAATGATGCGCATGAAGCCGCGGAATAGCACCGAACCAAGCACGGTAATCAGCAAGGTGACGATGGAGATCGTAATGGCCGTCCCGTCCGGTGTCCATACTTGGTCAGCCGGTGCGCTTGGCGCTTTGATCCATCCGGCCATGCCGGCTGCAACCGGAATAAGCTCAAGTCCGATAACCGCTACGATGGCACCCATCGCAGCAGGCGGGAAAATGACGTTAATCCAGCCGGTACCCGCGGCTTGGATAATAAGCGCAACAACGGTGAACACAACGCCCGCTGCAATAAATCCGCCAAGTGCTGCGGCATAGCCGTCAGAGTGAGAGGCATGGTTGCCGATAACCGCT
The DNA here is from genome assembly GCF_004000805.1 of Paenibacillus glycanilyticus NBRC 16618. GTDB lineage: Bacteria > Bacillota > Bacilli > Paenibacillales > Paenibacillaceae > Pristimantibacillus > Pristimantibacillus glycanilyticus. The sequence continues at coordinate 11,701 of NZ_BILY01000068.1, forward strand.
CCGGCCGGTGCGATAAACGCAAAGCTGGAGCCGAGATACGCGGGAATTTTACCTTTTACGATAAATAGATAAAGCAGAGTGCCGATCCCGTTCATCAAAAGACAGATCGCCGGGTCTACGCCTAGCAGGTTCGGAACGAGTACGGTTGAACCAAACATCGCGAACAAATGCTGAATGCTCAGCATGAGGCTTTGGCCCATTGGCGGCCTTTCGTGGACGCCGATTTCTTGTGGTTTCATCTAGCTGTAACCCTCCATAACATAAAGTCAACTTTTGCGCAACTTGCTCGATTTTACATAAGTATAGTGTTGCTTGGCAAGACATTTCTTAATCCATGCGCAATTTGCAATTATTCAGGATGAGAAATAACAATGGTTTACAATATCTTAAACTGTCTATTAACCTTTAGAAAACATTCCCCCATTACAATTTTAGTAGAATCTATGAAATGGGAGTGAAACTAATAAATGATCAATAAAAGCAGACGCTTCTTGTCCATTTTCCTTGCTGCCGAAATCGCCGCTACAGCCTTACTAGGGACCGGTGTGGCAATGGCGGATGGCGGCGTAACTCCACTGACGGGAACTCCTTACAATACTTCTAATGAATACAGCGTCAGTGTTCCGCACGTAATTATCAATCAGGTATACGGTGGCGGAACAGCTGCTTCAACTGGGGTTTATTTCACTAACGGCTTTATTGAGCTTTACAATCAGACCGATAACGATATCAATCTCTCCGGATGGTCTTTGCAATATAACGATCGCGGTACCAGTGCGACAACAGGAGCAATTACATCAGACTGGAAGAAGCTTGATTTGACCGGCACGATAAAAGCACATTCCTCTTTCCTAATCACGGGGGCGGCAGCGAATGTGGCTGCAAACGCAGGTGATGCAAAAATCAGCCTTACTGGTAAGGCTGATCAGGCATGGGATACGCAATTTTTTAATAACAAAGGCATGAAAGTAGTCCTGATGAGCAATCAGACTCCACTTGCGGCTTCCGACTCCAATCCATTTAATACAAAGCCAGCCGGTTATGTAGATATGGTTGGTACAGGCAGTAATGATACTGGCAGTGACATCGACGGATACGAAGCAGCATACCCGACAGGTTCTACCGAAGGCACATCCAAGAAGAAAGCTATTCGCCGCAAGACAACTGTTGATATGGATAATAATAAATCGGATTTTCAACAAGTTGATTACGAGGCATTAAATGTAGCCGGAAAAGAAACGGAACTGGCGGCTACCCTTCCTCATAACGGCGCTTTTGGACCTTGGGGAGTAGCAACACCTGAACAGCCGGAAACACCTCAAGTTGATCCGGTCACTATTACAACAACCGCAATCGCAGGCGCTACAATCGGCACTGCTTATACGGCTACGGTTGCTGCAACCGGCGGTACGGCGCCTTTTACTTACAGCGCAACGAATCTGCCAGCTGGTCTTACTATTAACAGTACTACCGGTGAAATCACGGGTACACCTACAGCGACTGCCAAGTCTTCTCTTATTACCGTAACGGCAACGGACAGTGCAAATCCTGTTGCAAGGGGAACCAAATCGTTCTGGCTTACAATCGGCCAGCCGCTTCGCGAGATGAAGGATACGTTGTCGGTTGAGAAGATCGGAAGCTTCTCGCTTGGCGTCACGAATAAAGACGGCGGCGTTGCCGAGATCGTAAAATTCAACAAAGACAACAATAAGTTTTATTTGGTCAACGGCTCCGGGAATCCTCCAAGTCTCGAGATTGTAAGCCTGGGTCAAGCAACAGGCACGCTGGCGAAGGAGAAAACCGTTCTCGTGAAGGATCTGTCGGAGACAAACGGTTTCGTTTACGGTGACCTCACAAGCGTAGATATCAATACAACAACGAAGCGGGTTTCCGTTTCCGTACAAGAGAAGGATCCGCTTAAGCCCGGTAAAATCATTGTTCTCGATTATGACGGCAATTACGTAACCGAATACGGATCGGGCGTACAGCCGGATATGATCAAATCGACGGAGGATGGGCGTTATATTCTGACAGCGGATGAAGCGGAACCGCGCCTTGTTACGCAGGATGCCAAAGGCAGTATCACAATTGTAGATACTGTAACCGGTACATCTAAGCAAGCCTATTTCGATGACCCGTCTGTCATTGAAGATGGCGTGCATATCCGGGGCGAGCTGGATCCGGTAACGAATACGGTTAAGTCGAGCGGCTCGAAAGAAGATGCTCTCTACGATCTGGAACCGGAATACATTACGCTTTCCGCTGACGGCAAGACCGCTTATGTAACGCTTCAAGAGAACAACGCCGTAGCGGTTGTTGATATTGCTGCGCATAAGGTTACCGCGGTAAAAGCTCTTGGTCTCAAGGATTACAATGATCCGGCCAATGCCCTCGATGTTCAATCCAATGGTTCCATTCAATTGGAGACAGTGCCGTTTAACGGCATGTACATGCCAGATGGCGTTGCTTCTTATACAGTTAACGGCAAGACTTATCTGCTTACGGCAAACGAAGGCGACGCTTCGGAGTTCCGCGTGAACGCAAGCACGGTAGGTGCGCTTAAGGGCAGCCTGGATCCTGATTCGGAAGCCTATAAGTTCCTGAAAGACACGACAGCCTACGACGCGATTGAAGTAGCGGGCGATATGGGCAACGACGGTATTTACATGTACGGCGGCCGTTCTTTCTCGATCTGGAATGCGGATTCGATGGACCAGGTATACGACAGCGGCAATGATTTCGAGAATATTACGGCTCAGCGCGTTCCGGATTACTTCAACGTCAGCAACAGCAAAATTACGATGGATGACCGCAGCGTGAAGAAAGGTCCGGAGCCGGAAGACATTAAGGTTGGCAAAGTAGGCAATAGGCAGCTTGCCTTTATCGGTCTGGAGCGCGTAGGCGGCTTGATGACGTATGACGTGACGGATCCGGAGAATCCTCGGTTTGCGAACTATACGAATACCCGTGTATTTAAAGGCGCGGACAATAAAGTGAATCTGGATACGGATACCGGTCCGGAGGGTATCGAATTTATTCCTGCATCGGTCAGCCCGACCGGAAAGCCATTGGTGCTGGTTGCTTACGAAGTAGGCGGTAAAGTGGGCATTTACCAGCTTAACGTAACCCAAGTGTCTATTGCCCAGAAGTCCCTCTCTCTTACAGCGGGCGGAGCTGCCGGCCAATTGACGGCAACGGTTGTGCCTGCAAACGGTGCTTCGAGCAGCGTTACGTGGTCTTCCTCGGATTCCGGCATTGCGACGGTTGAACAGAATGGCAAGGTTACTCCTGTGAAAGCAGGTACGGCCGTCATAAAAGCAACAAGCGCGGACGGATACGCTATAGCGGAAAGCACCGTAACTGTAGCACCAGGCTCTATCGTAGTTACACCGCCGGATCAACCAGGCAGCGGCGGATCCAATGGCGGAGGTACAACTGTAATCGACAACGGTTCTAACGGCGCGAATGTAGTGACGAAGGTTGAAGCGACAACTAACGGTTCGGGTAAAGCAAGCGCAAATGTGACATCCAGCCAGTTTGCATCTGCTTTGAAAAAACTGCGTAACGAATTGTCAGCCGGCCAGACAGGCAGCTTGACGGTATCGGCTATTCCGGATAGCAAAGCGAAAGAAGCTGCAATTGTTTTTGAGAAAGGTATCTTCACCGATGCTAAAGATGCTGCTTTGACGGAGTTGAAGATCGAAGCGGGAGTAGGCACGGTATCCTTTGACGCAAAAGCTATCGCATCTATTGCAGCAGCTTCGAAAAACAATGACGTTACGATTACCGTTCGCCAGTCTGATGCGGCAACGGCCGGTGCAGGCTTAACGGGTGTTAAGCGTACCGAATTCCTGCAAGCTGTGGGCAGCCATCCGGTGTTTGATTTTGCGGTAAAAGCAAACGGCAGCGCAATTACTACCTTTGGCGGAGGCACTGTGCATGTTCAAGTACCGTATACGCCAGCGGCAAGCGAAGATCGCAATGCGATTATCATCTATTACGTCTCGGATAACGGCGAGCTTGTAACCGTACCGTCCGGTGTATATGACCCTGCTACGGGTACGGTTAGCTTTGATGTCACTCATTTCTCCCGTTATGCGGTAGCGTACAACAAGAAGTCCTTCAAGGACACAACATCCAGCTTCGCGAAAGACGCTATTACGTATCTTTCGGCACGCAGCATTATTTCCGGCACAAGCTCGAATCAATTCTCGCCAAAAGCGAAAATGACGAGAGCAGATTTTGCGGTCCTTCTGTCCCGCATCGCAGGTGCTCAATTAAGCAGCTACAAAGCAGGCAAGTTCTCGGACGTGCGTACGACCGATTATTATGCTGATGCCGTGCAATGGGCAGCAGATAAAGGTATTGCAAGCGGAGTAGGCGGCGGTAAGTTTAATCCGAAGGCCTCCATTACACGGGCGGAGATGGCTGCTATGCTGGTTCACTTTGCGGGCGTCATGAACGTCGAGCTTCCTGCCAGCCAGAAGGCGATTACCTTTGCAGACGGCAGTGCAATTCAGGCAAGCGTGAAGGAAGCGGTGAAGGCCGTTCAGCAGGCAGGCATTATCAACGGCAAAACGAAAGCCGGCCATTCCGGCGTTTACTTTGCTCCTCAAGATGTTGCGACACGCGAAGAGATAGCCAAAATGCTTGCCGTATTCATGCAGTTAATGAGCAAATAAGATATAACGAAGAAGAGCTGTCTCCATGGGAGGCAGCTCTTTCATTATCAGCATAGATGAAACAGAACGTACATTCTCTGACGCTCCGCCTCCGAATGCTGTTATATTGGATGGATGAAGAAATGAGGTGGACCTTTGAAGACGTTGTTTGCAACCGGGTATCGGGCACATGAGCTCCAAATCTTTAATCAAAAGCATAAACATATCCCCTATATAAAAAAAGCGATCGAAGCCAAGCTTATTCCTCTCATTGAAGAAGGGCTGGAATGGGTCATCACGCCGGGGCAATACGGTTTTGATCTTTGGGTGTGCGAAGTAGCCCTGGAGCTTCAATCGGTATACCCGCAGCTGAAGCTATCGATCATTACCGCTTTTATGAATCCCGAAGAGCAATGGAACGACGAGAAAAAAGAGTACTATCGGCAGATAATAACCAAAGTTGATTATTACGGGGCGGTAAGCCATCAGCCATATGCTGGCCCTTGGCAGTTCCAGGCGAGAGACGAGCTGTTGTTCCGCAAATCGGACGGGCTGCTTCTTTTCTACGACGAAGAGGCGGCGGAGGGAAGTCCAAAGTACGTAAAAGAGAAAGCGCTGAAGAAGCATCAAGAGGATGGGTACGAGCTGGTTCTTATTACGGCGGAGGATATCCAGAACGCGGCGGAAGAAGAGAGCTATGATACGTATGCGGACACGTATGAGAGCAATTATGAAGAACCTATAGAGTAGCTCATAGAACCGGTTTAAACTTTTTTGCAAAAAAGACTTGCAATGCTGTACGAGCCTATGGTATATTCTAATTCCGGCCGAGAGAGACACGCGGTTGGGGGCAAAAGCACAAAAGAATTGTTTTGATAGAATGAAAAACAATTCAAAAAAAAGTGCTTGACACCAAAAAGGACAACGTGATAAGATATGAAACGTTGTTGC
>NZ_BILY01000069.1 GCF_004000805.1 Paenibacillus glycanilyticus NBRC 16618
CAGCGCCTGCGGCGTGCTGCCGCCTGCGCGCGGCGCGGCTGCGCCCGCGTCGCCATCGCCTGATGCTTCGCCGGCGATGGCAGCAAGCTGCTGCTGCAGCGAATCCAGCAGTTCGTGCGCGGGACGCCCGAACATGACCTGCTGCAGCGCTCCAATCGTGCCGCCGGACATCGGCAGCCCGCGCTTCAAACCCGCCGCCGCCGCTTGCATCCACTGCTCGGGATCCGCACCTTGCGGCATGGTCTCGGTTGCCGCTTTAAGCGCCGCAAAGGTATCACGGCTCATCGTTACGCCGTCTTTTCTAAGCTCCTTCATAATGTTGCCCGCCCACTCCTGGTCAGGCAGGCCGCTTTGCTTCAGCCAATCCTTCAGGGCATCTTCAAGGCCCGCCTGATTCTCCACCTGCTTCAGCACTAGCAGCCCGCCAGCCGATTGCGGCTGCACCTGCAGCATCGCGAACTTCCCCGGCTCAAGCGGCAGCTCGAGAAACGCCCGAACCTGTACGCCGTTAATTTGGACCGTTGCTTCGTTATTTTCCAACAGCTGCAGAACGACTCCGCGGACAACCTGCCCCGGCTTTAACTCCAGCTTTCGGGTATCCCCGCTGCCGGACGACTCGCCCAATAACCCTCTTACCAACTGTCCAATATTCATTTGGTCACCTTCTTCCGCTGTCGCATAAGCTTGAAACGACACAACGCGCAATTTGTTACCCTATTTATCGGTAGATGACCGCTTCTTCTGAAGAACAATGCAATGACTTTCTGAATGGTCCTGCCTCTAAATTATTCTAAGCGCTCTGCCGAGCTCTAATAAAGCCTCATAAGGGTCTCCTTCAAGGCCAAGCAATTGGGCAAATGCAGGCTCCGTCTTGATCCCTTGGGACTTCAACCGGATTACCCGAGCCCTCAAATCCGGATTTCTCTTCAATAGCTCCGCTTCTACAACCATATGAAGATACGCGTGCTGCTTGGTCACCGGAACCGGTTGTCCAAACAGCTCAAACTCGAAGCCCTCGTATCGAAAATTCGCTTTATAAACCGGCAAATCCCTTATTCGCTTTTCTTTCCAGCGGAAATCCTCATGCTGCCCGTATAGCAAAGCTACGCGTTCCCTAAAGCTTTCAACATCATATACCTCCATTGCAATGTCCAGATCCGAGCCTTCCACATCAATGGCGATTGGTATCGTACCGCACAATACAGGCGTGTATGCCGCCAAGTCGCGCATAATGCCAAGCCTGTCGACAACCTCGTACGCGCGTTGATTAACTTTCCCTTTATCCGTCAAGCGCTCCGCCCTTCCCCTTTCCCGAAAAAAAAAGACAACGTATCGCTCCGTTACAAGCAGTACGCTGTCTTTCTAACACAATATTAAGGAAATTATTTAAAATAGCTGTTGTTGTTCCACGAAAATTTTACCCAGGAAAGACTTGCGGTGAAGCGGACTTGCTCCGTATTCGAGCAGCCGTTCCCGGTGCAGCTTGGTCGCATAGCCTTTATGTATCGCAATTCCGTATTCCGGATATAGCTGCTCCCATTCTTTCTCGCACAACCGGTCTCTTGTCACCTTCGCGATGATCGAGGCGGCAGCAATCGACTGACTGGTGGCATCCCCTTTTATGATCGCAAGCTGAGGCTTCGGAAGATCCACCTTTTCCGCATCAACCAGTAAGTAATCCGGTTCCGTTTGCAGCGACTCCAGCGCAATCTTCATCGCAAGCCTTGCAGCCTGCTTGATGTTGATCCGGTCAATCGTGTCCGCATCCACGCGGGCCGCAGCCCACGCAATGCTTTTGTCAACGATGATGTCGTAGAGCTCGTTCCGCTTTTTCTCCGACAGCTTCTTGGAGTCGTTAACCCCTTCAAGCACAAGATGAGGCGGTAAAATAACCGCTGCGGCAACAACGTCGCCAAACAGGCAGCCTCTGCCTACCTCATCCACGCCGGCAATGGCGGAATATCCCTCGGCCCATAGCCGTTCTTCGTATTCCAGCACGTCTGTTATTCCCCCGGTCTGCCCGCAGCCGCAGGGAAAGGTGCTTCCAGCGTTATGCGGCCAAGGTTGCCGGAACGAAGCTCCCGCAAAATAATACCGGATGCTTTCTCCAGATCCACTTGCCCTCCGCTTACGAGGCAGCCTCTGCGGCGGCCGATGTCTTCCATAATCCGTACTATTTCATCCGACTCGGAAGGATCGGTTGGAGCCTTATCCAGCTTAAAACGCTCCTGCAGCGCCGGCCAATAGCGTTCGGCAAGCTCGCGAACCGCGAAAAACGCGATGTCCTCCACGTTCAGGATCTGCTCTCTGATCGCACCCGTCATTGCCAGACGGTAGCCAACCAGCTCATCCTCGAACTTAGGCCACAGAATACCCGGCGTATCCAGAAGATCCATATCGAATGTTGTTTTAATCCATTGCTGGCCTTTCGTAACACCCGGCTTATCGCCGGTAATCGCGATATTGCGTCCTGCCAGGCGGTTAATCAATGTCGACTTCCCGACATTCGGGATCCCGACGATCAGCCCCCGAACGGCGCGGGGATTCATCCCTTTTGCCAGCTGACGGTCGATCTTCTCCTGCAATATTTCCTTCGCCTTCACCGGAATATCTCCGACGCGCGTTCCTGTCGACGAATCGACGGCTACCGTTTCATGACCTTCGTATTTGAAATAGTCGATCCATTGCTCCGTCACCCTCGGATCGGCTAAATCCGACTTGTTCAAAACAATCAGCCGCGGCTTGCCGCCTAGTATCTCATCAACCATAGGGTTGCGGCTGGAAAGCGGAATACGCGCATCCAATAGCTCAATGGCAATATCGATTAGTTTAAGCTTCTCTTGAATTTGCCGTTTTGCCCGGGTCATATGACCGGGAAACCATTGAATGGTCATTTCCTCACCTCATTGCAACATTACCAGTGCACTTTGTAGTGCTTAATGATGCTGATTTTATTTAACGGCCAGAACATGGCGTCTGCACGGCCGATAACTTCTTTTTCAGACACAAAGCCGATATCGCGGCTATCCTGGCTGTTTCCGCGATGGTCGCCCATTGCAAAAATCTTGCCGTCGGGAACAACGGATTCCGAAACATTCGCGTTCGGGAAGTCCGGGCCGGTATTGTACAGCTCTCCATTGGCATGTGCCGCTTCAATAGCTTCTTTAATATAAGGCTCATCAACCTTCTGATCGTTAACGAACACGTCGTCGCCTACGACTTTGATCGTGTCGCCCGGTACGCCGATGACCCGTTTAATGAAATCGCGTCCTTGATCAGGCACATGGAATACAACGACTTCTCCGTGATGCGGCTCGCGGATTTTGAAAATCAGCTTGTTGACGATCAGCCGCTCGCCCGTATAAAAGTTAGGCTCCATAGACGGTCCTTCAACGATAAATGGCGAGAACAGGAACGTACGGATAACAAACACGAGAATGACCGCGATCGCGAGCGCTTTAATCCAATCTACAATTTCCTTGTATGCTCGTCCGCCCTTTTTTGCGTCTGCGGGTCCTGATGTATTCAGTCCAGATCCATCGATTGCTTCTGTTTGCTGATTCGAATCTTCATTATGTTGTTGTGAATTCACCAGTACGCCTTCTTTCCATTCTATAGTGTCCCTATTCGTACATAGCAAGTCCTGTCAAAATAACGAAAAGGAGCTTGTTTGAGCAAGCCCCTCTTGTCGTTTGATCTTAACGAATTTCTTTAATTCTCGCAGCTTTACCGCGCAGTTCGCGAAGATAGTACAGTTTCGCGCGACGCACTTTACCGCGACGAGCAACTTCAATTTTCTCGAGTTTTGGCGAATGCAGCGGGAAAGTTCTTTCCACACCAACACCGTACGAAATTTTGCGAACTGTGAAAGTTTCGCTGATTCCGCCGCCACGACGTTTGATTACAACGCCTTCGAACAACTGAATACGCTCGCGCGTGCCCTCGATAACTTTAACGTGTACTTTCAGCGTGTCACCAGGACGGAAGCTAGGAAGGTCTTGACGAAGCTGTTCCTGAGCAATCGTTTGTAAAAGATTCATTGTAGTTTCACTCCTTCCACCATAGACGTTCTTAATAGCTCTTTCTGCTCCTATGAGCAGCGTCATCACTATTAGCGGACCGCCCGATTAATACGAACAACATTTGAAATTTTATCACAGCGCAGAACTTTTTTCAACCTAATATTCCGCATTGCCCGCAAAAATTCTATTATTTCTCCAGTATAACCAAAAGATAAGCGTTATACACGCTGCAACATGATATACAGCCTATTTCATGGACTTACAGCTATATGCCGTTTCTGCCGGAAGGCTTCTATCATATAGTAAGCTATTAATGAATAGAAGCGAGGATAAGCGATGGATAAGAAAAAGGCAGCCAGAGGCAATGCAAAGAGCAAAACGGGCGTAATCCGCAAATCGGCGTTCCGCGCAATCTCCGATCAATTCCAAAACGTTTCATCCGCTACCGTACCGCAAGTGCTTTACGGGCAAGAGCAATACGACTTCAATAAGGAATACAAACCCGCTACGTCTACCTTCACCGCCAAGCACAACGGAGTTTATGCTTTTTTCGCAAGCGCCTTTTACTCAACAGAGACCTCCGATCCCGTAACGGTAACGCTCGTTATTTTCGTAAACGATACATCGCAATTGCCCGTCGTTCAGACTTTGAGCGCAGGCCGCGGAGTTGTCGTGACTTCGGGTACCGCCAAGCTCAAAAAAGGCGACGAAGTGCAAGTATTTCTGCAAGCAACCGTAAGCGGCGCCATAGCTTCCGGTGCGGGAACGCGCTTCGAAGGGTTCCGTGTCCGCTAATTCGTTCATTCGGTAAACAAACGAAGAACTCGCTAGTTTGAGAATATTCGACTAGTGAGTTCTTTTTCGCGCGCAGCCTATTTGCTAGATTCGCGACTCCTGCCGTTTCTATCAAATCTCAATACGCATACTCTGGAGTATTGCTATTTCAGCAATCATTTCTTATGAAGGGAGGTCATGTCTTATGTCGATCCGCAAAGTAAAAAAAGGGACATGCCGTCCACGGTCGTTTAAGTCAGCTTTCAAAGCCATATCCGCAAATAATCAATCCATCGGCAGACCGGAGTTTGGCGTTACCGTAAAGTACGGCAAAGTTATCTTTGACGCGGCAAACGAATATGATCCCGTCACTTCCACGTTTATACCAAAGCATGACGGTGTCTACTCTTTATTCGGCAGCATTCTTTACAAAAGAGGCTCGAAAGAACCCGACGAGGTATCCCTTCTTCTTACTGTCAATGATTTTGTTGTGTTTGCCGGCAGTAAAGTGATTAAATCTGACCGCGAATTTATAACAGCTGCTGCAGTCAAAAGGCTCCGAAAGGGAGACGTAGTCAAATTGTCCGCTTCATCCCATGTTTCAGGCGGCGTTATTCTAAAAGGTTTTTCCACGCGCTTCAGAGGAAAAAGAATTCGTTAATTGCATACGAGAAATGCAGATTCCTTACAAGGAGTCGGTATTTTTTGCAACACTTTATACAGATTGGAGGTTATGGACAATGCAAACAAAAAAACAAGCAGTAAATACTTCGGGATACGGGTACCGCTCATATGCAAAAAAAACCGGATATGGCTCCTGCAAAAAGAAGAACAGTTCCAAAAGGAAAAGAAAATGCGGACATGGTTGTAAATCGGCCAAATGCGTTTGTAAACCCGTTAAATGCGTTTGTAAACCGGTAAAATTCATCGCCAAAAAAGAGCCGGAAAAAAGATGTCCCGAAATCGGCTTTCCGGGCCATTTCGAACAACACCCGGAGCCTTGCAGCGAACCGTCCGGTACAAGCTGCATATAATGATGCAAAAAAGAACCGCCTGCTCAGGCCAATATAGGCTGTGCGACGGTTCTTTTTTACGTGGACTGATCTTGTTCCTGAAGCGTCAGCCATTTGCGTTCCTTATCCGTCAGCTCTGCCTTCTCCAGCAGATCGGGACGGCGCTTAAGCGTCCGCAGCAGCGACTGCTCGCGTCGCCAGGTATCAATCTTGGCATGATTGCCGGATACAAGCACATCGGGCACCGCCCAGTCTCTAAATACAGGCGGGCGCGTGTAATGCGGATACTCCAGCAGACCGGTGCTGTACGAATCCGTAACAGCGGATGTCTCGTTTCCGAGTACGCCTGGCAGCAGCCGGACAACGCTGTCAATGACGGTCATTGCCGGAATTTCTCCGCCTGTTAACACGTAATCGCCAATCGACAGCTCATCGGTTACCAGGTGCTCGCGAATACGCTCGTCGTAGCCTTCGTAATGACCGCAGATCAGCACGAGATGCTCTTCCTTCGCAAGTTCCTCGGCCTTCTTTTGCGTAAACGATTCACCCTGCGGGCACATCAGAATAACACGGGGACGCGCTCCGCTCTCCTTCTTTGCCATTAGATCCTCTACCGCGGCAAATACCGGTTCAGGCTTAAGGACCATACCCCCGCCTCCGCCGTAAGGATAATCGTCAACGGTATTATGCTTATTATTGGAATATTCGCGGAAGTTAATCGCTTCAAGCGATACAATTCCTTTATCCTTAGCTTTGCCCAGGATGCTCGCGCCAAATACGCCGTCGAACATTTCCGGGAACAGCGTCAGCACATCAATGCGCATCATTAGATCAGCCCTTCCAGCAACCGTACGGTTACCGTTTTATTAGCCACGTCGACTTTGAGCAGGACTTCGTCGATCACCGGCAGGAGCAGCTGCTTTTTATTCGGCATATCAACAACCCATACATCATTGGCGCCTGGACGGAGAATATCCGAGATGCTACCCAGCTCTTCGCCATCTTCCGTAAATACCCGGCAGCCCATGATTTCATGATAGTAGTATTCGCCGTCATCGAGCTGTTCTAATTCTTCCTCGCCGATTTTAAGCGTCCAGCCTTTATATTTTTCAACTTCGTTAATATCGTTATAGCCCTTCAGCTTCAGGATAAACATCCCTTTATGCTCCCTGGCGCCGGTTATTTCTACTTCAAGCTTTTGTCCGTTGTCAGGATGCTGCAGGGAAAGCTTGCTGCCGCTCGCAAACCGGGATTCGGCGAAATCCGTCTGGGGCAATACTTTAACTTCGCCGCGCAGACCATGCGTATTAACCAGCTTGCCCACATTAAAATATTTTTTGCTCATCGTATGTAACCACCCGTCTCTATTTGTACGAAAAAGGGCTAGGATAATTATCCTAACCCTGCATCGTATGCTTTTACGATATGATGTCTACGATAACGCGCTTCTGGGATTTGATGGCCGCTGACGTAACGACGGCACGAATTGCTTTCGCAATCCGTCCCTGCTTGCCGATTACTTTGCCGATATCATCGGCGTGGACCGACAGCTCGTACACCGTACCGCGATCATCCTCTCGCTCATTCACGCGCACGTCCTCTGGATGATCCACTAACGCCTTTGCTATGACAAGAATCAATTCTTTCATTTCAAGGCCCTCCGCTATTCAACAGTTATTTCTGTTGCTTAAGCTCATGGAACTTTTTCAGGACACCTGCTTTGGAAAGCAAGTCGCGAACTGTATCAGAAGCTTGCGCTCCTGTTTGCAGCCATTTCAACGCTTTCTCTTCGTCGATCGTTACTTGAGCCGGTTGAGCAACCGGGTTGTAAGTACCGATTTCTTCGATAAAGCGACCGTCACGTGGGGAACGGGAGTTAGAAACGACAACGCGGTAGAATGGAGCCTTGTGAGCACCCATACGTTTCAGACGAATACGTACTGCCATGGAAATTCACCTCCTTCGGTTAATCAACTGCGCTTATATATCTTAGAACGGGAATTTAAACCCTTTTCCGCCTTTGCCGAGCATGCCCTTCAGACCTTTCATTCCGCCCTTTGGACCTTTAGGGCCCATCATGGACGAGAACTGCTTCATCATCTTGCGCATGTCTTCGAACTGCTTGATAAGCCGGTTAACTTCCGTAATCGACGTACCGCTGCCCGCGGCTACGCGTTTGCGGCGGCTGTGGTTCAGAAGCTCAGGCTTTTGCTTCTCTGCCTTCGTCATCGAGCGGACAATCGCTTCAACGCGGTTAATCTGCTTCTCGTCCACCTTCAGATCCTTCATGTTGCCCTTCATCTTGTTCATGCCGGGCAGCATATCCATAAGCTGATCCAACGGTCCCAGGTTGCGGATTTGCGCCATCTGCTCAAGGAAGTCGTCGAAAGTAAATTCGGCGGTCCGCATCTTGCGTTCCATCTCTGCCGCTTTATCGGCATCAATGTTCGCTTGCGCTTTCTCGATCAGCGACAGCATATCCCCCATCCCGAGAATACGGGAAGCCATCCGGTCCGGATGGAACGGCTCGAGCGCGTCAATCTTCTCGCCCATTGCCGCGAATTTGATCGGCTTGCCGGTTACCGCTTTGACGGACAATGCGGCACCGCCGCGCGTGTCGCCGTCAAGCTTCGTAAGAACGACACCCGTCAGTTCAAGCTGATCATGGAAGCTTTGCGCTACGTTAACCGCATCTTGACCGGTCATTGCGTCAACGACGAGCAAGACTTCATCGGGCTTCACGTTCTGGTGGATTTGCTTCAGTTCTTCCATCAGCGCTTCATCGATATGCAGCCTGCCCGCGGTATCGAAGATAACGTAATCGTTATGGTTTTCTTTCGCATGCGCTAGGCCTGCTTTTGCGATCTCAACCGGCGAGGTCTGATCGCCAAGCGAGAATACCGGCGCGTTAATCTGCTCGCCAAGCACTTGGAGCTGCTTGATCGCCGCAGGACGGTAAATGTCGCACGCAACGAGGAGCGGCTTGCTGTTGCCTTTTTGGAGCAATTTGGCCAGCTTGGCCGTTGTGGTCGTTTTACCCGCGCCTTGCAGACCAACCATCATAATAACGGTAGGAGGCTTGTTCGCCTTTGCAAGCTTGCTTTGCGTGCCGCCCATCAATTCCGTTAACTCTTTGTTAACGATGTCGATGACGACCATGCCTGGCGTAAAGCTCTTGGAAACATCAAGACCAAGCGCTTTCTCTTTCACTTTGGCGATAAAATCTTTGACGACTTTAAAGTTAACGTCAGCTTCGAGCAGCGCAAGACGCACCTCGCGCATTGCCTCATTCAAATCTTCTTCCGTTACTTTGCCTTTGCCTCTCAGCTTGCTGAACACATTTTGCAACCGGTTCGTTAAGCTCTCAAATGCCGCCATGATTCGTCACCTCCGTCACTATCAGTCTTCGTTAACTGCTCTATGTCTTTAAGTAGCTCTTGCTTATAAGTAGGATCGATTGGCAGCTCGGCAACCTTCCGTTCCAGCCCTGCGGCTAGCTGCTGCATGAATTCATGCTTGGCAACCAGGCTTAGCTTGGCTTCATAGCCTTCAAGCACCTGCTCCGCCCGCTTCACATGTTCATAAACGGCCTGCCGGCTGATGCCGGATTCGGCTGCGATCTCGCCAAGCGAGTAATCGTCGTGAAAATAATATTTTAAGAACGTCCGCTGTTTCTCCGTGAGCAACGGCTCGTAGAAATCAAATAACAAGTTGATGCGTGTTGTCTTGGCTAGGGCATCCGGTTCATGTATGGTCATCCGCTCTAAGCCCCTTTCAGCATCATCCGTCAAGCAAAAAGCCTTGACAGTGTCACAACGTCTCTTATCTTACACGATCGCCGATGGCACTGTCAAGCTTTTGTCCTTGTCACTTATTTAATTTGTTTCCGACTGTTCTTCTTCGCGCTGGATCAGCCCTGCAAACAAGGCATGAACGAACTGCTCCGAGTCGAATTCCTGCAGATCCGTCATCTTCTCGCCAAGACCAACCAGCTTCACAGGAAGGTTCAGTTCATTGCGGATAGCGATGACGATGCCGCCTTTTGCCGTACCGTCAAGCTTGGTCAGAACAAGACCGGTAACGCCGCTTTTCTCGCCAAAGAGCTTCGCTTGGCTGAGAGCGTTCTGGCCTGTCGTCGCGTCGAGCACGAGCAGCACCTCGTGCGGAGCATCCGGAATTTCGCGCTGAATAACGCGGAAAATCTTGTTCAGCTCTTCCATCAGGTTTGTTTTGTTCTGGAGACGGCCGGCCGTATCGCAGAGCAGAACGTCAACGCCGCGCTGCTTGGCCGCTTGCACCGCATCGAACATAACCGCGGCAGGATCGGAACCGGACTGCTGCTTGATTACTTCAACGCCTACGCGCTGCCCCCATACCTCAAGCTGCTCGATAGCAGCCGCGCGGAACGTGTCGCCCGCCG
The DNA here is from genome assembly GCF_004000805.1 of Paenibacillus glycanilyticus NBRC 16618. Lineage (GTDB taxonomy): Bacteria > Bacillota > Bacilli > Paenibacillales > Paenibacillaceae > Pristimantibacillus > Pristimantibacillus glycanilyticus. Next base: position 10,230 of record NZ_BILY01000069.1, read on the forward strand.
CCAGAAGCACGCTTTTGCCTTCGCTTTTGAACTTGTGGGCGAGCTTGCCGATCGTTGTTGTCTTGCCTACGCCGTTGACGCCAACGAACAAAATAACGGTAATGCCGCTCTTCGCCATTTGAAGGCCAGGGTTTTGCTCCCCCTTCAGCAGACCGATCAGCTTTTCCGAAAGGATTGGCTGCAGCTCGGCTGCCTGCTCGATTTTCCGCTTCTTCACTTCGGCGCGGAGATCATCGATCAACGTCATAACCGTGTTGACGCCAACATCGGCGCCGATGAGAATTTCCTCTAGCTCCTCGTAGAACTCTTCATCGATTTTTTTGCGGCGCGTAATCAGCTCTTCGACCTTCTCGACAAGAGCAACGCGCGTCTTGGTCAAGCCTTCCTTAAATATCGACGTTACCGCTTCGGTCTTCGAAGCGATGCTTTCCTTCAGCTTTTTGAAAAAACTCATACGGGTTCAAGTCCTCCATCCTATTAGGCCGCTGTTTAAGCGGATTCCTGCTCTTCCGCCTCTTCTTCCAGGCGCACGGATACCAGCTTCGATACGCCGCCTTCTTCCATCGTTACGCCATAGAGTACATCGGCTTCTTCCATCGTGCCTTTGCGGTGCGTTACGACGATAAACTGGGTAAGTCCGGAGAACTCGCGCAGATATTGGGCAAAACGGGCAACGTTCGCTTCATCAAGCGCCGCTTCAACTTCGTCTAGCACGCAGAACGGCACCGGCTTCACCTGCAGAATGGCAAACAATAAGGCAATAGCCGTGAGCGCCCGCTCTCCGCCGGATAGCAGCTGCAGATTTTGCAGCTTTTTGCCCGGAGGCTGAGCGACGATATCAATCCCTGTATCCAATACCCGCTCAGGATCTACCAGAACCAGGTCAGCCCGGCCTCCGCCAAACAACTTCGCGAATACAACCACGAAATGTCTGCGGATCTGTTCGAAGGTTGATCGGAAACGCTTGGACATTTCTTCGTCCATCTCGCGGATAACCTGATACAAGGTCGTTTTCGCTTCCACCAGATCATCCTTCTGCTCGGTCAGGAACTCGAAACGCTCTCTTACGCGCTCATACTCTTCGATTGCACCAAGGTTCACGTCGCCAAGCGCCGTGATTTGACGCTTGATATCGCGGACCGCGTTTTGCGTGCCAACGATGTCCTCCGGCACCGGATATTGCTCCTTCGCAAGCTCGAAGCTGAGTTCATACTCTTCGCTAAGCTTGCGGAGCAGGTTGTCCAGCTCCACGTCGAGGCGGTTTGCCGCAATTTCGGTCTGGCGCATCTGCTCTTCCACCTGGCGGAGCTGTCCGCGCTGCTCCTTCGTATCGCTCTCGCCCTGCTCGAGCTCCTTCACGCGGTCAGCGCGGGCTGAGCGCTTCAGGTCCGTCTGTTCCGCGCATTCCTGTTTCTTCAGGCGCAGATGATTAAGCTGCTCAATCTGAGCGACCGTCTCCCCGCTATGGCGTTCCATTTCGGCATCCTGCTGGCTCAAAAGATTCCTTGAGCTTGCAAGCTCCTGCTTGGCGCGCTGAATATCGGCACGGACGCGCGCGGCCTGATCCTCGAAGGATTGCTTCTCCTGATCGGTCTTCGCAACGGAAATTTTCAAATCCGTAAGCTGAACCTGAAGCTCCTCTTTCGCCGATTCGCTTGCCTTGCGGCGCTCTTCGGCAAGCCTAATCGCTTCTTGCAGACGGGCTTCGTCCGCCGTCAGCTGTTCAAGACGCACCTCGGCCTCCGCCGCCATATCCAGCATCGACTTGTGCTCTGCCGTATGATTCGTGCGGTCTGCCGTAAACAGCTGCTCTTGTTCGGTAAGATGCTTCGCCTCATTACTCAGCTGCTGCAGCTCGGCGCGAACCTGCTGCTCGTCAATCCGGTATTGCTCAGCCTGCGAGCGAAGCTCCTCCATGTTTTGCGAGAGGATCGACTGTTCCTTGCGGATATCGCTTAACTTGTCCCGCAGCTGGACGATTGTTTTCTCGCCTTCCATTATCTCTTGGTCCAATGCTTCAATCTGTCGCTGACGGCCCAGCAGGCTTGCCCCCTTCTTCTGAAGGCTGCCACCTGTCATCGAACCGCCGGCATTCACGACATCGCCTTCCAGCGTTACGACGCGGTAGCGGTATTGGCATTTGGATGCTATACGGTTGGCTTGCTCAAGAGTTTCGGCCAAAAGCACGTTACCGAGCAAATTTTGAATAATCGCTTCGTAACGCGGTTCGCAGGACACCAGATCTGCCGCTACGCCAACAAAGCCGTCTACCGACTCGGCCATCCGCTTTTCATGCTCGGGAACGTGACGACCCCGGATAACGTCAAGCGGAAGGAACGTCGCGCGGCCCAGCTGACGCTGCTTCAGGAAGGAGATTGCGCTGCGTGCCGATTTCTCGTCTTCCATAACGATATGCTGCAGAGCCCCGCCCAACGCGGTTTCCACGGCGGTCTCTATTCTCTCGGGCACGCGGACGAGCTCGGCCACGGCGCCGTGCACGCCGCTGATTCCTCCGGAGCCGGAAGATCTGCGGGAAGCTTTAAGCACTTCGCGGACGCCATGCATAAAGCCGTCCAAAGCGTCCTGCATTTCCTTCATCGTGTCGCGACGCGAAACTTGCGCATCGAGCTTCTGCTCCCATTTGCGCAGAGCGGTCGTCGCATCCTCGGAAATTTGGCCAAGCTCCTTGGCTTTCTCCGCCTGGTCGATATACTTGGTGCGCGCCTTGCCGATCGCATCGAGAGTAGCTTCAAGCTGCTTCTCAAGCTCTGCTCTCCGGGCATTCAGCTTACGCTGCTGTTCCGCCCACTTGGCTTCCTCATCGCTGAGACGCTCCATGCGGCGTTGAACCGCTTCCTGCTGCTGGGCAGCGTAACGGATTTCGTTGCGCAGCTGAGCCATCGTGCTGAGCACTTCGAGCAATTCGCCCTTCAGCATCTCCTCGGCATCCACCGCGGTACCGCCCGATACGCCGATTAGGTTATCTTCCTCGACAGCAAGCTTTTGCTTCAGCTCAGCCAGCTGCAATTCCAATACCGCGGCGCGATTGCGGAATTCCGCTTCCTCGCTGGTCAGCGCGGCGATTCTCTCATCCTGGGCGGAAATCGTTTCTTCGAGCTGCTTTTTATTTTGCTCCAGATTTTTCTTCCGTTCCTTCAGAACCTCGCCGTAGCCTTCGCATTTCTCGTACTCTTCACTGTAGTGAAGCATGTCCGCATGAAGACTGTCCAGCGCTTCCTCCAGCTCGCGAAGAGCCTGGCGGTCTTTCTCCAGATGGGCATCATGCTTGCTTACAACGGTAGACAGCTCCAGCTGTTCACGTTTCAAACGCTCCAGCTTGGCGTTCGATTCCGACCAAGAGCCGTACACATTCTCAATGTTATGTACGTACATCGAGATCTCCTGCGTCTTCAATTGCTCCCTTAGCTGCTTGAAGTGGATGGCTTTCTCCGATTGAATGCGCAGCGGCTCTACCTGATCCTCCAGCTCCGTCACAAGGTCATGGATCCGGAGCAGGTTGTTCTCCGTGTCTTCCAGCTTGCGCTGGGCTTCGCGTTTACGCGACTTGTATTTAACAATGCCTGAAGCTTCTTCGAAAATACCCCTGCGGTCTTCCGACCGGGTACTCAATATTTCTTCAATGCGGCCTTGTCCGATAATGGAATAGGCTTCTTTGCCGATCCCCGTATCCATAAACAGCTCGGTAATATCCTTCAACCGGCAAGACTGCTTGTTAATCATATATTCGCTATCGCCGCTCCGATGGACACGGCGGGTAACCGTCACTTCATTATATTCAAGCGGCAGCGCCCCATCGCCGTTATCGAGCGTCAGCGATACTTCTCCGTAGTTGACCGCCTTGCGTGCGTCGCTTCCGGCAAAAATGATATCCTCCATTTTGCCGCCGCGAAGACTCTTGGCGCTTTGCTCGCCCAGCACCCAGCGGATGCCGTCCGATATATTGCTTTTACCGCTGCCGTTAGGTCCAACGACAGCCGTAATGCCGGTGACGAATTCCATTTCCGTCTTGTCGGCAAACGATTTAAATCCCGATAATTCTATCCGTTTCAGGAACATAACCTGGCTTTCACCTCATCGCCTATTGTAACACAACTTAACGCGGCTCGTTAACCTTTTGCCCGCTGTAAAATCAGACAAGCCGGGTTAAGGCAAACGGCTATAGCCGTCCTTTTGGCAGCGAAGCGCGAATGAAAAAAAGCCTGCCGCAGATCCCTTACTTGAGTCCGCAACAGGCTTATTCCATTATTCCGTTAGCGATTGCCAAGCAACTGCCGCAGCACGCTGCTCCGCTTCCTTCTTCGTTCTGCCGCTGCCGTTTCCGTAAGGAGTTTCGCCGATGCAAACCTCGACGACAAACTCGCGGTCATGGGCAGGCCCACGCTCTTCCATAATCCGGTACTCTACGGCGCCAAGCCCTTTGTGCTGGGCGCGCTCCTGCAGCTTGGACTTGAAATCCTTCACCAGCAGGCCGTAGTCGTTAGATTCAATATACGGGAACATATGCGTCTCGAGAAAGGCTCTTGTCCGTTCGATGCCGGCATCTAGGAATATCGCTCCAACAAAAGCTTCAAACAAATCGGCAAGCAGCGCGGGACGCTGTCTTCCTCCGAGCTGCTCTTCGCCTCTGCCAAGCTGAATATGGGCGCCAAGCTCCAGCCGCTCCGCGAATTGGGCCAATGACGGCTCACAAACGACAGACGCACGCATACGGGTCAGCTCACCCTCCGGCCGGTTCGGGTACGCCGCAAACAAATATTCCGATACGAGCAGCTGCAGAACAGCGTCGCCCAGAAATTCCAGACGTTCATTATGCTCGATCGTCCCATGTTTGTGTTCATTGACATAGGAAGTATGCGTAAAAGCCTGCTTCAGCAGCTTGAGCTGTTTGAAGCGAAGCTGCAGACGGGTCTGCAGCTCGTTAATGGAATCACGCTTCATAGACTTTCATCACGATCGTCGCGTTATGACCGCCGAAGCCGAACGAGTTGGACAGCGCCGTTTTGACATCCGCTTTACGCGGCGTATTCGGCACGTAATCCAGGTCAAGCTCAGGATCTTGATTCTCCAAGTTAATGGTTGGAGCAATAATGCCGTTCTTGAGCGTAAGGCCCAGAATAACGGCTTCGACACCGCCGGCAGCGCCAAGCAAGTGGCCGGTCATCGATTTTGTCGAGCTGACCGCAAGTTTATAGGCATGATCGCCGAATGCTTTTTTGATCGCGCTCGTTTCGGAACGGTCGCCTACCGGCGTCGACGTGCCGTGTGCGTTAATATAATCAATCGCCTCAGGCTCAATGCCCGCGTCGCGCAATGCTTTCGCCATGCAGCGCGCAGCTCCGTCCGGATCCGGCTCCGTCATGTGATGAGCGTCGCCGCTCATGCCGTAGCCGATAACTTCCGCATAGATTTGAGCGCCTCGCTTTTGAGCGTGCTCCAGCGATTCCAGAATAAGAACGCCTGCCCCTTCGCCCATGACGAAACCGTCGCGGCCGATATCAAACGGACGGCTTGCTTTCTCCGGCTCGTCGTTGCGCACGGACATCGCGCGCATCGAGCAGAAGCCGGCAAGACCCGTTGGACGGATCGTTGCTTCCGCGCCGCCGCAGATCATGACGTCGGCATCCCCGCGCTGAATCATCTTATAGGAATCGCCGATCGAGTGGGTACCCGTCGCGCAAGCC
>NZ_BILY01000070.1 GCF_004000805.1 Paenibacillus glycanilyticus NBRC 16618
AAGATACCCCACAAAGTGAAGCAAACGCTTCGGAGTTAAATCCGAGTACTTTGCGGGGGCCCCGGTGTGAAACCGGAAAACTTAAGGAATTCAAACTTTCGCATCCAGTTTTGAAGGCGCAAGCCATATACATAGGAAAGCCTGCCGATTATCGGCAGGCTTTTTTTGTTTTTTACAGTTTGTTATATGTAAACATTTGTATGGATTATCACCCACTATAACCTCAATAATATTGCGAATATATATGTAGTAATGAGTTGGTTGCCAATAATTATTATGAATTCTGAGAGTTATATTAGAACTAATTAGAAAATTCTATGAAAACCTTTTATTCAGGATAGTTATGGTAAACTCAGAAAACGCGAGTCTAAAGACAAGCAAGCATACATACTGGAGGGATCGCATACATGAAACGAAAGCTTGGCACAATCGTCTTATCGATGCTGATAGCATCTATCCTCTGCCTGCCTTTGGAGGCGTCAGCCGCATCGTTAAAAGTAGGCAGCAAAGGGACAGAGGTTAAGGATTTGCAAGAGAGACTTTATATGTTGGATTATTATAAAGGAAATATTACGAGTAGTTTTGGCGCTTCCACGAAGTCTGCCGTGGCAGCCTTTCAGAAGGGCGCGGGTCTGAAGTCCGACGGCGTAGCCGGCTCCATTACGCTGCACGCTTTGCACAAAGTAACGGTGGATCGTTCTGACCTATCCCGTATGGCGAGGGTTGTTAATGCGGAGGCAGGTGGCGAGAGCTACAAAGGCAAGATTGCCGTAGCGGCTGTTATATTGAACCGGGCAAAAACAAGCGGTTTTCCTAGTACAATCCGAGGGGTAATTTTTGCACCAAGCGCCTTTAGCGTAGTTAGCAACGGACAGTTCTGGAAGATGCCGACAGTCAGCGCATTGGACGCTGCCAAGGATGCCGCAAAGCGGATTGATCCTACGCATGGAGCTTTGTATTTCTACAATCCCAAAATTACGAACTCCCAGTGGATGAAGTCACGCCCGGTAACCGTGAAGATCGGGAACCATGTCTTTACCAAGTAACGATTGAATAAAAGAAGCCTGCCTTTACGAAATCGTAAACGGCAGGCTTTCTTTTTAACCAAAGAAGGTTTTGTAGAGCAGGAAGACGTTAAGGACGATAATAACAGCTGCCACGAACCAAGCGAGTATTTTCATCCATAACGGGTTAACGAATTTGCCCATTTTCTTTTTGTCGCTGGTGAACTGAATGAGCGGAACGACGGCAAAGGACAATTGGAACGACAGAATTATCTGACTAAGAATCAAGAGCTGTGCCGTACCGCTTTCACCGGATATCGCGGTAACAATGACGGCCGGAATGATTGCAATTAGCCTTGTGACTAGGCGGCGCAGCCAAGGCTTCATTCGGATGTTCAGGAAGCCCTCCATGACGATCTGACCGGCAAGCGTGCCTGTGAGCGTTGAATTCTGCCCGGAAGCCAGGAGCGCTACACCAAATAGTATGGAACCAACTGCCGTACCAAGTAGTGGAGTCAGCAGGTCATACGCCTGGCTGATTTCGGCCACCTCGGTCATACCTGCTTTGTGGAAGGTAGCTGCCGAGATAATCAAGATAGCCGCGTTTATAAATAAAGCAAAGAATAAGGCGATCGACGAATCCCATGTCGCATATTTAATGGCTTGCCGCTTGCCAAGCTCGGTCTGCTCGTAACGTCTGGTTTGCACGATGGACGAATGCAGATACAAATTATGCGGCATAACGGTAGCGCCAAGGATACCGATGGCAATATACAACATCATTGGGTTAGTGACAATATGGTGGCTTGGAATTAATCCTGCGAACAATGCAGGCGCATCCGGTTTCGCCAGAAAAATCTCGGTAATAAAGCAAGCGCCTATTGTAAAAATTAGAACAATAACAAGTCTTTCGATATACTTGAAGCCTTTATTCTGCAGAAGCAATACAATAAAGACGTCTAATACAGTTACTACTACCCCGTAAATCAGCGGTATGCCGAATAATAAATTCAGCGCAATCGCTGAGCCGATAACCTCGGCCAAATCGCAAGCTGCGATCGCCAGCTCGCATAGCAGCCATAACGTAAAGACAACCGGCTTGCTGTAGTGATCCCGGCAGGCCTGCGCAAGGTCTCTCCCTGTTACGATACCCAATTTCCCTGCCAATGCCTGCAGCAGGATGGCCATCAGGTTGGAGATCAGAATAACCGAGAGCAGCGTGTAACCAAACATGGCGCCTCCGGCTATATCCGTTGCCCAGTTCCCCGGGTCCATGTAACCTACGGCCACCAGGTAGCCAGGTCCGGAAAAGGCCAATAACTTCTTCAACCAAGAGCCTTTGGTTGGTACGCGGAGCGAGCGGTGTACTTCTGGCAACGATGGCTGCGTACCTTGTGTTCGCCAAGCTTCATCTTGCGACTGCGTAACGGATGTCTCCATCATGAAAATCACCTCTTGTCTTTTCCTTAGCTAATATTGTTGCACTAGTGCAACATTTCTGTCTAAAAAAACCACATACTTAGGAGTATGCAGGGCAGATTTTATTGTTTCTTAATTTTATTGTACTCGTGCAACTTTTTTTGTCAATGACAACTTTCGCGCCTGGAAGATGGAATTACCACAAAGTATGGATTTGTTCCGCGTTTGGTGAAGAGAAAATGCAAAGGGTCGTTCTTCTGAAAGAACAACCCTTTATTCCTTAGTCTTCATTATGATCGTCGCGATGTTCATGGTGCCCGTCGAAAGTATGCTGGACATTCTCCATAAATTCTTCGACGGCTTCGCTAACCATGTCGAGCGGACCGGAGTCCTCATGATCCTTGGGCGTATTGATTCCGGCTACCGTATTGGATGTTTCGTTATAGAACTCATCGTATTCATCATTATGCTTGTCGCGTCTGCTCATGAATCAACAACCTCCTCGGCTAACATTCCAAGTCTTAAGGTAGTTTACCCAATCTAAACGAAATGAATCAGGCCTTCCATGAGCTTCCATCCGAAAACTTCACTGCCGTGATTTTGATATGCTTCGCTTGCGTGGTTAAATCGTACAAGTACAGATCCCAAGTGTCTGTTTGGGACTGGCCTGACTTGATGTAATTTCCTTGCGAGATCCCCTTGAATAGATTGCTTCCGGCCCAATTGACGGACCTGTCAAAATCATCGTATAACCGCAGGTTCATTTCGTAGGCTATGACTGTCTTTGTTGTGAGATTTTTAACGGTTAGATTAACCTCAGGGTAGCCAAGAACGTCATATGAAATCGTTGCATTCGTTACTTTAAGCGGGACATTGTTATTTGCCTTCAGCTCGTTTTTTAAATCAGTTTCTGCTGAACCTTTGTTTGCTTGAATGATGGGAGCCACTTTTGACAAATAACTCTGAGAGTAATAATACGACCTTACTTTGCTGTAATTGCTGTTCATTAGAACGTTATTATCATAATCCTCAAGACTCTTCACCACACTACCGATGTACACATAGTTGTTCAGGTACGTCGTATTGCCGACTTCCATATTGTTGGTATTGTATTTCTTTGTGCTCTTTGCTTCGAACCCAATGACGTTGGACAAGTAATCAATATCTTGAATTTCTCCGGACGCTGGGTTATAGAAGAAATCTACGATCTTCAAATCAAGATAGCTTTTATTATTTAAGTTGCGGGCATAATCGCCGGAAATTAGAATTGGCAAATCACCGAAAGTGTACATCGTTGCTTTATTGGCGTTTGATAGGGATATCGTGCTTCCGTTAATTGAAACAGTAGCGCCTAGGCTATCCGTGATGAAGCGCAATGGTGCCATTGTTGTTCCGTTAATGGCCTTAATCGGTTCATCCAAGATGACGGTAATACCATTGACATTAGCTATTTTGCTTCCGGCCTTCATTTTCATAACAATGCCTTTTTTGCTTGCTTTAATCGTATCTCCGGGTTCTAATTCAACGGTTAACCCCATCTTTTTAAGTACGACCGTAACGGGAATGAAGGTAGTGCTATTTACAATAACCGGTGCTTGCGATAAAGATAATTTCTGTCCGTCTACCCAAATCTGAGAATAAGATTGAGCGGATGCCAGATTAGGGAGTTGAAAAGCCAGCATACAAATCATCAGTAAAAGTGCGATTTTTTTTAACATAATTGTCTCCTTTATGTATTAGTTCTCAAGACCTAATGGATAATTCTATCACCCAATCTCAAAATAAATCAAGTAATTTATGGAAAGTAAATTATTTTCGTGTTTTATGAAAGAAGTAAGAAGAGGATGGTTATGGTTTAAAAAATGATTACCCGATACTGTACATGCACACTTAGGCCTATGCCCACATACAATGTAGAACTGACGTATTAAGGAGCCGAAAGTTTCGTACGGAGTCTTTCCATTACAGCATGGGGGTGTACAGTATGGGGTTGTTTGCAGCTATAGCGCTATTCATTAAGCAGTTATCACTGCTTGTATCTTATGTGAAAAATAATGCTTTCCCGCAGCCGCTGCATGAAGAGGAAGAGATGAAGCATCTGCAATTGATGGCCGAAGGCAACGCACATTCGCGCAACTTACTTATTGAACATAACCTGCGTTTGGTCGCCCATATAGTCAAAAAATTCGATAACACAGGGGAAGATCTCGAGGATCTGATCTCGATCGGAACGATCGGCTTGATTAAAGCGATCGAAAGCTTTCAGACCGGTAAAGGAACGAAGCTGGCGACATTCGCTGCTCGTTGTATTGAGAATGAAATACTTATGCACTTACGTTCTTTAAAGAAAACACGCAAGGACGTCTCTCTGCATGATCCAATTGGTACGGACAAAGAGGGGAATGAGATTACGCTGATCGATATTCTTGGCACCGAGGCTGATGATGTCGTGGACCGGGTGCAGTTGAAGATTGAGAAAAGCAAGATCTACCGCAATCTCGACATTCTTGATGAGCGCGAGCAAGAGGTGATTCGCGGCCGGTTCGGCCTGGATCATGGTGGAGATGAGCGGACACAGCGGGAGATTGCGAAGGAGCTGGGCATTAGTCGGAGTTATGTGTCGAGGATCGAGAAGAGAGCGCTGATGAAACTGTATCATGAGTTTTATAAGGCGAAGAAGTGATACTGATTGTTTGCAACCATTCACTGGAGACATGAGGTCAGGAGTTCGTTCCTGCTGCTCCAATATAATAGACACACTTAAAACCCTTGTGTATCAAGGGTTTCTTTTTATTTTTTTGGAAGAAGCTAGTCGTTATGCAACAAACTCATTCGCATCTTATTCGGCATATTGAAAAAGGGACATGAGTTCAGTGAAGACAAAATGATGCAGCGATATCCCTCGATGTGTAGAATTACGCAAGCAGCTTTGATTGCATCTTATTCAACGGATTTTAGCTCGTTTGGTGTAATACTCATGCAACGCTCGGAAGGCTGCATTCTTAGCGACTAACGTACTTTTCCAACTAGCATGACCTAAGCCAAGACGATAGGTAACAAGAAGCACGGATGAACCTACGGACGAAGATCCTGCCGGGCAGCGTATATCTGACCTCCACCTCATGGACAGGTTGAATGAAGGAATGTGGGAGCGTAGACTACTTTACCACAACATCCACTTTTTAAAGCGAGTGGTCTAAGTGGAGGTCTTTTTGCACTTCAATTGCCCCACAAATTTCTTCTTCTACAACTTCGTTCCAGTGAAATGTTGATTGTTGAAGCCTTAACTTCGGTCAAAATCTAAGAAAACGTGAGTATTTAAGAGAAAAGCTATTCTCCATAGAGGCAGTTTAACACAACAATATTCTGGAGCAGCAGCCTTAGATTCAGGTTATTTAACGACCCCGGTTTGCAAAGGCTTTCAAGATCGAAACTTTCGCAGTATGTGTGTCCGCAACAGTAAGAATTGCCCTACCGAACTACGGATGGACGGAGCATCTTAGAATTAGCAAAAGAAACCCGGAGTCTCATAAAAGACTTAGGCTTCTCGTCAACCTGAGTAGCCTTAAGGACTACTTTTTATTTCCCAATATTAAACCAACCGGGCATTGCTTGAATTACATTCCAGAGTTTTTCTGGAATATTAAGCTGGTCGAGTTTTGAAACTTTCAACTCAGAATCTATCTCGGCTTCACGACCATTTGCGACCTTTTCAACCCAAGTAGGATCCATAATTAACGCATGTCCAATGGCAACTAGCGGCAATCCTATTTCCGCAGCTTGAAGAGCATCATCCGGTGTTAGTATTACAAACGCAAGGAAATTTTGATCCAAATGCGGCTGACAATGTGAACTGGGGTGCCGATGATGCTTGGAGATCGCATGCGATATCTTTGCAAAGACGCCTTTAGTGGAAATATTATGTCATTCAAAAAAGAACATGAAGATTCTTTACTGATCGTTCTCAATATGTTATATTACTTGAGGGAGGGAGATGGGAATGGCGAGAAGCAAGGAGTTTGAAGAGAAAGAGGTCTTGGACAAGGCGATGCGGCTCTTTTGGGAGCAGGGGTACGAGAAAACGTCCATGACCGAGTTGGTTGAGCATATGGGCATTCATCGAAGAAGCTTGTATGATACTTTTGGCGATAAGCACAAACTGTTCCTAAAAGCGATGGACCGGTTTGACGACAAAATCAGCGCCACGCTTGTAAGTGGGGTTAAACGATCCAAGACCGCATCGGAGGCATTACAGTTTATTTTTAGCTTCATGATCGACGGGGATGAGGACTCGCCAGCCGGCTGCTTAATGGTGAATTCGGCCGTAGAATTGGCGGCGCGCGACGTCGAGGTGGACAACAAGGCCACGAAAGCATTCACGACATCAGAGCAATTGCTCAAGGAGATTATTCTTTGGGGACAGCGTGAAGGTGAATTCACCTCCACATACAATGCTGAGGAATTGGCGGAATACCTGCATAATGTATGGATTGGGTTAAGGGTAATGGCAAGAACTTCGGCTTCCAAAGAAAAGCTTCACCGTATTACTCATATTTCGATGAAACTTTTGGAAGAATGAGTGTAGTCAGTTCAGATGTGAAAAGTCTTCCTTCTGCTAATCCATGCTCTTTCAGATCGATTTATTATATGCCTATTTTAGAATGAACATTCCCAAAAATATTCGCAGAAAGAAGCTCTAAAGCTTTGCTTTACAATGAAGTTTATCAGTGCAGTTAACATAACAAACAACACAACACACAAAAAACAACCCTATAAGGCTTGCAGTTTTTTTTTTGCGAAATTGGGAATGATCGTTCTCAATAAGGGCGGATATCGAGCAATACTCACTTACCGTATCTACTACGTATCAAAACGCAGACCGAATAGCTTCAAAAAAACAATTTCATAAACAAAATACAATAAAAGGAGCACATGAACATGAATATTTCTCAACAAGTTGCATTTGTCACTGGCGCGAACCGAGGTTTTGGTCGCCATCTCGCTCTTGAACTTCTATCCAGAGGAGTTAAGGTGTATGCCGGAGCCAGAAATCCGGAGTCCATTGACATTCCCGGTGTAATTCCTGTAAAGCTTGATATTACGAACCCTCAAGAGGTAGCGGCAGCTGCTATGGCCGCTCAAGATGTTACGCTTCTGATCAACAATGCAGGCTCGGCTACAGGAGCTACTTTGCTTGACGGTGATCTCGATCAAATACAGTTGGAATTTAATACGCACTTCTTCGGCACATTATCCATGATTCGCAATTTCGCACCAATTCTTATTAATAATGGTGGGGGATCCATACTGAATATCCTTTCCGCATTATCGTGGTTTAGTATTGGCGGGAGTGAAGGCGCATATTCGGCTGCAAAGGCGGCTGAGTGGGCAATGACGAACGAGTTACGCTTAAATCTGTATCCTCAAAATGTGAGAGTAGCTGGCTTGCATGTGGGCTTTATGGATACAGACATGACATCAGGCGTTGAAGCTCCGAAGTCCAACCCTGCTGATATAGCAAAAATTGCAATTGATGGAATAGAGTCCGATAGCTTTGAAATTCTTGCTGATGAACCGAGCCGTCAACTCCAGCGTGCTCTCGCCGGCGGTGTAGCTGCTATTTACCCACAGCTTAAATGATGAACAAAACTGTGCTAATTACCGGAGCGTCGGGCGGAATTGGAAAAGAGCTGGCGGAACGTTTCGCCAAAGACGGATATGACTTGGTACTGGTCGCACGCAGCGAGGACAAGCTCGTGGTTCTCGCGAGGGAATATCGGGAAAAATACCGTGTCCAAACGACATACATCGCCAAAGATGTTGCGTTACCTGACGTGGCAGAGGAAGTCTACAGGGAGCTTAAAGAAAAAGGGATCACCGTAGACTTTCTTGTTAATAATGCGGGCTTCGGCTTGTACGGGGAATTCTTGGAGACACAACTGGAGCAAGAGATGAATATGATCGACATTAATATCAAGGCTCTGACTGTAATGACGAAGGTGTTCTTACCGGATATGGTCAAAAGGCACCAAGGGGGCGTGCTGAATGTGGCTTCGTTGGTGGCTTTTTTTCCTGGACCATTGATGGCAGTTTACTACGCGACAAAAGCGTACGTACTATCGTTCACTGAGGCTTTGGAGAATGAGCTGCGCGGCACGGGTGTGACTGTGTCCGCGCTCTGTCCGGGAGCGACAGCGACTGGCTTTGTCGATCGTGCTGGGCTAGCCACCTCAAAGCTGTTTAGAAGCGGCGTCATGGAGGTTGGGCAGGTGGCTGATATAGGATATCGCGAATTCTTGCGGGGCAAGACTTTAATCATAACAGGGGGGCGCAACAAGTTCATGGCGTTCTTGCCGCGGTTGCTGCCTCGCAAGCTCATGACAAATGCGGTCGGATCCGCACAGGCTAAAGTGGAGCGATAATCGAAAAAAACATTGGAGTTAATAAAATAAACTCAGTTCAAGTTCAAAGAGGGGGTTTTAAAATGGAAAAACTGTGGAGCAAAACGAAAATTGGCAACCTGGAATTACCCCATCGGTTAGCGATGGCACCAATGACACGCAGTAGAGCGCTAGAGGATGGTACGCCGGGAGAGCTAACTTCACATTATTATGCTCAAAGAGCATCGATGGGTTTAATTATTACTGAAGGCACACAACCTTCTGATGATGGTCAAGGTTACTTAAGGTCACCGGGCATCTATACGGAAAAGCATATTGAAGGTTGGAAAAGGGTAACGGATGCGGTACATGAAGCAGGTGGATTTTTATTTATCCAATTAATGCATGTCGGCCGTGTTTCGCACCCCGACAATACAACACATCATCGTCAACCCGTTGCACCATCTGCGATCGCACCCGGTGTAGAAATGTTTACGGCTAAAGGGATGCAGGAAATACCCGTTCCAAGAGAGTTAAGTGAAGAAGATATCCAGAAGACAATTGCAGACTTCCGGAAAGCAGCAGCGGCAGCTATTAAAGCAGGAGCTGACGGCGTTGAAATTCACGGAGCCAATGGTTATCTGATTAATCAATTTATTGGGGAGAATTCTAATACACGATCGGATAAATACGGTGGATCGATAGAGAACCGTGCTCGCTTTGCCATTGAAGTAACGAAAGCAATCGTTGAAGAAATTGGAGCAGAACGAACAGGTTTCCGTATTTCGCCGGGAACACCTCTTAACGGAATTGATGAGGGCGAACACGGCCCTGAAGTTTATCTTCACCTTGTAAAAGAATTAGCTCAATATAATTTAGCTTACCTCCATGTTATGCATTTAGGGAACGAAACACTGCTCCGTGAAATTCGCAACATCTGGCCGAATCCTTTATTAGTCAATAGAGCTGGACGGTCTCTAGATGATCTTAGTGTAGATATTGATAATGGCCTTGCTGATATGGCGCCAGTCGGGGTATGGTCTTTAGCCAATCCAGACTTAGTTGAACGTCTTAAAGAAGGCTTTCCTTTGAATGAAGCAGATCGTAATACATTGTACTCTGGCAACGGAAGTAAGGGTTATACAGATTATCCTACGATGAAAGAACTTCAATCTCAACAACAGTAAAGAACAACATGGATATTGCTATATGATGGCGTACAACTTAAAGTACGCCATCAATTTTTCCAATAAACGAATGTGGAATTAAGATAAACGAGAAAAGGAGAAGATGAAGAATTGAAAGCTGCACAAATGAAAAAATATTCAAAACAAATCCAAGTAGAAATAAACAATATAAACATACCGGAAATCAATAACCATGAGGTTCTTATCAAAGTAAAAGCTGCAGGTGTAAATCCCTTAGACATCCTTATTTTAAATGGTAGTATTCGCTTGATTGCCGATTATGATTTCCCTATAACTTTAGGAAATGAACTATCCGGCGTTATTGAGGCTGTTGGAAAAGATGTTGTGAAATTCAAGGTTGGAGATCCCGTTTATACGAGGCTACCAATAAATAAA
This sequence comes from Paenibacillus glycanilyticus NBRC 16618, assembly GCF_004000805.1. Taxonomy (GTDB): domain Bacteria; phylum Bacillota; class Bacilli; order Paenibacillales; family Paenibacillaceae; genus Pristimantibacillus; species Pristimantibacillus glycanilyticus. The sequence continues at coordinate 10,387 of NZ_BILY01000070.1, forward strand.
ATCGGAGCTTTTGCTGAATATGCGGCAGTTCATGAGGATGCGATTTCCGTTATGCCTAAAAATCTTTCTTTTATTGAGGCCGCCGCGGTACCCCTCACGGCTTTGACTGCATATCAAGCCTTGCATGATGTACTTCATGTTCAGCCCGATAAAAAGCTATTTATTCCTGGAGGAACCGGCGGCTTGGGTACGATGGCAATCCCGATTGCCAAATCGATGGGGTTATATGTGATTACGAGCGGCAGTGAAAGAGGTAGATCACGTATACTGTCCATCGGCGCTGATCAATTCATTAACTATAAAGAGGAAAATTATTTTGATTTGCTATCTAATATTGATTATGTTATCGATACATTAGGGGCAAAAGAAATCAAAACGGAACTTGCTATTCTCAAACCCCAAGGGAAATTGGTATCATTGAGGGCTTTACCCAATTACCGCTTTGCTGTTGAAAATAAATTTCCGGTATGGAAAAAGCTACTGTTTGGTTTAGTAGGTGCTCGTTTAGATCGATTAGCAGTTAAACAGAATAAAGAATATCGCTTCTTATTCGTGTCCGCCAATGGCGTGCAATTACAAAAACTGACGAAACTAGTTGAGGATGAAGATATTAAGCCCGCTATAGATTCAGTTTATAATATTGATGACATTAACAAGGCTTTAATTAAAGTTTCTACTGGCCACTCCGAAGGAAAAGTTATTGTAACCTTTTAAGGAGAGGATATATGAATTTTGGAAATACGTTCGAAAGGTTCGTTGGCATAACACCGGATTCACGCTTCGTAGCATTTGGCTGATAACGCTATCGGCGAACTATAGCTTAATTAAGAGGGACTGTCGCATGATGACGATCCAGCCTTTCAAGCGCAAGCATATCCATAGAATAAAGGAAATATGCGACAGTGGAATGTACCAAGGCGTGATTCTAACAGGCATTTCCTCAGAGGACCAACGTTATCTCGAAGACAATCCGCTAAGCGTACCGACCGTGCTGTTTAATCGCAAGAGCAGCACCTATAGCTTCGTCCATGTCGATACTTACGAGATCGGCCGCAAATCGGCTGAATTATTTGCGATGCGCGGGCACAAGAAGGTCGGCACGATTGTGCCTGACCATCTTGTGAGGTCGGAGAACAATTTGCGCTTCAAGGGATTCGTCGAATCGTGCGCTAAGTATGGGCTCGAACCCAAGAGCTTTAACGCAGATCATTGTTCGCTTCGTTTTTTAATGGTACATGAATGGCTAACCCAAGAAATTCGTCGACAACACGAGCGAAAACCTTGATAATTTAATCGGCATCGGAACTTTGAGCTTGATCAAAAGAAAACGAAAGCTTCTAGCCGAACAAAAGCACGAAACTGGCAACGTTCGCATCCCGTTGTGGAGAACGAGAACAAATGACCGACACTAGTGATAAGGAGATTGCCATCAAACGGGGCCTTCGCAATATAATCAGCCTATGGGGAGCTGCGCCTCTATTTCTGCTTTTAATTGTTCAAACCACTCTAAGTTAACTAAGTGATGTGAACGGGAATTTTCGTTCATACGGCGGAAGTAATCGATTGTGCCGGAAAGCTCTTGTGTGTTGGATAAGTATTCATCAAGGAGGGCGATTCGGGTATTAGTCTGGTCGATTTGCGATTGGATCAGTTCCAGCAATTTGTTTTTGTCGTATTCATCGGCAAAGAGCAGCGCCCCATAAAATTGCAGGATCACATATTCCGAGTTGGTGCCGTATTTGACCATTAATTTTTCGAATTCAGCCATTCCCGATCTGGTGATTTTAAAGTTCCGAATTTCGCGCCCACTGGTTGAAGGTTTCAGCTGAATCTGTTCAATCCAACCTTTTTCTTCGAGTTGCTGCAGATTGTAATAAAACGAGCCTTTCGTAAAGTTTACAATGTATTTGTAATGGCGTTTTTCCATTAAGGCCAGTAATTCGTAGCCGTGAGCGCCGGGGTTTTGGATGAGCAAGCCAAGGATGAGTAAGGGGATCAAGGCTGCATCACCTTCATCATCTGCGCCTCGAATTCTGCGTACGTGATTTTGCCCGAAGCCAAATCCATGCTATGAAGGTAAATTCGTTCTGTTTTCGAATAGTCGCGCTCCACTTTCAGTGATTGCTCCTCCCCCGGGATGGGTTCCAGGACATGACACTTTTTCGAAAAAGCCTCGAAATAGCGGTAGCCGAATTTGCGTTGCGAAACCGCGTCTAAATGAATGCCATCAGGATTCGCGGTCAAATCTGCCGCTGTTACAAAATAACAATTTTGTTGTTCGTTGGCGAAGTGCTGCAATTGTTCATTGACCTGTCGATACTCTGTCGCGTGCTGTCCAAAACCGGTCTTCCCAAGGAAATCACCAAGTCCGCCAATGATTAACGGCACCTCATTAAGATTCAATTCGTTTCTTAGGGTCTCGATTATAAGGGTTAATTTCTCGTAATAACTTTCATGTAGCGAACGATAACTATCGCTCTCACCCTGGTGCCATAGGATTCCGCAGATTTGACTGGATCGCAGGGCGAAGCGGGCTTCGGTCAAAGCATGCTGAAAAAGGATTCCTTCCGGATGCCAGTCATTCAAAGAACTGCCACCTTCCGCACAAGGAATCAAACCAATTTCCTCATCGGGATTGGCTTTTGCCCAGGCATCGGCAAAAGATGCCGCCAGGCTTACACCGGATACTGGACGGTCGTAATTAATCGGCTCTGTCATCATCTGCCACTGTCCATTACGCAGCATTTTTATTTTTTCATGACAGATAGGATCGACTTCATGCAAAAATCCACGGCCCGCCATATTCGACTGACCCAACATTAAAAATGACTTGATCATGTAGTCTTCACTCCTTTACATCCCTAATATAGTCTATTTAGACTAAGATATTATATAGTCTGATTAGACTATAGTCAAATGACTCCAATCAATAAGCAACAAATCCAGCGAAGAAAGTGTTCGGAAACGAATAGATTTAACACAGAATGGAAATAGCGAATTAACTGCCAGTGTATCTGGCGATTCAAAATGGTTCCATGTCATCGATTTTGAGTCAGTACTTACATCTTTTCGTGTTCACATTGTCAAAAAATTCGATAACACGGGGGAAGATCTAGAGGATCTGATCTCGATCGGAACGATCGGATTGATTAAAGCGATCGAGAGCTTTCAGACCGGCAAAGGAACGAAGCTGGCGACATTCGCTGCTCGTTGTATTGAGAATGAAATACTTATGCATTTGCGTTCGCTGAAGAAAACGCGCAAGGACGTATCCTTGCATGACCCGATAGGTACGGACAAAGAGGGGAACGAGATTACGCTGATCGACATCCTCGGCACGGAAGCCGATGATGTCGTGGACCGGGTGCAGTTGAAGATTGAGAAAAGCAAGATCTACCGCAATCTCGATATTCTCGATGAACGGGAGCAGGAGGTGATCCGCGGCCGTTTCGGCCTGGATCATGGCGGGGATGAGCGGACACAGCGGGAGATTGCGAAGGAGCTGGGCATTAGCCGGAGCTATGTATCGCGGATTGAGAAGAGGGCGCTGATGAAGCTGTACCATGAGTTTTATAAGGCGAAGAAGTGATACTGATTGTTTGAACCATCACTAGCAGATGAGGTTAGGGGGGCGATCCCCATTGGTTCCACCATAATAAATACACTCAAAACCCTTGTGTATCAAGGGTTTTCTTTGTTTTTGGGAAAGATGATCATTTGTAGTAAAGTACCTGTTATTACTGCTTGGGGACGGATGGGGGACCAAAATTTCAGAATAATTTCAGGAGGTCTTTAATTATGTTTTTATTTCAGTTAGGAGCTATGTTAACAATTAACAAGGACAGCACAAGTTAGCTGTCCTTGAGTATGTTTTTTCTCCAGGTAGAGTCAACGATACTTGTAAACATGTCGAATTAGCGCGGAAGTGGAGTGAGCAACCACACCTGAAATTTTTAATGACGAGGAAGACTGTTTAGCTTAAGTATTTACGGTGGCGACAATAACTGCGCAAATCAAGCAATCGAGGACGACACTTTTTTGGAGGATTTAATGGATGCCCAGGATGGATGTCCGACAGATTTGATTAAAGGCAAAAAGACAGCCAAA
>NZ_BILY01000071.1 GCF_004000805.1 Paenibacillus glycanilyticus NBRC 16618
TCGAGGCGGGAAAAACCGCCATCGGGCGAGCGAATAAGGCTCTGCGAGGGCGTTAAACGCCCGCACTAGGGCAAGAGCAGGGCTGATAAGACCCCGACAGGGTCTTATCGCGGCCAGCAAGCCGCCCGGCGGGGCGATTACCGCCGCAGCCGGGCAATAGAAACAGAAGGAGGGAAAGAACATGAAGGTGCTGTGGGCACATGACCATACGTTTTATTTTAACGAATCGGGGAAATTTTTCTCTGGCGGCAAGCTGCCTTATGCGGTGTGGGAACGGTATTTAGGCGTATTCGACCAGATTACGGTTGCAGCCCGGGGCAAGAAAGCATCCTCGGATGAAGATATGGCGGGCAAAACGCTGTCGAGCGGACCTAATGTGGATTTCCTTGTGCTTCCGTCACTGAGTAATCCGGTCAATAAAATGACGAAGCGGGGCTACATCGAGCAGCTGCTGCAAGAGGCAATCGGCAAAGCAGACGCCGTTATCGCTCGCGTGCCAAGCGAAATCGGAGCCGAAGCGATCCGGGTTGCGCGCCAAATGGGCAAGCCTTATGCGGTTGAAGTCGTAGCCTGCGCTTGGGATGGACTATGGAATTACGGCAATCTGCAGGGTAAGCTGTACGCGCCGTTCTCGCTGAACCAGACAAGGACAATCGTGAAGGATGCGCCTTATGCGCTGTATGTAACGGAGCGGTTCCTGCAGCAGCGTTATCCGAATGTCGGCGGCAAGACGGAATCGTGCTCCAATGTGGAAATTCCGGAGCCGGGCGACGAAGTGCTGACACGCCGGTTGGAACGCCTGCAGGCGATGAGCCCGGATTCGCCGATGACGATTGGGCTGATCGGCTCGCTGAACGGCCGCACGAAAGGGATCGACATCGCCCTTCGCGCCATTGCCAAAGTGAAGCAGCAGCTGCCTTCGGTCAAGTTCCGCGTGCTTGGCGACGGGGACCCGGCACGCTGGCAGGCCATGGCCGAAAAGCTCGGCATCGGAAGCATGGTCTCTTTCGAAGGTGTGCTGCCAAGCGGCGGGGCCGTATTCGAATGGCTGGACGGCATCGATTTGTATCTGCAGCCAAGCTACCAGGAAGGACTGCCGCGGGCCACGATTGAAGCGATGAGCCGGGGATGTCCGGTGCTTGGCTCTACGGCAGGCGGCATTCCGGAGCTGATCCACGAGAGCTGCCTGCATCGTCCGGGCCAAGTCGGCCCGCTGTCCGAGCAGATCAAGCGCGCGACGTTTGACCGCCAATGGCTGAAGGAGCAAGCGGAGCGGAATTTCGGCAAGTCGAAGCAATTCACGAAGCAGCGGCTTGATGCGAAGCGGCAGGCGTTCTGGCAGTCTTTCGGCGATATGGTGCGGCAAGGGGCTTTGAAGGATTCGGTAGCGGAAGCCGCGGCCGCGGCGGAACAAGTTGTTACGGACACAACGGAGCAAACCGAGACCTATACAAGCAGCGAAACAACAAACACAAGCGCAAACACAAGCACAAGCACAAGCACAAGCACAAGCGCAAGCACAAGCGAGAGCAGAGAAAGGGTGGGGGCTATATGACGATTTTGGTGACGGGAGCAGCCGGATTTATCGGCTTCCATTTGAGCGCGAGATTGCTGAAGGAAGGCAAGCGCGTCGTGGGGCTGGACAATTTCAACGACTATTACGATGTGCAGCTGAAGCGGGACCGCTGGTCGCAGCTGGTCGCTTCGCCGTCCTTCAAGGGAGCCGAGCAGGATTTGGCGGATTACGAAGGTCTGCTGGCGTTAATCCGGGAGGAAGGCGTTACGACGATCGTCCATTTGGCGGCTCAGGCGGGCGTGCGTTACAGCCTCACGAATCCTTTTGCTTATCTGGAGACGAACCTGCAGGGCTTCGGCCATGTGCTGGAGGCTTCGCGCCAGGCGGGCATCAAGCATCTGGTCTATGCTTCCTCCAGCTCCGTGTACGGAGCCAACGTCAGCATGCCGTTCTCGGTCAGCGACAATGTCGACCACCCGGTCAGCTTGTATGCGGCAACGAAGAAATCCAACGAGCTGATGGCGCATGCCTACAGCCATTTATATAACCTGCCTACGACGGGACTCCGGTTCTTCACCGTATACGGTCCATGGGGCCGCCCGGATATGGCGTACTTCAGCTTTACGCAGAAAATTATGGCCGGACAGCCGATTCAGGTGTTTAACGAAGGCAAAATGCAGCGCGATTTCACGTATATCGACGACATTGTGGAAGGCATTTACCGTCTGCTCGACCGTGCGCCGCAGCCAAACGCGGAGTGGGATCGCGTCGACCCGGATCCGGGCACGAGCTATGCGCCTTACAAGGTGTACAACATCGGCAACAACAAGCCGGTTGAGCTTATGGCGTTCATCAACACGATTGAGGACAAGCTGGGACGCAAAGCGGTTATGGAATTCAAGCCGATGCAGCCGGGCGACGTAACCGCAACCTACGCGGACATCGACGGATTGATGGAGGATGTGGATTTCCGTCCGGAGACAACGATTGAGGAAGGCATCGGACGTTTTGCCGAGTGGTACAAGTCGTACTACGGCGCCCAAGCAGATCTGCAGACGGCGGTAAAGGCGGCGGGACAATGAATCGAAAAATAGCCCATATCTGCACCTCCGGCATCAGCCACAAAATTATGGGCGACAAGCTTCGGCTGCTTCAGCAGCAGGAAGGCGTAGAGGTAACCTTCATCTCCTCTCCAGAGGGTGTAGATGCGGAGCTGATGAAGGAAAAAGCCTACCCGTTCGAATGGAAGCTGCTGCCGATGGCGCGCTCCATTCAACCGGTTGCCGACCTGCGTTCGATCCTTGCGATGTACAAGCTGTTCCGCCGGGAGCGGTATGACATTGTGCATACCCACACGGCCAAGGCCGGCCTCATCGGACGGATTGCGGCGAAGCTGGCGAGGGTTCCGGTGGTTATTCATACGAGCCACGGGTTGCCGTTCTATGAAGGGCAGCCGAAGAAGACGTATTGGTTATACAAAATGCTGGAGAAGTTTGGCGCGTTATGCAGCGATGCGATAGCGTCGCAGAACGAGGAGGATGCCGGCGTGCTTCGCAAGATGGCGCCTTGGCGGCCGGTGTTTGTGGAAGGCAACGGCGTAGACCTTAAGCATTTGGACGAACTGGCTAGTGCGGTAACGCCGGAGCAGACGGCGGCGCTTCGCAGGAAGCATGGCATCGATCGGGAGGAAAAGGTGCTGTTTATGGCGGCGCGTTTTGAACCGGTGAAGGATCATAGTCTGCTGCTCGATGCTTTATCGGAGCTCAAACGGGTTGGTGCGCTGAATTGGGTAACGGTATTGGCCGGACAAGGTCCGCTGGAGGCGGAAATTAAGCTTCAGGCGGAAATGAGCGGCCTAGAGGACGATGTGCTGTTCGTCGGACAGCAGTCCTCCATTATTCCTTGGCTGGTCATGGCCGATGCCGTAACGTTGACCTCGGAAAAAGAAGGCATCCCGCGCTCCTTGATGGAGGCCATGGCGCTAAGCAAGCCGGTTGTTGCCACGAAAGTGCTGGGCACGCGAGAGCTGGTGGCGCATGCCGAGACCGGATTGCTCGTCCCTTACCGGGATTCGATGCAGCTGGGCGAAGCGCTTGCGGCGATGATGAACACGCCGGAAGCAAGGAAGCGGATGGGCGACGCGGGACGCCGCCGGATTGAGGCAGCGTTTACGGAAGCCCGGGTTGTCGAACGTCTGATGCGGCTGTATCGCAGTACGAAGGCTCAAGTGGATCGGAGACGCGGACTTGGAGCTAGGCTGAATGCCTTTGGCAAGCGGCTGTTCGATCTGGTTGCCAGCGTACCGGCTGCGCTGCTGCTGTCGCCGGTGATGCTGATCGTTGCGCTGCTGGTGAAGCTGAAGCTGGGTTCGCCGGTATTGTTCAAGCAGCAGCGTCCGGGCAGGTACGGCAATCCGTTCTACGTGCTGAAGTTCCGCACGATGCGGGACGCATACGACCGGTTTGGTCAGCCGCTGCCGGATGAAGCGCGGCTGACATCCTTCGGCAAGCTGCTGCGCAAGCTGAGTCTGGACGAGCTTCCGCAATTATTTAACGTGATTCGCGGGGATATGAGTCTGGTGGGGCCCCGGCCTCTGTTGATGGAATATCTCCCGCTTTATACCGAAGAGCAGGCGCATCGTCACGATGTGCGTCCGGGCATTACGGGCTGGGCGCAGGTGAACGGACGCAATGCCGTCTCCTGGGAGGACAAGTTTAAGCTTGATCTCGTTTACGTGGAGCGTCGGAGCATCTGGTTTGATTTTCGCATATTGGTTATGACTGTGGGAAAGGTGCTGAAGCGTGACGGAATTTCGAGCGCGGGTCAGGCCACCGTTCAAAAATTTACGGGAAGCAGAGAAATGGGGAATGCATCATGATTAGCGGTCATACGGAGCAATACCGGGTAATGGAGGAGCCTGCAAGACGCCCTCTCATCGTTGTGGGTATGGGTGGACATGGCCGGGTGCTGATGGATATCGCCCGCGTATCGAAGACTTACCGATTGGCGGCAGTCCTTGACGACCGCTTCTCCGGCGTCGAGCTGCGGGGCGGCCTGCCGTATGGTCCAATCGCGACGCTGAAGCATTTTCTCGCGGATGAGCCGGGTATGCACGTGGTAATCGGCATCGGCGACAATCGGACGAGACGAGCCATCGTAGAGATGCTTTCTCTGCCTGAGTCCTCATACGCAGTGCTCGTGCATCCCGCGGCGGTTGTTGCAGAGGATGCGCGAATCGGGCTTGGCGCCGTGGTGATGCCCGGCGCGGTTATTGGCCCGGGCGCCGTCGTTGGCGCACACGCCATTATTAACTCCGGCGCGGTCGTCGAGCATGACGCGCTGGTCGGCCCGTTCGCGCATGTATCGCCGAACGCGACTATGGCCGGCGCAGCCTCCGCCGAGGAAGGCGCGCATATCGGCAGCGGCGCGGTGCTCATCCCGCGCATCCGCGTCGGCAGCTGGTCCGTGCTTGGCGCGGGCGGCGTCGCGGTCCGGGATATCCCCGGCGGCAAGACCGCCGTGGGCGTCCCGGCACGGGTCGTGCAGCCACGCCTCAGCGTGGAGAAAGCGCTGTAAGGAAGCAACAGTGACAGTGTAAGGTGGAAGCCCGCCTTACACGGCCGGCTTCCGCAGTGGTTCCGCTGAAAGGACGAACACAGCCTTTCATGTATCGCTGCGGTGGGATTTGGCCGCTGAAAGGCTGGAATACGCCTTCACTACCATCAAGCGCTCAGCGCCAGGCCCGGTCAGCCCCTTCTGGAGCTTACCGCCCTCGCCGCTGGCGGCGCAGCAAACCAAAACCAAGCGCGCGGCGTTGCCAACGCAAGCCGCGCGCACCATATAGCCCGCCCTGACAGAGGCGGGCAGCACAAAGAGGAGCTGATCGCGACGTGAACAACAGTCGAATCTATTTATCCCCGCCGCATTTGGGAACGCGGGAGCGCGAATACGTAGACCTAGCCTTCCGCACGAACTGGATCGCGCCGCTTGGTCCCAATGTCGACCAGTTCGAGCGCGAGCTGGCCGAGAAGGTGGGAGCGAAGGGGGCAGTTGCGCTGTCCTCCGGCACCGCGGCCATCCATATGGCGCTTAAGCTGCTGGGAGTTGGACGCGGCGACCGCGTTTTCGTCTCCTCGCTTACGTTTATCGCAAGCGTGAATCCGGTATTGTACGAAGGCGGCGTGCCGGTCTTCATCGACTGCGACGCCGAGACCTGGACGATGTCGCCGCAGGCGCTCGAGCGCGCCTTCGAGGAAGCGCATCGCAACAAGCAGCTGCCTAGAGCGGTTATCGTTGTCCACCTGTACGGGCAGAACGCCGACATGGATGCCATTAACGAGATCTGCGCCAAGTACCGCGTGCCGGTCATTGAAGACGCAGCTGAATCCCTGGGCACCATGTACAAAGGCAAATCCAGCGGTACACATGGCAAATTCGGGATTTACTCCTTTAACGGCAACAAAATCATCACCACCTCGGGTGGCGGCATGCTTGTCTCCGACGATACCGCGGCGCTGTCAAAGGCTCGCTTCTGGGCGACGCAAGCCCGCGAGCCACAGCCGCATTACGAGCATGCGGAGCTTGGCTACAATTACCGTCTGAGCAACGTGCTCGCGGGTATCGGCCGCGGACAGCTGGAGCTGCTCGATGACCGGGTAGCTGCTAGACGCGCGGTGTTCGACCGGTACAAGCGGGCTTTCGCCGACATCGAAGGCATCAACATGATGCCGGAAGCGGAATATGGCTATGCTACCCGCTGGCTCACGACAATGACGATCGATCCCATCACTACGGGCTGCACGCCGGCCGATCTTCTGGAACGGCTTACCGAAGCAAATATCGAAGCGCGCCCGGTATGGAAGCCGATGCACCGTCAGCCGCTTTTGCAATATTACCCGTATTTCCCGCATGAGCCGGGAAGCAGCGTGTCCGACACGCTGTTCGAGCAAGGCATCTGCCTGCCGTCGGGCTCCAGTCTCACGTGGGATGAGCAAGACCGCGTCATTACCTGCATCAAACAAACCATTCAGATGAAATCGAGGAGGATGTCCCATGAAAGTGCGTAAAGCGATAATTCCAGCTGCCGGTCTCGGCACAAGATTCCTGCCTGCAACAAAAGCTCAGCCGAAGGAAATGCTGCCGATCGTGGACAAGCCGACTATCCAATACATCATTGAAGAAGCAATTGCTTCCGGCATCGAAGACATTCTGATCATCAGCGGCCGCGGCAAGCGGGCGATCGAGGATCATTTCGACAAAACGTTCGAGCTGGAGGACATGCTGGCCAAGAAGGGCAAGACGAAGGAGCTTGAGCAAATCCGCGGCATCTCCGAGATGGCGAACATTCACTACATCCGTCAAAAAGAGCCAAAAGGTCTTGGCCACGCGATCTGGTGCGCACGCAGCTTTGTAGGCAACGAGCCGTTTGCCGTCCTGCTTGGCGACGATATCGTACAGTCCGAGGATCCTTGCCTCAGCCAGCTGATCCGAGTCCATGACCGCTATCAGTCCTCGGTGGTTGGCGTGCAGCGCGTAGCGGATGAAGATGTATCCAAATACGGCATTATCGCGCCTCGCGGATCGTCGATCGAGCCGTCGGTCTTTTTCCTCGATGGACTAGTGGAGAAGCCTTCGAAGAAAGCCGCTCCTTCCAACTATGCCATTATGGGCCGTTACATCTTGACGCCGGAGATCTTCGATATTCTCGAGCATCAATCCCCAGGCGCGGGCGACGAAATTCAGCTGACCGACGCGATCAAGAAGTTGAATGACCAGCGCAACGTGCTGGCTTACAATTTTGACGGCGTCCGTTACGACGTAGGCGACAAGTTTGGCTTTATTAAGGCACAGCTGGACTTCGCGCTTCAGCGCGATGATCTGCAGAAGGATGTGCTGGGCTACCTGCAGCAAGTATACGAGAAGCATTTTATTACGAAGGCGGCGAACTAACATGCGGAAAATTACGGTAATCGGTACGGGTTATGTCGGTCTTGTTTCGGGTACTTGCTTTGCCGAGGTAGGCAACCGGGTCATCTGCTGCGACGTGGATCAGCGCAAAATCGACCTGCTCAATAGCGGTGTCATTCCGATCTATGAGCCGGGTCTCGAAGAAATGGCGCTTCGCAATAAAAGCGAAGGCCGCCTGCTCTTCACAACCGAAGTAGGCGAAGCGATCGAGGCTTCGGACATCGTCTATATCGCGGTTGGCACACCGATGTCGGAGACGGGCGAAGCGGATATGCGTTACGTCATGTCGGCAGCGAAGAAAATCGGCGAGCATCTGAACGGTCACAAAATCATCGTGAACAAAAGCACCGTGCCCGTTGGCACAGGCGAGCTCGTGCGCGAGGTTGTTCAGGCGAACAAGAAATACCCTTGGACAAGCTTTGACGTCGTGTCCAATCCGGAGTTCCTCCGTGAAGGTACGGCGCTGTCGGACTGCATGAACATGGACCGTGCCATTATCGGCTCGGACAACGCGGAGGCGGCGGAGCAGATCGCGCAGCTGCATGCGCCGTTTAACACGCGGATCTTCAAGACGGATCTGGAAAGCGCGGAGATGATCAAATACGCGGCGAACACGTTCCTCGCAACGAAAATCTCGTTCATTAACGCCATCGCGAACATCTGCGAGAAAGTCGGCGCCGACGTGGAAGACGTAGCCAAAGGCATGGGCATGGACAGCCGGATCGGCGAAAAGTTCCTCCAGGCCGGCATTGGCTACGGCGGCTCCTGCTTCCCGAAAGATACTTACGCGTTAGCGCATATTGCGGACAAGTCAGGGTATGATTTCGAACTGCTGAAGTCGGTGATCAAAACCAACCATCGCCAGCGCTTCGTCGTTATGGACAAGCTTCGCGAGACGCTTGGCGGACTTGCGGGCAAGCAGATTGCCGTGCTGGGGCTGGCATTCAAGCCTAACACGGACGATATGCGCGAGGCACCGTCCTTAAGCATTATTCCGGAGCTGCTGAAGCAAGGCGCGGTTGTTCGCGCGTTTGATCCGATTGCAGCCGAAGCGGCTAAGAAACAGCTGCCTGCGGAGGTCGCTTATCTGGAGTCGGCGGAGCTTGCTGCTGCAGGCTGCGACGCCTGCGTGATTTTGACCGAATGGAATGAAGTACTGACGATGGATCTGGCTAAAGTCCGAGAACGGATGAAGCAGCCGATCATGATTGACGGACGCAACAGCTTTGATCCGAAGGTCATGGAGCAGCACGGTTTTGTCTACTACTCGGTAGGACGCCGTCCGGTGAATCGCCTTGAAGCGGAACGCAAATCCGTGAATTTGTAAGAGGGAAGTGACTGCAAATCCTGATCTCGAAAGGGGGTGAGCACTTGAAAGAAGGTCCGCTTCGGCCGGGCGGATGTGAAGTGCGGATTTACCTTATAAAACGAAATTGCAGGAAATGCAGGAGGAGGAAGGTATGAAAAAGAAATTCCGGGCGCTGATAACGCTGGCTGCTACGGCATTGCTTGTGCCGGCGCTTATTGTTAACGCGTCGAGCGCAGCAGCTGCATCCAAAACAACAACAGCTGCCGTTACAACGGGATCGTCATTGTCGAGCTTTTTCTCGCAATCGTCGTTCCAGCCGCTTGCCAATACGTTCATTCAGAAGGTCATTCAGAATTTTGCGCAGGAAGTGCAAAAGGCTGTAGAGAGCATTCAGAACGGCAAAGGCAATAACGGCAAAGGCAACAGTGGCAACAACGGTAACGGTAATGGCAACGGCAACAACGGTAACGGCAATGGCAACAACGGCAATGGTAATGGCAACAACGGCAATGGCAACGGCAACAACGGCAATGGCAACAACGGCAACAATGGTAACCATGGCAACAACGGCAATAACGGTAACAACGGCAACAACGGCAACAACGGTAATGGCAACGGCAACAACGGTAATGGCAACGGCAACAACGGTAATGGCAACGGCAACAACGGCAATAACGGCAACAACGAGAAAAAAATCCAACAGGTGTACAATGACACTTCGGCGAAGCTGTTCCAGCTGCGCAACCAGTGCCAGGCCGGCCTGACGGACATCGCCGTGGAGTTCACGACGTTAACGTCTACGCATGAGAAGACGGTATTGTACAAAACCGGTACAGCCGCATTCAGCGCCTGCACAGCTCAGTACAAAACAGTCATGAACGATGCGAGCGCGCAAATCGTTGCTCTTGGCGGCGAGCCTTCGATCCTTGAACCGATGCAAAAACGGTACGAGGAAGAAATCATCGCAGGACGTGCACAGCTTAACGCAATCGTAGGCAAATAATTTTTATTCGCCAACCAAGAAGAACCGCGTAATGGAGGGGAGCCTCTATTGCGCGGTTTTTTCTATCCTGTTTTCGGATTATAATAGGTACGGAAACGGAGGTTGTCATCATGATTATCAGAGAGCTTGAGGAGAAAGACAACGCAGCTATTGAACGCGTAATCAGAGAATGCCTGATCGAATTTGGAGGCAATCGGGAAGGGCTGGCCTGGGCTGACGATAGCCTGAGCCATCTGTCCGACTATTATAATCGCGATGACCGGGCCTATTGGGTTATCGAGCAGGATGGCGAGGTTGTTGGCGGCTGCGGGATCGCGCCGTTTGCCGACTCGAAAGAAGTATGCGAGCTTCAGAAAATGTATCTTTTCCCGGCGGTGCGAGGAACGGGCGTGGCGGCAAAGCTGCTCGATACGGCGATAGCTTTCGCCCGGCTTCATTATAAACAGTGCTATCTCGAAACATTGCAAAACATGCATGCCGCTAACCGCTTCTACGCCAAGCATGGCTTCGAGTCGCTCGCAGCGCCGCTTGCAGGATCGGAGCATTTTGCGTGCGACGCCTGGTATATCAAAGGTTTGGAGAGTGTTTGAATGATGTCTCTCAACATTCAATTCGTCCCCATAGAACCGGCTGATCTCGACACGGTTCAGGACATTGTGAATTCGAATGCCGATTACAATCGGATGGAGAACGGCCGGCCCGAACGCTCCCGCGAGGAGCTTCTGGAGCAGCTCTCTCCAGACCAGCACAGCCTTATGATTCGGCTGGACGGACGTGCTATCGGTCTGCTGCAGTATTTGGACCGGAACCCGAAAGACGGTTATCCATGGCTCGGTCTGCTTATGATACATGAAGAGCTGAAGGGCAGAGGCTACGGCAAAGCGGCTTACGTTGCCTTTGCGCAGAGACTCAGACAGGAAGGGAAGCAATCCGTACGCATCGGCGTTATTCCGGAGAACGAACCCGCCAAACGTTTTTGGAGCTCCTTGGGCTTTCAGTATTATGCGACCAAAGTGGCCAATATCGGCATAGAGGTGGAATGTTACGAGAAGGCTTTATGAGTGCAGCAGGCGGATACCGTCTGCTTTTTTTGTTTTATTTGGAAACTTTTAGGTGCGGCAAGCGTCCTAAGTATGGGAGGTGGGGATTTGCGAGGTTTCGTTTACAGCCTGTTCTTGGGCATGATCTTCTTATTGGGTGCATGCACCCAGGCTGAAGAAGTTCAGCATGTTGAAGCGTTTGGCATTGAGGTTATGGAACAGAATGCGGAAGGTCTGTATGAACCTGCGGGATTTAAGAAAGTAAATTCCATTATTACGACAAAGAAAGACCGGAATTATATGAGGGTGGAGCTGAAGTCCGTCGAAGACTTCTACGATACGGGTGGCAAGTACATCAAAACCGTCATAACCCATGAACAAGGTTATAAGTCGAACGTACTGGATACGAAGGATGGATTTCATCGAACGGAAGAGCTTCATGAGCCGTCAACGATTCTGATTCCCGACGAAGACGCCGAGAACTTCCGGGGAGACCAATTGTCCAGTGACGAACTCGGGCAACTAAAGAAACACGTACAGTCTTTTATGAAGCTGGTTGATTAAGCAGGCGAATTCGTCTGCTTATTTTATTTTGGGCAAAACCGTTTGCTCCTCCCGGGAGTCTAATAAATAGATGCATAATGGCAGGGGAGGAAGCGTGTGGGAAACGAATTACTGGTAGCCGCAGCGAAACGTGGCGACGATGCTGCCTTTTATAGTCTCATAACGCAGCATAAAGAGAAGATGTACCGGATTGCTTATTCGTATTTGAAAAACGAAGCCGATGCCTTAGAAGCCGTGCAGGAAGCGACCTGCCGCGCGTATATGCAGATTCGCAAGCTGAAGGAGCCGGAGTTTTTCGGCAGCTGGCTGATCCGGATTCTGATGAATTATTGCGCGGACGAAGCGAAGCGGAAGGCACGAAGAGCGGACGGACAGCAAGCCGCTGCCGCTGCGATTGATCCGCATGCAACAAGCGGCGAGTCGGCCTTGCTGGAGCGGGTTATGCTCGAGTCGGCGGTGGAGCAGCTGGATGCGAACTATCAGAAAGTGATTCAGCTGAAGTATTATCATGATCTGACCATTACGGAGATTGCAAGAACGCTGCAGAAGCCCGAAGGTACGATAAAAACATGGCTGCATAAAGCGCTAGGCGGGTTGCGGCAGCGGTTGGGGAAGGAGGGGGAGCCGAATGGATGAGTATCGGGATGAACAAGCGCGCGAGCTTCCTGAGCTGGAAGCGATGAAGGACTATATGGAGGACATTCCTATTCCGTCCGGGATAGACGCGACAATATGGAGCGGCATAAAGGCCGGTCGGCAGCGCAGAAGGCGCAGGGTATTTTCCAGAATGGCTGCTTATACCGCTTGTCTCTTGCTTGTCGTATCAGTCGCTTCCGTCCGCTTCTCTCCTGAAGTAGCCGCGTATGTGGGGGAGATACCGGGCCTCAAGCCGCTGGTCGAGCTCATTCATTATGATAAAGGCCTTGAGCTGGCAATAGACAATGATTTTATGCAGCCAGTGGCCCTCTCGGAAGTACGAGACGGAATTAAAATGACGATTGACGGCATTATCGCCGACGAATCGAGAATCATTGTGTTCTATACGCTGGAGAACGTAGATGGGCAGAAGAGTATCGTTAATCTTCAAAAAGTAGAATTACCGAATAATAAGGATATCTCCATATCACATGGATTCTCCGCATATAACGATGACTGGAAGAGCATTCAGGGAACGATAGACTTTTATCCTAATGATGCGGGAGAATTCCCGGATACGCTGAACTTGAAGCTTGGAATCAATAAGGTTACCGAGACAGCTACAAAGAATACGGAGTGGAATTTCAGCATCCCTGTAGATAAAACAAAATTTGAGGGGATGAGGGAGAATTACGTAATCAATCAGACCGTTACGGTTGAAGGACAACAGATTACTTTTGGGAAAATGACCGTGCATCCGACTAGAATCGAACTTGAAGTAACCTACGATGCGGCTAATACGAAGAAGTTATTTTACTTCGATGATCTTAGGCTTGAAGATGAGAAAGGAGAAACCTTCGGCACGATCTCGAATGGCGTAACCGGTTCGAATATAAGCGAGAACAGTCAAATACTCTACTTCCAGAGCAATTACTTCCGTAAGCCTGAACATCTCTATCTAAGGGCGAGCAGTATTCGGGCACTGGGTAAAGATAAGCTGGAGGTGAAGGTGGACCTCGATCGCAAACAACTGCTTGCAAGGCCGGACAGCTTGCTTACTATAAAAGATGTTAGCGCCAGCGATGAAGAAGGGCAAAATTGGATTGTCTTTGGATTGGAAAATGAGGACCCGTTGGATAAGGCCAGAGCGTATAGCTTATTTAATATGTCTTACAAAGATGCCTCCGGCCAATCCTTCAATTCGGATAGAACGGGATCATCCGGCGATGAGTACCGATTCTACATTCCGAAGGGGAAATACCAAAGCCCGCTTACGCTATTCATTCAGGATTACCCGACCCGGATTCACGGGGATATTGATATTAAAATTAAATAAGATGAAACGACCGATGCGAATGAACGCCACTGACCTTCACTTCTGAGTGAGGGCATATCTTTTCACCGTACGTTGGATCTACTCCAGTGAAATCAGGTTAAATGTGCGACTAGAGAGAGCTACGATGGATTTGCTCCAGTAAAAGGGGAAGAGAATAACCTATTTCTACCCAAATGTGTTGATTATACTGTAGCCAATCCAATGTAGGACGCGTTTCCGTTCAAAATTGTCTATTACACGGTATGGAATCCAATGTAGCTCTACTTTAATGCTCTGGGTATACCCTATCGCTCCAATATGATGTTAATCCGCCAGCAGAAAGTCCAGAACCGCGCTCTCGAACAAATCCGGAAACTCCACGTTAGGGAGATGGACGGCTGGCAGCATAAGAAGCCTTGCGTGCGGCACCGTCTCGGCGAGTAATTCGCCATGGCTCGGGAGTGTTACCGTATCATACTGACCGGCGATGACTAGCGTCGGGCTGCCGATAAGAGCAGCGGTCCGGCGCAGATCCATGTCGCGGATGGCCGCCCAGCTGCCTCCGATTCCTTCCGCACGAGTGGCGAGGACCATTTTGTGAAAAGCTGCGACAATCTCGCTCCCCGACTCGATCATTGGCGAAGGAAACCAATTGTTGATAAATGTATCGGCGAATCCATTCAGGTTCTCGGCCTGCAGAACCGAGTCAATTAAGCCATTCCATTGCTCCGCGGGTCCCAGGTAAGACGAGGTATTGCTCAAGATCAGCCGGTTGATCCGCTCGGGAGCGTGGATGCCAAGCCATTGTCCAACGACACCGCCAAGCGACAGCCCTAGAAAATGAACGCGGCCGATCTGAAGCGAGTCGAGCAGCTCGACGACATCCCTGCCCATTCGGTCCGTGGAATAAGGTCCGGCGGGGGTATCCGAGTCGCCGTGTCCGCGGTAGTCGTAGCGCAGCATGAGAAAATGCTCCTTAAATGCCTCCATCTGTCCGTCCCACATATTCATGGATGTGGCAATGGAGTTAGCCAGCAACAGTATCGGCTTGCCGGCGGCCCCTTCCAGCCGATAAGCAAGCCGAACGCCAT
>NZ_BILY01000072.1 GCF_004000805.1 Paenibacillus glycanilyticus NBRC 16618
CTTTTCCGGGACGTAGCTCAGCTTGGTAGAGCACCTGGTTTGGGACCAGGGGGTCGCATGTTCAAATCGTGTCGTCCCGACCATAGAGCAAACACGGAAGCTTGATAGGAATCAGGCTTTTTTTGTTTTTCTTCTATTATATACGTTTGAACACATCCCTTAACGTCTGAATGATAAATGCCACATCCTCATCCGTAGAAGACAACGGCGGACTGATCGTAAGCACATTATTGTAGCCTGCGACGGTATCGCCGTTTTTACCTATTATAAGTCCTTTCGCTTTACACTCCCCTATGATCCGGACCACGCCAGAGAGCGGATAAGGCTCCTTCGTCTGTTTATCGCTGACTAGCTCAATGCCCATCAGAAAGCCAAAGCTGCGGATATCTCCGACTATCGGATGCTCTTTCAACTCAGATAAGCCCTCGATAAGCCGTTCGCCAAGCGTTGCCGACCGTTCCACCAGCTGTTCCCGCTCCAGAATCTCGAGATTTGCCAGGGCAAGAGCACAAGCTGCCGGCGCGCCGCCAAACGTATTCAGATGACGGAAATGGCTGTACATGTCTTTCCCTTTGAAGGATTCGTAAATGTCTTTGCGTACCGCCGTCGCCGACAATGGCAGATACCCGCTGGTTAATCCTTTCGCCATCGTAACGATATCCGGCTTGATGCCGTAATTCATATGGCCAAACTTGCGGCCCGAACGGCCAAAGCCGCAAATCACTTCGTCGATAATGAGCAGAACGCCGTACTTCGTGCAGATGTCCCTGACCTTCTCGAGATAGATAGGCTCAGGCACAAGGACTCCCCCGCCGGTAATCGCAGGTTCCATAATGACTGCCGCGATCGTCTCCTGCCCTTCCCATATAATCGTCTCTTCAATTGCCTGGGCGCATTGCAAATTAAACTGCTCGACCGTTATCCCTTCCGGACGCCGGTAGCTGTCCGGCGGACGAACATGAAGGAAACCTCCGGCAAGCGGTTCATACTTATATTTGCGCTGGGCTTGCCCGGTTGCGGCTAGAGCCCCCATCGAATTGCCATGGTATGCCCGGTATCGGGAAATAAACTTGTAGCGGCTTGGGGCACCGGATTGCTCATGATATTGCCTTGCTATCTTGAAGGCTACTTCATTCGCGTCCGACCCGCTGTTCGAATAGAAGATGACATAATCATCCTCCAGCCATTCATTCAGCTTTTCCGCCAAGCGGATCGCCGGTTCGTGGCTTTGCGTCAGAGGATAGTAGGACATGGCTTTAAGCTGTTCATAAGCCGCGCGCGCCAGCTCCTCCCGGCCGTACCCCACATTCACGCACCAGAGACCGGACATCCCGTCCAAATACCGGTTACCCCGGCTATCCGTAATCCACGAGCCTTGTCCTTCCTTAACGACCATCGGAGGTACCTGCTCGTTATACGGCGTCATGGCATGCCATACATATTGACGGTCCTTGGCAATCAGATCCGAATCATCCTGGTTCGTTGACATCTCTATACACTCCTCTCCTGAATCCTAGCAGTACCATGCCGTAACCTTTTTTTAAGCGCATAGAATTCAACTCCGTCACTCTTACATCTATGTCTAGTATAGGGGGGAATATTACCGTTTACATTAGACAGAATGTCACGAAGTACAGAGACTTTTTCAACCTGAACGTTACATAAATCCGGAGCAGACCCGGGCTGCTCCGGCTAGGGTGCCGCACATTTTGGCCGACCTTAACGCTGCGGCATATCCTTAAGCCCCGATATGATACGAGCTCTGGTCTCACGCAGTCGCAATTCCGCGCCATGGGGAGTTTGCGGCTCGCTCCAGGAGAAGCCGTCTCCCTTGTATCTTGGAATCAGATGCATATGATAATGCGTCAGATCGTTGAAGATACCGCCATTCTGGCAGATGCTAATCCCGTCCGGACGAAAGACTTCCTTCAAGGCGACGGACAGCTTCTGAGAAGCCGCCATAATGGCTTGAGCCGTCTCCCAATCAAGTTCATCTACATCAAGATAATGCTGCTTAGGCAAAATTAAGAGATGCCCTTCGTTAAACGGCGCAATGTCCAGCACGCAGGTCGCATACTCATTTTCGTAAACGATATGTAGATCCGGTTCCAATCCGTTAGCAATGCGGCAGCCTAAACAATCCATAAGGCTAGACATTCCTTTCCAGATTAATGACGAAGTCGGGTTTCGTCACGTAATCCATATAAGTGACCGTACCGTTAAAATCCAAATAAACCTGATACCTGGTCCGAATCGCCGGGGAATGGATCAAGTCAAGCACCTCCTCCTTCCGTACCCAGCGTACCTCCGAGGTTTCTTCGGAAGTTCGCAAGGAACCTCCTGCCGGTCGGCATATAAAATCCAGCATCAGCTTGGTCGGCACATCGGTTACCCCATCATGCCATTTGTACATGCAAGTATTCGAGTATACGCCGATCATTTGCAAGACCACGCATGTGATCCCGCTTTCTTCCTCTATTTCACGCTTAAGAGCATCGGTCAGATTCTCCCCGACTTCCACCTGACCGCCGGGAAACACCCATCCGTCATGCTGGGTTTTCACAAGCAGGACATCTCCGCGCTCATTCTCCACTATACCGCCAACAGCCACAATATGAGTCGGCATCACCATACGTTTTTCCTCCCCTCAGCTTGTACGACGAACGATAAAAGTAAGCCAATTTCCCCGGTATTCGATGGACTTCCCGTATTTGATTTCCTGAACGGCCTGGGGAATAACCCGCTCCAACACAATCTCCCAACCGTCATAACATTCTCTCAAGAGATGAAAAGCATCGTCTGTCGACAGGTTTAATTCTATTAATCCTTCCGCCACTACGCCGGTACTATGATCGAGCTCTTCGGTCTGCGTACTCATTAAGATTGCATGAATGCCGCGGGATCTTGTTCCTTCTATCATGCGGTCAATGACGGTTCGAAAAGCATCTACCGAGGAAACATGCTCTAACGAAGAGCAAGCAATAATATAGTCATAGGATTGCGCCGGAATCCGGTAATGCTCAACATCTGCAATTACGGCTTCAAGATTATTTTGAACCTCGTATTTTTCCGCGTTATCCCGTAAAATCTCGACAGCAGAAGGAAGGAGATCAACGGCCGTCACCTTTCCGTTACTCGCTTTGATCGCTTGCGCAATGGGAATCGCATTTCGCCCAACACCGCTGCCAAGGTCCAATACTCGCATCTGATTCGGATCCAGCAAGACGAAAGTGTCCATAATGGCTTTTACAGGTTTAGAGATCCAAGTTCCGGGAGCAAACAACTCATGCTCCGCATAAAACTTCTCATGGTACTTCATTTCTTCGGTTCTTGCCTGGAGAAATCTTGATTCCAAAGTAGATTCGCCTCTCTCTTTCTCTTAATCTCTTCATTCTCCCTATATTTCCCATAAAAAGCAACTCATTTCTCCCTTACGCCACGCTCATTTCTGGCTTTGTCATCCAGCAAACGGTACAAATAATAGATCCCTCGCAGCTGTTCGCGAATGGTTGTATTTAAGTATTCGAGGGATTCCCGTGCTATACGGAGTGCATGCTCCGTATGGTCATGGTCAAGCTCCTGAATAACTTGGCGGATGACTTCAAGCGGTAAATTCGCAGCCCGCAATGTACCAATAATCCTAATCTTGCGGACCTCTGCGGAATGAAAAATGCGATATCCGCTTCCTTCATCTCGGGTTAGCTGAATTAGCCCAGCCTTCTCCCAGTGACGGATCGCAGAAGCTGGAATGGAGGTTTCGCTGGATACTTCGCCAATGGTCCAGTTCTTTTTGGAGAGCCGGATTTCAAGATTATTCAGCCCCGCTGTCTCCAGAACTTGTACCGTTTGCTCCGCCATTTTCTTCTTTTGATTCAATTCCGCCTGACTCTCATTCACCGTCCACATTGCTTTATCCCATTCCCGCTCGAGAAGCAGCTTCGTCACTTTAACGGTTGTTTCCATGCCAAAGCCAATACGCATTGCCCGGATACACTCAAAATAAACGACATGCTCTTCTGTATAAATCCGATATCCATTAGACGCCCGTTCAACAGGAGGAATAAACCCCCACTCTTCATAATGACGAAGGGCATTTGTGCTGATACCGAGCCTGTTAGCTATTTCCGAAGGCTTAAACGGCATGATCCTCACCTCATCAAGATTCAACTAAAACCTTAAAGCTGCACTTCAATGTATTGCATCTTGCACTCCATTGATTCTAAGGGGTTTCTCAACACAACCTTAACTATTGCATCCATGTTATACAATTCAATTGTCAATCGCAATATAGCAGGAGGAGATGCAATGGATCTTACAATCGCTGAAACATTTTTCCGTATTTCAACCGCCGGGTCGGAAGCCCCGCTCTATTCTACGGCAGCAACAGAATTGCTTGATAGGAATCAGATGGCGGACTTATTGACGAGATACGGCACAGAGGAAAAGGCAACCGGCCCTGAGCTAGCCGCATCCTTTCTTGGAATGGGCATCTATGGACTGATAGCCGTCAAGCATATGGTCCTTTCGAAATATAACCGTGTGCTGGATTTATCACTCCATCATTTAAATGTCCAATATGAGAAAACCCCGGATGACCGTGTACAGTTTGTGTTCAAGCTCGGAGAGGTGAGATGGGCGGAGTTGCCTCAGGTTGGACGTAAGGAAGCAATCATTGAGGAATGGAAGAAATACTTTCAGGAAGAGATAAATCCGATTATTGAAGCAACTGCCGCCGCTGCAGGCGTTAGAACGGATTTGATCTGGAACCAGTATGGCTCGACAGGAGCTTTTACCATGGAATATGCGGACTCGATGTTCGAAGGAGAGGTATTGCAAAGATATAGGGATGACTTCATGACTCTATGCAGCTTGCCCGGCTCCGTCTTCAACCGTAGAAAGAACCCTTTTCAACATACGCCAAGATACAGGGACAACCCTTATATGCCTGGTCAAAAAACGATGATTCGTTCAGCTTGCTGTATGTTCGATAAGCGCGAGGGCGGGAGTAAGTGTTTTTATTGTCCTGTGATGGCGGAAGCAAAAAAGGGATAGCCGCGGCTATCCCTTTCCCAAAACAAATTACTTCGCCATAACGTATTCATTTATGAAATCGTTCCGGAATTTCCCGTCCGGGTCGCATTCCAGCATCAATTCACGGAATTCCGGCAGCTTCTCAAACAGCGATTGGATTCGCTCCGCCGGCATCGTGAACACTTTGCCCCAATGCGGTCTTGCGTTAAATTTCTCCAGCTTGGCTTCGATAAGCGGCAGCACCTGCTTGACGGCTTCCCAGTCCGGTTTCCAGGTAAAATGGAAGCCCACGGTGTCCTGCTTATAGCTTGGACTTAACCATAACCGATCGGCAGCAATGGTACGAATCTCGGATATAAACAGCAGCGGGGAGATCTGCTCGCCAAGCTCGCTGATTGCGCAAATCGCTTCATAGGCATGCTCGCGGGCCACAAAATATTCCGTTTGCAGCTCTTCGCCGGCGCTTGGCGTGAAATCCATGCGGAAATGCGGCAGGCGTTCATGCCATGGGCCCGGCACGCCAAACTGCTCGCTGCAGTTTTCGGCCGTTTGCTCCGGTACCGGATGGCGCTTCGCTTCCGCGAGGCTGGCCCCGTAAAATTCCGCTTGCACATCCCCAGCCGAGCCCTCTTGAACCAGTCTCTTTTGCCACACTTGATTAATAGAAGAGCCCTTCCAATCCGTAAATAGACTAACGCTATAGGCACTGGAGTAAATGGCATCAAAGTTATTCTCAACCTGTGCCAGCGGAAGAAGATCATAGACATATTGACTAATCTCAAAAGATGGCTGAATGTCTAGCGTAATAGCTGTAACAACGCCTAAAGCTCCTAAGCCAACGACGGCTCCATGAAACTTTCCGTCCTCGTCATCCCGGGTAAATACGGCGATTGTTCCGTCCGCCTTTACGATTTCAAGGGCATAAACAGCCGTTGCCAGGTTACCGTTCCGGTCACCGGAGCCATGAGTTGCCGTTGCGATAGCGCCCGCTATCGTAATATGAGGCAGAGAAGCCAGATTATGGAGCGCGTAACCTTCCTGATGCAAATATTCGCCCAGGTCCCCGTAACGAATGCCGCCTTCTACTTTTACGCGGTTATTTACCTTATCCAATTCAAGTACGCGATTCATCTTCTGAAGCGACAGCAGGCTTGCATGCGAATCCGCGATTCCGTTAAAGGAATGTCTCGAACCCAGCACTCTCAGCTTGCTGTTTCGCACAACAATCTCCCGCACTTGTTCCACATTCTCGGGATAGAGATATTCCAAGGCATTATACGTGTAATTGCCCGCCCAATTTTTCTCTTTTGCCACAACCTGCACTCTCCAGTCATTCAAGATGATAAAGCCTATCTTATAGTCATTAACCGCCCGTTCTCCTTTTCCTGCTCCGGAAAAAAATAAAATAACCGGCCCCATAGAGACCGGTTACCTCTTTACAGCATGAACTCCTTCATTTCGCCGCGCTCTAGCACCGCTTCGAATTCGTCATCGTCCATCTGATTTATTTGATCGATACGCGCAATTAGCAGCTTACCCGCTTCAAGGAGCTCCGGCCGATATTCAAAAATCCGCTTTATCTCTTCGGTTAGCCTTGCCGCAGTCCACTCTGTTGGCGTATCCGTCTCTGTCACTTGATCAATCGTCCATTCACGGCTCTGAAAGCTGAAGCTAAGCCTTGCGCTGATGCTCTCTTCCAAGCCTTCCAGCTGGATAACCAAAGTATTGTCCAGCATCTGCAGGCCCTGAGGCAATGCATGATATTCGAACCCCTTCTCTATTAACGAAGAAATACGGATCAATCCAATCGACTCCCCCCATAAAACTCGTCAATATGATATCAAATATTCGCGAAAAATCAACAAAATTCGTCAAAAAAAGCTGCCTCTATTCATTAGAGACAGCCTCTTGTTCACTCCGCGCAATACATGAAGCCTATAGCCCCGGGGCCGGTATGAGTCGTAATAACCGGAGTTGCCGGGCGAATACGGACTGGCGTTGCCGTAATCCGGCTAATCTCTTCCCGAAGCCGCTCGGCTAAGGAAAGATTATCGGCATGCGAGATTCCGATCTCGGTTATCTCTTTGCCTTCGGTATCGCTCTTGAAACGTTCCATTAAGCTCTTAATAATCTGGGATGAAGTCCGAACCTTGGTAATCGGCGTATAGACGCCTTCCTGCAGCATCGCAATCGGCTTAATGCTGAGCACCGAGCTGATCCAGCCCTTTGCTTTGCCGATACGGCCGCCTTTTACCAGATTTTCCAATGTGTCTACAACAACTAATAATGATGTGTTTTCTAACATACTCTTTAATCTCGTTATGATTTGCTGGACCGTGTGTCCTTCTCTAGCAAGCTTAGCCGCTTCGATGACTTGAAACCCAAGCGCTTGGGAGATCATTTGAGAGTCAATAACGATAACATGGCTTGCGGACATCTCGGCAGCGGCGCTGGCCGACGCAAAGGTACCGCTTAGACCGCTTGTCATATGAATGGAAATAATCGTGTCGCCATTCTTGCCGAGCCGGTCGTACGTATCGAGAAATACGCCAACGGCGGGCTGCGAGGTTTTCGGGAGCTCGGAGGCCATTTTCATTTTTTGAATAAAATCAAGCGGAAAAATCGTTACGTTATCTTCGTACGTCTCCCCGTCAACATACACCGACAGAGGAATGACCTCCACTTCATGCTGGTCGAGCAGTTCCTTGGGTAAATCCGTTGTGGAATCGGTAACAATCCTGATGCCGGGCATAAATAGCCTCCTAAAATGAATTATCACCAGAATGACGGTTAATCGGTCATCGTGATGATTCATGCTTCGTAAGCATACGCTTAATGAATTATCACCAGAATGACCGTTGCCCGGTCATCGTGATGATTCATACCTCGTAAGCATAAGCTTAATGAATTATCACCAGAATGACCGTTAATCGGTCATCGTGATGATTCATATTTCGTAAGCATGCTTATTAAAGATAAACTTGTGAACAATACGTAAAGCTATGAAAATGGTTTCAATATTTTATAATGGAATATAAAGGGAAAAAGAAACAACCCAGCTAAGCCAGCCGGGTTGTTCTGTTCCTGCCTATGGATCACCAGTTATTTCCGGAGCCCGTTACGGTAAAGCTGCTTGAGGTATTGGAAAACTTGCCGGATGGCGCGCCGTTTACCGTATTATTGTTAAAGACGGAGCTGCCGGTTGCGGTTCCACGAATATACACCCCGTAAGTTCCTGAATTGGAAATCGTGTTCGAAGCATACGTGACCGAAATGCTTGGAGCCGGTTCTTCAATAAAAATACCGCTGTAGATGCTGTCCTGAATGGTATTGCCGGATACGGCAACCGTCAGATTTTGGGCTTTGCCCGTATTATTCAGCCAATACGCCCAGATTGCACCGATTTGATAGCCGTAATCTTTATGATAGGAACCCGTCCGAATCAGTACGTTATCTTGCACAGTCAGCGTTCCCGTCATCGAAGGAGGATTAAAATTGGTTCCAAACGAAATGCCAGAACCGTTAACTACCGTATCGGTCAGCAGATTGCCGATCACCTTGTTGTCTTTGCCGCCGTAAATAGCAATGTTGTTCGCGAGAGTAGGAATTTGAACCGTATTGTAGCTGAACGTATTGTTCGTATCCAAATAAGTATCGGACCACATCGCCAGTCCGTCATCACCGCTGTTGCGGACCGAGTTATTCGTCACCGTTGTATTGGATGTCCCGTAATGAAGATTCAGTCCGTCCGCCCATACATCACGGATTCTGGAATTCGAGATTGTTGCGTTATTCGTCTGGTTGGTCAGCCAGAAGCCCACCTTCGCATGCTCAATCCATAGATTCGTCAGAGTGGAATTCGTTCCGTTGCCTTCCACGCCGGATACGCCGTTGTAATCATCGCGGATGAGATCGTTCGCGCTGATTTTGAAGTCGGAGATCGTGACGTTGCCCCCGCGCAGATACAGCCCCGCATAGTTGCCGGACAAAGTCGAATACCAGATGCCAGCGCCTTTCATCGAGACGCCGCTGTCGAGATACAGCCTCGTACCGCTGCCGTCATAACCCGCGCCTTTATTCCCGTTATTCAAGTTAAAAGTACCCGCGGGAATCCATACGCCTTTATAGGCTCCGCCGGAGTTTTTCACCGCATTGATGGCATTGTTGAAGGCTGTTGTATCATCGGCACCGTCATTGGCCACGGCGCCGTAACTGGTGATGGATACGTAATTGGAAGGCATCGTCAGCGCAGCCGGAATGGCTTCCGTTTCGATCAGATCGATAGTCACATTGGCCGTGGAGCTGAAGTTCAGGTTCGATGCATTCCGCTGCAGCTTGATAATCGTACCTGCCGGGTACTCCTGATCCAGCACAACCGATACTTCGTCATACAGATGATGCGGCGTTGTTGGCGTGGCATTTGGGTTATTCGACCAGCGGATCTCCCCGCCTTCCGTTCCCCAAGCCCCGTAGTTCCAGCTGTATTTGGAAGTCAGATTGATATCTTTGAATAATGTGCCTCCAATGTACATGCTGATGGCCGAGTCAATGCCGGTTCCTGCCGCGTTATCGGGAATGGAGTAACGGATCGTTACGCCTTTTGCAGCCTTCGCTAATGTAAACTGCACGTATTGGCCAGCAGCTGCAAGCTGTACGGCTTTCCGGCCGGAAGCTTCCGAAGCAAGACTGCCAAAGGTCGTATTCGGCCCAATAACCGTTCCCGTATACGTCACCGACTCCGCTTCGTACGTATCATAAGGCATTGTTGCTCCATAAGTTCCGGATGGCGGAGGAGTTACCGGAGGCGTCTCTACAATCGCTACATCGATTTTGTCGATATTCACATTGCCGGTGTCGGTTGTATCGTACTTGTACATGATGGTGTTGTTGCCGGCATTTAACGTGACCGTATCGGCTTTTGTGCTCCAGGAATCCCAGTTTGCGGTTGCCGGAAGGGAAGTTTGCAATGCTTTTGTTCCGTTCGCATAGAGACTAAGCGTTTGCGCTGCCGTTGAACCGTTTGCATATTTTAACGTAACCGTATAGCTGCCTGCCGCTGCCACGTTTACATTAAAGGTTGCGGAAGCATTGCCTTTATTGGTGTCAATAAATCCTCCAACAAAGCCGGTCCCACTGTAACCCGCGTGATCCGTTGCAACGGATGCACCGCCGGACAATACGGCTGCCTCTGCTTCATAGGTTCCCGCCGGAGAAGTTGGCGGCGTTACGGTCCCTCCGCTTCCATATACCTCAAGCTCGGAGAGCTGCCCGCCTGTAGAACCGGAATTCGCAGTAACGTTTACTCGGACATATCTGGCTGACGCCGCCGCAAAGGAAAGCGTTACCATATTGCCGGAAGACGGGTTAAACGTGTACGTATTGGAAGACGCCACGGTATTAAAGGTATTATTATCGGCGCTTGCCGCAATAGATAAAGTCTGTGTTCTCGTTCCCCAGGCTGCCGGAAGCTTAAGGACAACGGAGTTTATGCTTTGCGCGCTTCCAAGATCAACTGTAAGGGTGTTTGGATACGAATTAGCCGCGCCTTCGTAATACGTGGAAGGGTTTCCGTCCACGGCATTGGTTGCCGCGAACCCGGTGTAATTATTGTTCGATGCAATCGGCTTGTTCAGTGCCAAGTTCGTTCCTGATGGCGTTGTGCCAGAGGAAGTATCACTGACGACGATATTGTCCAAATTCACATTGCCGGAATCAGCGGTATCGAATTTATACGTGATCGTATTGCTGCCTGAATTCAAGGATACGGTCTCGGTTTGAGTTGACCAGCTGTTCCAGTCCGCCGTTGCCGGAAGCGAGATTTGCTTCAGCTTCGTGCCGTTAACGTACAAGCTTAATGTTCTCGCCGAGCCTGTTCCGTTGGAATATCTTAACGCTGTGGTGTAGCTGCCTGCCGCACTTGCACTTACTGCAAAAGCGGTTGCTGCATTGCCTTTATTCACATCCGTATATCCTCCAACAAAGCCGGAACCGGCATAGCCTGTATGGTCGGTCGCAACAACCACGCCGCCGGAGCGGGCTGCCGATTCCGCTTCGTAGGTTGCGGATGCTGCGGATACAACCGCGGAATAAGGGAACTGAAGAACTAATAAAGCCAGGGTGAGTACGTAAATAAACAGCCTTCTTGTTTTTCCGGGCATGAGAATACCTCCATTAGTTTAGGGTCTGAACCGTTAACGAACGCTTCCTCCTCCCTTGTAGGCTAACTCCATAAGCCATTGTAGAAATCTCCTCCCGTCCCGGACTACCACGCCAGTGACTTCTAAGGTAAAAATTGTGACCTGGAGAAATGAAATAGAAAAGAAAATACCATCTATACGCCAATTCTGCGTGTAGATGGTATTCCGCTTTCATTATAAACCGTTAGTTTGTTTCTTCTTTCTTAAAAGGGTCCGCTTCGTTCCCCTTCCCGTCTAAATAAACGGAAGCTTCGCCGTCGCTGTAGCTCCAATAAAGATTATGGTTGATCTCAAACAGATGAAGATTTAGCTTATTTGGCGCTTGATCAATCTTGTATCCCTTACGCTGCAGCGAATCGATAATCTCATCGTATTTTAACGACAGCCTTTCTTGCCTGACTTCCCCCGACTTATCAAAAAGCACCGCATATTGCTGGCCGCTTTGATCTTCGGCTACCGTAATAAACGGACTCGAGAAATAGGGCAGCGCGGCAACCTCGGTTAGATCTAGCGCTTTCAGCTTTTCTTCATACCCTTCAGGGATGTACAATTCGTCTCCGGCTACATCGCCTTTGTTAGAGGAACAGCCTGCTAAGCTTATGATGGCAACCATGATGAGAATTGTCCAAATTTTTCTCATTGATCATGCTCCTCTTTTTCAGGATTACATGGTTATTGACGTTTATTATAATAAAATAGTTACAAAAAAAGGAAGCCGATTCAATATCGGCTTCCCCGTTAACTAAATGATTAAGCTGCTGACAGCAAAGCTTGTTCCTATAAAAACGAAACACAGAAGCGCTCCAATAGCGATATTCCCCTTCTGCAAATGCTCTGAGATTCTAATACCCGGCGTTACCAGCTCGAAAATCCAATAAGAAGCCACAAGAATAAAGTATCCCACCAGGAACCACAGCATCATGTTCCAAATGGACGTATTCGTATAAGCCGCAACGCCTATGATGAGTGCCGTGGACAAAAATTTCCCGCCAAACGCGAGTCCTACGGCCATATTTCCTTTCTTTAATTCCTCCAGATCGTTAAACGGCGTCATCAAGCTAAAGAACAGCATCCCTGCCAGTTGCAAAATAATAATGACGACCACGCTGACAACAAGATTGATTACAACGGTCATTGCGCCCACCCCCGGAATTTCGAATACACCTGATCGTAGTCATCGTACAGATGCACCTGCTCAATCGTTACTTTAACCTTCGACTTCGACTTGAGAGACGCATACTTCTCGTCGCTGATCGGCTGCTTCACGACATTGCCCGACGGCAGCGTGATAACGGCAAACTCGCGCGTTTTACCGGCGTTCTCCGTCTTGTATACGCCAATCAAATCAACTTCGGTTTGAATCGATTCCTTTAAATTGCCGAGGTCTGCCAAGGCGCTCTTCTCATCCTTAAAAGATTTCAACGTACTCCAGGAAGACAGCTTGATCTGGCTGCGTCTATCATTGTCCGTCGTTAACATCGCATCCATGTATTGAAGAATCCATACCTTATCTCCCGTTGCATAGTTGCCGTCATTAGGAAGGAGCGTATTGTCCGGAATGATCGTCATATCGCTCCCGACAAGGTCGCCAACCTCCTCTTGTACGACCCGGTAATCCCACGGCACATTCCTTACCGGATTAACTTGGGTTGCGGAAGCAACGGCCGTATCTTGGGAAGATGAATAATTACTGGTGCTGGTGCTATACACGTAATCCGGATTGTTCGTGCATGAGCTAAGAATGAAGCAAAACAGCAGCGTACTAGCGATTATCGTTAATTTCTTCATCGGGTTCCAACACTCCAATCGGGATAAAATGACTTGAATTGCCGGTAATAGGTCCCCCGGCGCGCCCAAGAAGTCCAGCCGTCTCTCCGTTGATCATAAACATGCCAACCAAGAGGTGCAGCTCTCCGGCCGCGGTGCGTATGCGGGACAGCCCGGTTCTTTTCTGATACACGACGGGAAATAATTCGCTGGTATCAAACGCCTCTTGATCCTCCAGCTCCAGTTCGCCCGACTGATCGAATATCTTGACCGAACCGCCTTCGCGCCCAAACATTGATTTGGATACAAAATCCCCATTAAACACGGGCTTGTTGTAAGTTGGCAGCATATACCGCGCGATCGTTTCGCGTTCTTGTTTATCGAATAGAACATCCAGCTCATATAATCCCCATGCCGCGGCTTGCAGACCTTTCGATTGAAGCAGGATGCTATGGACGGAATTGAACAGGTGCAAGTAACCTTTTTCTACCGCATAAACCAATGCTTCTCCGCCGTCGTCATGCGCCATCCATTCCTTCGGATAAAGAGCGAACATTCGATGGATCGGTTTTCCTTGACCGTTTTTTAAAATGCCGTCGTCCACCCATAGGTCTAAGCAATCCTCTAATTGAACGTTTAGGCAGCTATGCTTGGCTAAGGCTTCTATCGTCCCGGAATCTTCCAAATGCGAGCCGTACGCGACGCAAGCAACCGTATCCGGCTTCTCAATTGCCCAAGCGGATGCGACTAACTCCTTCATTCTGCCGTTAACGCTCCGGATCCCGGCCAGCTCGCACAACCACGGCGTTGCGATAGACGCTTCCACATAACCGGTAGGCGTATCCGCGTTTAGCTCCAGCATCTTGATGCTGCCGTCAGGAGAAACGGCGTAATCGAATCTAGCGTACCTGCTCATTACACCCTTCTCCGGCATAGGCAACAAGTCTATTAAATCCCACAATAGGGTCGGAATGCCGATCAGCTGGTATAAATCATGTTTGCCGTGTATGTAACGAGCGGTTTTGTCCAGAATGAGCCAAAGCTCCCTTGAAGCTTGTTCAAGCTCTTCATATATAGCCCGGTCCATCCCGACAACCTGATCAATCCAGTAGGTCTCCGACTCCAGTTCCGCCCAGGCAAATCCCATTTCCTTCAAAATATCAACCTTGCGGTTCCGGTCTGTTTCCGGCTCTCCAATGACAGTGAATATCTCCGTTGTTGTCGTCATCCTCCGAATCCTCCCGAAGAAATAGAGCTGGAATGAGAGCTGGAGGAGCTTGAAGAAGAGCTGAATCCGCTGGATTTGCCGCCGATGCCACCAGGCGAAGACGAGGTGGAACGGCGGGTAACCGA
>NZ_BILY01000073.1 GCF_004000805.1 Paenibacillus glycanilyticus NBRC 16618
TGCCGCATCGTTAAGCTCACCAGCATCGCCCTTTTCGTCTGCCTTAACGATGCCGCGCATCGTTAAGCTACCGCCTGCAGCCCATTTTGGGCCAGTTTCACGCATATTCCCACTTCTTAACGATGTGCCGCATCGTTAAGCTCACCCGCCCAGCCCTCTTCGCCCGCCTTAACGATACCGCGTATCGTTAAGCTCCCGCGTGAAGCCCATTTTAGGCCTGTTTCACGCATTCTCCCGCTTCTTAACGATACCTCGCATCGTTAAGCTAATCTCTTCAAACGAAAAAAAGAGCAGCCCGAAGGCTGCTCCACCGCTACCGCTTATTCCTTGCTGCCGCTTAATCCGAGCTGGGCAATCAGCTCATAGGACTTCAACCGCTCCTGATGATCGTAAATCGCGCAGTTGATGATCACTTCATCCGCATCCGTCTGCTCGATGAACGCATTCAGCTTTGCTTCAACCGTCTGCGGGCTGCCTTTGATCGCCGTGCGAAGCTGGTTGCGCACGGCCGTCAGCTCATACGGATTCGCGAAGCCTTCGAGATCGGCCGGCGGCTGAATCTTTCTTGGCACGCCGCCGCGGATCAGATTGAGGAACTGCTGCTCCAGCGTTGTGCCAAGCCATTCCGCGTGCTCGTCCGTATCGGCCGCGATGGCGTTTACGCCAACCATCGCATACGGCTTATCCAGATAAGCCGAAGGCTTGAAGCTGCTGCGGTAAATATCAAGCGCCGGCAGCGTAAAGTCCGGCGAGAAATGGCTCGCGAAGCCAAACGGCAAGCCCAGCTCGCCTGCAAGCCTCGCGCTGAAATCGCTGGAGCCAAGCAGCCAGATCGGCACATCCAGGCCTTCGCCCGGCACCGCACGTACCGCCTTCTCCGATTCCGGTCCACGGAAGAAGCCGCGAAGCTCTTCCAGCATCGCCGGGAAATTCTCCCCGCCGTACAAATCGCGGCGCAGCGCCATCATCGTCTGGCGGTCGCTGCCCGGCGCTCGGCCAAGGCCAAGATCAATACGGCCGGGATACAACGATTCAAGCGTGCCGAATTGCTCCGCGATCACAAGCGGCGCATGGTTAGGCAGCATGATGCCGCCGGAGCCGACGCGAATGGTCGATGTACCGCCCGCAATATGGCCGATTACTAATGAAGTAGCCGAGCTGGCGATTCCCGGCATGCTGTGATGTTCGGCTACCCAATAACGGGTATAGCCCCATTTTTCCGCATGCTGGGCCAGGTCGAGACTGTTGCGCAGGGCGTCCGAGGCCGTCGAGCCTTCCACAATCGGCGCAAGATCTAATATAGACAGCTTGACGTTGCCAAGCTTTTTCGTTGTTGTCATGTCCAACTCTCCTTCTCATGAGACATCATGTCCATTATAACGAAGTTCTATCGCAACTGCTATACATTAGTAAGTGACCACTGTATCCATTCTGCCAGCAACTTGCGCAAATAACCGTGAATTTCCGCCAATGACTGTCTGAATCTGCTTTACGAACCTCACATCTCGAGCTATAATAAAGACATAACGATTTTTGAAATAGAGTTTCACAGAATGAAACAACAAAATCGTCAACATCATTCAAGGAGGAATACCCGAACATGGCAAATCAAGACCACTATTCTGTACGGTCGAGCTTGGAAGTCGGCGGCAAATCCTATGCTTACTACAGCCTTCAAGGTCTGGAAAAACAAGGACTTGGCGACATTTCCAAACTTCCATTTTCGATTAAAGTATTGCTCGAGGGCGCTGTTCGTCAATTCGACGGCCGTGCTATCACAAAAGAGCATGTAAAACAACTCGCTGATTGGGCGGCTAACCGCGACGACAAAGAAATTCCTTTCATCCCTTCCCGTATCGTACTGCAGGACTTGACCGGCGTACCGGTTGTCGTTGACCTTGCTGCAATGCGCGAAACGGTTAAAAAAGCAGGCGGCGACCCTAAAAAAATCAACCCGCTTGTACCTGTCGATCTCGTAATCGACCACTCCGTAATGGTTGACGCATTTGGTTCCCCGGATGCGCTTGAAATCAACCAACGCATCGAGTTCGAACGGAACGCAGAGCGCTACCGCTTCTTCCGTTGGGCACAAACGGCATTCGATAACTTCCGTGCGGTTCCGCCGGATACGGGTATCGTTCACCAAGTCAACCTTGAGTACCTGGCATCCGTTGCAGCTACAAAAACGGTTGACGGCGAAACCTTCGTATTCCCGGATTCCCTCGTAGGTACGGACTCCCATACAACTATGATCAACGGTCTTGGTATCGTTGGCTGGGGCGTTGGCGGTATCGAGGCGGAAGCTGGCATGCTTGGCCAACCGCTGTACTTCGTAACTCCAGAAGTTATCGGCTTCAAACTGACTGGCAGCCTGGCAGAAGGCGCTACGGCGACTGACCTTGCCCTGACTATCACTCAAATGCTTCGTAAAAAAGGCGTTGTCGGCAAATTCGTCGAGTTCTTCGGTTCCGGCTTGTCCAACATCAGCCTTCCTGACCGTGCAACGGTTGCCAACATGGCTCCTGAGTACGGCGCAACAATCGGTTTCTTCCCGGTTGACGCAACTACACTCGACTTCCTGCGCCAAACAGGCCGCACGGAAGAGCAAATCGAGCTGGTTGAGGCTTACTACAAAGCGCAAGACATGTTCCGTACGGATGCTACTCCGGACCCTGTCTTCACGGAAGTGGTTGAACTCGACCTGTCGACGGTTGTTCCTTCCCTTGCCGGTCCTAAACGTCCGCAAGACCGTATCGAGCTGACTTCGATGAAGGACGCTTGGAACGAAATCGTTCGCAAGCCAGTCGACAAAGGCGGTTACGGCCTGACTGACGAGAAAACGGAAGAAGTCGTTACCATAAACCACGCTAACGGCAAAGTAAGCGAAATGAAAGCTGGCGCAGTCGTACTCGCCGCTATCACTTCCTGTACGAACACTTCCAACCCTAGCGTGATGGTAGGCGCAGGCCTTGTGGCGAAGAAAGCTGTCGCTCGCGGTCTCGTTAAGCCTGAATA
Source organism: Paenibacillus glycanilyticus NBRC 16618 (assembly GCF_004000805.1). Taxonomy (GTDB): domain Bacteria; phylum Bacillota; class Bacilli; order Paenibacillales; family Paenibacillaceae; genus Pristimantibacillus; species Pristimantibacillus glycanilyticus. Next base: position 3,016 of record NZ_BILY01000073.1, read on the forward strand.
CGTGAAGAGCTCGCTGACTCCAGGTTCCCTGGTTGTTACCGACTACCTCGTAAAAGCTGGCCTGCTCGAGTCCCTCGAAGCACTTGGCTTCCACGTTGCTGGTTACGGCTGCGCAACATGTATCGGTAACTCCGGTCCATTGCCTGAAGACGTAAGCCAAGCAATCGCTGACAACGACATGACTGTTGCTGCCGTATTGTCCGGTAACCGTAACTTTGAAGGCCGTATCCACGCGCAAATCAAAGCGAACTACCTGGCATCGCCGCCGCTTGTTGTTGCTTACGCGCTGGCTGGTACAGTTAACATCGACTTTGCTAGCGAGCCAATCGGCTTCGATCCGCAAGGCGAGCCTGTCTTCCTGAAAGACATCTGGCCAACGAACCAGGAAATCGCTGACGCGATGAGCGCTTCGCTGTCCCCAGAAATGTTCCGTGCGAAATACGAGAATGTATACACGCAAAACGAACGTTGGAACGCTATCCCAGTACCGGAAGGCGAACTGTACGAGTGGGATCCAAAATCCACTTACATCGCTAACCCGCCGTTCTTCGACAGCCTTGCTGACGGCATCCGCGACGTTGAAGACATCAAAGCAGCAAAAACTTTGCTTGCTCTCGGCGACTCGGTTACAACTGACCATATCTCGCCTGCAGGCAGCATCCGTCCAGATGCTCCAGGCGGTAAATATCTGATCGCTAACGGCGTTGAGAAGAAAGACTTCAACTCCTACGGCTCCCGCCGCGGTCATCACGAAGTTATGGTTCGCGGTACATTCGCGAACATCCGTATCCGTAACCACATGGCTCCAGGCACAGAAGGCGGCTTCTCGACTTACCAGCCTACCGGCGAAGTGACTTCCGTATACGACGCTTCGATGAAATACCAAGCGGACAAAACAAACCTGGTTGTACTCGGCGGTAAAGAGTACGGTACAGGCAGCTCCCGTGACTGGGCAGCTAAAGGTACGTTCCTCCTCGGCGTTAAAGCCGTTATTACGGAGAGCTTCGAGCGTATCCACCGTTCCAACCTGGTTGGCATGGGCGTTCTTCCGCTCCAGTTCCAAGCTGGCCAAGGCTGGCAGGCACTTGGTCTGACTGGCTTCGAAACCTTCGATATCGTTGGTCTGTCGAACGATGTTCAACCAGGCGACCTGGTTTCGGTTATCGCTACGAAAGAAGACGGTTCCCAAATCGAATTCAAAGTTATCGTACGCCTCGACTCCCTTGTGGACGTTGACTACTACCGTAACGGCGGTATCCTGCAAACGGTTCTGCGTCAAATGATTAAGAACTAATTTATTCGTTATAACAAAAAGGTGAGCCCTCGGGCTCACCTTTTTAATTTATCCCCTATTCCTTTGTGCCGGACTGATCGTGAGGCACGATAACTGTTACGGACTTCTCCGTTACGTTGCCCGCTTTGTCCGTTGCCATGTACTTGATCGTATACGTACGTCCATCCTTATTGCCGGACTTTTCCGCTCTCAGCTTAAAGTCTTGATCAAGCGTACCGAATTCAGCCCCTTGAATATCCGCATTCGCTCCTTCCGCAAGCTTCTCGTTGCTTGTAATGGAGCTTAATACGACCGAATCGACGCCTGACGCAAGGTCCGTGCTTTTCACAACGGCTTTTACGTCAACCAGCTTATGATTAGCCGGCCATAACTCGGTTTTATCCAGTACTACATTCAGCTCGGGCGCTGTCTTATCGATCTGAATCTTAACCGTATGCGGAGCTTCCGCATTCCCCTTATCATCTTTGCTCCAATAAATAAGGGTATGAACACCGTCCTCCGTTATTTGAACGGTAGTCCCCTTCTGCTCCGCTCCTCCGTCCAATGTATAATAGGTAGCGTTAACGCCGGAAATGCTGTCATTCGCCGTTAAGTTTACCGTCACATTATGATTAACCCAACCTGCCGGCGCATTATCGGTAGTAGCCGGAGCCGTGTTGTCGACGAGGTAAATGTTCGGAGCATCCGGCTTCTCCATTCCGTTGCCCAGGTAAAAGCTTGTATGCGGCGGCTGGTTATAGCCGGTGTTCTGCCAAGCTATGCCTAACCGGTATACCGGATCATGCATCAGCGTGCGGATCTTCTGATCCGTTACGTCCGTCGTCGTATAAATGCGAAGCGCACTGCTGTCTTCCGTTCTGACAACCACCTCTTCCCTCCAGTCGCCAAGCAGATCGGCTTGCAGAGACGGGTTGCCTTTTGTTCCGTTATTGGAATACGTACCGGCAAACGTCTCTAACCGGACAAGCGAGCTATTCTCGTAATCCCATTTGTCGATCTTCGGCACGCCATTGCCTGTTGCAGCGTTCCAATCATGATCCAGCAGCTCGCGGCTTAAATCGCCGTCCCACCAGATGGCAAAGTTGGAGGTAGGGATTTGGTTAGAAATTTTGATGCCTTCCGCGTTAAACATAAAGCCGCTTGAGTTACTTTCCGTTGCGGCTGACTTCGTCGCGTCAATAGCCCAGGACTCTTCGCCCTCGTATCTTGGATCCACGTCCGCGGACAAGCCGCGGCCGGTATCCACGCCAATCTGGGGCTGTCCGTATAACGGCTTCCCTGTCCGCGCGTCAATCATCGTTGCCGAATACTTAGCGCCTGTCTCCTCTTGCACCGTCCACAGCTCTAGACCGAGATGGGAAGGAATCAGATCACCGAGATGCATGGCGTCGCCATGGCCCAGCTTCGTATTCCACAGCAAAGTTCCGTCATCGTTAATCGCCGTATTGCCGGTTACGATCTCGTCCTTGCCGTCCGCATCGATATCCGCCACGCTCAGCTGATGGTTGCCTTGTCCATAACCCGGATTCGGAGAGTCAAACTTCCACAGCTTGCTTAGTTCCCCGTCTCGCCAGTTGTACGCTGCCAATACCATCCGCGTATAATAGCCGCGTTGCAGGATCAAGCTTGGATGCACGCCATCCAAATAAGCAATCGCTGCGCCAAACCGGTCAATCCGGTTGCCGTACGTATCTCCCCAATCTCCGATATTACCTCTTGGCGGATCATAATCCTCCGTATCCAGTGCCTTGCCCGTCGCTCCTTCAAAGATTGTAAAGAACTCCGGCCCGTCAAGGACGTATCCGCTTGAATTTCGGTAGTCAGCCGCTGCATCGCCAATCACGGTTCCTGAACCGTCAACCGTTCCGTCCGCGGTACGCGCGGCTATCTCTGCCTTGCCGTCTCCATCCAGGTCATACACCATCGGATGCAAATAATGGGCACCTGACCGGATATTCGGACCCATGTCGATTCTCCATAGTCGCGTACCGTCCATTTTGTACGCGTCCAGATACGTATTGCCGGTAATACCCGCTTGGGAATTGTCCTTCGAGTTGCTTGGATCCCACTTCAATACGATTTCGTATTTGCCGTCTCCGTCCAGATCGCCTACGGATGCGTCATTCGCTCGGTACGTGTAAGCTTCGCCAGCGCTAGTCACGCCATCGGCAGGCTTATCCAGCGGTACGTTCAAATAATTCGTATTCCAAGGCCGTACCGATTCGGACGGCGCTTGTTCCGCACCGTTCACAACCGCCCGGATCGCATAAGACGAATCCGCCGTTCCAGACTCATCCACATAGTTTGTGCTGGATTGAACCGGAGCAGAGTTGATTTTAACCCCGTCGCGGTATACGTTAAAGCCGATATTATCCGGTTCCGTGCCAAGGAATCTCCATGAGAGGAAGACATGTCCATCCTGCTCTACGGCTACAAGTCCGCGATCCAAGTCTTCCATCTGCCGGGCCGGCAGCAGCTGCGGCTTGACCTTCACGGTTACGGGAGCTGATTCTGTCAGCTCTTCTCCCTCATACGCGTAAACACCCTTGACGTTAAACGTATACTCCGTACCATTATCAAGGCCGTCAACAGTTGCGATATATGTTCCTTTTGGCACCGCAGCGGCCAGTGTTTCCATACCGTCTTCATTAACGATGTAGATATTGGCCTCTTTGTAAGCCGGATCAATTGGAGCCTTCCAGCCTATCAGCACCTTGCCGTCATGGCCTTCCGCGGCCACATCCGTTACAACGGGAGCCTTGTCCAATTTTTTGACATTAATCGTGTAAGTACGGGCTACATCCGTATATTGCTTGGAAGCAACCGTAATGCTTACTGGCGAGGAAGCACCGTTAATCGGCACGTCAATCGAAGAACCGCTTTCAACGGTTGAGCTGCCAACATTCAGTTGAACGCCTTCCGTATAACTCGCCGTTGGCGTCACGGTCAGGACGCTTGCGGAATAAGGCACATCGATTGTGTAGTTGTTATTTGTCGGGTCAAAAGCAAAGGGAGGAGCATAATCGCCGGCTTTAAGCTGAACATTGGCCAAAGCCAGATCAAGTGCCGTGACTTTCATATTCGCCAGGTTGTACCGGCCTCCACCCGCATTAGTGAAGAAGCCGAAGCTGCTGATCCGTTCTCTGGCGCTGTAGAAGTTTTCGCTGGTGTTAACCGTATTGCCCGTATTTAAATCCTTGATCGATAAGGTATATTTTTTCTGCGGAATATTGTAAACGAAGGTAAACCTGTACCAATGCGTCGTGTCATATGTGACGAGGGTTGGTCCGTTCTGCATTTTGATCACGCCGCCATCCATCACCATACGGGTAACGGCTGCGTTTGTGGCGTTTACCTTCCCTTCCATCACCCAGAAGGTTCCGCCTTTGCTTGTAGACATATTAAGGTCAAACTGCAGAATCATACCTCCTGTCTGAGGCGTAAAGCGTTGACCGAAGTAAGAGGAGCCGGTCAGATCATGGCTGATTGCAGCGTATTGCTGATGGGTATCCGGATTGTTAACGACCTCGACAACCGGTGCCGTTCCTTCCTTCGTCCAATTGTTACCGCTTCCAATTGCAAGCGCGCCAATAGGATAAGCAGAGAAATCTTCATCGACAACAGCCGTATCTGCGGCAAGCACAGGAGTAATATGAAGCGGTACGAGCAAGGTAGAGAGTAAGCAGATAAGGAGAAGCTTTGCCAAAGGATGTCTGCGGCGTATGGCCTGCATCATTTTCAACCTCCAATTCATAGTAACAATCATAGGTAAAGATGGGGAATCCGTCTGCTCCTCCTTTCTTATCCTGTCGACTAGTACCCGTTACCTGAATTTCACGGTATGCTTATCTTGTTGAAATTGAATCCGAACCAAGCCCATTGTAAGGGAACAACTGGGAAATCTCTATGCAATTATCAGGGATAATGGTATAAAAATCAGTGTATTCTTCATTGAAAAAAAACAAAAAACCGACATTAGAGCCTGTCCGCTCTAACATCGGTTTTTCTGATTTATTCGTGTGCAGCTTGAGGATGCTTCTTCTTCCATTCGTTCGTCCAAAGCCCTGCGCCAAGCACCGCAATAACCGCAATGGCGATCACCAGCCACTTGACGACCTGATTTTCTTCGAACCAAGCCTTCCACGCCGGCTCATGAGTAATCATCTTGGATGCCGTATAAGCCAGCACGGCCGAGCCAGCGTAAATAATCCAAGGGAATTTGCTGAGCAGCTTGATAAACAAGGTGCTCCCCCATACCACAATCGGAATACTAATAATCAGACCTATAATAACTAACAGCGTATGTCCCTGTGCGGCGCCCGCAACGGCAATTACGTTATCCAGCCCCATTGCCGCGTCCGCTACAATAATCGTCCACACGGATGCCCACAGCGTACTTCCCGCCTTGATGTTCTCATGATCTTCTTCCTGCACAAGCAGCTTGTACGCGATCCAGAGAAGAATGACTCCGCCGGCAACAAGCAGCCAAGGAATATGAAGGAGGTTCACAACCAGCACGGTCGCTACGATCCGAAGCAGGATAGCTCCGAAGGTACCATACAGGATGGCTTTTTTCTGCGTCTCCTTAGGGAGCCGTTTTGCCGCCATCCCAATCACGATCGCATTATCGCCAGCGAGAATAAGATCAATAAATACAATGGACAGTAGTGTGGTCAGAATTTCAAACGGCGTCAAGTCCATTTCCCCTTCTTTCTTGCATGATAAACCATAACATCCATCATTATAGTTTATTTTTTACGAGGGATGTAATATTATTGATAAAATAAAATTAATGTTAGTCATGCAAAGCCGTATGGCGTTTGTACAAATCCTCAAGCACCATGCAAGCCATCGCTTCCACTACCGGCACAACGCGCGGGCAGATGCACGGATCGTGACGTCCCAGCGTTTGGATCGTATGCTCGTTGCCTTCTTCGTCAACCGTTTGCTGCGGAAGCGAGATCGACGACGTTGGTTTTACCGCAATACGGAAAACGATATCCTGCCCCGTGCTGATGCCGCCAACAATCCCGCCGGCATTATTGGTCAGGAAGCCGTTTGCGTCCATCTCGTCGTTATGTTCGCTGCCGAACATGGTTGTTGCCGCAAATCCTGCGCCAAACTCAACGCCTTTAACCGCACCGATGGACAGCATCGCTTTCGCAAGCTCCGCGTCCAGCTTATCGAATGCCGGTTCGCCGATCCCCGGCTTCACGCCGCGGATAATGCATTCCACGACGCCGCCGCAGCTGTTGCCTTTAGCCGCCAGATCCTCCACGAGCGTTACCATTCTCTCTGCCGCGTTCAGATCGGCTGCGCGCATCGGATTTTTTTCGATAACGGATTCGTCAAACGTCTCGCATTTAATGCCGCCCGCTTCCTTCGTGTAGGCTACGATCGATACGCCTCGGCGTTCCAGAAGCTTGCGCGCGATAGCGCCCGCAGCCACGCGGCCCGCCGTTTCTCGGCCCGATGCACGGCCGCTTCCGCGGTGATCGCGGTGACCGTATTTTTGCACGTAAGTGAAATCGGCATGACCCGGACGGAACAGCTTGCGGTTCGCCTCGTAGTCCTTGGACTTCATGTCGGTATTGTTCAACATTACGGCCAGCGGTGCGCCCGTTGTTTTGCCTTCGAAGACACCCGACAGGATGCGGATAATATCGTATTCTTTACGCGGAGTCGTAACCGAGGACTGACCCGGCTTACGGCGGTCCATCTGTACTTGAATATCCGCTTCTGTAAGCTCTACCCCCGGAGTTACGCCGTCAATAATAACGCCTACTGCCTCGCCATGCGATTCGCCAAACGTGGTCATTTTGAAATGAGTGCCAAAGCTGCTTCCTGACATATGAAAAACCAACCTTTCTCTTTTGACTATATGGATTAATTTTATTATAATTTCAAATGTGCAATATATGAAATCACAATTCAATAGCCTTGCAATAGAGAGGGTTTATGCCAAACAAATTAAATAGCTTAGAAAGCTACCGGATTTTTTTGTACACGGCAAGAACGGGCAACTTTACGAAAGCAGCCGAAATTCTTCATGTCACCCAGCCATCGGTCAGCTATGCGATCAAGCAGCTCGAGGAGTCCTTTGGCGTCAAATTATTCGACCGCGGCTCGAAAGGCGTAAAGCTTACCATTGAAGGCAAAGCGCTGCTGGACTATATCGAGCAATCCTTCCATCTTATCGAGCGCGGGGAACGCAAGCTGCTGGAGCTTGCCAACCTGCATGGAGGCGACCTTCGCATCGGAGCAAGCGGTCCGATTATCAAGCATATTCTGCTTCCTTATATAGATAAGTTTCATGCCGAGCATCCGAATGTGCGCATTCGTCTTCAGCAAAGCAAGACAAACGAGATTTCCAAGCAGTTAAAGGAAGAGAATATCGATCTTGGCTTTGTCCATCTTCCGTTTGACGATCAGGAATTGGCTATTCAGCCGCTGATGTCCATTCAAGACTGTTTTCTTGTCGGCGAGGCTTATAAAGAGCTTGCAGACGATGCCGTCTCGGTCCGCGAGCTGCTTAAGCTTCCTTTATTATTGCCTACGGCAGGCAGCAGTACACGGCTTTTTGTCGAGCAATGGCTGGCCGGTCACGGCATCTATAAGGAACCGGACATTGAGCTGACCAGCACGGAGATGATTATCGAGTTTGCGCAGAGGGGTTACGGCACCGCTTTTCTTACCCGCCGGTTTGCCCAGCAGGAGCTGAATAACGGAACGCTGTTCGAGGTGAAATTGACGGAGTCTTTGCCTTCCCGCGCGATTGGCGTAGTTACCCGAAAAGACGCCACTTTGCCGTCCTGCTCGTCCATTTTCCTCAAAGAGGTAATGGACCAATAAATAGGCATGAAAGTTCAACAGAATGCCTTGGAATCGTTGTTGACTAAGTGATTTAAGAGTTTTAACATATAATGATAATCTTATATAATGGAGCGTTAGACATGAGCGAAAACAAACCTTACCGTATCCTTTTGTACTATAAATATGTTCACATCGACAACCCTGCCGAGCTTACCGCGGAGCATCTTCAATTCTGCAAGGATCTTGGCGTTAAAGGCCGTATTCTGATCTCCGAGCAAGGCATCAACGGCACTTGCTCCGGCACGATTGAACAGACCGATGCCTACATCGCGCATATGCGCCAGAACCCGCTGTTTGCCGATATGGTGTACAAGATCGACGAGTCCGAGGGTCATGTATTCAAGAAGATCTTCGTTCGTCACAAGAAAGAGCTTGTTACCCTTCGTTACGACAAGAAGCTTGATCCAAACGTCCGCACGGGCAAGCATTTGTCGCCGAAGGAATTTCACGAGCAGCTGCAGCAAGATGACGTTATTATTATCGACGGCCGCAATGATTATGAATACGATATCGGACACTTCCGCGGCGCGATCCGTCCAACGGTAGAATCCTTCCGCGAGTTCCCGGAGTGGATCCGCAAGAATCTGCCGGAAGACGCGAAGAACAAAAAGATTCTCACGTATTGCACGGGCGGTATCCGCTGCGAGACGCTGACCGGCGTTCTTCTTGAGGAAGGCTTCTCGGATGTTAATCAGCTCGAAGGCGGTATCGTGACTTACGGCAAGGACGAAGAGGTAAAAGGTCATTTGTGGGACGGCAAATGCTATGTATTCGATGAGCGCATCTCCGTGCCTATCAACCGGACGGACGAGGATATTATCGTCGGCAAGTGCTATCACTGCGGCAAACCGGAAGACCGCTACATCAACTGCGCGGACGACCTCTGCCATCGCAAGCATATTTGCTGCCCAGAGTGTGAAGCAGAGCATGAGAGCTACTGCGCGCCTGAATGCAAAGTGAACGACGAAGCACGCAAATTGAAAGTTATTTCTGGTCGGTGATAAATTATGGGACTTGGGTTAGTTGTTGTTGAGGTGTGTACCCGCAACGAAATGGCACTGCTGCCTCTTGAGGAGCTTGAAGAGAAATTTCCGGAAGCGGCAGTCATGCGCACGGATTGCCTCAATATGTGCAATCTGTGCCGCGCAAGGCCTTATGCGATGGTGAATGAGAACCGGATTTACGCGGGCACCAAGGAAGAATGCCTTAAGCAGGTGGAAGAAGCCGTGCAAGAGGAAATCAAACAGTTTTTTGGAGAGTAAGCCAATGACCGAAAATACCGAAAATAAACCTTACCGCATACTGCTTTATTATAAATACGTGCATATCGAGAATCCCGAGCAGGTAACGGCCGAGCATCTCCGCTTCTGCAAAGAGCTTGGCATAAAGGGCCGTATTCTCATCTCCGATCAAGGCATTAACGGCACTTGCTCCGGCACGATCGAGCAAACCGATGCCTATATGGCGTATATGAATGAACATCCCTTATTTAAGGATATCACTTATAAGATCGACGAATCCGAAGGACATGTATTCAAAAAGCTGTTCGTCCGCCACAAGAACGAGCTTGTCACTTTGCGTTACAAGAAAAAGATGGATCCGAATGTCCTTACGGGCAAACGGCTGTCTCCGAAGGAATTTTACGAGCAGCTTCAGCAGGAAGATGTCATTATCATTGACGGACGGAATGACTACGAATACGATATCGGCCACTTCCGCGGCGCAATCCGCCCTACGGTAGAGTCGTTCCGCGAGTTCCCGGAATGGATTCGCAAGAACCTGCCGGAGGACGCGAAGAATAAGCCCATTCTGACCTACTGCACCGGCGGTATCCGCTGCGAGACGCTGACCGGCGTTCTTATGGAGGAGGGCTTTACGGACGTAGCACAGCTGGAGGGCGGTATCGTCACTTACGGCAAGGATGAAGAAGTAAAAGGCCGCTTATGGGACGGCAAATGCTACGTCTTTGATGACCGGATTTCCGTGCCGATCAATCGGACGGAAGAAGATGTCGTCATCGGCAAATGCCATCATTGCGGCAAACCGGAAGACCGCTACGTCAATTGCGCGAATGTGACCTGCGACAAGCGTCATATCTGCTGCGAGGAATGCGAAGCGGAGCATAATCGTCATTGCTCGGAAGAGTGCAAACCGCATTAATAAATGAGCGCCGCAGGATAATTCCTGCGGCGCTTTTTTCGTCTAATGCCTGATTAGGTCCTTGCTGATTCCCCACAATCTTTTCCCTGCCCCGGAATCAAACTTGCCTGCAATCCGCGGACCTTAACGATGCGCGGCATCGTTAAGCGCTCTGGAACTTAGATTTACCGCGTCCTTAACGATACGCCGTATCGTTAAGCCAGCTCATTCCATGCCTTTTTGGCCGGAATTCGGCCAATCCGCGGACCTTAACGATGCGCGGCATCGTTAAGCACTCTGGAACTAAGATTTACCGCGTCCTTAACGATACGCCGTATCGTTAAGCCATCCCAATCCATGGCTTTTTGGCCGGAATTCGGCCAATCCGCGGACCTTAACGATGCGCGGCATCGTTAAGCACTCTGGAACTTAGATTTACCGCGTCCTTAACGACACGCCGTATCGTTAAGCCATCATGTTACGTTACTAACTCTTTCACCATATAAACCAGCAGCTCATCATCCACAAAGA
>NZ_BILY01000074.1 GCF_004000805.1 Paenibacillus glycanilyticus NBRC 16618
GCGTCTTGCAGGAGGGAGAGCGCGCGAACACGAGATTGAAGTGGCTGAATAAGAGGAAAAAACCGTGCTACGGTGGAGCAGACGCTTGATTGTGGGGCAGAAGCAGCTCAATAAGACGGAAAAAGCATCTTGCAGCAGGGAAAGCGCGCGAACACGAGAGTGAAGTGGCTGAATAAGAGGAAAAAACCGTGCTACGGTGGATCGGACACTCGATTGTGGGGCAGAAGCCTGAACGCGGTAGCTCTAACTCAATAGCAGGCAAAAAGCCTGCTGCAACAAGCCGGAAGCCCCGAACGCGGGCAACTCTAGACCCATAGCAGGCAAAAAGCCTGCTACAGCAGCCCGTACGCCCGCGCGCTGAGCAAACTAGCCCAACAGCAGGCAAAAAGCCTGCTGCAACAAGCCGGCGCCCCGAACGCGGGCAACTCTAGCCAAATAGCAGGCAAATTCCCTGCTATAGCGCCCGACGCCGAGGCCTGTTTACCGTTCACCCACCAAAAAAGCCGACATCCGTCGGCTTTTTCCTTGTCAAAGAAATTTTCCTGGATGGAGCCTATTGACATTTCCAATCGTATACAGTAATTTATTGATAAATAAATAAACGAGGTTGCCTATGACGCCAAGAGAAAAAGACTTCAACGCTGTAACGAATCGGAAAGAGCAGATATTAGATGCAGCTGCCTCGCTATTTGCGAATAACGGGTATTACAAAACAACAACCGCTATGGTTGCTGCAGAGGTTGGGGTCACCCAGCCCTACGTGTTTCACTTTTTCAAAACGAAGGAAATCCTATACCTCGCTGTCCTCGAGAGAGCGCAGAAGCGTTTGATCCATGCCTTCTCCCAGGTAGAATCCCCGGCGGAAATGCTCCACCACCATATGGGGGAAGCTTTCAACGAGCTGATGGCCACCCACCGGGATGAGACGCTGCTCTGCATGCAGTCTTATACGACACCGGAGCCGAACGTCCGCGCGATCGTGAAACAGAGATTCGCCGAGGTGCACCAACTGATTAAAGAACGGTTCGAGCGGGCAGGAATTCCGAATCCAAGCCAGCAAGCCTCTACCTTTATTGCCTGCGGGATGGTCATTACAATGTCCGAGATTCTCGAGCTTCCCATACTTGGCGATTTGGGACAACTGGACCATACCGACTAACCTCCCAACCCCAGCCGCTCCGGCTGCCTGATAAAATCCGTTTGCTTCACAGCGGATTTTTTTAAAGGCCATTCATTTATTGATTAATAAATAAAATAAGAGGAGGACAAAGCATGCATCTGATTCGCCATCCCATCTAAATCTATATTTTTTTACGCTTGTATTTATTAATCAATAAATAAAAAACCAAAAAAAGGAGAGATTTAAACATGGTTTCCACCGCTTCCCGTGGTCGGCTGCTTGTTGTTACCTGTATCGCCTTGTTTATGGCTATGCTCGACAATCTGGTTATCGGAGTGGCGCTGCCATCCATCCAGGAGGAATTTCACGCCAGCATGTCCGATCTGCAATGGTTCCTCAATGCGTATACGTTAGCTTTTGCGGTGCTGCTTATTCCGTTTAGCGCGATTGGCGACCGTTTCGGCCGCAAAAAAATATTCCTGCTCGGCATCGTGTTATTCACGCTTGGCTCGCTTGCTTCAGCCCTCAGTACCAGCTCCATCGAGTTGTCGCTGTCGAGGGCGCTGCAGGGGATAGGCAGCGCAGCGATCATTCCGCTCAGCTTAACGCTTGTGAATGCGGCCTTCCCTCCTGAAAAACGCGCCGCGGCTATCGGCCTATGGTCCGGCATTTCCGGATTAGGACTATCGATTGGACCGTTGGTCGGCGGAATTATTATTAATGGCGCGCCTTGGGAAATGGTCTTCTGGATTAACGTACCGGTTGGCATTATTGCGGTTATCCTCGGTGCGTTATGGCTGACGGAATCGAAGGGTGAACGCAAGCCTCTGGACCTTCCGGGGATCGTGCTTCTTGGATTATCCTTGTTCGGCATCGTGTTTGGTTTAATGCGTGGCAACTCGGAAGGCTGGGATGCCTTTAGCGTATGGGGGGCTATTGCAGGCGGCGTGGTCCTGCTGCTCGGTTTCTACTTCTGGGAGCGCAGCCGGAAGCAGCCGTTTGTTCAATTCGACTATTTCAAAAGCCGGACTTACAGCGCTTATCTATCTGCGGGCTTTTGGATGAATGCCGGAATCTTTGGCGCGATCTTCCTGCTGACGTTGTTCCTGCAGCAAGCCCAAGGCTATTCGGCTCTAGGAGCGGGCGTTAGAGAAATGGTCTGGACCGTCTGCACGATGATCTGCGCACCGCTCGCCGGGCTGCTCGTTGGCAAATACGGCTCGAAAAAGATTCTTCTCTTTGGGCTGTTCCTCCAGACGGCCGCTATGATCTATTTTGCCCTAATGATTATCGGCAAGGGCGCGATCTTCCCGTTCGGCTATATCGTTCCGGCGATGATGGCGGCTGGCGCGGGCATGGGCTTCAGCTTTACGCCGCTGTCCCACGGTATTCTGACGTCCGTTCCCGAGCATGCGGCCGGCGAAGCCAGCGGTTTGAGCAATGCATCCCGCGAGCTGGGGGGCGTGTTTGGCGTAGCGATCAGCGGTCTGATCTTCGAAAGCGGCGGTGCCATCACATCGCCGGAGGCGTTTGGCGATCATCTTGTTCCGGCGTTGTTTGTTCTTGCGGCCATGCTTGCGATCGGCTTCCTGTCGGTTACGTTCCTGGTTCGCCGGGGCAAGCCTGCGACGACTGCCGCAAGCGAAACTACAGTTCCAACACCGCGAGTCGAAACAAGCAATTAACAATCCCTTCATCTATTATATAGAAGAAACAAGTCCAGTCCGGTCGCTCGACGATCCGGCTGGGCTTGTTTTTGTATGTCAAAAAAGCCAACGCATGATTTGCTGCCCCTGTTGGAAACGGTTACAATTTGTCGCGAAGATGGGTCCTGATGGACTACGGGACCGTGGTTCGGGACTCTTCGGCAGCCGAGTCCATTGTGCATCGTCCTACCGCTGGACTAGCTTATTTTACAATTGGTTTATAGACAAAGGCTTGAATGAAGCGGAAAAGAGGTTATTTTCTATGAAAACGGTCGGAATTAAAGGCCGGTTAGCTGTTTCATACGGGATAGCCCTTCTTCCGACAACTAAAAAAAAGCACAAACCTGCCATTTCAGGGGCCAATGGACTCTGAATTAACTTCAAACCTAGGCCAACGGGCAGGAAATCGGGAGGGTTAGGGAATATGAGAATCCTCTTATCCTTTTTACCCTCCCGGGCAATATCCCGATTATTGGACAGCTGTATGGCGAAAGTCCCTTGCCTATGGTTTTGAATGCGACTGTCTGTAGCAATTACCCTTTCCTTCCATCCCCGCGAAAGCCTGATACTATGCGGCGCAGCGCCATTTTCCCGGACGTCCTGATTCTATGCCTTAGGTTGTGTATGGAATACCTATATAAACATCGTTTTTGCATGTAATAAACATGAAAATTACTGGAAATTTTTATCTCTGAACGATTAATTCTTGATTAGAAATATGAAACGTTAGGAAAATCAGCATGTAATACATAGGCAAAAAATGATAACTGCCTCCTAATTGAAAATATTACCTTCTTCCCTCTATGTTCCCATAACCCTTATGACATAATCAAAGTCGAATGTTGATGGAAAGGGATGGAGGTTATTGTCGTTTTGAGCAGCCAACTGGATTTAAAGGAAATAGTGTGGCTCATTCGGAAAAAGCTTTGGCTGGTCATTCTCGTGACCGTACTTGGTGCGTCTGCGGCGGGAGCCTACAGCGCCTGGGTGATGAAGCCCGTCTATGAAGCCTATACGAAGCTGATCGTCAATTCGACAGCGGGTCAGGCGGGATCGTTCAAGCTCGATCTGAATATGATCAACACGAATTTAAGCTTAATCAATACGTACAAGGAAATTATCAAGACCCCGGCCATTATGGACCTGGTGGTAAAGAAGCATCCTGAGCTTGGGCTGACAACGGAGCAGCTGATGCATAATATCCGGTTCAGTTCGGTGAATGGCACGCAGGTGGTCACCATCTCTTATCTGGACACGGATTACAAAAGAGCGGCGCAAGTCGTTAATACCGTCTCTTATGTGTTCCAGCAGCAGATTCCGCTCATTATGAAGGTCGACAACGTGTATATCCTTCATACCGCTGACTCGAACGACCAGCCGGTGAAGGTGAAGCCGGAGACCAAGCTCAACATTGCCATCGGATTTATCGCCGCATTCCTGCTGTCGATCACTCTGGTACTGGCTCTTAATTACTTTGACGATACGTTACGGACAGAAAGCGACGTGGAACGGTATCTTGGCCTTCCTACGCTGGCAGCCATACCGAATATTAAGCAAGGCGATCTGAAGCCGAAGGCATTAGCCATTGGCAAAACCACGATAGGAATGGAGGGGGATAATCGCAATGTCTCGCAGTGATCTTAAGCTACGCCCGGTCGTGGCCGAAGCCAACCCAACCTCCCCGATCTCGGAGGCCTACCGTACCTTGCGTACGAACCTGCAATACGCCGAGACGGACCGCCCGCTGCAGCTTCTGATGGTTACCTCGGCGGGTCCTGAAGAGGGCAAGTCGACGACCATTATGAATCTGGCAGTCACTTACGCGCAGATGGAGCGGCGCACCATTCTGGTGGATGCCGATCTTCGGAAGCCAACGGCCCATTACAACTTCGGACTCAGCAACCGGACGGGACTGTCGCATGTGTTATCCGGGCAGGCGGACCTCAAGGAGGTCATCAAGGAAACCCGCATTAAGGGGCTGGATGTCCTGCCTTCCGGGCCGGTACCGCCCAATCCGTCGGAGCTTCTGGGATCTTCCCGAATGGAAGAGCTGCTAGGGAAGCTTCGCGAGCAGTACGATATGGTGCTGATCGACACTCCACCGGTACTAGCCGTAGCGGATGCGCAGGTTGTCGCCAACAAATGCGACGGCGTCCTGCTGGTCGTCAATGCGCGTACCGGCAAAAAGCAGCATGCCATCAAAGCGAAAAATGCCCTGCAATTCGTACAGGCCAGAATCGTTGGCATCGCGCTTAACCAGACCGCCCATCGCGAAGCGGGACCTTATTACGAATATGTCGATCGGACGTGAGACGAACCAGACTCTAAAGCAGAACCATATATAGATAAACGCAAAGGGAAAAGCTGATGCTTACGAAGTATGAATTACCACAAACGTAGCTTTGTTACCTTTGGTAAAGTAATTCATTTTAGGAGGAATTAATAATGCGGGCTCATTATCGGACAAAAGTTATTGTGGCGGGGGATCTGGCAGCCGTGCTTGCCAGCTTCGCCATCGCGTACGCGCTTGAACCTTCGGCGCCTCAAGGCGGGGCTGCTGCATGGTTGTCTTATGCAGCGTTAGCGGCAGTCGTTGGCTTCTGGCGGCTTCACCGGCTCCGTCTTCACCGCCGGATCTGGCAGTATACCGGCATTTCGGACATGCTTTGCTTGCTGCAGGTTTCCTTGATCTCGGCTGTTGTTCCGTTTGCTGCCTGGTGGGTGATGCAGGGAGAAGCTCATCCGCTGCTTATGCTGCATCACGCGGCAGGCACTTTCCTGCTGCTTACCGCTCCTCGTCTTGCATGGCGTATCTTTTGCGATAAATACAGCGTGAGCAAACCGGCCGGCGGCCGTCGCGCTCTTATTATCGGAGCGGGAAGCTGCGGGACCATGATCGCGAAGGAAATGATGCAGAACGACGGCGTCAGCGTAACGCCGGTAGGTTTTATCGATGACGACCCGTACAAGCACCGCATGGATATCCTGGGGCTGCAGGTTCTGGGCAACCGCAAGGAGATTGCTTGCGTGGTGGAATCGCATCATATCGACGAGATTATTATCGCGATGCCTTCGGTATCGAAGACTCAAATCTCCGAGCTGGTTAACCTTTGCAAAACAACAAAAGCGAAGCTGAAGATCGTTCCCGATCTTCAGGATATGATTGATAACCGCGGCGCGGCAGGCCGCATGCGCGATGTCAGCGTAGAGGACCTGCTTGGCCGCGACCCGATTCGTACCGATCTCGAGCACATCGCCGGATACGTACAGGATAAAGTGGTTCTCGTAACGGGAGCAGGCGGTTCGATCGGCTCCGAGCTTTGCCGCCAGATCGCGCCATTCAAACCAAGCAAGCTGCTGCTTCTTGGCCACGGCGAGAACAGTATCTACACGATTGAAATGGAAATGCGCAGCTCATTCCCGCAACTGGCTATCGAGACGGTTATCGCCGACGTACAGGACCGCACGCGGATCGACAGCGTGTTCGCCAAATTTAAGCCTCAGGTTGTTTTCCATGCCGCCGCGCATAAGCATGTGCCGCTGATGGAACGCAACCCGGCGGAAGCTATCAAGAACAACGTATTCGGTACGAAAAACGTCGCTGAATGCGCGGACGCGTACGGAGCGGAACGCTTCGTGCTGATCTCGACGGATAAAGCCGTTAACCCGACTAGCGTAATGGGCACAACCAAGCGGATCGCCGAGATGTTTATCCAATCTCTCGACATGCACAGCAATACGAAGTTCGTAGCCGTACGGTTCGGCAACGTGCTTGGCAGCCGCGGCAGCGTTATTCCGCGCTTCAAGGAGCAGATTGTCAAGGGCGGTCCGGTAACGGTTACCCATCCGGAGATGGTGCGTTATTTCATGACGATTCCGGAAGCCGTTCAGCTCGTTATTCAAGCAGGCTCCTTCGCCAAGGGCGGCGAGGTATTTATTCTCGATATGGGCAAGCCGGTCAAAATTTACGATCTGGCCGTCGATCTGATTCGCTTGTCGGGTTACGAGCCGCATGTCGACATCGACATTACGTTCTCCGGCATGCGCGAAGGCGAGAAGCTGTATGAAGAGCTGTTGACGAACGAAGAAGGCCTGTCTTCCACGAAGCATAACCGGATCTTTATCGGCAGACCGGTGCAGCTCAACCGCAAAGAGCTTGATTTCGAGATTCGCAAGATGGAAAAGGTGCTTGGCCAGCATCCGGACGATATCCGCGCGGTTCTGCAGCATCTGGTTCCAACCTACCGCAATGGCGGCGCAACGGCTGCCGGTTAACGCGGTTAACGAATGTTTATCTTTTTGAGGAGTGTGCAGCATGAAACTCGGCGGTAAGGAGGGCAGCGCCTCAAGCGCAAGCTCCATTCGAACGCTTATTACTTCGCGGCTCAGCCGGGGAGGAGGCGCCAGCTTCCTGATTAACTCCGTTGGGATGGGACTGGCGATGCTGCTGCAGATTGCGCTGGCCCGGCTGCTCGGCGTACAGGATTACGGGATATACGCTTTTGTAACTACGGTCGTAACGTTTATGGTTTTCCCGGCGAAGCTTGGCTTTGATACCGCAACGGTTAAGCTCGTCTCCGCCTATCGGGTGAAAGGCGACTGGCCATTGATCAAAGGGCTGCTTCGCCGAAGCAATCAGATCGGCTTTACGCTATCCGTGCTAGCCGCGCTTATCGGTATTGCCGTTGTGGTCCTGATGGACTGGGGCAGGGGTGGACAAGGCGGAAGCGAAGCTCACGCCAAGACGATTGCTTATATCGCCGGCTTTGCCGCGATTCCGCTTCTTACTCTTGCCACCTTGCGCCAAAGCGCGCTGCAGGCGATGAAGGATGCGTTATTCGCGCAAATGCCGGAGAAGATTATCCGCCCGGTACTGACGATTGGTTTTGTCGCGGCGCTTGGCGCTGCCGGAGTGAAGCTTGGCGCCGCGATGGCGCTGCTCTGCTTCGCGGTTGCAACGGCTGTCACCTACGTGATTGGCGCGATTGTGCTGAAGAAGCGGATTGGCTCGCAGACGGCTGCGGTCAAGCCTAATTATGAGACGCGAGGCTGGCTGCGATTATCATCGTCGTTAATGATTAATGCCGGCATGTATTTGATTCTCGGACAATTAAACGTGTTAATGATGGGCTTTATGCGGGGAGAGACCGAGTCGGGCCTCTTCTCGGCAGCGGTCCGGCTGGCCGTCCTGGTGTCGTTTATGCTGACTGCCGTCAATATGACGGCATCGCCGCTTGTATCCGAAAAGTATGCAAAAGGCGACATGGCCGGACTCCAGCGGGTATGCATCCGGACGGGACGGATTGGATTTGCTTTCGCGGCGGTTGTTTTTGCCTACTTCGTCGTGCTTGGCCATTGGACGCTTGGACTGTTTGGTCCGGAGTTCACGAAGGCTTATCCGTCGCTGCTGATCCTGGCCTTCGGCCAGCTGTTCAGCGCTTATTGCGGGCAGAACGGCACCGTCGCTACGATGACCGGACGCCAGAACGCGCTCACCAAAGTGCTGATCGCAGCCGCGTTCGTGAATGCGGCGCTTAACGCGCTGCTGATCCCAACAATGGGTATGCTTGGCGGAGCTCTTGCCTCTACGCTGTCGATTATCGTCTGGAACTCGGCAGCCGTGCTGCTCGTTAGACGCAAACCGGGCGTGCAGACGCTGGCTTGGGCGCCAAGCTTGTCATTCGCAAGAAAGAGGGGGAATTACTCGTGAAGAAAGTATTGCTGGCGGGGGTTCCGAAATCGCCGAATTTGGGCGATGGCCTCATCGCTTATACGTTAAACCGGATTATCTCCATGCGGGGCAAACATCAGGTTATTCACTTCGACCTGCTTGACGGCCGCTGCGATCAATCGATGCCGATCTACTCGGCGCGGGGCGGTCTGCATTATGCATTAGCGGGCCCGCCGGCATCGGCGGCCGCGCAATATGCTTCGGCACCCGCCGTGAAGCTGAACAGCGCAGGCTCGGGCAAGAAGATGACGCCGGATGCGCTCCGCCGCCTGAAGGCTTATTGGATTCACCGCGGCAAGAACGAGAAGCTGAACCGCGAGCTGCAGCAGGCAGTGGAGGAATCCGAAGCGGTATTTATCGGGGGCGGGCATTTGCTCATCGATACGTACTGGACGTTCCCGCTGGCTGTCCGCCGCGTGGCGGATGAGGCCAAGCGCCAAGGCAAGCCGCTTCATATTTTGCTTGTTGGCGCTCGCGGGCCTTGGAGCACGCAGGCGAGGCGCTGGCTGCTCGGAGCTTGCCGGTATGCCACGTCGATCGCGGTGCGGGACGAAGATTCGCGGCGTTTCCTGCTTGACCTTGATCCGAAGCTTGCGGTCAAGACGGTTACGTTAGCCGACCCGGCGTTGTTCACGCCGGAGGCTTTTGGCCTGACGGAGGCAGCGGCGGGACAGGAGAAGTCGGGGAGACGAAAAATTGGCCTTGGCGTGATGGACCCGCATGAGATGAACCGTCACTGCGAGCTCCGCTGGGAGCGCGAGGCTTGCGCGGATTGGTGGCTGCAGGCGGCGA
Organism: Paenibacillus glycanilyticus NBRC 16618; assembly: GCF_004000805.1. Classification (GTDB taxonomy): domain Bacteria; phylum Bacillota; class Bacilli; order Paenibacillales; family Paenibacillaceae; genus Pristimantibacillus; species Pristimantibacillus glycanilyticus. The sequence goes on from NZ_BILY01000074.1 coordinate 9,350, forward strand.
AGGTCGCGATTGGAGCCGGCCACAACGTAAGCTTCTTCACCAACGGCGCGGCATCGGATAACGCGTTTGTCGAGGAGTTCGTGAAGCCGCGGCTGGCGGGTCTGAAGGGTGTCGAGTTCACTCCTTATCCGACAACGGTCGAACAGCTGGTGGGCACGATTGCCGCCTGCGATACCGTTATTGCGCAGCGGCTTCATGCCTGCATTCCATCGCTTGCGATGGGCAAGCCGACATACGGTCTGATCTGGGACCGGAAGCTTGAGAATATTTTCGCCGATCTCGGCATGAAGAGCCAGCTGATCGACTTCCGCGAGAGCAGGCAGCAGCTTGCCGCTGCGGTAGACGGCCGGATGGCGGACTCGGGACCGGCCATTGACGCCAAGAAGCTGCAGCTCTATGAACATATCGGGAGAATACTGCCATGAGCCATACCAAAATCAAAGTGCTGCATGTCGTTGGACGCATGCATCCCGGCGGCATCGAGACGCTGCTGATGAATGTATACCGGAACATTGACCGGGACAAATACGAATTTCATTTTGCCGTGCAATCGCCGGAGCCGTCTTTCTACGACGACGAAATCCGGGCGCTGGGAGGAACGATCTTCGTTCAGCCGCCGCCAAAGGACGGAATCCGCTCCTTCCGCAAGCAGCTGACGGCTAACATGAACAAATACGGTCCTTACGCCGCGGTACACAGTCATGTATTCGGCTTCAGCGGGTACGTGCTTAAGCTGGCGGACAAGCTGGGCGTGCCGGTGCGGATCAGTCACAGTCATAACACGAGCGACAGCAAGTCGACGTCGCTGGTTCGCAATCTGTACCGTTCGTATATGCGCAGCTTGATCAGCCGTCACTCGACCAATATGCTGGGCTGCTCGCGGGCGGCATGCGAGTCTCTCTTCGGAGACGGCTGCTGGAAGGACGGACGCGTAGACGTGTTCCCGAATGCCATTACGCTCGCTCCTTACGAGTCGCTTGTACGGGAGAACCGCGAGGAGCTGCGCCGCCGCTTCGGCGCCGCAGAGGATGAGCTGCTTATTGGCCATATCGGCCGGTTCAGCAAGCAGAAGAATCACGCGCTGCTGCTGGACAGCTTCGCAAGCCTGGTCAAGCAGCGTCCGAAGTCCCGTCTTCTGCTCTGCGGCGACGGGCCGCTGCGGCCGGAGATGGAAGAGAAGGCGCGTGAGCTTGGGATTGAAGGCAAGGTCAATTTCCTTGGCCTCCGCAAGGATGTGCCGGAGCTGCTTGGCTCGCTGGACGCCTTTGTCTTGCCGTCGCTCTATGAGGGACTTGGTATCGTGCTCATTGAAGCGCAGGCTGCTGGCGTGCCGTGCCTGATTTCCGAGACGGTACCGCGGGAAGCGGATCTGCGAATCGGCTTAATCGAGCGTCTTGCGCTGAATGACTCTCCGGAGCGCTGGGCGGAAGCGATGGCCAGCATCGGCGAGCGAAGAGCCCGAGGCGGCGGGGAATGGCAGGAAAGAGCGGCAGCGCTGGGCGAGCGCGGCTACGATATCCGCGTAAGCGCGGAAAAGCTGGAGCGTCTGTATGCAGGCTGACCGTTTAGTCGATACGCGGAAAATCATGCTGGTCGGATATTCCGTCCTGCTGATTCTGACGGCGAAGTGGGCTTTTGCCGCGGATGAAAGGCTTTCGCTTATTCTCTATAGCGGACTGCTGCTGCCGTTCTTCGTGCTCATGCGCTGGCCGAATGCGCCGGTGCTGCTGATGGCGAGCTTTACGGTTACGCTGGCGGGTAAAGCCATCTATGCGGCAACCGTCAATCCGCTGGCCGGGCCGGACGAGATCCACTACTACGAGCAGGTGACAACCTTCGAGAAGCTGTCGCAATTTATGCCGTATGCCATGGAGCAGATTCAGACCAGCTGGATGAACATTTCCGCTTACCCGGTATTTGGCCTGCTGTATATGCCGTTCTTCAAATGGCTGGAGCTGGACGATCCGCTGGCGATTATTTTGTTCAACACGGTGCTGCTCATTCTGATCGTCAACAGCACGTACAAGCTGAACGCAGGCCGCTTCGGGTACGAGCTTCCGGATCCGGAGAACTCTAAGCAGTCTTTTGTCATCGTCTCGGTGATTGGATTAATGCTTAGTCCGTCGCTGATGTACATGTCCTCCTTGTTCGCAAAAGACATTACCTGCGTATGGCTGGGACTGCTCGGAGCGCAGCTGCTTGTTCGCAAGAGATGGCTTCTGTTCATCCTTGTCATCGTGTACGCGACGGGGCTGAGGGATTACGCGATTATCTATACGCTCAGCTTTTACTTCCTGTACACCCAGAAGGTCCGCACCTCTCTGTGCGTCATGGCTGGGGCGGCTGGACTTTTGTTCCTGCAGATTGGGCCGCTTGGCATCATCAACGCGACGATGCTGTCGATCTTCCTGTTCCTTAGTCCGAATCCGATCAACTTCAGCAACTGGGAGCCGGAGCTGCTGCTTCGCACGCTGGAAGCGGTGTTTATGGGCATTATCCTGATGATCTCGGTCTATCAGGCGATCGTCTACAAGGAGACGAGAAAGTTTTATCTGATGGCAGCCGCGCTGATCTTCACCTACGCCTGCACGCTGGTGCTGGTCGGTTATGTCACGATTACGGGACGGGAACTGGACTATGGCGTCGGGACGATCGGGGACAACATGGTGCGCAAGAAGCTGCCGGTACTGCCGATTCTTTATACGATTGCAGCCTACGCCATTATGTGGTGCCGCAAAATCTTTATTCTGAAACATCGGAAAATTCAGTCTTTAAAGGCTGAGCAAGACCGCGAGTTGAAGCAGCAAGAGGCTGCTCGCGTGCCGGCTGGGGGTGCGGCAGCACCTGCTTGGCATGAAAGACTCGCCGGCGGAAAGGAGGCGCAAGGACATGGCGGAACAAGAACAACGACGTAGGGCAGGTGAATGGACGGGAGATCGATTGGAACGGAGTGCGGCCCATAAGACGAAAAAAAGAGGCCGCGATCAGTTCGGCCGGTTCCGCGGTTTGCTGCGAATAGCGGAAGCTGCGCTGAAGCCGGTGCCAAGGCCGCTGCTGCAGTGGATGTGGGTTCTGAGCGACTGGCTGCCGGATTTGCCGGGCGTCGCCATGAGGTACGTCCTGCTGAGAAGAATGGCGAAGCGCTGCGGCGACAATGTGTTGATCGGCCGATCGGTCGAGCTCCGTTATCCGGAGCGGCTCGTTATCGGCTCGAATGTAAGCATCCATAAGCAATGCTATATCGATGCATACGGAGGGCTGATCATCGAGGACGAAGTGTCGATCGCGCACCAGTCTTCGGTTGTCTCGTTCCAGCATACCTGGAACGATCCGTCGCTTCCGATCCGCGACAACCCGGTCATGGGCTCGGCTATCCGGATCGGCCGCGACGTGTGGATCGGCTGCGGCGTGCGTATCCTGGCCGGCGTCGAGATCGGCGCCCGCGCGGTTGTAGCCGCCGGCGCCGTAGTGAACAAGCCGGTTGCGGCCGGCACGCTCGCTGCCGGCGTTCCGGCACGCGCCGTGAAGAGCATCGGCGTGGGAACGCCTTCCGCGCCGGAAGGCGCGTAGCAGCGGCTTAAATGCGGCGGAGAGGCGGCAGCCACCGGGTATTTAAGGTCCTTAAGGGATCTTAAGCTGCGAAGGAAGCAGCTGGTTAGGGTCGTTAAGGTCCCTGAGGGACCTTAAGGTGTGGGAGAAGGCGCAAAAGTCGGCGGAAAGCGGCAGTCAGAGGGTATTTAAGGTCCTTAAGGGACCTTAAGCTGCGAAAGTAGCAGCTGGTTAGGGTCATTAAGGTCCCTGAGGGACCTTAGGGTAATGTTGGACGCGCCGAGGCGGGAATAACCGCCAT
>NZ_BILY01000075.1 GCF_004000805.1 Paenibacillus glycanilyticus NBRC 16618
ACGTAGAAGATTGCCTGTTGAAGCGGTGTTGCAGCTTAATAAGCCCCTGGCAGGGTCTTATTGGCAGAGAGAGTTGTGGGAATGGTTAGCATAAGACCCTCTGAGGGTCTTATTTGCTTAAAAGACGTAGAAGATTGCCTGTTGAAGCGGTGTTGCAACTCAATAAGACCCTGGCAGGGTCTTATTGGCAGAGAGAGTTGTCGGAATGGCGGGCATAAGACCCTAGCAGGGTCTTATTTGCCTATCAGAGCGGTTAAGTGTGCTGATGCAGAGAATATGAAAAAGCTGTTCCAGTACGGAACAGCTTTCTGTATTTCATTACAGCTTCGAGAAGGCATGCTCTGCTGCTGCAAGAGTAATCTCGATATCTTCCTTCGTATGGGCGGTGGTCAGGAACCATGCTTCATATTTGGAAGGGGCCAGATTGATGCCCTGCTCCAGCATAAGCTTGAAGAAGCGGCCGAATATTTCGCCGTCGGTATCCTGCGCTTCATCATAGTTGGTTACCGGATGGTTGCAGAAATGGGCCGAGAACGAACCTCGGATTTGGTTAACCGTCAGAGGAATGCCATGCTTTGCAGCCGAAACGCGCAGGCCATCAGCGAGCGTTGTCGCCAGATCGTTCATGCGGTCATAGATGCCTGCTTCCTGAAGCACCTCAAGGCACGCGATTCCGGCGGAGATGGAAGCGGGATTGCCCGCCATCGTACCTGCCTGGTAAGCAGGGCCTAGAGGAGCAACCTGCTCCATAATTTCCTTGCGGCCGCCATAAGCGCCAATCGGAAGGCCGCCGCCGATGATTTTGCCAAGCGCGGTAAGATCCGGCTCGATGGCTTTGAAATCCGGGAAGGCATTAAACGTCTGCGTCGTGCCGTAGTGGAAGCGGAACGCCGTAATAACCTCGTCGTAAATAACAAGGGCGCCGGCTTCGCGCGTCATTTTGCAGAGGCCCTCCAAGAAGCCGGGCTTTGGCATCACCATGCCGAAGTTGCCGACAATCGGCTCCACCATAACGGCGGCCGTATCGTCGCCCCAGCGCTCCAGCGCTTCCTTCAGGGCATTCAGGTCATTAAACGGTACCGTAATCACTTCATGCGCGATGCTGGTCGGAATGCCGGCGCTGTCCGGAATGCCAAGCGTAGAAGGGCCGGAGCCAGCGGCAACGAGCACAAGGTCGGAATGGCCGTGGTAGCAGCCGGCGAACTTGATGATTTTATTGCGTTTCGTGAACGCGCGGGCAACCCGAATGGTTGTCATAACGGCTTCCGTGCCGGAGTTCACGAAGCGGACTTTATCCAGAGAAGGGATCGCATCCTTCAGCATGCGGGCCATCTGGATTTCCAGCTCGGTAGGGGTACCGTAGAGCGTACCGTTTTGCGCCGCCCGGACAATCGCTTCCGTAATATGCGGATGGGCATGTCCCGTAATAATGGGGCCGTAAGCCGCTAAATAATCGATATAGCGGTTATCGTCGACATCATAGAAGTAGGCGCCCTCCGCGCGCTTCATGAACACCGGCGCACCGCCGCCAACCGCTTTATAAGAGCGGGAAGGGCTGTTGACGCCCCCGACGATATGCTGCAGCGCTTCCTCGTAAAGCGCCTCTGAACGTTTGCGTTGCATAGTCATGAAAGAAATCCTCCGTAGTTCGTAATATGTAAGCCGGTTGCCTGCGCAAACAGCCTGAATGAAGAAAAATCGACACTCCCCATTATCGCGCAGTCGGAGCAAAAAGCAAAGTCATGCTCAAGGGCGTTTCTGGCCTAGCAGATATCTTTCTCTCCGTTGTAAATTATAGGCAACACAAGCGGCGTGATCTTTATCCGCCAATGCATGGCTATGCTGCTCATTCACCTTGTACGAAATGCAGTATATTTGCCCCAGGAACAGGGTTAGGACAAATTATGCTGTACCAAATGCAGGATATCACTTGGAATCTAGCCCAATGGGGAGGCTAATTCTATCGTATCCTGCATTCCGTGCAGGATATATCTGCCTACGGGGCTCATATACGTGAATATGCTATACTTCGTGCAATATAACGCAAGCGACAGCTAAGCCAGCCAAATGATTATACAAATGAAAGGTTAGCGTACTCTACCTTTAACCGCATGAATGCGAAAGGACCAGATCCCGCTGGTTGGCGGAGATCTGGTCCTTTTTTTGTAAAGCTAACTCCCTTTATTCTATCCCTATTGCGAGCTACTGCTGTTATCCGAATTTGTAGTGGTATCGGTTCCGTTCTTGGCACCCGGCGATGGGGATGGTGTGGTCTCTGTATCATCCTTCGCCAGTGTCTCTTGAACCGTTGCTTTCAGTTCATCCAGGTCTTTGACGCCAATCACGGCCGCGCCGCCTACATGCTCTTCGGCGATCTGATCCATTGGAGGAACCTGCTGCGTGCCTGCCAAGTGGGAATCGACGCCCAGCTGGCCAAGCTTCAGCATATCGGTAACCTGGAGATTCGTCTCGATGTAAGGCGATACGCTGTCCAGAATTTTTTTCATCTGTACGATGTTCCAGCCTGATTTAAGCTTGTCGGCTACAGCGCCTAAAAATTCGCGTTGGCGCTCGGTACGGGTGAAGTCGCTCATCGCGTCGTGGCGGAAGCGAACGTATTGCAAGGCTTTGTCGCCGTCCAGCAGCTGGTAGCCCTTTTTCAGATCGATATCGTATTTATTTTTGTCGGCGTTATCCGTATAGTGCATATCTTTTTCAACGTCGAAGTATACGCCGCCGATCGAATCGACGAGGGCTTTGAATCCTTCGAAATCCGTGTACACATAATATTGAATGTCGAGACCAAGCAGGTCTCCGACGGTTTTCATGGCCAGCTGCGGTCCGCCTAGCGTAATCGCCGTGTTGATCCGGCCTTTGCCATGCCCTTCGATATCAACGTAAGTGTCCCTGAGGACGGAGAAAAGATGCGCCTTTTTCGTAACCGGGTCAAAGGATGCGATCATGATTGAATCGGACCGCGGAACCTGATTTTCTTCCAAACCGCGGGCGTCGCCGCCGAGAAGCAGAATGTTGACGCGTTCTTTGCCTTCCCATTTCGGAGGCGCTTGAGCGGTGGTTGTATTGTTTTCGAATTGGCCAAACCGGGAATCCTCTTTGTTCTTGCTGAAATTGTCTAACGAATTATATACGCCGGTGCCCCAGTAAACCAGGCCAGCGATGGCAATAACTATAACTACGAGAAAACCGCTAAGTACCCATTTCCAAGGTTTTCTTTTCTTTTTAGCTTTTGTAGCCATGACTGTAGTAGTGCTCCTTTCAGCAACTCATCCTGCAAAAGTGTGTAAACCCAAATCAGACAGGCGATCCATCGTTCCCGAATCGATGATGCCTGCCATTTACGCAAAACCATAACTATTGTAATATTACATATCATAAAATTATAAAGCGGAACGATAGATAGACGCAAGTTTTATCGTTTCCCTTGGAAAAAACTCATAATTCCCCGGGAAATGTCGACCGTTCTTAACGGAGAGGAGTTTTATTAAACCCATGCTGGCGATTGATGTCAAAGATCTGCGAAAGCAGTTTAAAGTGCAAAAGAACAGAGAAGGCTTGTCCGGCGCTCTAAAGGATCTGTTCAAACGGGAAAACAACGAGGTTACAGCCGTTAAAGATATATCGTTCCAAATTCCGCAAGGCGAGATTTGCGGTTATATCGGCGAGAATGGCGCAGGCAAATCGACTACGATTAAAATGCTGACCGGCATTCTGGTACCGACATCCGGACAACTGAAGGTAAACGGTTATGTACCCTACAAGGACCGCGAAAAATTTGTCGGAGGGATTGGCGTTGTTTTCGGCCAGCGCTCCCAGCTTTGGTGGGATATCGGTGTTATTGAGTCTTTCCAGTTGCTGCGCAAAGTATATCGCGTATCCGAGCAAGATTTCCGCAAAAGACTGGACAACCTCGTGGAACGCCTTGATCTTGGCGATCTTCTGAACCGTCCGGTCCGCAAGCTGAGCCTTGGGCAGCGGATGCGCTGCGAGCTGGTTGCATCGCTGCTGCATAATCCGTCGATCCTGTTCCTTGATGAACCAACCATTGGCCTGGACATCGTGGTGAAGACGGAGATCCGCGAGTTCCTGAAGGAGCTGAACCGCGAAGAGGGGACCACGATTCTGCTTACCACTCACGACCTTCAAGATATCGAAGCCTTGTGCTCACGTGTCATTATGCTGGATGACGGCCGGATTATTTATGACGGCGGACTGGAAGAGCTGAAGAACCGCTGGAGCAAAGGACGCGAGATCCAGTTCCAATTCGGCACGCCAACGTCGCTTGCGAAGCTGCAGCTTCTAACAGCAGGACTGGATGTTACCTGGACGATGAGCGAGCAGGGCGCCTCGATGTGGCTGCCGCATACGATTAACGTATCGGACGCGCTTGGCGTAGTTGTAGGCGGGGCGGATATCCGGGATATCAAAATCCTCGAGACCAACACCGACGATATCGTGCGCGAAATTTATCGCTCCGGTTCAGCGTCGGTATCTGCCGCCGCAACGCTGCTGGAAGCCGAGTCCCCAAAGCAGGAGGCCGAGGCTGAGAAGGAGACTTCTCTGCGATGATGAGCGCTTACGTCGATTTTATCCGAATCCGGTTTCTGACTATGCTGGCTTACCGCGTTAATTATTATAGCGGTATCATTATTTATGCGATTAATATCGGAGCGTATTATTTCCTCTGGAAAGCGATTTTCGGCTCGGCCGAGACGCTTCAAGGCTTTACGCTTGCTCAAATGACGACGTATATCGCCGTGTCGTGGATGGCGCGCGCCTTTTATTTCAATAACCTGGACCGCGAGATTGCGAACGATATCCGGGACGGAAGCATCGCGATGCAGCTGATCCGCCCGTATTCCTATTTGCTCGTCAAAATGATGCAGGGACTTGGCGAAGGGCTGTTCCGCCTGATCCTCTTTATGGGGCCGGGACTGGTAATCGTCTGTCTGCTGTTCCCGGTCAAGCTGCCGAAGGACCCGGCTGTATGGATTGTCTATTTCATTATGCTGCTGTTCAGCTTGTTCATTAATTCGCAGCTTAATATTTTGACCGGTCTTGCGGCCTTCTTCGTGGAAAATAACGAAGGAATGATGCGGATGAAGCGGGTGCTTGTCGACCTGTTCTCCGGCGTACTCATTCCGATCGCCTTCTTCCCGGGCTGGCTGAAGGGGACGATGGAATGGCTGCCCTTCCAGGCGATCACGTATTTGCCAAGCGCCGTGTTTACCGGACGTACCCCGATGAGCGAAGCCTGGGGCGTACTGGGCATTCAGGCGTTGTGGTTCGTTATTTTGCTCGTGCCTATTATGTTTACTTGGCGTGCGGCCCGCAAGCGGCTGTTCGTGCAAGGAGGTTAATTCAAGATGCTGTATGCCGTGTTATTCTGGGAATACATTAAAAACTATGCCAAAACCCGTCTGACCTACCGTGCCGACTTCTGGGTAGAGGTTCTGTCGGACTTGATGTTCCAAGGGATGAACCTGGTGTTCATCCTTGTCGTGTTCCAGCATACGCCTTCGCTTGGCGGCTGGTCGGAGTCGGAGGTTATTTTCGTATACGGCTTCTTTATGATTCCGTACGGAATCTTCTCCACCTTCTTCGGGATGTGGAACTTCAGCGAGCGTTATATTGTAAAAGGGGAGATGGACCGTATCCTGACGCGTCCTGCCCATAACCTGTTTCAAGTGCTGCTCGAAAACGTGGATCCGCCGTCCCTGATCGGCTCCGTGGTAGGTGCGGTTATTATGGCCGTCTGCTGGAATGATCTTGGACTAGCGTTCCACTGGTATTATGTCTTGATTATGCTGTTGTTCGTGCTTGGCGCCGTGCTTGTGTATGGCGGGATTTATACGGCGCTGTCGGCGATATCGTTCTTCTCGGATGCGCCTACGGGCATCGTACCGCTTATTTACAACGTACAGAACTATGGCCGTTATCCGGTCAACATTTATAACAAAACGATTCGGTTCGTCTTGACCTGGCTGCTGCCCTTTGCCTTTGTTGGCGTAATTCCGGCATCGTATTTCCTGGATAAAAAGGCGGATGACTTGTCTCAGCTGGCCTGGTTTACGCCGGTTATGGGCGTGATCGTGTTCGGACTGGGGCTGGCGCTCTGGAACCATGGCGTCAAGCGGTACCGCGGGGCGGGCTCGTAGGCCCGGCAGGTTAAGGCAGGTATTGGAGGTTTAGTGGCATGAGTACGATTGAAGTAGGCAAAAAAGCGCCGGATTTCAAGCTGCCGGCATCAAACGGCGAGACGGTGAAGCTTAGCGACTACCGCGGGAAAAAGGTTGTCCTCTATTTCTACCCGAAGGACAATACGCCTACCTGTACGCAGCAGGCTTGCGATTTCCGCGATGCATATCCCGCTATGGTGGACAGTAATACGGTCGTGCTGGGCATCAGCCCGGATCCGGTCAAGTCGCATGAGAAGTTTATCGGCAAGCAAAGCCTGCCGTTCCTTCTCTTGTCGGACGAGAATCATAAGGTATGCGAGAAGTATGGCGTCTGGCAGATGAAAAAGCTGTACGGCCGCGAGTACATGGGCGTAGTCCGCTCCACCTTCCTCATCAACGAGAAAGGCAAGCTTGTCCGCGAGTGGCGCGGCGTAAAGATCAAAGGCCATGTCCAGCAGGTTGCGGACGAAGCGGCAAAGCTATAACGGTTGGAAGACGGGTCCTGTGGACCCGTCTTTTTTTTGTTTGCATGGTAGCAAGGCAAAGGACCGTATTGCAGCAACTTAACCGCTCTTCACTTGCTTTTCACTACGATGTAAGAGGGGAAAACCGAAGTGGTGGGGAGTGAGAGGAGTGAAATAAGAGGGGAAAACCGTGTTGCAGGCAGTTGGAGCCGGCGGAGGCTGGTGCGCGAGGCGAAATAGCAGGAAAAAAGCCTGCTGCAGGCGATGCGAGCCAGCGGAGGCTGGTGCGCGAGGCGAAATAGCATGAGCCAGCGGAGGCTGGTGAGGGAGGCGGAAATAGCAGGAAAAAAGCCTGCTGCAGGCGTGCGGGGTTGGAGAAGGCTGGTTTTGGCATCGGGCAAAACAATATACGAAATGAATGATTAACGGGGCATTTGCTAGATTTGCCGCTCATATACTCTACTAGTTTGATTACTTACGAGAGTAGAGAAGGGTGGCAAATGTGATGCGATTGCTGGTGCAGACGGGATTATGTTTGGTTGTGTTATGGTTTGGGCTGCTTGGAGCCGGTCCGGTAACGGAGGATCAGGGGGAGGCGGCAAGCGAGCTTGCGCATGCGGGGCTGGCGAGCGAGGTAGCCGCGGCTGCCGGGAGCTCTGCGGATGGACCCGCCGAGCATCAGGAAGAAGGGGCGGGAAGTCCGATTCTAGCGGATCAGCTGGTTAACTATAGCGCGGAGGAAGCGAAAACAGCGGCGGCCAAGCCAACCGTCTATTTGACGTTTGACGATGGTCCAAGCGAGAAAACCAAGGAGGTTCTTGCCATCCTGAAGCGCGAGGGCGTGAAGGGAACCTTTTTTATGCTGGGCAAGGAAGTGAAGCAGTATCCGGATATCGCGAGGCAGGTCGTGAAGGAAGGCCATGCCATCGGCAATCATACGTACGATCATGTGTATAAAGAGCTGTACAGCAGCTTCTCCACATTCGCCAAGCAGGTTATGGATACCGACGATGAGATCTATAAAGTGACGGGGATACGGACCAATCTGCTGCGTGCGCCGGGAGGGACGTTTGGCAACTTTGACCAAGGGTATTACGACGCGCTTGCCAAGGCCGGCTATATCGTCAACGACTGGAACGTAGACAGCGGCGACTCGGCGCGGGTAGGCGTACCGGCCCAAGAGATCATCAACACCGTTAAAGGCTCCAGGCTATCCAGTAAGGTAGTTGTGCTGATGCATGACAGCTCCATCCATGGGGAATCGGTAAAGGCGCTGCCGGAAGTGATCGATTTCTTCAAAAACAAAGGATATCAGTTCGCGGTGTTAACCGATCAGGTTAAGCCGATCCAATTCCGCCTCTCCCCATCGATGAAGTGGAAGCGCCCCAAAGTGACGGCTGCGGAGACGTTGACTCTCGTTCAATATACGGCCCGGACGAGAACAACTCTGCCCCAGCAAAATACCCAAAGCTTAATCATTCATGCCGGCGGAGAAGACATTCCTTTTGCACCGCAGGATTACAGGATGTTAAACGGCACCATTGATGTTCCTTTGCGGCAGCTGGCTTTAGGGCTTCATGGCATTATCCGTCTGGACATGGCTAACGGGGTCGTCGAGGCCATGGTGAACAATCAAAGCGCAAGCTGGACGGCATCGGAGGTAGGAGGCAGCGGAACGTCCCTGCCGAACCGAATTATGGTGCCGTTAAGAGAAACGCTTCAGCGGTTTCATATTGGAATAAGCAGAATAACGGTTACGGAAGGCAAAAGAGAGATTTGGGTAGAGCCGTCTTCCGTCTAGCAGGTCTAAATAGAGAGGCGCGTGGCGATACTGAAAGATAGAGAAGCTATTTTTCAGGAGGTCGATGATAGAGATGATCGTGCCGAAATTCGAAGGCTTGCAGGAAAGAGCGGAAGCGCAGTCTTGGCCGGAGCCGCCGCAGGTGCTGCTGCAAAGGCTTATTCATAGAGTAGATCAGGTTTTGCTAGGAAAAAGAGAAACGGTTACCCAGCTTCTGACGGCTATGCTGGCCGGCGGCCATGTGCTGCTGGAGGATGTGCCGGGCGTGGGGAAAACGATGCTGGCGGGCGCTTTTGCCCGCGTGCTGGGGGGAGAATTCAAGCGGATCCAGTTCACCTCGGATATGCTGCCTGCGGATGTGATCGGCGGAGCGGTCTGGGACAGCCGGATCAGCGAGCTTGTCTACCGGCCGGGGCCGATTATGGCCAACATTGTTCTGGCGGACGAGATTAACCGGACTTCGCCAAGAACGCAATCGGCGCTGCTCGAAGCGATGGAGGAGCGGAGAATCAGCGTGGAAGGGGAAACCCGAAAGCTGCCGGAGCCGTTTGTGCTTATTGCCACGCAGAACCCGTTAAGCTATGAAGGGACGAACACGCTGCCGGAAGCGCAGCTGGACCGTTTCATGATGCGGTTGTCGATTGGCTACCCGTCTATGGAGAACGAAGCGAAAATGCTGGAGCAATACGCGTCCGGCTCGAGGCTGGAGCCTCATCAGCTGCGTCCGGTCCTTATGCTGGAGGAGTGGCTGCGGATGCAGCGCGAGGTGCGGCAGGCGCATGTCCATCCCGGACTGCTCGAATATATGGCAAAGGTGACGGATGCGACTAGGCGCGCGCCCGAGCTGGAGCTGGGATTAAGTCCGCGCGCGGGACGCGACTGGCTGCGCGCGGCACAGGCAAGAGCTTACGTAGAGGGAAGAAGATACGTGCTGCCGGATGATCTGTTCGCCACCGGTGAGACTGTGCTGGCGCACAGGTTGAACGGTGTAAGCGCCGGCGGAAGACAGGTGTCCGAAGCTTTGACCCGGATTATGAGAAGTACGCCTCTGCCCGCGTCAATTGCCCCCGGTCAAATCGCAGGGAGGCAGAAATGAAGAAGCGGGGAAACGACTCGAATGTCATGCTGGCGGAAGCGGCCAAAGGACAGTCGGCACAAGGCTTCCCTCCTTCAGCAGGCAATAAAACGAAGCTGGCCGGAGCAGGAAAGGCCGGAACGGGAGCGCAGGAAACGGTTGTAGAAGAACCGGCGCAGTCTGCGCGTCCTTCGGTTTACCGTACCCGCTGGGGTGCGTGGCTCCTCATAGCGGCCGGCTGGCTGATGAGTCTGGCCGGCATGCTTACCCGGGGCGGGGCGGTGGAGACTTTTATGCTGATTGTGCTGAGTCTGCTTCCGTTGTTATCGATTGTTATGCCGCTGCTCTCGACCCTTGGCCTTACGGTCAGCCGGATTATCCCGGAAGCCAAAATCAAAGACGGGGACGAGGCGGTTATACGGCTGACGTTAAGGCGTTCTTCCATTGTACCTTTCGTATGGATAGCCGTTCACGATGGAATGATCAATACCAGCGCGGCAAAAAGGACGAGCTTGGACTATCGTTATCTTGTTGCGCCTTTGCTGCGCAAAGAGGTGGAGATCAGCTATTCCGTTCTTGCCGTCAGGCGCGGGGAGCATCAATTCGGCCAGGTGACGGTAACGGTTGGCGATTGGCTTGGACTTACGGCTTTTCACAAAAAGCTGGAATGTCCGGGCACCCTAGTAGCCGTCCCCGCGCTTCCGGAGCAGCAAAGGAGCCGGGCGGAGCAGCTGCACGGAGCTATGGCGGAGCAGGTATCGGGCGATTCTTCGGCGGCTTTTATAAGCGACGGCGGAGAGATCAGCGCCATTACCGCGGACAGGCTGCTGCAGCAGGCCGGAATCGGGCCGGACAGCAGACCGTACCGGGAAGGCGACTCGATGCGGCATATTAATTGGCGGGCTGCGGCCAAAGGACGAGGGATGTTCACGAAGCAGCATCTGCTCGAGCAGCCGGCCGAGATTATTATGATCGCGGATACGCACAGTGCTGCGTTTAATCATGACGGGCGGCTATTTGACGCTTCCCTGGCTTGGCTCGCAAGAGGAATGGAACAGGCGGCAGCGGATGGCTGCGATGTCCGGCTCCTTGAGGGGACAGTTGGTACGGGAGGGGCAAAGGAGAAGCAAAAGCGGGGCAGCCAAGCCGGCCAGCAGGTTAACCAACTGCTGGAACGGCTGGCGAAGCTGAAGCTCACGAAAACGGCAGTCTCCGTTGACAGCCTCCGGACGGAGCTTGGAGGCTTGAAGGCCGGCGGCGTAATCCATGTCTATACCGCGGACTGGAAAAGCGGTCAAAGCTGGATTAAGCTTGCCGCTTATGCGGCCGATCAGAAATGCGGAATCCGCCTGCATGTCGTCACGAAGCAAACAGTTCTCACGTTTGCGATGCGCGAGCAGCAGCGCCTTCTGGAAGAGGCGGGATTGTCCGTCAACTGGCTCGCTTATCCGGATAAAATGAACCGGCCGACGCAAACGGCGGAAGGAGGCAGCCGGCATGCGAGATAATACTCCCGATAACGGGTCGATGGGCTTCCGCGTACTGACGACCGCCTTGTTATTCGGCCTATTGGCCGAATGGCTGCTGCCTTGGCTCCACTACAAGGAATGGGCGGATGTCTACCAGATTGGCCCGCTGCTGACGGTGGTTGGATGCGTAATGGTTATGGGGCTTTTTCGCCCGGCCTGGTATATGTCGCTCCTTATGAACGGCTTCTTATGCGTCATGACCATCATGCTTCTATTTAAAGGAAATGACGAAAACGCGCTGCAGTGGCTGGCGAATTACCCCGGCATGCTGGCCGGAGATATTAAAGAGCTGTTCACTTACGGCATGTGGACGATGACCAGCGAGCTGAGGACGCTGCTGCTTTTCGCAGGCTGGGCTATGCTGGCTCCCGCGCTGCAGGCTCTTGTATGGATGAGGCAGGTTGCCCTGGGTCTGACGGCGATTACGGTCTCTTACCTGCTGATTCTTCATACTTGGGTGGGCATCGACGTGTTTAACGGCTTGCTTCGCACAACGGCGGAGGGCCTGCTGCTCGGAGCCGTCGTAACGATGGCCAGAGTAAGGCGGATGCAGGGCGGCGGCAGCGAATTCGACCGCCAGCTCCATCCGAAATGGCTGGCAGCCGGCGAATTTCTGGTGCTTTTATGCGTGGGCGTCGGAATGCTGTTGTCCAGCGGGCAGCCTAGGCAAACGGAGCCCTCGGCATGGACGGTAAACGCTGCGAATCGGCTTGAACAAGCGATGGTGGAGCTTGGCAAGGAAAATTATTCGGCTGCCATGCAGGCGGCGATGGGTACGGCGGGGCAAGGCCGCGGCATGACCGGGTACGGCTTCGACGACCGGGAGCTTGGAGCTTCCCTATCCCAGGACGATACGGTGGTGTTCAGCGGGTTTTCGCCGGTTCAGACCTATTGGAGAGGTGAATCGAAAGCCGTCTATAACGGACGCGGCTGGGACAGCAGCTGGAGCGGGAAAGTGCTGCATCCGGTGGAATACGGTGACAAACCGTCCGAGCTTGCGGCCAGCCCTACCGGGGATAACCGGACCATCCGGCAGACGGTCATTATGACCGAGCCTTCCGTTTCGCAGGGCTTGCCGCTCTTTTTCGCGGGGAGTGGGGGACATGTGCTTAGTCTGTCGGCTATTGATCCCAACCGGCAATTAAGCACGTATGTGGAGGATGAGCTGGCGGGCGCTCTGTATGCGGCGGATAAGGAAGCGCAGGTAGAGCGCTATACCGTCGAGAGCCGGCTTCCGGTAACGGATACCTCCTTGTTGCGGGAGGCGGGCAGCTCCGCTTTTGCCGGAGAAACGGCGGCTCTTACGCAAACCGAAGAGACGGATCTGTCGGACTACCTGCAGCTGCCGGATTCTTTGCCGGATCGTGTAAAGACGCTGGCTGACAAGATTGTCGGCGACGCACGGACCGACCGTTACGATCAGGTGAAAGCGGTCGAGCAATATTTGAAGAACAGCTATACGTATTCGCTGGACAGTACGGTTCCGCCAAAGGGAGCGGACTTTGTCGACTACTTCCTGTTTGAGCAGGAGCGAGGGTATTGCGTGCATTTCTCCAGCGCTATGGTTGTCCTGCTCCGCGAGGAAGGGATTCCGGCGCGATGGGTAAAAGGCTTTGTATCCGGCACGCCGGTATCCACGGCGGGAGCGGACGCTGCCAGCGCAGCCGGGACCCTCTACAATGTGCGGGCAAAGGATGCGCACGCATGGGTAGAGGTGTACTTCCCCGGCGCAGGCTGGGTGCCGTTCGACCCGACGCCGGGCTTTGCCGGCGGCACGGGGCCAGCGGGTGCGGACGCCGGGGCATCGGCGTCCGGCGGGCTGTCATCGGCCGGCGGAGCTGCCGATGATGCGGGTGCGCCAGAGCATGCCGATGCCGGAACGGACGGCATGCTGGCGCGGTTTGAGGCGGCGGTGGACCACGGCGCCTCGGCCGTAGCGCGAGGGGCGGATGCCCTCGCGCAGGCGGCGCGGAGCGCCGCCCATGGCGCGGCGGCGGCTTCGC
>NZ_BILY01000076.1 GCF_004000805.1 Paenibacillus glycanilyticus NBRC 16618
CAATCTCGTGTTTGCGCGCTCTCCCTGCTGCAAAACGGTTTTTCCGTCTTATTGAGCTGCTTCTGCCCCACAATCGAGCTTCTGCTCCACGGTAGCACGGTTTTTCCCTCTTATTCAGCCACTTCAATCTCGTGTTCGCGCGGCTCTCCCTGTTGCAAGACGGTTTTTCCGTCTTATTGGGCTGCTTCTGCCCCATAATCGAGCGTCTGATCCACGTTAGCACGGTTTTTTCCTCTTATTGTCCTTGATTCAGTTCATCGAGCAGCTCCTCGAACCAAGCTGCTCGCTCCAGCGCGGCGGGGATATCGCCGACGCCGTCTTCGTCGCACCATGCGGTGGACAGCACCGCATGAGCGAACCCCCACGCCAGTAACCTGGCGTGGTCCAAACCAAGGGCGCCGCATAACAGCTCCACGCGGCGCCGGATCACTTCCCGCTGCCCCTTCGGCGGCAGCTGGTTCAAGAGCAGCGGAATCGTTCCGTATTCCGCTTCCCCAACCACGCCCTTCGGGTCAATGGCCAGCCATCCCGGCCCGCCATGACCCGAAGACAAAATATTCCCATGGTGCAAGTCACCATGGAGCAAGAACAACCCGCCGCCGCCCTCTCCGAGCAGGCGGCGAAAAACCTCCTCCGCGCGGCAAACCACGCGCTCCGGCAGCGGCCCCGTGCCGCCCCCATGCCGCTGGCGCAGCCGGGCGAGGCCCGCGGCCCAGTCCGCTACGGACGGGAATTCTCCCCCGTCCGGCGCGGGAACCGCCAGCCGCCGCATCACCTCGGCGGCCGCCAGCACGGCATCGTCGTCGCTCAATCCCGACGACGACAGCATCACCCCCGGCTGGACGCGCTCAATCAATAGCGCGCCCCGCTTCTCGTCCGCGGCAAGCACGCGCACCGCGCCGCGGCCATCATAAAGCCGCAGCGCCGCCAGCTCCGTGCGGAATTCCCGGCTTGGCACGCCAAGCTTCAGCACGGTCGGCGTTCCGTCCCGCAGCACGGCCGGGGCCACAAAGTTATACGACAAAACAAAAGGAGACGGCAATTCCACCGTCATCCCCCATTTTTCCTCGCAGCCTTGCAGCAGCTTATCGAAGCCCGCCAGCCACTGCTCGCCTTTTTCGCCGTGAACCGATCTGATCGTCTGATACAAATGCTCTGGAATCTGCATCATTCACTCTCCCCCGGCATTCTTACGCACATTTTTCACCCTGAGTGCACCCTCGCAAATCCTCGAATTTCGCTTCACGTACACTCTCCCTGCCGCTCTTTACGACTACAGCTGAACCGGAATGACGCATACCGGCTGGGAAATTTCGATCGAATAGCCCGTATACACCGGCATACCCGACTCGCTAATGCGGAATACCGCTACGTTATTGGTATCCTTGTTCGCCGTGATCGCGAATTGACCGCCCGGTACCAACGCAAAATGTCGCGGATGTTTTCCTTCCGTCGACACATGCCCAACCAGCGTCAGCTGGCCGCTCTCCGCGTCCACCGCAAATACGGCAAGGCTGTCATGACCGCGGTTCGAGCCATAGAGGAAACGTCCATCCTCGGAGATCGCGATTTCCGCGGTGCCATTAGCTTCAGCGAAGCCTTCCGGCAGAGTCGGCACCGTCTGCACGGCCTCGAGCGCACCTTTTTCCGCATCGTAACGGAAGGAAATAATGGTCGAATCCAGCTCGTTAATCACAAAAGCAAACTGACCATTCGGATGGAATGTCATATGGCGCGGACCCGCGCCAGGCTGCACCGCGGTCTCGCCGTGGCGGACCAGCTTGCGGTTTTCTTTATCCAACGTGTAAGCAACGATCCGGTCGATCCCAAGATCCGGTACAAAAATATATTTGCCGTCCGGGCTGAAGTTCGTGCTGTGCGGATGCGGCGTTTTCTGGTTCGGATGAGGACCGCTTCCTTCATGCTGCTGAATATCGAGAATCTCTCCGATTTCCCCGTTATCCGAGAGCGACACCAGGCTGATCCGGCCCCCATGGTAGCTGCACAGCAGTACAAATTCGCTGTCCGCATCGCGCTGAATATGGCAGGACGGCGCCGTTATGGCAAGCTTACGGTTCAATTGCGCAAGGTTGCTGCCTTCAATCGAAAAAGCAACCGCATCGCCAACCTTCGCGCCTTCCGCATCCGCGCCTTCGGCAATGGCATACAGTCTGTTTTTTGCCGCATCAACATTAAGGAAGGTTGGATTTTTTAATCCCGATGCCTGCTCCTTAAGGGTCAGCGTCCCTTCTGCCGTATCAAATTCGTAACGGTACACGCCGCTGTTGTCCGCTTCCGCGTAAGAGCCGATAAATACCGTTAATTTGTCATTATGTAAGGTCATGAATAATATCCTCCTGCTTTTATAGAATGTTCCTTATATTGTACCCTCTCATCCGGCATAAACCAAGCCTTTCGCTCCGCATGGACAACAGCCCGAAATAAGCCTACACTGTTTTTAGCGAATCCCTTATTTACGAAAGGAGCGAAAGCAAAAAGTGGCGATCAACCGTAAATTGATGACCGATCCGGATTTTGAAGAAGCGGTGCAGCGCAAATATCCGGTACGCGTATTCAAGGATGACTTTATCGTGAACAACGGCGGCACGGTCATTCGTTTCGACGACAGTATCGTTGTCATTCAGTCCAGCGTGAGCGACCTCGTCTACTATACAAGGGCGGAATGCGAGTTTTTCGAAGTCCGGAAAAAATGACAGGCGCCTTTATTTAGCGTTATAATACTTTAGTACTGAAATATTAAAGGAGTTTGCAGCATGAGCGAAAATGGAAAAATACTCGTTATGACCGCCGTTGCGGTTGAACGAGATGCTGTCCTGCGCGGCCTTAACGGCGACGAACGCTTCGAGGTAATGGAAGCCGGCGTTGGTCCGGTGGAAGCCGCCGTCAGTACGGCAACGCACCTTGCTTTGGCTGATCGCAATGCCTATCGCCTTGTTATTTCCGCAGGTATCGCCGGCGGATTCAAGGAACGTGCCGAGGTGGGCACGCTGGTTGTCTCCAACGCAATCATTGCCGCCGATCTTGGCGCCGAGACGCCGGAAGGCTTCCACAGCGTGGACAAGCTTGGGTTCGGTTCCGCTCATATCGAGGTGGATGGCGAGCTCGCCGAGCGTCTGACTTCGGCGCTTCAGGCTGCCGGACTTCAGACC
The DNA here is from genome assembly GCF_004000805.1 of Paenibacillus glycanilyticus NBRC 16618. Lineage (GTDB taxonomy): Bacteria > Bacillota > Bacilli > Paenibacillales > Paenibacillaceae > Pristimantibacillus > Pristimantibacillus glycanilyticus. The sequence goes on from NZ_BILY01000076.1 coordinate 3,171, forward strand.
GCGCTTGGCCCCGTCCTTACCTTATCGACGGTTACTGGCTCCGCCGAGACGGCTGCCGGGCTGGCCGAGCGGATTCCCGGCGCTGCCGCGGAAGCGATGGAGGGCTTTGGCGTTGCCGCTGCTGCCCGCCGCGTGGGTCTGCCCGTGCTGGAGCTGCGCGCGATTTCGAATCCGGTTGGCCCGCGTGACCGCAGCGTTTGGCGGATTAAGGACGCTCTGCAGTCTCTTGAAGCTGCAAGCTCCGTATTACGGGAGGTTATGGTATGAAAATCGCTTTTTCCCCGTGTCCGAACGACACGTTTGTATTCCATGCTCTGACGCATGGTTTGGTTCCGGGTGCTCCGGAATTTGATGTGATGTATGCCGATATCGACATTACGAACAATTTGGCGGCAAGCGGCGACAGCGATCTTGATGTGCTCAAGATTTCCTACGCTGCTCTGCCTTGGGTATTAAAAGACTACGCGCTACTTCCATGCGGCGGCGCTCTTGGCCGGGGCTGCGGTCCGCTTGTTCTCACAAAAGACAAGCTGGAGGACGCGTCTTACCTCAGCGGCAAAAGAGTGGCCGTACCTAGCGAACGCTCGACTGCCTATCTGCTGTTCCGTCTATGGGCAGCGCAAAATGTTCCCGGCGGCGTAGGCGAAATTATCGTGATGCCGTTCCACGAGATCATGCCTGCCGTACGCGATGGCAAGATCGACGCCGGCCTTGTGATTCACGAAGCCCGCTTCACTTACCAGAATTACGACCTCTCCATGCTGGTTGACCTCGGCAGCTGGTGGGAATCCGATACCGGCCTGCCGATTCCGCTTGGCGCCATTATCGCCCGCCGCTCGCTCGACCTGCGCGCTCTTTCCAGCTGGATCGAACAATCCGTCGAGTATGCTTGGAAGCATCCTGAGGCATCGAAGGACTACGTTATGCAGCATGCACAGGAGATGGATCCTTCCGTTGCCCAGCAGCATATTAACTTGTACGTGAACGACTTCACGGGCAATCTGGGCAGCAGCGGTTATGCCGCGATCTCAACCCTGCTTAACCGCGCAGCCGACGAAGGTCTCGTTCCCGCAATCGACCCGGCTCTTCTCGAATTCCCGGGTTAAACTTAAGGGAGTCCCAATCAACCGTTATGGTGATGGGGACTCCCTTTTTACAGCTTTAGTTAGTTGATTGTAATGTAAAAATACAGGTCATCCGGCAGCCAACTCGAACTTCCGCATCCTTAACGATGCAGCGCATCGTTAAGCTCAACTATGTAGCTACTTTTCGCCAGCCTCCACACGTTTCCGCGCACCTTAGCGATGTCCCGCATCGTTAAGCCCTCGCCCAGCTCGAACTTCCGCCTCCTTAACGATGCCGCGCATCGTTAAGCTCAACCATCCAGCTAATTTTCGCCAGCCTCCACACGTTTCCGCCCACCTTAACGATGTTCCACATCGTTAAGCACTCGCCCACTTCTAATTTCCGCCTCCTTAACGATGCCACGCATCGTTAAGCTCAACCATTCAGCTACTTTTAGCCTACCTCCACACGTTTCCGCCCACCTTAGCGATGTCCCGCATCGTTAAGCACTCGCCCAGCTCGAACTTTTTCCTCCTTAACGATGCCGCGCATCGTTAAGCTCAACCATCCAGCTACTTTTCGCCTACCTCCACACGTTTCTTCGCACCTTAGCGATGTCCCACATCGTTAAGCACTCGCCCAGCTCGAACTTTTTCCTCCTTAACGATACCGCGTATCGTTAAGCTCAACCATTTAGCTACTTTTTGCCAGCCTTCACACATTTCCGCGCACCTTAGCGATGTCCCGCATCGTTAAGCACTCGCCCTCTTCTAATTTCCGCCTCCTTAACGATGCCGCGCATCGTTAAGCTCAAACCATCCAGCTACTTTTCGCCTACCTCCACACGTTTCCGCCCACCTTAGCGATGTCCCGCATCGTTAAGCACTCGCCCATTTCTAATTTCCGCCTCCTTAACGATGCCACGCATCGTTAAGCTCAACCATTCAGCTACTTTTCGCCAGCCTCCACACGTTTCCGCGCACCTTAGCGATGTCCCGTATCGTTAAGCTCTCGTCCTTCTCTAGCTTCCGCGCGTGCGGAGGCAGAACGAAAAAGAGCTGCCCGCGTCGGGCAGCTCTTATCTATTTCCTTACGATCCGACTACACGTCGGAATCGTCCCATTTTTTCGAATATGCTTTCTTCGTGACCCAAAGGGTCATCCAGGTGAGCAACACAACGATGATGGCAGCAAAAATCCAAACTCCAACCGGAACATTCATCTGTAACTACCCCCTTCTCGCCTATTACTACTATCTTAACGGACAATACGGGAGCATATACAGTCTAAATATTAACATTTTGCAACGGTTTACGCCGGAATCTGTCATTTGGAAGCATCGGCCTCCTGCATAAGGGCAGACTAGCGCTAAATCCCTTAACGGAATGCTCGAAGGAACTCCACTGCCTTGCGGATATCCTCTTCCGGACGATGCCCGACTTCCCGTTCAATCGTCAAATAGCCGTTGTACCCAATATCCTGCAGCGCCTTCAAATAACGGTCAAACGGAACGCTGCCTTCCCCAAGAGGAACCTCGCGGAATAAAGGACCGTCGCTCGCCATATCGGCGATCATGTCATGGCTCATCCCCGCAAAGCCCAGGTATCCGTACACGACACGCGGATCAATCTCGGCCGCCAGCTTAATTCCGTCCTTCGCATGCGTATGCACGATATAATCCTTCAGCAAATAAACGCCCTGCACCGGATCATCGCCAGTCACCATAACCATATTGGCCGGGTCGAAGTTAACCGATACGCCGTTTGTCGTAAGCGAATCCAGGAAAGACTTCAATCGCGCAGCAGGCTCAGGACCCGTCTCAATCGCAAAATAAGCCCCCATGCTGCTTGCGTAGCTGCTTAATTCTTCGCAGGAAGACTGCATCGCAGCGTAGATCGGCGAATTCGCATCTTCCGGCACGATACCGATATGCGTCGTTACGATATTGGTTCCCAAATCAAGCGCGAGCTCGAGAATCCGCTTGGACTTTTCGATTTTGGCCGGATTAGCTTCGGCATCCTGAAAGCCATGTCCCCCAAGATCTCCGCATAAAGCCGAAATCGTAAGGCCAAGCGACGCAATGCGGTCCTTAAGCTCGCGCCGAGCCGAAGCGGACAGATTGGCAGGATCGGTCTCGCCGCTTACCGCGTAAATCTGCACGCCTTCCGCTCCAACCTCAACCGCTTTTTTCAACCCTTCGTTTAAGCCAATCCCAAAGCTCTCGACAATTACGCCAATTGGATTGTTAACCTTTATGTTGACCAGTTCCGTCATGAATTAGACTCCTTCCTTCGCTGCAGCGGCAGTCGAAGCCGCAGCCTCCGTATTCAAGACTACTTCCGCTCCAAGAGCCGCCGATTCATAAACCGCCTGAAGCATCCGCATCAGCTCCACGCCATCCTCTACCGGGCTGATCGGCTCGGCTTTGCCGAAGCAGCAATCGACGAAATGAGCAACCTCCAGGTCGAAGCTGTCCTGGAATTGGAACGCCAGATGATCCAGCTGCGGCTCGATATTCACGATTTTGTTGAACTGCTCGGTTACGATCACGAGCTTCGGATCAATCTCGGCTCCGCCTTTGGTGCCGTAAATTTTGCTGCTCATTTCGTTCTGCGCGGCATGCAGCGTGTAGCTGATATCGACATACAGCGAAGCGCCGTTCTCGAAGCGGATGAGCGCATTGGCCATATCCTCGACATCGTTAAGCGAAGCGTCGTAGTCCGCCGCCTTATAGAAGCTTAAGCCTTCAATATGCGACCGGTTGCCCAGCTTCCGGTACGTATTGCCGCTTACCGAAACCGGCTTGGGCTTGCCCATCAGATACCAGCACAAATCAATCATATGTACGCCGACATCAATCAGAGGACCTCCGCCCGAGCGTTCGGAATCCGCAAACCAGCCGCCCGGGTTGCCTAACCGCCGGATTGCCGATGCTTTGGCATAGTAAATGTCTCCAAGCTGCCCGCTCTCCGCATACTGCTTCACAAGCTGCGCCTGGTCGGCATATCTGCGGACGAAGCCTACAAGCAGCTGCTTGCCGGAGCGTCGGACAGCCTCCTGTACGGCAAGCGCCTGTTCAACCGTCTTGGCAAGCGGCTTTTCGCATAGCACATGCTTGCCTGCATCCAGCGCGGCCACCGCAATCTCGGCATGGCTGTTATTCCAGGTACAGATGCTTACCGCATCAATCTCCGGATTCGCCAGCAAATCTTTATAGTTATCGTAAACATGAGGGATGCCGTAAGCTTCGGCCTTCTCCCGCGCTCGTTCCCCGTTCAAATCCGCGATTGCCGCAAGCTCCACCTCTGGATGAACCGAATAGCCATGCAAATGCGAGCCCGATATCGACCCTGCCCCAATAACTCCAACCTTTAATTTCGTCATTGCCAGCATCTCCTCCATGTTTCCTATAATCAGTTGCAACCTGCTCTATGTTCAATTTATCATGAGTATAAAAAGAGAGGAATGAACAGCATGGCTCAAATCATGGATTATATGATCAGTTCACAGCCCCTTCGCATGATCGATTTAACGGTGGATCCCGCCAAGCTGTCCGTTCGTTCCCTCGTTATTCGAAACGTCGGCTATTTGCCCGGTCGAACGCATTTCCGGCAGGAGGCGGTTTTTCAATATTGGGCGATCGTATATATTGCGGGAGGCTCGGGAACCTACCGCGTCGACCGCGGAGAGGCACAGCAGGTGACGGCCGGCAGCTTGTTCTTGTTCCAGCCTGGCTTTCATTATGATTACGGTCCGGACCCAGGCGGCTATTGGGACGAGTATTACTTCACCATTGAGGGATCAAGGCATCGGGAGTGGCTCGAGCATTGGCCGATCCTCCCGAACGCAGTCATGAATCCGGGTGAGGATGCTTCTTCGCAGAACCGGATTGACCGCATCTTTGCGCTGATGGACAGCGGCACCCCGGCCGACGCCGACCGCGCTGCGCTGACGCTTGAGTCTCTCGTCTACGACTGGGTGCAGAGCTGTCAATCCTCGCCAACCGCTCAAGGCAAGACGGCCCGCCTTGCCCAGCTGCTCCAGGCCTTATCCGGCACTTTGCATGAACCTTTCGACGCGGCGGCTTTTGCCGAGCGCCATCATTGGGCGTTATCGACGCTGCGCCGTACGGTTAGCGAGTATACCGGCTTCGCCCTGCACGAATACGTCCATCGGCTAAAAATGGCCGAAGCCAAAAACCGCCTGCTCAATACCGAGCAGACGGTCAAGGAAATCGCAGCGGCGCTTGGCTACGGCGACGTATTTTATTTTTCGCGGCTGTTCAAGAAGATTACCGGGGAAGCGCCCCAGCTGTTCCGCCGCAACATGCGTTCGAAATAAAACAAGACCCCGCGGGGGGTCTTATTTCATCTGTGCGCGCCCAAGGTAGGTCCGTTTAAGGACTCCCGCGAGTTAATAAGACCCTGACAGGGTCTTATCGCAACTCAAGTTACTCTACTGGTGCTCGATAAGACCCCGCGAGGGTCTTATTTCATCTGTGCGCGCCCCAGATAGGTCCGTTTAAGGACCCCCGCGAGTTAATAAGACCCTGACAGGGTCTTATCGCAACTCAAGTTACTCTTTTGGTGTTCGATAAGACCCCGGGAGGGTCTTATTTCACCTATGCGCGCCCCAGATAGGTCCGTTTAAGGACCCCCGCGAGTTAATAAGACCCTGACAGGGTCTTATTTCACCTATGAGCGCCCGAGACGCCCAGTATTCTCTGTTTCAATTACAATTTTACCGCAAAGCGGCTGCCCCGAGCCGCGATCTGCCTCAAATGCTGGAAGTTCGGATGAACGACCAGATCGTCGAGATAAGCCGATTCGGAGCTGAACGGCTCGCGCATTCTATTTAATGCGCTGATGATCTGTTCGCCCGTTTCAATGCCTATGCCGTGGCCGAAGAACAGATTATCCGACAGCTTCACGACATTCTCCCCTTGCCATTCCGGCGTCTCCCGGTCGAAATCCGGATTGCGGAAGTACATCACGTCGCCCGGGTACGATTCGTTCTTGTTATGTGTCGTAATGAACCACAAGTCGCCGTCATGGTTCCAGTCCCGCAAATACAGCGGATTGAACAGCTTGTTGAACGCTTGCTCCCCGATTGTATCGAGCACTGCTTTGTACAGCACGATTACAATCGCGGTTGCGCATTCGAACCCGTAATTCTCGCCGTTCTGAAAAATATCGTTAATCGCATCCGAAGGCTGAACATCCGGATTCATCTGGAAGCCCCCGTTCTCCGTCCTCGTCCAATAACGCGGATTGCATCTGGAGTTACGGAATACCGCGAAGTCCGCCCGGCTGTCCTGCAGCATTCTAGCCGCATTCACCGTACGGTCCCGAAGGCGCAGCTCGAACCGGAGCGAGTCCATTGAATCATATTGGTAGACAACGGGACTGTTCTGCTTGCCTTGCAGCACGTCACGCTCAACCGGCGTTAACGCAAACGGGTTAATGTCCCCGGCGTCATTGCCCGAAATTTGAAGCATTTCCTTACCCCTCCCATGATCATGCCATGGGTTATTGTACGTGTAAGGGCAGGGTTTGGTGCTCTTCCCTAGGCGGCGCCGCGGGCATTATAGGCGGGTGGCTAGTGGCTGAAGAAACCGATCTGAATAAAGAACAGAACCGCGAACACGTAGAAAATCGGATGAACCTCTTTGCCTTTGCCGCGGATCAGCTTCAGAATCGGATACACGATAAAGCCGATGCCAATCCCCGTTGCGATGCTGTACGTAAGCGGCATAAGAACAACGATCAGGAACGCCGGGAATGCTTCTTCAATATCGCTCCAATCGATTTTGCGCAGGACGTTTATCATCAGGAAGCCCACGATAATAAGCGCCGGAGCCGTAATGGCGGGAATACCCGCGAGAACCGATACCGTCGGGGAGAAAAAGAGCGTCAGCGCCAGCAGCACGCTCACCGTTATGGCCGTCAGACCGGTTCTGCCGCCTACGGCTACCCCAGAGCTCGACTCGACATACGCGGAAGTTGGGCTTGTGCCAAGCAATGCGCCGGTAGTTGTACCGATGGCATCGGCAAGCAGCGCACCGCGCGAACGCGGGAACTTATTGTCCTTCAGCAGGCCGGCTTGCTCCGCAACGCCAAGCATCGTGCCGGTTGTGTCGAACAGCGTAATAAGCAGGAAAGTGAAAATAACGGCATAAAGGCCATTTTGGAACACGCCGCCAATATCCAGCTGGAAAGCCGTCGCGCTAAGGCCTGTAGGCAGCGCAGCCCATTTTTCCGGCAAATGCATCTGGCCTGTGATAACCGCGATAATAGCCGTGATGATCATGCCGATGAACAGGAAGCCCTTTACCCGGTAAGCCATCAGAATAAGCGAGATAATAAGACCTACGATCGTAAGCAGCGTCATCGGCTGCGACAGATCCCCCATCGTGATGAGGGTCGCTGGCGAAGCAACGACGATTTTTGCATTTTGCAGACCGATAAACGTAATGAATAAGCCGATACCCGCCGTAATAGCATGCTTCAGGCTTGACGGGATGGCATCAAGCAGCATGTAGCGGAAGGAAGTCAGAGACAGCAGGATGAAGATAACCCCGGCGACAAAAACCGCGCCAAGCGCCGTTTGCCACGATACGCCTTCTCCCCCTACGACAGAAAACGCGAAATAAGCGTTAAGCCCCATGCCGGGCGCCAGCGCAATCGGGTAATTCGAGAAAAGTCCCATAATGAGCGTTGCCACGATACTTGCGAGGACGGTTGCGATAAAGACGCCGTGAAAATCCATTCCCGCTTCGCTTAGCACGCCGGGGTTAACGATTACGATATAGACCATCGTAAGAAAGGTCGTAATTCCCGCGAGCAGCTCCGTTGTTAACGTAGTGCCCCGCTCCTTCAGTTTAAACAGGCGATCCATTGCTTGTTCCCTCCAGGTTGTCCTTATTGTCCGGATTGCGTGTTACCTATTGTCCCCTTGAATGCGCCGGATTAGTAAATCTGGAAAAACAAAAAAATCCCGCGCCGCGAATGAAGGGAAGATGGTACACGTATCCCTTATTCGTAGTTAGGATTTTTGGCTCCTTGTAGAGACCCTCACGCCATATTGATGAGGATATACGAATGATAGTGATGTTAGCTGTTCAATTAACCTTCATAAGGTTACTGGACAAACCTAGGCACTGTCAATCCTTTTTTCGCGAAAATACGTTCTATTCACGAACTATTTATTTATTTCCATTTATAATGTTCGCTTTTCATAGAAAGTGCATTCTATCGGAAAGCTTTGCTGAATATTGTCGAACGACCCGTATTTCGCGAATCGAATCGGATGAACACTTCTTTTAGCGATATACCACTACCTTTGTCAGGCGGGCAGGGAGAACGTTTTCGAGAACGAATATGTCTCATAAGTGACAAATGAATGAGGTGATGAAATGACGTTGCTCAAAACGAAAGAGGCGGCCCATCAGCTGGCCGTCAGTGAAACAACCGTCAGGCGTTGGGTGTCGACCTTTCCGGCTTCCTTCCGGAAGGACATGTTTGGACATTATATTTTTGACACCCCGGCGATGGAGAAGCTGCGGAAAATCAAAGGCCAGCTGGATTCCGGTACAGCCCTGTACGACATCCGGCTTCTGTCGCTGGCGGAAGAAGAGTCCTTGGCGGCTGTCGCCGCTGAAGTAATGGGAACGGCCGAACCCGCTCCGCCTGTTGCGGCGGAACGCCCGTCAAGCAAGTCCGATGATTCCGGTAAGCTGTTGGTTGATGCGAAGGGGAATATTGTTGCGGCGGATGGCTTGGTTGGCGCAGCCGCAGGCGTAGGCCGAGCCGGCGGCGTAGTGGACAATGCGGGCAACCTTCATTTGGTTGGCGGCAGCTCCCCTATGGGCGCCGGGGCTAATCTTACCGGCAGAAGCAGCATTGGCGCGCTGGTGGTGGATAGTGCCGGAAACGTATACGCGGCAGGCAGCGGAGAAGGAGCTCAAGGAGCCGAGGCAACGGCTGAGATTGCAACCGGTCTTCAGCATGCTGCGGCATCCGTTGATGCAGCTCAATCGCCTGCGGGATCTGTTTCCCAATCGTCTGTAGCTACGCAAGTCATCGTCCCTTCTGCCCCTGTCCATTCTTCATCCTCCGTAACCGACGAACTCGATCCAATGCTCGAACGTCTTAATGCCATAGAAGCTGCCCTGTCCCAGAAGGCCGATGAAGTCGTTACCGTCCAGCTGCTCCATCATCGCAAAGAGCTTGAGGAGCTCCGCAGATCGCTGACCGAGCTTGCCGCCACCATTGAAGCTCTTCGCACGCCGCAGCAAGAGCTGCTTGCGTTCGGAGAGAGCGCCAAAGCCTCCGCCGAGAACGAAGGCAAACGCAAAAAACGCGGCCTGCGCTCGTTCTTTTTCTTCTAAACGCTAACCTGCCGCAGGGCCTAGCTCCCCCACTCCGCGTCCCCCGCATCCGAGTGAGGCCGGGTTAGGTCCTATTGGCGTATGTTGCCCTTCACCCACCGGTCCCGCCAATCGACAGCCTGTCTTTGTAGTCCATAGCGGCTTGT
>NZ_BILY01000077.1 GCF_004000805.1 Paenibacillus glycanilyticus NBRC 16618
CGCGGCTGGGCAAAGCCGCAGCCACGCGGGCCAGGCACGCACGCGGAGCAGCGCGTGCGCAAGCCCGGCGGGCGGCGGCTCAGCCCGCCCGCCATCCACCCAGGCAAGGGCGGCGAGATACTCGCCCTTGCCTGGGTACGCATCCGGCAGCCGCGCCCAGCGCTGCCGGGCAGCGGACGGATCGCCCTGCTGCGCGGCGAGCAGGCCGTTCCAAAAAGCTTCCCCCACCGCCAGCCCTTCGATCAGCCGGCCGCTTGCCTCTGGCTCAAGCTGCAGACCGGCGTCAGCCAGTAGCTCCAGCATGAAGCGGCAAAGCCTATGATCGCCGGTGGCCGCCGCGCGATTGGCAGCAGCCATCCAATGCCTTCTATATTCAGCGTCAAGCGTACCGAGCACAACCAGCCTTTCCCATGCCGGCCGATAGCCGGGATTAGCCTCAAGCGCTGCCGCATAGGCTTCGGCTGCCCGATCCCAGTTATAGCTGCGTTCCGCTGCGTAACCGGCGGCGAGCATCGTCCGGTAGCTTCCGGAGCCGGCGGCGGAAGAGTAACGCGCGGACAGGTTGCCAGCCAAGCATGACCGCTCCAGCACCAACCCGGCCTCGCCCGGCCGATCCATCTCCATCAGCACCGCCGCGTAAGCTTCATGCAGATCCGGAAAATCGCCGTACCTGGTTAACCCGCTCCGGGCATACCGCTCCGCTTCCTCCAGCCTGCCAAGCGCCCGCAGCGCATGGACCAGCTTCAGCCATATGTCGGATAAATAGCCGGCGTCTTCAGCCGCTTCTTCCCCGTTCACCATAGGCTCCAGCCATTCGGCCGCCCGCTCCCAGTCCCCGTAAGTAAAATACTCCGTCCCCATCGCATACCGCAGTACCGGATTTTCCGGTTCACGGTTCAGGGCAGCGAGCAGGATCCTTTTATTTCGCTCTTTCTTCCCGCGTCTCGCCATAACGGCCTGCCGGTACCCCTCATGAAGCACTTCAACCGGGGCAAAACGCAGGGCTTCTTCTCCGCAAGCCGAGACGGCCGTTGCCGCTTCCTCGTGAATAGCGCCGGAGAACCGGATCCTCGGATCGTTTCGGAAAAGCCGGCAGACCGCGTCCGAGACCTCTTCCTCCCCTCCCATGCCTTCAACCCTGCTTCTGATCTCTATTAAATAACCGTAGCATTGCTCTTCCGACAGCAGCAGCCGTCTCCAATCCTCCATAGGAAGCGGGAGAAGCCGTTCATCCGCATCCAGCACCAGAATCCACGGCTGAGAGGCCTGCTCGATTGCCGCATTGCGGGCCAATGCGAAATCATCCTGCCAGGCAATCCGCAGCACTTTTGCACCGTAAGCTTCCGCTATGTCTGCCGACCGGTCTGTCGATCCCGTATCCGCCACTATGATCTCCGAGCAATAAGGAGCCGCCGCGGCCAGACAACCCGGCAGGAATAATTCCTCGTCCCGGACAATCATGCACAGCGATATCGGAAGCTTCTCTTCCATCCCGGCCCCTCCTTACCACCCTTCAAATCCGGGCAGCAGCAGGCGGATGCTTTGAAGGGCTTGCCTTTCGGCAGAGCGCTCCTTCGACTGCTGTACCCGTTCCAAATACTGCTCCGCACGTTCCCTCCAGTATGCCGCGGATGACAGCGTATCTTCCGCCTCGTCCTTGCCAAGCCAGCCCGCAAAAGGCAGCCCGCCGTAATCCCCGTCGCGCAAAGCATTCGCCTGCACGGAAAGAGAGTGCCGGAGCCCGGGCTCCTTATACAGTTCCGCTTGCCATTCCAAATACGCAACCGCGCTGTCCGGACAGCCGCTGGCAACCATCACCCCGGCCAGCTTCAGCATAGCCGCTTCATCCGGGCAGGAGATCCGCCTTGCCATCCATGCGGCAAGCTGGCCTTCGCGGCCGGCGGTCCGCATGTATTTGCAAAGCCGGAAAAGCGGCGGCAGCAAGCTGGGCTTAAACCGCAGCGCCTTCATGTAAGCTTGCTCCACGCCCTGCTCGTCATGCAACGCTTCATAGATTCGTCCTTGCAGATAAGCCGTCCGGAACGTTCCCATTCCGCCCTCCGTATGGTAGCGGGCGGGCGCCGCTCCTAGCTCCAGCGCTTTTTCGGCGGCTTCCATCGCATTCTTGAACCGCCCGGTGCTTGCTGAGCAAAGCGCGATATAATGCCACAAATCCGTATAGTCGGGAAAAATAGCCGTGCCTTCCTTCGCCGCAGCCGCGGCTTCCTCCCATCTGCCAAGCAGCTGGAGGCTAAGCGATTCGTATTTCAGCACCAGATGCGCGTAAGAGAGCTGCTCGAAGTCGGCGGAACGCTTGGCAATCCGGAACGCTTCGAGTGCTTCCGCCGCCCGGTTATTCCGTAAATATTCAACCCCGATATTATAGCGGTGGAACGTATTGCCCGGGTCCTCCGCAAGCGCAAGCTCGAGCAGCTCCATATTGCGCTTCAGCTTGTTTTTCTCCGCCACTACCTGGGTCCGATAACCATAATGATGGATAACGACATCGGTGAGGTGAAAACGGGCCGATGGGTTTTTCCTTAAAATCGAAAACGAAATCTGCTCGTGAATCCGCCCTTCGAACCGGTGGGCAGGGTCATTCCGGAACATCCGAAGCACGGGATGGATCGTCGAGCCTTGATCATGGTCCGGCCCAACCTGGTTTCTGATCTGGAGAAGCAGGGCGGACAGTTCCCCATGGCCGGCATACTCGAGCAGCTGGGATTTTGTTGCCGCATCCAGCTGTTCATCCGCGTCAAGGAACAGAATCCATTCCCCGCTGGCCCGCTCCACCCCTATGTTGCGCGCTTTGGCAAAATCATGCTCCCACCCGCTCCGGATTACCTGCGCTCCGTACCGCTCCGCTATCGCAATGGTCTCATCGGTCGAACCGGTATCGACGATAATGATCTCGTCAGCTATGCCAAGCACGCTGTCGAGACAGCCGGGCAAATGCTTCTCCTCGTTCTTAACGATCATGCATAAGGAAATCCGCTTCCGCTGTTCCGCCATTCACTCGCCTCCTTTGCCGTCCGTTCCAGCTGGTCTGCCAGCCCATCCACTCCACTCGGAGCAATGCTTCCTGCAGCTTCACCCGGTCCGGCTCTGACCAGCTGCCATCCCAATTGCGGGTCCCGCTGTACTCATCCGGCTGGAGAGCTTCAATAGCAAGCTGCAGGCATGCGGCAGCGGCTCCCAATCGCGCTCTTTGCGCGTAAACGCCGCTTTTGTCGCTTTCCGCCGAACTATCGAACAAGGATAAGGCTTCGTTGTACAGCTTTTTCAAATACAGCAGTTCCCCCAGGCGGAAGGCTTGCTCCCCGGTCAAACGGCCCTCCTTCTCGAAACGGTCCAGCATTTGTTCAGCGGCGGCATCCACATAACCGTGGTCATAAAGGAGGGTTTCGAAGTATGGCTTCAGTCCGTAGTAGCCGCCTGCCAACCGGTGAGCAAGACGCAGCATTCCCCGGCTCACTGCCGTATCCAGCCAGCGGACAGCCGCAGCGAGCTCCTGCTCCTTCGCGATTTTGTTCCGCGGCCCTTGCCCCGCAGGAAGCCAGCCGTTCAGCTGCTCCGCCTCGCGGGCAACGCTTCCTCCTCCAAGAACAGCCGCCAGCTCCTCCCGGCTGATCTGCACCCCGTCATTCCAGCGGCATAAAGCCCAGTCCATGCCTAACTGAAGGGTCTCATTGGAAGGCTCTTCTTCTGCGTACGGTTGAACCGCCTGAAGCCAAGCCCGAATTTGCAAGGCGGCCTCCGCATATTGACCGGTCCCGATCAGACAGTCCGCAAACCCTCGTATATCGGACAAAGTAAGCTTTATTGCTATTGGGTCGCCAACTGCTGACGCGGATTTCGACTGGAGCGCTTCCCTCCATAGAGGCAACGCCATGCTGTTGGCGCCGATACGGCTTAAGACGCGAGCCATCAGCTTATTCGGCTCTGCACCTTCATTACCGGCAAAACCGCTTAACTTCTGACGGATCTCCTGGTCGGACACGCCAAGCTGCTGAAGGTAATCCGCCCAGGCAGACAAAGCCTCTTCCCATCCCGGCTTGGCGCCAAGCAAGGTTTCGTATGCCAGCAGGGCTGCATCAGCCTCCCCTGTCCGCTGCAATACGGATGCCAGGCGAAGCTGTGCCAGGTAGCTGCCCGCTCCATTTTCGGAAATATAGGAATGAGGTTTTGCGCCTGCTTCGAGAGCAGTCTCATAAGCCTCCTTTGCCTCCAACAGCATTCCTGATGCCGACAAGCTGTTGCCCTGCAGCATATACAGGTCCGGGTAATCGGGATACCGGAGCGTCTCCCCCCGAAGCAGCTCGGCAGCCTCCCCATTCCGGGATAGAGCAAGTAGCGCGGTTGCGTAATCTCTAACCAGCGTCGGCCGGTAGGGAGCGGTCAGAGGCGTGTAGACAAGCGCTTTGTCGAAGGCCGCCGCCGCTTCTTCGGCATTTCCAAGCTGGCATAACGTAACCCCGTAATTGTATAGGCAAAAAGGGTCATTCGGCTGCTTGGTCAGCTGCCTGGAAATGACCCGTAAATTCCGTTCCGCTTTGGATTTGCGCCGCAGCACATCCGGCATGTACCCGATATGGGCAATGTGCGGAGTCCCGGCGCATAGCGGACCGTCCACATCCATCATGATGCTGCCGCCCTCCGTCTCCCGGACACGGACGAGCTGCTCGTGAATTTCTCCATAATAGGAGTAGCCGCGGTCCGCACGGAACAGACGCACGGCTTCGCTCGTCATGCTGCGTCCCGTATTGGAGGCATCGAGCAGATGCTCCATTCGCAGCCGGTAAGCGGACGAATCGGCTTTTCGCAGCCCCTGCCTCAGCGACTGCAAATCCCCCCTCAGCCGTTCATCCGCATCCAGAACCAGAACCCATATGGTGCGTGCGTGCTCTAATGCCAGATTGCGGGCGGAGGAGAAGTTATCCTCCCACTCCGCCTTAATCACTCTTGCTCCATACCGCAGGGCAATGTCCACCGTTCCGTCCGTCGAACCCGTGTCGACAACGATGAGCTCATCGGCTATGCCGCGAATGCTGTCCAGGCATTCCGGAAGCATATCCTCTTCATTGCGTACGATGATGTGAACACCGAGCAGCATTTTATAACCCTCCTAAAAAGAATTAGCGCGGTTTTTGCGATAATTCTTACTTCGTAAGCATACGCCAAGAATTAGCGCGGTTTTTGCGGTAATTCTTACTCGTAAGCCTGGGCTTACGTGCCTTGGCCATTGAAGTATACGTCGACGGTGGTTGGGCTTCCGGTCGTTGTCGAACGGTAGGCCAGTCTCGTATATTTCAGGAAACGCTGCGGAACCAGCACATCAACCGAGCCTACCGCGATTCCCGTTACGCTCTCCACGTCGGTATACCAGTTCGTTCCGTTGGCGCTGATCTCAACACGTGCAGTCGCTGCATTCGTTCCCGGGCCTTTGTTGTAGACAAAGTAAGAATAAGTGCCGAATACGCTGGTCGTAATGGCCGGCACAGCCGTATATGCATCTGCTGTTAGGTTATTCAGGTTCGCTACTTCTTGGAAGCTCTTTTGAGAAATTGAAGTGACGCTGCTTAAAGTTCCCGCCGTAATCGTTGCTCCCAGCAACGCAGTCACGGTACCGGCTGTAATCGTCGTGCCAAGTACGGCATTTAACGTGCCTCCGGTTATCGTTGCTGCAGACACCGCCACTGTACCTGCGGTGATGGTTGTTCCAAGTACCGCCGTCAACGTTCCGGTCGTGATCGTTGCTCCTAGCAACGCATTCAGCGTGCCCGCTGTGATTGTCGCGCCAGACACTGCCACCGTGCCGCCCGACAGCGCAACGGTTCCTCCGGAGATCGCCACCGTACCGGCTGTGATCGTGGTGCCGAGCACAGCATTTAATGTGCCTCCGGTTATCGTTGCTGCAGACACTGCCACTGTACCTGCGGTGATGGTTGTTCCGAGTACCGCCGTCAACGTTCCGGCCGTGATCGTTGCTCCTAACAACGCATCCAGCGTGCCCGCTGTGATTGTCGCGCCAGACACCGCCACCGTGCCTCCCGACAGTGCAATGGTTCCTCCGGAGATCGCCACCGTACCGGCTGTGATCGTGGTGCCGAGCACAGCATTTAATGTGCCTCCGGTTATCGTTGCTGCAGAAACCGCCACTGTACCTGCGGTAATTGTTGTTCCAAGTACCGCCGTCAACGTTCCGGCCGTGATCGTTGCTCCTAGCAATGCATCCAGCGTGCCCGCTGTAATCGTCGCGCCAGACACTGCTACCGTGCCTCCCGACAGCGCAACTGTCCCTCCGGAGATCGCAACAGTACCGGCTGTAATCGTGGTGCCGAGCACAGCGTTTAATGTGCCTCCGGTTATCGTCGCTGCAGACACCGCTACTGTACCTGCGGTGATTGTTGTTCCAAGTACCGCCGTCAACGTTCCGGCCGTGATCGTTGCTCCTAGCAACGCATTCAGCGTTCCCGCTGTAATCGTCGCGCCAGACACTGCTACCGTGCCGCCCGACAGCGCAACGGTTCCTCCGGAAATCGCAACAGTACCGGCTGTAATCGTCGTGCCGAGCACGGCGTTTAATGTGCCTCCGGTTATTGTTGCTGCAGACACCGCCACTGTACCTGCGGTGATGGTTGTTCCAAGTACCGCCGTCAACGTTCCGGCCGTGATCGTTGCTCCTAGCAACGCATCCAGCGTGCCCGCTGTGATTGTCGCGCCAGATACTGCAACCGTGCCGCCCGACAGCGCAACGGTTCCTCCGGAGACTGCTACTGTACCCGCCGTGATCGTGGTGCCGAGCACGGCTGTAATCGTTCCGGCTGTAATGGTCGCGCCTAACACGGCATCCAACGTTCCTGCCGTAATCGTCGCGCCTAACACGGCATCCAGTGTTCCCGCCGTAATGGTTGCCCCCAGCAACGCATCCAATGTGCCCGCCGTAATTGTCGCACCGGACACTGCCACCGTTCCTCCGGCTATTTCGAACGTGCCGCCCGATACCGCGACTGTACCGCCTGAGATCGCTACCGTACCCGCCGTGATCGTGGTGCCAAGCACGGCGTTAATGGTTCCGCCTGTGATCGTCGCGCCAAGTAACGCGTTTAATGTTCCTGCAGTAATCGTCGCGCCTAGCACGGCGTCCAACGTGCCCGCCGTGATCGTTGCGCCTAGCACGGCATCCAGCGTGCCGCTCGTTACGGTTGCACCGGATACCGCCACCGTTCCACCGGCTATCTCAAACGTGCCGCCCGATACCGCGACTGTACCACCTGAGATCGCTACCGTACCGGCCGTAATCGTGGTGCCAAGCACGGCGTTGATGGTTCCTGCGGTAATGGTGGCGCCAAGCACGGCATCTACCGTCCCGCCCGTAACCGTTGCGCCGGATACGGCTACTGTTCCGCCAGACACGGCGACTGTGCCGCCCGATACCGCGACTGTACCTCCTGAGATCGCTACCGTACCGGCCGTAATCGTGGTGCCAAGTACGGCGCTGATCGTGCCGCCCGTAATTGTAGCGTCGACCGTTCCTCCGGACACGGCCACCGTTCCGGTCACCCCAACCGTGCCGCCGGAGATAGCCACTGTCCCTGCCGTAATCGTTACACCCAGAATACTGCTGATCGTACCGTCAAGCATTACGGTAACCAGATTACCGCTTGTGTCCACAGCCAGCGGCCGCGCCGTATCCGTACTGTCTTTCCCAAAGATTAAAGTGCGTAAATTATCCGGATTCGGATTAAATGTCGAAAAATTGGGCATTCCTTCCCATCACCTATTTTCTCTTAGAAAATGAAATTCATGAACCGGAGTCATCCGGGCCCGCTGCGCCTGATAATACACCTGGATTAAAGTTGGAGCCCCTGGCTGCTGCGACCTTATCGAGAGTCTTGTAAAATGCATAAATCTCGACGGAGTCATAATAGCCATGCCACCCGGCTCAACAACGCTCTCGTAGTCGCTTACGAAATCCACTCCGTTCGGGCCAACCTCCAGGCGTACAACGGCTGCATTTTTCCCCCGATTCAGTACTGCGTAAGAAAACACCAAGTCCAAAGCCGTGTCTTGTTTGGGCATTGGGACGAATTCATCCGAGGTCGCAGCTTCTTCATACTCAATGGATTGGAAACTTTGACAACAGCTGCCGTCTTTGCCCTTGCGGCAAACACGTCTCCGGGGGATATGGCGTTTTCTGGGCTTTAAAGGCTTTTTGCGGCAACGGCGTGGTCTTCTATGTTTGCATCCTGCTGCTTTTCCCATTTCTCCTCTTCTCCTCGATGTCCATGCTTCCATTACTTTATGTGTAAATGAATTTGTCCGCGGCGGCGATTGACGCCTGTAGATTCACCTAACTTCCGTCTCATCGGTAAATCCCCATACGAATCCGGCTTTTCCACCATATAATGTGGCAAGCATTTCGATACAAGAGGTGGGGACAATTGACGAATTACTCCGTATTCAACAGCGAGAACAATCCGCTTTATATTTTGCTGAATAACCGCTACAGCAGTCCTGCCATCGTGGCTCCTCCTGAAGAAGACGCTGCTGCGAACGGCCGGTTTTTTATGGTTACTTCGGCTAGCACGGCCGTAGGGGCGGGCTCCAACTTATTGATTCAGATATCCAATCCAAACGGCAGCGGAAGGTCGCTGTATGTTTCAAAAATTAGCGGTGGGGTGAGTGCGGCGGCAACGGTGAACCTTTATTCGGGAGGTACGGTCACGGGCGGTACAACGCCAACTCCGTTTAACATGCAGCTTGGGAATGCGACAACAAGCGTGGCTACCTCACGGGTAGCAACCGGCAGCGTATCGGGCACGCCAACGCTGTTCTATACCACTCTGCTGGCGGCGGGGATGTTTGAGGTTGCTTTTGCAGGAGGACTTATTGTAGCGCCTAACCGTTCAGTCACCATTTCCGTTGGTACCGGTGCCATTACGGCGGCGGCCAATATTTCGTGGTGGGAGTTTTAATGCCGAATAACCCGATATTCGATGGCTCCAATGGGCCCTTGTACGGAGCGGCAGCCAATTCCTACACGCAGCCCGGATCCGAAATTCCGGCTCAGTCCGGCACCTCCGTGCAAGCCGGCGGGGCCTTCGCCATTAACGCTTCTAACAGCTTGTCCTTAGGGGTATTAGGAGGTAGCGTCAATAGCTCGATCCGCATAGCCAATCCTTCGGGCAGCGGCAAGACCGTATACCTTGGACAAATCATCGGGTATACCAACATTTCGTTAAGCCTGCTCTCGAGCTTTTCCGCGCAAGTGACGGTCTACAGCGGCGGAACCGTCGCTTCTCCAACGACCGTAACGCCGGTCAATCTTAACTTGGGAAGCGGGACGGCCAGCGTTGCTTCCGTTACCACCTCCATTAACGCCGTAACGGGCGGGACGGCTTTTATTCTTTATCCGCTGCAGCCGGGGCCGTTCTCCTTTTCCGTTGGCGGAGGCGTCGCCGTACCGCCGGGACAGACTTTAACCATTAACGTGGTAGGCACTTTGACCGTACTTGGCCTGTTGGGGGTCGGCGTGGAGGTCATCTGGTGGGAGGTTTGAGCTGCACAGCAAAAAAGCCCATGCGGCCTTATCGCGGGCAGCATGAGCTTTTCATTAACGCCGTATGAGATTACAGCAGTTTTTGAATATCTTCGACCATATTCAGCG
Source organism: Paenibacillus glycanilyticus NBRC 16618 (assembly GCF_004000805.1). Lineage (GTDB taxonomy): Bacteria > Bacillota > Bacilli > Paenibacillales > Paenibacillaceae > Pristimantibacillus > Pristimantibacillus glycanilyticus. The sequence goes on from NZ_BILY01000077.1 coordinate 9,671, forward strand.
GCTCGTCCGTCGATTCGAACCGTTTGATTACATTGCCCTGGCGGTCAATAAGAAACTTCGTGAAGTTCCATTTCACGTCGTTGCCTTCCAGGTAATGAGGCAGCTTCTCCGACAGGAAAGCATGAAGCATTTTGCCGCTTGGCTCCGAGGTGTCAAAGCCATGGAAAGGAGCTTGCTCCGTCAAATATTTGAACAAAGGATGAGCCGATTCCTCGCGGACATCCGTTTTCGCAAACAGCGGGAAGGATACGCCATAGTTGATCTGGCAAAATTCCTGCACATCCGAGTTCGATCCCGGCTCCTGTTCGCCGAACTGATTGCTCGGGAAGCCCAGAATTTCGAGTCCTTGATCCTTATATTGCTCGTATACCTTCTGCAGATCGGAATACTGAGGCGTAAAGCCGCATTTGCTTGCTGTATTTACGATGACCAGCACCTTGCCCTTGTAATCCTCGAGGCTAACTTGCTGCCCTCTAATTGTATCCGCTTCAAATGAATAAACGCTCATGATGAATCCTCCTCTGAATAAAAATGATTTGATCAAAATTAAATTGTATACAATTTATATCACATTCCGATACCCTGTGTCAAACATTGTGCTGACCTACGGATACAAATTTAAGAGGAAGTTTCCCTCTTGCAGCTACCGCT
>NZ_BILY01000078.1 GCF_004000805.1 Paenibacillus glycanilyticus NBRC 16618
CGCCGGCGGCGGCTTTGCTCGCCGCAGCGGCCCCAGCCGGGGCTAAGCCTGCAGGGGCGGCGGGCATAGCCGCCCCGCAGGCGAGAATCCCCGCGAGGAGAAGCGCGGGGAGGGATCTTTTCAATACGCTGCCGAGAGCATCTCTTCTCATCAGTTTCTGCCTTTATCGGTATATTTGTCTCCGTCTCAAATTATACGTATGCTCTTGCCACACGTTTCTCTATGACCGTTTAATAGTCTCTATTTATCTCCTATTACCATTCGATTTCCGGCCCCCGATCTCCTGTCTCTAGCAAAAGATAATTACCTGTAAAGAGGATGATACAACCATGATATGGCTAACGAAGTTCGCCTATCCTCCTACTCTTCCTTCACTCTCTAATCACTTGGAGACCTAAACTTCCACCTACCCCGGCATTTCCGCCGCATTCCCGCATCCACCACTCTACTTAAGGTCCCTAAGGGACCTTAAACACTCGCAACTAGCTCCTTCTTGTCTATTAAAGCCCCTGAGGGACCTTAACCTCCGCCTCACCGACATTTCCGCTGCATTCCCACATCCACCAGCCTACTTAAGGTCCCTAAGGAACCTTAAACACTCGCAAACTAGCTGCTTCTTGCCTATTAAAGCCCCTGAGGGACCTTAACCTCCGCCTCACCCGCATTTCCGCCGCATTCCCGCCTTATGAACTTCTACTAAGGCTCCGCGCTTACTATCCATTTTATATAAGACCCTGTCAGGGTCTTATTCAATCCAACTCGGCAGCCAGCTAACCTGATAGAGGACCCGCGGGGTCTTATTCCATGCGAGCAAGCTGCCTACGGAGCTAGATTAGTCCACTTTCAAAGCGATAAGACCCTGCCAGGGTCTTATTCTCCCTATTCCAACCCCCAACCAACTGGATAAGACCCTGACAGGGTCTTATCCTTCCACTCCCCACTTTCCCACGTCCCGCAAAAGAATCCCTAGCCGCCCGCCATACGCTTTTTCATCTCAGCCGATTCCCACCCCGCCTCGCCCCACGAAAAAAAGCCCAGCGGCTCTCCAGCCGCTGGGCTCCAACGAAATCTACCTCACGAACAAATCCGCCTGAATCGTAAACACCGCATCGATTCCTTTCATCAGCGGACCCGGCAATACGCCAAGAGCAACTGTTGCAGCCGCGCAGATCCAGATGACGACTCCCGTTACAGCCGGCACATGGATGCGATCCTCTTCCTCGCCGTTCGACCGCATAAACATCTGCCGGATTATACCGAAGTAGAAGTAGTAGGAAATAACGGTGCTAACCACCATAATGGCTACCAGCCAGTAAGCTTTTACGCTGGCCGCGCCGAGCAGGATGAACAGCTTGCCGAAAAATCCGGCCGTAACCGGCAATCCCGAGAGCGACAATATAAAGATCAGCATAGCCGCCGCTGTCCACGGGGCCCGGTAATAGAGACCCGAGAAGCCTTTCAGATCTTCATGTCCCGCCGCGCTCGCAACTACCGTTACGACGGCGAATGCGCCTACGTTCATGAGCAGGTACGCAACCAGGTAAAACACAAACTCGGCGAAATTGTTGCTATGGATGATCGTCACTGAGATTGCAATCGGTACGAGCAAATACCCGGCATTCGCTACGCCCGATAAGGCGAGCAGCCGTTTCACCTGCTTTTGCCGCAGAGCCGAGACCGTACCGGCTATCATCGCCGCAGCGGCAATGACCAGCAGAGCGAAGAAGACATCATCGCCCGCTTGCTTTTCCGGACCGCCGGTGAGGAAGAACGCGCTGCTGTACAGGAAACGGAATACCGCTGCCAGAGCAGCCCCCTTCGCAATTACCGCCAGGAAAGCGGAAACCGGCGTTGGCGCTCCTTGATACACATCCGCCGCCCAGACATGGAACGGAGCGGCCGCGATTTTGACTCCGAAGCCCGCGATCAGGAAGAAGAATCCTACATAAACCAACGCCTTATAGTCCGCAAACGCCTGCGGCAGCGCCGTCGGGAAATCCGCCAGACTTACCGAGCCGGTCACGCCATACAAATAAGACATCCCAAACAACACAAAGGCTGACGCGATACCGCCCGTAACCACATACTTGAAAGCTGCCTCGGCCGACAGCGACGAGCGCTTCCTCAAGCCAACCAGCACGTAAGTCGTGATGCTGAGCAGCTCAAGCCCGATATACAAGGTAACGAGGTTTCCGGAGGAGGCCATAATCATAGCTCCGGCCGCTGCCGGAAGCAGCAAGTAATAGAATTCGGCTTTGTCCGTTACCGCGTCATCCTTTTGCGTGGAGCCAAGCCCCAGCAATACGACCAATGACGTACCGACCAGGAAGATTATTTTCAACAGATTGCCGTAATCATCCACCCGGTAGCTGGCGCCAAGGAGCGAGATGGCCTTACCGGCTTCAGCCGCCTCCGCCGCCGATACGCCGGAAGGATTCATATCCATCATCCGCCAGATGACGGCCGCAAGCGACAGCAGCAAGCCTGCTAAAGACAACCAGCCGATAACCGCGCGGTTCGTCCTCCCCGGAAGAAGCAAGTCCGTTACGATAAGGATTAGGAACATGGCGGCAAGGATAAGCTCCGGGGCGAGATACAACGTATCCTGCCATGTCAGCGGTACGAATTCGGTCATCGCTTATCCCCCCATCCTTAACGATAATAACGGCTTGAACAGGCCGTCGACGCTGTACTGGAACGTATCCGTCAGCACGGACGGGTAACAGCCCAGCAGCAGGATAAACGCCAGGAGCACGATCATCGGCAGAGCTTCAACCAGCCTAGCGTCTTTTACCGCGAGATACCGTTCTTCAATAGGGCCAAAGGTTGTTTTCAGCACAGCCCTTAGGACATATACGGCGGTCAGAATGACGCCGATGACCGAGAAGCCGGCAATCCATGGCTGGCTGTCGAACAAGCCGAGCAGCGACAGGAATTCGCCCACAAAGCCCGATAGACCCGGCAGACCCAAGGATGCAAGACCTCCGGCAAGCAGAATGCCCGAGATAAACGGCATCGATCGCACCAGCCCGCCAAGCTCGGATAAGGTTGTCGTCTTCGTTCTCTCGTATAAGCTTCCGACAATCAGGAAGAGAAGCGCCGAGATCAGGCCATGCGAGACAAGCTGGAACACGGCCCCCTGCAAGCCTATCTGGTTAAAGGCCGCAAGCCCCAGCAGAACGATCCCCATATGGCTGATCGAGGAATACGCGAGCACCAGCTTGAGATCCGTCTGCCGGAAAGCAATAAGAGCCCCGTATAAGAGATTGGCGAGGCCAAGAGAAGCCAGTACAATCGCCCAATCCTTCGCCTGCTCGGGGAATAACACAATACCGAACCGGATCAGGCCGTATGCCCCCATCTTGAGCAGCACGCCGGAGTGAATCATAACGATTGCCGGATGCGCCTCGTTGTGTACCTTCAGCATCCAGGTATGGAACGGCAGAACCGGAAGCTTGATCCCAAACGCCACTACCAGCAGGAGGAAAATAACCGTATGCATCGCAGCCGACATATGGAACGGGTTTAGTCCGCCCGTCTGATCCGGAGCAAGGTTCACCCACGCCGAAGGATCGGATAAATTGTGGACAATATCCGCATAACTGCCGCTGTAAATAAACGATGACGTCTCCTGATCGATATGGAAGCCGGCCGTATTCACGAGAAGGATAAAGGCAATCAGCATGATAGCCGACCCGAGGCCGTTATAGATAACGAAGTGATTAGCGGCCCGCTCCCGGTTGAAGTAACCCCAGATCCCGATCAGGAAGTACATCGCGATAAGCGTAATTTCGAAGAAAATAAAGAACAGGAATAAATCCCGCGCCATAAACACGCCAAGCACGCCCGTCTCCAGGAGCAGGAACCAAGCGTAGAACGCCTTCCATCGCTTTTTCACGTGAACGGAAGCAAAAGCCGCCATCGCCGTAATCAGCGTCGTCAGAATGACAAGCGGCAAGGACAACCCGTCGATGCCCACGTCATACTGGAACGACAGCGTATAGCTCGTTACCCCATTCGAGGCTTGCGTCTCTTTGTTTAACGGAACTTCTACCCAGGTAGCCGTCTCCTCAAAGGAGTTGCCGCCCTGATGCTTGTCGTAATCGGCATACAGCCATAGGGACAAGAGAAGCGGAATCAACGTAAACACAATAGCCGCAGTCTGCAGCCACCGGTTACGGTGCTTCGGCAGCAGAAGAATAACCAGAAGCCCGATAAGCGGAGTTACGAGAATAATCGATAGAATCGGAAGATCGGTCAGGTCCGTCATTTACCAAAACCTCCTTCCAACGATTGCCGCGATAATAACGATAAGACCTATAATTGCGGTCAAGCCGTACGTTTGCGTCTGTCCGTTATTCAGTCTGGTCAGCACCCGGCCGCCCGCTCCAGCCGTAACACCCACCAGCCGGACTGCGCCGCCAATCACGTATTCGTCGAAAGCATTCAGACTCTTGCCAACGGCGCGAACCGTTTTGACAATAACGGCGTCATAAAATTCGTTTACGTAATATTGCCGCTCCAGCAGATGAACAAGCCACGGCATCTTGGCTCCCGCAGCGCCGCGCTCGATGCTGCCTTTGCCGTACATAAGCCATCCTACATAGATGCCAAGCACGCCAACGGCTATGGAAGCGACAATCGCGGCGCCGCTTGCATGAACGTCCTCCGCGCCATCCGTCAGCCAGCTGCCCAGCCAACCGTTCCAAGGCGTTTCGATAAAACCCGCTCCAACCGATATAATGGCAAGCACGAGCAGCGGAATGGTCATCACCTTCGAAGATTCCTTCACCTCGGCCGGCTGCTGTAGACGGGATTTGCCTGTAAAGACGATAAAAAACAACCGCGACATGTACAGCGCCGTACAGAAGGCCGCCGCCAGTCCAACGGCAAACAGGAACGGATTCTCTTCAAGCGCGGAAGCCAGAATCGCATCCTTGGACCAGAAGCCCGAGAACGGCGGGATGCCGGATAGGGATAACGCTCCGATCGCAAAGGTCCATGCCGTGATTCGCATTTTGGAGCCAAGGCCGCCCATTTCGTGAATGTTCTGGGTATGTACCGCATGAATCACGCTGCCGGCCGCCAGGAATAATAGAGCTTTGAAGAAAGCATGCGTGAACAGATGGAAAATACCGCCCGTCATCGAGCCAAGTCCCATCGCCATCACCATGTAGCCAAGCTGGCTGATGGTTGAGTAGGCCAGAATCCGTTTAATATCGTTTTGCGCGAGCGCTACGGTTGCGGCGAAAATCGCCGTAAACCCGCCGAAGTAAGCGACCGTATGCATCGCGGCCGCGGAGGCCTCGAAGATATCAAACGTTCTCGCCAGGAGAAATACGCCGGCCGCTACCATCGTCGCGGCATGGATCAAGGCACTGATCGGCGTGGGACCTTCCATCGCATCCGGAAGCCATACATGCAGCGGGAATTGACCGGACTTGCCGATAACCCCCATGAACAGAAGCAGAGCAATCGAGGTTGTAATGGTCGTCGTAATCGTACCGGACTGCCCTTCGGTAAACACATTATGTATACTGCTGAAATCAAGCGCATGGCCGGGCATATACCAGAACAATACGATAATGCCAAGCAGCAGCCCCGCGTCGCCGATTCTGGTCACGATAAACGCTTTTTTCGCCGCCGCGCGGGCCGCAGGTTTCGCATACCAGAAGCCAACAAGCAAGAAGGAGCAGACCCCAACCAGCTCCCAGAAAATATAGAAGACCAGCATATTATCGGACAGCACCAGCCCCAGCATCGCAAAGGTAAAGAGAGCGACATAGCCGTAAAAGACAGTAATCCGCTCATCCTTTTTCATATAGCCGGCCGAATACACGTTTACGAGAAAGCTGACCACCGTAACGATAACAAGCATAAGGGCATTCAGATTCGTAATTTCGAAACCGATCTTAAGCGTATATTCGCCAAGACCAATCCATTTGTAGCTGTCGCCGCTGTAATCTACCGCATTTGGTCCCAATCTCTCGATAAAAACGAGCAGGGACATGACCAGCGACGCAAGCGAGCCGATCGAAGCGATCAGCACGCCCGCCAGCCGGTAGCTCCTGCCCAGGGCCGTCAGCAGAAGGAAGGCAGCAAACGGGAAGAGCGGAATGAGCCACGCTGCTTTCGTTAATTGATCCACGGGTCACATCACCTCTTCATCTCGTCGAATTCATCTACGTTAACGGTACCTCGCGCGCGGAACAAGGCGATCAGCACCGCTACCCCAACGGCAGCCTCCGCCGCCGCCACCGTAATGGCGAACAAAGCGAATACCTGGCCGGTCAGGGACGGTACATCCCCGTATTTGGAGAACGCAACCAAATTCAGATTTACCGCGTTCAGCATAAGCTCAATCGATAACAGGACGATCACGGCATTCCGTTTCACCAAGGCTCCATACAGCCCGATGCAAAACAGGATCGCCGCCATCGTCAGATAGGATGGAAGCATGTTAATCCGCCCCCTTTTTCGCAATAGCAATCGCGCCGATAAAGGCAACCGTCAGCAGCACCGACAACAGCTCGAACGGCACGACGTATCCCGTATACAGCAGCTGGCCAATGCTCGACGTATTATCCTCCACCGCTTGCAGCGGCTGGGCATCGGGAAAATCCGTCGTCCGGATGGCATAGAACAGAATCCCGAACAGGCATAGCGCTCCTACAGCAGCCAGCGTCTCGTGAAGAGGTTTAACCGGATCGGCCTGTTTATTCTGATGATTGGTCATCATAATGCCGAATATCATCAGAATGGACACGGCTCCCGCATAGATCAGCACCTGGACGAAAGCGACAAACTCCGCATCCAGCAGCACGAACATCCCGGCCAGGCCGAGGAACACCGCAGCCATGGAGATGACCATATGCACGACCTTTTGAAGGCTAACCATAAGGACAGCCCCGATGATCATAATCGCCGAGAAGATAAAAAAGGTGGCGAACTCGCCATTAAAATCAATATTGAACAACTTATTTGGCGCCTCCTTTCGCAGGAGCACCGATGTTATTGTTATCTTGACGGACCAGCGTATCGTTGTCGGTCAGCCACTGCACATCCTTGAACAGATCATCCCTGCTGTACGCGGACAGCTCGAAATGATTGGTCATCACAATCGCTTCCGTCGGGCAAACTTCGGTGCATAAATCGCATAAGATGCAAAGTTCGAAATTGATATCAAACGTGTCGATGACCTTGCCTTTTTTGGCCGGATCGGGGTTTGGCTTGCCGGTCAGCGTAATGCAGTCGGTTGGACAGATTCTTGCGCACTGGTTGCAGACGATGCAGAGGTCCGGAATAAAATGCTGAATACCGCGGAACCGGTCCGGCATAACAATCGGCTCGTCGGGATAAGAAGTCGTCACTTTTTTCGATACCATTGATTTGAGCGTCACGCCAAGCCCTTGCACAAGTCCATTCATGGCTAGATCCTCCTAAAAAGAATTGCTTCGTAAGCATGAGCTTAAGAATTGCGAAGCAGCCTTTATTTTACGAACAGCTCCAGGTAACCTGCCGTCAGAAATACGTTCAGCAGCGATACCGGCAGCAGCACCTTCCAGCCCAGACCCATCAGCTGATCAACCCGGATACGAGGGAAGCTCGCCCGGATCCAGAATAAAAAGAACACGATAAACGCGAATTTGAGCAGGAACCAGATGATTCCCGGCACAAAATCAAGAAACGGCGCCGGCGCGTGCCACCCGCCGAGGAACAGCACGGTCGTCAAAGCCGCGATCGCGTAGACGTAGACATACTCCGACAGCATAAAGAATGCAAAACGGAAGCCGCTGTACTCCACGTGATAGCCGGCAACCAGCTCCGATTCAGCCTCGGGCAGGTCAAACGGCGTACGGTTCAGCTCGGATACCGCCGCAATCATAAACACAACAAAGCCGATAATTTGGGGAATGAAGTTCCAATCCCAGAACCATCCGCCGGACTGCGCCGCCACGATATCCCTCAGATTAAGGCTTCCGCTAAGCAGGATGACGCCTACAACGGAGATAACGAGCGGAACCTCGTAGCTAATCATTTGCGCAGCCGAGCGCATGCCGCCAAGAAGCGCGTATTTATTGTTCGAAGCCCAGCCCCCAAGCACAATGGCCAAGGTTGAGATGCCCGATAAGGCGGCGTAATAGAGCAAACCGACGTTCAGATCGGCGAAATAAAGCTTTTCCGTATAAGGAATAACCGCAAGCACCGTAAAAGCGGGTACATAACAAAGTATAGGGGCAAGAACGAACAGGAGGCGGTCGGCTTTGCGCGGAATCGTGTCTTCCTTAATGAGAAGCTTGAATATGTCGGCCACCGTCTGGAGAAGGCCAAGAGGACCAACCCGGTTCGGTCCGATCCGAAGCTGCATCCAGCCGATAACCTTCCGTTCGAAATAAATGGCGTAGGTGACAAAGCCAAGCACAACGAACAGGAACACCGCGCCCCATAGAAAAATAATAACCGCATTGCCCCAAGTCATCGAGTCATGCAGCCATGCTCCCATCAGCAATCAACCTCCCCGACTACAATGTCGACGCCGCCGAGGATCGTAATCAGGTTGGTCATCGTCTCTCCAACAAGCAGCTTAGGCAAAATCTGCAGGTTTACAAAGGACGGCCGCCGGAACTTCAGGCGGTAAGGCTCTGCTTTTCCTTTTGAGACGATATGACAGCCGATCTCCCCGCGGGGTGATTCTATACGGACATACACTTCACCTGCCGGAGGACGGATAACGCGGGGCACCTTGCCCATCGTCTCGCCGCCGGACGGCATTTGCTCAAGCGCCTGGTCGAGAATGCGAAGGCTCTGCTTAATCTCCTCCAGCCGGATGACGTAACGGTCGTAGCAATCCCCGTTTTTGCCCAGCGGTACATCAAATTCGAAGCGGTTATACAAACTGTACGGCTCCGCCTTGCGCAAATCCCAGTCCACGCCGGTACAGCGCAGGTTAGCGCCGGACAGACCATAGTCGATCGCCGTTGCCGCATCGTATCGGCCGATGCCTTTGATCCGGGCGAGGAAAATCTCGTTGCCGCTCACCAGCTTGTCGTATTCCTGCAGCTTGCCGTACATGTACGGAATGAAATCCCGCACTTTATCCAGCCAGCCCGGCGGCGCATCCCATTTCACTCCGCCAACCCTCATATAATTGTAAGTCAAACGAGCCCCGCACAGTTCATTAAATAAATTAATAATGATCTCCCGGTCGCGAAAAGCATAAAGGAACGGGCTCATCGCCCCGATATCCAGCAGGTAAGTCCCCCACCAGACGAGGTGACTCGCAACCCGCTGCAATTCCATTACGATAAGGCGCATAAACTCCGCCCGCTCGGGAACTTCAAGCCCCATCATGGTCTCGACGGCATGAACCAGCACGTAGTTATTGGTCATGGCCGCCACATAATCCATCCGGTCGGTATATGGGATAATCTGCGTATAATTCAGTTGCTCGGCAAGCTTCTCGGTACCGCGGTGCAAATACCCCATAACCGGGGTTGCCTCCGTGATGACTTCTCCATCGAGTTTGACAACGATACGGAATACGCCATGCGTGCTGGGATGCTGGGGACCGACATTTAGTAGAAGTTCTTCGGTACGAATCACGCTGCAGCTACACCTCCGAATCGAGCGGCTCATAATCCTTGCGCAGCGGATGCCCGACCCAATCGTCGGACATCATAATGCGGCGCAGATCGGGATGGCCCTGGAATGTTACTCCTAACAGATCATAGATTTCGCGTTCGTTCCAATTCGCGGTAGCCCAGACGGGCGTCGCCGAAGCGATAACAGGATCACTTCGGTCAGCCTTCACCTTCACCGCCAGCTCCCGCCGACTTTCGAGATGAACCAGGTGATAGACAACCTCCAGATGCGTCTCGTAATCCACGCCGGATACATTCCGCAAATAAGTAAAATGGAGCTCTTCATGCCGCTTCAGCAGTTCGGCAGTTGCGGCCCAATGCTCGTTCTTCACGATAATCGTCGGCATATGCCGGCTCATCTCGTTAATATAAGCATCCTCCAGCGCCTCTTCGTGAACGAGGCTGCGAATCAGCTTTGCTGCCGCATCAAGCTCCGGCTGCTTGGGCGACGGCTCCGGCGGTGGCGGCGGCTCCGCG
>NZ_BILY01000079.1 GCF_004000805.1 Paenibacillus glycanilyticus NBRC 16618
AAGAATGTTAATCCGATCATTAGTGATCGGATTCTTTTGTTATACTCTATATTTTGAATTTGAAGTATGTTCCTCTGAAACAAAGTACTGTTAATTAAATAGTTGATGAAAAGTATATTTGCTCAATAAAACAGCGGACGCTTGATCAAGCGCCCGCTGTTTTTTATGTTACACTTCGATATTGGCTGCGATACTATCCTCACGTCCATACTCGCGGATAAGTGCTGCTACAGCTTGGTGATGAGGATTAGGGCCATATGCCTCCAATGCGGCGTTATCTTCGAATCTGACGCGAAGGACCAGTTGGTAACCTTTGTTGTTATCCGAGAAATTAATGCCGGCATTTACTTCAATAACACCAGTCAAATGTTCTTTTAGCGCCTTGAAGCGATCTACGATCTCCTGGAGCTGTTCGTTGGTCGTTTGCTCGCCGAATTTTACTAATATAGTACGATCAATCATGTTGTAACCTCTCTCTTCTTCAAAATCTCTAGCCTAATGCAATATAGCATGAAATGGGAACGTATTTCTAGTTCTTTTCATAAATGAAGTTCATTAAGCGGCAGCCGAAGACTTTGATTTGAGCTGGGAGGCATACGCCTCTAGGCGATCTCGCGATACCACCATCTTTTTTACGGCCGAACGATTAGGCTTCAGTGCAACTATCGGTCCTTCATAATTATACCATTTATTGACCAAACCTATTAGACTGAAGTTTTGCGTGCATGGTTCATAGAGATATGTTAATCTTATTTTTACTGGAAAAATGTTGAAGATAAAGTTGACTAATTCCCGAAGGAGGGAGATGGGGATGAAATGGAGAGGGCTGCTGAGTATCTTGTTTATTGCAGCGTTTGTAGTTTCTTTCATCCTTTTGCTGTACCTAATAGAGGAAGATAAGAATAATGCTTATGTTAGCGGATTAATGTTCCTGACTATTGTTTTTTGTTTTATGGGTGTAGGCAGTGCGGTTACCTATTATTTGATTAAAATTAGGGAACTGAAAAGGAGATGATTATGCTGAATAATCATGTTTACATCATTACGGGAGTATCCAGCGGACTTGGCGCGGAGCTCACGAAAAGGCTTTTAGAGGAAGGGAACACGGTTATTGGCCTATCCCGAACGGATAATGAAGAAATCGATCGAAATACATTGGACGGCAAATACTTGTATTACCCGGTTGATCTTACTCAAGTAGAGAGCCTTCCAACTGTACTACAAGATCTTATTTCCGCTATCGATCAATATGAATTGAAATCAATAACCCTTATAAATAATGCGGCGTCAGTCACTCCGTTAAAAGACATACAATTTTGCACGGATGAGGAAATTCTGAAAAATATACAGCTCAACATTGCAGCTCCGATGCTGCTTACCTCGGCTTTTATTCGACTCACCTCAGACTGGCATGTTGTAAGAAAAATCGTAAATATTTCATCCGGATCCGGGAAGTACCCTGCGCCAACCATGAGTCTCTATTGCTCGGCAAAAGCTGCGATGAATATGTTCTCCCGATGTATAGGTATGGAACAAGAGCAGGGTCGGCAGGTTAATGAAGTTCAAGTATACTCGGTAGATCCGGGAATGATGGATACACCTATGCAGCAGACAGCCCGTGAGTCGGATATGGCGTTAGCCGGCTATTTTGCCGCACAGAAGGCTGAGGGGAATTTAATCGATCCAGCTCGCGTGGCGAGACGAATCATTAGTCTGATAAGCACTTCTGTCTCCGTTAACGGCGGTCTGTATCAGGTATGTGAATTGGAGGAGTGATCATATTGAGTAGTGAGAATAAGGTAAAGGACAGCTGGAACGAGTGGTCAGAAACCTGGTATTTGAAATATAGAACGGAAGAGGCGATTGCAAGAGTCATATCGTCTCCGGCATCCGCTTTTCATCCTACGACATACGGCTTGATTAGAGAAGCCTTCCCGGATTTAACAGGAAAACGCGTGTTGGTTCCTTCAAGTGGAGATAATCATGCGGTTTTTGCGTTTCATCTGTTGGGAGCGAAAGTCACTTCCTGCGATATTTCGGATAAACAAATAGAGAACGCTTCCATCATTGCCAAGCATCATAGCTGGGATATCGAGTTTATTTGTGAGGATACGATGACTTTATCCCAGCTTCCAAGCGAAGAGTATGATTTGGTCTATACCTCGAATGGGGTTCACGTGTGGATTCATGATCTAAAGTCCATGTACAATAATGTAAGTAGGGTTCTGAAGAGCGATGGAGTCTATATCATGTACGATATTCATCCTTTCATGCGACCGTTTGGAATCAAGGCAAAGGAAGCACTCACTATAAATAAGCCCTATCACCTGACGGGTCCTTTTGGAGAAGTACCTACATTTAAATGGCGAATACAGGATATTTTGAATGCTGTTGTTAGCTCAAGCCTACATATCAAGCGAATTGAAGAAATGTATGCGGAAAATGGCTGGTTCTGGGTAGATGATTCAGAGAACGAAGGCGATAATTTAACCGCTAAAGAAGTGGAAAGCTATTCCGATTGGCGTGAAAATCCTTCAGCGGCACTTCCTCAATGGCTCTCGGTTAAAGCGGTTAAATATACCAAAGAATAGAGTTGATCGGTAATGCTAAAACCATTGTTTGGTGTATGGCCAACGGACAAACGGATTGCCGGAATTCATAGCATACCTGTTACCTCAAATGGTTCCATCGTTATGGTGTGGGATAAATACGAGCAGAGCCTGACAACGGTCGGAGGCAGAGTTGAGGGAGACGAAGACCTCATTACTGCGCTTGACCGCGAGACGGTAGAAGAAGCAGGCTTGTTTTTGGAAGACGAGAGAATTCCAGTAGCGGCATGGTATTGGGAGAGTACCAATACGTACACGGTATTTGTAATCGCCAAAGTGAAGCAATACGTTGAAATTCCGGAAGGATTTGAAACAACAGGCAGAGTAACGATGAATATAGAAACAGCGAAACAAATGATTATTAAAATGGAAGGCGAAGGGATGCGTACGGATTTGCTTAAAATCGCAGAGTTGAAGTATTCGTATTTCTTCAACTGACCGCAAGTCCGAGAAGCTGGGCTACACGCTTCCGCTCAGAAACCGCATGATTTGTTGTTTATGGTGGGTGTCATGATCCGCAAATTCCTTAATGATATAAATAAGGGAATAAGGAGCTCCAGTACTAGGACAATTAGTTACGCCATTAACCGTTAATCGCCTATTTAACCTTTCGATAGTCATTTCATGAAGCAATTTTACTAATAGATTTCTTGTAGCTACTGTTTCATCGATAAGCTTGGATTTAGAGACACCTGATTGTATGTAATCGGAAGCCCGCTTGTTGAACGTATCATAATCGGGGAAATTTATTTCATTGCCGATCTGAACAGCAGGCAGTATTTCGGATATAAGGTATCTGTCCCAATTCAAAAGATGCGCAATGATCTCGCTGATTGACCATTTCTTCTCCTCAATTGGCGCAAACCATAATTTATCGTTCGTATTTTCCAATGAACGTATCCAATTAGAGAAATTGTTAAATGAATAAAGAATTTCATTCTGCGTCATCTCCATACCTCCACTAATAATTTAGAAAATCATAACACAATCCAAACAAAATGCAAACACTTGTTCTCGTATTTTTTTTCATGATATGATTTGGATAATAAAGGTAAAGCTTGATTCTGTATTGAATTACCTGATTGAATATCTATTATTGGAGGAGATCTGAGGATGAGCTTAAAAGTTGGACCGTTTGATCTGCGGCAATCTGATATTTCAGGGGCGAAGTGGCAGGAGGTTCGCGCGGAAGAGCTGGTAATCGATAATGTCAGCCTGGCCAGAACTTCGATCAACAACGTAAATATGAATGCAATGAAGTTGAACGATGTGAATATGAGCGAAATTCTAGTTACCGATGCAAACATGACGGGGGTAAACATTAGGCTTGCGAATATCAGTCATGCCAGCATTGATCATGTCTATCTGATCGGTACCCAATTTACGAATGTCGTTCTGCCAAAGGAAGGCGAGCCACAATACAAACCCGACGGTCAATACGAACCAACCACTTTCAAGAACTGCAGCCTCTCGACCGCCCTCTTTAACAATTGTGATTTATCCAATGTTAATATCGACAACTGCAATATTGCCGGTCTCCGAGATAACGGAATTCTGATATCGGATCTGCTTAAGGATCTGTAAATCCATCATCCTGAACGGGAGGTCGGAATCATGAGCGAGCAAGTCCTTGAAGATGAGAAGGGCAAATCCGGAGTAAAACTGGGCAAGGCCATTCAGGTTCGATTAGTATCGGATCTGGCAAAATCGCAAGCTTATTACCGCGACTGTTTAGGGTTTTCCATTGACGATTGGGGACACGCGGAGCGCGACGAGGTTTGTTTTATCCTTCAACAGGCGGTTTCCGGAGAGGATGTTAAACCAAATGCCGTCTCTGCCAAGCGTCACAGCTATCCAACGGAATGGGACGGTCCGGATTATGCATGGGATACTTACATTCATATTGGCTGGGATGAATTCGACGAATATGTGGAAGAGGTACGTGACAGAGGCGGGATTATCGGGATTGAACCTTTCACTGGCGAACATGGCGGCTGGGAGTTTAAGAATGCCCATATCCATGATCCCGACCATTATAATATTGTTTTAGGCGCAATGCGAAGAAAGGCATAGCCTTTTTTTATTCCATGAAGAAAGCAGGACGTATATGAATCCTATCTCGAATAAAATCAACAGTATTTTTATCCCTGTTAGCAACGTTGAAAATGCCCGCGACTGGTATTGCGATATTCTAGGTCTACCTGCAGACGGCGAGATTTATTTCGGACATATTTACGTCCTGCCGATGGAAGGGCCAAGCATTGTGTTGGACAGCAAAATTTACTCGACCGAAAATTTGTATACGGCACCGGCATTTCAATTTCATACGGAAGACATTGAGCAGGCCTATGCATTTATGCAGGAGAAAAATGTTGAGCTAATTACGGAAATCCAAAATGGCCACTGGTTTAATTTCAAGGATCCGGATGGGAATATGCTGATGGTTTGCAAATAAGTCTATTGCATTTCATTCAAAGAAGGCTGCCACTGCAGTCTTCTTTACTACTTATTTGGAGATCGTAATACCAAAATAAAGGGGAAATACGATAATGAACTTAGAACAGCTGGTACCGATTCTTCGTATATTTGACGAGGCGAAAGCCAGGGAATTTTATGTGGACTTTCTAGGCTTCAATGTGGATTGGGAGCATCGTTTTGAACCCGATATGCCTCTATATATGCAGATCTCAAAGGGGGGAATCAGACTGCATCTGAGCGAACATCACGGTGACTGCAGCCCAGGCTCGGCTATTCGTATCGAAATGACAGGAATAAGGGAGTTACATAAGGATTTATTGGACAAGAAATATAAATACGCAAGACCCGGACTGGAAGAAACGCCGTGGAACACGCTGGAGTGCAGAATCGGAGACCCGTTCGGAAACCGGATTGTCTTCAGTGAACCGATGTCAGGCAAGTTGGAGGGCTGAACATAAAAATACTTCTGAGTGTTGTATTGCTTATTATATTCCTGCTGGTCACTTTCTTTGGACTTGGACCCGTGTTGTTTGCGGACGGGAGCATGAAGGAGAGAATGATTACTTTAGGGATTGTTATCCTGATATATGCTTCGATTGCGTTTGCCGCCTACTTCATATTCAGGAAGACACGGTAACCTGCCCAGTCAACGGTCCAAGCACCGTTCAAAATCTGTCATATTTCTCCTTATTTCCCGCATACGAATAGTGAGTTGATGTAACGTACTGGGAAAGGGGACCAGATGCGAATGGACTGGATCAATGACCAGATTATCCGATTGGCGCAATCTTCATTGCCTCCTGGGGCGGAGCTCGTCATGATGGAGGATCCATCTAACGAATATGCGATTTATCCCCAGGATTTAAGCGGGGATGGCGTTCCGGAGCTGACGGTTGTGTATCGCTGGCAAGAAGAGCTTTATGTCCATATTTTGCAATACCGGCATGTCGGATGGACGATCGCGGCAGCCGCGAAAGGCGAAGGCTACGGCGTCGCGGAGCTGACTGCCGCACCCGTAACAAGCCGGATGGTTAATAATCTTATTATTAATTGGCGGACTGCGGAGGCACAAACGAAACGAGCTGTTTACGAATGGAGTCCTGTTGGCTTCCGGAATATTGTTCCCGATGATCGTTCTTTGGAGAGTAGAGCGATATCTCTCTATCCGGGATCCGAGAAAACAACAAGCGGAACCAGATGGGGCTATATTAACGGAATTGGCACGATGGTGATACCCCCTCGCTTTGACCGTGCTGAGGATTTTCAAACGAATGGGCTTGCTATTGTAAGCGCGGATAATGGAAATGGCTTAATTAACACAACGGGAGCTTATTTTGTCAGACCCGTTTATAGCTTTATTGCTCCTTTTTCGGAAGGAAGAGCGGTTGTTATTGACGACAAAGGCAAATACAAGCTGCTTAATGATTCAGGAGCTATCGTCACGAGCAATGGTTATTCCTATATGGCAGATATGCATGATGGAAGAGCGATGGTAAACAACCAGCTTGAAGGCGGCAAAACCGTCTATGGCTATATTGACCGTTCAGGTAAAGAGGTTATACCGCTTCGGTATGAAGATGCTACCGATTTTTCCGACAGACATGCGGTTGTAAAAATAAAAGACAATGTTTATGCCTTAATTCGGCATGACGGTTCAAAGGAAGCGGAGTATCATTTTCCTTTTGTAGGAGTTCTGGGGGATGGATTATTGCCATTCCAACAGACGGCGAATGGGAAATATGGCTATATCAACGAGAAAGGCACAGTGAAAATTCAGCCGACCTATTCGACGGCGTTTCCGTTCCAGAATGGCCGGGCAATCGTTAATAACGCGGAGGATTTTGCCGCGGAATACGGGGTTATTGATACAAAAGGAAATCTGGTCATACAGACGATCTATAACGATATCATGGCAATTGGCCAGCAGCGATACGCGGTAGGGAAAGCGATTGATCCGGATCAACCGTTCCTTGGCTCGATGTATGCGATCTTTGATTCCGATGGCAAACGCTTGACGGAATTTGTCTATACCGACGTACAGCCCTATCGGAAAGGACTCGCTTCGGCAAGCAACGGTAAGACTACTTTCTTCATTAACACCAGCGGAAATCCGGCTCCCGGGTATCCGCAGTTCCAGGGAAGCGGTATCTTGAAACTCGAGGATGACCTGATTCAGGTCAATATTGATCAGAGGATTCAATATGCCAACCGGAATGGACGTATCGTGTGGGAGCCTAACACGGTTATTCCGCTTCGCCTGCCTTATCTGGTCAGGGAGCATAAGTATAAGCCAAATAAGGATTATGTCGTCTATTATCCGGCTGTGGAAGGCATCGCCGATCATGCCGCGCAAGAGAGGTTGAACGAAACGCTTAAGGTCATGTCCCAGGTTAAGCCGATCCCTGGTGATGAACTGCTTGGCTATACGTACAGCGGGGATTTCGAAGTGACGTTGTTCAAGAAAAATCTGCTGGAGATTGAAATGACCGGGTATAATTACCCGGCCGGGGCAGCTCATGGCATGCCAACGAAGGTCTATGCCCATATCGATGTGTCGAATGGCGATATGTATACGCTGAAGGACTTGTTCAAACCGGGCAGTGACTATGTGAAAGTGCTGAGCGATATCGTAGGGGAACAGATCAAAACGGACCCTCAGTATGATTATGTTTTTCCGGATACGTATAAAGGCATCAAACCGGATCAACCGTTTTTCGTAACGCAGGATGCGCTTCATTTATATTTTGAGCCTTATGAGATTGCGCCCTATGCAGCAGGCTTCCCCGAGTTCAGAATTCCTTACTCCCAGATCATGAACATCATTGATGAGCGCGGCGACTTCTGGCGCTCGTTTCATCCATGATGGCTGTTCACGAGAGCGAGGACTACCCACAATAAATGGTACATGTTAACGAATAAGTAGAGCAGGAACAGGATGACTGCCGAATAACGGATCCATAAGCGGGCACTTAACCGAGGATAAATAAGCATGAAGAGTATGGGAAATATCAGCTTAACGCCGTAATAAGCGATGGAGTGCCAGTTATACAGCCAAGATACAAACGGATTCAGCTCGGTTATAAGCTTCAGTCTTATTCCGATATCGGTAAATACCGCATCGGTCAGACTGAAAAAAAGCAGCCATAACAGCAGCCCTCTTATCGGCAAACGAAGGATGACATACATTCCAGTGCATCACGTCCCAGTAGTGGAAAAGTGTTATAGATTTATGATACATTTTGTATCTAAAATAAGCAAGCTGGCGCATGAAAGACTCCTTTTCCTGAAGGGCTTTCATGCGCCGTATTCGTTTTGGCGATTGCCCTGTTGTACTGATATAATATAGTAGTAAAGGAATTGTGCCCGACTATATTCAGATGGAGCTGAAAGTCATGCTGAGCTCGTCATTATCTTCTTTTCATCCATCCCTTGCGGAATGGTTTGAGGCTTCGTTCGGCGAGCCGAACGACGTGCAAAAACAAGCTTGGAAAGCGATTACAGCAGGCGACAATACGCTGATTGCCGCTCCGACAGGCTCAGGCAAAACATTGGCCGCCGTTCTTCCATGTCTCGATGGGATTGCCCGAATGAAGCAGCAGCAGCGTCAGGCAGGCGTGAGGCTGCTCTATATTACGCCGCTTAAGGCGCTCAATAACGATATCCATGATCATCTGGTTGCTTTTATTGAACAGATTGATAAGCTTGCCGCCTCATCGGATAACAGCTGGCCGGGACTCCGAAGCGGCGTTCGGACAGGAGATACGACCAGCTCGGTTAGATCCGCTATGTATCGGAAACCGCCTGATATTCTGGTTACTACGCCGGAATCCATGTATATCCTTCTGACTTCCGAGAAAGGGAGGGAGATGCTGAAGACAGTCTCCTATGCCATCATTGACGAGATTCACGATCTCGCCGCGGATAAAAGAGGCTCGCATCTATCCGTTTCGCTCGAACGGTTGGAAGAGTTATGCGGAAGAAGGATTCAACGAATTGGCGTATCGGCTACGCAGAAGCCGCTTGTGCGCGTAGCAAGATTTCTTGGCGGCTGGCAGGAACCGGAAGGCAGTCAAGCGGATGAGAGGCAAGAGACTGACAGCGAAGGATTCGTACATCCGCTGGGGCTGGTGCCGCGTCCGGTAACGATTGTAGAAAGCCATATGAGCAAAAAGCTTGAAGTATCGTTAACGATGCCTGATCAATCGCAGCCTATGCAGACCCGCGATGCGGTATGGCTCCCGATTATGGACAGGCTGTTCGCGCTGATGTCCGATTGCCGCTCGGTCATTGTTTTCGTAAACAGCCGGAGGTTGTGCGAGCGTCTATGTCTAAGACTAAACGATCATGCCGGCTACGAGATGGCGAGAGCCCATCACGGCAGTATTGCCAAGGAGCGTCGGCTGGAAGTAGAGAGAATGCTGAAGGCAGGCGAGCTGCGCTGCATCGTGGCTACCTCCTCGCTCGAGCTTGGCATTGACGTGGGGCATATCGAGCTGGTTATCCAGCTCGATTCCCCGATTGAGGCCGCATCCGGCATTCAGCGGATCGGCCGTGCGGGCCACGCCGTCGGCAGCGCAAGCCGCGGCGCGATGGTTGCCCGGCAGCGAGGCGTGCTGCCGGAGATGGCCGTGCTCGGCAAGCTCATTGCCGAGCGCGATATCGAGCCGATCCGGATCCCGCGGGATCGGCTGGG
>NZ_BILY01000080.1 GCF_004000805.1 Paenibacillus glycanilyticus NBRC 16618
GCCCGCAGGCTGGCATCGCCAGCAGCCTGCGGGCCCGGCCCTTGCATTGGCGCGCCGGCTTCGCGGCGCGCCTGCTCCACGCAGGCCGCGAGCGAAGCCAGCGGCCCGCCGCCACTACCCGCACCGCTGCTGCCCCGCGAAACACCGCTCCCAGCACCGCACTCCCAAAGCTCCACGCATCGAATCGCATCCCCTAATGGCAATGCCTCCTCCCATAGCCAGCCTTCTTCCGCCCGCTCCCCTCTTAATCTCATTTCGACCGCTTCATTCCGCGCTTTATCCTTATTTCTCATCCCGCCATAGCGACTATCTACTAACCTAACAGCTTCCGCTAGCCCCTCCTCCATCCAAAACAACCGGTCCACTTCCGGCGCGATCGTCATCTGAGCAGACCACCCCCCGCCAACATGCACGACATACACAAAAGCTTTCAATCGTTTCCCTCCCCGCGCACGCAAAAAAGCACACCTCAATGATGCCATTGCATCATCGGGGTGTGCTTCACTCCGTGCTTCCAATTAACTTCCATTATAGCTCAAAACGGCATTTTCGACAAATCCGATGGATTCTGCAAATCAACAAGAATAGCCTGGTCCGGCTTGCTTACAATCCCTTCGTTTCTAAGCATCCATATAAGACCTGCCGAATCGTCATCCGATTGTGAGCGCTTTCGATCCTTCAAACCTTCATCCGCAAAAACCGTAATATTCCCGTTCTCCCGCCGAAGACGGTCAACAATCTGAGCGGTCTGATCAGCCGAATCATTATCCACAACCGTAAGCTGAACATCCGTCCCCATTCTGCGCGAATAGGAAGAAAACTGGCGTAAAAACATTTCCATCTTCATATGCTGATCATGAGCAACAAGAACATAATGCTTGCTTTCGCGGACTTTGCCCCGCCTGAGCCTATAAGCCACATGCACCGATGCGGCGGCCAAAGCATAACAGCCTATCACAAGAAGAAAAATCGCAATCAGGTCGGCCACCTCCTCTTTGTGACAATATATGCCGTTATGAGCCCAGTGGTTACGGACACAAGGACAAGGGGGACAAAATGTGTGATCGACATGCCTCTGCGTCTATTGTAAAATAAATACAAATGAAATCATGCGTGTGAAGCACACCGCTCTTATCCCGTTACCAACGGGAGGGCCGTGTGCTTTTTTATTTTCCAAAGGAGTGATTATTCTGGTTAAGGTACTTGAAGCCCCATATGAACAATGGTTGCAGGCTCAGCTTCAATCCGGTGGCAACGAACGTAGACGCAGATTATCCGAAGAGCGTCATGCGGAGGATTTATTTCTTAGGCAGGTTTGGTTGCCGGCTATTGGCCAGCTTGATCATCTGCACGCAGAATACGAGGTGGATGACTACAAGGACGGTCAGCGATTTCTCGATTATGCCTATCTTCGCGAGCCCTACAAAGTTTGCTTCGAAATTGACGGATACGGTCCACACTTCCGTGATGCTGACCGCAGACAGTTCGCCGACAACCTGATGCGACAGAACCATCTTATCCTGGACGGCTGGTTAGTGATCCGCTTCTCCTATGACGACATCAAGAGCAAGCCGCGCCAATGCCAGCAATTTCTTCAGCAGCTGTTCGGCAAGCTATTCAGTCTTACGCCTGATACGAAACTATCCCTGCAGCAAAAAGAGATCCTTCGCTACATACAACTTGTCCGTAAACCAGTGACGCCAAAAGATATAAGCCAATTACTATCAATTAGTTCAAAGTATGCCCGCAAACTGTTAATAGAAATGGTTAGTTTAAATTATTTACAACCTGCAAACGCCACTGTCCATCGAGTCCGTACCTACAAGTTGCACACCGCTACTCCTAGAGTCTAACTAGCTCAAGTTCAATCTTCTCTTTGGATAAGACCCTACCAGGGTCTTATCCTCTCCAAACTGCCACATTCAATTCAATAAGACCCTGGCGGGGTCTTATCCTACCTACACTAGCTTCTCTCTTTCCCAATAAGACCCTCACAGGGTCTTATCTCCCCGTCACCCCGCCATATTCACTCTCCCAACCGCCACTTCCCATTCGATAAGGCCCTGACAGGGTCTTATTCCAACCAAACTAGCTAGTTGCTTACCCAATAAAACCCCCACAGGGTTTTATCTCCCCGTTACCCCGCCATATTCACTCTCCCAACCGCCACTTCCCATACGATAAGACCCTGCCAGGGTCTTATCCCACCTACACTAGCTACTCACTTACCCAATAGGACCCTCACAGGGTCTTATCTGCCCATCACCCCGCCATATTCACTCTCCCAGCAGCACTTCCCAGTCGATAAGACCCTACCAGGGTCTTATCCTCTCCAAACTAGCTACTCTTTCCCTCTATAAGACCCCCGCAGGGTCTTATCGCGACTCCACCTTTTCCCTGCTCCAAACCGCCACATTCCATTCAATAAGACCCTGTCAGGGTCTTATTCCAACCAAACTAGCTAGTTTCTTACCCAATAAGACCCTCACAGGGTCTTATCTGCCCGTCACCCCGCCATATTCTCTCTCCCAACCGCCACTTCTCATTCGATAGGACCCTGCCTGGGTCTTATCCCACCCAAACTAGCTACTCTCTTCCCCAATAAGACCCTCGCAGGGTCTTATCGAGTCCTTCGGGCCGATGTCCAGCCACCCCTCCCCCAGAAAACACAAAAAATCCCGCGTCTACGACACGGGACTCTATTATGCACCTGTAACCAGACCTGATCTGACTTCGGCCGCCTGATGGCGGGCCGCTTTTCACCGGGTTCCTGCCTCTCGCATGCAGCTTTGGTCTGCCCTCGATCGAGCCCCTCGCCTCCTGCGCGCCGATTAGGCCCAGCGCACTTCGCGTGTGAAAAAAGCTAGCCCGGCTACAGCGTTACCCAGCCATATTTGATGGATTGAATAACCGCTTGCGTGCGGTCGTCAACCTCCATCTTTTGCAAGATGCTGCTTACATGGTTTTTAACGGTTTTCTCGCTAATGAACAAATACTCGCCAATCATCTTATTGCTCTTGCCTTCCGCCATAAGACGCAGCACTTCCGCCTCGCGGCGAGTCAGCGGATTGTCTTCGCCCGCTATGAACTTCACGCCTGGCTCCATGCCAGCCGCAGCGCCCGAAATCACGCCCATCTCATCGAGGTAAGTCATGCGGCGGAGCTGATTGATCAGCTTGCCAGTCACCTTCGGATGAATATAAGCATGTCCGTTCACGACGGAACGGATCGCGTTAATGAGCGACTCCGCTTCCATGTCCTTCAGCAAGTAGCCTGTAGCTCCTTTGCGGAGCGTCTCGAATACATAGCTTTCGTCGTCATGGATAGACAGAATAATGACTTTTACATCAGGGAAAATCGTCTTCAGCCTCTCGGTCGTTACAACGCCGTTCTCGATTGGCATGTTAATATCCATTAACACGATTTCCGGAATCGTGTGGTTGCAAAACTCGAGCACTTGTATGCCGTCTCCGCATTCCCCAATGACCTCGAGATCGTCTTCCATGTTCAAAATCCGTTTAAGTCCTTCGCGGAAAAGTTGGTGATCATCCGCTAGCAATACTTTTATCTTGCGCTTACTTCCCGGCGCAGCCTGGTTCATCGTCATCTTACTCCTTTCTACTCTCTACGGTAATTGGGATGTTGATTATAATCTTCGTCCCTTGTCCTAATTTTGAGTCGATTTCCATCCTCCCTTCAAGAAGATCTACACGCTCGCGCATGCCAATCAAGCCGAAAGAAGAGTTGTTCTGCGCATGGGCTTCCGCCTGCTCGCTATGGAATCCAATACCGTTATCCACGATCGTAATCGTGACCGTCTCTGTCGTAAAAGCAACCTCCAGCGTAACAAAGGATGCTCTTGCATGCTTCTGTGCATTGGTGAACGCTTCCTGAACGAGACGGAAAACACCAGCCTCCATGGCTGACGGCATCCTGACTTCTTTACCGTTAAGCTCAAAGATTGTCCGGATCTTTGTCTTATCTTCAAAGTCGTGGGCGAACTTGCGAAGTGCAGGTACAAGACCCAAATCATCCAAGGCCATCGGACGCAGGTTGAAAATAATTTTTCTTATTTCCTCCAGTCCGGAACGAACCTGACCTTTCAGATCTAATAATTCGTCCTGCACCATTTGAAATTCCTTCTTTAGTAGCATTCTTTCCACAATTTCTGTTCGAAGCACGATATTGGCAAGAGATTGAGCCGGTCCGTCATGAATTTCGCGGGAAATTCGCTTCCGTTCCTCCTCTTGCGCCACGATGATTTTTAGACCTATCATCTGTCTCGTCTTCGCCGATTCCAATATGCGCGATACCTGGTTCAGGTCGCCGGACAAATACTGGAGCACCACATTGATTTGCGAGGCAATTGTCTCCGCCCGCTCGATCGACTTCTCGACATTGCGGACCCGCTTCTGCAGATCGTCCCGGCGAGTTTTCAAATACGCTTCCTTCTCCCGGTAGACCATCAGATCGAGCTGAATTTGAGTCGCCTTCTCGTAGGCGGTTTTAATGTCCTCTTCTTTATATCGAACAAAGTCTTTGCTAACTTCAGTCAGCCGAATGCGAGCGCGCCGGTAGTCCTGCTCCAGTTGGTCTACTCTTTCGATTGTCGTTAACGTTTCCGCCAGTACAATCTCGAGCTCTTGACCAAGGGATTCGAGCTCCTGGCGCGCCGATTCGCATATTTCGTAAATTTGCAGTTTGCTGTCCTCCATGACGGAGATCGCATTCGTAATCACTCTATTAATATCGACTATGTGCTGGTCCAAAACAATCGGCAACCTTTCTTACCACATCAGAAAGTATAAGTTTTCGAACTCGAAAACTAGCTTTCTGATTGGGGATAAAAACTACCACTGAAACGCGGCCCTTCATCTTCGAAGTACTTCGATAGAAGTTTTTCTCAAATTCTAAGAATATATAAGTTTCACCTTATAAATAGCGCTTAGAATTCTCGGAATGAAACTCCACCCGCTCTCCAAGGAAGCGAGGCCGTTTCACCTGGTTAAAGGCTATTCCCCTTTATCATAACACAGGTTGGTTGCCGATCGTCCACCATTAATCGATGGCAATCTTTTTCGTTTTGTTATCGTAGGTGACCTTTAGACCCAATTTTTCGGAAACGAGACGGATCGGAATTAACGTTCTTCCGTTCTTGATCATTGGAGCAACTTCCGTCTGGGAAAGCGCGCCGTTGATATTAATTTCCTTTTTGCCGATGACCATTTCAAGCATTTTGGAACCGTTCAGAACAGTCACGCGATTGAGCTTATTGTCCCATTTCAGGGTAACGCCCATCGCATCGGTAACAAACCGAATCGGTACATAAGTCGTACCGCCCGTCTCGAACGGAGCTACCTCCATGGCAATCGTCTTGCCGTTGG
Source organism: Paenibacillus glycanilyticus NBRC 16618 (assembly GCF_004000805.1). Taxonomy (GTDB): domain Bacteria; phylum Bacillota; class Bacilli; order Paenibacillales; family Paenibacillaceae; genus Pristimantibacillus; species Pristimantibacillus glycanilyticus. The sequence continues at coordinate 5,385 of NZ_BILY01000080.1, forward strand.
AAACAGCCGACTTTTTGCCGATCGTCATTTCGATATGGCCCTTAGTTGGTGTTGTCGTTGAAGCCGCATATTGCAGCTTGATGTTATCAATGCCTACCGCGCCTGTTGCGGCACGCTCATCCTGACCGTCCGGCGTTGTCACCACGTAAACGCGCTTCAGCTTAACCGGATACGCCATTCCTTTGGCAGACAAGTCGGCCTTAACCGATTTCCAGCCTGTCCAGTCGAGCTGCTTCGCCAGGTCTACGAGGTGGGCCGTGCCATTGGCATCCACGAATTCGGCACGCAGCCAGTTAAGGCTCTTATCGCCGTATACGTCCATTGTCATCGATACCGGCGAGCCGTCGATCGATTTCCCGGAGCTGCCGTTAAACTGCGCGTATACCGCTTTTGTACCAGTTCCGGCACTAAAGTCATAGGAAATTTGTAGCGCTTTGCCTGACGTTTGGCCCGGCAGGTCCGTAACCAGCTTCACGCTGCCCGTTGTTGTCGCAGAAGGCGTCACCTGCGGATTAATCGCATAGGATACATTTTCGAATGTCTCAAACGTTTTCTCGGAACCACCCTGCGTGAACGGAAGCATGGTCCCATATCCGTCGTAGCGGCCAATCGCGTAGCCCGTTGTCGTGCCCGGATTGACGGAGTTAACCGTAAGCGTGTCTCCACTTGTTGTTGCGGTAAAACCAGTGAACTCCCATTGCAGCGAGTCGCCGGTCAGCTTGTAGGTTTTGCCGTTCTTCAAGGTAACTTTTACCGGAATGGACACCGTTGCGCCCTTCGACAGGACGCCTGCCGCCGTGTCGAGCTTCAGCTCCGCAATCTGGTCTTTGCCGATAACCTCAACCGGATAGGTAGCCGTTACGGAGCCGGATTTCACCGTAATGTTGGTTGTGCCCGGCTTGGAAGCCGTAAACGTATTGCCGCTGAACGAACCAACGCCGGTAGTGCTGCCCCAGCTTGCGTTCGTTCCGTCTACCGTATAAGGATTGTAATACGTATCATAGCCTTTTACCGAGAAGGTTGTCTTTTGTCCGACAAAAAGAACGTTCGAACCGCTAATCGCAATCCCTTTCAGATCGCCTTGCGGTGCCGTTGTGAATACCCCAATCGAATTGGAAATGCTGCGCTGCGTTGTATCGTATTGCGTGGAATGAGCCAGACGAAGCGAAGTCTCGCCAAGCGGACGCTCAATCATCGTTGTTGAACCGCCGCCGTCGAGGTTGATCCCTTTGTATACGCCAAGCTTCACCATTACCTGCTGCAATTCTTTCAGATTAAGCCCCGTGCTGTCCCCGTAGTCCTCGCTTGTAATCAGATAAACCTTTGTACCGTCCTTGGAATAACCAACCGCCGTACGGGATACGTAGGAAGAGCCGCTTACGCCCGTAATATCGCGGGAGAAAGTCGCAGCCGCACCATTATTTACGAGAATCGTATGTCCGCCTACCAGCATTTCAAAGGACGTTGGATCTACCTTTTGCCCGGATGTGGCGGATACGAGTGAGTAATCGGATGTTACGGACTGGCCAACCTGCAAATGCTCGAGAATAAATTGGGCCGCAGTCCCGTGACCGCGCAGGATATAACCGTCTGCCGGGATCGCCCCAGTTAACGGCTTGCCGTCCGAAATTTGCTGAACAACTCCGTTTACGACAAGGGCTTCCGTTGGAGTCGTAGACGAGTTTTTAGGGCGCTCCGCGCCGCCCCAGGCGCTATTGTAAATATAGAGAGCGTTAAGATGGCTGTAATTCGAGGAACCGCCCTCCGGAATATAAGCGGACTGGTTCAGCCCTGCCAGCGTAAAGCTGGAGCCGTCTGCAGACGTCACTTTACCGTCAAAGGTATAGCTGTCGATGACCGGCTTGCGGTCTTTGGTCACGGCAAAAGCGTACATGCCCTTAATTTGCATCGGGCTGGTCATAAGCGTTCCGCTTATAACCTGCGCGCCCATTGGCGAGCCTTCCGTTGTCGTGATAAACACATCGGCGTTGATACCCGCAACCGCGCCGTTCTCTTTCGTCATATTCATAACCGTATTCAGCTTGCCTACGGTATCGTTCTTGCCGCTCATCGTGTTCAAGTTCACATAAGGATTGGTGAGATCGACTTGAATGACATGGATATTCGCTTTAGCAGCTTTTCCGCTGCGTGTTGTCGTCCAGAGATAGTCCATTCTTTGCGCGCCAGCCGTAATATACGACTGTTGGAGAAGCTTAAGGGATGGCTCTGCCGTAGCAGCAGCCGCTGCTGTACCTGCTTGGAACGGATTCAAGTCTAAAGATATAGCTGACGAGACTGGCTGAGCCAGCAATGTGCCACCGATTACGACAACCGCGATCTTTTTGCCTAGACTTCCCGTCTGCCGGACTTTGCTGTTATGTACCTTACTCATCGTTATAGCAACTCTCCTAATCTATTAATCTATCTATTATAGACTATTAGAAGGGGAGAAAAGTTCCGAGTATAAAAATTTCTTAATAAAAATGGGAGGTAAGTGCTGGATGATGATAGGGCAAAAGTCGAGGGCAAGGCTGCGAGAAAAGGTCATTCTTCCGATCGCTGTTGCAGACGAATTCCAGCATCCTCTAGGTCAATAAGACCCTGAC
>NZ_BILY01000081.1 GCF_004000805.1 Paenibacillus glycanilyticus NBRC 16618
CCGATGGCTGCGGCCACGCGGGGCGCGAGCTCGCGCCCCACGGCGGTATGGCCGAGCAGCAGCGCGTCCGGCCTTACCGCCTCAATAGCTGCGCGCAAGGCGGCGATGTACGCCTCTGGCGCGAAGGCGCGAAGGGCAGGGTCGTCCGCGACATGGACGACGTCCGCCCCTCGCGCAGCGAGCGCGGCTGCTTCATCGGCCGCGCCGCCGGGAGCCGCGAGGACGGCATGGACCGAGCCGTCCGTACCGGCCAGCCGCCGCGCGGCGCCAAGCGCTTCAAGCGCGACGCGGCGCAGCTTGCCGTCCCGGCATTCGGCGAACACGAGTATCGTTCTTCCCATCTTATTTCCTCCTTTGTTGCAGGTCGAGGCTGCAAATGAAATTTTATCTCCTAAGTTGCTGAAGTAACTTTCTGCTTGGTCGTTGGGAGGCAATAAGACCCTCAGAGGGCTTTATTGCAATAGGTTGAGTTGCGATTGCATAGGATAAGACCCTCATAGGGTCTTATTTCTGTTGCTGCCAGGTCTTTTCAATGGTTTTCTGGCTTTTACGGTTACGATAAGGCCCCGGCAGGGTCTTATCCAAACTATTAAGTGGATGAAATACTTCGATAAGACCCTGAAAGGGCCTTATTAGATACTGTTTCAAAATTAGGAGCTGAGAGGAGTCAAGAGCCTTTAGGGCACTTAACCTGCCAGATAATTTAGCTACTGGGGTCCTTAACAATCGGCAAGTTGGTAGGTCAGCTGCCTCACTGCGGCAGCTGGCCCTCCGCCTGCAGCAGGCGGACAAGCTCCGCCGCCTGCTCGCCGGGCGTCCCGGCGAGGCGCCGGCCGGCTGCGCGCGGCGCCGGCGGAAAAAGCGCCAGGCGCGATGTCCGCGCGCCTTCTTCCTCGCCGCCTGCGGCTGCCGACACCCGGGCGAGCGGCTTCCGCTTCGCCTTCATAATGCCCGGCAGCGAAGGATACCGCGGCTCGTTCAACCCTTGCTGCGCGGTGATCAGCGCTGGCAGCGGGATCACAACCGTCTCCGTGTCGCCCTCGACATCGCGCTCCACGACAGCAAACCTCGCCGCCGACGCTGCGCCCGGCGGCAGCTCGCCGGATGCCTTCGCTTCATCCGGCCCTGCAATGCCAACCTTCACCGCTGATGACGCATGCGGCAGACCAAGCCGCTCCGCGACCTGGAGCGCGACGCTCCCGGAGCCGCTGTCGACGGCGAACAAGCCCGCCAGCAGCAGATCCGGCTTAAGCGGCTCGATAACCTTCGCGAGGGCAGCGGCCAGCGCAAAGCTGTCGCCGCTCTCTACGGTAGCCGCGTCGAGCCGGATCGCTTCATCCGCGCCCATCGCAAGCGCGGTCCGCAGTGCTTCCTCCGAGCGGTCGCCGCCGCAGGAGACCACCCGTACCTCGCCGCCATGCGCCTCGCGTTGGCGCAGAGCCTCCTCGAGGGCATATTCGTCATAGGGATTAATGACGAGCTTGGCGTCCGCTTCCGCGACGGCGCCATCCTTTACGATAATTTTTTCTTCCGTATCAAATGTCTGCTTGAGTAGAACGACAATGTTCAGCACTGCAGCAACCTCCTCAGACTATAGTTCATGCTCCATTTTCGCCCGGCTCGCACTAATCTCCGCAACATGGCCAGGGCCGGCTGCAAGGCTCGGCTAAACCGCTTTCCATCAGTGCTACGATATGAGTCAACTCGGCCAAATAGACCGTCCGCACCGGCGAAAGGGGCGGCATGTTCATGCTTTCGGGCTCATATACTGGAGCACCGCGGTTTTTTTGAAAATGCTGCCCTTCCTAAAGGCCGGCGAAGCCGTTTCACCTTGAATTCTAAGCGTTTATAAGTTTTATCTCTTGTAAACATGGCTTGAAATTCTTCGGATTGAAACGCGCTCACCCTGTCATAGGCCGGCGAAGCCGTTTCACCTTGAATTCTAAGCGTTTATAAGTTTTCTCTTGTAAACATGGCTTGAAATTCTTTGGATTGAAACGCGCTCACCCTGTCATAGGCCGGCAAAGCCGTTTCACCTTGAATTCTAAGCGTTTATAAGTTTTCTCTTGTAAACATGGCTCGGAGTTCTCCGATTGAAACGCGCTCTCCCGCCACGGGAAGGGGCAGCCGTTTCACCTTGTCACAACGCTAAAAAGCTTGTCCGAATCGAGGGCTGCAAAAGGGGGCGTGGCCATTGCTGGAATGGTGGTCGGCAGATGTGGCGACAGCTGCAATCAGGTGGATTTTGTTCGCGGCGGTATTGGGGCTTGCCGCATTCGCTTTTGTTACGGTCGTCTTGCGCAGGGTGGGCTATATCAAGCTTGGCCGGGCGGATGCCCATGAGGCGATGCCATCGGATGAGCGGAGGGAATTAGCGGGACGTCCCTCGGTAGCAGGACAGGTGCTCGGGCACAGCAAGCTGCTGCGCGATATCCGGAGCGGCGTCATGCATTTCATTTATTTTTACGGTTTTATCATTTTGCAGTTTGGAGCGGCGGATATCATCTGGAAAAAACTCAGCGGTCACCCGATCCCGTTTCCCTTCTACGGCCAGTTCGCCTGGTCGCAGGAGCTGACGGTCTCGCTTGTCCTGCTCGCGGTTCTGTACGGGGCTTTCCGCCGGTATATCGAGCAGCTGCCAAGGCTGAAGCGCGGCTGGAAGCCTTCGCTTGTCCTGTGGTTTATCGGCGGCTTGATGCTGACCGTCCTGCTGACGCTTTCCTTCGAGCGGCTGTCGGGAGATCCGCATGCTGTGGCTGGTCGTTTCGCGCCTGTTTCTTCCGTGCTTGCGGACTGGATCGGGAAGCTTGGCGTGCCTGCAGGCAGCATTGCGTCGGAAGCGGGCTACGAACTATTCTGGTGGCTGCATCTTTTGGTGCTGCTCTCTTTCCTTGTGTACGTGCCGCAGTCGAAGCATTTTCACCTGCTGACGGCTCCCGTGAATTTGTGGCTTGGGCGCAAAACGCCGATAGGCCGGCTGGCGCCGCTTAATCTGGAGGATGAGGACGCGGAGTATTTTGGCGCGGGCAAAATCGAGCATTTTACGCAAAAGCAGCTGCTCGACCTGTACGCCTGCGTGGAATGCGGACGCTGCACGAATGTCTGCCCGGCTTCGAATACCGGCAAGCTGCTGTCGCCGATGCATCTCATGACCAAACTCCGGGATCATCTTACGGAAAAAGGCGCCGCCATTACGTCCAAGTCGCCTTGGGTTCCAACCTTTATGGGCGGGCATGCGGCAGGGGCGCATGTGATGGGCGCGCTCATTCCGTCCTGGGAGGACAGTCCGGAAGGAAGCGTAACCTCCATTATTCCGACCATGACGGCGCAGAAGCAGGCTTGGAATGCCCGGGAAGGAACCAAGCCGGATGAGCTGGAGCTGATCGGCGACGTCATGAGCGAAGAGGAACTATGGGCATGCACGACCTGCCGCAACTGCGAGGAGATGTGCCCGGTTGGCAACGAGCATGTCGATAAAATCATCGATATGCGCCGTTATCTCGTGCTGATGGAAGGGCGCCTGCCATCCGACGGTCAGCGCGCGCTGCAAAATATCGAGCGCCAAAGCAATCCATGGGGACTTCCGAGAGCCGAGCGTGCCGCTTGGATCGATGAGTGCGAGAGCCGTACCGGCGTCCGGGTGAAGACGATGCAGGAAATCAAGCGTTCCGGAGCGCCAAAGCCGCATTTTCTGCTGTGGGCAGGTTCCATGGGCTCATACGATACGCGAAGCCGGAAGGTGCTGTACGATCTCGTGCGGCTCCTCGACCAGGCGGGAGTGTCGTTTGCCACGCTTGGGGCAGAGGAGCGGAATTCGGGTGATACCCCGCGCAGGATTGGCAACGAGCTGCTTTTCCAGGAGCTGTGCCGTGAAAATATCGAGACCATCGTCCGTTACGGGATAACGCGTATTGTAACGGCCTGCCCGCATACGCTTAACACCTTCCGCAAGGAGTATCCGGACTTTGGGCTTCCGTCGGACGTCAGGATCGAGCATCATACGGAGCTGCTGGCCCGGCTGCTGAAGGATGGGCGGTTAACGCCCGAGCATCTCGTCAAAGAACGCGTCACCTACCATGATTCCTGCTATCTCGGACGTTATAACGGCATCTACGACGCACCGCGCGAGGTGCTGAAGGCGATTCCGGGTATCGAGATCGAAGAGATGGCGAGGAACCGCGAGAACGGCATGTGCTGCGGAGCGGGCGGCGGCCTCATGTGGATGGAGGAGCAAAGCGGCGTCCGCGTTAACCGCGCCAGAGTATCGCAAGCGCTGGAGGTACGCCCTACGGTTATCGGCTCGGCCTGCCCATATTGCCTGACGATGATGGAAGACGGGCTGAAGCTTCTGGAGGCCGATGAACAGACGGCGGCGCGCGATGTAGCGGAGCTGCTTGCGGCAAGCGTGTTCGGCAAAGAGACGGCTTAACGGCTAGCTCAAAAAGACGGATCATGCTGTCAAAACAAAAACCATCAAGAACCGCCTATCTCGGCTATTTGCAGGATACTTTTTTTCAGGAGGGACTAATCAATGTCGATGAATCGAACGGGTACGGTGAGGCACGCGGCCGTCATTGGCTCCGGCGTTATGGGCGCGGGAATTGCCGCGCATCTGGCGAATGCCGGCATGCGTGTGCTGCTGCTCGACGTCGTGCCGCAGGCTTTGCTTCCGGAGGAGGAAAAACGCGGGCTGACGCTGGCTTCGCCGCAGGTGCGCAGTCGCCTTGCGCAAGCTGCCATTGCCCGCATGGCGAAGGCGCAGCCTGCTCCGCTGTATGAGCCGTCTTTTGCCGGGCGGATTACGGCTGGTAATCTCGAGGATCATCTGGCGGGATTATCCGAGGTGGATTGGATTGTGGAGGCGGTTGTCGAGCGGCTGGATGTGAAGCGAAGCCTATTCGAACGTGTGGAGAGCGTGTGGAGGCCGGGTACGATTGTATCCTCCAACACATCGGGATTATCGGTGGCCGAGATGGTGGAGGGCAGGAGCGACGCGTTCCGGCAGCATTTTGCGGTGACGCATTTTTTCAACCCTCCGCGCTATATGAAGCTGGTTGAGGTTGTGCCGACGAGAGATACCGCTCCCGAGGTTACGGCACTATTGACCGCGTTATGCGAGGAACGGCTTGGCAAAGGTGTTGTTGTGGCGAAGGATACGCCTAACTTTATCGCCAACCGGATCGGCACATACGGCATGCTGGTGACTCTGGAGGAGGGTCTAAGGTTTGGACTAACGGTGGAGGAAGCGGATGCGCTGACGGGGCCTGCGATGGGGCGGCCCAAGACGGCAACGTTCCGGATGCTGGATTTGGTTGGCCTTGATACGCTGCTTCACGTGGTCGACAATGTCCGGGAGAAGAGCACGGATGCGGCTGAACGCGAGACGTTCGCAAGGCCTCCGCTATTGGAGAAGCTGGTTGCATCGGGCCGGCTGGGCGAAAAGAGCGGCGGCGGCTTTTACCGGAAAATCAAGGGTCCGAAGGGCGGCAGCGAGATCGAATCGCTTGATTTGGAATCGCTTGCTTACCGGCCGAGGAGCTCGGTAAAGGGTCCGATCATCGATGCGGCCAAGGCGGCAAAAGGCACGGGCGGCAAGGTCCGGGCGCTCATCGGCACGGATCCGAAGCATAAATACGCCCAGTTCGCGTGGCAGACGATTAAGCGCACGCTTCTCTATTCGGCAGCCTTGGTTGGCGTTATCGCCGACTCCATCACGGATATCGATAAAGCAATGAAATGGGGCTTCAGCTGGGAGCTTGGGCCGTTTGAGCTGTGGGATGCGCTTGGCTTGGAGAAGTCCGTAGCCCGGATGAAGGCCGAAGGCAATGCGGTGCCGGAATGGGTACTGACATGGATTGCGGAGGGGAACGGCAGCTTTTATAAGGTGCAGGAAGGAAGACGGTTCGTGTACGCCGGCGGGGGCGGAGGGTATGCGGCCGAAGAGCTGTCACCGGATGAGATCTCGCTTGCTGCCCTTAAGGAAGCCGGCAGGACGGTGCTGCGCACCTCGGACGCAAGCCTCATCGATCTTGGCGACGATGTGGTCTGTCTCGAATTCCATTCGCAGAACAATGCCATCGGCGGCGAGATTCTGACGGCTATACGGCGGACGGCCGAGGAGGTCAGCAAAAATTGGCGCGGGCTTGTTATCGCGAACGACGGGCGCAACTTCTGCGTAGGCGCGAACCTGCTGCTTCTCTTGATGGAGGCGCAAAACGGCGAATGGGATGAGGTTGAGGACATCATCCGGATGTTCCAGAGCAGCATGCTGTCGATCAAAAAACTAGACCGTCCCGTCGTCGCCGCGCCTCACCGGATGACGCTTGGCGGAGGCGTCGAGGCCTGCTTGCCGGCTGACCAGATTATTTTCTCGCCGGAGACGTATTTCGGTCTCGTGGAGACCGGGGTAGGACTGATCCCGGCCGGAGGCGGTTCGAAAGAAGCAGCCGTTATGGCTGCCGCAAGGGCAGGGGGCGGCGAAATCCAGCCGCATTTGAACGCATTGTTCGAGACGGTTGCGATGGCCAAAACGTCCACCAGCGGCTTTGATGTTGACCGCATCGGGCTGAAGCGCCCGCAGGACCGCGTCATTATGCGGCAGGACGCACGGATTGCCGAAGCGAAGCGGGCGGTGCTCGAGCTGGACCGGGCAGGCTATACGCCGCAGCCCCAAGCTCGCGTCCGCGTGGCTGGCCGCGAAGGCAAAGCCGTGCTTCGCATGGGCGTGCATGGCCTGCTGCTGGGCGGGCAGATCAGTAAGCATGACGCACTTATCGGCAATAAGCTCGCGCATGTGATGGCCGGCGGCGATGCCGCGCCGGGAGCGGAGGTCAGCGAGCAGTACTTGCTCGACCTGGAATGCGAAGCCTTCCTCAGCCTCTGCGGCGAGCGCAAAACGCAGGACCGCATGAGCCACATGCTCTCCACCGGGAAGCCGCTGCGGAATTAAGCGGAGTGAGGGGGAGGTGAGGACGGGTGCTTGGGCGGCACATGTGCCGGTGTTCTGGGGCATTGGTATAGACACAGCTCGTAGACCTGTGGCACAGACTCCCCGCTCAGACTGGATTTCATCCAACATAATGATGCGTTATCGACCAGTAAGTAACTCTACATGGGATTTCATCCAGCAAAATTGGACATTTGCCTTCGGAGTAGCCTACATAGGCGAAATAGACGGTAGGAAATCCAACATAAGCCTATAATGCGGGGCAAAAAGCTTTGTTTTACTGGAGCAAATCCAACGTAATTTCTGGCTATCCCAAGTTAAGTCCTTATGGAATTAGTCTAGGCCAAATAAGACCCCCCGAGGGTCTTACCTGCCACGTTAACGGGTGACTGGAACGGGATAAGACCCTCCCGGGATCTTAACTCCCC
>NZ_BILY01000082.1 GCF_004000805.1 Paenibacillus glycanilyticus NBRC 16618
GATCCGGGCGCTTTACTCGCTTTTTCGCGCATTTTTCACATGCTTAACGATGTCGCGCATCGTTAAGCCTCCCGGTTTACGCCCTTTTTACCACCTTAACGATGTCTAGCATCGTTAAGCTGCGCGATTCGGGCGCTTTACACGCTTTTTCGCGCATTTTTCACGTGCTTAACGATGTCGCGCATCGTTAAGCATCCCGCTTACGCCCTTTTTACCGCCTTAACGATGTCTCGCATCGTTAAGCTGCGCGATTCGGGCGCTTTACTTGCTTTTTCGCAGGTTTTTCACGTGCTTAACGATGCCCCGCATCGTTAAGCTTCCCGGGCCGTTCTACTCGGCCAAGCGAAGCAGCTCGCTTACAGTTACCAGCCGGTACCCGCTCGCCGTCAGCTCCTTCGTCAGCACGCGCACCGCTTCCACCGACTGCGAACGGTCGCCGAATCCGTCGTGGAAGATCAAGATACTGCCATTGCGCACTTCCCTGCGCGTCGTTTCGAGGATATGGTCAACGCCCGGCATATCCCAATCCTTCGCATCCATGTTCAAAGCGCCAATAGACGGATATCCCTCGCGTTCAAGAATCGCCTGCACTCTTTCGTCCCCTGCCAGATAAGGCAGACGCATCGTTGCAGCCCTCGTTCCCGTGACTTGCTTGATAAGCTCCTCTGTACGCGAGAGCTCGCTTTCGAATTCCTCATCCGACAGCTCGGTCATATTGGGATGCGTATACGAATGGTTGCCGATCTCATGCCCCTGCTCATGGACAAGCCTCGCTACCTCCGGATGAGCGGCGATTTGCTCGCCGATCATGTAGAAGGTTGCTTTTCCCCCGGCTTCAGCGAAAATCTCCAGCAGCTCCGGCGTGTACACCGGATTGGGTCCATCATCAAACGTAAAAGCAACAGCCTTGCTGGACGTATTAACGGATTGAATTAACATAACGACTTAGGCTCATCTCCTGTCAGCTAATCTCTTCCTAGTATAAATCTCTCTCCGGCAGCTTGTAACTAGATAAATAACGGGACAAGCCTTAACAATTAAAGGTTGCAGCGCAGAGAACCCTACAAGTACTTATAATCCAGGAAGGTCGCCGCCTGTCCTCTGTAAATCCCCTGCTCATCCACCAGATTCCACACCGTAGCGTTAACGATATAGAACCTCCGTCCCGATCTGGATATCCGGATACCGGTATAATTATCGACATAACCGTTTGCCGTCACCTGCGTAAAAAACCGGTCCCGTTCCGCCCGTTCCATCGGCTCTGCCGTAAGCCGCGAAGGCGTGCTCGTAAGCTGTTCCCACGACATCTCCCACAGCTCCAGTGCCATCCGGTTGCCGTAATTCAGCACCGGATCGCTTTCCGTCCCATGCGACAAAATCACTCTCGGAGCCGTAAACAGCAGCTCCTCCAGCCCTTTCTCCCTGCTATTCTCAACGGGCATCAACTCCTGCCCCGTCCATCTCCGGTAGCTGTCCACGAGCAGCTTGCTATGCTCGTAAGTTGCACCCACGCCAGTCAGCGGCTTGTCCATCTTGATCCTCCCAAAAGCATCTGCTTCTTATCTCGCTTCGTTTTCCTTGCTCTGCAGCAGCCACTGTTCAGCCGCTTTTAAATCGTAACAAACATAATCCGGCTCAGGCCCATGCGGCTGCCGTTTATGGAGCCGGTTCAGCCAGATCGTCCGAATCCCTAGCCTGCCTGCTCCGATAACATCACTGCTATAGGAGTCAACGATATGCACAATCTCCGAAGGCTTTAGACCGCAGCGCTTCATGCCCTCAAGGAACAATTCCGGACGCGGCTTATAAGCCCGTACATCCTCGCTGGTAATGATGTCCGTCACTTTTATCCCGTGAACCATAGCCGCTGCCGCAATATCCGCCGTATCGATATTGGATAAAATATAAATCGGAAGATGACGGAATGTCGAGAGAAAAGGCAGGGTGTCTTCATACAATTCCGGCTTCATCCAGTGATCAAACTGCCCGCGGATCAGCTGCTCCGCCGAACAATCCGAACCGAAATGCGCCAGCGTCTCGGCAAGAGACAGAAGCCCCAGCTCCCGCTGCGGCTTAAACCGATCGTCGAAGCTGGCATCAAACAAGCCCGACAGCGTTTTCCACCAATATTGACCAATCTCGCCAGGCTCGCTAGAGGTCTCCATGCTTGCCCGGATCTGATCGTAGATCGGCGGTAAAATATCGTCGTCTTCATGCACCAGCGTCCCGTAAAAATCAAGAAAAATAGCTTTCGCCCTCATCCGGACTATCTCCTTTCAACCGCAGGCAAACATAAAAACACCTCCATACCTAATCGGGACGATTAAAACGGAGGTGTCTATTCATTGTACCGCCCTGCTACTTCTTCAAAAACTTGCGGATGCCGTCTACCGCCGCTTGATGGTCTTCTTCGCCGGTCAGACCGGATACGGTAATCGTGCCGACTTTGCCTTGGCCGCGGACGATAATCGGGAACGATCCGCCTTCGCCTTGATAGTCGGACAGCGGCAAGCCCGAGCTTTCCGGGAACGTTGTCCCTTGGTCACGGAACATCTCGCCAACATATAAAGAGCTGTGGCCAAAATGGTTCACAACATTTTTCTTCGTATTCACCCAGTAAATATTGTCCTTCGAAGTACCCGCCATGTAGTGGGTATACAGCGGATGCTCATCGTTCTCGATATGTACGGCAATCCCTTTGCCGATTGCATCCTTCGCATGCTGTACCACGATATTGCCTAATTGCAGCGCGTCCTCATTGGTGAAGGAATCGAATTGAAGCTCCTCTTCCTGTGCAAGCAATGTCTTCATCAAATCGTTCATGACTCTATCTCTCCCTGCATCCGAATCCTAACAAACCCATCTTACTATAAAAATAACCCCTTGGAAACCGCAACGCTCAGGCTCCAAGAGGTTAGTCCGCTATAGGTTTTTCACCCAATGCGGCTTTGTATAATGACTGACGCCGCCGGAGCCTACGAATACCTTGCCGCCTTTGTTGAAAGTAATGAGTTTTTCCGCGCCCGTTGTAAGCAAAACCGTGACTTGGGCATTGTTTCTCTTCGCAATATAGACGAAATACCCGCTTCCCGTAATAACACTTCTCCAATTTTTATCGAACTCCGAACGTACGACCCGGTTTGAATATACCTGGTTTTCCCGGTTGCCTTTCCCCTTTGCTGCCATACCGACTCTCTCCTTTCGCTGCTAGATTACCTGCCTTTTATCGTATGCGCGTCCCTCGATTCGGCTTGGACAGCTACTCCTCCGGAGCGATGGATTATGCTACTATGAGAGCAATAGACAGAGTTTTCCAAGGGAAGGATGGAGACAACGTGATTGAACCTGTTGCATTAAACAAAGGAACACCAGGCGAGCCGTGTCCGATTGAAGCCGCGCTGGACGTCATAGGAACCAAATGGACCTTCCTTATTATCCGCGATCTCCTGATCGAGGGAACGTTACGCTTCAGCGATCTGCTGAAAGGAATGGAAGGCATCAGCCCCAAGACGCTGTCGCTCAGACTGAAAGAGCTCGAAGCAAAAGGGATTATCGGGCGTAAGGTATATCCGGAGGTGCCGCCTAGAGTGGAGTATACGTTAACGGAGAGGGGCAGGCAGCTGGAGGGGATTTTTATCGAATTGAAACGGTTTGGCCTTACACTGGCTGAAAAATAAAATAAACCCGTTAGCCTCGTTCCCGCACAATACTTACTTTCCGGTAACTATATGAATAAAATAACACTACTTCCCAAACGGAATTGTTGGCGGTATGCTGTGCTCATTGCAAGAGCAAAGCGCTCATCCATTCAAATTGGGAGGAATCAAACATGCTGCAGAGTCAAAGAATTGCCATTATCGGGGGAAGCTCGGGGATAGGACTGGAGACGGCACGGCAGGTTATCGAGCAAGGAGCGGAAGTGATTATTGCAAGCCGTTCGGAGATTAAGCTTCAGGCGGCTGCCAACCAATTGGGTCCTGCCGCATCCGCTTACGTGCTGGATACAACCGATGAGGAACAAGTGAAGCTTTTTTTCGAGAAGGTTGGGGATCTGAATCATCTTGTAGTAAGCGCGGCCGAAACCTCGGGCGGTTCTTTCCTTCAGACCGAATCGGCCCGTTCCCGAGAGCTGTTCGAGAATAAATTCTGGGGACAATACTATGCGGCCAAATACGGTGCGGCTAAGCTTGCCGACGGAGGGTCCATTACTTTATTTTCGGGAGTTGCAGCCTATAAAGCGATGGCGGGATCAGCGGCTTTGGGGGCGGTTAACGCAGCCGTCTCGAATCTGGGACAGACGCTTGCGCTTGAGCTTGCCCCGATCCGGGTCAACGTGGTCTCTCCCGGTATTATCGATACGCCTTCCCGAAGCAAAATGCCGGAGGACGCGCGAAATCAGCTGTATCATGCGGTGGCCGGAAAGCTTCCCGCTAAGCGGATCGGCTCTGCTTCGGATGTTGCGTTATGCGTGCTTTATCTGATCCAAAACTCGTTTGTTACCGGTACCGTCCAGCATGTGGACGGCGGGCATAGGCTCACCTAAGCGATTGGAATTGTTTGGTTAAAATTTGTAACATACTCGAAATGTAACGTTCATCTTTCTTTAATGAACATTGCCTATAATAGAACTCAACCCCCCTTTTAATAATATAAATACTTAGCCCCACAGCACCGTGCTGTGGGGCACTTTCTTTTGTATGGATTTACTTGATTTTGCTGACGATCTTCAGCACGGCGTCCCGCGTCAGTTTATTGCCGCCGACGGCAATCAGGTTAACGGTTGCATGGGCAAGGGACAACGGGATTTGGCAGAAGGTGCGCGCAGGACCTTTTTTCAAATCCGCGAGATACTCATCCGCCAGCTTCAGATTACGCCGGGTGTAACTCAGCATATCCTTCAGGTCCCAGCCATCCGGAAAGAAGTCAACGCCGCGTTCCATATCCTCCGACCGGTTACGCATAATGTTAACCGCTTGCAAGCCGCGGCCGAATGCAACCGCTTTTACGCGATCGGTCTCCGTTCCGTCATACCAGCGCCAGATATCGGACAGCATTTCGCCTACCATCCCGGCAACGCTGTAGGTGTACTTGTCCAGATCCTCTTCCGTGCGGATATTCCACGAGGTTCCAACCCAATCCGCCATCTGCTCAGCCATCATCGTAATGTAGTTGTATACGGTAGGCGCAATGCCTGCCGGACACAGCTGCGCCCATTCGGACATCCTCACCGTAACTTCGGGAAGCCTATCCCGGTAAGGCTGCCACACTTGATGAAGCGATTCCTCGATATTTTGCGATTTCATCGCTTGCGCTGCTCCAAGCAGCAGTTCTTTTTTGATCGGAGCCGGCAGCTTCTCGTCGTCTTCTACCTCGTCAATTGCTCTCATGCACAGGTAGGCGGACGACACGGCTTCTTTCAACTCCGGTATCAGCTTGCTTATGGGAATGTAAAAGGTCCGGCTTGTCAGCTTGAGCATCGTCATTGCGTCGTTCAACATCATGTTCGTAATGGGAATTCCCTCCATACCACGGTAAAATCTCACGAAAACTTCTTATGTATCCATCATACTTTAACATTTCACCAAAAGTAAAATTTTCGACCCAATTCGACCTATATGAAGGTTAAAACGGGCTGATCATGGTCGGTCGGAGGCTCTTCAGAGGCGATGCGCTCCTCTGAGGAGGAGCTTAACGATCTGCCGTATCGTTAAGCCCCTCGTTTCCGGCGATCGCGACCGGCTTAACGATGTCGCACATCGTTAAGAATCCGATTCCAACCCGTTTTGCGGGTG
>NZ_BILY01000083.1 GCF_004000805.1 Paenibacillus glycanilyticus NBRC 16618
CTATAGCGGCTTTTCTTGTTACCTTCTGACTCTCGCCCCGTCAATGAGATAGCCGGTACTGCTCACGATTACCTCCTGCTCCTCGAACAGCCCTTCCGTAACAGCCGTCGAATAGGCATTGGAGTCCGTAACCTTAACAGGGGTTTTAACGGCATGATAGGCATTGCCGAGAGGTCCTTCCTTGCTTTCCAGCGTAAATACATAAGCTCCTTGGTCATCCTGATGCACGGCTTCGTTCGGCAGCGTAAGGATATTCCCGCTGTTGCTCTTCACGATCTTAACCTGCAAGCGTTCGCCTCCGAGCAGCTTATTGTCCTTAAGCCGAACCGTTACGATGCCCGGCATGGAATCGGAATCGTTAGAAAACGGCGGTATGCCGCTGTCAGGCGTATCCAAAGCCGCACCATTCAGGTCATTATCGATAGCCGTTATCGTACCCGTAAGCTGCTCCGCGTCCTTGCCCGCGATCGTCATTTGATCGAGCGTTTCTCCGACTTCCAGCAGTCTTGCTATATCGCCCGGTACCTGCAGCCGGATCTTAAAGCCTTCGGATGCATTTGCGAGTACAATATCCGGCCCTCCCCCGGAACCCGAACCAACCAGCGCAGTAACTTCGGTTACAATGCCCGTAAAAGGCGCGGAAACGGATTGGCTTTCCGCAATGCTCTTTAGCAGGCTCTGTATGTGATTTTCCTGCGAGGCTATGTCAAGCTTGGCGGAGTCCAGCGCGAGCTTGGCGGCAGAGAGGGCACTTTCGTCTCCTTCGGTTACCGCAGTAATATAATCCGTCTGCAGTTGACTCAAGGACAATTGCTGTTTCTTGAGACTTGTCTTCATATCGTCGAGCTGAAGCATCGCTTCACTGCCGTCATATTCGATTAATTTTTGCCCTTTCGTTACTTTATCGCCTTGTTTAACAAGCACCTTCTTCACCTTCCAGCCTGACGGATTCATAAGGGCTTGCGTCTGCTCCGGCTGAACGGTCGCTTTGCCTTCGAATTCATGCGTGACCGATCCCTTGGACGCGGTTTGCGTGTAGACCTTCTGCAAGGACAGGTTCCTGATCGTATTTCCCGCAAGAGTGCTTACCGCCAGCAGAATCAGAAACAGACCGGCAAGCAGTCGCAGCTTCCGTTTGCCGGAACCGGACTTTATTTCTTTCATCCTATTCACTCCTGAGATTATCCTTTTATGCCCGTGTGTTGAATCCCTGCCACGAAATAAGATTCCGCGTACAGAAACAAAAGCACCATCGGGGCCATATACAACGCGGAAGCGGCAAACCCGGCCCCCCGTTCCGATTGGTTGATTTGCGCCAAATAGAGGGACAACGGCTGCTTGGCAGCGTCCTGCAAGAAAATTAGCGGCTGCTCGATCATGTTCCAGTAATCGACGAACAGCAACACAGCCAGAGCGGCGATACCCGGTGTGGTCAGAGGAAGAACTACCTGCCAGAAGATAATAAACGGACCTGCTCCGTCGACTTTGGCAGCTTCCGAAAGCGCATATGGAATATGGGCCATAAATTGCCGCAGCATAAACACGCCAAACGCGCCAAATATGCCTGGCAGCACAATAGATGAAGAATGGTTCATGAGTCCCAGCATGTCGATAACGAGATAGTTGGGGACGAGCGTAACCTGGAAAGGCATAAGCATCGTCATCAAATAGACGAGAAACAGCTTGTCTCTGCCGTGAAACCGCAGCTTCGCGAAAGCGTAAGCCGCCAGCGAACCGACAATAATCTGACCGATCACAATAGGCCCTGCAAGCCCGGCAGAATTCCAGAACATGGAAAGAAACTTCGGACTCAGAAACAATACCTTCGCGTATGGTTTGAATGACAGCCAGTCGGGCAGCAGCTTCAGATTCACGAAAGCATCCCGCCCGCCGCTGTCCGTATCCACCATTCGTCCGATTAAGTCGTAATTTTGGCTAAGCTCGGCTTCCGTCATTAAGGAGCTTACAAGCGTAAGGCCAATCGGGAACAGCATAACAGCCGCAAATACGGCAAGAATTACCGTTAATGCCAGTCCGGATATTCTAATATTCATGGATCCTCCTTCCCCCTACTCCGTTTGTTCCCTGAACCGGCGTTCAGCGCGGAGCAGTCCCGAGGTCAAGAGCACGATGCAAGCGACCATCATAGTCGCGGCAGCAGTCAGCTTTTGAACATCCAGTTCGAAAAACATGTTGTTCATGTAATGCTGCAGCATATACAACCGGTCATACGGATAATCTCCGGCCAGCAAATACGTCTCCCGAAATACCTTGAACGAATTGATGATCGAGATCAGCAGCACAAAAAATAAGGTTGGCGTCAAATAAACGAGCGTAATATGGCGAAATTGACGGAAACGGCCGGCGCCTTCAAGCGACGCGGTCTCGTAATAATCCTTCGGAATCGATTGCAGTCCTGCCAGCAGCAGGATCATGTCGTAGCCGATGTTCTTCCATACGTACATCGCGATAACGATACTCATGGACCAATTCGACTGCATCCAATCAATCCGGGCTATTCCAAAGGCATGCAACCATGCATTCAAAGTCCCGTTCCAGTCGAAAAAGATTTGCCAGACCGTCACGACGGATGCTACCGGTACGACTAGCGGGAGCATAAACGCGGTCCGCAACGTACTGCGCAGGAAGATCCGCCTATTCAGGAGGAGCGCTAGCGTTAAGGACAGCGCGATTAATAGCGGTACGCCAACCGATGTAAACAGCATCGTATTGCCAGCCGCTTTACGGAAAGAGGCGCTGTGGAGAAGCTCCGAATAATTGCTGAAGCCTACGAATTGTCCGCCAAGTGCGCCGTCAGTGAAGGACTCATAAATGCCTAGCAGAAACGGAATGAGATAAAACACGGAAAAGCCGATTAAGCTGGGAGCAAGGAACAGCGCGGCTGTCATACCGTCCCCTCTCCATCTCCGCAATCCTCTTCTACTCATTGAGGACCGTCATCGCTTTATTTTGGATCAGCTTCGCTACGTCTTCCGCGGATTTTTGGCCGGCGAAGTAGGCAGCGGTATTGGCGGATACAATATCCAGTACTTTGCCGGATGCGTTCTTCTTGCGGGAAGCGGCATTCGCGAATCCTTCAAGCCTGTCAAGCTGCGCCTCATCCACCTTGAAGGATTCGCCGTGCTGCGAGCCGATGGTTGGCGGCGTTATCGTTCCTTGCTTCTTCACGGCTTGTACGGCGTCAGCGAATCGCTCTTTGTTGATGGGCAGGCCGATCGCCGTATGATCCATCATGTATTTCAGGAAATCCCAGGCTGCGTCCTTTACTTTGGAATTGGTGTTTATTCCAATATCGGACCTCGTTTCATAGGAAGTGCCCGCAGCCTCTTTATCCGCATGAGGTTTGATGTAAAATTCCGTATCCTTGCCGAATACATTTAACGTCGTTAAATAATCTTCCGGCGACAAGATAGACACGTTCGTAAAATACCCCCGTTCCGACGTGCTGACGATTCCATCGTCAAACATGCTTTTGATTTGCTTCAGCAAACCAATGAACTCCGGCGTATCAAAGCTTGCCTTCCGGTTCGTCTCGTCTACGAATCTGCTATAGTTATCCGCGACAATGCTCCGCACGAAATAATCGGTACCGCCGACTTGAAGGCCTTCTCCGCTGACAATAGCCGCCTTATATTTACCTTTTGCGTCCACCAATTCCTTGCCCGCCGACATAAAATCATTCCATGTCCACGAATGGTCGTCGAACTTAACGCCGGTGGCGGCAATCGCGCTATGATCTCCAACCATGCCGCTTAAGCTGAAGGACAACGGAAGGCTGTACAGACTCTTTTCTCCCTGTTCTCCGCCTAATATATTCGTGAAGTAGTCCGACTTGCGAAACATAGGATCTTGGTCCATTCTTGCGGATAAATCGTCGAGCAAATGATGCCTTTCGTAATCGTCTGCCGCCAAATACCGGAGATCGACCAGATCCGGTCCCTTTCCTGCCAGCATCGCCGCGTTTGTGGTTGACGTAAACTTCTCGATGTCAGCATCCGTTTGCTCTCCTCCCCTCTCGTCGCTGTAAGGTTCGCTTAACCCGTACTGCAGCTTGATTTTGATATTCGGATGAGCCGCTTCGTACGATTTTACCGCTTGTTCGTATTGCTCGCTTGGCCAGAAGACGGAGAATACGATTGTTTTCGGATCTCCTCCGGCTGCTTCCCCATCCGGGTCCGCGTTTGCCGTTGTCCCGGACGGAACAGTCGTCTTGCCTGGCTCTTGACTTGCTTTATCGTCTGCTTCCAAGCTTCTGCTATTACTGCAAGCGGCCATAACCAGCACGATTAGCGAGACGGTGAGTATGATTAGACCCATTTTTTTCATCCTATTCATTCCTTTTCATGTATTTACTCTGGTATCGCATTAGCCTCCTCTTGCCGGAGGCTTGACCCAAGTATAAATAAGAGATATCTCCAAGCTTTCATCATTTTGCGTACGAAATGTCTCCGACTTTCAAAAAAAATGCGGCAGGCCGGACGAGCAATCGTCCAGCCTGCCGCATTGGCGGGCAAATCA
>NZ_BILY01000084.1 GCF_004000805.1 Paenibacillus glycanilyticus NBRC 16618
TATCGAATTTCTCAATGATGTTCAGCTTTTCGTCCGAACCGCTTGTCTCTCTCGGCCGGAATTAGAATATAACATAGATCAAAAGCACTTGGCAAGCATTATTTTAAAAAAACTTTAAAACCTCTCGAATAACAAAACAGGGCTGCCCATAAGCCATATCATTATGACTTCGAGACAACCCCTGTGCGAATAGTTCTGATTACTTCGCTGCCGCGGCAGAAGTTCTCACTTGCTCGTTTGCCTTCAAAGCATCGAGAATGCTGATTTTTCCGAAACCACTGCCTTTAGTTGTTCCCTTTAGAGATTGGCCAACCGGTATCATCGTTACTCACCTCCTTTACTTAGTATCATCTGACCTCAAATAGCTCCGAAGCTCGTCGAATGCGGTTTCGAATAAAAGCTCCGCACTCCCCCGGCTCACCGTTTCTCCAATCTCTCGAGCGAATTTAGAATACAAATTAATCAAGTAGGCATGATCGGCGCGTACATGGAATCTAACCCTCTGAATCTCGTCATGTTCCTCCATGATGTGGTTCGTCCATTTAGCGAAGCCCTTATAGAATTGCATGCCGCTTCGATAGGCGGGAGATAGAATCGCCGACTCAATAAATACCGTCTCGCCTTCAGCCTCCAACCGATATTGAATATAACCCTGCAGCTTGCCATGCTCGTCATCAAATAACAACAGCCGGCTCCCATTCAAGGAAAGCGTCAAATGTGCAATAGCATCATAAAACAATAAACGTTCATCAAATTCATAGCTATACGCGAGAAAATATCGGGCAAATCTAGCAAAATCTCGATCCTGATGGCAAGCTGCCGGAAATAGACGGCCCACTACGATTCCCCCCTTCATGCCCGCACTCCGAGGACCTTTGCTTTACGCTAGTGCTCTCGCTTGAATTTTGCTAAGTATTTATTTAATTGGCGCAAAGTGACCCGGTAACCAATGGCCAACTCTCCGTCTCCAGTCCGTTCGGCGAACTTATTGAACAGCCTTATTGCGTAGTCATCCATCCCCGTCCAAAAAACCAGCTCGTTCACTGTCCCGTTAAGCTCGTTTAAATGTCTGGAAAGCATCTGTAATCCTTCAAGAAAAACCCTTGTACACCTATAAGACTCGGACAGAAGAGCAACTTGCAGCTGCACGACATGCCGATCTTCGTAATTGCCTTCTCCCGTGCCATGAATATAGCCGAATGCGCCAATGACTTCCCCCTCACCGTCCAGGCAGAGAAAACATTCCTGCCCCATCAGAATAGGGCTGGCGATAAAACCGAACGCCACGAGGAAAGGATACGGCAGCCGTAGATCCTCATAATTCGCTAAAAGAAAATCCATGTACTTTCGTTGACAAGCCTCGGTCGCGCATACGGAAAACGTCGCAAACATGCCAAAAAACCCCTAATTCTTTTGCTTCATTATAGAAGAACTTAACAAATCGAAATACCAACTTTAGTTGACAATTTCTATTCGCACAGCTAGTTTTTCACCAGAAATTGGGCATTCTCATAACTTTCATTAGCTTGTTTCCTGCTTAAAAAGAATATCGGTTACGCCCATTCCCTTATCTCCGCTCCTACATACAATGTTTTAGCCCATCATATAAGGAGTGACAAGATCATGTCATTTTTCCCACCTTTTGGACCTCCCGGATTCCCTGGACAGCCAGGCCCACCGGGACCGCCTCCTGGACCTCCAGGAATTCCAGGACCTCCGGGACAACAGGGCCAGCCGATGGCACCTAGTTCACCTCCGCCGGGATTCATCCCTCAACAACCCGCGGTTCAGCCGTTTGCTGTTGATCCTGGCGCGATTTCACGTTGCATGTTCAGGAATACGTACATTTGGCTAAGAAACGGGAATCAATTCTGGTTCTTCCCGGTTTTCTTAGGGCGTACTTCAGTCGCCGGGTTTCAATGGAACGGTAGATTCTGGATGTATACCGGCCTGAGCCTGCAATCCATTCAATCCTTTACTTGTGTCTAAATAAACACAAAAAAGCTCCGATCTACTAAGAACGGAGCTTTTTTCGTATCAAAAAAAAGCAAAAACCACATCCTCATGCGGATGTGGTTCATGATGGTGGAGGCGAGGGGATTTGAACCCCTGTCCGAAGACAACGCCACACAGGCTTCTACGGGTGTAGTCACAGTATTGATGTCACCCGAGCGTCGTCCCGTAACCGACTACGCGTTGGGTCAGCCTGATTATCTTCTTCCGTCGACCCCAGGCGGAGACCGAAGCGGCGTATCCCACTACTTGTTAGCCCCTAGTCTAGTCACATGGGCGATGCTAGGTAGGAGCACGCTCACAGGTTATTAAGCTGCGAAAGCGTAAGTTTGTTGTTGTTTGCCATTTAATAGGCTTTAGCGTTGATGAAGCAGACGACTCCCTGCTACCCGCAACCCGTGCTCGTACTATCCCCGTCGAATCCATAAACGCCCCCAATATCGCATAAACGGTGTATTTCGACCGATTAGCTGTAAGAACGCCCGGAATGAGGTGCAGCGCTTCTGCGCTACTCATTACAAGCAAGTATTTCTTCAAACATTTGTTGCAGCAGCGCGTCGTATCCCTTAGCGCTACTTTAGTATAACACGAACTTCATTGCTAATGCTTAGATTCTTAATGCCAATGATGGCGGAAAGCTGGAACCTGAACCAGCGAGTGAAGCAAATGCCAATTACCTTACGACTTTCTGCTTCTCGCGCAGCGCACGCTGGATATCCCGTTGCGCATCGCGCTTCGCGGCCGTATCGCGCTTATCGTATTGCTTCTTACCTTTACCAAGACCAATCAAAAGCTTCGCGTAGCCGTTACGCACATAAATCTTTAGCGGCACAATCGAGTAGCCCTCTTGCTTGGATTGGCCGAGCAGTTTGTGAATTTGCTGCTTGTGAAGCAGCAGCTTCCGAGCTCGGGTCGGATCAGTCGGATTATGGCGGTTGCCCTGTTCAAAAGGACTGATATGCATGTTATGAATAAACATCTCGCCATTCCTAATCGTCGCAAACGCATCGCCAATATTCGCTTTCCCCATGCGGAGAGCCTTGATCTCCGTGCCCATCAGCACGATTCCCGCTTCATACGTATCCTCAATGAAGTAATCATGGGAAGCTTTTTTGTTTTGAGCGAGCTGTTTGCCGTCATTTTTTTTAGCACCCACAGCGGTTCACCTCATTTTCGTTTACGCATTCCGATAGAGAAGCGTTAAGCGTTATTAGGAATACATTGTAACAACTTTATAAATCTAAAGCAAGACTCGAAAATACATCGCTTACATAAACAAAAAAACCGCCCCGTTAAGGGCGGTCTTCGTTCGTTAAATTAAGCTATTACAGCTTAACAACGTTCTCAGCTTGTGGTCCGCGGTTGCCTTGAACAACGTTGAACTCAACGCGTTGGCCTTCTTCAAGAGTCTTGAAGCCTTCGCCAACGATTGCGGAGAAGTGTACGAATACGTCATTGCCGCCTTCAACTTCGATGAAGCCGAAACCTTTCTCAGCGTTGAACCATTTAACTGTACCTTGTTGCATGTGTATTACCTCCAAAAATGTATTAATATGCGCCTATTTCGTATCGAAACAAAAAATTCACACATTGAAAAAGGTCCATGACTTAAATGACACCCTTTTCAATATGTGAATTCAGGTTCATATCATCAATTGCTTTGAGTGTACTATACCCAAAATCAAAAATCAAGCGACAAGCTTAAATATATTTTCCCAGCTTATTCAAGGAAAACGGCGCTGCTTCTCCGCAGCCTGCGCCCCGTCTTGCAGCGCCGTTATTTAGAGTTATAGTACGTTTGTCATGTTAAATATTTATTTACGTTTTTTACGAACGAACGCCGCGGTGGAATTGCCTCCGCCATTTCGTTTCTTC
The DNA here is from genome assembly GCF_004000805.1 of Paenibacillus glycanilyticus NBRC 16618. Taxonomy (GTDB): domain Bacteria; phylum Bacillota; class Bacilli; order Paenibacillales; family Paenibacillaceae; genus Pristimantibacillus; species Pristimantibacillus glycanilyticus. The sequence continues at coordinate 3,889 of NZ_BILY01000084.1, forward strand.
TTTTTATTCTTCCCTTCCTCGCCGGAATTATTCGTTCCGCTCGAAGAATTCGAACCCTGCGGTGATCTTGCGTCGCCGCGCTGGCCTCCGCCGCCTCCGCTGCGGTTGCCCCGGCCGCCGCGCCTGCCGCGGCCGCCATCAAAGACCGAGCCTTGATCCGGGTCTTCGCCCGTATCGGCGTCTCTGCCGCGGCTGCCGCTAATCGGCAGCCCCCACATA
>NZ_BILY01000085.1 GCF_004000805.1 Paenibacillus glycanilyticus NBRC 16618
GGAGGCTTAGCTCAGCTGGGAGAGCATCTGCCTTACAAGCAGAGGGTCGGGGGTTCGATCCCCTCAGCCTCCACCATTACAACATTGGGGATTAGCCAAGCGGTAAGGCAACGGACTTTGACTCCGTCACTCCAAGGTTCGAATCCTTGATCCCCAGCCATTTTAATACGAGCCATTAGCTCAGTTGGTAGAGCACCTGACTTTTAATCAGGGTGTCGAAGGTTCGAGTCCTTCATGGCTCACTTTTCTTAATAAGTTTCACCCATGCGCGTATGGCGGAATTGGCAGACGCACCAGACTTAGGATCTGGCGGGCGACCGTGGGGGTTCAAGTCCCTCTACGCGCACCATACTTACCATCCAAACCTTCAGGAGATGTCCTGAAGGTTTTTTTGTGCTACATTGTAGCCATATCATTATTAGGGCAAAGGAGATATCAATAATGAATGAAGTGATAGCTTTATTGAAGCAGCACCGTTCTATTCGCAAATTTACGAAGGATCCGGTAACGGAGCAGCAGCTTGATGCCATATTAACGGCGGCGCAGCAAGCGTCTACTTCAAGCAATATGCAGGCTTATTCCGTCATTGGGATTACGGACATGGAACTACGCAGGGAATTGGCTAAGCTGGCGGGTAACCAGGCTTATATCGAGGAAAGCCCCGTATTCCTCGTCTGGTGCGCTGACCTGTACCGCTGGGAGCAGGCAGCTAAACGACATTATGAGGACGAGATGCCCAGCACGACGGAGAATTTTATTATCGGTACGGTGGATGCGGCCTTAGCGGCGCAGAATGCAGCTATAGCGGCTGAATCACTCGGACTTGGGATTGTGTATATCGGGGGGATCCGAAATCAGCCGGAGCAGGTGTCTGAGCTTCTACAGCTCCCGCAGCATGTGTACCCGGTGTTTGGGATGTGTATTGGCGTGCCGGATCAATCTCCGCTTAACCGGCCGCGTCTGCCGCGCCAGGCGGTCTATTTCGAGAATACTTACAAGCAGGGCGCCATAGACTCTGCTATTGATACCTACGATGAAACGTTAAGCGCTTATATGAAGGCAAGATCGAACGGGAAGGCCAGTACAACATGGTCACAGGCAATGGCCGGCAAAGCGGGTCCGGTACGCATTCACATGCGCTCCTTTTTAGAAAAGCAAGGATTTAAGCTCGAGTAAGGTTAAGTTCCTTAAACATTAAATCGGTTAATCCAATGTCGATTGGTCAAGTATCACATTTCTGTCATTGACAACGCATCTGAGAACGATTATCATTATACCTAGTTAATTGATAATTGTTATCACGGACGCGCTGCAGGCGCATAATAAATGACACGATCTGCCTTACGGCATCGGAAGGAGCGTGCAGGTCAAATGATTCGTCTTGCGACTTCGAATCTGGACATTGCTTATGATGATCGACTCATCGTTCAAAATTTAAATATTGCTATCCCTCAAGGCAAGATTACAGCCCTTGTCGGCTCTAACGGATCGGGTAAATCAACCATCCTGAAGACGATGGCGCGGTTGATGCATCCATCTGGAGGCAGTGTTCTCTTGGACGGAAGATCGATACACAAGCAGTCTACAAAAGAAGTGGCGAAGCAGCTTGCGATTTTGCCGCAGAATCCGACAGCTCCGGACGGCCTGACCGTTGCCGAGCTTGTATCGTATGGCCGTTTCCCTTATCAGAAGGGCTTTGGTTCCTTGACGAAGGAAGACCGAGGTATTATCCAATGGGCCATTGAAGCGACAGGCATGGGAGAATTCACCGATCGCCCGGTTGATCAACTGTCCGGCGGTCAACGCCAGCGCGCATGGATCGCAATGGCGCTTGCGCAAGAGACGGACATTTTGTTCCTCGACGAACCAACGACCTTCCTCGATATGGCCCATCAGCTGGAGGTTCTCCATTTGCTGCAGAAGCTTAACGAGATGAACAACCGTACGGTTGTTATGGTTGTCCATGATTTGAACCATGCGTCGCGCTACGCGCATCACATGGTTGCCATCAAGAAGGGTACTGTCGTAGGCGAAGGAACCCCGGCCGAAGTTATGACACCGGATGTTTTGCGTGAAGTATTTAATATCGAAGCAGATATCGTTCCCGATCCGCGTACAGGCGTGCCGCTTTGCCTGCCATATGCATTGGCGGGCGAACCGGCTGCCGATAAAGTAATGGCCGATACAAAACCTGAGCGGATTTTGACAGCCGCAGGAGCATAATTGTAACGAAAAGTCGTGCCGGAAAGCGCGGCTTTTTCTATTCAAAACTTTTCTTAAAAAAACTTTTATAAAACAGTTGCATTTTGTTTTTGAAGGTGATATATTATTACTTGTCGCCGCGATGATAACGAAACGCGAACGACAACGAAAGTAACA
>NZ_BILY01000087.1 GCF_004000805.1 Paenibacillus glycanilyticus NBRC 16618
TAGCGTCAAGAAGTTTGTGTAGTAGGGATTTCCATCGGGACGATGGAAATGAATATTTAGCTGTTGACCTTCTAGAGGGCAAAGCCCAAGCGAAGGCGCGGGAACTCATTCTTCTTTAAATGAATTGTTTGCGTAACGCTCACTGTACATGGCTTCAAACGCAGCTCTGGTACCAGGATCACTAAAACCACGAACGGCTCTACCACACCAATTCTCGTTGTAATCAATGGTTTGTAAGTAAATAATCTTCTCTGCAGCTTCAATGTTAGTTAGGCTGTTCATTGGTTTTAGCCGCTTTCGCAGTTCTTTGTTCATGCGCTCGATCGGATTCGTCGTGTAGATCGCATTCCGGATTAATGACGGGTACTTGTAGAATGTAAGCAAAGTTGGAAGCTGCTCTTCCCACGACTTCACTTCCTTTGGATACCGCTTGCTCCATGTACTTTTGAAGCCATCAAACACAGCCAGGGCAACATCCCTATCCATAGCGGTGTAGACTTGTTTCAGGTCGCTCAGAAACGCCGTCTTATCCGCCATACGGATTTTTGGGAAAGTAGCACGGACTTTGTGGACGACACAATGCTGAACATCAGCCATTGGGTAGATCTCACGAAAAGCGTCTTCCAGACCAGGTAGGCCATCAAATACGCCGAGCAATACATCTGTGGCACCACGCTTCTTAAGGTCTTTGAGTACCTCGCGCCAACCGTTTGAGCTTTCGTGACCGCCAACGTAGAAGCCGAGGATTTGACGAATTCCTTTCTCATCAATTCCCATCACTAAGTACACGGCTTCGCTGCTTACCGTGTTACGTTTGAGTTTGACGTAGAGACCATCCAAGTAGAGGACGGAGTAGCGTTTCTCCAGGGGGCGTGTTTGCCACTCTTCAATGTCCTCCATAACCGTTTGTGTAATGTTACTGACCGTTGTTGGAGAGTAGTGTGTGCCAAACATACTTTCGATGAACTTAGCCACCTCGCGCGTACTCATACCACCTTTGTACATGTGAATAATGGCCTCCTCTAACCATCCTTCTCTGCGTTGGTATGGCTCGAAAAGTTGCGTCTGGAAGGTCCCTTTACGGTCACGTGGAACCCGAAGTGCGTTAATGGTGCCATAGCGCGTCTGGAACGAACGCTTGTAATGTCCGTTTCGGCTATTGGATGAAGTCGGTTTTTCAATGGTCATGTAATTCTTAATTTCTTCTTGAAGGAGCAGTTCAAGCTTTTCTTGGAGCAGCTTAGTAACAGTATTTTCAAGTAGATTATGAAAGGCATTTTCGGGTATATTAGTCATCGAGTAGGGTCCTCCTCTTGGTGATGTCGCAATCCCGAGGATACCCTACTTTTTTGCGTTCTGGAAAGACTCCAGATCTTGGTACACAGACTATTTTACGTCATCC
>NZ_BILY01000088.1 GCF_004000805.1 Paenibacillus glycanilyticus NBRC 16618
TGGTATTATCCCCTCACGGTAGACAACAAGAAAAAGACATCTGTTAAGATGAACTTACTAGTTGTTTGCCGGAGGGGATTTTTCATGGGGAAAACAGGTCGTACGAACAAAAGTTATCCTGAAGATTTAAAACTAGAAGCAGTGAGGCTGGTTACGGAGGACAACTTGGCGTACCGTGAGGTTGCGAAGCGTCTGGGAATACAAAACAAAACGCAGGTTGAGGTATGGGTCAAACGACATCGGGCAGGGCAGCCCTTCGTACAAGAAGCTACGCGAAAGGGTAAACCGAAGACTAAGTTTAGCAGCGTAGAGGAAGAAATGGCTTACCTAAGAGCGGAGATTGAATACTTAAAAAAGCGGTATCCAAATCTACACGGGGAGTGACTAGCAAAGCCATTCGTTTTGAGATCATTGAGGGAATGCGGCAAAAGTATCCGTTGCGTTGGCTTCTGAAATTTGCCGAGGTATCACGAGCAGGCTATTACAAGTGGCGGAAAAGGGTATCCGATCCAACCGCTCGTATACAGGAAGAGCGACTTCTAGAGAGGCATATCATGGCGATCCACCGACTACACCCTTACTTTGGTTACTTACGAATGAAAGTCGCCTTGAAACGCGAAGGACTGCATGTGAACCATAAACGTGTTTATCGGCTCATGAAGAAACTGGACATCCGCTCGGTGATCCGAAAGAAGCGGCGCTTCTTCGGAAAGCAGGTATCTGTTGTTTATCCCAATCGGTTGGAACGCCTGTTTTCTGCAGAGGCGCCACTGCTTAAACTCGTTACGGACATTACCTATATCCGGGTAGGAGAGCAATTTGCATACCTTTCAGCTATTCTGGATCTCTACAACAATGAGATTGTTGCCTGGCAGTTGGCCGAACGAAACGACCTTGCACTTGTTACCAAAACAGTCGACGCCCTAAGCGAGAGAGCAGATCTCACCGGTGTTCTCCTGCACTCCGATCAAGGATTCCAGTACACCTCTAACGCATATAACCGCAAACTTGAGAAGCTCGGGGTCATTGGCAGCCACTCTAGACGTGGAAACTGCTATGATAATGCCTGCATCGAGTCGTTCTTTTCACATCTTAAAACGGAAAAGATTTATCTTGTTCGTCCGCAAACGATGTCTGAATTGGAACAAGCGGTTGAAGAATACGTTTCGTTCTACAACAACGAACGCTTCCAGAAGAAGCTAAACGACCGTTCCCCGGTGGAATACCGTGAAACGGTCGCAGCATAGAGTTGTCTTTTTATAGATGTCTACTTGACGGGGTTATGACCA
>NZ_BILY01000089.1 GCF_004000805.1 Paenibacillus glycanilyticus NBRC 16618
TGGACCTCTGTCAAGAAAGTGGACACTGAGTTAGTGTAATTATGCTGCCTCTGCTTGCTTGAATTGAGCTGCAAAACGAACTGGCGACATGTAACCAAGCGAGCCGTGAATTCGTTTGCGATTGTAGAAGAACTCAATGTAGCGGTAAATTTCTTGGTGTGCTTGTTGTTTCGTTCTAAAGGTTGGATTGCAGTAGATCAGTTCCTTTTTTAGAATGCTGTGAAAGGACTCCATGCTGGCATTGTCATAGCAGTTACCTCTCCGGCTCATACTTGCTTGCATCCCGTACTCTACTAGCTTGTCACGATACTCTTTTGAAGCATATTGGGAGCCTCGATCAGAGTGATGGATAAGGTCTTTTTTCGGCTTCTTCGCTTGTTCTGCATCTTCGAGGGCACCTAAAACCAACTCCGTTTGCATACGGCTTCCTAGGCGCCATCCTACAATTTCTCGCGTACAGAGATCCATGATACTTGCCAAGTACAGACGCCCTTCCCTGCAAGCGATGTACGTAATGTCTGCTACCCAAACCTGATTAGGCTTTGGCGTCTCAAACTGTTGATTGAGCGTATTTGGTGCCACAGCATAATCGTGATTAGAGTCTGTCGTTTGCACCTTATACTTTTTGGAGACACAAGAACGAAGCCCCAGCTCAGCCATGTACTTGCTCACTGTACGCTCTGTTGGCAATAGCTTTTCTTGGTGAAGTAAATGAGTGATTTTGGGACTTCCATAGCGCTCATTGCTGTCATGGAAGTGAAAGAGGATACGCTCTTGGATTTTTACCTTTTCAAACTGCTGTGGACTTGGTTCTGCTGTTCTCCATTTGTAGTACCCGCTCGTCGAAATACCCATAACTTTGCACATCTTCTCCACAGAAAACTCCGAGCGATTGTCTTCAACGAACTGGAATCTCAATTCTTTGGCTTGCTGAAGATGTGCACTGCCTTTTTTATAATAGCTAACTCCTCTTCAACGTCTGCAATGCGGCGATCTTTCTCCACGAGCTCTCGTTCCTTTTCACGAAGTTGCTGTTCAAGTTGCCGGATCTTATCCATGTTCCCAATTGGCTCGTTCTCGAAAGTACGATACTTTCCCATCCACTGGTGAAGTGTACTCGATGGAATGTTGAGATCTAGAGCAATATCCCCAATTGATTTCGTCTGTTCCTGGACAAACTTTACGGTCTCACGCTTGAACTCCTCTGTGTACCTTTGCCGTTGCTCACCCATGTGAACACCTCCT
>NZ_BILY01000090.1 GCF_004000805.1 Paenibacillus glycanilyticus NBRC 16618
TAGGCCTGTTGATTTACCAATATTTTGTTTGAGGGAAAGTGACGTGCAGAGTCAAATAAACCCTCCATTCTGGTGGAAGAGCAGCAAGGCTAATTAGTCTGTCAAATTCAGCAAAAGATAGGTATGAGCTAGGGTGAACCCAGCTGTTTCCCTGGACGTACAAGAACTGAAGCAACACATATACAATTAAGGCGGTATACAGTTGACCGTATACTGCATTTGGAGTGGAGCCAAATAACTTAGGGATGTTGAGATGTTGTTTAATCCAGCGAAAAAACACTTCGACCTGCCAACGCTGTCGGTAAATCTCCGCTATTCGTTCGGCTGAGGGGCGATGTAAATTAGTGGCAAGAATAACAGGGCGACCACTTGGATCAGTTAATATAACAACTCGAAAACGATTCCGAGTTAAGGTTGCCTTCGCTCCTAATTGGCAGGTAAAATCTCGTTCAATCGTGCCTTTAAAAGGGCGTTTGCGTTCTCGCTGAATAGGTTCTTGAAAAACCGTATTGTCACGCAGCCGGACAACAAAGTATTGGCGCTGTTCCTGTTCGAGGTAAAGATCAAACTGTTTGTGTTTTCCATATGCACGATCTGCTACCAAGATATATTGAGAGTCCGTCACATCATTACAAAAGTTTAAATCATGTTGAAGACCTGTAGACTCCGTTACTTTGTGGAGCTTTCCTTCTCCCGCCAAGAGAGATACATGCAGCTTAATGCCAGCCTTTTCTCCTTTTATTGGAGTCCATGGCAACCGATTACGACCAACGGTAATCGAGGTAGAATCGACTAAAAGTAACTCCTTGGGAATTCGAAGACGTCTGCGTGTAGGGCGATTACATTTCTGAATAAGCAGATGAAGCAGTTGCTTAAATATTTCAAATGGAACGTCTTTTGCTTTTTTAGAAAGGGTTGAATGATCTACCTTAGACAGCCCGTAGAACGTCATCCGTTTCTCTCCGTCTCGGTAACCGTCCCACTGTTGGAGGGCAGATTCAGCCAGAAACATAAAAAGGTCATATACCGTAAATTTTCGAGCAGTATCAACGTATCCGAGCTGATTAAGCAAGATTCGCATTTCTTCTTGGGGGAGTACGGATTGCAGAATAGGCGATAACATTGTAGGATAACTCATAGGATCGTCTCACTTTCGGTAGGTTTGTAGGGGTACAAACACTATACCGTATGAGCGGTCTTTTTTTATACCATTTTGTGGTTAATCAACAGGCCTA
>NZ_BILY01000091.1 GCF_004000805.1 Paenibacillus glycanilyticus NBRC 16618
TGGAAACCCCGGAACCCCCGGAACCCCGAAACCCGGAAACCCCGATAACAGTCTCAAAATATTACGGAAAACTGCGCTAACGAAACTAGGTAACGTTATTTGGCCGATTTAAGCAGTTTACGGAATCTAACGAAACCTGGTATCGCTATTTGGTGAATTTGAATGGTTTAGAGGGCCAATTAGCCGCAATAGCGATATGTAGTTTCGTTAGAATTGCGCTGGGCTTCTTTTTGGCGAAATAAGAATCTGTAGTTTCGTTAGGAGACCAAGAGGATTAACCGTCCCAATGTTTAGCCTGGTTAATGCTTAAAACCATTAAGTTAACCGGATTGCGTTCTGCGGAACTCCTCCGTTAATAGCGGAACAACCTCGAACAGGTCACCGACGATGCCGTAGTCAGCAACGCTGAAGATTGGCGCGTCGGGGTCTTTGTTGATCGCGATAATGACGCGCGATTGGCTCATGCCGGCAAGATGCTGGATGGCGCCGCTTATTCCGCAGGCAATATAGAGCTGCGGCGTAACGACCTTGCCGGTCTGCCCGATCTGCAGGGCATAGCCGCAGTAGCCGGCATCGCAAGCGCCGCGCGAGGCGCCAACCGCGCCGCCGAGCACGCCGGCGAGTTCTTGCAGCGGCTCGAAGCCGGCCGAGCTGCGCACGCCTCTGCCGCCGGAGACGACCACGTCGGCCTCGGCGAGATCGATTTGACCGCCGGCGCGGCGCACAAGCGAGCGCACCGCGGTCAGGATTGGCGGCACCGTGAACGGCAGCGCCTGCACGGTGCCTTGGGTCTCGCCGGCCGGCAGGGTCTCGGCCGGCTCGAAGTTGTTCGGGCGGACCGTGACGACCCACGGCCGGCCCGGGGTGAAGCTGCGCCGCTCGAACGCCTTGCCGGCGTAGAGCGGCCGCGTGAACACGCCATCGGTTTCGTCGATGGCGGTCACGTCTGCGACGTGGCCGGCGCCGATGGCTGCGGCCACGCGGGGCGCGAGCTCGCGCCCCACGG
>NZ_BILY01000092.1 GCF_004000805.1 Paenibacillus glycanilyticus NBRC 16618
AATATTTCTTACATAGCTGATTGCTACGTAATATGCAAGGCCCGTTGGTCAAGGGGTTAAGACACCTCCCTTTCACGGAGGTAACAGGGGTTCGAATCCCCTACGGGTCACCATCTTTACAAAAAAGAAACAAAAAAAGTTCTTGCCAAGCTGACTTGAATGTGATATATTATAAAAGTCGCTCGAGAGAATATGGAGGCTTAGCTCAGCTGGGAGAGCATCTGCCTTACAAGCAGAGGGTCGGGGGTTCGATCCCCTCAGCCTCCACCATATATGTTTTAAAAATGACGCGGGGTGGAGCAGCTCGGTAGCTCGTCGGGCTCATAACCCGAAGGCCGCAGGTTCAAATCCTGCCCCCGCAACCAAAACTTTATCTTCGGTTTTTACCGAGAATTCGATGTGGAGCTGTGGTGTAGAGGCCTAACATGCCTGCCTGTCACGCAGGAGACCGCGGGTTCGAATCCCGTCAGCTCCGCCATTTAATCAAACATCAGGCTCGGTAGCTCAGTTGGTAGAGCAGAGGACTGAAAATCCTCGTGTCGGCGGTTCGATTCCGTCCCGAGCCACCATGTTAGATGGTGGAAAATTTAAT
>NZ_BILY01000094.1 GCF_004000805.1 Paenibacillus glycanilyticus NBRC 16618
TGCGTGTTGCGTGCGTTCGGCGTAGGGTTAAGACCCTGGCAGGGTCTTAACGGGTGAAAGGAGAGTAATATTGGTAATTATAAGACCCTGCCAGGGTCTTATTTGCTTAGGCAAGGCGGTGAATATGCATGTTGCGGGCGTTCGGCGTTGGGATAAGACCCTGGCAGGGTCTTAATGTGCGAAGTTCGAGTAATATTGGTGATCATAAGACCCTGCGAGGGTCTTATTTGCATAGGCAAGGCGGCTAATGTGCGTGTTGCGGGCGTTCGACGTGGGGATAAGACCCTGACAGGGTCTTAACGGGTGAAGTCCGAGTAATAGTGGTGATCATAAGACCCTCTCAGGGTCTTATTTGTATAGGTAAGGGGGTGAATGGCATGTTGCGGGCGTTCGGCGTTGGGTTAAGACCCTGGCAGGGTCTTAACGGGTGAAGTCCGAGTAATAGTGGTTATCATAAGACCCTCTCAGGGTCTTATTTGCTTAGGCAAGGCGACTAATGTGCGTGTTGCAGGCGTGCGGCGTTGAG